>NZ_CADIJV010000004.1 GCF_902859765.1 Achromobacter pulmonis
GAGAGAAGAAAAAAACACATTTTTTCCCCCCCGCACAAAAAAGAGAAAAGCGGCGCCCCCCCCCCCCCCCCCCCCCCTGCGCCAAACGGCGGATCGTGGCCGGCATGGGCGTCGGCAGTGTGGCCGCCTGAATCGCTGGGGGATCGCCCGCCGCCGCGGCATTTTTCACCCCCGCAGCAAGAAGCGCCGTGAGCAATGGCGCTTAGCGGCAAGAGCACCGACCCGATTGATCATGCTGGATCGAGGCGTGCTGGAGGGCGAAGGCGCCGGCGCCCTCACGGCAAGACATCCCCTACACGGCGCCGCGAGCGCACAGCACGCGGCGTGGCGGCTTATCTACTTCTGCGCCAGCATCTGGCCCTTGGCCGTATCGATGTAGCTGCGCGCACCGAGATAGCGCTTGGACCAGTACGGATTCTTCATTTCGTCCACGCGCACCTTGGCGCCACGGCGCGGCGCATGCACGAACTTGTCCTGCCCGATATAGATGCCGACATGCGAGGTGATGCCGCGGCCGCGGGTGGCGAAGAACACCAGATCGCCGGGCTTGAGCTGTTTCTTGTTGCGCACCGTGTCGCCGCGCGCGCGTTGCTGACGCGCGGTGCGCGGCAGTTCGAGGCCGGCGATCTCACGGTAGACGTACAGCACCAGGCCGCTGCAGTCGAAGCCTTCGGCGGCGTCTTCGCCGCCCCAGCTATAAGGGGTGCCGATGGCGGCCAGGCCGGCTTGCACCACGCGTTCGCGCAGGGTGGGCACGGTGGGTTCCTGCGCCAGGCGCAGGCCGGACAGGGAGGCGCGGGCCTGTTCGGTGGGGAGGGACGCCTGGGCGGCGCCGGGTAACCAGGAGAACGTCAGGGCCAGCAGGGGCGCTGACAACAAAGCGGGAAGGCGGAGAAAGGCAAAGCGGGCTTTTCGCGTGGGCGGCGTCATTACGTCACTTCAGGAATCGGAGTGGGCGGCATGGCTTTGTTTCAGGGAACAAGCCGGCGGAAAGGGGCAGGGGAGGCTTGAGCTTCACGAACTGCCACCGCATTGTAATGGAATAAAGTTTCATTACATTTGTAGCGCATTGCAGCATTCAAACGCTGCGCCCATCGCCTCTCGCCCGGCCGGGCGAGGGGCGATGGGGTTCAGGCTCAGAAGCTGCCGCGCAACCCCACCATGACGGCGCGGCCGCCTTCAGGGGCGACATCGCGCAGCACCGAGGTGGCGTAGCGGATCTCCTGGTTGGTCAGGTTGATGCCGCGCACATAGGCCTGCCATTGCACGGCGGCAACCTTGAAGCGGTAGCCGGCGTTGGCGTCCAGGCTGTAGTAGCCAGGGGTGGCGGTATCGTTGTCCGGGCGGCTGTGCTGGGCGAAGGCCTTGGACACGCTGAGGCCGGCGCTGTACGGGCCGAAACCGTAGTCCAGCGCGACGCGCAGGCGCAGCGGCGGAATGCGTGGCAGCGAGCGGCCGGTGTCATTGTTGCGGGCCACCGTGTAATCGCCCGACAGGCCCAGGTCGAGTTTGTGGCCGCCCCGTTGCAGCACGCGGGTGCGGCTTTCGGCCTCCACCCCATACAGGCTTGCAGACACGCCCTGGTAGCGGGCCTCGGGCAGGGCGTCGTCATCGCCCGCCGCCACCAGGCCGCCGTCATCGTCGCGGAAGCGGCCGGTGTTCATCTCGGCCAGGTAGTTGGAGAAGCGGCTGTAGAACACGCCGACGCTGGCGCTGTCGGTGTCCTTCTTGTAGCGCAGCGACAGGTCGCCGGACCAGGCGCGTTCCTTGGCCAGGTTCTGGTCGCCCACCAGGTATTGGCCGGTGGCGGCGTGCGGGCCGTTGGCATACAGCTCGTAGAAGGTCGGCGCACGCTCGGTGTAGGCGGTGTTGGCGGCCACCGACCAGGCGCTGTCCAGTTTGTAGATGCCGCCCAGCGAGAAGCTGCCGGCGGTGAAGGCGCGGCGGTTGGCGCCGTCGAAGCGTTCATTGCCGCCGCCGCCCGGGGTCAGGCGGGTGTGCTCGGCGCGCGCGCCGGCGCTCAGCGTCAGGCGGTCGTCGATCTTCCATTCCTCCAGCGCGAACAAGGCGGCCGAGTCGGTGTCGGTGGTGGGCACCAGGGCTTCCTCGCCCAAGGCCGAGAAGCGCGTCTGGCCCAGTTGCAGGCCGACCACGCCGCGCAGCGGACCGATGTCGGCGTGGCGCGCCTCGATACGGGCCTCGTAGCCGCGGTTCTTGAAGATCGTGCCGGTCTCGCCGTCCTCGATTTCCTTGTGCTGGTAATCGGTATAGGCGAAGTTCAGTTTGACGCTGGTGAACAGGCCGTCCAGGTCGCGCAGCTCGCTGGCGAAGCCGAAACGCTCCTGGCGCATCTTGATGCGCACGTCCGGCTCGGCCACCGAGCCATAGTTCGAGTCATAGCCGCTGTAGGACAGTCCGGCATAGCCGCGGTCGCCGGTCCAGGACATGCCGAGCGCGCCGCCGCTGGCCTGGCCATCGCTGTTGGGCAGTTTGCCGCGCGGCTGGTCCTGGTCGGGGCCGTCGGCCGCGCGTTGTTGCGCGGTGCGGGCGTAGCCGGGGATACGCAGGTCGCCGGTCTTGCGGCTGAAGGCGTCGGCGTGGATGGCGAAGGTGCCGTCGCCGCCTTCGAGCTGGATCGCGCCGTTGCGGTCGTTGTTGGCGCCGCCATAGCTGCCGGCCACGTCGCCGTGGATGCCGTCGATGGGTTCGGTGGGGATGCGGTTGTCGATGGTGTTGACCACGCCGCCGATGGCACTGCCCCCATACAGCAGGGCCGCCGGACCGCGCAGGATCTCGACCAGGTTGGTCGACAGCGGGTCCTGCGGCACCGCGTGGTCGAACGACAGCGACGAGGCATCGAGCGAGCCGACGCCGTTGTTCAGCAAGCGGATGCGGTCGCCGTCCATGCCGCGGATGATGGGGCGGCCCACCATCGGGCCGTAGGTGGTGGTGGACACGCCTGGCAGGCCGTTGAGCGTTTCGCCCAGGTTCGAGGCGCGCCGCAGGTCCAGGGCGGTGCCCTGCACCACGGTCGATGGCGAGGTCAGCGCTTCGCTGCCCAGGGGATTGGCGGTGATGATGACGGGCGACAGCGTGGGGGCGTCGGCCTGGGCGCGGGCGGCTTGCGGCAAGGCGAGCAGGCAGGCGAGGGCGAGCGGGCTCAGGGAAAAGGCGCGAACGGACGAACGCGTCCCCGCGTGGGAAGAAGCAAAAGACATGGTGGCAATCCTGGTTGCGGCCGGCGGGCGGCGGCGGTTGAAATCGGGTGGCGGATTTCAGGCCGCGACGGGCGGGGCGCGCGATTGGAACCAGGGCAGGACGGCGATGGTGGCGCCGCGCGGGGCCGGCGCAGGCGGCGCGATGCGCGGCGCGCTGCCGGTGATGGGGACAAAGGACACCGGCAGCGTGGCGTCCAGCAGGTCCCAGATATGGCACAGGTCGCAGTGCCCCAGCTTGTCCGGCGTGTGGGCATCGTCCTGGCTGGAGGCGGGAGCGCCGGGCAGGTGCGACAGCGCATGCCGCACGCCGCCCAGCGGTGACAGCAGCAGGCAGGCGCACAGCCAGCCCAGCATTGCCCATCGGGCAAGGCGCGCATCGGAGCGGGGACGAGGGGCCGGCGGCATGGACGAGGTCGGAATCGCAAAAAAACGGAATGATATATTGTTTCTAATGTTGTGGCGATCCACGTCGGCCGTGCCACGCCGCGCAACGCGGCCGAATATGACACTTCATGGCGCCCCGGGGTCGGGCATAATCGTCGGCATCGGCCCTCCCGGCTAGATCGCCGAGAGCAGCCGCTGAAAGAAGACCATAAGAAAGCGGAGTCAAGCTCAATGATGAACGCAGTACACCCTTTGTCCTCGATGAACCGGCCCGAGGCGATGCCTTTCGAGCCCTACCACGACGCGGTGGCGGCGGTGGACCGGTTGGCCGAAATCTATGCGCGCAATACCGCTTTCCTGCGCGCGGCATTCCGCGATGTCCTGAAGGGGGCCACCAGCGGCCGCGAACGGGCCCGCGCCTACTACCCCGCCATCCGCATCCTGGTCGAGACCTACGACCCCATCGACACGCGCCTGTCGTACGGCCACGTGGCCGAGCCCGGCATCTACCAGACCACCGTCACCCAGCCGGCCCTGTTCCGCGACTACCTGATCGAGCAGGTCGGCCAATTGCTGCAGAACCACCGCGTGGCGGTGGAGGTCGGCGAATCCGATTCCCCGATTCCGTTGCACTTCGCCTTCCCCGAGGGCGCCTATGTCGAAGGCGAGCACCTGGAGGCGCTCAAGCGCCCGCTGCGCGACCTGTTCGACGTGCCCGATCTGGCGGTGACGGACGACGCCATTGTCAATGGTTCCTGGCGCGGCAAGGACGGCGAACCCAAGCCGCTGGCGCCCTTTACGGCGCAGCGGGTGGATTATTCGCTGCACCGCCTGCAGCACTACACCGCGACGGCGCCGGCGCATTTCCAGAATTTCGTGCTGTTCACCAATTACCAGTTCTACGTCGACGAGTTCTGTGCCCGCGCCCGGGCGCTGATGGCCAGCGGCAACGAAGACTACGAGATGCTGGTGGAACCGGGCAACCGCATCACGCGGCGCGGCGAATCCGGGCCGGCCGATGACGGCCAGGCGCAGCGCCTGCCGCAGATGCCGGCCTACCACCTGGTGCGCGGGGACCATTCCGGCATCACGCTGGTCAATATCGGCGTGGGGCCGTCCAACGCCAAGACCATCACCGATCACATCGCGGTGCTGCGCCCGCACGCCTGGCTGATGCTGGGCCACTGTGCCGGACTGCGCGATTCGCAGCGGCTGGGCGACTATGTGCTGGCCCACGGCTACGTGCGCGAGGACCACGTACTCGACGACGACCTGCCCACCTGGGTGCCGGTGCCGGCCCTGGCCGAGGTGCAGGTGGCCCTTGAGCAGGCGGTGGAAGAGGTCGCGGGGCTGTCCGGCTGGGATCTGAAACGCATCATGCGCACCGGCACCGTGGCCACCATCGACAACCGCAATTGGGAGCTGCGCGATCACGTCGAACTGGTCGAGCGGTTCGCGCAGTCGCGCGCCATCGCCCTGGACATGGAGTCGGCCACCATCGCCGCCAATGGCTTTCGCTTCCGCGTGCCATACGGCACGCTGCTGTGCGTGTCGGACAAGCCGCTGCACGGCGAGCTGAAGCTGCCTGGCATGGCCAGCGCCTTTTACCGGCGCCAGGTCAATCAGCACCTGGAAATCGGCATCCGGGCGCTCGAGCGCCTGCGCGGCATGCCGCCCGAGCGGCTGCATTCGCGCAAGCTGCGCACGTTCATGGAAACGGCGTTTCAATAGCGCCGTAGCCGATATCCCCCGAGGGGGACGGACCCCCGACTGCCCCTGGCCGTTTCCACGGCCGGGGGCAGTTGCGCTATGCTCGCGCGTTGCGTGGAAATCCCACGGCGCCCGGGGACACAATCCGCGGGGGCCTTTTCGCTCTGAAGGAACTCGACTTTGGCATTACCGGAACACGACCAGCACCGCGACGGCGGCAAGCAAGGGGCGTCAGAATCGTCCGAATTGCGCCGCGCGCTGTCGGCGCGCCACCTGACGATGATCGCGGTGGGCGGCTCCATCGGGACCGGCCTGTTCGTGGCCTCCGGCGCCACCATCGCCCAGGCCGGCCCCGGCGGCGCGCTGCTGGGCTACGTGCTGATCGGCGTGATGGTCTATTTCCTGATGACCAGCCTGGGCGAGTTGGCCGCGGCCATGCCGGTGTCCGGGTCGTTCTCGACCTACGGCGCGCGCTACGTCGAAGACGGCTTCGGTTTCGCGCTGGGCTGGAACTACTGGTACAACTGGGCCGTCACGGTGGCGGTGGACCTGGTGGCGGCGCAGTTGGTGATGGCGTACTGGTTTCCGGATGTGCCGGGGGTCTACTGGAGCGCCTTGTTCCTGGCCATCACCTTCGGCCTGAACGCCCTGTCGGCGCGCGGCTTTGGCGAAGCCGAATTCTGGTTCGCCCTGATCAAGGTGATCGCGGTGCTGGCGTTCGTCGCCATGGGGGTGATGATGCTGCTGGGGATCATCCGCGGCGGCGAGGGCGGCGGCGTGGCCAACTGGACGGTGGGCGATGCCCCGTTTGCCGGTGGTTTCGCGGCGCTGATCGGCGTGGCCATGGTGGTGGGATTTTCCTTCCAAGGTACCGAACTCATCGGCATCGCCGCTGGCGAATCCAAAGACCCCGCGCGCAACCTGCCGCGCGCCGTGCGCCAGGTGTTCTGGCGCATCCTGCTGTTCTACGTGATGGCGATCCTGGTGATCGGCCTGTTGATTCCCTACACCGACCCGCACCTGCTGCGCAACGACGTCACCGACGTCAGCGTCAGCCCGTTCGCGCTGATCTTCGAGCGCGCCGGGCTGCTGGCGGCGGCGTCGATCATGAACGCGGTGGTGCTGACCTCGGTGCTGTCGGCCGGCAATTCCGGCATGTACGCGGCCACGCGCATGCTCTACAGCCTGGCGCGCGACGGCAAGGCGCCGCGCATCTTCGGCCGGGTGGCGCGCAACGGCGTGCCGCTGTGGGCGCTGCTGGCCACCACCGTGGTGGCGGCGCTCTGTTTCTTTTCGTTCATCTTCAGCCCCAAGGCGGTCTACATCTGGCTGCTGAACACCTCGGGCATGACCGGCTTCATCGCCTGGCTGGGCATCGCGATCAGCCATTACCGCTTCCGCCGCGGCTACGTCAAACAGGGCCGCAACCTGGCCGACCTGCCGTATGTGTCGCCGTTCTTCCCGTTCGGCCCGATCTTCGCCTTCGTGCTGTGCCTGGTCATTACGCTGGGCCAGAACTACCAGGCCTTCCTGGAACACCGCATCGACTGGGGCGGCGTGGCCGCCACCTATATCGGCATCCCGCTGTTCCTGCTGATCTGGCTGGGTTACCGCCTGACCAAGGGTTCGCGCTTCGTCAGCTACAAGGACATGACGTTCCCCGACGCCCGGGCGCGCAGCGCCTATCTGGATTCGGCCCTGCGCGGCGAACCGGCCACGGTCGGGCCGCAGACGGCCCCCGCGCCCGGCACGGGCGGGCGATGAAAAAAGGCCGCGGATGTCCGCGGCCCCTGCATCCGGCCCAGGCCGCCGCGGCAACGCGGCGGCCTTGTTGTTTCCGGGTCACTCGATGTTCTGCGCCTGTTCGCGCATCTGCTCGATCAGCAGCTTCAGGTCCATGGCGGCGCGGGTGACGTCCATGCTGCCGGCCTTGGAACCGAGCGTATTGGCCTCGCGGTTCATTTCCTGGAACAGGAAGTCCAGGCGCTTGCCGGCGCTGCCGGCGTTCTTCTTGCCCGCGGGCTTGCCGCCGCCGTCGGTCAGCAGGTGGCGCAGTTCTTCCAGGTGCGAGCGCAGGCGCGACAGTTCCTCGGCGACATCGATGCGCAGCGCGAACAAGTTGGCTTCCTGCGACAGGCGCTCGGACAGCTCGGCGCCCGAAATATGCGTGAAGCCGCCCGGAAAAGCGGTTTCGACGCTTTCGCGCAGCTTGGCGGCGAGCTTGTCGCGGTGGTCGGCGAGCAGTTGCGGCAGATGGTGCTGTACCTGGTCGACGATGGTCGCCACGCCGTCGGCGCATTCGCGCATCATGCCGGCCAGGCGTTCGCCCTCGCGCGCGCGGCCATCCTGCAGTTGCTTGAGCGCTTCCTGCGCGGCCTGCATGCAAGCCGCGCCCCACACTTGCGGGTCGAGCGCGTCATTGGCGCGCTGGCCGGGCCAGTTGAACAGTTCGACCAGGCGCGGCGCGGCGATGTCGGGCAGGATGCGGCGCGCGGCCTGCAACTGTTCGGCCAGGCTTTCGAGCCAGGCCGGCTCCAGTTTCGACAGGTCGGTGCTGGTGTTGCGGGTGTAGGACACGCGGATCTCGACCTTGCCGCGCGCCAATTGCGCCGTCAGCAGTTCGCGCAGCGGCGTTTCCACATGACGCAGCTCGTCGGGCAGGCGGAAATAGAGGTCGAGGAAGCGGCTGTTGACGCTGCGCAGTTCCAGCGCCAGCGTGCCTTGCTCCAGGTCAGCCCGGGCGTTGCCGAAGGCGGTCATGCTGCGAATCATGGTGTCGGTATCCTGTTGCTTGTCTTGGATCGGGCCGCGCCGGTTCCGCCGGTCCGCCGAAGCGGGCGAGGGCGGGTATATGCGGCCCGTCTATCGCGGCAGGATACTCCAAACCCGGGCGGGGCCGCGACCGCAGCCCGTACAATGCCGCCATCCGAATCTGATTGGAGTCTTGCAATGACCTCTGCCAACGCCATCGCCCGACCTTCGGGCCGCGCCGTCGACGAACTGCGGCCGTTCAGCCTGGAGCGCGGTTTCACGCGCTACGCCGAAGGGTCGGTGCTGGTGAAGGCCGGCAATACCCATGTGCTGTGCACCGCCAGCGTGCTGGAAAAAGTGCCGCCGTTCCTCAAGGGCAAGGGCGAGGGCTGGGTGACGGCCGAATACGGCATGCTGCCGCGCGCCACCCATACACGCGGCGACCGCGAGGCCGCGCGCGGCAAGCAGAGCGGCCGCACCCAGGAAATCCAGCGCCTGATCGGCCGCAGCCTGCGCGCCGTATTCGACATGCGCGCGCTGGGCGAGCGTACGCTGCACCTGGATTGCGACGTGCTGCAGGCCGATGGCGGCACGCGCTGCGCCAGCATCACCGGCGCCTGGGTGGCGGCCTCCGACGCGGTCGCGCTGCTGATGCGGCGTGGCGACCTGGCGGTCAACCCGATCCGCGACGCGGTTGCGGCGGTGTCGGTCGGGCTGGTGCAGGGCCGTCCGGTGCTGGATCTGGACTACGAGGAAGACTCGGCCTGCGATGCTGACGTCAACGTCATCATGACGGGCGGCGGCGCTTTTGTGGAAGTGCAGGGCACGGGCGAGGGCGCCACCTTCACGCGCGCAGAACTGGATGCCATGCTGGGCCTGGCCGAAAGCGGCATCGCCGGCCTGGTGCAGGCGCAGCGCGCGGCGCTGGCGTAAGCGGCAGGCGCGCTTCGGCCCGATAGCACATCGCGGCACGAGGCGGACATGGCGCGCTCTGCGCGCCAAACAGAACGGGATCACGGCCGTGGGCGGCGTGATCCCGTTTTGGTTTGTCGGCCCGCGCCGATGGCGCGAGGGCGGCGTTTCAGGGCAGCAGGGCGCCCAGCTTGTCGGCCCGCTCCAGGTTCCAGATCGCGCCGATCAGGCCGCGCAGCTCGGCGTCGGTGGCGGCGTCGGCATAGCGGCCCAGGCTCAGCGTCTTGGCCTCGATCTCGTCGCGCGACAGCGTATTGCCCGGATCGCCCTTGGGTTCGTCGACGCGACCGTGCAGCACGCGGCCGTCGCGAGTGTGCACCGTGACCTTGCCGATCCAGCGCTGCGGATAGGCGGCGTCGACCTCCGGATCCAGTTCCATCGTGACCCGGCCGCGGAAATCGGCCACCGCCGGATCGTCCAGCGCGGCATCGAATTCCGGCAGGCCGGCGCGGCCCTGGCGCGCGATCAGGCCCAGCACCGTGCCCATCGAGAACTTGGACTGGTGCACCGTGCGCGGATCGACCACTGGCCCCAGCACGTCGATGGCGCCCTGGTGCACATGCGCCACCACGCGCGCGATATCGCCTTCGGCCAGGTCGTGTTCGCGCAGCACCTGCTGCAGCGCATCGGCCGCCGGATGGGTGTGGCGGCAGGAGGCATGGAACTTGAACGAGGTTTCGGCCAAGGCCCAGCGCGTGCCCAGGCGATCGGTCAGGCGCGCCGGATCGGCATCGCTCGACATGCCGGCGGCCATGCCCTGCGGGCCTTCAAGGATGTGGCGCGCGCCGGTGAAGCCTTCCCGCGCCAGGTAGGCCGCGGCGATGCCGTTGGCGGCGGCGCGGGCGGTGTGCAGTTGCTTGGAGTCGGCGGCGTCGCGCAGGAATTCCCACAGGCCGGCGGCCTGGGTGCCAGCCGAGCCGAAGGCGTCCAGCATGGCGGCCGGCGACAGGCCCAGCAGGCGGCCGGTGGCGGCGGCGGCGGCCAGGGTGCCGGCCGTGCCGGTGGTGTGGAAGATCTTGTAGTGCGAGCGGCCGAGAAATTCGCCGACGCGGATGCCGACCTCGTAACCGGCCACGGCCGCCACCAGCGCGTCGCGGCCGCAGCGGCCCAGCGCCTGGGCCACCGCCAGCACCGGCGGGAACACCACGGCGGCCGGGTGGAACACCGAGCCGTTGTGCACGTCGTCCTGCTCGACCACGTGGGCGGCGGCGGCGTTGACCATGGCGGCGAACACGGGCGAGGTGCGGCGCCGGTTGATCAGGATTTCGCTGGGGCCGTCGGCCGGCCCCATGAGGGCGGCATAGCGGTCGATGGCCAGCACCGGGCGCGACGCGGCGCCCGCCAGGATCGAGGCCAGACAGTCCAGCAGCAGGTCTTCGGCGCGGCGCAGCACCGGCGCGGGGATGTCCTCGAAGCGCAGGTTGGCGGCGAAGGCGGCAAGGGTGGCGCTCGGGGGGGAGATGTCGGAGGTCATGGTCAGAAGGAGCGCGGCAGGCCCAGGATGTGTTCGGCGACGTAGGACAGGATCAGGTTGGTGGAGATCGGCGCGACCTGGTAGAGGCGGGTTTCGCGGAACTTGCGCTCGACGTCGTATTCGGTGGCGAAGCCGAAGCCGCCGTGGAACTGCAGGCAGGCGTTGGCTGCTTCCCAGGAGGCGTCGGCGGCCAGCAGCTTGGCCATGTTGGCCTGCGCGCCGCACGGTTCGTGGGCGTCGAACAGGCGGCAGGCCTCGTAGCGCATCAGGCTGGCGGCCTCGACGTTGATGTGGGCGCGGGCGATGGGGAACTGCACGCCCTGATTCTGGCCGATGGGGCGGCCGAACACCATGCGTTCCTTGGCGTAGGCGGTGACCTTGTCGACGAACCAGTAGCCGTCGCCGATGCACTCGGCGGCGATCAGGGTGCGTTCGGCGTTCAGGCCGTCCAGGATGTACTTGAAGCCCTTGCCTTCCTCGCCGATCAGGTTGTCGGCGGGGATTTCGAGGTTGTCGAAGAACAACTCGTTGGTCTCGTGGTTGACCATGTTGGGGATCGGCCGGATCGACATGCCGTGCTTGACCGCTTCGTGCAGGTCGACCAGGAAGATCGACATGCCCTCGGACTTGCGCGTGACCTGGTCCAGCGGCGTGGTGCGCGCCAGCAGGATCATCAGGTCGGAATGCTGCACCCGCGAGATCCAGACTTTCTGGCCGTTGATGACGTAGCGGTCGCCGCGGCGCACGGCGGTGGTCTTGATCTTGGTGGTGTCGGTGCCGGTGGTGGGCTCGGTCACGCCCATGGACTGCAGGCGCAGCTCGCCGGCGGCGATACGTGGCAGGTAGTCGCGCTTCTGCGCCTCGGAACCATGCCGCAGCAGGGTGCCCATGTTGTACATCTGGCCGTGGCAGGCGCCGGAATTGCCCCCGCTGCGGTTGATTTCCTCCATGATGACCGAGGCTTCGGTCAGGCCCAGGCCCGAGCCGCCGTATTCCTGCGGGATCAGCGCCGCCAGCCAGCCGGCCTCGGTCAGGGCGCGCACGAAGGCGTCGGGGTAGCCGCGTTCTTCATCGACCTTGCGGAAGTATTCGGCGGGGAACTGGGCGCACAGGTCGCGGACGGCTTCGCGGATGTCCTGGTAGGCGTGGGAGGCTTGAGACATGGGATGGGCTGCGGTGTCGATGGGAAAGTGGAATTCGGGACAGGATCGAATGTGCCGCAAGGGGCCGCGCCTGCCAATTCACAATTCATTAATACGGGGTTCCTGTTCGCAAAAGCGCATTCATGTGACGGCCGTTCGTCATGGACCGGCCGGGGTTGTGTCAAGAAATTGCCAAACTGCATCCCCATAATCGGCCGCATACGCCCCGGTGGCGATGCAACAGATGGATGGATATGCGGAAAAATATCAGAGTGACGACGGCGGTTTCCGCCATTCTGGCGCTGTTCGTGGTGCTGTTCGCGCTGGCCGCGGCGGCCGGCGTCTTCGTGCTGCGGGAGAACCGCGCCGACATCGAGGCGCTGGGCCGGGGCAGCATCGAGCGCGCCAGCGACCTGTCGGACATGACCAGTCGCCTGTTCCAGGCGCGCGCCGCGCTGACCGATGCCAAGACCGCCATGGAAAGCGGGCTGGAGCAAGGCCGTGACCAGTCGCTGGCACACGCCGATGCGCTGCTCAAGCAGGCTGCCGCCAGCCTGGCGCGGCTGCGCGCCAATCCCGATACCAGCGCCCAGGGCGCGCCGCTGTTCGATCAGGCGCTGGCAGCCTACGCCGCCTTTGCCGACCAGACGCTGGCGCCCATGTTCAAGGCCATCAAGGGCTGGAACGGCATCGAGGTCAACCGGCTGGTCGACAACGTGCTGCCGGTGTCGGGCTCGGCCTACGTCAAGCAGGCCGACGCTTATCAGGCCTACGCGCGCCAGCAGGGTCAGGCGGCGGTAGCTGGCGCCAGCCAGACCATGCAACGGGTGACGATGGTGGCGGCGGCGGTGCTGGCATTCGTGCTGGCGCTGGCGGTGTTGATCCGGCTGGCGTTCCGCCGCCGTATCCTGCGGCCATTGAACGAGGCCGGCGCGCACTTCGACCGCATCGCCGACGGCGACCTGACCGGACAGATCGCGGCGCATGGCGATAACGAGATCGGCGTGCTGTATTCGGCCATGCGCCGCATGCAGACCGGCCTGTCGGCGGCGGTGGCGTCGGTGCGCCGCGGGGTCGAGGAAATCCATGCCGGCTCGGGCGAGATCGCCGCCGGCGGCGCCGACATGTCGGACCGCACCGCGCGCCAGGCCGGCTCGCTGCAGGAGGCCGCGGCCAACATGACACAACTGGCGCACACGGTGCAGACCACCGCTGGCAACGCCGACCTGGCCAGCCGTCAGGCCCATAGCGCCACCCAGCTGGCGCAGCGCGGCGGCGTCGCGGTGCAGGAAGTGGTGACCAGCATGCAGGGCATCGCCGACAGCGCGCGCCGCATCGGCGAGATTGTCGGCGTGGTGGACAGCATCGCGTTCCAGACCAACATCCTGGCGCTGAACGCGGCGGTGGAGGCGGCGCGCGCGGGCGAGCAAGGCAAGGGTTTCGCGGTGGTGGCGGGCGAAGTGCGCTCGCTGGCGCAGCGCAGCGCCCAGGCGGCCAAGGAAATCAAGGGCCTGATCGAGGATTCGGCCGCGCGCGTCGAGGCCGGCGTGCGCCAGGTGAGTCTGGCCGGAGACACCATGCGCGACATGCTGGCCTCGGTCGATCGCGTCACCCAGATCGTGGCGGAGATCTCCAGCGCCACCGCCGAGCAGGCGGCGGGCATTGCGTCGGTCAACGACGCCGTGGCCGACATCGAGCGCAGCACTCAGGAAAACGCCGCCATGGTCGAGCAGACCGCCGCCGCCGCGGCCGCGCTGGAGCAGCAGGCCCAGGGCCTGCGGCGCGCGGTATCGGTGTTCCAGATCGTCCCGGCGGCCGCCGGGCTGGCGTCAGGGAGCGAGTTGCGGCAGGGCGGCGCCGCTGTAGCGCTCGGCCACCAGCGACAGGTTCCCATGCTTGACCTTGTGCTTGACATGGGCGGCGGCCGACGCGATGTCCTCCGGGCGGATGCGCTCGCATAGCGAAGGCGTGACGGTGAGCGCGCCGACGCCCAGCGTCACGAACGGGAAGAAGCGCGGCACGCCGTAGCGGTCCTCGGCCTCGATGCCGCCGTTGCGGCGGCCTTGATCGTCGTACAGATCGACGGCGCGCTCATTGAATTCGGCGATGATGCGCTGGATGCGTTCGCGCCAATCGGCGCTGCGCAGCAGCACCACGAAGTCGTCGCCGCCGACGTGGCCGACGAAATCGCGCAGCGGATCGCAATGGCGCTTGATGACTTCGGCGGTCAGCATGATCATGTCGTCGCCGCGCCAATACCCATAGACGTCGTTGAACGGCTTGAAATTATTCAGGTCGCCATAGCAGATGGTGAAATCCGCGGCGTCCTCCAGCAGCGTGGCGATGTGCCGGCTGATGGGGATGTTGCCCGGCAGCGAGGTCAGCGGATTGGCGTAGCGCGCGGCTTCGATGCGCATTTCGGTCACCGAGCGCACCAGCGTCTCGCCGGTGGCCAGACCGTCGTAGCGGCCGTCGCGGGTGATGATCAGGCCGTCCATCAGGTAGCGCTGGTCTTCCGAGATCAGCACATGGCTCAACTGGTCGATCGACACGTCCAGGTCGACCAGCACCGGCTCGGCATTCATGAACGTGGAGCAGGTATCGCGGCCGAACAGCTCGCGGGTGTAGCGCTGCGCATAGTGTTCGGAGAAATCGCGGCGGTTGATGATGCCCACCGGCCGATTGTCGCCGTCGACCACCGCCACCGCGTGCAGATTCTTGTGCTCGATGAAGAGGCGGTGCACGTCGTCGTTGGTGTGCTGGTTCAGCAGCGCGGCCGGCGCTTCGACCCGCAGGCTGGCGGCGGTGCCGCCCGCCGAGCGCTGCGACAGCGGGGCGGGCGTGCGCACCCGCAGCGAATCGCGCAGCGGCGGGGTCAGCTCGGTCAGCAGGGCTTCGTCGGGGCGGCCCAGCAGCCAGCCCTGGGCGTAGCGGATCTCCAGGTCGCGCACCACCGCCAGGTCCTCGGCGGTCTCGATGCCTTCGGCGACGATGGCGGTGCCCAGATACTGCGCCACCTTGAGAATGGCGCGCACCATGTTCTGCTTGCGGTCGTCGTGGCCGATGCCGTTGAAGAAATAGCGGTCGATCTTGACCAGGTCGGGCTGCATCTCGGCCCAAAGCTGCAGGTTCGAATTGCCCACGCCGTAGTCGTCCAGCGCGATGCGCATGCCGAATTCGCGCAGGCAGGCGAAGGCGCTGCCCAGCGTCGCCATGTGTTCGGACAGCGGGTCCTGTTCGGTCAGCTCGACAATGATGCTGGAGGGCGCCAGCGTGCAATCCTTGAGCAGGCGCAGCGGCATTTCGTCGCCCCACAGGGTCCAGTAGTGGATCAGCGCCGAGCCCGACAGGTTCAGGAACAGCTTGCCGGCGGCGGCGTGCTGGTGGAAGCCCTGGGCGCCGGCGCGAAAGCTGGCCAGCTCCAATTGGGGATGCACGCCCTGGCGGCGGGCCTCGGCGAACAGGGCGTCGGGAAAGTGCAGGGGGGTGTCGACCGGGCCGCGGATCAGGCTTTCATGGCCGTAGATGCGGCTGTGCGACAGGTCGATGACCGGCTGAAAGCGGGGCCTTAGCAGCCGTTCGCGCAGAATGCCGGCCAGGCTGACCGGGACGGGCGCGGCGGCGCTGGCGGAAAGAGGGGACGCGCTGGCCGCGGCCGGCCGGGGCAGAGCGTGAAGTGGGTTCATCGCCGGGACATTCAGATACGATCAGTGACAAGATCGGCCATATTGACAATGAAATATGTCGGTGTTGTTGCGCCGCGGACAGGGTTGCTCCCTGGCCGCGGCGCCGCGCCCTATACAATTTCGGCCATGACCTCTCCCAAGATTCCCGAATCCCTGCGCCGCGTCGTGCTGGCCTCCAACAACCCCGGCAAGCTGCGCGAGTTTTCCGCCTTGTTCGCGCCGCTCGGTATCGAGTTGGTGCCGCAGGGTGAGCTTGGCGTGCCCGAAGCCGAGGAACCCCACGTCACTTTTGTCGAAAACGCCCTGGCCAAGGCGCGCCACGCCAGCCGCCTGACCGGCCTGCCGGCGCTGGCCGATGATTCCGGCCTGTGCGTGGCCGCGCTGGACGGCGCGCCGGGCGTGTACTCGGCCCGCTACGCCAAGATGCATGGCGGCGAGAAGTCGGACCCGGCCAACAACGCGCTGCTGGTCGAGAAGCTGGCCGCGGCCACCGACCGCAGCGCCTGTTACGTGGCGGTGCTGGCGCTGGTGCGCGCCGAAAACGATCCGCGCCCGCTGATTGGCGAGGGCCTGTGGCAGGGCGAGATCATCGACCAGCCGGAAGGCGCCAACGGCTTCGGCTACGACCCGCACTTCTTCTTGCCTGACCAGGGCCTGACGGCGGCCGCGCTGGAACCCGAGGAAAAGAACCGCATCAGCCATCGCGCCCGCGCCCTGCGCGAACTGTTGAGCAAGCTGAACCAGGCTTGACCACCGCGCGCATACGCGCCGCCCGCCGGAATATCTCGAATGTCCATCACCATCCCCATCCGCAACGACATGGGCGCGGCGCGTCCGCGCCTGGTCACGCCGGCCGGCGCCAGCCTGACCAGCCTGCCGCCGCTGTCGGTCTACGTGCACGTGCCGTGGTGCGTGCGCAAATGTCCCTACTGCGACTTCAATTCGCACGCTACGCCCGACGGCGGGATTCCCGAGCGCGCCTATCTGGACGCGCTGCGCAGCGACCTGGAACAGGCACTGCCCTCGATTTGGGGCCGCCAGGTTGTGTCGGTCTTCATCGGCGGCGGCACCCCCAGCCTGCTGTCGGCAGCGGGCCTGGATGAGCTGTTGGCGATGCTGCGCGCCTGTCTGAACGTGTGGCCGGACGCGGAAATCACCATGGAAGCCAACCCCGGCACCGCCGAGGCCGGGCGGTTCCGCGATTACGCCGCCAGCGGCGTGACCCGCTTCTCGCTGGGCATCCAGAGCTTTGACGACGCGCAGTTGCGGCAGTTGGGCCGCATCCACGACGCGGCCCAGGCCCGCGCCGCCATCGACATGGCCCAGCGCGCCGCGCCGCGCGTCAACCTGGACATGATGTTCGCGTTGCCGGGGCAGACCCTGCAAGCCTGCGTGCGCGACCTGCGCCAGGCCATCGGGTTCGGCACCGAACACCTGTCGCTCTATCACCTGACGATGGAACCCAACACCGTGTTCGCCAAGTTTCCGCCCGAGGACTTGCCGGACGACGACACCAGCGCCGCCATGCAGGACGCGGTCGAGGCCGAATTGGCGGCGGCCGGCCTGGCGCGTTACGAGGTCTCGGCCTACGCCAGGCCGGGTGCGCGCTGCCGCCACAACCTGAACTACTGGGAATTCGGCGACTACCTGGGCCTGGGACCGGGCGCCCACGGCAAGCTGTCGTTCCATGACCGGATCGTGCGCGAGGCCCGGCTGCGCAGTCCCGACTCCTGGATGCGGGCGGCGGCCGCGCGCGACGGCAGCCATCTGGCGGAAAGCCGCCAGGTCGGCCCGGACGAACTGCCGTTCGAGTTCATGTTGAACGCGCTGCGCCTGAAGGACGGCGTGGCGGCCACCCTGTTCAATGAACGCACCGGCCTGTCGCTCGCGGCGATCGCGCACCAATTGGAGGCAGCCGCCGACAAGGGCCTGCTGGACGCCGATCCCACCCGCCTGCGGGCCACGCCGCTGGGCTGGCGCTTCCTGAACGATCTGCAGGAAATGTTCCTGTAGCAATCAGGCACCACAATGGGGCAATCATGCCCCATTATTTGCACCAGAATGGTGCTACATTTTCCCATCGCCTTGTCGCCTCCCCCGGGCAATCCCGGGGGTAAAACCTGGCACGCTTATTGCTTCCCTCTTTTATGCCAGTCGAGCGGCACAGCCCTCGACCCTTTTATCTAATGGAGATGACATGGCAAGCCCGAAAGACGTCCTGAAACAGATCGCCGACAACGAAGTCAAATTCGTGGATTTCCGCTTTACCGATACGGTTGGCCGCGAGCACCACGTGTCGGTGCCCACGAGCGCGATCGATGAAGACAAGCTGGAAAGCGGACAGGCCTTCGACGGTTCGTCGATCCCGGGCTGGAAGGGCATCGAAGCCTCCGACATGCTGCTCATCCCCGACCTGTCGACCGCCAACCTGGACCCGTTCCGCGAAGAGCCGACCCTGATCCTGTCGTGCGACGTGGTCGAACCGTCCGACCTGAAGGGCTATGACCGCGACCCGCGCTCGCTGGCCAAGCGCGCCGAAGCCTACCTGAAGTCCTCCGGCCTGGGCGACACCGCCTACTTCGGTCCGGAACCCGAATTTTTCGTGTTCGACGGCGTGACCTGGAACACCGACATGTCCGGCACCTTCGTCAAGATCAAGTCGGAAGAGGCCTCCTGGTCCACCGGCCTGGAATTCGAAGGCGGCAACACCGGCCATCGTCCCGCGGTCAAGGGCGGCTACTTCCCGGTTCCCCCGGTCGACTCGTTCCAGGACATGCGTTCGGAAATGTGCCTGCTGATGGAACAGATGGGCGTGCCGGTCGAAGTGCACCACCATGAAGTGGCCGGCGCTGGCCAGCTGGAAATCGGCACCAAGTTCAGCACCCTGGTGCAACGCGCCGACTGGACCCAGATCGTCAAGTACATCGTGCACAACGTGGCCCACGCCTACGGCAAGACGGCCACCTTCATGCCCAAGCCCGTCGTCGGCGACAACGGCTCCGGCATGCACGTGCACCAGTCGATCTGGAAGGACGGCCAGAACCTGTTCGCGGGCAACGGCTACGCCGGCCTGTCGGAATTCGCGCTGTACTACATCGGCGGCATCATCAAGCACGCCCGTGCCCTGAACGCCATCACCAACCCGGGTACCAACTCGTACAAGCGTCTGGTGCCGCACTTCGAAGCCCCGGTCAAGCTGGCCTACTCGGCCCGCAACCGTTCGGCCTCGATCCGCATTCCGTACGTGGGCAACCCGAAGGGCCGCCGCGTCGAAGCGCGCTTCCCGGACCCGCTGGCCAACCCGTACCTGGCGTTCTCGGCCCTGATGATGGCCGGCCTGGACGGCGTGCAGAACAAGATTCACCCCGGCGATCCGGCCGACAAGAATCTGTACGACCTGCCGCCGGAAGAAGACGCCAAGATCCCGACCGTGTGCTCTTCGCTGGAGCAGGCGCTGGAATCGCTGGACAACGACCGCGAGTTCCTGACCCGCGGCGGCGTGTTCAGCAACGACATGCTCAACGCCTACATCGACCTGAAGATGGCCGACGTGAGCCGTCTGCGCATGACCACGCACCCGGTCGAATTCGACATGTACTACAGCCTCTGATCGTCAGAGGCCGTGGCTGGGGGAGCGCGATGATGTAGGCAGAAACCAGGGCCGACACCGCGCGCACCGCCAGGTCGCCGACCGACAGTTTGCCCCGCCGGCCCCGTGCCGGCGGGCAGGGCGCCGCAGATGAGCGCCGCCGGGCCGGTGTGCCGATTTCCCCCTTGTAGTCATTCGGGTACGTTGAAAATGAATGTAGAAGCTCTCGATCTGCTTGCCACGTCCGTTTTCCTGGTCAACGAACGCGGGCACATCGAATACGCCAACGCGGCCGCCGAGGATCTGTTCGGCCGCTCCCGCAAGCAGCTGTGCGGCCATTCCGCCGCCACGCTGTTCGATAATCCGGAAAACATCCAATCGTCCATCGACCGCGCCGCGGCCGGCAGGTATGCCGACGTCAGGCAACTGGCGTCTTTGCGCCGCGCCACCGAATCGGTGGAAGTGGCGGTGACCACGGTGGGGTTGAGCGGCCAACGCTGGCCCGCCCTAATCGAGACGCGCGAGATCGAACAGCGCGTGCTGGCCGACCGCAACCACCGCCTGGTCGATGAGATCGAGGCGCACCGCGAGTTGCTGCGCAACCTCGCGCACGAAGTCAAGAATCCCCTGGGCGGCCTGCGCGGCGCCGCGCAACTGCTGGAAGCCGAGCTGCCGAGCGCGGCGCTGGCGGAGTACACCCAGGTCATCATTTCCGAAGCCGATCGCCTGCAGGCGCTGGTGGACCGCCTGAGCGGCCCGCAGCGCGTGCCGCTGAACGCGCGGCCGGTGAACATCCACGAGATCTGCGAGCGCGTCTGCGCCCTGATCCAGGCCGAATTCCGCAACGACGTCACGCTGGTGCGCGACTACGACGCCTCCATGCCCGACCTGAAAGGCGATGCCGCGCGCCTGATGCAGGCGGTGCTCAACGTGGCCCGCAACGCCGCCCAGGAACTGGTGGCGCGGCCGCAAGTGCCCGGCCTGGCGCCCGGGGTGGTGACGCTGCGCACCCGCGTCGCCCGGCAGGTCATGCTGGCGCACCGCCAGCATCGGCTGGCGCTGGAGTTGTCCATCATCGACAACGGTCCGGGCGTGCCCGAGCACATCCGCGACCGCATTTTCCATCCCCTGGTCACCGCGCGTGCTGGCGGGACCGGCCTGGGCCTGAGCCTGGCCCAGGATTTCGTGCAGCAGCACGGAGGCATCATCGAATTTGAATCCCGACCCGGGCGCACCGAGTTCCGCCTGGTCCTACCGATGGAGCCCGCAAACTGATGAAACCCGTATGGATCGTCGACGACGACCAGGCCATCCGCTGGGTCCTCGAAAAGGCCCTGGCCCGAGCCGGTGTCCCCACCCGTAGTTTCTCCCAGGCGGCCGACGTGCTTGAAGCGCTGTCGCACGACACGCCCGTCGCCCTGGTTTCCGATATCCGCATGCCCGGTGGCAATGGCCTGGAGCTGTTGCGCCAGTTGAAAGAGCGCCATCCCGGCCTGCCGGTCATCGTCATGACCGCCTTCGCCGATCTCGACAGCACCGTGTCCGCCTTCCAGGGCGGCGCCTTCGACTACCTGGCCAAGCCCTTCGACGTCAACGAGGCGGTGGCGCTGATCCAGCGCGCCATGCAGGAATCGGCCCAGCCCGAAACCCCCGAAGGGCAGGGCGAGGCCCAGAACAACGAGCGCTGGATGATGACGCAATCGTCGTCCACCGCCATGCAGGAAGTGTTCCGCGCCATCGGCCGGCTGGCGCAGTCCAAGGTCACCGTGCTGATCACCGGCGAGTCCGGCACTGGCAAGGAACTGGTGGCGCGGGCGTTGCACGGCCATGGCGTGCGCGCCAGCGGCCCGTTCGTGGCCCTGAACGCCGCCGCCATCCCGCGCGACCTGCTCGAAGCCGAACTGTTCGGCCATGAGCGCGGCGCTTTCACCGGCGCCAACACGCTGCGCCGCGGCCGCTTCGAGGAAGCGCACGGCGGCACGCTGTTCCTGGACGAAATCGGCGACATGCCGATCGAATTGCAGACGCGTCTGTTGCGGGTGCTGGCCGAAGGCAGCTTTTACCGGGTTGGCGGCGCGCAACCGGTGCGGGTCGACGTGCGCATCGTCGCCGCCACCCACCAACCGCTGGAGCAGCGGGTGGAGCAGGGCCTGTTCCGCGAAGACCTGTTCCATCGCCTGAACGTCATCCGGCTGCGCCTGCCGCCGCTGCGCGAACGGGTCGAGGACATTCCGGCGCTCGCCAACCATTTTCTCACCGCCAGCGCCCGCGCGCTCGGTGTCCCGGTCAAGCGCCTGACGCCGGAAGCGCTGGCCGTGCTGACCAAGTTCGACTTTCCCGGCAACGTGCGCCAGCTGGAGAACTTCTGCCACTGGTTGACCGTCATGGCGCCCGGGCAGACCGTCGAACCCGCCGACCTGCCGCCCGAGATCCGCGCCATGGAGCACGCGCCGGCGGCCAGCGCCTTTGCCGCGCGTGCGCAGGCCGGCAGCGCGGTGCCCGCCATCGGCACCGTGGTGCAGCAGGCACCCGTCGGCGCGCTGGCGGCCGACGACGGCGCCCCGCGCAATTGGCAGGACTCGCTGCTGCGCGATGCCCAGTACCGCCTGGAACGCGGCGAACCCGCCGTCATGGCCACGCTGACGCGCCAGTTCGAGAAGATCCTGCTGCAAAGCGCGCTCGATGCCAGCCGTGGCCGGCGCGTCGAGGCGGCCTCGCGCCTGGGGATCGGCCGCAATACCATCACGCGCAAACTGCGCGAACTGGGCATCGAAGACGAGTAGGGCGCGCTTGCCTGGAACACGCGGGCGGCGCAGCGCCGCCCGCGCGCGCTCAGGCCATGCCGAGTAGCCCCTCGCACAGGCGCGGCGACTTCAACTTCTGCAGCCACCACTTCAAGGCCTCTCCTGGCGCCTCCGCGCGCCAGGCGTACGCCACGTGCTCGGTCAGCGACATGCCTTCGTCCGTCTCGCATATCACCAGCACCCCCTGCGCCAGATAAGGCGCCGCCAGGGTCAGCGGCAGATACCCGCATCCCAGGCCGCGGATCTGCGCTTCGATCTTGGCCTGCATGGTCGGCATCACCAGGGTGGGCTGTTCCGCCAGGATGCCACGCGACTGGGGCGGCAGATTGCGCGATGTATCGGCCACCACCACCGCGCAATAGCGCGTGATGTCGGCGCGGCTCAAGGGTTGGGGCAGCGATGCCAGCGGATGATGCGCCGCCACGCAGAAGCCGAACTGCGCCTGCCCCATCGTCTGCGAACGGTAGGGTCCGGTCGGCTCGCCCGCCGCGCCCGCGCCGATCACCAGGTCGGCGCGGTTCGAGGTCAACGCATCCCAGTTGCCGCTCAACACCTCGGTCGAAAAGCGCAGCGTGGTGGCGCTGCCCAGCGCCTGGAATTCTTCGACCAGGTCGTACAGCGGCCGCCAGGGCAGCACCGCGCTGACCGCGATGCGCAGTTCCACCTCCCAGCCCGTTGCGATGCGCTTGACGCGGCACGCCAGATCGTCCAGCGACTGCAGCACATGGCGCCCATCCTTGAGCAGGGCCTCGCCGGCCGGCGTCAGCAGCGCCCGATGGCCAGAGCGGTCGAACAGCAGCACATCCAGCCCGTCCTCCAGCTTGCGGATCGCATAGGTCACGGCGGAGGGTACCTTGTCCAGCTCGCGCGCCGCTTTGGCGAAGCTGCCGTGGCGCGCGATCGCATCCACCAGGACGAGCAATTCGGGGGTGATGGGCTGCATGGAGGCGCTCCGGAAAATATCGTTCAAATAATTTGAATGGTTTCTTCAAATCATAGCGTCAAACCGGTCTCGGAGTCCGCGCACAATGTCACTCATGCCGGTTGAGCAGCGAGGCTTTCAGCAAGAACGCAAAGAAAGCCAGACGCCGCGAGACCATTCATTTATTTGAAACAGGAGTCCACCATGCTTACCCTTCGCCGCAGCGCCGAACGCGGTCACGCCAACCACGGCTGGCTCGATTCGTTCCACACCTTCTCGTTCGCCAACTACTACGATCCCGCCCACATGGGCTTCGGCGCGCTGCGCGTGATCAACGACGACCGCATCGCCGCCGGCCGCGGCTTCGGCACCCACGGCCACCGCGACATGGAGATCATCACCTACGTGCTGGATGGCGCTATCGCGCACAAGGACAGCATGGGCAGCGGCTCCACCATCCAGCCCGGCAACGTGCAACGGATGAGCGCGGGCCGCGGCGTGATGCACTCCGAGTTCAACCCGCGCGCCGACCAGGAAACGCACATGCTGCAGATCTGGATCGAGCCGAATGTCACCGGCATCGCGCCGGAGTACGAAGAAAAGGCGTTCAGCGACGCGCAAAAGCGCGGCCGCCTGCAGGCCCTGGTGTCGGGTGACGGCGTCGATGGCTCGATGACGATCCACCAGGACGTGCGGCTCTACGCCGGCCTGTTCGACGGCGACGAGGCGGCCGCGCTGGAGTTGGCCCCGGGCCGCCGCGCCTGGGTGCATGTGGCGCGCGGCAGCCTGAAGGTCAATGGCGTGGCGCTGTCGGCCGGCGACGCGGTCGCCATCAGCGATGAAACGCGGGTGGCGCTGTCCGGCGGCGACAACGCCGAGGTGCTGGTATTCGATCTGGCCTGACGGCCCGCGCCCGGGCGGACCAACGGTCCGTCCGGCCTGGTTTTCGATACGCGTGGCCGGCCCGCCATCGGGCGGCGGCGCGGCAGGCGATTCCACAAAGCCCTAACATGGCCCCGAGACGGCCAACCTACAGGAGCAATTCCATGTCTACCTTGTCCCAACCCGGCGACAGCCAGATCGAAACCGTGGTGGTGCCGCGCACCAGCGACCTGGGCGGCTTCGAAGTCCGCCGCGCGCTGCCTTCGGCGCAGCGCCGCACCGTCGGCCCGTTTGTATTCCTGGACCACATGGGTCCGGCCGAATTCGCGGCCGGGTCGGGCATCGACGTGCGCCCGCATCCGCACATTGGCCTGTCCACCGTGACCTACCTGTACGAAGGGTCGATGGTGCACCGCGACGGCGCCGGCAACACCCAGACCATTCTGCCCGGCGAGGTGAACTGGATGACCGCCGGCCGCGGCATCGTCCACTCCGAGCGGTCTTCGCCCGAAAGCCGCCAGGCCGCACAGCGCCTGGCTGGCTTGCAGATCTGGGTCGGCCTGCCCAAGGCGCACGAGGAAACCGATCCTGGCTTCACCCACTACGGCCTGGACGCCCAGCCGGTGGTCGAAGGCGAGGGCGTGCGCGCGCAGGTCGTGGCCGGCTCGCTGTTCGGCAAGACCTCGGCCGTCAAGACCCATTCGCCGCTGTTCTACGGCGACATGCAGTTGCGCGCCGGCGCCGTCACCGTGCTGCCCGCCGAACACGAAGAGCGCGCCGCCTACGTGGCGATCGGTTCGGTCGAGGTCGATGGACAGGTGTTCGAGAGCGGCCGCCTGGTCGTGTTCGCGCCGGGCCGTCCGGTGCAGATCCGCGCCTGTACCGACGCGCGCTTCGCCGTGCTCGGCGGCGAGCCGCTGGAAGGCCCGCGCTTCATCTGGTGGAACTTCGTCTCCAGCAGCAAGGACCGCATCGAGCAGGCCAAGGAAGAATGGCAGCGCAACCGCTTCGGCCAGACCGTGCCGGGCGACGAGACCGAGTTCATACCGCTGCCCGAGCCGCGCGCCTGACACGGCGCCGGGGCCAGGCCCGCGCCCCGGTGTCCATGGGCTGGAACGCGCCGCGCCGTCCTGGCCGGCGCGGCAGTATGATGCGCATCCCTAACGTGATAACAATCGGGATGGAGACATCATGCAACGCTTTTCCCTGAACGCGCTGCGCGGCCTGGCCGCGCTGGCGCTGGTCCAAGGCGCCGCCGTGGCGCAGGCCGCCGGCTATCCGGCCAAGCCCATCGTATTCATCGTGCCGTACACCGCCGGAGGCACCACCGACCTGGTGGCGCGCACCGCCGGCGCCAAGGTCGCCGAGAAGCTGGGCCAGCCCGTCATCGTCGAGAACCGCCCGGGCGCCGGCGGCAACATCGGCATGGACGCCGTGGCCAAGGCCGCGCCGGACGGCTACACCATCGGCTTCGGCGCGATTTCCACCAACGCGCTCAATCCCTTCGTCTACCCGTCGATGCCGTTCGATCCAACCAAGGATTTCACCGGTATCAGCATGCTGGGCGCGTCCTCGGTGGTACTGGAAACCGGGCCGGCGCTCAAGGTGGGCAGTGTCAAGGAACTGGTGGCGTACGCCAAGCAGCATCCGGGCACGGCCTTCGGCACGCCCGGCACCGGCACCTCGATGCACCTGGCGGGCGTGATGTTCGAGCAGGTGACGGGCGCCGGCATGCAGCACATTCCCTACAAAGGCAGCGCGCAGGCGCTGAACGACCTGCTTGGCGGGCATCTGCCGGTCATGTTCGACAACCTGCCGGCTTCGCTGCCGCACATCAAGTCGGGCAAGGTCCACGCTTTGGCGGTCACCGGCAGCAAGCGCGCGCCGGCCTTGCCGGACGTGCCGACGCTGGCCGAGCTGGGCTATGGCGGGGCGGTGGTGGACCCGTGGTTCGCGGTCTATGGCCCGGCCGGGATGTCGCCGGAAGTCACGGCCGCGCTGAGCGAGGCGTTCCAGGCCGCGCTGGCGATGCCCGAGGTCAAGGACAAGCTGGAGCAGGCCGGTTTCATGCCGTATGGTTCGACGCCCGCCGAGGTGGAGCGCCTGACGCGCAGCCAGCATGAGTCGTTCAAGGCGCTGTCGCAGAAGGTGAAGCTGTCGGCCGATTGAGCGGCGCACGCCAGTGCCAGCGGCGTGGTCACTGCGGGCCCCGGCCGCGCCGCGGGCGCGCCGATCCCGGGCCGGTGGCTCAACGGCCGCGCGCGAACACCTGTTCGCGCTGCTCGACCAGCGCTTCGCGGCGGATGAAGTCGCGCACGAAGTCGTCGGCCGGGTGATGATGCAGGTTGTAGGGCGTGTCCCATTGCGCGACGCGCCCGGCCGTCATGACGCCGATGCGATCGGCGATGGCGAAGGCCTCGGCCTGGTTGTGCGTGACAAGAATGGCGGTGTGGCCGGTGGCCTTGAGGATCTCGCGCACCTCGAATGCCAGGCGCTCGCGGGTGTCCACGTCCAGGTTCGAGAATGGCTCGTCCAGCAGCAGCAGGTCGGGCGAGGGCGCCAGGGCGCGCGCCAGCGCCACGCGTTGCTGCTGGCCGCCGGAGATCTCGTGCGGATAGCTCTGGGCGACATGCGCCAGGCCGACCAGCGCCAGCATTTCCTCGACCCGGCGGGCGCGTTCGGCGCGTTCCAGGCGGCGCAGGCCGAAGGCCACGTTCTGCGCCACCGACAGGTGCGGAAACAGCGCGTAATCCTGGAACATCATGCCTACCCGGCGCTTTTCCGGGGCGACCTGTTCAGTGGGCGAGGAGATGACCATGCCATCGAGCAGGATGCGGCCGGCGCGCACCGGTTCGAAGCCGGCGATGGCGCGCAGCACCGTGGTCTTGCCGCAGCCGGATTCGCCCAGCAGGCAGCCGATATGGCCGGCGGGCAGGCCCAGCGTCAGGTCCTGCACCACGGGCCGCAGGCCCTTGGGGGTGTCGTAGGCCAGCGAGAGATGATCGAGTTCGAGCAGATCGGGCACGATGTTCAATGTCCCATTTTCAGATTGGTGCGGGCCAGCAGAATGACGGGCAGCAGGCCGGCCAGCACGATGGCCAGCGCGGCCACGGCGCCTTCTTCATAGGTCCCTCGCGCCGCCTCGGCATAGAGCCAGGTGGCGAGGGTGTCGAAATTCATGGGCCGCAGCAGCAGCGTGGCCGGCAATTCCTTCATGGCATCGACGAACACCAGCAGGGCGCTGGCCGCCAGCGCCGGGCGCAGCAACGGCAGGTGGACGCGGCGCAAGGTGCCGGCCGAGCTCTCGCCCAGCAGTCGCGAGGCCTGTTCCAGGGAGGGCGGGATACGCGCCAGCCCGGCTTCCAACGCGCCGGTGGAGATGGCCAGGAAGCGGATGACATAGGCGCAGACCAGCGCCGCCATCGAGCCCATCAGGAACAGGCCATTGCCGCCGAACACGGTGGCCACGGCGGTGTCGATCCAGACGAAGGGCGTCAGCAGGCCGATGGCCAGCACGGTGCCGGGCACGGCATAGCCCAGACTGGCGACGCGCGCGCAGGCGCGTCCGGGATTGAAGCCGGCGCTTTCACGCAGCGTGCGGCCGGCCCACGCCACCACCAGGCCGCAGAGCAGGGTGACGAGCGTGGCGCTGAAGGCCACGATCAACGTATTGCCGAGCCCGTTGAGCAGTTGGTTGGAGACGCCGCCCACCAGGTGCAGGCGCTTGTAGGTTTCGACCACCAGGTACAGGGCCGGCGCGACGAAGCCCACCAGCACGGGAATCCAGCCCAGCACCAGCGCCAGCAGCGCGGCCGGGCCGCGCAGCGGGCGCGGCTGCATCGGCCGCATGCGCTGGGTGTTGGCGTAGCGCTGGCGCTTGCGGCCATGGCGTTCCAGCAGGATCAGGCCGATGACGATGGCCAGCATGGTCAGCGCGATCTGCGCCGCCCCGGCCAGGTCCGAGCGCGTGACCCAGGTGGTGTAGACCGACACGGTCAGCGTCTGCACGCCCAGGAATTCCGAGGCGCCGATATCGTTCAGGGTTTCCAGCAGCGCCAGGCTGACGCCGACCACGATGGCCGGACGCGCCAGCGGCAGCGCCACCCGGAAGAACACGGCGTAGCGGCCGGCGCCCAGCGTGCGCGCCGCTTCCAGCAGGCTGGCGGCCTGCGTCATGAACATGACGCGGGTGCTCAGGTATACGTAGGGATACAGCACGAAGCCCAGCACGAAGATGGCGCCGTAGATCGAGCGCAGGTCGGGCAGGCGGAACTGGCGCGGGCTGTCGTAGCCGAGCAGCGCGCGGACGGCGCCCTGGACCGGGCCGATCGGGTGCAGCAGGTCGAGATAGGCGAAGGCGATGATGTAGGTGGGCACCGCCAGCGGCAGCAGCAGCGCCCACGTCAGCGCGCGCCGCGTCGGGAATTCGTATGCCGTCACCAGCCAGGCCGCGCCGGTGCCCAGCAGGGTCACCAGCACGCCGACGCCGGCCAGCAGCGCGGCGGTGTTGGCCAGTGCCTGCGGCAGGACGTAGGTGGCCAGGTGCTGCCAATGCGACAGGTCGCCGCCCAGCGCCCACCAGACCAGGGTCAATACCGGTGCCAGCACCGCCAGGCCGATCAGGGTGGCGCCGGCCAGCCAGCCGGTACCGCGTTCAGCCCAGCGCAAACGTAACGGCCGGGGCAGGGAATCTGTATGCATGCTTCGGGAAAATTGCAGCGAGGAAGACGCCACGTGGGCGGCGCCTATAGTAGCGTCAAGGCCTGCCGCCGCCCGGCCCGGGATTTTCCGGGCGGGCAGGGGCAGGCCTGAATGCCGCGAGACGGCGCCGTCTGGCGCCGTCCTGCCGCGTGTCAGTTGTCGAAACCGACCTTGTCCACCAGTTCACTGGCTTGCTTGCGGTACTTGGCGATCTCGGTCAGGGGCAGGGGATCGACCTTCAGTTCGCCGAAGCTGGCGATGACCGGGTCGAGCTTGACGCCCTTGCGCACCGGGTATTCGTAGTTGGCCTGCGCGTACAGCGCCTGCGCCGGCTCGGACACCAGGAAGTCCAGCAGCTTGATGGCATTGGCCTTGTTGGGCGCATGGGCCGCGACCGCCGCGCCGCTGACATTGACGTGGGTGCCGCCGCTCTTCTCGTTGGCGAAGGTCGGGCGGACCACCTTGATGGCGTCGCCCCACTTGCGGGCGTCGGTGCCGGGTTCGGCGTTCTTCATGTGGCCGACGTAATAGGCGTTGGCCAGGCCGATGTCGCAGATGCCGCCCAGGATGTCGCGGGCCACATCGCGGTCGCCGCCGGCAGCCTTGCGCGCCAGGTTGGCCTTGACGCCGCGCAGCCATTTCTCGGTGGCCTCGGCGCCGTCATGGGCGATCATGGAGGCGACCATGGCGGTGTTGTAGGGGTGCTGGCCCGAGCGGATGCAAACCTTGCCCTTCCATTTCGGATCGGCCAGGTCTTCGTAGCGGAAGGCGTCCAGCTTCAGGTCCTTTTCGACGTACAGCACGCGGTCGCGCAGCGACAGGGCGTACCATTTTCCGTCGGCGCCGCGCAGGTTGGCGGGGATGACCGATTCCAGTGTCTGCGACTTGACCGACTGCGTCACGCCGCCGTCGACCAGGTCGAGCAGGTTGCCGATATCGACGGTCATGAGCACGTCGGCCGGCGACTTGGCGCCCTCGGCCTTGACGCGCTCGAGCAGGCCGTCCTTGACGAACACGGTGTTGACCTTGATGCCGCTTTCCTTGGTGAAGGCGTCCAGCAGCGGCTGGATCAGCTTGGGTTCCCGGGTGGTATAGAGGCTGACTTCGCCGGCCGCATGGGCCGGGACGGCGAAGGCGGCGGCGCCGGCCAGGGCCAGGGCGCGCAGCAGGGTGGTCATTTGGGGACGCATGGACATGAAGGGAACTCCGGCAAGGGAAACGCGGTGGGCGCAGACGCCGCCGCGGCTCAAAACGGTCTGCTAACGAAAATGATTATCAAGTCAGAGCGGCACGATAACAGGAAGTCTTATCGTATTCAACTACATGTAAGACTGGAGTTAAGACCTTGATTCGATACCGTTGATCCCCATCAATACGGCATAAGGGTATTACGGAATAATGAGAGCAATTATCATCGAGTCCCTGTAGAATAGGGACAACCCTAATACCGGACGCGTCCTTACTAGATACGACATGGCTGCTTTCAATACCGAGCGCGTGCTGAGCGTGCACCACTGGAACGACACCCTGTTTTCCTTTACCACCACGCGTGACGCGGCCCTGCGGTTCCACAACGGCCACTTCGTCATGATCGGCCTGGAAGTCGAAGGCAAGCCGTTGCTGCGCGCCTACAGCATCGCCAGCGCCAACTACGAGGAAAACCTCGAATTCCTCAGCATCAAGGTGCAGAACGGTCCGCTGACCTCGCGCTTGCAGCACCTGAAGGAAGGCGACACCATCCTGGTCAGCCGCAAGCCGGTCGGCACGTTGGTGGTGGACGACCTCAAGCCGGGCAAGCACCTGTTCCTGTTCGGCACCGGCACCGGCCTGGCGCCCTTCATGAGCATCATCAAGGACCCGGACGTCTACGAGCGCTTCGACAAGGTCATCCTGGTGCACGGCGTGCGCTGGGTCAGCGAGCTGGCCTACGCCGACTTCATCGAAAACGAATTGCCGAACAACGAGTTCTTCGGCGACGTGGTGCGCGAAAAACTGGTCTATTACCCGACCGTCACGCGCGAGCCGTTCCGCAACCAGGGCCGTATCACCGAGCTCATGGAAAACGGCAAGCTGTGCCAGGACATCGGCATTCCCCAGATCAACCCTGAAACCGATCGCGCCATGATCTGCGGCAGCCCGCATATGCTGGCCGACATCAGCGCCATGCTGGACAAGCGCGGTTTCGTGGTGTCGCCGGGTGTGGGCCAGCCGGGCGACTACGTGGTCGAGCGCGCCTTCGTCGACAAATAAGGCACGGCCGGTCCGCGCCAGCAAAAATCCCCGTCGCGTGCGCGACGGGGATTTTTTTTGCCGGTGCCGCGGGCGAGCGGGTCGCCCGGGGCGGCGCATCATTCCGGCTGGATGCCGGCCTTCTTGATGATCTCGCCCCACTTCTTCGACTCGGCTTGCTGGAACTGCGCCAGTCCGTCGGGCGTGGAAGTGGCCGGGTCGGTGCCGGTCTGGGCATAGAACTGCTTGGCCGGCGCGGTCTGGGTGGCCTTGACCAGCAGCTCATTCAGGCGCTTGACCACTTGCGGCGGGGTGCCGGCCGGCGCATAGGCCGCGAACCAGTACCCCATCTCGTAGCCCGGCACGCCCGATTCGGCGATGGTGGGCACATCCGGCGCGAGCGGCGAACGGGCCTTGCCGGTCACGCCCAGCGCCCGCAGCTTGCCGGACTTGACCTGGGGCAGGCCGGTAGCGGTGTCGGTGATCATCATGTCGATCTGCCCGCCGAGCAGGTCGGTGACGGCCAGCGGGTTGCTCTTGTAGGGCACATGCAGCAGTTGCACGCCGGCCATCTGCTGCAGCAGTTCCCCGGCGATACGGCTGCTGGAGCTGCCGCTGCCGAAACTCAGCTTGCCGGGCGACTGGCGCGCCAGCGCCAGAAAGTCGCCCACCGATTTGGCACTGGAACTGGGGTTGACCACCATGATCTGGCCGCCCTTGCCGAGCAGCGAGATCGGCGCATAGTCCTTGACCGGATGATAGGTCAGGGTCTTGTACAGGTGCTCATTGGCGGCGTGGGTGGTGTTGGTGGTGATGAGGACGGTGTAGCCGTCCGGGGCCGCGCGGGCGGCGGCCGAGGCGCCGATCATGGCGCTGGCACCCGGCTTGTTCTCGATCACCACGGCCTGGCCGGTCTGCTCGGTGACGCCCTGGCCGATGGCGCGGCCGATCTGGTCAGTCGCGCTGCCGGCGGCAAATGGCACGATGAAGGTGATGGGTTTGCTGGGGAAGTCCGCGGCCGGATTGGCCTGGGCCAGGGCCGTCAGCGGCAGGGCCGCCAGCAGCAGGGCCAGCCGGCCCTTGAGGGTAAAGCGCATGGTGTGTCTCCTGTTGGGTGTTGTTGTCGTGGTGGGGAAACCGGGTCAGGCCGGAGCCGGCGGGTCGCCGGCGATGTCCGGCAGGCGCGCGGCCAGCGCCGGGCTGACCGCTACCGTCATGTCCAGCAGATGGAAAGACAGGCTCTTGCCGTGGGCGTCCAGATTGAGGGCGTCATTGACGCCGCCATCGAGCACGCCTTCGAGCACGAAATTCATGGCGTGCAGGGTGGGCAGGAGATAGCGGGTGACGCGCACCGGGCGACGGTAGGCGAACCAGTCGGCCACGCGCGCCTCGGTTACTTGCGCCGCCAGCACCGCGTAGCATTCGGGGTCCCAGGCGATGAGGCTGAGGTTGGAGGTGTCGCCCTTGTCGCCGGAACGGCTGTGGCCGAGGCGGTACAGGGGAACGGCGGTCAACGGGTCGGTCATGGCGAGATCTCGTCCAGGAAGCGCCAGCCGCTGGCCACGGCGTCGCGGGGAATGGTGCAGGACACCATGTTCAGGCGCGGGCGCAGCGCGGTGCGGACGCCGCCGCCGCCGGCCGGGCCGCAGGTGTAGAGCGCGGTCACTTCGCGCAGCACGCGCTCGGCCACCGCGCGGTTGGCGTGCTCGCCGGCCACCCGCAGGCGCACGTCGCGCGCGTGGCCGGCGGTGCGAGCCTGGCGCAGGGCGCCTTCGTCGTTGTCGAGAATGCTGACCGCGCCGATCAGGTCGGCGCGCAGGCGCAGCGCGGCGCCCAGGCGCCGATTCACGATATCGGCGGCCAGGCGCGCGCGCGCTTCGGCCTGCACGCCAGCGTAGGAAATCTCGGCCTCGGCCAGCCAGCCGCCGTGGTAGCAGACGTTGACCTTCAGTTCGGCCGGCCGCGCGTGGCCGGTAATGCCGCGCAGCGCCACGCGATCGCGGCCCAATTCCTCCACGTGCGCCTGGCTCAGGTCGGCCACCACGTCGGGCGTCAGGTAGCGCGCGGGATCGTGGACTTCGTACAGCAGTTGTTCCTTGACCGTGCGGGCATCCACCATGCCGCCGGTGTCATCGGCTTTGCCGATGACGAATTCGCCGTCGGCCTGGATCTCGGCAATGGGAAAGCCCGCGGCGTGAACGTCCGGCACATCCTTCAGTCCGGGCACGCAGAAATAGCCGCCGCTGACCTGCAGGCCGCATTCGAGCATGTGGCCGGCCATGGTGGCGCGGCCCAGGCGCGGCCAATCGTCTAACTGCCAGCCGAAATGGGCCAGAGCCGGCCCCAGCGTCAGGGAAGGGTCGGCCACACGGCCGGCCACTACGATCTGCGCGCCCGCGGCCAGGGCCTGGGCGATTTCGGCGGCGCCGAGGTAGGCGGTGGCGCTGACCACGTCGACGCCGTCGAGCGCGGCGCCCAGGCGCCGGCGCAACAGTTCGCGTTGGGCTGGGGTGTCGAGCGCATCGCCATGGACCACGGCGATGCGCGGGGCCGGCAGGCCCTGCTGCGCGGCCAGTTCGGCGATGCGGCGCGCCGCGCCCACCGGGTTGGCGGCGCCGAAATTGCTGACGATGGCGATGCCGTGGCGCAGGCAGTCGGCCAGCACCGGCGCCACCAGTTCGTCCAGCAGTGGCTCGTAGCCCTGGCGCGGATCGGCGTTGCGCGCCAGTTGCGCCAGCGCCAGGGTGCGTTCGGCCAGGGTTTCGAAGATGAGCGTGCCGCCGCCCCGGGCGATCAGGGATCGCACCACGGCGGCGGCACCGTCGCTGCGGTCGCCGGAAAAACCGGAAGCGCAGCCGATGAACAGGGGACGAGAGGACATAAACATCGCCAGGGGAAAGCCGGAGGCCCACTATAGGCAGCGCCCGATCATCCGTAAAATAGAAATATCGGATCAATTAATCCATAAAACCCATGAATCTATCCGCCCGGCAATTGCGCGCTTTCGTGGCCCTGGCCGACGAGCGGCACTTCACCCGCGCCGCCCAGCGCTGCCACCTGACCCAGCCAGCCTTCAGCGCGCTGATCCGCCAGCTGGAAGACAGCGCCGGACTGCGGCTGTTCGACCGCACCACCCGCAATGTGGAGTTGACCGCGGAGGGGCGCGTGCTGGACGCGTCGGCGCGCCGCCTGTTGGCCGACATGGACCTGGTGATGGAAGACCTGCGCGATCACGCCGCCCGCCGCCGCGGCCGGGTGGCGCTGGCCGCGCTGCCATCGCTGGCGGCCGGCTGGCTGCCGCCGCTGCTGGCGCGGTTCCGCGCCGCGCATCCCGGCATCGCGGTGGACTTGCGCGACGCCTTGCTCGATCCGTGCCTGGACATGGTGCGCGACGGCCAGGTGGATTTTGCGGTGGCCTCGCGGCGCCCGGACATGAGCGAGCTGGACAGCGAGTTCCTGCATGCCGACCGCTATTTTCTGGTGTGCCGGGCCGACCATCCGCTGGCGGCGATGACGCGGGTGCGGCTGCGTGACGTGGCGCGGCACGCGGTGATCCAGCTGGCGCGCAACAGCAGCGTGCGCAAGCACCTGGACGCGGCGTTTGGCGCGGATGCGCCGCCGCCGGTGTTCGAGGTCGAGCACCTGGCCACCGTTACCGGATTGGTACGGGCCGGGTTGGGCGTGGCGGTGGTGCCCGCGATGACGCTGTTCCATTTTGGCGGCCCGGACCTGCGCATCGTCCCGCTGGCGGGCAAGGCATTGCTGCGGCCGCTGTACCTGGTGTGGCGCCAGGGTCGCAGCCTGCCGCTGGCGGCGCAGGCGCTGTATGACCTGCTGTGGGCCAGCCGCGCCGAGATCGGCGCGGCTTTCCGATGACCAATTGCGGGAAGGCGGCGCCGAAGTGTGGGTAACATGGAAGACTCGGCTGGGCTCGCCTGAACCTTTCGCAAAACCCTATTGCCGATTAAAATCCGATAGTTGTAGCTATCCGTCACCAGAAGGATTCCGCCCATGAGCAAGCAAATCATCCATACCGACGCCGCGCCCGCCGCCGTCGGCCCTTACTCGCAAGCGGTTGCCGTCAATGGCACCAAGACCGTCTACCTGTCCGGCCAGATCGGCCTCGAACCCGGTACCGGCGACCTAGTGTCCGAGAATTTCGACGCGCAGGTGCGCCAGGCCTTCGCCAACATGAAGGCGGTGGTCGAGGCGGCCGGCGGCACGCTCGACAACGTGGTCAAGCTGACCCTGTTCCTGACCGATCTGGGCAAGTTCACCGCCGCCAACGCCATCATGGCCGAGCTGATTCCGCAGCCGTTCCCGGCCCGTTCGACCGTGGGCGTGGCCAGCCTGCCCAAGGGCGCGCAGTTCGAAGTCGAGGCGATCCTGGTCCTGTAACGCCAGCGCGCGTTCGAGCCAGGGGCATCCCATATGCCGGCCGCGGCCGTGGCTACCAAGCGATCCGGCGCCCAAGCCAAAGGCGCCGGCAAAGCCATGACGGATACGGAGCGCAAGCTGCGTAACCTGGGTCTGGTGCTGCCCGAGGACTTCGTGCTGCACCTGCCGCTGCGCTATGAAGACGAAACCCGCGTCATCCCGATCAGCCAGTTGCGGCCCGGCTTTGCCGGCCAGGTCGAGGGCGAGATCACCAAATCCGAAGTCCTGTACCGGCCGCGGCGCCAGCTCACCGCCACCCTGGCCGACGACAGCGGCGAATTGCAATTGCGCTGGCTGAATTTCTACCCCAGCCAGCAGAAGCAGGTCAGTGTCGGCAAGCGCCTGCGCGCGCGCGGCGAAGTGCGCGGCGGCCTGTTCGGACGCGAGATGGTGCATCCGCGGCTGACCAATGCCGATGCGCCGCTGCCGACCGCGCTGACCCCCGTCTATCCCACTACCGAAGGCCTGCCGCAGCTGACGCTGCGGCGCGCCATCGCCCAGGCGCTCGACCGCGCCGACCTGTCCGACACCCTGCCGCCGCAGGCATTGCAGCGTTACGACCTGCCGCCTTTCGCGCCGGCGATCCGCGCGCTGCATACCCCCGCGCAGGGGGAATCGGAGGCGGCGCTGCTGGACCGGGTGCATCCGGCCTGGCGCCGAATCAAGTTCGACGAACTGCTGGCGCAGCAGTTGTCGCTGGCCGCGGCGCGGGCCGCGCGCCGCGTCAAGGAGGCCGAAGCGCTGCCGGCGAGCGACGAGCCGGGCGGGCTGGTGGCGCGGCTGTACCAGGCGCTGCCGTTCAAGCTGACCGGCGCGCAACAGCGCGTGGTGGCCGAAATCTCGGCGGATCTGGCACGGCCGTATCCCATGCACCGCCTGTTGCAGGGCGACGTCGGCAGCGGCAAAACTGTGGTCGCGGCCATCGCCGCGGCCCAGGCCATCGCCGGCGGCGCGCAGGTGGCGCTGATGGCGCCTACCGAAATCCTGGCCGAGCAGCATTTCCGCAAGCTGGTGTCGTGGCTGCAGCCGCTGGGCGTGAATGTCGCCTGGTTGAGCGGCAGCCTGACGGCCAAGGCGCGCCGCGAGGCGGCCGCGGCGGCGGCCGACGGCAGCGTGCAGTTGGTGGTGGGCACCCAGGCCCTGATCCAGGATCACGTCGAATTCCATCGCCTCGGGCTCTCCATCGTCGACGAGCAGCACCGCTTCGGCGTCGGCCAGCGTCTGGCGCTGACGCGCAAGGGCGAAACCGTGCGCGGCCGCATCGTGCCGCACCAGCTCAACATGAGCGCCACGCCGATCCCGCGCACCCTGGCCATGACCTTCTTCGCCGACCTGGATGTGTCGGTGATCGACGAACTGCCGCCGGGCCGCACGCCAGTGCTGACCAAGCTGGTGTCGGACGCGCGGCGCGAGGAAGTCATCGCGCACATCGCGCAGGCCGCGCGGGGCGGCCAGCAGGCTTATTGGGTCTGTCCGCTGGTCGAGGAAAGCGAGGCCCTGGAGCTGCAGACCGCGGTCGATACCTACGAAGGCATGCGGGTGGACCTGCCGGATCTGCGCATCGGCCTGGTGCACGGCCGCCTGCCGCAGGCCGAGAAGGCCGCGGTGATGCAGGCCTTTCGCGAAGGCGAGATCGACCTGCTGGTCGCCACTACCGTGATCGAGGTTGGCGTGGACGTGCCCAACGCCTCCCTGATGGTGATCGAACACGCCGAGCGTTTCGGCCTGGCGCAGCTGCACCAACTGCGCGGCCGGGTAGGGCGCGGCACCGCCGAATCGGTCTGCGTGCTGATCTACCAGACGCCGCTGTCGCAAGTGGCGCGCGAGCGCCTGCGCGCCATGTTCGAGACTTCCGACGGCTTCGAGATCGCGCGCCGCGACCTGGAACAGCGCGGCCCCGGTGAATTCCTGGGCACGCGCCAGTCGGGCATGGCGCTGCTGCGCTTTGCCGACCTGGAAACCGATGCCGAGATCGCCGAGCAGGCGCGCGATGCCGCGGTCTGGCTGCGCGCCGAACATCCCGCCGCCGTCCAGGCGCACCTGGCGCGCTGGATGCGCGGCCGCGAAGACTTCCTGCGGACGTAGCGGACGGACACGCCATGATGAAATTCCCTTTTTCCTGCGCCGTCCGCCGTGCCGGCGCGCAACTCCCGGGGGCCTAGTCCACCATGACTCTGACCGAACTCAAATACATCGTGGCCGTGGCCCGCGAACGCCATTTCGGCCGCGCGGCCGAGGCCTGTTTCGTCAGCCAGCCCACGCTGTCGGTCGCGATCCGCAAGCTCGAGGACGAACTCGGCGTGACGCTGTTCGAGCGGGGCGGGGCCGAGGTGGGCGTCACGCCCATCGGCCAGCGCATCGTGGCGCAGGCGCAGAAGGTGCTGGAGGAAAGCGCCAGCATCAAGGAGATCGCGCGCCAGGGGCATGACCCGCTGGCCGGCCCGCTGCGGGTCGGCGTGATCCACACCATCGGCCCGTACCTGCTGCCGCGCCTGGTGCCGGTGCAGATCGGCCGCACGCCGCAGATGCCGCTGCTGCTGCAGGAGAACTTCACCGTGCGGCTGGTGGAACTGCTGCGCCAGGGCGAGATCGATTGCGCCATCATGGCGCTGCCGCTGCCGGAAGCAGGGCTGGTGATGCAGCCGCTGTACGACGAGCCGTTCGTGGTGGCGGTGCCGCAGGATCATGAACTGGCGCAACGCACGTCGATCGACGCGCAGGACCTGAAGCAGCAGACCATGCTGCTGCTGGGCAGCGGCCACTGTTTCCGCGACCAGGTGCTGGAGGTTTGTCCGGAGCTGTCGCGCTTCTCGGCTGCCAGCGATGGCATCCAGCGCACCTTCGAGGGTTCGTCGCTGGAAACCATCCGCCACATGGTCGCGGCGGGCATCGGCGTGACGGTGCTGCCGGTCACGGCCGTGCCCGAGCAGCCGCCCGCCAACAGCTTGCTGCGCTATCTGCCATTCGAAGGCCATGTGCCGGAACGCCGCGTGGTGCTGGCATGGCGCCGCAGCTTTCCGCGCCTGGCGGCGATCGAGGCGCTGGCGCAGGCTGTCTACGAATGCGAATTGCCGGGTGTGCGGATGCTGTCGGATGAGGCCGCGGCGATGCAGGCCTGAGATCGATATTGCGGGCCGGTTTGCGCGCGGTCAAACCGTGGCGCGCTGACCGGCGCCGGCAACGGATTGCCGCAACCGCGGTGTTATCCTAGTTTTGTCTACCAACCCACAGGGAGCTAGCAATGGCAAAGTCCTCCAAGAAGACCCCCAGCGTTCCGCGCATCAACATCGGCATTTCGGACAAGGACCGCGCCGCCGTGGCCGATGAGCTGTCCAAGTTGCTGGCCGACTCGTACACCTTGTACCTGATGACCCACAACTTCCATTGGAACGTGACGGGGCCCATGTTCAACACGCTGCACCTGATGTTCATGACCCAGTACACCGAGTCGTGGAACGCGCTGGACAGCATCGCCGAACGCATCCGCGCCCTGGGCCACTACGCCCCGGGCACGTACCGCGAGTACGCCAAGCTGTCGTCCATCGCCGAGCCGGACAGCGTGCCGGAAGCGCTTGAGATGGTGCGCCTGCTGGTCAGCGCCAACGAATCGGTCGCCAAGACCGCCCGTGCCGCGTTCGAGAAGGCCGACGCCGCCAACGACCAGCCGACCGCCGACCTGCTGACGCAGCGCCTGGACGTGCACGAAAAGAACGCCTGGATGCTGCGCAGCCTGCTGCAGTAAGCATTGCGAGCGCCGCGCCGCCATCGGCGCGGCCTGGCAGGCGCGAGCCCGCGGCCGTTTTTCCCCCATCCCCCTGCCTAGAATTCTTGATGCGCCTGCCTGTGGCTACCGCATCTGCTTTCACATTTCCGGATGAACTTGTCGGCCGCCGTGGACTGCGGCGGCCGGTGCTCGTATAGGCAGTCATGACCTCCCCTCCGGCTATCAGTCCGGCGGCGATGTGCGGGGTTACCGCGCGGGCCTGTATGGCTCCTGGCGCCAGGACGCCAAAACGTGCAGCGGCTTGTATCTGGACGGTTGGGCGCTCTATAACCGCTTCAACAATACGGTAGCGCGCCGTCGCTGGGCCAGGGCGCCGCCGACACCTTCCTGGAAGTGAATTGGCTGCACACGCCCAAAGCGTATGGCGTGAGCATGGATGACACCCAGGCCCTGATTCAGGGGAGCAAGAACGTGGTGGAACTGAAGGCAGGCGTGGAAGGCAATCTGAGTGAACGCCTGAGCGTATCGGCGAGTGTGACACGGCAGCAGGGCAGCCTGGGGTTCCGTGACACGCAGGGCTCGCTGAACGTGAAATTCCGCTTCTGAGCACCGCTTCCACGCAGGGCATGACGCAAGCCCCGGGGTGGTCCGCGTGCGATGATGAATCGCATGCGGACCACCCCGGGGCTGCGCCGCATCCAGGCCAGGCCGCTCGTGTCATCCGCGGGCCGCAGCGCACCGCAGGGATTTTCCAGGGGCGCGCCTAACATGATATTTCCGGGTATTCAGCGCGTCATCCGTGTCTTGACATTGCAATAAAGACATTTCCCCTGGACGTCCATAGATATTCCAGGCGAATACTCATTCCTTGCAGTTTGATTAAACCAAGATACGAAAACGACTTTATATATCTGCTAACAAGACAAACAATCTCAGTTATTTCAAGTTGTATGGGAAAAGAGATTATTTGAGGGATTTCCCCACGTTTATTACGAACGCGGCGACTTATTTCCACAGCAACGAAAACTTTTAGAAAAAAATTTGCTGTGTACGCGGCCTACGATTCGGTGGCTCGCTACCCCTACGTATGACGGGGTATCAAGTTGTAATCAATTTTGAGTAACGCGTCTGCCTCAGGCGGGAATAAGCCATTTGATCGCGGCATGGCTTCCCGGTTCCTGGGTGTCGGTTTCTAGTGTCTTCGACACGACGAAAACAGTGAGGTCCCCCTTGGTAAAGAGAATCGCAGTGTGCGGTCTTGGATATGTCGGCCTGCCCGTGGCCGTGGCATTTTCCAGGCGTTTTGATGTAGTCGGATTCGATGTGGACAAGCGGCGGATCGCCAGCCTGAAACAGGGAGAGGATTGGACCGGCGAAATCGAGCGTGATGCATTGCTGGCGTCCCCCATGCTGTTCACCGACCAGGTGAGCGAGCTGGACGGCTGCGATTTCTTTGTGGTCGCCGTGCCGACGCCGGTCGATGAAAAGAACAATCCCGATTTTTCCCTGCTGGTGCGCGCCTGCCGTTCGATCGGCCCGGTGCTGCGCCCCGGCTGCATTGTGGTGTTCGAATCCACGGTGCACCCCGGCGCCACCGAGGAGATCTGCGGCCCCGAGCTGGAAAAGGCGTCGGGCCTGCGTTGCGGTATCGACTTCAAGCTCGGCTACAGCCCCGAGCGCATCAACCCGGGCGATCGCGAGCATCCGCTGGAGAAGATCGTCAAGATCGTGTCCGGCCAGGACGCGGCATCGCTGGAGGTCATCGCGGGCGTGTACGAGCAGATCATCGAGGCGGGCGTGCATCGCGCCTCGTCGATCAAGGTGGCAGAAGCGGCCAAGGTGCTCGAAAACACGCAGCGCGACATCAATATCGCGCTGATGAACGAGATGTCCAAGATCTGCGACCTGGTCGGCATCCGCACCGCGGAAGTGCTGGCGGCCGCGGGCACCAAGTGGAACTTCCTCAAGTTCACGCCCGGCCTGGTCGGCGGCCACTGCATCGGCGTGGACCCGTATTACCTGACCTCCAAGGCGCAGGAGTTGGGCTACCACCCCGAAGTGATCCTGTCGGGCCGCCGCATCAACGACGGCATGGCCAGCCACGTCGCCTCGCGGGTGGTGCAGACCCTGGCCCGCAACGGCCGCCTGAACGCCTCGACCCGGGTCGGCATCCTGGGCATGACGTTCAAGGAAAACGTGCCGGATATCCGCAACTCGAAGGTGGTGGACCTGTATCACGCGCTCGGCGATTACGGCATCACGCCAGTGGCCTGCGACCCGATGGTCGACGCCGACCAGATGCGGCACGAGTACGGCATCAGTCTGGTGGACCGCGACCAGTTCCGCGACATGGACGTGCTGATCCTGGCGGTGCCGCACCGCGAAACCATGGACAGCATCTGGGAAGACTTGCCCGCGCTGGTCAAGGCCGGTGGCATGGTGTGTGACCTGAAGTCCGTGCTCGATAGCCGCCGCCTGCCGTCCGACCTCTTGTACTGGACGCTCTGAGTCCAGGCCCGCAACCCATCAACCCAGGAGAGGCCCGGAATGACCGCCTTTACCATCGCTCCGATTGGCACCTGCCGCATCCACACGCCGCTGCGCGATGCCGTGGGACGCTATCCGATCAAGCAACAGCTCGGCCGCAATTACGGTTTCGTGCATACCAGCGCCGAGGCGCTGCAGCAGGCCCGCTTCATGTTCGGCCAGGCCGAGATTCCCGTTGACGTGCAGCGCGTGATTTTCCGCCCGTCGAATGGCGAGCAGGCCCGCCGTGGCGTGCACAAGCCGTGTACATGGTCGAGCTGTCTTCGCGCAAGCTGCTGACCGTCGACGGCTATCCGATCCAGTCCAATTACCTGGTGCGCTATTTCAGCGAATTCTTCGCCGACCGCGCGCGCACCCGCGCGTTCTGGTCCCAGGCCAGCGACGAGCGGCTGGCCGAAAGGCGCGCCTGGCTGGACCAGGACCCGGTCTTCAAGAGCCTGTCGGCGGACAATCGCGATCTGCTGGCCCGCATCGTCAAGCGCGAGCAGACGGACGAAGAGATCGAGCAGCAGATGCATGCGCTGGGCGATCTGCTGGGGCGGGACAAGGTCGTGTTCGTCACGCACGTCAATGCCGTGACGCCCGACAATGTGCCGATCGAGCAGCGGGCGCAACTGATTGCGGCGGTGAGCGCGAGCGCACAACGCCTGGGCGTTCCCTGCTATGACCCGACGCCGTTGATGAACAAGATCGGCCAGGCCGAGGCCATGGAAGACGGCGGCCTGGACCTGACCCACTACACCGCGCTGTTCGCCGAGCGGCTGTACACGGAGTGGTACAAGGCCTTCGTGCGGCCACGCATGAGCAATGCCGCGCCGCAGTCCTCCGTGCCCAAACTGGGCGCCGACGAAAGCGCCGAGCGCATCGAGAAGCTCTGGGACGCTGGCGAGCTGCGCGAAGCCTCGCGCCGCCTGCGCGACGTGCTGCGCCGCCATCCGGGCCTGCCCGACCACACGCTGCTGTTCGCGCGCATCCAGGAAGAACTGGGCGACTACGAAGGATCGCTGGCGCTGCTCGGCGGCGCCGACGGCGCGCTGGCCACGGGCAGCAAGGCCGAGCAGATCCTGATGCGCAACCAGTTCAGGCTTGGCCAATACGAGGCGGCGCATTCGCTGGCCGCCGGCCTGCTGGGCGACGAGATCGAGACGCCGGAGATCGTGCGCATCGCGGCGATTTCGGCCGGGCACCTGGGCTTCGTGGACGAGGCCCTGGGCAACTGGAAGCAACTGTTCCGCATTTCTCCGCCGCAGGACGCCACCGCCACGGAAGCGGCCGATACGGTGCTCTCGCTGCTGCAGGCCGGCAGCGACATGGAGGCCATCTTGCGCTGGGTCCATGAAGTGCGCGCCGCCATCCCGTCGCACGGCCGCTGCTTCGCGGTGCTGTGGCGCGACCGCCTGATCGCCGGTGACCGGCCGGGGCTGCGCGCACTGGCGTCGGAAGCGCCCGCGCTCAAGGATGTCGAGGCGTTGGAGCTGGTCAAGGAAGCCACCTGGCGCGGCTGCATCATGGCCGCCGCCGCGCTGGCCGTGTCGTGCAAATTGGCCGACAGCGAGCAGGAAGACATTGCCGCGTGGTTGCGCGGGCAGTCCGCGGCGTGGGCCGAGGAGGGCGCGCAGGCGCTGGAGGAGGGCCGCCTGCGCGATGCCGCCGAGCGCATCTGCGCGCATCGCCTGCTTAACCCCGATGCCCTGGCCGGCGTGCGCGCCCAGCGCGCCTTCGAGCGCGCGATGCGCCTGGGGGTGCGGGCCGCGCTGGTGGCGGGCAATCACAAGGAAGTGATCGACCTGACCGACATCGCGCTCGATACCCAGGTCGAATTTCCCGAGCTGCACGCCATGCGTGGCCGCGCGGCCGATGCGCTGGGCGACAAGCAGACCGCCATGCGGCACCTGGAACAGGCGGCCGCCAACGAATCCGCGCCGTTCAGCACCCAGCTGCACTTCGCCCGGGTTGCATTCAACGGCGGCTGGTTCGGCGAGGCCATCGATGCCTACAAGATGGTCCTGGCGCATGCCTCGGCCGACCAGAGCGCCAAGGACGAGGCCGAGCGCCAGCTCGGCAGGCTCGGCCCACGCGCCATCCGCGGCGCCCGGGAAATCCTGTCGGCCGGCGATCCCAAGGCGGCCTGGAACCTGCTCGAACGCGTCGCGCAGTCCTGGCCGCAGATGACGGAAGTGGAGCACGAGAAGCGGCGCATCCTCGCCGTGCTGTACGCGGAATCGCGCGCGCTGGATGCGTCGAGCACCAGCGAGCGGCTGGCGCTGGGCGAGCGGATCCTGCAGCTGGTGCCCGACGATCCCATCGGCCTGCGCCTGGCCGCCGTCGGCGCCATGCGCCTGCACCGCTTCGAGCAGGCCTTGCCGTACTGGGGGGCGCTGCAGGAACGTTCGGACAATCCGGCCCAGTACGACCACTACATCCAGCGCTGCCAAGTGTGGATCGACAAGGCCAATCGCAGGAAGGCCGCATGAACCCGCCGCTGACTACCGAACGCAAGCCCGCCGCGTCCGACCTGGCGCAGGTGCAGGCCAGGCTGGAGGAGATCGTCGCGGCGTCGGGGCGGGTCCAGGTCGCGCAGGAGAATCTGGCCGAGGCGCAGGCGCTGGCGCGCGGCCATATGGCCGACTCCAAGGTCCGCTTCCTGCTGCTCAGGTTGAAAGAGGCGGCCGGCCTGAACGAGGGGATGTCCGAACAGTGGGCCACGCTGTTGCGCGAATGCCCCGATGACCTGGAGATCGTCCGTTACTGCGCGACCCGTCTGGTCAAGGAGCGCCGTGTCGAGGACGCCCTGGCGCTGGTCGAGCGGCACCTGCCCGAGTCCACCGACAACCCGTAGCGGCTGTTCGCCCGCGCCAAGCTGTTGAGCGATATCCGGGCGTACGAGCAGTCGGACGAGCTGTTCCGCCGGCTGATCCTGCAGCACACGGACCGCAACATCCGCGTCGAGTTTGCCAAGCGCCTGCGCAAGCGCGGCTTGCTGGCCGATGCCTTCGAGGTGATCGCGCCGGTGGCCAAGCACCTTGCGCCGGGCAGCAAGGCGGCGGAATTGGCCGATGGCCTGGCCAGCGACTATGCCTTCTACCAGCGCCTGGAGCCTGAAACCGCGCTGGCCGGCAAGGACATCCGGATCGTGTCGATGAAGCATGCCATCCTGCATTTCCGCAACCGGCAGATCCCGGAGTATTCGCCCGACAAGCCGGTCTCGGTTGCGCTGGTGACGGGCAGCCTTGGCCCCGGCGGGGCTGAGCGGCAACTGACGCGGCTGGCCGGGGAACTGGCGCGCATGGCGGACACGCCCGACCCGCGCCCGGCCGATGCGCCGATGAAGCCGGAGAAGGTCGAAGTGCTGGTCAAGCAGCACAGCGAGCCGGCCGGTTCCAGCAAAAAGCAGGGCCTGGACTTCTTCCTGTCGGTGCTGGTCAAGGCGCGCATTCCGGTCACGGAGATCAACAAGCTGCCGGCGATCTCGGTGGCGCACCAGACCGTGCCGGACGGCAGCCTGGGGCGCCTGCTGGAAAAGCTGCCGCCGCCGGTCCACTATGGCGTGACGCGGCTGGCGCCTGTGCTGCGCGCGAACACGTTCGATGTGGTGAGCCTGTGGCAGGATGGCACCTGCCTGTTCGGTGCGCTGGCGGCTTTGCTGGCCGGGGCGCCGACCATCCATCTGGTGTTCCGCGGCCTGCCGCCGAACATCCGCAAGGACCGCTTCCGCGAAGAGTATCCCGAGCTGTACCAGGCGCTGGCGCAGGTGCCCGGGGTGCACTTCGTCAGCAACAGCCGCAAGGCCGCCGAGGCCTACGCCGACTGGCTCGGCATTCCCATCGTGCGGTTCCACGTGCTGTACAACGGCGTGCCCGACCTGGCCACGGACGCCGCGCAGACCGATCAGGAAAAATGGCGCGCCTTCCAGGAAAGCACGGCCGACGCCACGGAAACCATCGGCGGCGTGTTCCGCCTGGAGCCGGACAAGCGGCCGCAATTGTGGATAAAGCTCGCCGCGCTCTACCTGAAGCAACGCCCGCAGGCGCGCTTCGTGATCGTCGGCGACGGCCGCCTGCACGAGAACATCGTGGCGCTGGCGCAGGAGTTGTGCGTAATGGACCGTTTGCTGCTGGTCGGCCTGTCCAACCACGTGGGCTACTGGTATTCGCAAATGGATGCCAAGGTCCTGTTGTCGCGCTACGAAGGCCTGCCCAACGTGTTGATCGAAGCCCAGCTGCTCGGCGTGCCCGTCGTGTCGACCCCCGCGGGCGGCGCGGGCGAGTGTTTCGAGGAAGGCCAGACCGGACACCTGCTGGGCGATGTCGAGCATCCGGACTTGCACGAGGCCTGCGACAAGGTGGTCTCCATCGTCGACCGGGTGCGGGCCGACGCGAGCCTGAAGGCGCAAAGCCGCGACCGGGCGCAGACCCTGTTCTCGCTGGAGGCCATGCTGGCCAAGTTCCTGAGCCTGTGCATGCCGCTTATGCCGCTCATGCCGCAGTCGGAGAACGACGAGAGCATGGAGTTGCCGCCGATGCGGCTGATGCAGGCCTGAGGCCGCGTCCGACCCTGGTCCTGAAGATAAAGGAAATTATGCAAATGACTGTCCCGGCCGCGGGTCCGCGCCGCCTTGCGGCGCCGGCCCTGCTGCTGATTACCGTGCTCATGCTCGGCGGCTGCCAGCTGCCGCGCTCCGGCCCCATGCTGAGCGAGATGACAGGGGCCCACGACGAGAAGGATGTGATCGTGATGCCGGCCTCGCGCGAGCTTGCGCGCGCGAGCCGGGTGCCCGAAGTCGCCGATTTTCCCGTGCGCTATCGCGACCTGACCCAGGCCGGCTTCGACAGCCTGGTTCCAGGCGACGGCGTCAATGTCAAGGTCTGGGAGCGAGGCGGGCTGGGCGTGTTCGCGGCGGATCCGTCCGGCGTGAGCGATCTGGGCAACCAGCAACTCGACCGCAACGGCAATGTCGTCTTTCCCATCCTCGGCAAATTCCAGGCCGGCGGTATGACGCTGACGCAGTTGCATGACGCCATCGTGGCGCGCCTGAGCCGGCTGGTGGTGGGCGCTGACGTCAGCGTGACGCGCGTGGCCGACGCGCGTGGGCAGATGGTGACGGTGCAGGGCAACCTGACCAAGCCTGGCATGTATCCGATCACTCAGACCTCGCAGCGGCTGAGCAGCGCGCTGGCGCAGGCGGCGCCGGTGCAGACCAATCCCGAACAGCTCGTCATCAGCCTGCGGCGCGACAACCAGGTGGCCTCGGTGCGCCTGTCGGACATCTACCGCAACCAGAATAACGACATTCTGCTGCGCGCCGGCGACGTCATTACCGCGTACGAAGCGCGCGAGTTCCTGACGGTGCTGGGCGCTGCCGGCAACCAGGGGCGCGTGGCCATCAGCAAGCGCAACTACAGTGTGCTGGACGCGCTGGCCGACGCCAGGGGCCTGGACGACAAGACGGCGGACCCGCGCTCGGTGTTCCTGTTCACGCCCGCGCAGGCCGGCGTGGACGGCAAGCCGGACCTGCTGCCGGTGGTGTACCAGTTCGACCTGACCCGTCCGGAGCAGGTGGCGCTGGCGCGCGAATTCAGCGTGCATGAAGGCCAGGCGATCTATATCTCGGATGCGCCGTTCACGCAGGTGCAGAAGGTGCTGTCCGCGTTCCGCGTGACCATGAGCGCCGGCTTCAGCGCCACGCGGGCCATCGACTCGGATTCCGGCTCATCCGGCGGCGTCAGCCAGTGACGTGTCGATGAGTAACGAGGATCGGATCAAGGGGTGGCGCGCGCGCAGGAAAGACAGCCGCTACGCGGTGGGGGCAGGCGTTGCCGCCTGGCGTCTGGACCCTGCCGCGCTGTTCGAGGCCAAGGCCGAGCCGGCCGTCCTGTTCAAGCCTTTGCTGGCGCGCCTGCAAGGCGAACCGCACGATTCCGTGGCCGCCCGGCGGGCGGTCTACGAGGCGGTGCAGGCCGAGTTGGACGCGGAGATCGCGCGCGCCGGAGTCGATGAGACGCTGGCGGATTTCTCCCGGCGGCGCCTGCGCCTTATCGTGCGGCTGCTGGAGCAGGACGTGCGCGCGGGGATCGAGGTCTTCGCGCCCGGTTACATGCCGGCGCGGCTGGTGGCGGAAGACCAGCGCCTGGCCCAGGCGCATGCGCGGCGCGCGGAGCGGCGCCGGCAGGATGAGGCGCGCGATGCGCGGCGCCATGCCTCGCGCAACGATATCGCGCTGCAAATGGCGCTGCCCGCGGGCGAGGCCGGCGATCTGGAGATCCTGCGGGACCGGGTGCGCGGACTGCATGCCGGCCATCATCCGCGCATCGCCGGCCGCGGCTGGCCGGGCGGGCGCACGCTGCTGGCGTTGTTCGTCTACCAACTGCATGTGATGCATGGCGAGAGCCGGGTGGCGCTGCTGTGGGCGCTGGTCGGGCCGGTGGTGCTGCTGACGCTGATCTCGTCGCTGTACATCCTGATGGGCACGCACTACATCCTGGGCATGGATGTGCAGACCTTCTCGCTGCTGGGCGCCACCACCTGGATCATGTTCCGCCAGATCATTTTCCGCAGCAGCACGGCCTATGTATCGGCCCGCGGCCTGCTGAACTTCCAGGGCGTGTCGCCCTTGATGTGCGCGCTGGTGCAGGCGCTGCTGTATGTGTCGGTGTACCTTGTGGTGTTCGTGGTGCTGATCACTGCCGGCCATGCGCTCGACCTGATCACGCTGCCCCGTAGCTGGCCGGGCTTCATGCTGTATGTGGTGCTGATGGCGTGCTGCGCGGCCGCGATGGGCCTGCTGTTCGGCGCGATCGCGACGTTCTGGCACTTCTTCCTGCGGCTGGCGCCGGTGATCGAGCGCTTCCTGCAGATTTTCTCGGGCGTGTTCTTCGTTTCGGAACAACTGCCCGAGCATCTGCGGCCCTGGATGCTGTGGCTGCCGTTCGCGCACGGCATGCAGTTGTTGCGCTCGGCCTACTTCGACGCCTATACCTCGCACGATGCGAGCCTGGGGTACTTCCTGACCAGCATGGTTTTCCTGATGGTGGTGGCCCTGGCGGCCGAGCGGCTGGCCCGCCCCAACATCCAGCCCATGTGAGCAATGACCATGATCCATCTCAATGGCGTAACGGACAATCCCCTGGCCTTCGGTCACCGGCAGGCGCTGCTGGCCCAGGCCCACCTCGACATTCCGGTCGGGCGCTACGCCTTGCTGTCGCCCGCGCCGGAGCTGCACCGGCAGATCATCGACCTGCTGTGCGGCCTGCGGCCGCCGCGTCAGGGATTTGTGCAGCATGACGGCAACGTGTCCTGGGCAATCGGCCGGCAGGGCTTCATCCGCGGCAAGGCCAGCGGCCTGAGCATGATCGAGCTGGTAAGCCAGATGTACGAGCTTGACGCCGACGCCACCTATGAACTGGTGGCCGACCTGCTCAGCGATCCCAGGATCCTGAGCCGGCCGATGGAGCATTGGCCACTCTATGCGCGGCAGGAGTTTTCGTTCGCGCTGGCGCTGGCGCCGGCGTTCGACGTCTACGTGATCGAAGGGGCCATTCCCTTCGAACCCTGCCGCTTCACCCGTCTGTGGCTGGCGCTGTTCGAAGAACGGCTGGTCGGCCGGACGCTCATTCTTTCCAGTTACCGCCAGAATCAATTGGCGGACTATTGCCTGAAGGGCCTGATTTATGAACGAAGCGCACTCCGCATCGAAGACGACCTCGACCAGTGCATCCAGCAGTTCCCTGCGCGACGATCACGAAGCGAATCCGGAACAGGCGACGACGTTTTCGGCGGCTTCGACGACGGCCAGCTCGGCTTCTGAGCGTGGTTCCGAGATCGAGCGCCGGCGCCATGAGCGCCAGGCCGCGCTGCGCGAACGCCGCCGCCAGCGCTGGATCAATGTCCTCATCGTCATCGCCCCGGTGGTCCTGGCCCTGGTGTATGTGCTCGGCATCGCCACGCCGCGCTATGAAGCGGAATCGCGCTTCTTCGTGCAATCGGGATCGGGCCAGCAGGGCGGCGGCGGCATGGCGGCCAGCCTGCTGACCACGGGAAATTCGGGCGGCATGCTGGGCGGTTTCGTCGACGGCTGGGCGGTCAGTGATTTTCTCAGGTCGCGCGACAGCATGCGGCAACTGGACAAGAAGGTTGGCCTGCGCCGCTATTTGCTGAACCAGGGCATGGACCCGGCGAACCATCTGGCCGAGGACTCCAGCGAGGACGATCTTTATCGTGCCTATCGCGCCGCGGTCCAGGTTTCGTTCAACGCACTGGAGCAGATCGACGTGCTGCGCGTGCGCGCCTATTCGCCTGAAGACGCCGAGACCCTGTCCAAGGCCTTGATCGGCCTGGCCGAGGATTTCGTCAGCTCCATGAACGAGAAAGGTGTGGCGGACAAGCTGAAAGTGAGCGAGGAATCGGTCAGGCAGGCCGAACAGAAGGCGCTCGGCGCGCGCGAAGCCTTGACCGCCTGGCGGACCCGGCATGGCAACATCGACCCGACCGCCACGGTGGCGATGCTGCTGAACCTGTCCAGCCAGCTGGAGGCGGAACTGAGCAGCGCCCAGATCAACCTGGACAAGATCCGCGCGATCGGCAACAAGGACCACTTCATGCTCAAGCCCGCCGAAATGCAGGTCGCGGCGCTGAAGAAGCGGCTCGCCAATGTGCGCCAGCGTCTGAGCGGCGAAGGCAACACGGAAGCGAAGCAGCTCAAATCGTACGAAGCGTTGCGCAATATGCAGGCCTTCGCGGATTCGAACCTGACGCTGGCGCAGCAGTCCTACCAGCAGGCCGTGACGGACGCCCTGCGCCTGCAACGTTATCTGTCCATCATCGCCCAACCGGTCTCCACGGACCGGCCCAGCAGTCCGCGCACGGCGGTGCTGCTGCTGCAGGCGCTGGCATTGGGCTTCGTGCTCATGTTCGTGCTGCGCGCGGCGATGGCCTTGCTGAGGGGGTTGCGCCATGGTTGATACGACAATAGAACGCCCCGGCGCCGCCGCGGCGCCGGCTGCCGCAAGCGAAGCCGTCAGCCAGCTGCGCGAGGTGATGGCGCGGCTCCTGGAAGCAGAAGATCCCGCGCCGGCCCTGGCCGCGCTCGGGCCGGCGCTGGCGCGGGTGGAGCAGGGCTGGCGCGATGCGCGCCGCCTGCTGGTGTCGCCGCTCGTGCGGGCCGGCCGCCTGGAGCGGGCGATCGCCGTGCTTGAGCGGCTGGTCGAGGCCTATCCGGCGCGCACCGACGACCGCCGCCTGCTCGCCAGCCTGCTGGGGCGGACCGAGCAGTGGGACCGCGCCATCGCCCAGGCGGATGCCGCCGCCGCGCTGGCCCCCGATGCCGCGCCGTTGCAGGCGGCGCGGATCCAACTGCGCGTGCAGGCCGGCCGTATCGCCGAGGCCGCCAACGTTGCGCGCCAGACCGCCGCCCTGGCGCTGGCCGACCCCGGCGAAGCGCACTGGTGGATGTTGGCCTATTCGCGCCATGGCGATGCCGGCGAGGCCGCCGCCATCGCCACGGCCCTGCGGGCGGATGATCTGCCGAACGCGCGCGTGGCCACCGTGGCGGTGCGCGCGCTGCTCGACGACGACAGGGTCGAGGCGGCGATCCAGCTGGGCAACGCGGCGCTGGACGCGGATCACGACGCCCCGGCGCTGCGCGCGTCGCTGGGGCTGGCGCACCTGCGGCGCGCCAGCGACGACGACCGCAAGCGGCACGCCCTGACGCATTTCGAGGCCGGCCTGAAGGCGGCGCCGGCCGACGTGCGGCTGTTGACGCTGCATGGCGAAACGCTGCTGCGCGCCGGCCGTTACCAGGATGCCGTGGCGCCGCTGCGGCAGGCCATGGAACTGGCGCCAGAACTGGAGCAGACCCGCGCCCTGTACGCGCGGGCACTGCGCTACACGCTGCAGTACGGCGAAGCGGCCGACCAGCTGTTGCGGCTGCTCGATAAATCGCCGGATAAGCCATTGTGGCAGCGCGCCGCCATCGGCGCGCTGTCGCAGGCAGGGCGCAAACAGGAGGCGGAGGCCTTGTTCGCGCGCTATGTGGCGCAACGCGGCCAGGCATTGCCGGCGACATTCCAGCACGCCCTGGAGCAGTTGGAGCATAAGCTCGATACCGCGCCCATACCGCAGGCCCGCCTGGACTGGGCCTGGTCGCTGCGCGGCGACGCCACGGCCGACCGCACGCAATGGGAGCGGCGCGCGCGTTGGGGCCATCTGGTCGACCACCTGCTGTTCGATTGGCTCGAATGCCGTGAAGACCATGTCGAGCAGGCCATGCAGGTGCTGGGCGAGCTGGATACCGGTGAGCGTTTCTTCGCGCCGCTGCTGGCAAGTGGCCGGGGCGTGGTGGTCGCCACGGCGCACGTGGGGCCCATGTATGCCGGCCTGATGGCGCTGGAATTGCTGGGGATTCCCTCGCGCTGGCTGGCGACCGCGCCCAGCATCGCCCAGAGCAGCTATGCCGCCGCCCTGATTTCCACCGCCGACCAGACCGAGGCGCAGGTCGCCAAGGCCTGCATGCGCGCGTTGGCGGCGGGCAATGTGCTGTGCCTGGCCGTGGATGGGGCGGCCAACCCGGCCGCTCCGCGCACTTCCTTCGAAGGGCAGTCAGTGACCTATTCCAGCTTCGCGGCCCACCTGGCGCATCGCCAGGGCGTGCCTTCGGTGTTCTATACGCCGCGCTGGGAAAACGGCCGCGTCGCCTACACGCTGGAAATGCTGCCCGCCGTGGCCCCCGGCGAAGATGCCGATACCTACGCGCGGCGCTGGCAGGCGGCATATTTCAAGCACCTGCGCGCGCATGTGGCCGGCCCGCCGGAAAACCTGCGCCTGAGCGGGGGCATCTGGCGCCACGTACAGCCTGCGGACCGGTCCGCGCAGCGTCAGGGAGTGAAGTTCGCATGCAACCAGGAATGATTTCGAGACAGGCGGCGCCGGACGTGGCGCCGTCCCGGACCCGGCGCGGTCTGTTGCGGGCGCTGGCCTGGCTGCCGGTGCTGGGCGTGCTGTACGGCGGCGCGGCCGGCGCCAGCGCAACCTGCGCGGTGCCGGACGCGCAGTGCGCCTTTGTCTCGGCGTTGTTGCAACAGCGCGAAGGCTACGGCGCCCGGGCCACGGGCGGCCTGGGCGGGCGCTTCATCGAGGTCACCTCGGATCAGGACGCCGGACCGGGCACGCTGCGCGCCGCGCTGGCGCAGGCCAGGAAGGGGCCGGTCTGGATCCGCTTCGCCTCGGACATGACCATCGTGCTCGATTCGCAGCTGCGCGTGCCGTCCAACACGACCATCGACGGCCGGGGCAAGCGCGTGGTCCTGATCGACGACGGCCTGGGCGTGTATGGCAGCACCAATGTGATCCTGACGCATCTGACCATCGATGGCCGCCTGAACCGGCTGACGCAGGCCGTGAACATCGCCAACGACAGCCGCGACGTGTGGGTCGACCACATGGACCTGTCACGCATGTCCGACCGGCTGCTGAACGTCAAGAACGGCTCGACCGACGTCACCATTTCCTGGACCAAGTTCCATAACTCGAACAAGGTCATGCTGCTCAACAACATTACCTCGAAGAACCTGTTCGCGAACTACGATCGCGATTCGATCGCGCGCGTGACGCTGCACCACAATTATTTCTTCAACACGGTGCAGCGCAACCCCAGAGGGCAGTTCGGCACGTTCCATCTGTTCAACAATCTGCTGGAGAACTGGGATTTCTACGGCATGAGTTTCAGCCTCGAAGCCAAGGCGCTGGTCGAAGGCAATATCTTCAAGAATGACGCGCGGCGCCAATGCGTGGAGCCGGCCTTCTTCCCCACGGTGGAAGGCGTGAACGTGAATTACTGCCGTTACATCCCCACGGCCGCCCGGCGCAGCGCGCTGGACAACGGCGCGTCCGACGCGGGTGCCTATCGGGCATTGAAGGCCACGCACGGCTACACCCGCGACTACAAGGCATTCCTGCGCCTGAGGGACAACCTTTACCTGGGGGATGCGAAACCGGTGTTGCAGGACTACCGGCCCGAGGCCGCGCCGACGCCGCCATATTGCTACGGATACGAAAAGCCCTCGGCGGAACTGGCGGACAGGATTCGCAAGTTCGCGGGCAACACGGACGGCGCAACGCCATTGCCGGCGGCGCGGATCGGGGCGGGCTGCGGCGGCTGAGCGGCGGCGGCGGGCCGGCAAGGCCGTCAGGCCGGGTGTTGCCAGGGCCGTTCGGGAATCGGCGCGATGCGCTCGGGCGGCGGCGAGACGCGCCACGAGGCGCGCCGGCGCAGCGCGGCGAACAGCTTGAGGCCTTGCGGCCAATCCGCCAGGCCGCTGTCGGCGTTGAGGTGGCCGCCGCCGGCAATCACGACCAGGCGGCTGCCCCAGTGCTCGGCAAAGGCGCGCGCCCGTTCCAGCCTGCAATAGGGGTCGTTGTCGCTGGCCACCACCACGCTCTGGAACGGCAGCGAATGGCGTGGCACCGGCGCGAATCGGCGCAGGCAGTCGGGCGCGTCGGGGCGCTCGACGTCCGCTGGCGCCACCAGCAGCGCGCCGGCAACCTTGGCGCGCAGCGGTACCGGCAGCGCCACGCTGATCAGGCAGCCCAGGCTGTGGGCCACCAACAGCACCGGGCTGCGGGCCTGGTCGACCTGCGCGGCGAGGGCGGCGATCCATTCGGCGCAGACCGGATGCTCCCAATCGCGCTGGCGCACCCGCACGGCGTGGGGCAGCAGGGCGGCCCAGCGCGATTGCCAGTGTTCCGGTCCGGAGTCTTTCCATCCGGGGACGATGATCGGTTGGAGTCTCATGGCGGCCATGATGCCGCGCCGCCTTACCAACGCAAACGAATAAATGCGCTTTTGCATATACCGCGGCGGGTATAAGGGCGATGGCCCGCGATGCGGCGCCGCAATATCGGCGACGGCGCCGCGCGGGTCCTGGAACCCCTGCAAAAGCCGCTATTTTTCAGTGTATGCTTGCCCTGCTAATGCAACGTAACGGGGCGTGACGATTACATTTCCGGCTGTCCGCCCGGTTCATAAACCAACGATTACAAGCCATTAAAGGAGTGCACTCATGAAGCAAGCATTTCGTCTGACCCCGGTCATCGCGGCCCTGGGCGTCGCCGCGGGACTGGCGTTCAGCGCTGGCGCGCAGGCGCAGACCATCAAGATCGCCGTGGTCGGCCCCACCACCGGCCCCGTCACCCAGTACGGCGACATGGTGCGCGAGGGTGTCGACACCGCGGTGGAACGCATCAACGCCGCTGGCGGCGTCAACGGCAAGAAGCTCGAAACCGTGGTCATCGACGACGGCTGCGAACCCAAGCAGGGTCCGGTCGCCGCCAACCGGGTGGTCAACAGCAAGATCGGTTTCGTCGTGGGCCACGTGTGCTCGGGCGCCACCATCGCCGCCGCCGACATCTACAACAACGAAGGCGTGGTCATGATCACGCCTTCGGCCACGTCGCCGGCCCTGACCGACGGCAAGAACTACGAGTTCATCTTCCGCACCATCGGCCGCGACGACCAGCAAGGCCCGGCCGCCGCCAAGTTCATCCTGGACAAGATCAAGCCCAAGAAGGTCGCCGTGCTGCACGACAAGCAGTCGTACGGCCAGGGCATCGCGACCGCCGTCAAGAACGATCTGGAGAAGGGCGGCGTGCCCGTCGCGATCTTCGAAGGCATCAACGCCGGTGACAGCGACTACTCGGCCGTCATCACCAAGCTCAAGGGCGAAGGCGTGGACTTCGTCTACTACGGCGGCTACCACCCCGAAATGGGCCTGCTGCTGCGCCAGGCCGCCGAACAAGGCGTGAAGGCCAAGTGGATGGGTCCGGAAGGCACGGGCAACCCGGACATCAACGCCATTGCCGGGGACGCGGTCGAAGGTATGTTGCTGACGCTGCCGGCCGACTTCACCCAGAACGCCGCCAACGCCGAGATCGTCAAGGCCTTCGCCGCCAAGAAGCGCAATGCTTCGGGCGCGTTCCAGATGACGGCCTACGCCGCCACCCAGGTCATCGCCGACGGCATCAAGGGCGCCGGCAGCGAAGACCCGACCAAGGTCGCCAAGTACCTGCACGCCAACACGTTCGACACCCCGATCGGCAAAGTCAGCTGGAACAAGCAGGGCGACCTGACGAACTTCCAGTTCGACGTGTTCGTGTGGCACAAGGACGGCTCCAAGTCGGTCTACAAGTAAGCGTCCGGCGCGTGCGGCGGGCGCGCCGCGCGCCTGGCGCCAGACTCCCCGGCCGGGCCGGAAGCATCGTCTTCCGGCCCGGCTTTTGCTTGGGCGGCAAGCACCGGGAGCCGGGCCGCCGCCCTGGCGGTCGAGCGCCGCTCGCGCCGTTTTGCGTAGAATGCGGCGAAATCGAATTCCCTTTTCCTGTCCGGACCCCCCATGACCAAGGCCTTGCTAGTCGAAGACGATCCGAAGCTGTCGCGCCTGATCGCGCAGTTCCTGGAACAACATGGATTCCAGGTCGCCCAAGCGTATCGCGGCGACCACGCGGTGGAAGCGTTCCGCCGCCACGATCCGGCCATCACCATTCTCGACCTGATGCTGCCGGGCCGGGATGGGCTGCAGGTCTGCCGCGACCTGCGCGCCTTCTCGGCGGCGCCCATCCTGATGCTGACCGCCCGCGAGGACGACCTGGACCAGATCCTGGGCCTGGAGTCGGGCGCCGATGATTACGTCATCAAGCCGGTCGAGCCGCGCGTGCTGCTGGCCCGCATCCGTGCGCTGCTTCGGCGCCACAGTCAGCTGGATGAACCGCCGGAGCGCCTGGAATTCGGCCCGCTGGTCATCGACCGGCGCACGCGCGCCGTGGTGCACGCCGGCGCCGAGGTCGACCTGACCACCATGGAGTTCGAAATGTTGTGGGCGCTGGCCAGCCAGGCCGGTCAGGTGTTGACCCGCGACGACCTGCTCAACGCCGTGCGCGGCATCGAATTCAACGGCCTGGACCGCAGTGTCGACGTCTGCGTGAGCAAGCTGCGCCGCAAGCTGGATGACGATCCGCGCGACCCGGCGCGCATCAAGACCGTGTGGGGCAAGGGCTATCTGTTCTCGCCCAAGGCGCACGAGGGCCGTGATGATTAAATTCGTCCTGCGGCTCTTCGTGGTGCTGGCGGTGGGGTTCGTGATTTCCAACGAAGTCGTGGACCGCTCGGCCAACTACCTGTTCGAGCCGGTCAGCGACGCCTATACCCGCGAGTCGGTGCGCGGGCAGATGCACAGCCTGGTGCGCGAGCTTTCCCAGGTCGAACCCGGCGCGCGCGCCGCCTACATCGAGCGGGAGCTGGCGCCGTACTACGGCCTGGGCCTGCGGGTCTTCAATGCCTCGGACTACAACGCCAGCGACCAGGAACGCCGCATCGCCGCCAGCGGCGATTTTTTCATCCGCGACAAAATGCAGACCTTCGTGGCCGCTATCCCCGGCCCCGGCGACCAGTGGCTGGAGGTCAGGCTGCCGCCCGACCCCTCGTTCGGCCCCTGGGTGGTAGCGGCGATCTATTCGGCCTTGGGGCTGCTGCTGTGCGCCTTCATGCTGGTGTGGGCGCTGCCGATCTGGCGCGACCTGGAGGCCTTGAAGACGGCGGCGTTGCGCATGGGGCAGGGCGATCTGCGGGCCCGTGCGCGGCTGTCGCGCCATTCCAGCATCGGCAATCTGGGCGACACCTTCAACCAGATGTCCGAGCGCATCGGTGCGCTGATCGGCAGCCAGCGCGAGCTGACCAACGCGGTGTCGCACGAGCTGCGCACGCCGATCGCGCGTCTGTCGTTCGAGCTGGACATGATCGAGCGCGCCGGGGCGCCGGCCGAGCGCAAGCGCCTGATCGAAGACATGAAAAGCGATGTCGCCGAACTCGACAGCATGGCTTCCGAATTGCTGATGTACGCGCGCCTGGAACACAAGGATGACGGCGTCGCGCTGCAGGCGCAGGATGCGCGCGGCTGGCTCGATGGTGCGATGCAGCACGCCAGCTTCCAGGCCGGACAATCGGGTGTGCGCTGCGAAGTGGCGCTGTGCCAGGTGCGCGAAGTGCATCTGCACCAGCGCTATATGACGCGGGCCTTGCTGAATCTGCTGCAGAATGCCATCCGCTATGCCGGCAGCCGCGTGCAGGTCAGCCTGGTGTCGCCCGCGCCGCGCGCCTACGTGCTGATGGTCGATGACGATGGTCCGGGTATTCCGGTGGCCGACCGCGAGCGCATTTTCGAGCCGTTCATCCGCCTGGACGAAAGCCGCGATCGCGGCACCGGCGGCACCGGTCTGGGATTGGCGATCGTCAACCGTGTGGCGCGCTGGCATGGAGGCACCGCCGAGGCCGCCGACAGTCCGCTGGGCGGAGCCCGCTTCATCGTCAGCTGGCAGGCCGCCTGAAACGCGCGCCGTCCCGGCGTAGCGGGCGCGGCGCGTCCGCGGGGCAGGCGTGCCCCTGTCATCCGGCACGCCTTTAACAAACTTCACAATCTGCCCGGCGGTTTTTCACAAACTCGATACAAAGCGGGAAAGATCGGCGCGCAGGCGCTGACTAGCATGACGGCAGTTCTTCAAAGAGGCCGCCGTCCCCGCCATGTTTTCGCTCACCCGCCTGGCCGCCGTCGCCACGCTCCTGATCGCCGTTGGCGGCTGCCAGGGCATGGGCCCGGCCGCGCCGCCCGCCATCGCCCAGGGCGATTACCCGGCGGTGGTGGCCTATCTGAAGCAGCGCATCGCTCACGACCTGGACGCGCAAGGGGTGCCCGGCCTGTCGATCGCCATCGTCGATGATCAGCGCACGGTCTGGAGCAGCGGCTTCGGCTACGCCGATCCGGCGCGCCATCGCAACGCCACCAGCGATACGTTGTACCGGGTCGGCGCGATTTCCAAGATCGTGACCGCCGCCAGCGTGCTGCGCGCGGCCGACGACGGCCGCCTGTCGCTGGACCGGCCGGCGGGGCAGGCGCTGCCGCCCTGGCAGGTCGAGCCGCGCCGCGCCGCCATGCACTGGATGGGCGCCCATCCCTTCACCGCCCGCCGGCTGTTGGCTCTGCGCCCGGACACGTCCGTGGACACCATGGGCCGGGCCCGCGCCGATATGGGCTACGCGCTGCTGGGCGAAATGGTGGCGCATGCCGCCGACGAACCCTTCGAGGCCTACGTGCGGCGCACGCTGCTGCAGCCGCTAAACATCTCGCGCACGGGCTTTCGGCTGGCGGCCGCTGGCGGCGAGGCGCGCGCGTTGCGCGCGGCCGGCTATCGCCGCGGCGTGCCGTGGATCGAGCAACCGCAGACCAATGAGGCGGCCGAGGGCCTGTGGGCCAGCTCGGCTGAGATGGCGCGGTTTTCCAGCATGCTGTTCGCCGGCGGCCTGTACCGGGGACGCCGCGTCCTGAACGAAGATTCCGCGCGGATCCTGCTCGATCTGGAGACCGTGGCGCACGGCATCGGGCTGGAGTGCCGCCTGGCGTTGTCCTGGCTGGCGGCGCCCTGTGACGGGGACGACGTCGCAGGCCTGACGCTGCGCGATCACCGTGGCGCCACCGAGGCATTTCATGCGCGTTGGCTGCTGGACCCGCACGAAAAGCTGGCGGTACTGGTCATGAGCAATGCCGACAGCGCCGAGCCGCTGGTGGCCTCGGTCTCCACCCTGGCGATGGACCTGATGCGCCAGGCCAAGGGGAGCCCGCAAGAGTAGTGGCGCCGCGAGCGGGTCGCGGCGTCTGGCTGTATCCCTCCAACCTCGTTTCCCGGATGCATTTATGAAGCGATATTCCTCCAAGTCCTCAATGCGGCGCCTTGCCGGCGCGGCGAGCGTGCTGGCGTGCCTGCCCGCGTTGTCGTGTGCCGCCGGCGGTCCGCAGGTGGCCGACAATTCGGTCTACGGCTCGCGCGGCGCCAGTTCGCGCGGCATCGAGGTGTCGACCGGCGCGCCCAAGCCGGCCGATGAGTGGAAGTTCTATGGCACGCTCGGCGTGGGTTACGCGCCGCGCTACAGCGGTAGCGATGAAAGCGCCGCGTTGCCGATCTTCGGCCTGGGTATCCGTAGTCCGGGCGGCTTTTTCCTGGACACGGAGCGCGGCCTGGGCTGGCAAACCGAGGCCTTGAACAGCACTTTCCGGTTCTACGTGGCTCCCAGCGCCTCGCGCCGAGACCACAAGAAAGGTACCGAAGGCTCGAACCAGCTGCGTGGCATGGGCGATATCAAGAGCCGCGCCGAGATCGGCATGGACGCCGAGACCCAGTTGGGGCCGGTGACGCTGTCGGCAACGGTGGTGCACGCCTTCAAGAAGGGCGATGACCGCGACGTGGGCAGTGCCTACACGTTGTTCAACCTGGGCGCCAGCACCACGGTCTACGAAGGTGCGGCGGGCGCGCTGTCGCTGTCGCTCAGCGGCGATTTCGGCGACGGCAACTACATGCGCACCTGGTATGGCGTCAGCGAGCGCCAGTCGTCGCGCTCGGGGTATCGCCGCTACAAGCCCAAGGGCGGCCTGGAAAGCGTGGGGCTGGGCGCGACCTGGGTATTGCCCTTGAGCAAGGCATGGTCATGGTCGGTGGCGGCCGAGGCGCGCCGCCTGTACGGCGATGCTGCCGACAGCCCGATCGTGAAGGACCGCAACCAGTACTCGATCGGCACCATGATTACGTACACGTACTGAGTTTGACGGGCGCGCTGGCCCGTCCCGGCGCGGGACGGGCAGGGCGCGGCGCTTACAGTCCCTGGACGCGGCGGCCGCTGTCGGCCTCGAACCAGTGCAGCGGATGGCGGCCGTCGGGGCCGACGTTGACGCGGTCGCCGACCTTGGCGGAGGCTTCGGACAGCTGGCGCGTCGTGCAGCGCACCACCAGGGTCGATTTGCCGCAGCGGCAGTGGACCAGCTGTTCGGAACCCAGCGTTTCGACCATTTCGACTTCAGCCGGCACGCCTTGCGTGTTCAGCAGCATGTGCTCGGGGCGCATGCCCATGATGACCTTGCGGCCGCGCACTTGCGACGGCACTTGCAGCGGCGAGATCTCCAGCGCCAGGCCGTCGGTGGTCTGTACGGTGCCGTCGCCGGCCACGTTCACTTCCATCAGGTTCATCGGCGGCGAGCCGATGAAGCCGGCCACGAAGGTGGAGGCGGGCTTTTCGAATACTTCCATCGGCGTGCCGATCTGCTCGGGCACGCCCTGGTACATGACGATCATGCGGTGCGCCAGCGTCATGGCCTCGACCTGGTCGTGGGTGACGTACAGGCTGGTGGTGCCCAGGCGGCGGTGCAGCTTCATGATTTCCAGGCGCATCGCCACGCGCAGCTTGGCGTCCAGGTTCGACAGCGGTTCGTCGAACAGGAACACCTTGGGCTCGCGCACGATGGCACGGCCCATGGCCACGCGCTGGCGCTGGCCGCCCGACAGGGCGCGCGGGCGGCGGTCCAGCAGGTGGCTCAACTCCAGGATCTGGGCGGCGACGTCGACGCGCTTTTTGATCTCGTCCTTGGAGAACTTGCGGATCTTCAGGCCATAGGCCATGTTCTCGAACACGGTCATGTGCGGATAGAGCGCGTAGTTCTGGAACACCATCGCGATGTCGCGTTCGGCCGGTTCGAGATTGTTGACGACCTTGTCGTCGATCACGATTTCGCCGCTGGTCACGGTTTCCAGGCCGGCGACCATGCGCATCAGCGTGGACTTGCCGCAGCCGGAGGGGCCGACGATGACGATGAATTCACCGTCCTTGACATCCATGTCGATGCCATGGATGACCGGCACGTTGCCGGCATAGGTTTTCTTGACGTTGCGAAAGCTGAGAGTAGCCATGAGTTATTCGTATCGGAGTCGTTGTCGTGGGGGCAGCAAGCCGAGGGCGCGGCGTGGGGGCCTCATTTTTCAGTGTCGACCAGCCCCTTCACGAACCATTTCTGCATCAGGATGACGACCAGCGCCGGCGGGATCATCGCCAGCATGGCGGTGGCCATGGTGATGTTCCATTCGGTCACGCTGTCGCCGCCGCTGATCATGCGCTTGATGCCGATCACGACGGGGTACATGTCTTCCTGCGTGGTTATCAGCAGCGGCCACAGGTATTGGTTCCAGCCGTAGATGAACTGGATCACGAACAGCGCGGCGATGCTGGTCTTGGACAGCGGCAGCAGCACGTCGCGGAAGAAGCGGATGGGGCCGGCGCCGTCGATGCGGGCGGCTTCGATCAGCTCGTCCGGAACCGTCAGGAAGAACTGGCGGAACAGGAAGGTGGCCGTGGCCGAGGCGATCAGCGGCAGCGTCAGGCCGGCGTAGCTGTTGAGCAGGCCGAGGTCCGCCACCACCTTGTAGGTGGGCGCGATCCGCACTTCTACCGGCAGCATCAGGGTGACGAAAATCATCCAGAAAAAGAACATGCGGCCGGGGAAGCGGAAGTACACCACCGCAAAAGCCGACAGCAGCGAGATCGCGATCTTGCCGATGGAAATCGCCAGCGCCATGATCAGGCTGACGTACATCATGCGGCCCACCGGCGCGCCGGACGAGCCGCCGCTGGAGCCGCCGAACAGCGCCTGCATGTAGTTGTCGACGAAGTGCGGACCGGGAATCAGCGACATCGGCGCGGAGGCCACTTCCTGCGCGGTCTGGGTCGACGCGACGAAAGTGACATAGAGCGGAAAGGCCACCATCGCCACCCCGCACAGCAGGATGACGTGGGCCAGAATATCCAGCCAGGGACGGCGTTCAACCATTGTTATCTGCCTCGAAAATCAATACTGCACTTTGCGGTCGACGTAGCGGAACTGCACGACCGTCAAGGCAATCACGATGAACATCAGCACCACCGACTGGGCTGCGGACGAACCGAGGTCCAGGCCGCGGAAGCCGTCGCTGTACACCTTGTAGACCAGGATGGAAGTCGACGTGCCGGGACCGCCCTGCGTGGTGGTGTCCACCACCGCGAAGGTGTCGAAGAAGGCGTAGATGATGTTGACCACCAGCAGGAAGAAGGTGGTGGGCGAGAGCAGCGGGAACACGATGCTCCAGAAGCGGCGCGACGGGCTGGCGCCGTCGATCGCAGCGGCTTCGATGAGCGAGCGCGGAATCGATTGCAGGCCGGCCAGGAAGAACAGGAAGTTGTACGAAATCTGCTTCCAGACCGCGGCGATCAGCACCAGGACCATCGCCTGGCTGCCGTCCAGGCGCGGGTTCCAGTCGACACCGGCGTGGCGCAGCGCCACCGCCAGGATGCCGACCGAGGGCGAGAACAGGAACAGCCACAGCACGCCGACCACGGCGGGCGCGACGGCGTAGGGCCAGATCAGCAGGGTCTTGTAGAGCCCGGCGCCGCGGATCACGCGGTCGGCCATGACGGCCAGCAGCAGCGACACGCCCAGGCCGACCACCGCGACCAGGATCGAGAACACCGCCGTGACGCGGAAGGAATCGAGGTAGGCCTGTTGCGAGAACAGTTCCATGAAGTTGTCGAAACCGACGAATTCGGACGACAGCCCGAACGCATCCTCCAACCGCATCGACTGCCACATGGCCTGGCCGGCGGGAAGGAAGAAGAAGACCACGGTAATGACGATCTGCGGCAGGAGCAGCAGATAGGGCAGAGTCTTATGCCCGAAGACGACACGTTTTTCCATAGGGGGAACCCAAGGTACGAAAAGCGGCGGTTGGATTAACCGCCGCCTGATGAAACCGCCGCCGGGGTGGGCCGGCCGCCTGCGGCGCGGGGTGCGCCGGTACTCATAAAAACACGATAGGCTTAAAGCCCTTAAATGACCAGGGCTTTAAGCCATCTTTGCAAGTCCCTGCCGCGCAACGGAAATTGCGCGGCGCGGGACCGGCTGGCAAGCTTCGGAATGGGCGTTACTTTACACTTTTCTCGAACTTTTCCAGCAGTTCATTGCCGCGCTTGACGATGTTCTCGGCGCCGTCCTTGGCCGAGACCTTGCCCGCCACGATGCGCTCGATTTCGGCGTCCTCGATTTCACGGATCTGCGGCAGGAAGCCCAGGCGCAGGCCGCGCGATTGCGCGGTGGTTTCGACGTTCAACTGCTTGACGCCGACTTCGGTGCCCGGGTTCTTGTCGTAGAAGCCTTCCTTCTTGGTCAGCTCGTAGGCGGCCTTGGTGACCGGCACGTACCCGGTCTGCTGGTGCCAGCGGGCGGCGATTTCGGGGCTGGCCAGGAACTTGAAGAACGCCGTCACGCCCTTGTAGGTTTCCGGCTTCTTGTTGGCGAAGACCCACAGCGAAGCGCCGCCGATGATGGTGTTCTGCGGCGCGCCCTTGACGTCAGCGTAGTAGGGCAGGGTCGAGGTGCCGAACTCGAACTTGGCGTTCTTGGCGATGTTGGCGCGCAGGCCCGAGGAACCGGTGATCATGGCGCACTTGCCGCTGATGAACAGCGAGTTCGGCTCGTCGCCGCGGCCACCGTACATGAAGATGCCTTCCTTGCCCAGCTTGGCCAGGTTTTCCAGGTGGCGCACGTGCAGCGGAGTGTTGATCGCGATGCGGGCGTCCAGGCCGCCGAAACCGTTGTCCTTGGTGGCGTACGGCACGTTGTGCCAGGCCGAGAACGTTTCCAGCTGGACCCACGACGGCCACGAGGTGGTGTAGCCGCATTCCTGGCCGGCGGCCTTGAGCTTCTGGCCGGCGGCGGCCAGCTCTTCCCAGGTCTTGGGCGGATTGTCGGCGTCCAGGCCAGCCTTCTTGAAGGCGTCCTTGTTGTAGTAGAACACCACGGTCGAGCTGTTGAAGGGCATCGACACCAGCTTGCCGTCGGCCGACGAGTAGTAGCCGGCCACGGCGCCGATGAACTGCTTCGGATCGATCGGGTTGCCGACTTCTTCCGACATCTGCTGCACCGGCTTGATGGCGCCCTTGGCGTACATCATGGTGGCGGTGCCGACTTCGAATACCTGGAGGATGTCCGGGGCGTTGCCGGCGCGGAACGCGGCGATGCCGGCGTTCATCGATTCACCGTAGTTGCCTTTGTAGACAGCCTTGACCTGGTAGTCGGGGTTCTTCTTGTTGAACTCATCGACCAGGCCGTTGACGCGGTCGCCCAGCGCGCCTTCCATCGAGTGCCAGAACGTGATCTCGGTGGCCGCGTGCGCGGAAGCGCCGGCGAAGGCCGCCATGACGGCGGCGAAAGTAAGGGCAATTCGGTGGGATCGCATGAGAGGTTTCCTCCAGTTGGTCGTGTCGCGCCGGGGGTTGTCCGGGCGCGGAAAACACGTCACCTTATGAATTGTTTGTGACAAAACCGTGACTTTCACATCACTTAAAACGCCTGTCAAATTGCGCGTTTTAGGCGCGAACGAACATTTTTCCTTTTTTCCCGCAGGGGCCGACCGGTTTACAATCGCATCCCATGAAAAACGAACTTTCGATTGCGTTCATTGGCGGCGGCAATATGGCCGCCGCGCTGGCTTCCGGCCTGGCGGGCAAAGTATGCCCCGCCGGAAGCATTCATGTCATTGACATTAACCAGGATTCGCACGCTGCCTGGCAAGCCCGCGGCATGACCACCGCGAGCGCCCCGGACGAGGCCCTGGCGCGGTGCCGCGTTTGGGTGTTCGCGGTCAAGCCACAGAACATGAAAGAGGTTGTGGCTTCCACGCGTCAGTGGTTGCGCGACGACACTTTGGTGGTAAGCGTTGCGGCCGGCATCCGCGCCGACACCCTGGCTGGCTGGCTCGGCACGCCCGCGGCGCCGTGGCGCCGCCTGGTGCGCTGCATGCCCAACACGCCGGCGCTGGTCGGCGCCGGCATCACCGGCCTGGCCGCGCTCGATGGCGTGGGGCAGGCCGACCGCGACCTGGCCGCCCGCATGCTGGCCAGCGTCGGCGAGGTGGTCTGGGTGGCCGACGACGCCGCCCTGGACGCCGTGACGGCATTGTCGGGCAGCGGCCCAGCCTATGTGTTCCTTTTCCTCGAAGCCCTGATCGCGGGCGGCCAGAAGGTCGGCCTGACGGCCGAACAGGCGCGCCAGCTGGCGCTGGGCACCTTCGCCGGCGCCACCAGGCTGGCGGCCGAATCGTCCGATCCGCCCTCGGTGCTGCGTGAGCGCGTCACCTCCAAGGGCGGCACCACCGCGGCGGCGCTGGCGGCGTTCAATGCCGCCGGCTTCACCGGCATCGTCGAGGACGCCATGGCGGCCGCCGCGCAGCGTTCGCGCGAACTGGCCGAGGAGTTCGGCAAGTGAGCCACGCCGCCACGCGCTTCGCGCCTATGAGCCGGACCCAGTTCGGCATCGCGGTGCTGTGCATGGTGCTGGTGGTGGTGGGGTCGAACATCCTGGTGCAAGTGCCCCTGAACGACTGGCTGACCTGGGGCGGCCTGTCGTATCCGGTGGCGTTTCTGGTCACCGACGTGCTCAACCGCCGCTTCGGTCCGGCGGCGGCGCGCCGCGTGGCCTGGTTCGGTTTCGCCGCGGCGCTGGTGGTTTCGGTGTGGGTGGCCTCGCCGCGCATCGCGCTGGCCTCGGGCCTGGCCTATATCTGCGCGCAATTGGTGGACATCCAGGTGTTCGACCGCCTGCGCGACCAGCGCTGGTGGCGCGCGCCGCTGGTGTCCGGGGTGTTGGGCGCCGCGCTCGATACCGCGGTGTTCTTCAGCGTGGCCTTTGCCGCCACCGGCGCGCCCTGGCTGAGCTGGATGCTGGGCGACCTGGCGGTCAAGCTGGCGGTCAATATCAGCATGCTGGCGCCGTTCCGGGCGTTGATGTGGAATCTCGCCAAACCGGCCAACGCCTGATTTTTTTCGAAAATCGGGCGATTATTATTAACGGGATAATCATTATTCGTAAGACTCGCGTAAGTACTGTATGAAAATGCGAAGTCAAACAATGTATTAATGATTATTCATATAAATCGCCTGCCATCCAATGGTCCGCGGCGCCAGCCGCAATCCCAGGCGCCACGCGGATTTCTCCTGCGTTTTCACATACTTGTCGCGTCTATCCGTCACGATTAAAAGTTGTTCTTCAAATATTGGGGATTACACGCAGTGACAGTATGTCGGCTTGCTTCCAGAATACCGGCCACACAGTGTTTTCGCCCAAGAAGCCGGCGACGGGCGATGCGGGTTTAGGGGAATCCACCCGATACTCCGGATCGAACAGAGCCGCTCAAAACCTCGCTGGAGAACTCCGCATGAAGTTTCTGCATCGCCTTACCCCGGTAGCTATGGCATTCGGGGCGCTCGCCCTGGCAGGTTCCGTGCACGCCGCCGATACCATCAAGATCGGCATCCCGCAGCCCATGACGGGCCCCAACACCCAGTACGGCGACCAGATCCAGGCTGGCGCGCTGACTGCCATCGAGACCATCAACGCCAAGGGCGGCGTCAAGGGCAAGAAGCTCGAACCCATCCTCATCGACGACGGCTGCGAGCCGAAGCAGGCCGTGCCGGCCGCCAACCGCGTGGTCAACTCCGGCGCCAAGTTCGCCGTGGCCCATGCGTGCTCGGGCGTGACCGTGGCGGCCGTCAACGTCTACGAACAGGAAGGGATCGTCGGCATCACGCCGGGCGCCACGTCGCCGCTGGTGACCGACACCATCAAGCCGCACTTCTTCTTCCGCACCATCGGCCGCGACGACCAGCAGGGGCCGTACGCCGCTCGCTATATCGCCAACACCCTCAAGCCCAAGAAGGTCGCCGTGCTGCACGACAAGCAGACCTACGGCTCGGGCGTGGCCACCCAGGTCAAGGACACCCTGGACAAGGAAGGCGTGAACGTCGCGATGTTCGAAGGCATCAACGTCGGGGACAGCGATTACTCGGCCATCATCACCAAGCTCAAGGCGGCCGGCGTCGATCTGGTCTACTTCGGCGGCTACCACCCCGAGCTGGGCCTGCTGTTGCGCCAGTCGCGTGAGCAGGGCCTGAATGTCCAGTTCATGGGTCCGGAAGGCACCGCCAACCAGGATCTGGTGGCGATCGCCGGCCCGGCCATCGACGGCCTGCTGGTGACGCTGCCTGCCGACTTCACCAAGCTGCCGGGCAACGAGAGCATCGTCAAGGCCTTCAAGGACGCCAAGCGCGATCCGGACGGCGCCTTCCAGATGCCGGCCTACGCGGCGGTGCAGATCCTGGCCGACAGCATCAACGCGGTGGGCGAAGACCCCGCCAAGGTCGCCGATTACATGCACAAGACCACTTTCAATACCGGTATCGGCAAGGTCGAGTACGACGCCAAGGGCGATCTGAAGAACTTCGAATTCGCCGTTTACAAATGGGACAAGAACGGCAAGAAGACCCAGCTGTAAACTCCCGCGATTCCGCCGGCGTGGTGCCGGCGCGAGGGCCTGTCGTCGTCGATGTGCCGTAATCCGCGTAGCGATGCGCCAAAAGCGCTGTGCGGCCGGCGCGCGATGAAGACAGGCCCTTAAAATACGCCCAGGTTTCCGGCTCCGGGTCTCTCTACCGGAGCCGGAACTATTTGGAGCATAGAGAAATAATGTCCGACCTCATACCCCAACTTACCCAGCAATTCTTCAACGGATTGTCTCTGGGCGCGATCTACGCGTTGATCGCCATCGGCTACACAATGGTCTACGGCATCATCGGTATGATCAACTTCGCCCACGGCGAAATCTACATGATCGGCGCCTATGTCGGCCTGGTCACCCTGACGGCCATCGGCACCAACAGCGGCTTGCCGGTGCCGTTCATCATCGCCGCCATGCTCCTGGTGGCCATCGTCGTCACCGGCGTCTATGGCTTCAGCGTCGAGCGCGTGGCGTATCGCCCGGTCCGCGGCAGCCCCCGCCTGGTGGCGCTGATCTCCGCCATCGGCATGTCGATCTTCCTGCAGAACTGGGTCGCGCTGGGCCAGGGCGCGCGCGACATGGCGGTGCCATCGCTGGTGTCGGGCGCGGTGCAGTTCCAGATGGGTACCGATTTCGACGTGACGGTGCCGTATTCGCGCATCATGATCATCGTGGTGACCGTGGTGCTGATGGTGGCGCTGACGCTGTTCATCAAGTATTCCCGCATGGGCCGCGCCTCGCGCGCCTGCTCGCAGGACATGCACATGGCCAACCTGCTGGGCATCGACACCAACCGCGTGATTTCCTTCACGTTCGTGATGGGCGCGATCCTGGCGGCGGTGGGCGGCGTGCTTATCGCCATCACCATCGGCAAGCTCAACCCCTTCATCGGCTTCCTGGCCGGCATCAAGGCCTTCACGGCGGCGGTGCTGGGCGGCATCGGCAGCATCCCCGGTGCCATGCTGGGCGGCGTGCTGCTGGGGCTGGCCGAAACGTTCGCGGCCGCCTATATCTCGTCGCAGTACAAGGACATCGTGGCGTTCTCGCTGCTGGTCCTGATCCTGCTGTTCCGTCCCACCGGGCTGTTGGGCAAACCTGAGGTGGAAAAAGTCTGATGTCGAACAACAATCTCAAAAACGCCACCATGGCGGCGGTGCTGACCGCCGTCATCGTCACCCCCATCTTCGGCCTGGAACTGGTGCGCCAGGGGGCCCGGACATCGATGCAATCGCATTGGTCGCTGGTGGCCATCGCCGCCGCGGTCGTGTTCGTGTTCCAGCTGTTGCGGCCATGGCTGACCCGGCCGCTGCGCCAATTCAAGGCAAGCCTGCCGACGCTGCCGTCGGCGCCGGCCAAGAACCACAAGCTGCTGATGCTGTTGCTGTTGGCGGTGGCGGTGACCTGGCCGTTCTTTGCCGGCCGCAGCTCGGTCGACATCGCCACGCTGGTGCTGATCTACGTGATGCTCGGCCTGGGTCTGAACATCGTGGTCGGCTTCGCGGGCCTGCTGGACCTGGGGTTCGTCGGCTTCTATGCCGTCGGCGCCTATACCTATGCCTTGCTGTATCACTGGGGCGGCTGGAGCTTCTGGGAAGCGTTGCCGTTCTCGGGCGCGATGGCGGCGTTGTTCGGTTTCGTCCTTGGCTTCCCGGTGCTGCGGCTGCGCGGCGACTACCTGGCCATCGTGACACTGGGCTTCGGTGAAATGATCCGCCTGCTGCTGATCAACCTGAACACGCTCACGGGCGGTCCGGATGGCATTTCGGGCATTCCCAAACCGTCGGTGTTCGGCCTGGAAATGACCCGCCGCGCCAGCGAGGAGGGCGCCACCACGTTCCATGACTTCTTCGGCCTGACGTTCCAGAACCAGCACATGGTGATCTACCTGTACATGATGGCGCTGCTGCTGGCGCTGATCACGCTGCTGGTGTCCACGCGCCTGATCCGCATGCCGGTCGGCCGCGCCTGGGAAGCCCTGCGCGAGGACGAGATCGCCTGCCGTTCGCTGGGCCTGAATCCCACCCGCATCAAGCTGTCGGCGTTCACGCTGGGCGCAACCTTCGCCGGTTTCGGCGGCGCGTTCTTCGCGGCGCGCCAGGGCATGGTCAACCCCGAGTCGTTCACCTTCATCGAGTCGGCGCTGATCCTGGCCATCGTGGTGCTGGGCGGCATGGGCTCGCAGGTGGGCGTGATTCTGGCGGCGATCCTGCTGACGGTGTTGCCCGAGCTGGCGCGCGAGTTCGCCGAGTACCGGATGCTGATGTTCGGGCTGGTGATGGTGTTGATGATGATGTGGCGTCCGCAGGGGTTGTTGCCCATGAAGCGTCCCCACGTGGAGCTGGCTAAATGAGCGAGGCATTGCTGAAAGTATCCGGGCTGACCATGCGTTTCGGCGGTCTGCTGGCCGTTGACAGCGTGGCGTTCGAAGTCAAATCCGACGAGGTGTTCGCCATCATCGGCCCCAATGGCGCCGGCAAGACCACGGTGTTCAATTGCGTGGGCGGGTTCTATTCGCCGACCGCGGGCGATATCGTGATGGACGGCAAGCCGATCACCGGCCTGCCGAGCCACAAGGTGGCGCGCCACGGGTTGGTGCGCACGTTCCAGAACGTGCGGCTGTTCAAGCAGCTGACGGTGCTGGAGAACCTGCTGGTGGCGCAGCACACGCAGGTGGAATCGCGCCTGTTGCCGGGCCTGCTCAAGACCAAGGCCTATCGCCAGGCGGAAACCGAGGCCTTGTCGCGCGCGGCGCAGTGGCTGGATTTCATGGGGCTGCGCGAGTATGCCAACCGCGAGGCGGGCAATCTGGCCTACGGCCACCAGCGCCGCCTGGAGATCGCGCGCTGCATGATCACCAAGCCGCGCCTGCTGATGCTGGACGAGCCGGCGGCGGGCCTGAATCCGCAGGAGAAGCGCGACCTGCAATCGCTGATCGACCAGCTGCGCCGCGAGTTCGGCGTGGCGGTGCTGCTGATCGAGCACGACATGAGCCTGATCATGGGTATTTCCGACCGCATCCTGGTGATGGAGCACGGCAAGCCCATTACTACCGGCACCCCCGAGCAGGTGCGCAACGACGAGCGCGTCATCAAGGCGTACCTGGGGGAGGAATAAATGCTGAAGCTGGAAAACATCCACACCTACTATGGCGCCATCCAGGCGCTGAACGGCGTGTCGGTGGACGTCAACCAGGGCGAGATCGTGACCCTGATCGGCGCCAACGGCGCCGGCAAGACCACCTTGCTGATGACGGTCTGCGGCAACCCGCGAGCCAAGGAAGGCACGATCACCTTCGAGGGCGAGGACATCACCCACAAGGATACGCACCACATCATGCGCAGTGGCATTGCCATTTCGCCGGAGGGGCGGCGCGTGTTCAAGGATCTGACGGTGGCCGAGAACCTGAAGATGGGCGGCTTTTTCTCCAAGCGCGAGCAGATCCAGGAGGGCATCGACCATGTCTATGGCCTGTTCCCGCGCCTGAAGGAACGGGCCAGCCAGCGCGCCGGGTTGATGTCGGGCGGCGAGCAGCAGATGCTGGCGATCGGGCGGGCGCTGATGACGCGGCCGCGATTGCTGTTGCTGGATGAGCCGACGCTGGGACTGGCGCCGCTGGTGATCGCGCAGATTTTCGACATCATCCGCGAGATCCGCGAGCAGGGCGTGACGGTGTTCCTGGTCGAGCAGAACGCCAACAAGGCGCTGCAGGTGGCGGATCGCGGCTACGTGCTGGAGAACGGGCGGGTCGTGCTGCAGGATACGGGGGCGAATCTGCTGGTCAATGATCAGGTGCGTAAGGCGTATCTGGGCGGGTGATTCGAATTACGGTTTATTCCCCGCGAAGGGAAATTTGGGCGCTACTGCAAGGGGCGCCCTTTTTTTGTCTTGCCGGGGATGCTGCTTTGTAGGTCGCCCGAGGCGGGCGGCGCCCTGGCGAGGCGCGCCAACGACTGCGGTCCGGCGCGCTCGCTCCGGACTGCTGCGTCGTCATCTTGGTCCGCCTTCGGCGCCCCTATGCCGCGATGCGTTGCTCGGGCTGGTCGGCCAGGTAGTGCGCGATGGCGGCGCGGGCCAGGGCGTCGATGGAGTCGGTCAGGGTGATACCGAGGCTGGGGCGCAGGGCGTGGGGCACGGCCAGCGGCAGTTCGGTGCAGCCCAGGACGACGGCATCGGCGCCGCGCGCCTTCAGGCGGGCAATGCCGTCGGCGGCGGGAGCGAAGGCGGCGTCGAGCTGGTTGCCCTTGACGGCGCGGATCGAGGCCATGCAGTAGCGCTCGACCTCCTCGTCGTCGGGGACGATGCATTCGTAGCCCTGGGCTTCGAGGTGGCGCTGGTAGAGACCGAGCTTGAGCGTGGCGGCGGTGCCCATCAGGCCGATGCGGCCCTGGTGCAGGCCGAGGCGGCGCAGGTCGTCGATGACGGCCTGGATGATGTGCAGGACCGGCAGGCGCGTGGCCGCGGCGATTTCGTCGTACCAGAGGTGCGCGGTGTTGCAGGGGATGGCGATGAGCTGGGCGCCGGCGCGTTCGAGGAAGCGCACGCCGTCGACCATGTAGGGCAGGGGATTTTCGCCGCCGGCCATGTGGGCGCTGGAACGGTCGGGGATGCGCGGGTCGTTGCGCAGCAGAGTGGGGATGTGTTGCTGGTCCGCGTCGGCGGGCGTGAGCGCCGCCAGGCGCAGGGCGAAAGCGGCGCCGGCCAAGGGGCCCATGCCGCCCAAAACACCCAGGTAACAGCCCTGGGAATAGCTATTCACTTTGTTGACTCCAAGGTATTGCTTCACCGGGTGCCAGTACCTGGCCCGGGCGCTCGGTGCCGGTTCGTTCCCCATCCCACACTTGCCTGCCGTTGACCCATACTGCGTGGATGCCCTGGCTGACCTGAATGGGAGCTGAAAAAGTGGCCGTGTCCGTGACGTTGGCGGGATCGAACAGCACCAGGTCAGCATGATACCCCTGCCGCAGCAGGCCGCGTCCGGACAGGCCGTATTGGGCGGCCGCCAGGCCGGTCATCTTGTGGATGGCGCTTTCGAGCGACAGCAACTGTTGTTCGCGCACCATGGCGCGCAGCACGTTGGTGAAGGTGCCCCATTGGCGCGGATGCGGATGCGGGTCGAAGGGCAGGCCGTCGGAGCCGACCATGGTCAGCGGATGGCTGAAGATGCGGTTGACGTCGGCCGGGTCCATCAGGAAGTAGATGGCGCCGGCGGGCGCCAGGCGGGCGATGGCGGCCGCGTCATCCAGGCCCAGTTCAGCCATGACCTCGCCGAAATCGCGGCCGGTGGCCTCGGGGTAGCCCTTGGACCAGGTGATCATGGTGCGGCTGGCCAGGCGGGCCCGGTCCAGCCGCAGCATGGTCGAGGTGGCCGGGTAGGGATGGCAGTCGAGGCAGACGCGTTGCGCGGCGGCGGCGCGGCTGATCAGGTCCAGGGTTTCGCGGCTGCGGCCGTGATTGCGTTCGCCGGCCAGCTTGTGGTGCGAGAACACCACGCGGCAATCCAGCTCGCGGCCGATCAGCAGGGCTTCTTCCATGGCCGGCACGATGTGGTCGGCTTCGTCGCGCAGGTGGGTGGCGTAGATCGCGCCGGCGCGGCCGCGCAGCGGCTGGCAGACATCGATGATCTCGTCGGTGGGCGCGGCGCTGGCGGGGGGGTAGAAGGTGCCGGTGGACACGCCGAACGCGCCGGCCTCGAGCGCCTCGTCGAGCAGGCCGCGCATGGCCTGGCGCTCGGCAGCGGTGGCGGCGCGCCCGGTATCGTCCATCGTCGCCACGCGCAGGGTGGTGTGGCCGACGAGGGGGATCACATTGACGGCCGCGGGCGTGTCGGCCAGGGCCTGGACCCACTCGCGGAAGGTGCCGAAACGGAACAGCGCGGGCGGGCCGAGCAGGTCCAGCGGCTGCGGAATCGCCTGGCGCGATAGCGGCGCCAGGCTGATGCCGCAGTTGCCCGTGACCACTGTGGTGATGCCTTGCGACACCTTGGGCAGCATCCCGGGATGGGCCAGCAGGTAGCCGTCGTCGTGGGTGTGCGAGTCGATGAAGCCGGGCGCCAGGGCCAGGCCGCGGGCGTCGATCACGCGCGCGCCGGGCGGGTGGGCGAAATCTCCCAGCGCCGCGATGCGCCCGCCCCGCACCGCCAGGTCGCCCTGGCGGGCGGCGCCGCCACTGCCGTCGATGAGGGTGGCGCCGGCGACGATGAAGTCTGCTTGCAAGGCGTGGGCCGCCGGGGTGCTGCTGTCCGTCATGGCGGGGCTCAATCCAGTTTTTCGATGCCGGCGGTATCGATGATGCGCTTCCATTTGGCGGTTTCGCGATCGATCAACTGCTTGAAGTCATCGGGATTGCCGGTGGCCGGCTCGGCGCCCAGCGTTGCCAGTCCGGTGCGCACTTCGGGGGCCTGCAGCGCCTTCTGGATGGCGCCATTGAGCTTGGCCACCACGTCGGGCGGGGTGCCCTTGGGCGCGACCACGCCGCCCCAGGCCACGGTTTCGTAGCCCTTCAGGCCGGCCTCGTCCAGGGTCGGCACAGCGGGCATCAGCGCCAGGCGCTTGAGGCTGCTGACGCCGATGGCGCGCACCTTGCCGCTCTTGACCAGCGGCGTGGCTTCGGAGGTATTGACGAACATGTAGTCCAGGCGTCCGCCCAGCAGGTCCTGGATGGCGGCGGGACCGCCGTTGTACGGGATGAACATGACATCGACCTTGGCCATGCTCTTGAACAGCTCGCCGCCCATGTGGCCGGTGGTGCCCACGCCCGAGGCGCCATAGGACAGGCGGCCGGGTTCTTTGCGGGCGCGCTCGATCAGGTCCTGCACGCTCTTGATGGGCGAGCCGGCCGGCACGATCAGGGCGTTGTACAGGTCGAACAGGTGCGCCACGGGGGCCAGGTCCTGGTCGACGTCGTAGGGCAGGCGCTTGAACAGCGAGCGGTTCACGGCCAGCGTGTTGATGTTGCCGTAGCCGATGGTGTAGCCGTCGGCCGCGGCGCGCTTGATCAGGGTAATGCCGATGTTGCCGGCCGCGCCGGGACGGTTTTCCACCACCAGGGTGGCGCCGGTGTCCTTGGCCAGTTGCGTGGTGATCAGGCGCGACAATACGTCGGGCGAGCCGCCGGCGGCCGAAGGCACGATGAAAGTGATGGGCTTGTCGGGATAGGTCCCGGCGGCCTGCGCGCCGCTGGCGAGCGTGGTGGCGGCCAGGGCCAGGGCGGCGACGTGGCGCAGGAAGGTGCGTTGCATGCTGGATTCCCCTTGTTTTGTTGTGTGGAGGCGGCCAGATTAGCACCGGGTTTGCGGCACTGCGTCATCGAAAAATGTCGAAAACCTATAATCCGCCGTTATTGATCAAGGGGGAAAAAATGGATGCGCACGACGATGCCGGCGAACGCGCGCCAAGCGCCGGCCGGCCGCTGAACCTGCGCCAGATCGAGGTGTTCCGCGCCATCATGATGGCCGGCTCGATCAGCGGCGCGGGCCGCATGCTGCACGTGTCGCAGCCCGCGGTGAGCCGGGTGCTGGCGCTGACCGAAGACCGGTTGGGCTACCGCCTGTTCGAGCGCGTGCGCAGCCGGCTGTCGCCCACGGCGGAGGCGCGGCGCCTGTATGCCGAAGTCGAGCAGGTCTACGGCGGCATCCAGCGCGTCAATGACCTGGCCGCCAGCCTGGGGCAGTCCGGTGCCGGCATGCTCAGGGTGGTGGCCAGCGCCAGCTATGGCCAGCGGCTGGTGCCGATGGCGCTGGGGCGGTTTCGCGACCGCAATGCGGCGGCGCGGGTGGATTACCGCAGCGTCACGTTCGATGAGCTGGCGGCGTATTTCCTGTCGGGCCAGGCCGATATCGGCATCTCGATGCGGCCGCCGGACCATCCCAACCTGACCTCGGTCAAGCTGGCCACGGTGCCGGTGGTTTGCGTGCTGCCGCGGGACCATCCCCTGGCCGCGCACGAGGTCGTGCATCCGGAGGATTTCGCTTCGGCGGCCTGGATCGGCTATCCGCGCGATACGCCGCTGGGACAGGCCCTGCAGTCGTTTTTCGGCGGCGCGCCGGCCTGCGCGGCGGCGGTCGAGGTGCATTCGCCGGTGACCGCCTGTTCGTTCGTGCAGCAGGGGTTGGGGCCGGCGCTGGTGGACGCCTGGTGCGTGTCGCCGGACCAGGCGGCAAGCGTGGTGCTGCGGCCGATCGCGCCCGCCGCCAGTGTCGAGATCTGGGCGACGCATTCGAACCTGAGCGCGCCGCCCCTGCTGGCGCGGCGCTTCCTGGCGGCGGTCAAGAAGACCCTGGACGTCGCCGCGCCGACGCTGGCCGGCGGCTGAAAATGGCATCGCCCCGGCGCGCGGGCGGCGGGGCGATCCGACTTGCCGGGCCGTCAAGGCGGCCCTGGCGGCATTACGCCAGGCCTTCGGCCTTGAGCGCGGCCTGGACGCCAGGGTTGTCCTGCATGCGCTTGAAGAACGCGGCCAGGTGATCCTGGTTGGACAGGTCGATCTGCTTGGCGTGGGCCCAGCGCATCACCACGTACAGATAGGCGTCGGCAATCGAAGGCGCGTCGCCGCCCAGGTATGGTTGGTCGATCAGTTGGGCGTCGAGCAGCGCGAACAGGCGCGTCAGCAGCTTGGACGCGGAGGCGGCCAGTTCCTGCTGCGGGGCTTCCTCGCTGAGAAAGCGGCCGGCGCCAAAGATCATCGAAAAGGTCTTGTGGATGTCGGAGTTGATGAAGCCCAGCCAGCGGCGCACGTCGGCGCGCGAGCGGGCCGAACCGTCGCCCAGCAGCTTGGCCTGGGGGGCCTGTTCGGCCAGGTATTCGAGAATCGCGACGTTCTGGGTCAGTTTGAAACCGTCGTCGTCCAGCGCGGGCACGGCGCCGAGCGGGTTGACCTTGAGGAACTCGGCGCCCTTGAGTTCGTCGCGGCTGAGCTTGTGGGTCTCGTACGGCTTGCCGATCCATTCCAGCACGATGTGGGAAGCGAGCGAGCACGCGCCGGGCATGTAGTACAGTTTCATGTAAGGGAGTCTCCTGAGAGGATAGGACGGGAGGCCACCCGTCGCTGCGCCTATGGTACGCCACCCGCGCGGCGCCGCCGAGTACCGCCGCGCCCCCTTAGCCGCCGGAGATGTCCATGCCGTCACGTCCGTCCGCGATCCGTCGCGTCTCGTCCCTGATCGCCTGCGCCGCCTTGTTCCTGTGCGCGCCGGCCTGGGCCTCGCCACAGCAAAGCCCGGACCGGCCACCCGCCGCGCGCGTGCAGGTGACGGCCGTGGTGGGCGGGCTGGACCATCCCTGGTCGATGGCATTCCTGCCCGACGGCGGCGTTCTGATCACCGAACGGCCTGGCAAGCTGCGCCTGCTGCGCACCCCCGGCGGCCTGTCCGAGCCGCTGGCCGGCGTGCCCAAGGTGGCGGCGCAGGGGCAGGGCGGCCTGCTCGACGTGGCGCTGTCGCCGGGCTTCGCGCAGGACCGCTACGTCTATCTTTCGTATGCCGAATCCGACGGTTCGCGCAGCGGTACCGTGGTCGGCCGCGGCCGCCTGTCGGCCGACGCCAGCGCGCTGGAGGATTTCCAGGTGCTGTTCCGCCAGGCGCCCAAGCTGTCGCAGGGGCTGCACTTCGGCTCGCGCCTGGTGTTCGACGGCAAAGGCTACCTGTTCATCTCGCTGGGCGAGAACAACCAGCGCCCAAGCGCGCAGGACCTGGACAAGCTGCAGGGCAAGGTGGTGCGCCTGAAGGCCGACGGCTCGGTGCCGACCGACAATCCCTTCGCCGGCAAGGCCGGCGCGCGTCCCGAGATCTGGTCGTACGGACATCGCAACCCGCAGGGCATGGCGCTCAACCCCTGGACCGGCGCGCTGTGGGAGAACGAGCACGGCCCGCGCGGCGGCGACGAGATCAACCTGGTGCAGCCCGGCAAGAACTATGGCTGGCCGCTGGCGACCCATGGCATCAACTATTCCGGCCAGCCAATACCCGAAGCCAGGGGCGAGACGCTGCCCGGCATGGCGCCGCCGCTGTACTGGTGGGCCAAGTCGCCGGCCATCAGCGGCATGGCGTTCTATGACGCCGACCGTTTCCCGGCCTGGCGCCGTTCGCTGTTCATCGGCGCGCTGGCCGACCAGGACCTGATCCGCCTGACGCTGGACGGCGACAAGGTGGTGGCCGAGGAACGGCTGCTGGGCGAGCGCAAGGCCCGCATCCGCGACGTGCGGCAGGGGCCGGACGGCTATATCTATGTGCTGACGGATGCCTCGCCGGGCGAATTGCTGCGGCTGGCGCCGGCGCAGCCGGGAGGGTGAGCATCATGAAGACCTACGAACTGATCGGGTCGCCGGGCTGCGGCTCGGCCATCGTCGAGATGGCGCTGGCGCTGGCCGACGTGCCGCATGTGCTGACCGATGTGCCGTATCTCAAGCCCGGGCCGCAGCGCGACCGGCTGCTGCGCCTGAACCCGCTGGGCCAGGTGCCGACGCTGATCACGCCCGATGGCGAAGTGATGACGGAGAGCGCGGCGATGGTGCTGCACCTGCACGACGTCGCGCCCCAGGCCGGCCTGGCCCCGGCGGCGACGCGGCCGGAGCGGCCGCGCTTTCTGAATCTGCTGCTGCGGCTGGTGGCAGCCATCTACCCCACCTTCACCTACGGTGACGACCCGCCGCAGTGGACCACCGCGGGAGCGCCCGCGGAACTATTGCGCGAACGGGTGCATGGCCGCCGCGCTGATCTGTGGCTGGAGTTGGAGCGCCAGGCCGGCGCGCCGCACATGCTGGGCGAGCGCTTTTCGGCCCTGGACCTGTACGTGACGGTGATGACGCACTGGCGTCCCGGGCAGGCCTGGTTCGAGGCCAATTGTCCGGCGCTGACATCGGTGGCGCGCCAGGCGGCGCAAGAGCCGAAAGTGGCGCGGGTCCTCAAGCGCAATTTCCCGCCGCCGACGGAGTAGCCGCGCACAGACCGAGGCGGCAGCGTCCGCACGGCGCATCCGCTGATGCGTCCGATGGCCCCTTCTATGCGGAGCTGGTCGACCCGCCATTTCCCGCAGATGGGACCGGCTCGACGGGGCCGCCATCGCCGCCGACCATCCGGCGGCATTCGGGATCAGGTTCGCCCGCCTTACTTGAACAACGCCGCGTTCTCTTCCAACACCGCATCCGCGCACTGCGCGTCCAGGTTGCCGCCCGGCGCGCCGGCCACGCCGATGGCGCCGATGACGCTATTGCCGGCCTTGATGGGCACGCCGCCGCCCAGCAGCAGATAGCCGGGGATGTCGGTCAGGTTGGCGGCGGCGGGGTTCTTTTGCGCGTTCTCCATGATGGCCAGCGTCGGCGCCTTGGCCGAGGCCGACGTGAAGGCCTTGGCGCGGCTGGCTTCGATGGTGTGCGGGCCGGCGTTGTCGGCGCGCGCGAAGGCCTTGAGCAGGCCGGCGCGGTCGACCACCGAGGCGCTGACGTGGTAGCCCTTGGCCTGGCAGGCGGCGACGGTGGCGCTGGCCAGCTTCTGGGCGTCGGCGCTGGAGATATTGCTTTCGCTGAGCACGGCGGCGTGGGCGGCGCCGCTGACGGCAAGCGTGGCAACCAGGGTGGCGAGCGGGTAACGGGTCATGGTCTGCGTCCTTTCTTCAAGTGGGGATCAGGAGCAGTCAGTGTGGCCAAAATGCCGGCGGCGCGGTATGCGCCCGATTACCCACGGGCCTCCGTAGCGCTACGGAGGTAGCGGGCCGGCGTCAATCCAGCAACGTGGCGTACTGGCGGATCAATTGCGCCAGCGAGTCGGCTTCGAGCTTGGCGAAGACGTTGGCGCGATAGGTTTCGACAGTGCGTGGCGACAGGTCGAATTCGCGCGCGATTTCCTTGTTGCTCATGCCCTGCACGATGCGTTTCAGCACCTCGTGCTCGCGCGCCGACAGGCGCGCCAGGCGGTCGGCGGCGGCCTGGGTCACGGCCAGGCGCTCGCGGCGGGCGATGTGGCCGCGCACGGCGGACTGCACCGCGTCCAGGAAGACGTCGTCGTCCACGGGTTTCTGCAGAAACTCCATGGCGCCGCCCTTGAAGGCGCGTCGGCACAGGTCGACATTGGCGTGGCCCGTGAGCATCACCACCGGCAGGTCCGAGGTGTCGGCCAGCCGCGCCAGCACGTCGAGTCCGCTGATGCCGGGCATGCGGATGTCCAGCACCACGCAGCCGATGGCCTGAGGCCCCAGTTGCGCCAGGAACCGCTGCGGATCGGCATGGCTTTCGCTGCGCAGGCCCACCGTGCGCAACAGCAGCGCGAGCGCGTCGCGCACGGCGTCGTCGTCGTCGACCAGGTAGACCAGGGGCGATTGGGCGGACAGGTTCATGCGGCGTCTCCGGCCAGCGGCAGTACCAGGGTGAAGCAGGCGCCCGAGGGCTGCAGGTTGCGCGCGGCCAGGCGGCCGTCCATGGCGCCCGCCAGCGTTTCGCAGAGCGCCAAGCCCAGCCCCATGCCCTGGGCGCGGGTGGTGTAGAAGGGCGTGAACAGCCGGGGCAAGGCGTCGGCGGCGATGCCCGGGCCGTTGTCGCTGACGCTGAAGACATAGGTGGCGCCCTCGGCGCGCCCTTCGAGCGCGATCTGGCGCGGGCCGGCGGTGGCGGCCAGCGCGTCGGCGGCGTTCTGCACCAGGTTGTGCAGGATCTGTTCCAGGGCGACCCGGTCGCCCAGCGGCCGGGCCAGCGGGCTGGCGTTGCGCCAGTCCAACTGGATGCCCTGGCGCGCCAGCTCGGGGCCGCGCAGGAAACGCAGCGAGTCCACCAGCGCGTCCGGGTCCAGCGCCTCGCGCCGACCCGGCGCGCTGGGTTGCACCAGGTCGCGCATGCGGCTGATGATGTCGGCGGCACGCTTGGCCTGTTCGGCGCTGGCCAGCAGCGCGCGGCGCACCGCGGGGCGCTCGTCGTCGTCGTCCAGCAGGCGTTGCGCGGCGCGCGTCTGCGCCAGGATCGCGGTCAGCGGCTGGTTCAATTCGTGGGCGATGCCGGCCGCCATTTCGCCCAGCGTGCTGAGCCGCGCCATCGCGGCCAGGCGCGCCTGCTCCTGCCGGCGCCGGGTCTCGGCGCGGGAGCGCCGGGTGGCCGCCACGCCCGCCACCAGCAGCGCGCTGGTCAGGCCCCACAGCAGCCAGGGCAGCCAGGGCCAGGTGGCCGGCGTGAGCGTGCGGGCGCTGTACAGCATGAAGGGCTGGCTGGCCGCGCCCAGCGGCTTGGACAGCGCCAGCGGCCAGCCGGATGGTGCGGGATCGGGCTGGCGTTGCAGCAGCGCCAGCGGCTGTGGGCCGATGGCAAGGGTCAGGTTGGACAGGCCGGCGGGAAAGTCGGCGGCGGCGAGCAGGTCGCGCGCGTCCACCAGCAGACTCCAGCTGGAGGGCGACACCAGCCAGTAGCGGGCGGCGTCCAGCGGCAGCGTGACCGGACGGCCCAGGCTGCGGGCCTGTTGCACTGCGGCGCGCAGGCCGGGCGGCTCGGCGCTGCTGCCTGCCCAGGCGCCGTCCGTCAGGTAACCGAGCGCCCGCAGTTGCGGCATGGCCGGCCGCAGGCTGGGAAACAGCCGTTCCGGCGTGGGGGGATGCGACAGCGCGGCCAGCGTCGCCAGCACCGCCTCGTGCTGCACGGCCTTCTGGCTCAGCATGCGCTGCGCAATGCTGGTGTCCTGGAAAAAACGGTCGTACTGGTCGACGTAGTGCTGGCGGCCAATCCAAAGGGTGCCGAGGCAGAACAGGACCAGCCAGTAGAGGAGGGCGCGGCGGCGCAAGGGGGGATTCACGCTGGGATTATGCCCTGCGGCCTGTCCGCACTGGAATCCGTAGGGCTACGGAGGCGGCGAGCCGTCCGCCGCCGTGGCGGGCAGGCAGGGTCAGGCGCGCGCGGCGGGCGCGCGCAACTGCCATAACGCATCCAGCACGTATTGGGTGGCGCGTTCGATCTGGCCATCGCGATGCGCGATGCCCAGCGGACGCCACAACGCGGGCCGCAATGGCCGCATCGCGATGCGCGGATCGGGTTGCGGCGCGGTGGCCTCATGCGGCAACAGGGTCGCGCCGTAGCCGGCCGCCACCAGGCTCTTGATGGCGTCGTTGTAATTGAGCTGGATGCGCGGACGCGGGTTGAGGCCGGCGCCGGCGAACCATTCGCCGGTCTGGCGCGAGAGCCGGGTGCTGGCGTCGTTCAGGATCAGCGGCCGTTCGCCCAGCCACGCGGGCGTGACGCGGGGCGGCGCGTCCCAGGCGGCGGGCAGGAAAGCCATGATGGGATCGCGCCGCCACGGCCTCAGCACCAGGCCGGGCACCGGCGGCTGCGGCAGCGCCACCAAACCGACATCGAGGGCGCCGTCGCGCAGTTGCTGCAGGGTTTCCTGGGACGTCAGCACGGCGACCTGCACGTCGATGCCGGGATGCTCGCGCCCCAGCGTTTCCAGGGCGCGCGGTAGCAGATGGGCGATGGCGCCGGTGGATGCGCCCAGCCGCACCCGGCCGCCCAGGCCCTGCACCTGCCGCTGCACGTCGTCGAGCGCCTGGTCGGCGTCGGCCAGCAGGCGCCGCGCGCGTTCCAGCAGGGTGTCGCCGATGGGAGTGGGCCGCACCTGGCCCCGCGTGCGCGTCAGCAGCGGCGCGCCGATGCGGGCTTCCAGGTCGGCGACGTGCAGGCTGACGGTGGGCGGCGCCAGGTGCAGCGCGCGGGCGGCCTCGGCGAACGAGCCCAGGTCGGCGATGGCGACCAGGGTGCGCAGGCGGTCGAGGTTGATTTCACGCATGGCGGTCTCGTTCAGGAATACTGAATTTCATCGTCATGATATTCGACTTTTCCTATCCCTGGCGTTGCGCAATGATGACGTCCATCAACCCCGTTCCGCCGGCACCGCGCCGGCATACCCGCAAGGCCACGCACATGACGCATCCTCTCGTATTCATCGACGGCGACCAGGGCACCACCGGTCTGCAGATCCACGAACGCCTGCGCGGCCGGGCCGACTTGCGCCTGCTGACCTTGCCGGAGGCCGAGCGCAAGGACGAGCGGCGCCGCGCCGAGGCCATCAACGCCAGCGACATCGCCATCCTGTGCCTGCCCGACGAACCGGCGCGCCAGGTGGTGGCGTCCATCGTCAATCCCGAAGTGCGGGTGATCGACGCCAGTTCGGCGCATCGCACGACCCCCGGCTGGGTCTATGGATTCCCGGAGATGGAAGCGGAGCAGGCGCGGCGCATCGCCGAGGCCAAGCGCGTCAGCAACCCGGGCTGCTATCCCACCGGCGCCATCGCTTTGCTGCGGCCGTTGGTGCGGGCCGGCCTGGTGCCAGCCGACTATCCGCTGGCCATCCATGCCGTGTCCGGCTATTCGGGCGGCGGGCGCGCCAGCGTCGACGCCTACGAGGCGCCTGGCGCCGCGGGCGGGTTGGCCTTCCAGGTCTACGGATTGGGGTTGGCGCACAAGCACACGCCCGAAATCGAGCGCCATGCCGGCTTGTCGCAACGGCCGGTGTTCGTGCCATCGTACGGGGCGTTCCGCCAGGGCATCGTGCTGACGGTGCCGTTGCAGCTGCGCCTGTTGCCGGCCGGCGTCACGATCGCGCAATTGCACCAATGCCTGGCGCGCCACTACGAGGGCAGCCGCCATGTGCAGGTGATGGCGCCGCAGGACGCCGCCGCGCAGACCCACCTGGATCCGCAGGCGCTCAATGGCACCAATGACCTGCGCCTGGCGGTGCATGGCAATGCGTCGCACGGCCAGGTGCTGCTGAGCGCCGTGTTCGACAACCTGGGCAAGGGCGCCTCGGGCGCGGCGGTGCAGAATTTGGACCTGATGCTGCACGCACTGGCGCTGGCGACGGCCTGAACCAGACGAGGCGCGCCGGCCAGCGCGCCTCGCGGGGGCACCGCGGCCGGGCGCCGTCACGGCTTTGGCCGCTTCACCCGTTCACCACTTCATTTCGCCCTTGGCCACCTTGGCGCTGATTTCGAGCGAGGCGGCCGCGCCCGCCTGCGGGTAGCGCGCGCGCATGGCCCGGATCAGTGCGGCGCTGTCCTTGGCCTGGGCCGCCTCGGCCTCGAAGGCGCGCAGGTAGCCCTGGGTGTAATGCACCGATTCCAGGGTCAGCGGCGCGCCGGGGGCGTAATGGCCCGGCACCACGGTCGTGGGCTTGAGGCTGTCGATACGGGCCAGCGTGGCGAGCCAGTCGGCGCGCGATTGCGGCGTCTGCGTGTCGGCGGTCCACACGTGCAGGTTGCCGAACACCACCACGCCGCCCACCACCGCTTTGCGTGACGGAATCCAGACGAAGCTGCGGTCGGGCTGCGGGCCGTCCAGGCCAGTGATTTTCAGGGCCTGGCCTTCGAGCGTCAGAGTGTCGCCTTGCAGCACCTGCGGGATGACGGCCTTGCGCGGCGCGTCGGCGCCGAGCTTGGGCCCCCAGAACGCCAGCTTGGCGTCGACCGTCTCCTGGATGTGGCGCACGGTGGGGGCGGTGGCCACGACCTTGGCCTGCGGGAACGCCGCCAGGACGGTGTCGAGCCCGAAATAGAAATCCGGGTCGCCGTGGCTGATGTAGATGGTGGTCAGCGTCTTGCCGCTGGCGCGTACCAGCGCCACCAACTGCTCGGCCTGCGATTTGCCGAACTGGGCGTCGATCAGGATGGCTTCGCGCGCGCCGCTGACCAAAACGGACGACACCTGGAAGATGGCGTCGTTGCCCGGGTTGTAAGGCGTGATTGTCAGTTCGGTGGCGGCGGCCAGGCCGGGGATGGATAGGGCCAGCGCCAGGGCGGGCAGCAGGCGACGCGGGGAGGACACGGTGAGCATGGCGGTTTCCTGGAAGAGAAAGGGAATGACCGCAGTCTAGTTGCGCCATTCGACCAGATAAACCGCGATTGCGCCGCCAGTCTGTTGCGTATATCGCTCAAATAGAGGCCGCCACTGACGGTTTTCCCGTATCGGCCGGATCCGCCAAGGTCTCCACCACCAGCGTGCGCAGCCAGCGCGTGCCGGGATCGCTTTCGAAGCGCGCATGCCAGTGCACCGTGACGCTCAGGGGCGGCAGCGTCAGCGGCAGCGGCCGGATCTCGAAGGCGCTGTCGCGGTTGAACCAGACCGCCGCGCGGTGCGGCAGGGTGACGGTCAGGTCGGTGCGGCGCACGATCTCGGCGGCGGCCGAGAAATGCGGCAGCGTCAGGTAGGGCTGGCGGTGCAGCCCGGCTTCGCCGAGCACGTCGTCCAGCAGCCGGTGGGCGCTGGCGCGCGAGTCCACCAAAATGTGGTCCAGGCGCTTGAACTGGCCGCGCGTCAACCCCGCCGACAACACCGGGTGGCCGCGCCGGCCCATGCAGGCATAGCGCTCGCTGAACAGGTCGGCGTGACGCGTATGGCGGCCCAGGCCGGCCAGGTTGCCGATGGCCAGGTCGATGTCGCCGTCCTTGAGCGCCTGCGGCAGTTGCTCCAGCGGCACTTCCACCACCTCCACCTGCAGGCGCGGCGCCAGCGCATGGACGCGCTCCATCAGGCTGGGCAGGAACACCATCTCGCCGATATCCGACATCGACAGCCGGAACCGCCGCGTGCTGCTGGCCGGATCGAAATGCTGCCGCAGGCTGACCGCCTCGGCAAAGCTGTTCATGCCGCGCTCGATCGGGCCGGCCAGCGCGAAGGCCACCGGCGTAGGACGCATGCCCGAGGGGGTGCGCACGAACAACGGATCGTCGAATTTCTCGCGCAGCCGGGCCAGGGCATAGCTGACCGCGGGTTGCGTCAACTGCAGCCGCTGGGCCGCGCGCGTGACGCTGCGTTCATGCAGCACGGTCAGGAAAACCCGCATGAGATTCAAGTCGAAGTCCATGCCCGCCCTTGTTATCAGTCTGGTTTATGCAATGAATAATACCCATAAATTTGACACATAAATAGTTGATTCCTAGACTAATTTTCACGAGCCGCGGCAGTGACCTTGCGGCCGCCGACAACAAGGGGAAGAGCACGTCATGCATGCATTGACTTTGCCGTCGCTGTTGCGCGACCAGGCGGCACGCCAGGGAACGCGGCCGTGGCTTCAGGCGCCGGGCGGCGCGCTGCGTTACGCCGAGGCGCCCGAACACGCGGCCCGCTGGGCGGCGCTGCTGGCGCGGGCCGGGGTGGCCCGGGGCGATCGCGTCGGCCTGATGGCGGGCAATCGCATCGAGTTCATGTCGCTGGTGCTGGGCTGCGGCTGGCTCGGCGCGGTGGTGGTGCCGATCAACACCGCGTCTCGCGGCATGCAGTTGCAGCACATCGTGGCCAACAGCGGTTGCGTGCTGCTGGTGGCGGATCATGCCTCCTGTCCCGCGCTGGCCGGCCTCGACGCCGCCGGGCTGGCCCTGCGCCAGATCTGGCTGCTGGACGATGGCGCGAATGATACGGGCGCCGCCACGGCCGGCCTGCCGGCGCCCGCCGCCGCGCTGCCGGCCTTGCCGGACACGCTCGCGCCGGAGGCCGATCTTGGCCCGGGCGATACCCTGGCGATCCTCTATACCTCCGGCACCTCGGGCCTGTCCAAGGGGGTGTGCTGCCCGCATGCGCAGTTCCACTGGTGGGGCGTCATCGCTGCGCGCAACCTCGGGATCGGCGCCGACGACGTGCTCTACACCAGCCTGCCACTGTTCCACACGAATGCGCTGAACGCCTGCTTCCAGGCGCTGGTGACCGGCGCGTCGATCGTCTGCGATGCGCGCTTCTCGGTCAGCCGCTATTTCGAACGGCTGGCGGCCAGCGGCGCCACCGTGACCTATCTGCTCGGCGCCATGGTGCCGATGCTGCTGGCGCGCGAGCCGTCGGCCGCTGAGCGTGGCCATCGCGCGCGTATCGCGCTGGCGCCGGGCGTGCCGGAGCGCTTCCACGCCGTCTTCACCGAGCGCAGCGGCATCGCGCTGCTGGAAGGCTACGGTTCCACCGAAACCAACTTTGCGCTGGGCGGCACGCTGGCCGAGCAGCGCCCTGGCACCATGGGCCGCGTGGCGCCCGAGTTCGAGGCCATCGTCGCCGACGAGCACGACGCGCCGCTGCCCGACGGCCAGGCCGGCGAGCTGCTGCTGCGCGCGCGGCCGCCGTTTGCCATTGCCACCGGCTACTTCGGCATGGCCGACAAAACAGTCGAGGCCTGGCGCAACCTGTGGTTCCACACCGGCGACCGCGTGGTGCGCGATGCCGACGGCTACTTCCGCTTCCTGGACCGCACGAAGGACGCGATCCGCCGGCGCGGCGAGAACATCTCGTCGTACGAGGTCGAGCAGGTGCTGCTGGCGCATCCGTCGGTGGCGGTCGCGGCGGTCTACGCGGTGCGCTCGGAGCTGGCCGAGGACGAAGTCATGGCGGCGTTGGTCTACAAGCCGGGTTGCGCGCTCACGCCCGAGGCCCTGCTGGACTTCTGCCAGCCGCGCATGCCGTATTTCGCCGTGCCGCGCTATCTGCGCGTGCTGGACGACCTGCCGCGCACCGAGAACGGCAAGGTCCGCAAGTTCCGGTTGCGCGATGAGGGCGTGACGGGCGACACCTGGGATCGCGACGCCGCCGGCTACCGCGTGGCGCGTTGAATCCCGTCCATATAAAACAAGGGGCAAGAGCATGACGATGGCATACCAGGGCGCGACGCAGAGCGCCGAGGAGCAGGCCCGCCGCAAGCGCACGCGGCGGGTGGTGATGGCGTCCGTCGCCGGCAACGCGATGGAGTGGTACGACTTTTTCATCTATGGCACGGCGGCGGCGCTGGTGTTCGGCGAGCTGTTCTTTCCCCACGGCACCGACCCGTTGCTGGGCACCATGGGGGCCTTCGCCGGCTTTGCCGTGGGCTTCCTGGCGCGGCCGCTGGGCGGCGTGATCTTCGGCCACATCGGCGACCGCTACGGCCGCAAGCTGGCGCTGGAGTGGACGCTGGGCATCATGGGCGCGGCCACCTTCCTGATCGGGCTGTTGCCGACCTATGAGCAGGTCGGCATCTGGGCGCCGGTGTCGATGGTGGCGCTGCGGGTGCTGCAGGGCGCGGCGGCCGGCGGGGAGTGGGGCGGCGGCGTACTGCTCATCAGCGAGGCGGTGGGCGGCAAGCGCCGCGGCTATTTCTCGTCGTTCAGCCAGTTGGGCGTGGCCGGCGGCTTCGTGCTGTCGTCGGGCGTCTTCATGCTGGCGCAGCAATTGCCGCAGGACGCTTTCATGAGCTGGGGTTGGCGCCTGCCATTCCTGTTGAGCGTGCTGATCTTCGGCATTGGCCTGTACATCCGCAAGCACATCCCGGAAAGCGATGCGTTCGTGCAGGCCAAGAAGACCGCCAAGCGCGGCATGCCGGCGGTGGAAGTGTTCCGCCGCTACCCGCGCCAGGTGTTCACGGCCATGGGGTTGCGCGTGGCGGAGAACGGCGGCTCATACATCTTCCTGGCGTTCGCGCTGGCCTATGGCAAGTTCCTGGGGATTTCCAACGATGTGATGCTGGGCGGGGTGCTGGCGTCCATGTTCATCGAGCTGGGCACGCTGGTGGGGTTCGGCCACCTGTCGGACCGCATCGGCCGGCGCACGGTCTACCTGATCGGCTCGGCCGGGTTGATGCTGGCGGCCTTCCCGTTCTTCTGGCTGGTGCAGACCAAGGAGCCGATGTGGATCTTCCTGGCGTTCTTCCTGGGCAATACCGTGTGCCACGCCGCCATGATCGGCACGCAGCCGGCCTATTTCGCCGAGCTGTTCCCGCCCGAAGTGCGCTACACCGGCCTGGCCCTGGGGCACGAACTGGCCTCGGTGTTCGCCGGCGGCCTGTCGCCGCTGATCGCCATGGCGCTGCTGCGCAAGTATGAATCGGCCACGCCGGTGGCCTGGTTCCTGGTGGGGATGGCGGCGATCACGGTCATCACCTTGCTGTTGACGCGCGAGCCGCCGCGGCAGGAATCGGCATGAACGCCGGCCCCGGTATCGTCGGGGTGGGCGAGACCCCCGCGCTGCGCCATCCCGAGCCCGGCTGCAACACCGCCACCCTGATCGCGCAAGCGGTGCGCCTGGCGCTGGACGATGCCGGGCTGCGGCCGGCGGAGGTGGACGGTCTGGGGCTGGCCTCGTTCACATTGCGTCCCGACCGCGCCATCGACATGGCGTGGCGGCTGGGCCTGACACTGGACTGGTGCATGCAGGACGAGATGGGCGGCGCCAGCGCCATCAACCTGCTGCGTCATGCCTGGCTGGCGCTCCAGGCCGGGCAGGCGCGCACCATCGTGCTGGTGGCCGGCGACCATTTCAGCGGCGCCGATTTCGCCGACCTGGTGGGACGCTACAACCGCAGCGCGCAGGATTACCTGAGCCCGCTGGGCTGCGCTGGACCGAACCCGCTGTTCGCCATGCTGACGCAGCGGCAGATGGCGCGGACCGGCCTGCGGCGCGAGGACTACGGCGCGCTGTGCGTGGCGCAGCGCGCCTGGGCCGGCGCCAACCCCAACGCCGCCTACCGCCAGCCGCTGACGCTGGCGCAGTACCTGGAGGCGCCGCTGGTGGCCGCGCCGCTGGGCCGGCTCGATTGCGTGCCGGTGGTCAGCGGCGCCTGCGCGCTGGTGCTGCGGGCGCGGCCGCAAGGCGTGCACGTCACGCTGCGGGCCAGCGGCGCGCGCTACAACGCCGACCAGCAGGAAGGCGACGGCCTGGTGACCGGCATCGCCGGGTTCGCGCCCGCGCTGTGGGCCGAGGCCGGACTGGGGCCGCGCGACATGGACGTGGCCGGGGTCTACGACGATTACCCGGCCATGGCCCTGGCGCAGTTGTGCGACCTGGGCCTGGCGCCAGCGGATGATCTGCCGGGCTTCATTGCGCGCCGCATCGCCACGCGCGCGCTGCCGGTGAACACGGCAGGCGGGCAGTTGTCGGCCGGGCAGGCCGGAACGGCCGGCGGCATGCACGGACTGGCGGAAGTGGCGCGCCAATTGCTGGGCCGCGCCGGCGCGCGCCAGGTGGCGGGCGCGCGTTTCGGGGTGGCGACCGGCTACGGCATGGTGCAGTTGCGCTATGGCATGTGCGCCAACGCGGCGGTGCTGGCCAGGGAGGACGCATGAGTTTCAACGTGATGGAGTGCGCGCAATGCGGGCACCGGGTCTACCCGGCGCGGCTGTGGTGCCAGGCTTGCGGGCACGATGGCGCACACGCGGTGGCGCTGGAGGAGGCCGAGCTGCTGGCGTGGACGCAAGTGCCCGGCAAGGCGGGCGAGAGCGGTAGCGTCTTTGCCACCGTCAATGCGTTGCCGCGCGGGCCGCTGCTGGTGGTGCGCTTGCCTGAGGCGCCGCGGCAGGGAGCGGGGCAACGCCTGCGCCTGCTCGCACACACTTGGCAAGGGGTGACGCTGCCCTGGGCGCAAGCGCCGTCCGACGGGGAAGGCGTCCCGGGCAAGCACTGACGATTCGGCGTGACTGCGCGGGGACTGTCCTGAGCATGTCGGCGGCGCCAGTTACTGCCTGGCGCCGGCCGTCCGGATCGATTGCAACCGTTGCGCCAGCGTGGCGCTCGACAACTCGCCGACGCGTATGTCCAGCAATCGGCCCTGCGCATCCAGGAACAACGTCGCCGGCAGGCCGCGATTGCTCACCTGGCGCGAGGCCTCGCCGGCCGGGTCGAGCAAGGCGTTGGCCAGCGACGGCGCGTGCGCGCCCAGGTATTGGCGAACGGTGGCCGCCGCCTCGCCCTGGTTGAGAAAGACGAAATGGATGTCGGGATGGGCCGCTTGCGCCTGCTCGAAGGCCGGCATCTCGCGGCGGCACGGCGGGCACCAACTGGCCCACAGGTTCACGACCATGGGCTTGCCATGGAAGGCGCCGAGCGTGGCGGGCGCGCCATCGAGCCGCTGCAGCGACAAGCCGGCCAAGTGGGGTTGCGATGGAGGAGGCCCCGCCAGCAGCCGGCCGCCTCCCAGCCAGACGGCCGTTGCCAGCGCCAGCGCGGCCGCCAGGGCGCGGCGCGGCGCGCGGTCACGCAACAGCGCGTAGAGGCCGTAGGCGAGCGCCGCGGCCAAACCGGCGGCGCCGGTCCAGCCGCCATCGCGCAGGTCCAGGATCTTAATGGGATCCTGCGCGAAGTGATCGCGGTATTGCCACACGAATGCCAGGCGCGCTGCCAGCAGGCCCAGCAGCAGGCAGCGCCACAGCTCGCGGCTGGCGGCTTCGGCGCGGGCGCCGGCCAGCAGCCGGCCGGCGATCAGGCCGATGGCGATGGCGGCCGCCAGCAGCGCGAGTTCGATCGGAAACACCAGGGGGCCGAGACGCAGGGCGGGGGTCATACGGCGCGCTCCCGGCGCGTGGCCGCGCCAGGGCGGCCGGTGTTGTGAAATTCCATGGCATGGGACCCGTCGGGGGGAAGGGCCAAGCCTAGCATGGCGCCGCGCGGTGCCTGGACGGCCTTCGGTGTCGCCAGAGGCCCGAATTGAAACCGCTGCCTGCGCGCTGACCGGCTGAGCCTGACGCCGATGGCCGGTTGCCGCCTGCCGCGCCTGCGCACCCGGCCGGTCCGATGCAGGGCACGCTGAAACACATATTTCCAGGGGCGTTAAAATGGCCGGCTCGCGGCTTTCGTCGAGCCCTCCGGCCATCTTCATTCCGGCGCCCCGCGCCCTCGATAAAACATGAAAAAACTGACTGCTGTTCTTCTCGTGTCCGCCACCACGATGCTGACCGCCTGCGGCCCGTCCGACAATGCGCCGGCCCCCAACGCGCAGGCGCCCGCCGCTGCCCGCAAGGTCGTGGTCGGCCTGGACGACAACTTCCCGCCCATGGGGTTCCGCGATGCCAGCAACCAGATCGTCGGCTTCGACATCGACATGGCCAAGGAAGCCAGCAAGCGCCTGGGCCTGGAGGTCGAATTCAAGCCGATCGACTGGAGCGCCAAGGAAGCCGAACTGAACGGCAAGCGCGTCGACGTGCTGTGGAACGGCCTGACCATCACGGAAGAGCGCAAGAAGAACATCAGCTTCACCGCGCCCTACATGGCCAATCACCAGATCATCATCGTCGGCAATGCTTCGCCGGTGAAGACCAAGGCCGACCTGGCCGGCAAGGTGGTCGGCGCCCAGGACGGCAGCAGTGCCACCGACGCCATCGCCAAGGACCCGGTCGCCGGCAGCATCAAGGAAGTCAAGAAGTTCGGCGACAACGTCACCGCGCTGATGGACCTGGCCGCCGGCCGCCTGGACGCCATCGTGGTCGACGAAGTGGTGGGCCGCTACCTGATCAGCAAGCGCGCCGGCGAATACCGTGTGCTGGACGAGAACTTCGGCACCGAAGACTACGGCGTGGGCGTGCGCAAGGACGACACCGAGCTGCTGGCCAAGCTCGACAAGACGCTGGATGCCATGAAGCAGGACGGCACCGCCGGCCGCATCGCCACCCAGTGGTTCGGCGCCAACATCATCAAGTAACATCCCGGGAAATGCCCGGACCGCCGCGCGGTCCGGGCATTTTTCAGTCCGGCGGGCCGGCCGCGCCGGCATTTCCGCCCCTGAACCACCCCGCCGGCTAGGCGCTCATCCCTCCGCATGGACTACGTACTCTCCCTTCTGGGGCCCATGGCGCAAGGCGCGAAAGTGACCTTGACGCTGTTCTTCATCACGCTGGCGCTGGCCGTGCCGCTGGGCCTGGTGCTGGCGCTGCTGCGGATCTCCAAATGGGGTTTCGTCAGCCAGCTGGTCAACGGCTATATCTGGCTGATGCGCGGCACGCCGCTGATGCTGCAGATGCTGTTTATCTACTTCGCGCTGCCGTTCGTGCCGGTGGTGGGCGTGCGCCTGCCCGATTTCCCGGCGGCGGTGGTGGCGTTCGCGCTGAACTACGCGGCGTATTTCGCCGAGATCTTCCGCGCCGGCATCCAGGCGGTGGATCGCGGCCAGTACGAGGGCAGCAAGGTGCTGGGCATGACCTACCTGCAGACGCTGCGCCGCATCGTGCTGCCGCAGATGGTGCAGCGGGTGCTGCCGCCCATGAGCAACGAGACCATCACCCTGGTCAAGGACACCTCCCTGATCTACGTGCTGGCGCTCAACGACATCCTGCGCACCGCGCGCGGCATCGTGCAGCGCGATTTCACGACCACGCCGTTCCTGGTCGCGGCCGCCTTCTATCTCATCATGACGCTGGTATTGACGTGGTTCTTCCAGCGTATGGAAAAGCGCTATGCCAAATACGACCAGTAATCCGTCCAACGGCGGTCGCGGCACCATGATCTCGGCGCGCGGCATCGTCAAGTCGTTCGGCGCCAACCGGGTGCTGGACCAGGTCTCGCTGGAACTGGGCAAGGGCGAGGTGGTGGCGGTGATCGGGCCGTCGGGCTCGGGCAAGAGCACCTTCCTGCGCTGCCTGAACCATCTGGAAACCATCGACGACGGCACCATCGAGATCGAGGGCGAAGCCCTGGCCACGGCGGTGCCGGGCGGCCAGAGCCGCTACGCCAGCGATGCCGAGGTGCGTCGCATCTGCCGCAAGATGGGCATGGTGTTCCAGTCGTTCAACCTGTTCCCGCACATGACGGTGCTGCAGAACATCATCGAAGCGCCCATGATCGTCAAGGGCATGCCGCGCGCGGCCATCGTGCCCAAGGCCGAGGAACTGCTGCGCAAGGTCGGCCTGCTGAACAAGCGCGACAACTATCCGACCCGCCTGTCGGGTGGCCAGAAGCAGCGCGTGGCCATCGCCCGCGCGCTGGCGATGGAGCCGGACATCATGCTGTTCGACGAACCGACCTCGGCGCTCGATCCCGAGCTGACGGGCGAGGTGCTGCGCACCATGCGCCAGCTGGCCGACGAGCACATGACCATGCTGGTGGTGACCCACGAAATGGGCTTTGCCCGTGAAGTGGCGCACCGCGTCATCTTCATGGACGAGGGCCGCATCGTCGAAGAGGCGCCGTCGGCCGAGTTCTTCCGCGCGCCGCGGCATCCGCGCAGCCGCGAATTCCTGGCGCACATGCTGTAGCAAGCGGCAACGGCGCCGGTTCCCGCCGTTGGCGCGCGCCCGTGGCCGCCGAGCCCCGGCTCAGCCCTGGCCGCGCCGGGGCACGATCATCGGGCTGCCGGTCTCAGGATCGGGCAGCACCCGGCAGTCCAGGTCGAACACCTGCCGCATCGCGGCCTCCGTCACCACCTGGTGTACTTCGCCCTGCGCCGCGATGGCGCCGGCGCGCATCATGACGACGTGGCCGGCATAGCGGAACGCCAGATTCAGGTCGTGCAGCACCACCACCAGCGTGCGCCCGGCGCGGTGCAGGCGCGCGCACAGTTCCAGCAGGTCGATCTGGTGGCGGATGTCCAGGAAGGTGGTGGGCTCGTCCAGCAGCATGATGCCGGCGTCCTGCGCCAGCACCAGCGCCAGCCAGGCGCGCTGGCGCTGGCCGCCGGACAGTGTGTGAACCGGATGGTCCGCCAGCGCCGCCAGATCGGTGTCGGCCAGCGCCGCGTCGACCGCTTGGGCGTCGGCCGGCGACCATTGCCGCAGCAGGGTCTGGTGCGGATAGCGGCCGCGCGCTACCAGGTCGCGCACCGTGATCATTTCCGGCGCCAACGGGTTCTGCGGCAGATAGGCCAGATGCCGCGCCACCGCTTTGCGCCGCAGGCTCGCCAGGTTGGCGCCGTGCAGCAGCGCCAGGCCCTGGGTGGGCGCCAGCGCGCCGCCCAGCACCCGCAGCAACGTGGACTTGCCGCAGCCATTGGGACCGACCACCGCCGTGAACGCGCCCGGGGCGACCGCCAGCGACAGATCCTGCAGCACGGCCGTGCCGCCATAGGACAGGCAGACCTGCCGCAGTTGCAGGGCCGGCTCGCGGTCGGCCGTAGCGTTCTTCAGGTTGCAGTCTTGCGCCATTCGAGTACCAACAGGAAAGCGAGATAAAGGCCGCCGATGCCGGCGCTCAGGACGCCCACGGGCAGGCCGTTGGGGCCGGCCGCGCGGGCCAGCAGGTCGGCCGCCGCCAGCAGCACGGCGCCGGTCATGGCCGCCAGTAGCGGCTGCGGACCGCTGGCACGCACGCAGCGCCGGGCGATCTGCGGCGCCGACAGGGCGATGAAGGCGATTGGGCCGGCCACCGTGACGGCGGCCGCGGCCGCCAGTACCGCCACCAACGTCGCGGCCAGCCGGCTGCGCGCGGGCGCGGCGCCAAGCGCCTGGGCCAGGTCGTCGCCCATTTCCAGCAGACGCAACCGCGCGCACAGCGCCAGCCCGAGCGGCAGCAAGATCGCGCAGGCCGCGCCGATCAGGGCCACGTCGGTCCAGGTCTTGCCGGCCAGGCTGCCGTTGAGCCAGGCGGCGGCCAGGTAGGCCTGTTCGCGCCGCAGGTTGGACAGGCCATACTGCACGAAGGCAAAGGCAATCGCGCCCACCGCGATGCCCGCGATCACCATGCGCTGGGGCGCGGCAAAGCCGGCGCCGGAGCCGAACCAGACGCCGGCCGTGGCCAGCAGTGCGCCCGCCGCCGCTCCCCAGGCCACCGGCATCAGTCCGGGCCAGACCATGGCCACCGCCACCGCACCCGCCGACGCGCCAGCCGTCAGGCCGATGACGTCGGGACTGCCCAGGGGATTGCGGGTAAGGCTCTGGAACAGCGCGCCCGACAGGCCCAGCGCGGCCCCGGCGCCCAAGGCTGCGAGCACGCGCGGCAGGCGCACCGTAAATATCAGCCATTGCGCCACCGCGCCGCCGGTTCCCTGCAGGGTCTGCCACAGCGCGCCCCAGGACAGGCCGGGGTGGCCGACCCGCAAGGCCGCGACGACCAGGGCGCAGGCCAGCGCCAGCAGCAGCGCTGCATAGGCCAGCGCGCGCGGCGCCACGGGCCAGGCCAGCCAGTTGCCGGCGCGCAGCAGGCCTGCGGGCCCTGGAGCGCAAAGAGGCGCGCCGCGATTCATGCCAGGCTCCGCGACCGGCGGCGTAACGCAGCCAGCAGGAAGGGCGCGCCGATGAAGGCCACCACCACGCCCGTGAGGAGTTCCGCCGGCGCCCGCAGCAGCCGCGCCAGGATGTCGGCGATCAACATCAGCAGCGGGCCGAGCACCACACAATAGGCCAGCAGCCAGCGCAGATCGGGGCCGGCGTAGCGGCGGGCAATGTGGGGCACGGCCAGGCCCACGAACGCGATCGGACCCGCGGCGGCGGTGGCGGCCGCGGCCAGAACCGCCACGCACAGCAGGCCCAGCGCGCGATACAGGCCGGCGCGCAGGCCCAGGGCCTGCGCCAGTGTCTGGCCCAGGGCCAACAGATTGAGCGGCCGCGCCAGGGCCGCTGCCACCAGCAGAGCGGCGCCGATATAGGGTGCGGCACGTACCGCGGCATCCAGAGACTGGCCCGCCAGCGAGCCCACCGCCCAGAAACGATAGGCATCGAAGATGTCGTCGCGCAGCAGCGCCACCGCCTGCACATAGGCGAACAGCACCGCGTTGACGGCGGCGCCGGCCAGGATCAGCCGCACCGGTTGCAGTCCGCGGCCGCCAGCCCCGATCAGGTACACGGCCGCCGCGGCCGCCAACGCGCCGGGCAGCGCGGCCCAGAACGGATGCGCCGGCAGGCCGCCCAGGACCAGCGCCGCGGTGACGATGGAGGCGGCCGCGCCGGCATTGACACCCAGCAGTCCCGGCTCGGCCAGCGGGTTGCGGGTCAGCGCCTGGATCAGTGCGCCGGCGACCGCCAGGGCCGCGCCGGTCAGCACGGCGAGCACGGTGCGCGGGATGCGTGAGGCGACCACCAGCGCGGCGTGGCTGCCGTCGGGCTGCAGCAGCACGCGCCAGACCGTGGCCGCCGACAGGCCGCGCGAGCCGAACCACAGGCTCGCCAGCGCGGCGGCGGCCAACAGCAGACAGGCGCCCAGCAGCAGCGGCGCGCGCAGGCGCGGCGTGTGGGGCCGCAGGTCTTCGGCGCCTGGCGCGAGAGGCTGGCGCGACGGCATCAGGGCGCGGCTCCGCCGGCCTGGGCGTGGCGCGCCGCCCGCGCCAGTTGCGGCGCGAGTCGGTCCAGCATCCAGGCCACCGCCAGCGGCGTGCCGGAGGACGACGCCATGACCAGCGCCGGATCGCTCAACGCCACGTAGGCGCCGCGCCGTACCGCGGCAATCGAGGCATACAGGGGCAGGGCGGCGGTACGGTCGCGCTCCTCGGGCGAGTAGAACCACGACACCAGGATGTCGGCATCGCCAAGCGCGTCGGCGTGCTCGAAGCCCAGGTAGTGGGCGAAGTGCCCGGCGCTGGGCCGCAGGCCGCGTACCGACGGCGCCAGGGTCAGGCCCATGGCCGCGAGCGTATCGACGCGCGGATCGCCGGCCACATAGGCGGCGAAGTTGCCCGACCCCAGGTCGGCGCGCACGTAGGCGAAGGTCTTGCCGGCCAGTTCGGGGTAGCGGCGCGCGGCCTGGGCCAGCGCGCCATGGATGCGGGCCTTGAGCGGCGCGGCCGCCTCGCGCTTGCCGAGCGCCGTGGCGATCAGGTCGATCTGCGTGTCCACCGGCGTCAGGAAGGGCTGATCCGGGTAGGCCACCACCGGCACCAGCCGCGACAGTTGCGCGTAGGCCTCGGGCGTGACGCCGGAAAACGGCGCCAGCACGACGTCCGGACGCAGCGCGATGATCTTTTCGATGTCCAGTTCGGGATACACCGTGATGCGTTCGGGCAAGGGCTGGCCGGCGGCCTCGATGGCGGCTCGCACCCATGGCCAGTAATGATCCGCGTCGCCGCCCCAGTCGGCGCGGCCCACGCCCACCGGCACCACGCCCAGCGCCAGCGTCAGGTCATCGGCGCCCAGGCCGAGGGTGACGACGCGCTTGGGCGGGGCCGCGATCACGGCCTTGCCGAGCGCGCTGTCGAGCGTTACCGGAAAGCCGCTGGCCGGGGCGCCGTGGCGTGGCGCGGGGCCGGCCGGATTCGTGCTGATGGCGGCGGCAGGCGCCGGCGCGGCAGCGGACGGCGCGGGGCGGTCGCACGCCGTCAGGGTCAGGGCCACGGCCAGCGCCGCTGCGCCGAACGCGGCGCGGCGGCGCCAGGGCCGCGCGAAAAGCGGAATCAAGTGCATCGTGCCGGGAATCTCCTTTCTGCGAGACGTGCCGTGGGTTCAATACTGCGCGCGCAGCGTCAGCATGACGTTGCGGGGCGCGCCATACCAGCCCTGGCTGTAGAAGCCGATCTGGTCGTAGTACTTGCGATCGAACACGTTGTTCAGGTTGAGGGTGGCCGACACCTGCTTGCTGAAATCGAAGCGCGCCATCAGGTTGACCAGCGCGTAGCTGCCTTGCTCGACATCCACGTTGCCGCGCGGGCTGGACGCGGACTGGTACATGCGGCTCTGCCAGTCGACCCCGCCGCCCACGGTCAGGCGATGCAGGTCGCCGGGCAGCCGGTAGGTGGTGTAGACCTTGAACAGGCTGCGCGGGTGGTTGGTGTTGATCGGCTTGCCGTCGGCGTCCTTGGCGGTGAAGTGGGTGTAGCTGGCGCCGATGTTCCAGCCCGGCGTGAGTTGGCCGCTGGTCTCCAGCTCGAAGCCTTCCACCTTGGCGCCGGAGGCGGCGCGATAGGCCTGGGTGCTGGGCATGCCGATAACCGATTCGCCGGGAATGGCCTGGGCCAGGTTGTTCTGGCGGGTCTGGTAGAGCGCCGCCGAGGCGTTCAGCAGGCCGTCCAGGTAGGCCGCCTTCAGGCCGATCTCATAGCTCTTGCCGTCGATCGGCGGCAGGATCGAGCCGCTGGGCGAGCGCGCATTCTGCGGCTGGAAGATCTCCGTGTAGCTGGCGTAGGCCGTGTAGGTGCTGTTGATGTCGTACAACAGGCCAGCGTAGGGCGTGAACTGGTCGTTGATCTTGTAGGCGCGCTTGCTGCCGAAGTAAGTCTGGTTGGTTTCCCAGTTGCTCCAGCGTCCGCCGATGATCAGATGCAACGGGTCGGCCAGCGAGAAACGGCCGACCGCGTAGGCGCCGGTCTGTTTGACACGCAGGTCGTCGGCGGGCGTCTTGTTGCCCGACCAGTTGGGTTCGGCGATGTGGTCCTGGCGCCAATCGAAGAAGCTGCCGATCGCCGGCTTGGCGCCCGTCATCGCGTACTGGCCGATGTTGCTGTGGTCGTTCACGCTCATCCAGCCCAGCGCCAGCTCGTGCTTGCGGCCCAGCAGCTGGAACGGACCCGACACGGTCAGGTGGATGTCGTCGCGCGAGCGGTCGCCATCATAGTTGTTGAACGAGCTGCTCATGCCGGTGCCGGTGACCTTGTCGGGGTAGCCGCCGCGAAACAGCTGCTTCATGCGATAGTCGCCATCGGTGTGGCTGTAGGCGGCGCGCACCTTCCAGTCATTGGCGAAGCGGTGCGTCAGGTCGACGAAGGTGGTGGTGGACTCGGTGTCCATGCGGGCCCAGCGGGTGTTGTTGGCCACCGAACGGTTGAAGTCGGTACGCGAACCGTCGCTGTAGAACAGTGGGAAGCCGCTGCCGAAGCCGTTGCTCTGGTTGCGCGAATACTCGACGCTGGCGGTCAGCACGGTGTCCGGCGTCAGGTCGGCGCTGACCACGCCGTAGAAGGTGCGTCTGCGCGAATCCAGGAAGGTCACGTAGTCGTCGCCCTGGCTGTAGGCCGCCACGAAGCGCGAGCGGATGCGTCCGTTCTCGGTGACCGGCACCGACAGGTCGAGGTCGCCGCCGACATGGTCCCAACTGCCGGCGCTGGCGCTGCCGGACAAGGCGAATTCGCGCAGCGGCTTCTTGCGGATGAAGTTCACGGCCGCTGACGGATTGCCCGAGCCGGTCATCAGGCCGGTGGCGCCGCGCACGATCTCGACCCGGTCGTAGATGGCCGCGTCGATATCGGTGGCGCCGTAGTTCCATTGACCCAGGATGGGCGAGTTCAGGCCGTCGAACTGGAAGTTGTCGATGGAGAACCCACGCGACGAGAACGACAAGCGGTTGCTGTCGCTGCGCGTGACTGAAATGCCGGGCGCGCTGGCCAGGATCGCGCCGGTATCGCGCAGGCCCTGGTCCTCGATCTGCTGGCGCGTCACCACGCTGACCGATTGCGGCGTCTCGCGCGGCGACAGCGTCAGGCCGGTGGCCGTGCTCATGGCGTCGGTGGTATAGGAATGGGTGCCCTCCGTGGTGCCGGGGATGCCCGCGCCGCTGACAATGACGGCGGGCAACTGCGCCACATCGCCGTTATCGGTGGCGGCGGCGCTCTGGGCGCTGGCGTGCTGGTGGGTCAGGGCAGAGCAGAACAGGGCCGTCCGGATCGCGTAGACAAGGGGACGCACCCGGCGCGGACGGGCGGCGGGCGAGGGCATGACGGACAGCATGAGGGCAAGCTCCAGCAGAAAGATTTGGTAGAGAATTATTGATTTTTACCGTTGTGCTGATGTATGCCGGACGATGCGATGCATATGGAGAATGCCGGCGGGCTACCCCAGGCCCGCCTCGGTCTTGGCCACGGGCGCCGCAAGGCGATGCAGCCACGCCCAGCCGATGGCGCTGGCCGCCACGCAGGCCAGCATGGCCGCCGCCAGCCGCAATGGTTGGCCGTAGACCCATGGCACGCCCCAGCCGCTGGCCACCGAGAACGTCAGCATCTGCATGAAGCCCAGCACCGACGCGGCGGTGCCCGACAGGTCCGGCACATGGCCCAGGATGCGCAGCGTCATGGCGGGCACACCCATGGCCAGGCCGCAGGTGAACAGGCCCGGCAGCAGTACCGCCCAAGGCAGGCGCGGCGCGTCGGCGGCGGCCATGTACAGCACATAGGCCAGGCAGCTGCCGCCCATCAGCAGATAGGACAGCAGCGTGATGCGCCCGTCCGACCAGCGGCCGGCCTTGCGCGCCGCCAGCAGCGCGCCGGCCATGGCGCCAGCCACCAGGGGCACGAACAGATAGGCGAAATCGGTTTCCGGCAGGCCCAGCACGTTGCTGATGAAGTCGGGCGCCGCCCCGATCAGGAATCCCTGGGCGGCGAACAGCAGACTGAACGCCGCGCCCAGCGCGACATAGCGGCGGGTGCCCAGCACGCGCGCATAGTTGCCGCCCAGCGTGCGCCAGGCCAGCGGCTGGCGCCGTTCGGGCGGCAGCGTGTCGGGCAGGCGCCGCGCGCACAGCAACCAGGCGGCACCGGCCAGCGCGGTCAGCAGCACGAACACCGCGCGCCAGCCTTGGTGCGCGGCCAGGTAGCCGCCCACGATCGGCGCCAGCGCCGGCGACAGGTTGAACACCAGGATCAGGTAGGACATGGCGCGGCGCGCCACGGCGCCGTCGTAGCAGTCGCGGATGATGGCCTGGCCGACCACGATGCCGGCGCCGGCCGACAGGCCCTGCACCGCGCGTCCGGCCAGCAGCCAGCCGAAGCTGGGCGCCAGGGCGGCCATCAGGGTGCCGCACACGTATACCCCCAGCGCCGTCAGCACCACGCGGCGGCGCCCCAGCGAGTCCGAGAGCGTGCCGTGCAGCAGCAGCATCGACGCATAGCAGGCCATGTAGACGCCCAACGTCAGTTGCACGGTCTCTTGCGGCACGGCGAATTCCCGGCCCAGCGCGCCGAATGCGGGCAGGTAGGCGTCGATGGTGGCGGGAGCGACACAGGACAGCAGGCCCAGCATCAGCACCATGACGGGAAAGGAAGGCAGGGGTTCGCGGCGAGACACAACGGCATCCATGGCGGGAGCCTCCCGGGCTGGGAGGCGCTGCCGCATGGTCGCCTGTGATGGCAGGTTGCAGGAATGGAGAATGCCGCAAGACCAATGGGCGCCGCCGTAAGCCGTGCACGGCGGGGCGCTCAGTTCAGTTCGCTGGGCGCGATGCCGTAGCGTTCGCGGAACGCCGTGGCGAAGTTGGTGGCGTGGCGGTAGCCGACGAAATGCGCCGCCTGCTGCACGCTGCAGCCCTGGGCCAGTTGCTCGCGCGCCACCTCCAGGCGGCGCTCGCGCAGCCAGCTGAAGACCGAGCGCTGGTAGGCGGCCTGGAACTTGGCGCGCAGCGTGCTGGGGCTCATGCAGGCCAGCCGCGCCAGCTCGTCCAGGGTGTGTTCCTCGCCGGGCGCGTGATACAGGCGTTCGCGCACCCGTTCCAACAGCTGGCGGTCGCGTTCGGAAACGGTGGTGTCGGCCGGCGTGCGCTGCGCCAGCGCCGCCAACGCATGGGCCAGCAGTTGCAGGCCCACGCCCTCGCGCAACATGGCCTGCAGCGGGCCGTCCCAGCTGCAATCGAGCAGGTGTTCGATGGCCTGCAGCAAATGGCCCTGCGCCTGCCAGCGGCGCAACCGCAGCGACGGCGAACGCAACGCCTTCCAGATCATCTCGCTGGTCTGGTCGTCGCCCGCGCCGTCCGGATCGGACAGCGACAGGTTGACGCTGCGCAGGCGCTGGCCGGGCGCGTGGATGCCGGTCATGGCGACGGTGTCGCCGTACAGCGCGCTGACGCCGCTATGCGCGGCCAGCCTGACGTCGTCGTGGCGGTCGATGCGGGTCTGGGCATGGCCCTGCAACATGACGATGGCGGAAAAGCGCGGCGACATCATGGAGGTGGCTTCGTAGTGCTGGTGCACGCGCACGTCGGACAGCACCAGTGTCAGGCCAGGTCGGATCGCGTGGGTCTCGACCCGGCCTTCGGCGATGCAGAGGGTTTCCGGGTCGCTGCGCTGGGCGCCGTTCAACTGCGGCAGGCGGTAGCGGAAACCGCTCTGGCTGCCCATGCGGTTGAAGTCGGCGACGGTGAATTGGGCGGGGGAGGGTACTGGGTTCAAGATCGTCACTCGCGTTACGGGATGAGCCCCTACGGCGGCCGTTCATGCGCCGCTCAATGTGAGAATGAGAATAACATATGTTCGCATTGTTGCGGTTGTTTTCATCACTCCGGCACCCTATTGGCGGCGCCGTCCCCGCGCCGCGCCGCCGTTATTTCAAGGCGCCGCGCAGTCGCCCAGGTCATCGCCCATGATGTCGCGGTACCACTCGTGGAAATGCTGCATGCCGTCTTCCATTGGCGACTGGTACGGGCCGCTTTCGGAGGTGCCGCGGCGCAGCAGCGCCAGCCGGCCGGCATCCATGCGTTCGCCGATCTCGTCGTCTTCGACCGCGGTCTCCATGTAGGCCGCGCGCTGCGCCTGGACGAACTCGCGTTCGAACAAGGCGATCTCCTCGGGGTAGTAGAACTCGGCGATGTTGATGGTCTCCTGCGGGCTCTTGGGGTAGAGCGTGGACAGCACCAGCACGTGCGGGTAGAGCTCGATCATATGAGTGGGGAAGTAGGTTACCCAGATCGCGCCGAATTCGGGCGCCGAGCCATCGCGATAGCGCATCAGCGTGTCGTGCCAGTCGCGGTAGACGTCGGAGCCGGGCTTTTCCAGTGAATCGTGCACGCCCACGCGCTGCAGGCTGTGCCGGCGGCCGAATTCCCAGCTCAGGTCGTCGCAGGTGACGAAGCGGCCCAGTCCGGGATGGAACGGGCCGACGTGATAGTCCTCCAGGTAGACCTCGATGAAGGTTTTCCAGTTGTAGTTGCACTGGTGCACCTCGACGTGGTCGAGCACGTAGTCGGAGAAGTCGAACTCCGGCCGCGCGAACAAATGGCCCAGGTCGGCGCGCGGGTCGCGCGGGCCTTCGAACAGCAGGCCATGGCAGTTGTGCAGCGGGAAGCGTGGCAGGTTCAGGCACGGCGTGCTGGGAAACTGCGGCGCGCCCAGGATCTGGCCGCGGTTGTCGTAGGTCCAGCGGTGCAAGGGGCAGACGATGTTGCCGCCGCTGGCGGACAGATTGCCGGCGGGGTTGCCGGGGCCGGTGACCGCGCCGGTCTCGCCGCCCAGGATCAGCGCCTGCCGGTGGCGGCACACGTTCGAGACCAACTCGACGCCATGGGCGTTGCGCACCAGCACACGGCCGCCGTCCTCGTGCGGCAGGCGGCGCCAGTCGCCCGGCTCGGGCACGCCTTTCTCGTGGCCCACGTACAGGGCCGATTGTTTGAATATCCGTTCCTGTTCGCGGGCGAACAGGGCTTGGTCGAAATAGGCCCGAACGTGCAGCGGGCTCAAGGCCTCGCGCACATGCTCAAGGCGGCCAATGTCCGTCATTTCCGACTCCTTGTGCCATCCCGCAAGGCCCGGCCGCCCTCAGGCGGTCACGGCGTGCTCGGCGTCGATCCGGGCCATGCGTTCGGCAAGATCCAATTTGGGGCAGGTGCTGCAGTAATCGCCGTCGCGCCTGCGGAAGTAGTGGCAGCAGACCTGCCGGTCCACCGCGATGGCCGGCTGGTCGGCGCGCTGCCAGGTCAGGTAGCCGCTGCGCCCGCGCAGGCCGAGCAGCGCCATCCATTCGACGGCCTGCCGCTGAGCCCAGTCGTTGGCGGCGGCGCCGTCATCGCGGCGCGCCGCCAGCAAGGCATACAGCACGCAGTCGGCCTGCATGCTCTCGGCGGCGCGCGGGCTGACCCGCAGCACCTGGGTCAGCTCGCGGTAGAAGGTGGCGCAGACATTGCGCAGTTGCGCGGCGGCGGCCTGCATGCGCCGGCCCAGGCAGGCGCGCAGGGGGTCATGGCGCTCCAGCGTGTAGCCGATGATGAAGCCGTCATCCGGCACCGGCTGGTGCATGCGCGACAGGTCGGGCAGGATCGGGCTGCGATGCACGGCGATCACGCTCAGGTAGACCGGCTGCCAGATCAGCAGGCCCCAGCAGCGCAAAGCCAGGTAATGCGGCCCGGCTTCCGGATAGCGCTGGCCCCAGAGATCGCGCAGCCGCGCGATGCTCTGAGCGTTGTCGGCGCCCGGGCGGACGCCCGGGCCGGCCGGCGTCGCGACCTGGCCCGACAGCCCCGGCACCAGGCGGCCGGTCAGGTCCAGCAGATCGTCCAGGTCCCGATTCACGCAAGCGCCCGCGCAGTGTCGGCCTGGCCCTGGCCCAGCCACTCCGGGCGGTAGCGGGCGATGGGGTTGACCAGATTGGGCGCCATCTGGAAGCTGCCGATGGGATCGGCCAGGTTGACCATCTGCAGGTTGTTGGCCAATTGCAGGCGGTTCAGGCACGAATGGATCATCTCGGGCGCGAACAGGTCGTACTGGCGGTACTTTTCCAGGCGCTCGGGGTGGGCGCGCAGGTAGGCATCGATGCGGCCGGCCACCAGTTGCCAGAAGGCATCCTCCCGCATCACGTCGTTATCGACCAGCACTTGCGCCAGGTGGCGGAAGTAGCCTTCGAACACATCGACGAAGATGGTCAGCAGCTTGTACTCCTCGGGCACGTCGGCGGCCAGGCGGCGGGCATTCTCGGGCAGCACGGCGTTGGGGTTGAGGATCGACGATTCTTCGGCGATGTCCTTCATGAAGGCGCGCACCGGCACGTGATCCTCGACCACCAGGATGACGTTCTCGCCGTGCGGCATGAACACCAGGTCGTGGGCGTAGAAGCAGTGCACCAGCGGCGTGAGGTAGGCGTCGACGTAGCGTTCGAGCCACGCGGCCGCGTCCAGCCCCGAGGCGCGGATCAGTTCCGGCAGCAGCGCGCGGCCCTGCGGATCAACGTGCAGCAGCGCCGCCATGGTCATCAGGCGCTGGTTGGCGCCGATCAGCGCGGTCGGGTTTTCGCGCCACAGCGCCGAGAACATCTTCTTGTAGGGGGTGTCGACCGAGATCGCCGCTTCGTAGTAGTAGTTGCGGAATCCCAGCGAGGCCGCTTCGCGCAGGATGGTGAAGCCGTTCTGGCGCAGCCACGGGTCGGCCGAGATCAGCCCGTGCAGGTATTCGTTGATGGCCGGCGTGCCGGACATGTAGTACGGCGACAGGCCGCGCATGAAGCCCATGTTCAGGATCGACAGCGAGGTCTTCACATAGTGCTTGCCGGGCTGGCTGATGTTGTAGAAGGTGCGGATCGACTGCTGCGCCAGGTACTCGTCATCGCCATAGCCCAGGCACACGATCTTGCGCGTGGCCACATAGGGCGCGAACGCCAGCGACAGCTTGTTGAACCACTGCCACGGATGCGAGGGCATGAAGTAATAATCGGCCGGATCCAGTCCCTGGTCGCGCAGGGTCCGGGCGTGGCGCTCGACGGTGTCGGCGCCCAGTTCGTCGCGCAGCAGGCTGTCGTAGTCCATGCTGGACAGGCAGGCAAAATGGGCGTTGTCCTTGTGCACCGCCAGCCACATCACGCGGATCGGGCTGGCGCATTCGGGCGCATAGACGTGGTAGTCCTCGGCGTCAAAGCCCAGCCGGCCATTGTTGGCGACGAAGCTGGGATGGCCTTCGATCATCGCGGTTTCGATGGCCTGGTAGTCGGCCAGCGCCAGCTCGGCGGCAGTCGGCGCGGCGCGGGTGTGCTTGTAGGCGCTGCCGTGCAGCGTGCTGGTGATTTCGTCCAGGTAGATCGGCAGGCGGTCCTCGGGCATGCCGAGCTTGTCGCGGATCTCGATGACGAACTGCAGCGCGTCCAGCGGCGCGGGCGTGCCGGCCATGGTCTTGCTGATGGATTCGGGCGGGATGCGCCAGTGGCGCATGGCCATCAACTGCGCATCGAACTGGTATTCGGCGTGGCCGTCGGCCAGCACCAGGCGGTAGCGGTCAAACCCGGACGCCTCGGCGGGGCCGAGCCGTTCGGGTTCGAGCAACCATTCGTGGGCATATTCCGAGATGGCCTTCTTCACCAGCAGGCGGTTCACTTTGTCCCAGACCTCGGGGGCGAGGTGGCTGGCGATCCGGGCGGGATGGGGGTGGGTGCTCATACGGATGACTCCTGGGGTTGGGCCTGTTCGAATTGCTGCCGGGTGCAAAAGGCGATGCTGGCGGTCTTCTCGCGAAAACGCGCCTGGCCGGCGTAGACAAAACCCATGGCCAGGTTGAGCGCATGGATCTTGCTGTTGTTGCTGTCGGGTTCCACCACCACGCGCCGGGCCTGCAGGCGGTCGAACATGAAGCGCATGACGAAGGCCAGCACGTGGCGGCTGAAATTCGGGATGCGGACCCGCGGCGGGCCGATGAAGATATGCATGCCCAGGTCGCCGGGCTGCACCGGGTAGTGCTCGCCGACCTGGTCGTGGGCCGGGTCGTAGCATTCCACCAGGAAGGCCGGGCGGCCGTCGTGGCTGCCGAGCCAGGCGCCGGCGTGGCCGCTGTCGATCAGGGCCTCGTAGAAGTCGCGCACTTGCGCTTCGGTGAAGGTCTGCATCGACCAGAAGCGGGCGTAGTCCATCGCGAACCACTGGCGCAGCAGGGCGGCATCGCTGGCCGGATCGAGCGGGCGCAGCGCCAGGCCCGCGCCTTCGTCGTAATGGCTGCGCGCCTGGCGGTCAATCTCGCCCAGGAAGGTGGCGGTCATGGTGATCATGGCGGGCTCTCCGGGGTCAGACCGTGGCGGCGCGATGGCCGTCCAGCCGGGGCAGCAGTTCCGAGGCGACACCGCCACGGCATGCCGTGGCGGCTTGCGCCGGGCGATGCGCCAGCACGCCGTTGGCCGGCGGACGGAAGTCCTGCAGCGCGGTGCGCGGCTCGATGGCGTAATGCTCGTGGCCGGTCAGCTCGCGCAGGATCTGCGAATTGCGGTAGCAGCAAAAGCCCAGGTCGGGGTTGGTGACGCCGTGGCTGAGCAGGCCGCTGTTCTGCACGAAGATCTCGTTGCCGCCGGTCGATGCTGTAGTTGCGGGCGATCCGGTAGGCGCCGTCCTCGGCCCAGGCGATGCGGTCATGGATCGGGTTGACGCACGCGGGAATGCTGCGGGCGTAGCCGGTGGCCAGCACCAGCCCGTCGGCCGTGTGCGTGAACGGCTGGCCGGTGTCGACGTGACGGAACTCCAGGTGGTAGCGGGCGGCCTGGCGGTCGTAGCGGCTGGCGCGCAGCTCGGCGTTGGTCAGCAGCGTGTAGCGGCGGTCGCCGTTGTGGATCTTCTCGTCCAGCAAGTCGTAGATCTGGTTGATGAGCGAGGCATTGATGCCCTTGTACAGGCTGCTCTGCTCGGCCAGGATCTGGCGGCGGCGGGCTTCGGGCAGGTCGTAGAAATAGTCGGTGTAGTCCGGCGAGATCAGTTCCAGTGTGAGCTTGGTGTTCTCCATCTGGAAAAAGCGCGGCGAGCGCGTGATCCAGGCCAGGCTGTAGTCGTGCTCGTCGCTGTCGCGCAGCAGGTCATGGAAGACCTCGGCCGCGCTCTGGCCGCTGCCGATGAGGGTAATCGACGCCTGCCGTTGCAGTTGTTGCTTGTGCCGCAGGTAGTCGGCGCTGTGGATGTAGGGCGCCTCGTGCCGGTCGCAGCAGGCTGGCAACGCCGGCTGCGAGCCCAGGCCCAGCACCAGCTTGCGGCAGCGGACCATGAAGCGCTCGCCATTGACGCTGTGCTGGCCGGTGACCAGGTAGGTATCGGTCTCGGGGTCGTGCAGCACGCTCTGCACGTCGCTGTTGAAGCGCAGGTTGGGCAGGCGCGCGGCCACCCATTTGCAATAGCGGTTGTACTCGGCGCGCGTGAGATAGTGGTTCTCGCGCATGTAGTACGAATAGATGCGGCCGGTCTGCTTGCAGTAGTTCAGATAGCTGTATTCGCTGCGGGGGTCGGCCAGGCTGACCAGATCCGCCAGAAACGGATTCTGCAGCGTGGACGCCTCGATCAGCATGCCGGGATGCCAGTCGAAGCCGGGCTTCCTGTCGAGGAAGAGGGCGCGTACGCCGGGCAGCGGCGCCGTCAGGCAGGCCAGGCTGAGGTTGAAAGGGCCGAGGCCGATCGCGACGAAGTCATGGATTTCACGGTTCATGAGGGTGACGCCTTTTGCTGAGTCTGCGTTGCACAGGCGGCGCCGGGAACGGGCACCGCGGAACAGGTCGGGCCGTGGCGCCTAATCAGGCGGAGCGGGACGCGACTGGCGCGCCTGCCTGCCGGTCGACCGCAATGACAAAGGATTCCCAGCGCCGGTATTGCATGAATCGAACATCTGTATGGGTATGATTTTCATTTGCAATAATGGAACTCTAGCAAATGCTTTTTGGGCGCGAAGCGTCGCCGCGTCCTCCCAGGCGGCGCTCATATGCAGGGTGGCGAAGCGCATAGGGACATGGCCGCCACGCATGTCCATGGCAGGCGCGCGGGTTATGCTTGCCGCCATGTCACCGAAACCTCCCGTGCTCAGGCTGCGCGGCGTCTACAGCGACCGCCTGGCGCCCGTCAGCCTCGATCTCGCGGCGGGCGAGTGCGCCGCCATCACCGGCCCCTCCGGGTCGGGCAAGTCGTTGCTGTTGCGCCAGGTCGCCGACCTCGATCCAGGTCATGGCGAAGTCGAACTGGATGGTGCGCCGCGCGCCGGCATGCGCGGTTGGCAATGGCGTCGCCAGGTGATCTATTGCCAGGCCGAGGCCGGCTGGTGGGACGATCACGTCGCGCCGCATTTCACCGACCGGTCCCTGGCCGCCGCGCTGTTGCAGCGCCTGGGCGTGGCGCCGGAAAAAATGGATGCCCTGGTGCAGGAGCTGTCCACCGGCGAACGCCAGCGCGCCGCCCTGGCGCGGGCCCTGGCGCTGGCGCCGCGGGCCTTGCTGCTGGACGAGCCGACCGCGGCGCTCGACCCCGAAGCCACCGCTCGCGTCGAGGCCGAGCTGCGCCGCTATCTCGACGGCGGCACGGCCATTCTGATGGTCACGCACAACCCTGAACAGGCGCGGCGCATGGCGCGGCGCGGCTGGCGCATGGAGCAAGGCCGCCTGGAGCCGCAATGGACGTGATCAAGCTGCAGGCGCTGGACCTGGTCATCGCCTCCTTGCTGGTGCTGCTGTCGGCCGGCATCTCGTTCGCGCTGCGGCTGAACCTGCAGCGCCAGGTGCTGTGGGCGGCATTGCGCACCGTGGTGCAGCTGCTGCTGGTGGGCCACATCCTGCGCCTCGTGTTCGCGCATGCGGCGCCATGGCTGACCGCGCTGGTGGTGACGGTAATGATGGCGCTGGCGGCGCGCGAGGTCGCGGCCCGGCCCAAGGCGCGCCTGGTCCGCCATGGCAACGGCCACGTCGGTACGCTGGCGGTGGCGGCCACCACCTTGGTGACGGCGCTGTTCATCCTCAGCACGGCGCTGCGGCCCGAACCCTGGTATGACCCGCGCTATACCATCGCCCTGGTCGGCATCGTGCTGGGTAGCGTGCTGAACGCCGCCAGCCTGGCGCTGGACGGCGTGCTGTCCGGCGTGCGCCGCGACCGGCTGGCGATCGAGGCGCGTCTGTCGCTGGGCGCGACCGCGCACCAGGCTTTCGCGGCGCTGCTGCGCGAATCGGTGCGGCGCGGCATCGTGCCGAGCATCAACCAGATGTCGGCGGCCGGCATCATCACGCTGCCCGGCATCATGACCGGCCAGATTATTGCGGGCATGGACCCGATCGACGCGGCCAAATACCAGATCCTGCTGATGTTCCTGTTGTGCGGCGCCAGCGGCATGGCGGCCATGGGCGCGGCTTACGGCGCCATGCGGCGGCTGACTGACGAGCGCGGGCGGCTGCGGCTGGATCGGCTGATGCCGGGCCGTTGAGCGGCGCCCGCCGCGGCCGGATTTGATGAAATATCGACGCGGCCCCGCGCATACTGCGACCCTTCATCCATAACGAGGCCGGGGCCGCCGGCCGTCAACGAAGGGCGGGCACAGTATGAGCATTACCGGGATGTTTGCGTGGCTGACCAGCGAGCAGGGCCTGATGGCGTTGCTGGCGCAGAACTGGGTGCTGGGCACCTGCATCATCGCCGCCATCGTGTTTGTCGAGACCGGCCTGGTGGTGATGCCGTTCCTGCCGGGCGATTCGCTGCTGTTCGCCGCCGGCGCGTTCCTGGGCCTGGCGGGCATCGATCCGCTGGTGTCGCTGGCGGCCATCACGGCCGCCGCCATCGCGGGCGACGCGCTCAACTATGCCATCGCCGCCTCGCGCTGGGGCCAGCGGCTGGCGCATAGCCGCTGGGTCAGGCCCGAGCATCTGGAACGGGCGCGTGCCTATTTCGCCCGCTATGGCGCCATGACCATCACCGTGGCGCGCTTTGTGCCCATCGTGCGCACGCTGGCGCCGTTCGTGGCGGGGCTGTCGCAGATGCCGCGCCGCACCTTCTTGGTCTACAACATGGTCGGCGCCGTCGCCTGGTGCGGCTCGATGCTGCTGGCGGGCTACTGGCTCGGCTCCATCGCCTGGGTGCGCGCCAACCTGCACTGGGTGTCCGTTGTCATCATCGGGCTGTCGCTGATCCCGGTGGCGCTGCAAGGTTTGCAGATGCGGCGGGCGCGGCGGGCTCCGCAAGCCTAGGGCAAGCCGCGGCGCGGCAGCGGTTCGATGCCCGCCGCCACGGCCATGTGCGCCAAGCAGAACATGAAAAAGCCGGCGGCTCCGTGAGGAACCGCCGGCTTCGACGCGGCCGGGCCGGGCTGGCCCCGGGGCGCGGTGGCGCTTAGCCGATGTTGGCCAGCACCTGGTTCAGCGTGGCGCTGGGACGCATGGCGCGGCTGGCCTTGTCTTCGTTCGGCTGGTAGTAGCCGCCGATGTCGACCGGCTTGCCCTGGGCGGCCTTGAGCTCTTCCAGGATCTTGGCTTCGCCTTGGGCGAACGCGGCCGCGGCCGGCGCGAACAGCTCAGCCAGGGCGCGGTCGTCGGTCTGGTCGGCCAGGGCCTGGGCCCAGTACATCGCCAGGTAGAAATGGCTGCCACGGTTGTCCAGGCCGCCGACCTTGCGGTCGGGCGACTTGTTCTCGTCCAGGAACTTGGCGGTGGCCAGATCCAGCGTCTTGCCCAGCACCAGGGCGCGGGCGTTGTCGTAGGCGCGGCCCAGGTGATCCAGCGAAGCGGCCAGGGCCATGAATTCGCCCAGCGAATCCCAGCGCAGGAAGCCTTCTTCCAGGAACTGCTGCACGTGCTTGGGCGCCGAACCGCCGGCGCCGGTCTCGAACAGGCCGCCGCCGGCGACCAGCGGCACGATCGACAGCATCTTGGCGCTGGTGCCCAGTTCCATGATGGGGAACAGGTCGGTCAGGTAGTCGCGCAGCACGTTGCCGGTGACGGAAATGGTGTCCAGGCCTTCGCGGATGCGCTTGAGCGAGAACTTGGTGGCCTCGACCGGGGCCAGGATGCGCAGATCCAGGCCGCTGGTGTCGTGGTCGTTCAGATACTGCTTGACCTTGGCGATGACCTGGGCGTCGTGGGCGCGCTTTTCGTCCAGCCAGAACACGGCCGGCGTCTGGCTGACGCGGGCGCGGGTGACGGCCAGCTTGACCCAATCCTGGATGGCGGCGTCCTTGGTCTGGCACATGCGCCAGAGGTCGCCGGCCTCGACGGCCTGTTCCAGCAGCACCTTGCCGGCGGCGTCGGTGACGCGCACGGTGCCGGTGGCGGGAACCACGAAGGTCTTGTTGTGCGAACCGTATTCCTCGGCGGCCTGGGCCATCAGGCCGACGTTGGGCACGCTGCCCATCGTGACCGGATTGAAGGCGCCGTGCTGCTTGCAGTCGTCGATGACGGCCTGGTAGACGCCGGCGTAGCAGCGGTCGGGGATGACGGCCTTGGCGTCCTGCAGCTTGCCTTCGGCGTTCCACATCTTGCCCGAGTCGCGGATCATGGCGGGCATGGAGGCGTCGACGATGACGTCGCTGGGCACGTGCAGGTTGGTGATGCCCTTGTCGGAGTTCACCATGGCCAGTTGCGGCAGCGTCTTGTAGGCGGCGTCGATGTCGGCGGTGATCGCGGCCTGCTGGTCGGCGGGCAGTGATTGGATCTTGGCGTACAGGTCGCCGATGCCGTTGTTGGGATCGAAGCCGGCCTGCTTGAGCGCGGCGGCGTGCTTGGCCAGCACGTCCTGGTAGAACACCGACACCACGTGGCCGAAGATGACCGGGTCGGAGACCTTCATCATGGTGGCCTTCAGGTGCACCGAGAACAGCACGCCCTGGGCGCGGGCGTCGTCGATCTGGGCCTGCAGGAAGGTCTTGAGCTTGGCGGTCGACAGCACGGCGGCGTCGATGATCTCGCCGGCCTTGACCGGGGTCTTTTCCTTCAGGACGGTCTTGGTGCCGTCGGCGGCGGTCAGTTCGATCTTGACGTCGCCGGCTTCGGCGATCAGGGCCGATTTTTCGGTGCCGTAGAAGTCGCCGCTGTCCATGTGCGCCACGTGGGACTTGGAATCAGCCGTCCAGGCGCCCATCTTGTGCGGGTGCTTGCGGGCATAGTTCTTGACCGACAGGGGCGCGCGGCGGTCGGAGTTGCCTTCGCGCAGCACGGGGTTGACGGCGCTGCCCTTGACCTTGTCGTAGCGCGCCTTGACGTCGCGTTCGGTGTCGTTGGCCGGGGCGTCCGGGTAGTCGGGCAGTTTGTAGCCCTGGTCCTGCAGTTCCTTGATGGCGGCCTTGAGCTGCGGCATCGAGGCGCTGATGTTGGGCAGCTTGATGATGTTGGCTTCAGGCTGGACCGCCAGGGCGCCCAGCTCGGACAGGGCATCGCCCAGCTTCTGGCTGTCGTCGAGGTAATCGGGGAACAGGGCGATGATGCGGCCCGCCAGGGAGATGTCGCGGGTTTCGACCGTAATGCCAGCGGACTTCGCGAAGGTCTGGACGATCGGCAGCAGGGAACGGGTTGCAAGCGCCGGAGCTTCGTCGGTGAGGGTGTAGATAATCTTCGGAGTAAGGGACATGATCCTTGAATCTGTTCGGCGGTGGCGCTAGGCGCAAACCCGAACATGCTATGCGGCGTCAGCCGGTAGATGTTGTCGAGAGTGGGTTCGTTTGGGCTGACCCGGGCAGGCCCCGATCGGCTCAACATGGCGACGCCCGTCCTTTATGTGCTGGTCCAATTGCCCGACCGCCTGGAAGGTACGACTGCCACGAATCGAACATTGTAATACTGCGCCCCGCCCGGTGTGCGCGGAAATGGGCGCCAATGGTCCAGCGGGTGTTCAGCGGCCGCGAAAAATCGGATTTTGCCCTCAAGAATGGCGCCAAATGCCCATATCCTGCTGGCTTCGAGTGGCAAGTTGTGGCTAAATCGCCATCTGCGCGCGCCGCATCGCGGGCAGGAAAAATGAACGGGGCGCAGGATGACGATGCACGTTGCACAGCCCCGTCGCGGGGAGACACAATGCGGTTTGGCAATCTGTTGTTTGACCCGAAATTCCGCTACGCCAGCCGTATCGATGGCCAGACGATCCACTTCACGCCGGTCGAGAGCGCGGCGCTGGCCTTGCTGACCGGGCACGTGGGCCAGATCCTGCCACGCCAGCGCCTGCTGGATGTGACCCAGCGCGGCCAGGCCGACACGCTCGAGCGCAGCGTTGACCTGCTGATCAACCGCCTGCGCGGCAAGCTGGGCGATTCGGCCCGCGCGCCTCGCTTCATCGCCACCAGCTACGGCCAAGGCTACAGCTGGATCGCCGCGCCCGAACCGGAGCCCGATGGCGATGTCTACGTCGCTGTCGGGCCTGCTGCCGGTCCCGAAGCCTTGCGCGGCGAGCCGCGGGTCAAGGCTTTCCTGGTGGACCTGGCGGACGCCCTGCGAGCCCGCCTGCCGAGCGAACGCGGCGTCAGCCTGCTGTCCCTGGCCGCCGCCGGCGCGGCCAATGCGCCATTCCGCGTCGAGGTCGGCCTGCGCCAGGACGACACCGGCGTGCATTGCGCGGTGGTCTTGCGCGAGGCCGCCAGCGGCCGCGCACTGCGGGCCGAACGCTGGACCATCGCGCCGGCCGACGCGGCCCAGGTCGGCCGCAGCGCCGCGACCGCCTTCGCCGCCTCCATCAAGAGCGAGATCTGGCGCAGCCTGGCCCGCGTCCGTGGCGATGCCGGGCCCACCGACGAACCCATCGAACTGCGCCTGCACCGCGCCGCGTTGCTGCTCTCGCGCAGCCCGCAGAACTGGCTGGACTCCGAGGCCGAACTGGAAAAGCTGCGGGCCGAGCACCCGAACGATCCCCAGACCGCCTTGATGTGGGCGTCGCACCTGTACGCCCGGCTGGTGTTGGACCTGTCCAGCGACCCGGCCGCGCTGGAGCCGCAGATCGAGGCGCTGGTGTTCGAGGCGCTGCCGCATGTGCGCGACGATCCGATGCTGGCGCTGGCGGCGGCCAAGCTGCTGTGCTTTGTCGGCCGTGGTCATCTGGAACTGGCCGAAGCGCTGGCCGAGGAGGCGTTCGCCCGCGGCACCGCGTTTGCTTCGGCCTTCGCGGTGCTGGGCCAGTTGCGGCTGAACCGGGGCCGCCTGCGCGAGGCCATCGAGCACTTCGACCATGCCATCGAGCTGGCCGAACCGGGCTCGGAATTCCAGGTGTTCCTGATGGTGCTCAAGTGCACCACGCTGCTGGCATTGGACGACCGCCAGGCCTGCCAGGCCGCCACCGAGGCCCTGTACCGCGCCAGGCCGCTGACGCGCACGCAGATGGGGGTGTTCCTGGCCTCGCCCGACGAGCCATTGCCCGACGATCTAAGGCAGATCCTGCTGGCGCTGGATGCGGACCTGCTGCGGCGGCTGCTGGCGCACTTCGAATACCTGTTCGTGCGGCGGGTGCCGGACGCGGCCAGCAGGAAGAGCATGTTCCGCGGCGTGCTGGCGCAGCTGGCGCGGCACCGGCCGCTGGATGAGCTGCCGGCGCGGGTGCGGGCCTACCTGTAGGTTCGCGTGCCCGGCCACGCCATTTGACAAACGGCGGCACATGCGGGAAGCTACGCTCCATGATTTTCCGCGCCGTCCGCATTTCGCTGATTATTACCATCATTCCTGGAATGGTGGGTTAGCGCGCGACCGCAGTCAGTCAAACAAACCCGCCCCACGAGGCGGGTTTTTTGTTGCCGCCTCTGCCGGGCTCCGCTCCCCGAACCGCCGCAGAGATTACCCATGCAACAGCCGCAAGCCGCCACCAGCACCGATACCGATACCTTCGCCAGGGGCCAAGCCGCGCCCATGGAGTACGTGCGCCAGATCCTGACGGCGCGGGTCTACGACATCGCCCGCGAGACCGAACTGGACCCGGCCCCGGGCCTGTCGCGCCGGCTCGGCAACCGCGTGCACCTCAAGCGCGAGGACAACCAGCCGGTGTTTTCCTTCAAGGTGCGTGGCGCCTACAACAAGATGCGCAACACGCCGCAGGCGGCGCTGGAGCGCGGCGTGATCACCGCGTCCGCCGGCAACCACGCCCAGGGCGTGGCGATCTCCGCCGCCAGGCTCGGGGTGCGCGCCACCATCGTGGTGCCGCAGACCGCGCCGCAAGTGAAGGTGGACGCCGTGCGCGCCTTCGGCGGCCCGACGGTGCAGGTGGTGCTGGCGGGCGACTCCTACAGCGATGCCTACGCCTACGCGCAGACGCTGGCGCGCGAGCAGGACCTGACCTTCATTCCGGCGTTCGACGATCCCTATGTCATTGCGGGGCAGGGCACGGTCGGTATGGAGATCCTGCGCCAGCTTCCGGGGCGGCCGGACGCGGTGTTCGTGCCCATTGGCGGCGGCAGCCTGGCGGCGGGCGTGTCGGTATACCTGAAGGCGGTGGACCCGTCGGTCAAGGTGATCGGGGTGCAGACGGTCGATTCCTGCGCCATGGCGCAGTCGATCCAGGTGGGCGAGCGGGTCAGCCTGGCCGAAGTGGGGCTGTTCTCGGATGGCACCGCGGTCAAGCTGGTGGGTGAAGAGACCTTCCGCCTGTGCCGCCAGTTCCTCGACGAAGTCATCCTGGTGGACACCGACGCGGTCTGCGCGGCCATCAAGGACGTGTTCCTGGACACGCGCAGCGTGCTGGAGCCGGCCGGCGCGCTGGCGCTGGCCGGGCTCAAGCAGTATGTCGAGCGCGAGGGCGTGAGCGGCCAGTCGCTGGTGGCGATCACCTCGGGGGCCAATATGAATTTCGACCGCATGCGCTTCGTTGCCGATCGCGCCGAAGTGGGCGAGGCGCGCGAGGCCGTGTTCGCCGTCACGTTGCCCGAGGCGCGCGGCAGCTTCCGCCGCTTTTGTGCGGTGATGGGCGCGCGCAGCGTGACCGAATTCAACTACCGCATCGCCGACGCGAACACCGCCCGCATCTTCGTCAGCGCGCAGATCGCGCGCCGCGGCGAGGGAGCCGACATCATGCGCGGCCTGGAGCAGGAGGGCTTCGCGGTCAGCGACCTGACCCACAACGAGGTCTCCAAGCAACACATCCGCTATATGGTGGGCGGGCGTTCGCCGCTGGCGGGCGGCGAGCGGCTGTTCCGCTTCGAGTTCCCGGAGCGCCCGGGCGCGCTGATGAAATTCCTGTCGGCGATGGCGCCGAACTGGAACATCAGCCTGTTCCACTACCGCAACCAGGGCGCGGACTTCAGTTCGGTACTGGTGGGCATCCAGGCGCCGCTGGCGGACGACGCGGCGCTGGACCGCTTCCTGGCGCAGCTGGGCTACGCGCATTCGGAGGAAACCGCCAACGAGGCCTATCGGCAGTTCCTGATCTAGGCGCTGGCTGCGCCCGCGGCCGGCCTATTGCGGCCCCAGCCTGCGGATCAGGGTGTCGAGCATCGCCATTTCTTCAGGGTGCAGGTCGGTCAGCGGCGCGCGCACCGGGCCGGCGTCGTGGCCGACCAGCCTGGCGCCGGCCTTGACGATGCTGACGGCGTAGCCGGCGCAGCGGTTGCGGATCTCCAGGTAGGGCAGGAAGAACTCGTCGAGCAGGCGATTGGTGGTGTCGTGGTCCTGGGCGGCGATGGCGCGGTAGAACTGCATCGCGGTCTTGGGCACGAAGTTGAAGACCGCCGACGAATACACCGGCACGCCCAGGGCGCGATAGGCCGCGGCGTAGACCTCGGCGGTGGGCAGGCCGCCCAGGTACGAGAAGCGGTCGCCCAGCTTGCGGCGGATGCGCACCATGGCTTCGATGTCGCCGACGCCGTCCTTGAAGCCGACCAGGTTGGGGCAGCGCTCGGCCAGCTGGGCCAGCTTGTCGGCCGACAGGCGCGACTGGGCGCGGTTGTAGACGATGACGCCGATCTGGACGGACTTGCAGACCTGTTCGACGTGGTCGGCGATGCCCTGCTGCGAGGCTTCGGTCAGGTAGTGCGGCAGCAGCAGCACGCCCTTGGCGCCCAGGCGCTCGGCTTCCTGCGCGTAGGCGATGGCCACGCGGGTCGGGCCGCCGGCGCCGGCCAGGATCGGCACCTTGCCGGCGCAGGTGGTGACGGCGGTGCGAATGACGTCGGAATACTCATCGGGCGCCAGCGAGAAGAACTCGCCGGTGCCGCCAGCGGCGAACAAGGCGCTGGCGCCGTAGGGCGCGAGCCATTCCAGGCGCTCGGCATAGGTCCGGGCGTTGAAATTGCCTTGCGCGTCGAAGTCGGTCACGGGGAAGGAGAGCAGGCCTTCCGAAACAATGGCCTTGAGTTCCTGCGGCGTGGTCATGGGCGGATATCCGTCGGTGGCGCACGCGCGGCGGACGGACTACCGCGCGAACATCGGTTGAATAGGTACGTCATCGTATAACATGATTTTCACCGATTCAATCCGAACCCACCCACGTTTTACTGGCTAGATTCTGCATTTATCCGGGAAAATCCGCGCTGCGGACAGCGGTCTGTCCAGGGATAATTTCTTTAGTTGTACGATAACTAGCGAGATGCCGCGAACCGCGGTATCGCTTTCGAGGATGCCACATGCCGCTCGCGCCTGACCCCGCGCCCGTACTGATCAAGATTCACCCGCAGGACAACGTCGCCATCGTCGCCAACGAGGGCGGCCTGCCAGCCGGCACGGCGTTGCCGGACGGCCTGGTGCTGGCCGAAGCCGTGCCGCAGGGCCACAAGGTGGCGCTGTGCGATCTGGCGCGGGGCGCTCCGGTGCGCCGCTATAACGTGGTGGTGGGCTACGCGGCGCGCGACCTGGCGCGCGGCAGTTGGGTCAACGAACGCGTCACCACCATGCCCGCGGCGCGCACGCTCGACGACCTGCCGGTGGGCACGCGCGCGATCGCGCCGCCGCCGGCCCTGGCAGGCCACACGTTCGAGGGCTACCGCAATGCCGACGGCACGGTCGGCACGCGCAACATCCTGGCCATCAGCACCACCGTGCAGTGCGTGCAGGGCGTGGTGGAACACGCGGTCGAGCGCATCCGCCGCGAGCTGCTGCCGCGCTATCCCAATGTCGACGGCGTGGTGGGTATCGAGCACACCTATGGCTGCGGCGTTGCCATCGATGCGCCGGACGCGGCGATTCCGATGCGCACGCTGCGCAATATCGCCCGCAATCCCAATTTCGGCGGCGCCGCCATGGTGGTCAGCCTGGGGTGCGAGAAACTGCAGCCCGAGCGCCTGCTGGCGCCGGGCGCGATCCCGATCCGCGCGGGGCAGGGCATGGCCGGCGCGGGCGCCGTCGAGACCATCGTGCTGCAGGACGACGAACATGTCGGCTTCGAATCCATGATCGCCAATATCATGCGCACCGCCGAGCGCCACCTGGAAACGCTGGACCGGCGCCGTCGCGAGACCTGTCCCGTGTCCGATCTGGTGGTGGGCGTGCAGTGCGGCGGCAGCGACGCCTTCTCGGGCGTGACGGCGAACCCCGCGGTGGGCTTCGCGGCGGACCTGCTGGTGCGGGCCGGCGGCACCGTCATGTTCTCGGAGAACACCGAGGTGCGCGACGGCATCGACCAACTGACCGCGCGTGCCGCCACCCCGGAAGTGGCCGAGGCGCTGGTGCGCGAGATGGCCTGGTACGACGACTACCTGCGGCGCGGCGGCGCCGACCGCAGCGCCAATACCAGCCCCGGCAACAAGAAGGGGGGGTTGTCCAATATCGTGGAAAAGGCGATGGGCTCGATCATCAAGTCCGGCACGTCCAACATCGACGGCGTGTTGGCGCCGGGCGAGCGGCTGACGCGCAAGGGCCTGATTTTCACCGCCACGCCGGCCAGCGACTTCATTTGCGGCACATTGCAATTGGCGGCCGGCATGAACCTGCACATCTTCACCACCGGCCGCGGTACGCCCTACGGGCTGGCGCAGGTGCCGGTGATCAAGGTCGCCACGCGCAGCGACCTGGCGCGGCGCTGGCACGACCTGATGGACGTGGACGCGGGCCGCATCGCCACCGGCCAGGCCTCCATCGAGGAGGTGGGCTGGGAGTTGTTCCGGCTGATGTTGGACGTGGCCAGCGGCCGGCGCCAGACCTGTGCCGAGCAACTCAAGCTGTACAACGCCCTGGCGCTGTTCAACCCGGGGCCGGTGACCTGACGCGGCATCCGTTCATTACGACAGCAAGCGGGCGCGGGCAGCGCAAAGCGCGGCTACCCGGCGGGAAACCAGCTGCGGGACGTCGCGGCGCCGCAATGACAACGGCCCGTGCGATGCCAGGCACCGCACGGGCCGTTGTCGTTCGCGCGCTGATCAGTCGGCGGCGGGCGTGTCCGCCGATGCCTGCGCCGGCGCGTCCGCTACGGGCGCGGCCGCAGCCTCATCGGGGGCATCGGCCTGGGCCGGCGCCGGTTTGGCGCCATCGGCCGCCGGCTTGCCCGGATTTGCCTTGCCCTTGCCGCCACGGCCACCGCCCGCCTTGGCGTGGCGCCGCGAGGCCATGCGTTTGGCGTGCTGCGCTTCGTTGGCGGTCACGGCGCCGTTGGGTTCGCCGTTCAGGTCGACGCGCGCGGCGCCTTCGACCATGCAATCCCAGTAGCGGCGGCCGTCGCACCAGGTCTTGACGGCCTGCTTGATCTCGTCGGCGCTGAGCTGCAGGGTCTTGGCGTGCTGCACCAGGTCCTCCAGCACCCCCAGTTTGAGCGGCACCTTGGGCGCCGGCTTCTTGGGGAAGGCTTTGGGGAATTGCCGCTGCAGTCGCGAAATGGCGATCAGCACCGGGTCGACCGGCGTCTCGCGCCGCTCGGCGGCGGGCGCGCGCGCAGGCCTGCCGGACTTCTTCTGCGAAGCCGCCTCGCCAGCGTTCGGACGCGGGGGTTTCTTCTTGGAAGCCGCCTCTTCTTGAGCCTGCTTGACAAGCAGTCCTCGGATTGCGGCTAGCTGTTCTAGGCCCATAGTGTGCTGCAAGTTCTGATGTTGAAAGCGTGGAGCATAACAGTTGTGGCGTGTCGGATTGAAGTTGCGGCCCCGCGGCGGCCGTCGTAAGCTGCTCGCCACGATGGGCAAGCACACGCGGTATACGTTCACAAGCATGTCCGCCGCCTCCCGCCGCGCGCGGGCCTGGCTGGCGGCGGGGCTGCTGGTTTTCCAGTCGCTGGTGGCCGCGACGGCGTCCGGCGCGCCGGCGCTGGCGCTGGACGCGAGGGGAGCGTCCGTCATCCTGTGCACGGCCGACGGCCCACGTCTGGTGGCGCTGGATCGCACGGACGTCGCCGGCGCCTCTGGCACCGCGCCTGCCGGTTTCCCTGCCTCCCACGGCGTGGACGGCACGTTGCCGCACTGCTGCGCCGCCCATTGCGCCATGTTCACCGGCGCCGGCCCGCCCGCCTTCGCGGAACTGGCCTGGCGCCTGCCGCTGGCGGCAGCGGCGCTGCCGCGCGTCTCGCCAGCCACGCCATGCCCGCGCGGCGAGGCGCCCTGGCTGCCTCAGCAATCACGCGCGCCACCGCGCGCCGCCTGATTCTTGCGCCCGCATCGTCCCTGTCACCGCGCAGGCGCGATGCGGGCGCGCTCCCGTGCCTGATCCCGTACCGTCCGTCGCCGCGTGCGCGCAATCTTCTTTCGCGCCCGCGGGGTTCTTTTTTCAACGGCTTTGCGCCGTCGCTACCTCGGAGTCCCATCATGTTCAAACCCGTATTCATCGCCGCCACCCTGGCGCTCGCCCCGCAATGGGCCTGGGCCCATGCCCACCTGCGGGATGCGTCGCCGGCCGACAAGGCCGAGGTGACCGCGCCATCCACGGTGACCGCCAGTTTCTCCGAAGGGCTGGAGCCGGCGTTTTCGTCGCTGACCGTGCTGGACGCGGCCGGCCGACAGGCCGTGCCGGCCAAGGCGGCGCCCGCGCCCGGCGATGACAAAACGCTGGTGCTGCCTGTCGCCAAACCCTTGCCGGCCGGCGCCTACACCGTGAAATGGCAGGCCTTGTCCAAGGACGGCCACAAGACCAACGGCGCCTGGACGTTCACGGTCAAACCCTGAAATGGACACGTTGTGGGTCGTGTTTGCGCTGTGCCGGGCCGTGAGCGCCGGCGCGGCGGCGATGCTGTTCGGCGCCAGCGCCATGCTGGCGCTGGGCGGCGCGCCGCGCCTGGGCGTGGCCGCTGAAACCGCGCTGCGGCCGGCCCTGCTGCGCATTGGCGCGGTGGGACTGGTGGCGACGCTGTGCCTGCTGCCGTTGCAGGCCGCCAGCATTGCCGGCGATTGGCGCGCGATGCTGGACGGCGACATGCTGGACACGGTGACGCTGCAGACCCGCTACGGCCAGGCCTGGGTGCTGCGCGCGCTGTGCGCGGCCGCCGTGCTGGGCGTGGCGCTGGGGCTGCGGCCGGGCCGGCCCTCATGGCTGGCCGGGCCAGCGGCGGTGGCGCTGGCGCCGCTGGCGTTCAGCGGCCACGCGGCGATGCATGAAGGTGGCTGGGGCGTGGCGCACGCAATCAACGACTACCTGCACGTGCTGGCCGCCGCGTTCTGGCTGGGGTCGTTGCCGGTGTTCCTGTCGTGGCTTGCGGCCTGGCAGCGTCCGCACGCGCGCGCCGAGGCCACGCGGGCCTTGTTGCGGTTTTCAGCCTGGGGGCATGTCGCGGTCGGGGTTCTGCTGGTGAGCGGCGTGGCCAACGCGGCGCTGATCCTGGGCCCGGCGGTGCTGGATACAGGGTCGGCCTATGTGCGGGTGCTGCTGCTCAAGGTCGCGCTGGCCCTGGCCATGACGGGCCTGGCGCTGGCCAACCGCTATCGCTGGATCGCGCGTATCCGGAAGCAGCCGGTCCGGGCGCTGCGCGCCATCCGGCGCAATACGGTCGCGGAACTGGCGCTGGGCGGCGCAGTGCTGGTGATCGTGGGCGCGCTGGGACTGATGCCGCCGTCGTAACGGGCCGCGCGGGCCATCGCCACGTCAGGCGCTATCCCGCCAGCACCAGCAACAGGGCCAGGGCCAGCAGCAGGCCGAAGGCGGCCAGCGCGGCGGGCAGCAGTTGGGCATACACCAGCCGCTCCTGGCCCTGGCCCTGCGCCAGGCCGGCGGCGATGGACATGCGGACCGGCGAAAAGAACCCCATCGACGTGCCCGCCACGTGCAGCAGCGCCGCAGCCGCGGGCAGGTTCAGGCCGGCGTGCAGCGCCAGCGACAGCTGCGACGGCATGAACAGGCTGTTGGGCGCGTTGCCGCTGTTGGCGAGGATGCCGAAGGCGCCGGCCAACAGCGGCGTGATCAGCAGCGTCCAGTCATCCAGGGCCCGGAACAGGCCGTCGGCGTAGGCCCGCGAAATGCCGGCGCCGGCCAGCACCTCGGCCATCATCGCGAACAGGAACACCGACAGGACCGCGTGCCTGCCGGTGCGCCAGGCGTAGCCCGCGTTGTCCGCCAGCAGTCCCGGCCGGCGGCGCCAGGCCGCGATCAGCAGCGCGCCGCCGATCAGCCAACTGCCGGCATGCAGGAACGGCGCCCACGCCGGCAGGTCGGGGTAGGGGCTGAAATGCGCCAGGCTGGCCAGGCCCTGGTGCAACGCCGGCACCAGCCGCGTGACGACCAGGCAGGCGATCAGCACGATGTATGGCAACGCGCCACGGGCGGCGGCCCGCAATTGCGCCAGGCCGGGCCGGCGATCCAGCACGAACCGCAGCACGATCAGGGGCCCATAGGCCGCCAGCAACGCGGTTTCCGGGCCCAGCAGCGCGGTGGCGGCGGCCAGCAGGGCCAGGCTGACCAGCATCCATGCCGCCTCGCGGGCGCGTTCGGCCATCGTGGCCGGCAGGCCCGCGCGCCGCGCCGTGCGCCAGAACAACGTCATCCAGATGCCCATCATCAGGGTCACGGGCACCATGCCATACAAAGCCAACTGCGCCGGCGGCACGCGCGCATAGGCGGAGGCCAGCAGCGTGCCGCTGCCCATGGCGCCCCATGGAATCAGCGTCTGACTCAGGAGCGCGAAGACCATCAGTTCGCGCGGCTTGAAACCGAGCGGGCGGATCAACAGCACGGTGCCCAGCATGCCGACGCCGAAACCGGTGGCCGATTCGGCGAACGGGCCCACCAGGAAACAGGCGAAGAACAGCAGGCGGCGGCGCGCCAGGGCAGTTGCCGGCGCGCCGGCAGGCTGGCCCGCGGGCGCGCTGCCCCGCGCCGCCATCTGCCAGAACAGCAGGCCGCCCAGGATGTACGGGGTGATGACGCCGCCGATCCAGAGTCCGCGCGCCAGCGCCTGCCCTAGGGCGCCCGCGCCGAAAGCGCCGGGGGCCGCTAACCCTGCCACCGCCATGGCCGCCAGCAGCCCGAGCACGGCGGCCAGCGTGGTGTTGAGACGGCCGCTGGCGATGGCGCCGATCACCACCAGCGCCGGCAACGACCACAGCAGGTACATCATGGCGCGCCGCCCGCCAGGGCGGATGTGCGGCAGGCGTGGCGCGGGCCGTTCAGGCGGGGCGCCACGTTCAGCAGGCCGCCGCGAAACCGCGCAGGATTCCCCGCGCGTGCGGCGTGGGCGCCAGCGCGGCGCGCAGCGCGGCCACGTCATGGCCTGCGGCCGCCAGGAAATCCTGGCGGCGCGCCAGGCAGGCATCCATCAGCCCGGCGGTGAATTCCGGGTGGAACTGCACCGACAGGGCGCGCGGGCCGTAGCGCAGGATCTGGTGCGGATCGTGGCGGCTGGCGGCCAGCACCGTGGCGCCGGCCGGCGGCCGCAGCACGCTCTGTTCGTGCGTCAGGAGGGCCGGGAACGGATCGGGCAGGCCGGCCAGCAGCGGATCCGCCGCGGCGGCGGGCAGGCACCTGACCGCGTGCAGCCCGATTTCGCGGCCGCGCGGATGGTAATCGACCTCGCCGCCGAAGGCGTGGGCCATGAGCTGGTGGCCGTAACAGATGCCGAGCAGCGACAACTGCGCATCCATCGCTTCGCGCAGCCATTGCGCGGTGCGCTCGCTCCAGGGTTCGCGGTCGGTGACCATGGCCCACGAACCCGTCAGCACCGCGCCGCGCAGCGCGGCCGGGTCGGGCAGGTCGTCGCCGGCGGCCGGATGGATCACGGTCAGGGGCGCGCCCACGCCCGCCAGGGCCGCCATGACCCAATCCGCCTGCTCGCCGTGGGCGGCGCGCAGATCTTCGGGCGGTCTGCCCATTTGCAGGATGGCTAGCGGTCGGAGTGGCATGGCGATGACGGCGTCGGCGAGGCCCCGGACAGGCCCCGCGCAATGATGGGGCCGCCGCGCCCATTCATCAATAGCCCGGCGCCGCTATCTGCCATGAACGGGGTTGATATCGGCCGGGATGCCGGATGCCGGCGCATCGGCATGGCCGCGCCCGGTGCGCCGGCCAGGCGATCGTGGCAGTGCCGATCAGGCACGCCAGGAAGGCGGCGCGCCAGGCGCCGAAGATCCTCGGGCGGCTCACCATTTGTAGCGCACCGAGCCCACGATCTGGCGCCCCTGGCCAAGATAGCAATAGCCGCCGCTGCACGTCTGTACCTGCTTGTCGGCCAGGTTCTGCACGCTCAGGCGCGCCTGCCATCCCTTGAGCGCCGGGTGGGCGTAGCCGGGTTCGAAGTTCACCGACACATCGAACAGCGTGGCCGCCGGATTGCGCATCAGGTTGAGCTTGTCGCCATAGCTGGCGCCGATGTAGCGCGCGCCCGCGCCCAGGCCAAGACCGGCCAGCGGCCCTTGCGGCAGGCGATAGTCAAGCCACAGGCTGGCCAGGTGGCGCGGCTGGTAGGACGGTACCTTGCCGATCTCGGCCGGGTTGTTGCTCTTGATCACTTCGCCGCGGTTGTAGCTGTAGCTGGCGATCAGTTTCAGGCCGCGCTCCAGATCCGCCAGGCCTTCCAGTTCGAGGCCGGTGGAGCGGATGGTGCCGGCCAGTTCCGACCAGGGCTGGCCGGGCACGACGCGCGCCGCGTCCTTTTCCTCGATGCGGTAGGCGGCCAGCGTCACATAGCTGCGGGAACCGGTTGGCTGGTATTTGATGCCGGCCTCGATCTGCTCGCCGTGGGTCGGGTCGAGCACCTCGCCCGTCCGTGTCAGGCCGGTGTTGGGAGTGAACGAGGTGGAATAGTTCATGTACGGCGCCAGGCCGTTGCCGGCCAGGTACAGCGCGCCGGCCTGCCAGGTGAAGGCGCGGTCGGACTTGGCCGTGGCAGGCTTGCTGCGGTTCAGCAGGTTGCGTTTGTCATGGCGCAGCGTGTCATAGCGGCCGCCCAGCGTCATGCGCCAGTTGCCCAGCGAAGCCTGGTCGGACAGGTAGAACCCGTGCTGTGCATTGCGTTGCAACGACGATGAAAGGTTCGTCGGCGAGGTTGGTCGCGACACGTTGCCGTACTGGGGATTGTCCAGGTCCAGCGCGGGGTAGCCGGTCAGATAGCCATTGCCCTGACTCCATTTCAGCCATTGGTAGTCAAAGCCGGTTAGCAGGTTGTGGGCGACTTGGCTGGTGTTGAACCGCACGGTCGCGTTGTTATCCACCGACACGTTCTTGACCATGCTTCTGATGCTCCAGGCGTTGCGCTTAAGCAGGCGGGTACCCGGCTCCAGACCGGCCCCGCTCAGATAACGCGCGTCCAGGTCGATACGGCCGTGGCGTAATTGCTGGCGCAGCGTGACGTTCTGGCTTAGGCGATGCTCCAGCTCGTAGCCGATCTGGTATTGCGTCTGGCGCTGGTGATCGTAGCGCGGATCGCTGACGCGGATCTTGGTGACCTTGCCGTTTTCGACGTAGTTGCCGACGTTGGCGTCGGTCTCGTCCTTCAGGTATTGGCCGAGCAGCGTCAGCGTGGTGTTCTCGCCCAGGCGGAACTCGAACGACGGCGCGAACAGGTCGCGGTCATCCGCGATCATGCGTTCGGTTTCACCGCGCCGCACCAACCCGATCACGCGGTAGCGCGCGCTGCCAGATGCGTTGATGTCACCACCCATGTCGAACGCGGCCTGCTTGCGGTCATGGGTCGAGCCTTGCAGCATGATCTCGTGGACCGGGTCCGGACCCGGCCGCTTCGAGATCCGGTTGATGACGCCGCCGGGTGTGCCCTGGCCATAGAGCACCGACATCGGGCCCTTGACGATGTCGACGCGTTCCAGCGCATACGGCTCGGTGCGGAAGTAGGCGTAAGAACCCGGCGTCTGGCGCAGGCCGTCGAGATAGTCGCCGGTGGTGTTGACCGAAAAGCCGCGGATCGAGATCTGGTCGAAGCGCGGATCGAACCCGGCGCTGCCCGTGCCGACGCCGGCCGAATAGCGCACCGCCTCGACCATCGAGGTGGCGCCGCGCGCGTCCATCTGAGCGCGCGTCACCACGCTGACCGAGCGCGGCGTTTCCATCAGCGAGGTAGCGCTCTTGAGGGCGCTGCCGCTGGCCTGCGCCACGAACGCGTCGGCCTCGCGGGCGGCGGCGCCGATCACCGCGATGGGCGCCAGCGTGGCCGGCCCCGCAACTTGCGGTTGCAACACGTAATGCCCGTCAGGCGTGCGCGCGGCGGCCAAGCCGCTGCCTGCCAGCAGCGCGGCCAGTGCCTCCGGCACCGTGTAGCGGCCGGAGAGGCCCGGACTGGTCTTGCCCTGGGTCAGCGGCATGGCGCCGCCGAGCGGCACGCTCGCGGCCAGGCCGAACGCGTTCAGCGCCTCGGTCAGCGGGCCGGCCGGAATCTCGTAGGCGCGGCGGCTATCGGCTGTCGATGCCGGCTGGGCCAGCGCCGGCATCAGGCCGGCCAGCGCCAGGCTGGCGGCCAGCACCCAGGGGCGCGACCCTTGGCGGCGGGCGGGGAGGGGGGGTAAGGCGTGAGAGCGATTCATGACGGTTCCGTATTCGTGCATCGGCGGACGGGACGCCGATGAATGGCGGCCCCGCACTTACCAGATCGAACGAAACGGAAAAAAGGGCAGATCTGCGTTCACGCCGGCGCCAGCGTGGTCCACCAGGGCAGCTTGCGCTCGACCCGCAGGGACAAGGCGCGCGCAAGCAGTTGCAGCGTGCGGTCGGTGTCGATCAGGGGATACGTGCCCATCACACGCAGGCCGGCCACCTCGGGCGCCACGCCCAGGTGGCCGTGGCGATAGCGCGCCAGTTCGGCCACCAACGCGTCCAGGCGCATGTCGCTGGCCACGATCATGCCGTGGGTCCAGGCGCCGGTGCCGGGATCGAGGGGAGCCGGCCGGTCGATCCCGGCGGCGTTGAACGTGACCTGGCTGCCGGTGGACAGGACGCCCGTGTCGCCGCGGTTGGCGGTGTGGATCTCGACCGTGCCGTCCAGCACTGCCAACTGCGTCGCCTGCTCCAGCAGGCGCACGCCGAAGCGCGCGACGCGGGTCCGCAGGCGCCCATGGGGCGTGGCCACCACGAACGGCCGCGAGGCGGCGATGGCGGTCACCAGGATCTCACCGCGCACCAGGGTCAGTCGGCGTTCGGCCGGGCCGCCGTCGAAATCGACGGCGCTGGCGGTGTTCAGCCACAGCGCGCTGCCATCGGCCAGCCGGGTCTCGCGGACTTGGCCGACCGGGCTGCGGTGATCGGCCGCCAGCGCCAGCAGTTCTTCGCGCAGCGGCCTGTGGCGCCAGGCCAGCCAGCCGCCCAGCAGCCCACCGGATAGCAGCGTCAGACTGCGCAGGTGACGGCGCCGGGGCGGTGCGAGCGCGGCCTGCAGTCCTGCCGAGGCCGCGCGCGGCTCGCCAGCGCGCAGCGGCGCGAAGCGCTTGCTGACGGATTCAATGTAGCCCCAGGCCGCCTGGTGGCGCGGGCTGAGGTCGAGCCAGGCGCGCCATTGCTGCCAATCGGCGCTGCCCGCGGTGTCGGCATGTAGCCGCACATACCAGTCGGCGGCCTGCTCCAGGCTGTGGTGATCCGCGGTGGCGATCGGGCCGCCGACGGATGCGGGCGAGGTCATGGCTGCAACGCCGTCGGCGCGTGCGCGGTTGGCGCGGGAAAATGGCCGGGCGCCGCCGCGGCCTGGTATGAGGCTTCCAGCAGGGCGCAATGCAGCATGGCCCGCGCCAGATAGCTCTTGACGGTACGTTCCGAAACCGCGAGTTCGACGGCTATGTCGCGATACTTCATGCCGTCGACCTGGGCCAGGATGAAGGCCCGCGCCACCTTGGGCGGCAACTGGCGCAGCATGTCGGCGGCCTGCAGCAGCGTCTCGACGATGATGGCCTGGTGTTCGGCCGACGGTGCGGCGGCGCCGGCGCAGGTGGCGAGCGTGTCGAGCCAAGCGCGTTCGACTTCCCGCCGCCGCCACAGGTCGATGCACATGCCGTCGCCCATGCTGCGCAGATAGGTGCGCGCGCCCTGGGGGCTGTCGAAGGCACGCGGCGCGGCCAGCAAGCGTACGAATGCGTCATGGGCCAGGTCGGCGGCATCGAAGGCGTTGCCGAGCCGGCGCAGCAGCCAATTGCGCAGCCAGCCGTGATGCGCCTGGTACAGGCTGTGGATGTCCGGAGGGCGGGAATCGGGGCACATGGCGGGAGAGAGGGGCGAAGACCTCCCGCGAGTATAACAATAACGATTATCAATTACTTTTTGCCACGACCCCGCCGCACGGCCGCGGGTCCGGCGGCGGATGAGGCCGGCCGCCATCATCCGTTGCCACCGGTCGGCTGGGGGACGCGTAGTTCAGCTGCGTCGGCGCGCCGTCAGCCATTGCGTCGACGGCAGGGCATGGTCGACGATGCGCACCTCGCCAATGCTGCCGAAGAAGCCGTCGGCGCGGGCGCCATCCCATGAACCGGCGCCGATCACCCAGGGCATGTTGGCGGCCAGCGCCGCCAGCCCCGGCGCGTCGGCGACGTTGCGCAGCACCGGCGCGCCCTCGACGTACAGAATGGTTTCGTGCGTGGTGTCGTCGTTGACGATGGCCACGTGCATCCACTTGTCGGCAATGATTTCGCCAGACCAGTTGGCCTTCGCGCCGCGCGCGCCGTTGACCTCGGGCACCACTTCCCACTGCACTTCGCGCAGGCTGGAAATGGCGAACAGCAAGGGCGGGGATTCGGGGTCGCCGCCATTGAAACCGGCCAGATCGCCGCGCTTGCCGTCGCGCGTCATGATGTTCATCCAGGCATGCTTCTGCGCGCTCCAGTCGCGGTCGATCTTGATGAAGGCTTCCACCGTGTAGCCATTGGGCACCGTCTCGGCGTTCAGCGGCGCCGTGGTGGCGCTGGTGAAGTAGCTCATGCGAGCGGTGTTCTTGTCGGTGTTCAGGAACCGTACCGAACCGGGCGCGGCCGACAGGTAGTGGTGGTCGTTGGACCACACCATGTCCGCGAGCTGCGCGCCGGCCACGCCATCGATGTTCAAGGGCGCGCGGCTGACGGGATTCAAGCCGGCGCGATCCTGGATCACCTGGCCCACCGGCACCGGCTGGCCGTCGGTGCCGCCGAAAAAGCGCCAGTGCGCCAGGGTGCCCGGCACCTGCGGATAGTCGTCGCTGTCGGCAGCGGGCTTCTGCACCGTGGCGGCGGGCTCGGCGTAGTTGGCCAGGATCAAGGCGCGGGCCTGGTCGAGCAGCGGGGGATGCGAGGGCGCGGCGGCCTTGAACGTCTTGTTGAAGCCGCTGAAGCGCCTGGCAAAATCCATCTTGATGGTGAACTGCTCGTTGGCCCCGGTCAGCACCGCCTGGTCGAAGGCGTTGAGCGTGGCCTTTGGCTTTTGCGGCACCCACGGCGAGAACGACAGCACGCGGATCTCGTTGTTGCTCAGGTCGAATTCGTACAGGCGCATCAAGCCATTGCCGCCCTGGTAGGCCATTTGGTAGTCCACCACCATTTCCTCGACCGCGTTGCCGAAGGCGTTGGTCTTGGTCAGGCGCGCCGCGCCATGATAGTGGCCATTGAGCGTCATGAAGATCTGGTCGTTGTCGCGGATCAGTTTGTCCCACAGCATCAGGCCGTAGGGCACCTCCAGGGGGCTGACGCCGTCCTTGTCGATGTTGAGCAGTTGGTGATTGACCAGGATCACCGGCAGCGTCGGATGGGCGCGGATGACCTGGTTGGCCCAGTCCAGCCCGGCATCGGAGATGCGCCACGACAACGACAGCACCATGAATGCCTGGCCCTCGGCCTGGAACACGTGATACTCATGGAAACCGCTGGGATCGCGGCCGCCGAAGGTGGCCTGCTGGCGCGCGCGGTCGGTGCCGAACGTCTTCAGATACGGCTCGTTCGCCAGGGTGCGCTGCGCGTCGGTGGCGCTGGCCTGGCTGCTGGCGTCGACGTAATCGCGGTCCAGGATCACGTCATGATTGCCGGCCAGGATGGAGTAGGGCACCTTGGCGTCTTCCAGGATCTGCATGGCCGCGCTGGCCACCGTCCACTGGTCGGGTTTGCCTTGCTGGTCGACCACATCGCCCAGGTGGATCAGGAAAGGAATGTCCAGCGCCTTGGCGTGGTCGGCAACCCACTGCGTCTGGGCCTTGTAGGGCTCGCTACCGTACTTGCGCATGAACTGCTGGTTCTCGGCATCGGTGGCGTAGCGCGAGTAGAACTGGGTGTCCGGCAGCACCGCCACGGCGAAGCTGGAGATGTTCACCGGTTGCGGCGGCGCGGCCGTATTGGCCGCCGCTGTGTCCTCGTCGTCGCTGGCGCAGGCCGAAAGCAGCAGCGAGCCGCCGACCGGCAGCAGGGTGGCGCCAAAGCCGGCTTTCAGCAGGCTGCGCCGGCGCGGGTCGGCCGCTATCGGCAGGGGGGTGTTCGTGATCGTGGCAATGTCGTTGCTGCCGTCGTGCTTGTCGTGCGCCATCTGTACCGCCCATCCGTTGAAAAAGGGGGAAGCTTAGAAACGCGGGGTGACGGATTTGTTAAGTCTGCGTGAAGATTGTGCGGCGCCGCGCCGTCGGCTGGCCGCCGGGCGGCCCCTTCGCCGCCCACCTTTCCTAGTGTCCTACTGCGCTTGGCGCGGCCCATTTCTGCGTAAGTAGCGTGCTACCATCCGCCTCTTCAAAAGGATGCGAATGCCCGCCACAGGAGCCCTTTTCAGCAGACGCTGGACCGCGCTGGCCGCGGTGTTCCTGTTCGCCTTCCAGGCGCTGATCGCATCGGCCGCGCTGGCCGGGCCCGGCAGCGCGCCCGGCGCCACCACCATCATCTGCACCGCCAGCGGACCGCGCGTGGTCACGCTGGACGCCGACGGCGTCGCGCAGGATGCGCAGCAGCACAGCGGCGCCTTGCCGCATTGCTGTTTCGCCGGCTGCGCCATGCTGGGCGGCGCCCCGCCGTCCGGGCTGGCCGTACGGGCCTGGCTGCTGCCCGCCACGCCGCCGCTGCTGCCGGCGCCCACCATCGACATCCATTTCTCCAGCGCGCAGGCGCGGTTGCCGCGGCAGCCGCGCGCGCCACCTCTGTCGGCCTGAACCTTCGTTTTCCCATTTTTTCGCTGGCGCGTATCGATGCGGCCCGCGCGGTCGCGCGCGCGTCCAGCCTGTTCAGATCCAGAGAATCCCATGCGCAATAAAAAGGAAATCCTGCGGGCCGGCTGCCTGGCCACCGCCGTGGCCGCGTCGTTCCCCGCCTGGCCCAACAGCGTCGACGCCGACGGTGTCACGGTCACCGACCCGGTGGTCATCACCGGCGTGGCGCCGAGCGCGCCGCTGACCTTCACCACCGATCCGAAGGTCCCGCGCCAGCCGCTGCCGGCCAGCGACGGCACTGACTACCTCAAGACCATTCCCGGCTTCTCGGCCATCCGCAACGGCGGCACCAACGGCGATCCGGTGCTGCGCGGCATGTTCGGCTCGCGCCTGAACATCCTTACCAACGGCACCTCGATGCCCGGCGCCTGCCCGGCGCGCATGGACGCGCCCAGCTCGTACATCTCGCCCGAGAACTTCGACAGGCTGACCGTCATCAAGGGGCCGCAGACGGTGCTGTGGGGCCCGGGCGCGTCGGCCGGCACCATCAAGTTCGACCGCGACACGCCGCGCTTCAGCGAGCCCGGCGTGCGCTTTGACGGCAGCCTCGTGGGCGGGTCAAACGGCCGCAATGACCAAGCCGCCGACCTGACCGTCGGCAACGACAAGGTCTACACCCGCATCACCGCCAACCATTCGCACGCCCAGGACTACAAGGACGGCGACGGCAACAAGGTGCCGTCGCGCTGGGACAAGTGGAACGCCGACCTGGCGCTGGGTTTCACGCCCGACGCCGATACGCTGTACGAGCTGACCGCCGGCACCGGCGACGGCAACGCCCGCTACGCGGGGCGCGGCATGGACGGTTCGCAGTTCAAGCGCGAAAGCTTCGGCCTGCGCTTCGAGAAGCGCAACCTGGGCGGCGTGCTGGACAAACTGGAGGCGCAGCTCTACTACAACTACGCCGATCACGTGATGGACAACTACACGCTGCGCGCGCCGGATCCGCACGGCATGATGCCGATGGCGATGGCGTCGAACGTGGACCGCGCCACCTGGGGCGGGCGCGTCGCCGGGACCTGGAACCTGGCGCCGGACCTGGAACCTGGCGCCGGACCTGAGCCTGGTGACCGGCCTGGACTTCCAGCAGAGCCGTCATCGCTCGCGCAACGGCAACGCCATGGTGTCCTACCGCGAACACCGTTGGGTCAAGGATGCCAGCTTCGCCAACACCGGCGTCTTCGGCGAACTGACCTGGCACGCCACCGACGACAGCCGCGTCATCGGCGGCGCGCGGGTCGACTGGGCCTCGGCCAAGGACTTCCGCCGTGCCAATGGCTCGACGATGATGCCCATGCCCAACCCCACGGCCGGCGAGCGCCGCAGCGACACGCTGCCGAGCGGCTTCCTGCGCTACGAGCGCGACCTGGAGGCGGTGCCGGCCACCGTCTACATCGGCCTGGGCCATGCGGAACGGTTCCCGGATTACTGGGAACTGTTTTCTCCGACGAAGGGGCCGGACGGCTCGGTCAACGCCTTTCGCGGCGTCAAGCCTGAGAAGACCACGCAACTGGACTTTGGCGCGCAGTACAAGACCGACACAATGGACGCGTGGCTGTCCGGCTACGCCGGCTACGTCGACGACTTCATCCTGTTCGACTACGCCCAGGGCGGCATGGGGGGCATGGGGGGGGCCGCGCAGGCCAGCAACGTCAACGCCCGCATCGCCGGCGGTGAGCTGGGGCTGTCGTACCAGGTGGCGCCGCGCTGGAAGCTGGGCGCGACGTTGGCGTACGCCTGGGGCCAGAACCGCAGCGACGGCCGCGCCTTGCCGCAGATGCCGCCGCTGGAGGCCAAGCTCAGCGCCGCCTACGACGATGGCACCTGGTCGGCCGGGGCGCTGTGGCGGGTGGTCGCCGCGCAGCGCCGCTACGCCCTGAACCAGGGCAACGTGGTGGGCAAGGATTTCGGTCCCAGCGCCGGGTTCGGGGTGTTCTCGCTCAACGGCGGCTACGCGGTCAACAAGCAGGTCAAGCTGTCGCTGGGCGTGGACAACCTGTTCAACAAGACCTACGCCGAACACCTCAACCTGGCGGGCGACGCGGGCTTCGGCTTTGCCGCCAACACGGCCTTCAATGAGCCCGGGCGCACCGTCTGGGCGCGCCTGAGCGTCAAGTACTGAGCGCCGTCCGCAACGGTTGGGCTACGGGCGCCCGTAGCCCGCCGGGGCGCATGTTCTAATACGCGCTTTACGAGCCCTTGAACCCTGACACGGTTCCGCTGCCTCATGTTGCGCCTGACCGAAATCATCCTGCCCCTGTCGACCTCCCAGGACGACATCGACGCCACCCTGCGCGCCGCGGCCTGTAGCCGCCTGGGCATCGCTGCCGATGCCCTGCGCGCCCTGACCATTTTCCGGCGCAGCTACGACGCGCGCAAACGCAGCGCCATCACGCTGACCTATTCCGTGGACGTCGAAGTGGCCGACGAGGCCGCCGTGCTCAAGCGCGTCGCCGGCCTGCGCACCGTGATGCCGACGCCGCCCATGCAATATCAGTACGTCGGCCACGCGCCGGCCGACCTGCCCGAGGCCAGCCGCCCGGTGGTGATCGGCTTCGGCCCCTGCGGCCTGTTCGCGGCGCTGATCCTGGCACAGATGGGGTTCCGGCCGATCATCCTGGAACGCGGCCGGGTGGTGCGCGAGCGCACCAAGGACACCTGGGGCCTGTGGCGCAAGAACACCCTGCAACCCGAATCGAACGTGCAGTTCGGCGAGGGTGGGGCGGGCACGTTCTCGGACGGCAAGCTCTCGACCCAGGTCAAGGACCCCAAGCACTACGGCCGCAAGGTGCTGCAGGAGTTCGTGGCCGCCGACGCCCCGCCTGAAATCCTGTACGTCAGCAAGCCGCACATCGGCACCTTCCGCCTGGTCAAGATGATTGAGCAGATGCGTGCGCAGATCGCCTCGCTGGGCGGCGAGTTCCGCTTCGAAAGCCGTGTCGACGACATCGAGATCGAGGATGGCCGGGTGCGCGGCGTGCGCCTGGCGGGCGGGGAGTTCATCGCCGCCAGCCACGTGGTGCTGGCGGTGGGCCACAGCGCCCGCGACACTTTCCGCATGCTGCACAAGCGCGGGGTGTTCATGGAGGCCAAGCCGTTTTCGCTGGGTTTCCGCATCGAGCATCCGCAGTCGGTGATCGACCGCGCCCGCTTCGGCCCGAGCGCCGGCCACCCGGTGCTGGGCGCGGCCGACTACAAGCTGGTGCACCACGCCGGCAATGGCCGCGCGGTCTACAGCTTCTGCATGTGCCCGGGCGGCACCGTGGTGGCCGCCGCGTCGGAACCGGGCGGCGTGGTCACCAACGGCATGAGCCAGTATTCGCGCAACGAACGCAACGCCAACGCCGGCATCGTGGTCGGCATCGAACCCAAGGACTTTCCCGGCATCGAGGACTCGCCGCTGGCGGGCATCGACTTCCAGCGCCATTGGGAAAAGCGCGCCTACGAACTGGGCGGCGGCGACTACAGCGCGCCGGCGCAACGGGTGGGCGACTTCCTCGCCGGCCGGCCTTCCACTGCGCTGGGCAGCGTGACGCCGTCGTACAAGCCGGGGGTCCGGTTGACTGATCTGTCCGACAGCCTGCCGGACTACGTGATCGCCGCCATTCGCGAGGCCCTGCCGGCGTTCGAACGGCAGATCAAGGGCTTTTCCATGCACGACGCCGTGCTCACGGGCGTCGAAACGCGCACCTCGTCGCCGCTGCGCATTACACGCCGCGACGATTTCCAGAGCATGAACACCAACGGGCTGTTCCCGGCGGGCGAGGGCGCGGGCTACGCCGGCGGCATCATGTCGGCCGCCATCGACGGCATGAAAGTGGCCGAGGCCGTGGCGCTGCATCTGCTGGGCCGCGACGACATCACCGGCGGCAACCGCCGCGGCGTCAGCGACGATTACTAGGGCGGCCGCTACGCGCCATCCTTCGCGCGCAAGCGGGTCGCGTGCCGCCCGGGATGCGGCGCAAGGCAGGACGGCGTCCCCGGGAGGCGCGCGCCGCCGACCGCGCCGCCAGGGGCTGGCACGGCAATGCCGCGGGACTCGCCGGCTCTGTCGATTTCCAATCAAGTCGTTCGTCGTAGTGCCAAGGATCCTCCCGATCCGCTCTCCTGGAGAATGGTATGCGCAGACTCATTGTTTCGATCTTCACCAGCCTCGACGGCGTGGTCCAGGCCCCCGGCGGGCCGAACGAGGACCCGGCTGGCGGCTTTCGCCTGGGCGGCTGGACCGTGCCCTACGCCGATGAGGCCATCGGCAAACATGTGAGCGGCCTGATGGCGGCGCCGTTCGAGCTGTTGCTGGGACGGCGCACCTACGAGATCTTCGCGGGCTATTGGCCGAACGTGCCGGCGGGCTCGGGCAGCCGCGCCCTGGCCGACCGGCTCGACCGCGTGCCCAAACACGTGGCCACGCACCGGCCCGACGGCCTGTCCTGGCGCGGCAGCCGGGCCCTTGGGGGCGAGCTGACCGAGGCAGTGCGCGCGCTCAAGCGCGGGGAGGGCGCCGACCTGTTGACCTTCGGCAGCGGCAACATAGTGCGCCAACTGCTGGCGGCGGGGCTGGTGGACGAGCTGTCGCTGCTGGTCTATCCGGTCATGCTGGGACGCGGCAAGCGCCTGTTCGGCGACGATGCGCGAATTTCCGCCTTCACGCTGGCGCAGGCCGCCCCGACGCCTGGCGGGGTGCTGATCACCCGCTACCTGCGCGCCGGCGAGGTGCGCACGGGCTCGTTCGACGACGCCGGCTGAGCCGCGCCGGCCGTTGCCGGCCGACCAGCCCGACGGCGATGCGGTTCAGTGCGACGACACATAGGTCGACGCCGCGAAGGCCGGCGGAACGGCGAATTCGGCCTTCATGCGCCGCGCTTCCTCGAGCGGACTGCGCCCGAACACGCGCTTGAACTCACGGCTGAACTGCGACGGGCTGTCGTAGCCGACCGCCGCGCTGGCGGCGGCCGCGGTCAGGCCATTGCGCACCATCAGCAGGCGCGCCTGGTGCAGGCGCGTGGATTTCAGGTATTGCATCGGCGAGGTCTGGGTCACCGCCTTGAAATGCACGTGGAAGGCCGGCACGCTCATGCCCGCCTCGCGCGCCAGCTGCTCGACGCCCAGATCGTCCATATAGGCCGCATGGATGCGGCGCAAGGCCCGCGTGATCTTGCCGAAATGGCCCTGCATCGACAGGGCCGCGCGCATCGATGGCCCCTGGTCGCCGGTGAGTATCTGGAAGTAGATTTCGCGCACCAGCGACGGCCCCAGCACGCGAGCCTCCAGCGGCCGGCCCATCGCCTCCAGGAAGCGCAGCACCGATTCGCACAGCCGCGGGCTCATGGGGCTGGACAGCATGCCCTTTGGCTCGGCGGCCACGAAGCCGCCCAGCGCATCGAGCTGCAGCATGAGGTCCGCCGCCAGCTTGAAATCCAGATGCAGGTAGATGGCGAGCAAGGGTTCGCGTTCGCTCGCGTCCGTTTCCATCGTGAAGGGCACGGGCACCGAGACCACCAGGCACTGCTGCGCGTCATAGCAATAGGTGGTGCCGCCGAAATGGCCACGCTTGCGGCCCTGGCAGACGATAACGATGCCTGGGTCGTAGAGCACCGGCACCGACGTCAACGGACGATTCGAGCGCAGCAGCCGCACGTCGGGCAACGCGGTCAGGTTGTAGCCCTCGTCGGGCGCCAACGCGGCGAGCAGGGCGGCCATCCGCTGGCGCATGGCCGCCGTGGACGCGTCGGCGGGCGATTGTCCGGTCCCGGCCAGGCGGGCGTCCGTGCCTGGAAAGCTTGAAGTTGTCATTTCAATAGATTCAGGCAATGAAAATAGATTCCATGCCATGGTTTGTCATTCACGATAATCCTATTATGCAATCCATGCCGGTACCGCACCAGTCCCCCCAAAAAAGGGCATGGTGGCCGGGCAGGGCCGTCAGGGCCCGGCTCGCGCGCCAGAAGCCGCGATCCGGCAGTCACCCACTGCATAGGAAACACCGCCATCATGATTGACGTATTCAACCCCGCCGACGGCTCCCGCGTCGGCCAGGCGCCCGAACTGGGCGTTGCCGAAGTCCGGGCTGCCATCGACCGCACCTGCGCCGCCTTTCCCGGCTGGTCGGGCAAGCTGGCGCGTGAACGCGCCGAGCTGCTGCGCGGCTGGTTCGAACGGATGCGCGCCGATCGGCATGTGTTCGCGGAACTGATGGTTCGGGAGAACGGCAAGTGCCTGGCCGAAGCGCTGGGCGAGATCGATTACGGCCTGGGCTTTATCGAGTGGTACGCGGAAGAGGGCAAGCGCATCTACGGCGACATCATCCCGTCGCACGCCGAGCATGCCGAAGTGCTGGTATTCAAGGCGCCGGCCGGCCCAACCGCCGCCATTACGCCCTGGAACTTCCCGTTCATGATGATCGCCCGCAAGGTTGCCACGGCCCTGGCGGCCGGCTGCACCATGATCATCAAGCCGTCGGAACTGACTCCGCTCACGGCTTACCGGATGCTCGACTATGCGCGCCAGGCCGGCATTGGGCCCGGCGTGTTCGAGATGGTGACCGGCGACCCGCGCGCGATCGGCGAACTGTTCACCGGAGACCCGCGTATCCGCAAGCTGTCGTTCACCGGGTCAACCGCCGTGGGCAAGCTGCTGGCCGCCGCCTGCGGCAACGACCTGAAGAAAATGACGCTGGAACTGGGAGGCAACGCGCCGTTCATCGTGTTCGACGATGCCGACGTCGACAAGACCGCCACCCAACTGGTGATGGCCAAGCTGCGCAACTCGGGCCAGGTATGCATCTCGCCCAACCGCATCTACGTGCACGCGGCGATCCATGACCGCTTTGTCGCGGCCCTGGCCGCGAAGGTGGCCGCGATCCCAGTCGACCAGGGCCTGCGCGAGGGATTCGTGGTGGGGCCGCTCATCAATCAAGCCGGCATCGACAAGGTGGCGGCGCTGGTGGATGACGCGACGCGCCGTGGCGGACGCATCGTGCTGGGCGGCAAGCGCCACGCCAGAGGCGGCCTGTTCTACGAGCCGACCGTGCTGGCCGGCCTGGATGACGGCATGGATATCGCCCACACCGAGATTTTCGGGCCGGTGTTCGCGATTTACCGCTTCGACACCGAAGACGAGGTGGTGCGCCGCGCCAACCAGTCCGAGTACGGGCTGGTGGCCTATGCCTTCACGCGCGACCTGGGCCGTGCGTTGCGCCTGTCGCGCCATATCGAGGCAGGCATGGTGATCCTGAATTCGGGTTCCGTGGGGACGGCATCGGTGCCGTTCGGCGGCGTCAAGCATTCGGGCTACGGCCGCGAAGGCAGCCATTACGGCATCGAGGAGTATGTCGAGGTCAAATACGTGCTGCTGGCCGGGCTGGATCAATGAGCGGCGGGCGGGCCTGGCACGGGATATGGCACTGGGCTGTGCGAAATACGCATAATGTATATTATGTAAAGTAACGCATGCGGGCTGGCCAGGCGCTGCGGCCCACCCGTCCATGATCATCGCGAATTCGCGGCGCCAAGCTTCAGGTCAACGTCAACGTATGGGTCGAGAATGGGCCGCATAAAATCCAAAAGGAGACACCATCATGTCTCGGAGACTATTGCATGCCCTGCCCGCCTTGGCGTTCGTCCTGTATGCAGGCACTTCGGCAGCGGCGGATGCGCCGGAAGTCGTGCTGGGCGCCTCCATTCAGCTGACAGGCCCCGTCGCCAATACCGGGCGCTACTACCGCGATGCCTATCAGATCGCGGTGGACAAGATAAACGCCGCCGGCGGCGTGAAGATCGGCGGCGTACCCCATAAATTGGCGCTCAAGATCTACGACAACCAGTCGGACGTCAATCTCAGTGTGCGCCAGTACACCCAGCTGATCACCCAGGACAAGGCAAACCTGCTGCTCGGCCCCTTCGCCAGCAATTTCGCGCTGGCCGATTCCGCCGTATCGGAAAAGTACAAGGTGCCCATGGTCGAGGGCGGCGGCGCATCCGACCAGATCTTCTCGCGTAAATTCAAGTACATATTCGGCACGCTGGCCCCGGCCAGTAACTATTTCGGCACCACCGTGCAAATGCTCAAGGCGCTCAAGCCCGCGCCAGCCAGCGTGGCGCTGTTGTACGCGGACGATGCGTTTGACGTGTCCGTCGCCGACGGCACCCGCCCGCTGCTGAAGTCGGCGGGACTGCCGATCGCGATGGACGAGCGCTACAGCACCAATGCCACCGATTTCAATTCACTGTTGTCGCAGATCAAGAGCAAGAACGTGGACGCCGTGCTGGTGGCCGGCCACGAGACCGAGATATTGAACTTCGTGCGCCAGGCCAAGAGCCTTGCGGTTGCGCCCAAGATGTACTCGTTCACCGTTGGCGTGCCGTCAGAGGATTTCCGCAAGGCGCTGGGCAGCGATGCCGACTATGCTTTCGGCATGACCGCATGGTTGCCTTCGGCGGCGCTGAAGGACCGCTGGTTCGGCGATGCGCAGCAGTTTGCCCAGGCTTACAAGGCAAAGTACGGCTATGACCCGGACTATCACGCGGCATCCGGCGTGGCCGATGTCGAAGCGCTGGTTCACGCCATGGAAACCGCGGGCACCACGGCGCCGCAAAAAGTGCGCGACGCCTTGGCCAAGACCAGATTCGACAGCCTTTACGGCCCCATAGCCTTCAATGCGCAGGGACAGATTGACCTGCCGCAGGTCGTGATACAGGTGCAGGGCGACAAGCTGGCGGAGGTATATGGGGCCAAGGGCTTCATCGCCCAGCCGAAGTACCCCATGCCGGCCTGGAACGCGCGCTAGGCCCCGTTCAGGCTGACAAGCGCCCCACTCTTTCTCGGACCTCGACGCGATGGACCTGCTGGCGCAAATCCTCGCCAACGGCATCTTGCTCGGCGGCCTGTACGCCGTGATGGCGCAAGGCCTCGCGCTGGTCTGGGGCGTGCTCAATATCGTCAACCTGGCGCATGGCGCGTTCATCATGCTGGGCGCCTATGCGTCCTGGTATCTGTACACCGACCTGGGCGTGGACCCGTTCCTGGGCCTGCCGCTTACCGCTGCGGCCATGTTCGCACTGGGCTATGCGCTGCAGCGCGGTCTGCTGAACCTGGTGGTGCGCTCGCCGATGTTCAACACGCTGCTCATCACTTTTGGCCTGGAAGTTGTGTTGACCTACCTGGCGCAATGGGTGTTTTCCGCCGACTTCCGCACCATCAATCCGCCCTACGCAGGCAACAGCTATTCGCTCGGCCCGGTGACGCTGCCCGTGGCGCGGCTGGCCGCCTTTGGGGTGGCGCTGGCGTTGACCCTGGGCATGTGGCTGTTCTTGCTGCATAGCCGTCTGGGTCGCGCCATTCGGGCCACCGCCCAGAATCTGGTGGCGGCGCGCCTCTATGGCGTGGAACCGCGCCATCTTTACGCCGTGACCTTCGGCCTGGGGTTGGCGCTGGCCGGCGCCGCGGGCGGACTGTACGGCACGGTGTCGCAGATCAACCCCTACATCGGCGCCACGCTGACGGCGAAGTGCTTCGCCATTGCCATTATCGGCGGCCTGGACAATCCGCTCGGCGTGATGGTCGGCGGGCTGTTCCTGGGCATCGTTGAATCGCTCACCACGCTCTACGTGGGTCCGACGTTCGCCGACGTCGCCAGCTTCGGCACCTTGGTGCTGGTGCTGCTGCTGCGGCCCAGCGGCCTGCTGGGAAAGGCGGCATGAAGACGCTGCGCGCGATCCTGCTGCTGCTGGCGGTGGCCGCGCTGGCCGGCGTGCCGTGGTACGGCTCGGACGTGCTTGTGCAGTTCGGCATCAACACGCTGCTGCTGGCGGTGCTGGCCCAGGGGTGGAACATCATTGGCGGTTACGCCGGCTATGCATCCTTCGGAAATTCGGTCTTTTACGGGCTGGGCAGCTACGGCGTGGCCATCGCCATGGTGCAATGGGACCTGCCCTTCCCGGTTGGCCTGGCTCTCGGGGTCGCTCTGGCGCTGGCGTTTGCCGTGCTGCTGGGTCTGCCCGTGCTGCGGCTGCGCGGCCATTACTTCGCGATCGCCACCCTGGCGCTAGCGCAGGTCATGACGGCCATCGTCTCCAACATCAAGCTGGCCGGCCAGAATATCGGCCTGGTACTGCCGCCGCTCAATAACGATCCCATGTTCTATGAGTTGGCTCTGGGGCTGCTGGTGCTGGCGACCTTGACTATCGCCGCCCTGACTCGCAGCAGGTTCGGGTTTGGCCTGATCGCGATCCGCGAAAACGAGGAAGGCGCGGCCGTCATGGGTGTGAACACCACTCTGTACAAGGTGGCGGCCTTCGCCTTGTCGGGCGTGTTCAGCGCGCTGGCCGGCGGCATCCACGCCTACTGGATCACTTTCCTCGATCCGGAAAGCGCCTTCGACATCAGCCTGAACGTCAAGATGATCATCATGGCCGTGTTCGGCGGCGCGGGCACCATTCTGGGCCCGGTGGTGGGGGCCTTTTCGCTGTCGGCGGTGTCGGAACTCCTTTCCAGTGAAATCACCAGCGCCGCCGGCCTGTTTTTCGGCGTGGTCATCGTCGCCGCGGTGGTGCTGATGCCGCGTGGGCTGGCCGACCTGCGGCGCCGCCTGCGCAAGTCGGGCTGGCGCTATTTCGTCGAGAACATCCGGGCGCACAGGCTATGACCGCCATCCTCGACATCCGCAATATGACGCGGCGCTTCGCAGGGCTGGTGGCCGTGGACCAGGTCAGCTTCACGCTGGGCGAGGGTGAAATCCTGGGTTTGATCGGCCCCAACGGCGCCGGCAAGACGACCCTGGTCAGTCTGATCAGCGGTACGCTGGCGCCCAGCCAGGGCGAGATCCTGTACCAAGGCAAGCTGATCAACCAACTGCCGGCCTACCGGCGCGCCCGCTTGGGCATTGGCCGTACCTTCCAGATCATGCGGCCCTTCCCTGGCCTGTCGGTGCTGGATAACGTGGCGGTTGGCGCGCTTTTCGGCCGCGGTGGCGGCCAACCCAAGCTGGCCCTGGCGCGCGAGCAGGCCCGGACCTGCCTGGATTTCGTCGGGCTGGGGCGCGCCGCCGGCCAACGCGCCGACGAACTGGGCGGCCCGGATCGCAAGCGCCTGGAACTGGCCAAGGCCCTGGCCATGCAGCCCAAGGTGCTGCTATGCGACGAGGTCATGGCGGGACTGAACCTGGTCGAGATCGACGAAGTCATCGAGATCATCCGCAAGGTGCGTGATACCGGCATCAGCGTGCTGGTCATCGAGCATGTCATCAAGGCCATCAAGAGTCTGTCGGACCGGCTCCTGGTACTGCACCACGGGGAAAAGATCGCCGACGGCCCGCCGGACGAGGTGCTGGCGAACGCCGAGGTGGTGCAGGCCTATTTGGGCAAGCAGCGCGCATGAAGACCGCCGACGTCCCCGTGTTGAAGGTCGAGGGCCTGAGCGCTGGCTATGGCGAGCTGCCGGTGCTGCACGATATCTCCCTTGAAATACAGCGCGCGGAACTGGTCGCGCTGGTCGGCAGCAACGGCGCGGGCAAGACCACCCTGCTGCGCGCCCTGTCGTGCGTGTTGCCCAGCACGGGCAGCATCCTGATGGAAGGCCGCGCGTTGTCCCGGCCCACGCCGGACGAGGCCTTCGCCCGCGGCATGGTTCAGGTACCCGAAGGGCGGCAACTGTTCGATCGCATGACGGTGCAGGACAATCTGCTGATGGGCGCCTACCGGCGCGCCGATAAGGCGGCCATCGCGCGCGACCTGGACAAAATCTATGGCTTTTTCCCACGCCTGTCGGAAAGGCGCCGGCAACTCGCCGGCAGCATGTCGGGCGGCGAGCAGCAGATGTGCGCCATGGCACGCGCGTTAATGGCCGCGCCGACGCTCATGATGATCGACGAAATGAGCCTGGGCCTGGCTCCGGTGGTGGTCGAGCAGTTGATGGGCGTGCTGGCGGACATCGTGCGCGAAGGCGTCACGGTCCTGCTGGTCGAACAGGATATTCATCTGGCGCTATCGGCGGCCCATCGCGGCTATGTCATGGAAACGGGCCGCATCGTGCATAGTGGCCCCGCGCGAGCGCTGCTGGACGATCCAAGGGTCCGGCAGGCGTACTTGGGAATTTGAGTACGGCATCCGGGTTCCTCGACGCGCTTCCCGGCGCCCAGCCTGCCTTCTCCGCGAGCGAATCCCCGCACGCTTCTGGAGAAACATCATGTACCGTTACACTAGGGTCTTTGCAAGGGGACAGGCGTGGCGCGTTGGCGATGGCTACTTCTGCAATTCACGCGCAAGCTGTGGGTGCGCGCGACACTGATCGGCGCGCTCGGCATCCTGGCGGCGATGGCCGCGACCCTGGCCGAGCGCTACATGCCATGGGACTTGCCGGGCAGCATCAGCGCCGAAGCGGTCGACAGCATCCTGTCGATCATCGCGTCGAGCATGCTGGCGGTGACGACCTTCTCCCTGAGCATCATGACTTCGGCGTTCGGCGCGGCTACCAACACCGTCACGCCGCGCGCGACGGTTCTGCTGATCCAGGACGGCATCACGCAGAACGTGCTGTCCACGTTCATCGGTTCGTTCCTCTTCAGCATGGTCGCGCTCGTGGTGCTCAAGACTGGCGCCTACGGGCCGCGTGGCCGGCTGGTGCTGTTCGTGGTGACCGTCGGCATCATTGTGCTGATCGTCATCGCGTTATTGCGCTGGATCAACCACCTGATGCTGCTCGGACGCGTCGGCGAGACCACCGACCGGGTCGAGCGCGCCACGCGCGCGGCGATCGAGGCGCGGCTCGACGAACCCTTTCTCGGCGGTCGCGAATTGCGCGGCGCCGGCCGCGCGGCGCCCCAAGGGGCCGAAGCGGTGCGCGCGGGCACGACCGGCTACGTGCAGTTCATCGACATGGCGGCGCTGCAGGACGAGGGCGAGCGCGCGGGCCGGCCGCTCCATGTGCCCGCGATTCCTGGCACCTTTGTCTATCCGGATACCGTGCTGGCCTGGCTCGGCGCGCCGGACGCCGCGACTGGCACCGAGACGCGGACCGAAGCGCAGAGCGATCCCGAGGCGGACGCGGCGGCGCGCGCCGAGCGGATCCGGCAGGCCTTCAGTGTCGGCACGCGCCGCAGCTACGACCAGGACCCGCGCTTTGGCATCGTGGTGCTCAGCGAGATCGCGATCCGCGCGCTGTCGCCCGCCGTGAACGACTCTGGCACGGCGATCGACGTTATCGGCCGCTGCGCCCGCCTGCTCGCGCTATGGGCCGAGGGAGCGCGCGGCGATTCCGGCCAGTCCCACCAGCGCCGCCCCGCCAAGCGCGCCCACCTGCGCGCCACGCGCGTCCGGATCCGCCTTGCGGTCGCCGCCAAGCGGATAGCGGGCATGTTCGCCCGCGGTATTGATGTAGAACGTGTGGATATCGCCTTCGGAGAAACCTGCCTGGCGCAATTGGCGGGCAGCCTGGCTCGCTTCATCAAAGGTGTGAAAGCGCGCGGCGACAATCAGGGACATCGCAACCTCCTCGTGAATCGGCCTGCCGGCGGCCATGCCCATCGCGCAGCAACCGGCGTGCCCGCGCGAAGTCCCGACGGCCGATCGAACGGCGCTCAATGCTGCGAGCCAGGCTCGCGGGCGCCGGGATAGCGGCCGCCTTCCTCATATTCCGGCCCTTGCGGATGGGGCGCGTCATCGGCCCGCCGCTTGGCGGGCCCCGGTTTGCCGGAAGCGGGCCGGTCGGCGCCGAACTGACCGCTGCGGCGGGCGGCCTGCGCGTCATCGCGCGGTGTGTCGGCCTGCCCGCCGCCGTCGTGCGCGGGCGTGACGGCATCGTCGCGCGCCGCCGGCGAGCCGGCCGGGCGGGACGGCGCTGCGTTGCGGGTGTTGTCATGGTCGGACGAATTCATCTTGCTCTCCTGATCCACGGCGCCACTGCCAGCGCCCTTGCCCCGTGCCGAGCAAGCGGCGTGCCCGGCGGGAACGCCACTTGCTCGGCAAGGACGGCGCAACGGCAGAACCTGCTGCCGCCGCCAAGCAAAGGAGTCATCCATGTATCGGTTTCCCATCACGCTGTCCCGCGCCTTGATCCCGGCCACGGCCTTGTGCCTGTCCGCACTGGCCTTGCCCACCCACGCGCAGACCATGTCTGTGCGCAGCGATGCGCAGGTCGACCATCAATACGAAAAGGACAAGAAGCAATGCGACGCCATGAAAGGCAACCAGAAAGATGTCTGCCTGCGGCAAGCCGAGGCCACGCGCGACAAGGCCAAGGCCGACGCCAAGGCCGCCGTGGAAAAGGCCGAAGCCAACCATGACGCGGCCAAGACCCGCAACGAGGCAGACTACAAGGTCGGCAAGGAGAAATGCGATGCCCTGTCGGGCAACGCCAAGGACGCCTGCATGGCTGATCTGAAGACGCGCCACGGCAAGTAGCGCGCCACCGGCATCAGCGCGGCGCGTCCGGCCACTCGCCCGGCAGGGGGTCACCGGACGCAGCGTATTCCTCGAGCCGGTTGTAGAGGGTCTTGGGACTGATGCCCAGCAGCGCCGCGGCCTGCTTCTTGACCCCCTTGCACCGCGCCAGCGTGGCCAGGATCAGGCGGCGGTCGGCCTCCGCCAGGGTTTCGCCGACCGGCACGCTGACCTCGGCGCCCCCGGCCGCCCCGCCCGGCGACACCTGCGGCGTCAAATGATCGGCCTCCAGTTCGTCGCCTTCGGCCATGATGAATGCGCGCCGCACGAAGTTCTTCAGTTCGCGCACATTACCCGGCCATGCATACTGCGCCAGCGCGGCCGCGGCCCGGGGCGAGAACACCTTGTGGGCGCCGCTTTCCTCGTTTTGCGTGCGCAGGAAGCGGTCGGCCAGCAGCTCGATGTCCGCGCCGCGTTCGCGCAAGGGCGGCAGCGCCAGGGGAAACACATTGAGGCGGTAATAAAGATCCTCGCGCAGCTTGCCCTCCTGCACCGCCTGCTCGGGGCTGCGGTTGGTGGCGGCGATGACACGGATGTCGCAGCCGATCTCGCGATGCGTGCCGACCCGCATGAAATGCCCTGTCTCCAGGACCCGCAACAATTTCACCTGCAGGTCCAGCGGCATTTCGGTGACTTCATCCAGGAACAGCGTGCCGCCATCGGCACGCTCGAAATAGCCCTTGTGCTGACGGTCGGCGCCGGTGAAGCTGCCGCGTTCATGGCCGAACATTTCGCTTTCGATCAGGTGAGGCGAGATGGCGCCGCAGTTGACGGCGATGAAGGGCCGCTGGCGGCGCGCGCTCAATGCGTGGATCGCGTGGGCCGCCAGTTCTTTGCCCGTGCCGCTCTCGCCGACCAGCAGGACGGTGACGTCGGTCGGCGCCACGCGCCCGATATGGCGGTATAGCTCGCGCATCGGCGGCGAGTCGCCATACATCTTGCCGAAGCGCCCCGGCGCTTCGAACGGCACGCCCGGCGGCGCGTCGCCGGCGCTGGAAACAATGCGCGCCAGAATCGCATTGAGGCGCTCCATGCAGATCGGCTTGACCAGATAATCGGTGGCGCCCAGCCGCAGCGCTTGCACCGCATTGTCCAGCGTGCCGTGGCCGGTCATCACCACCACCTCGGCACTGGCCGCAGCCACATTCTTGAAGATGTCCATGCCGCTGCCCTCCGGCAGCCGCACGTCGGTCAGCACCAGGTCGGGCGCCCGACGCTCGAGCTGGATCCACGCATCGCGCACGCTGGCGGCGAGCGCGACGGTGAAGCCGCTTTCGCGGCCGATTTCGGCCAGGGTCTCGCGGATGGCGTCATCATCATCGACGATCAGCAGGTGGGGCATGCTCTCTCTCGGGGCCGTTGCCGGACCACGCGCCCGGCCTCCGTCGAGCATAGCCAAGCCAGCGCGGCGTGGCGCAAAAATTCGACAAGATGCACCAAAGTTTTCGATTGCTTGCAACTGGACGCATACTCGCGGCGGCACGCCCCCTACCATGGTCCTCACCATGGACGTCTCCAGCCTGTCCCCCATCATGCAGAAGCTGGCCGCGCAGGTGCGCTTGGCCGCCGCGTCCGATGCCAGCGTGTTCATCGTCGGCGAAAGCGGCGCCGGCAAGGAAGTGGTGGCGCGCGCCATTCACGCGGCCAGCGGGCGCGCCGACCAGCCGTTCGTGGCCGTCAACTGTGGCGCCATCAGCGGCTCGTTGGCCCATGCCGAGTTGTTCGGCCACGAGAAAGGCAGTTTCACGGGCGCCGTGGCGCAGAATGCCGGCTACTTCGAGTCGGCCAGCGGCGGCACCCTGTTTCTGGATGAAGTCACCGAAATGCCGCCGGACATGCAGGTGCATTTCCTGCGGGTGCTGGAGAGCGGCACGTATCAGCGCGTGGGCGGTTCCGACCTGCTGCGCGCCAACGCCCGCATCCTGTGCGCCAGCAACCGGGATCCGGCCGCCGCGGTGGCCGCCGGCCGCCTGCGCCAGGACTTCCTGCATCGCCTGCTGGTGATCCCCCTGCGCGTGCCGCCGCTGCGCGAACGCGCGGGCGATGCCGCGGTACTGGCGCAGCAATGCCTTGACGAATTGAACCAGCGCCACGCCACCGCCAAGAAATTCTCGACGCGCCTGCTGCAGGCCATCGCCCGCCATGACTGGCCCGGCAATGTCCGCGAACTGCGCAATGCGGTGCAGCGCGCCTACATTCTTTGTGACGACCAGCTCGACGCCGCGCTGCCACAGGCCCGGGCCGCCGCGCGAACCGAACTCAAGGATGGCGTGTTCAGCGTTGCCGTCGGCACGGCGCTGGACAATGCGCAACGCGATTTCATCCTGGCCACGCTGGCACACCACGGCGGCGACAAACGTCTGGCGGCCGCAACGCTCGGCGTGAGCCTGAAAACCCTCTACAACCGGCTGGATATGTACCAACAGGAAGCCGGCGGCCCGGCCCCCGCCTGAGCGCCCGGCCGGCCGGCAATATTTACCGTCCCCTTGTAATCCTGAATCGCCGCCCAGCGGCGCCCGGTCCGTGTGCGCCCGCGGCGCGGGCAGGCATGATCCTTGCATCAATCCAGGGATGCGCCGCCCTTCCGGCGGCTGCCGTTGGGAGAATTTCTTGGTATATCCGATGCAAGAACTGCGCCTGCGCCAGCAGATGACCCTGGCGCCGCGCCTGCAGCAATCGGTCAAGCTGCTGCAGATGTCGGCGCTGGAATTCACGACAGCGGTGGAACTGGCGCTGGCCAGCAACCCTTTCCTGGAGGAAGCGGAAACTCCTGCCGATACGCAGGCAGCGGGTCCGCACGGGGCCAATGCCAGCGCCACGCAGGCGGCGCCGGACGGCGGCGCGGAATCCGCCGCCACCCCGGCCATGGCCGCGGACGCGCCACAGCCCCCGCGCGAGTATGCCGGCGATTACCCGACCTCGGCGCATGCCGATGGCCCGGAGCGCGATCTGGGCCAATGGGCCAGCGCGCCGGTTTCGATGCGGGAAAAGCTGTCGCTCGAACTGGGCAATTACCGGCTCGGCCCGCGCGACCGGCTGCTGGCCGAATTCATCATCGACTCGCTGGACGAGGACGGCTACCTGCGCACGCCCCCGGCCAGCCTGTGCGATGCCTTGAGCCCGGACTTCTCGCCGCCGCCCGATGACGGCGAATGGCTGGCGGCTTTGCGGCTGGTGCAGCAACTGGACGCCCCCGGACTGGGCGCGCGCGACCTGCAGGAATGCCTGGCCCTGCAGTTGGAGGCTGCACCCGGCCTGAACGCGCCGCTGCGCGCGCTGGCGCTGCGCATCGTGCGTGAACAGATCGAGCGGCTGGCCCGCAATGACTTCGCCGCGATGCGCCACGCGCTCGATTGCGATGACGAGGCGCTGCGTGCCGCCTGCAGCTTGATCCGCGGCCTCGATCCCAAGCCCGGACGCCGCTACGACGACCAGACGCCGGCCTACGTGGTGCCGGACGTCTTCGTCGACAAATGGCGCTCGCGCTGGCGTGTGCAGCCCAACCGCGGCGCCATGCCGCAGGCCCGTCTGCATGAGGTGTATGCCGAATTGTTCCGGCGCGCGCGCCTGGACGACCGCAGCCCCATGGCCCAGGAACTGCAGGAAGCGCGCTGGCTGGTGCGCAATGTCGAACAGCGCTACAGCACCATCCAGCGTGTGGCCGAAGCCATCGTCAAGCGCCAGCAGACATTCTTCGAGTACGGCGACGTGGCGCTGCGGCCGTTGATGCTCAAGGAAGTCGCCGACGACCTGGACATGCATGAGTCGACCGTGTCGCGCGCCACCGTTGGCAAATACATGGTCACCCCGCGCGGGGTCTTCGAGTTCCGCCATTTCTTCTCGCGTGAGCTGCCCACCGATTCCGGTGGCACCTGCTCGGCGGCGGCGGTGCGCGCGCTGATCAAGGAACTGATCGAGGCCGAGGACCCCGCCATGCCGCTTTCGGACGTGGCGCTGGCGCAGCAACTGGCCGCCAATGGCATCGTCCTGGCGCGCCGCACGGTGTCGAAGTACCGCGGCCAATTGCGCCTGCCGCCGGCCGAACTGCGGCGCGTACATTGAGGCGGCGTCGACGCGCCACGCGTGTTCGAGGCGACGCATCCCCGCAGGCACACGGGTGCCGGGCGGGGATGCGCATGGAAACGAGGGCCGCCCTGACGCGGGCCGCCCTGACGTGGGCCGCCCGCGATTCCATTTACTTGCTGCCGCCCGTGTTCGGATAGCCCGGCGGCGGCGTGGCGCCGCCGGCCGGCGTGCGCGGCACATTCTCATTGGCGCCGCGCGGCTTTTTCGACATCCCGCTTTTCGACATCTCGCCAGAATGCTTACCGCCCGGCGCGGCCTTGTTCTTGTGGTCCAGGTTCGGTGCCTTGCCCGGCGTGCTGGGCGGCGCGTTGGGCGCCGGCGCGGCCTGGCCCGGAGGCACCGGGCGGTTCGGCGGCACCGCGGTGCCGTCGTTGGGCGTGTTGGACGGGCTCGAAGGGCTGGCTGACTGCGCCCAGGCGGCGCCGGTTCCACCGAGGCTGGCGGCGACGACGATGGCATAGGTCAAAGCACGGATTTTCATAAGTTCACTCCTTGTGTGAGTTGCCCTGCCCCTGTCGCAACCCCCGTGCCTGCCCTCGACGCCCCCTGGCAAAGGCGGCTGCCGGCAATTTTTACCGACGCTTGAATAGGGTGCGCATCCGCCCAGGCGCGCTCATCAGCGCGGGCACCGCGCGAGGTTCAATCGGCCCCGGCCGGTTCCAGCATCCTTTGCACACGCTCGGCCAGAACGTCCAGTGCAAAGGGTTTGACGATCAGCGCCATGCCACTGTCGAGAAAGCCGGAGCCGCGCGCCGCGCTTTCGGCATAGCCGGTCATCAACAGGACTTTCAGGCCAGGATGGATGGCGCGCGCGGCGTCCGCCAACTGGCGGCCGTTCAAGCCCGGCAGGCCGACATCGGTGACCAGCAGGTCAAGGCTGGCGGCGCTGCGCAGTTGCTCCAGGCCGGCATCGCCGTCACCGGCGGCCAGCACCCGCATGCCCAGTTCCGCCAGGCTCTCGCACACCATCTCGCGCACATTGGCTTCGTCCTCCACCACCAGCACCACGGCCTGGCGCGCGGCGCCGTGCCTGGCGCCGGCGGCCGGCGCGGGCGTTGTGGCGCCGGCCGCCGTGCCCTGGTGGCGTGGCAGGAAGATCCTGACCGAGGTGCCCACCTTCACCTTGCTCTCCAGCGTTACGACACCGCCGGCCTGCTTGGCGAAGCCGTAGATCATGGAAAGTCCCAGCCCCGTGCCCTCGCCCAGCGGCTTGGTGGTGAAGAACGGATCGAAGGCGTGGGCCAACACATCGGGCGACATGCCGCAACCGGCATCGGTGACGCGCACTTCGACGAAGTCGCCCGGTTGCGCGCCCGGATAAGGCCGCAGGAACGCCGGATCCAGGCGCGTGTTGAACGCGGCCACGGTCAGCTTGCCGCCATCCGGCATGGCATCGCAGGCGTTGATCACCAAGTTCAGCAACGCGTTCTCGAACTGATTGCGGTCGCAGCGCACCGGCCACAACCCGCTCTCCAGGTCGAAGGCCAGCGTGACCCCTTCGCCGGTATAGCGATGGAACAGATCGACCATCGACTGCAGCGTGGCGGCGACCGAGAACGGCTGCGGATCGATCGGCTGGCGCCGCGAGAACGTCAGCAGCCGTTGCGTCAGGTGGGCCGCGCGGTTGGCCGAGTCCATGGCCACGCCGACAAAGCGCTCGGCCTGTTCCGGCACGCCGGCGGCCAGCTTGCGCTGGATCAGGTAGAGCGCCCCGGTGATGCCCTGCAGCATGTTGTTGAAATCGTGCGCGATGCCTCCCGTCAGGCGTCCGACCGCCTCCATCTTCTGCGCCTGGCGCAAGGCGTTTTCGGTCTCCGCCAGCGTCTCGGCCTGCGATTTCAAATCGGTATCGTCGCGTCCCGCCAGATACAGGCTGTCCTGCGCCCAGGACATGCTCCAGGTGATCCAGGCATAACCGCCGTCGCGCTTGAGCACGCGGTTCTCCAGATGGCGCGCGCCCTGCGGCGCGTCAACGCGGCGCGCCTGCGCCAGGGCATCGCGGGTGGCCTGGTAGTCCTCCGGGTGGATCAGCTGGCTCAGCCTCATGGCCAGGAACTGCTCCTGGGTCCAGCCCAGGATCGGCCGCACCGCCGGGTTGACGCTGGCATAGCGCCCCTGCGCATCGATCACGGCCAGCAGTTCCGGCGACATGCGCCAGATGCGGTCGCGCTCGGCAATAGCGTGCTCGACCCGCTGCTCCAGCATGCGCGCGTATTGCGAGCGCTCGACCGCGCCGCACAGCCGCTCGGTCACGTCCTCGATACAGGCCACGTCGCCGCGCTTGAGCCGCGAATCCGCCGCCGTCCGCACCACCAGCGCCCCGCCGCGCCGGCCCCAGCGGTCCATCGGCACGACAATGGTGGAAGGCTGGACATCGCCATCGGACTGCGCCAGCAACGGCTCCAGGAAGACCGTGCGGCCGGCGTCCAGCGCATCATGGATCCGGGCCAGCAATGCCGGTCCCAGGCAGTGGCCGGACGGGTCGCCGGGTGGATGCCAGCGCGTCGATACGACAGGCCCGGCGTCCTGCGCCGGCCAATCGACCACCGCCACCAATCCCAACGCCAGATGCTGCCCCAAGCTCTCGCATGCCAGTTGCTCGATCGCCGCCTGCTGCTGCAATTCACGCATGCGGTCGCCCAGCGCCAGCACGAAATTCTTGCGGTATTGCCCCTCCCAGAGTTCCGCTTCGGCTGTCTTGCGCGCCGTCACGTCCAGGAACAACGCCATCATCCGGTTATCACCTTCGCGCCGCGCGCGGGCCTCGTACCAGGCCGCCCGGGGCTCGGGCACCGCGAACTCGAACTGCGCCGGCTCGCCGGTCTCGACCACCTGCGCGAAAGCGTCCAGGATCCCGTCCGGCACCCCGGGAATCATCTCGCGCAAGGTATGGCCGAGCGTATCGCCTTCTTTCATGCCGCTCTGGCGCTCGAACGCGGGGTTGACCTCGATGAACCGGAAGTCGACGATACGGCCCGCCGCGTCGCGCAGCGCTTCGCTCAGGAAGAAGGCCTCCTGCATGCCGTCGAACATGGCGCGCCAGCGTTCGCCACTGCGGCGCAGCGCAGTCTCGGTCAAATGCCGTTCGATCGCCAGCGCCGCGCTGCGCGTGATCACGGCAATCGCGTCGATGTCCTCGGCCGAGGGCGCGCGTGGCGTCCCATAGTAGTTGGAGAACACGCCCAGCAATCGGCCGTCGGGAGCCTTGATGGGCGTGGACCAGCAGGCGCGCAGGCCATGTGACAACGCCTGCTCGCGCCAGCAGGCCCAGGCGGGATGGGTGGCGATGTCTTCGACGTAGACCGGGCTACCCGAATCCGCCGCCATGCCCCATGAGGCCATATCCGGCCCGATCGGCGCATGATCGACGGCGGCATTGAACTGCGCCGGCAGGCTGGGCGCGGCCCCATGGCGCAAGAAGCCGCCGTTGTCCTCGACCAGCGCGATCGAGGCGCGCAGCCCGACACTGGACTGCGCCTCGATCGCGTGCAGCATATGCCCCAGCACGTCAGCCAGCGGCACGCCGGCTGCGATCCGCTGCAACATGACGCGCTCGTCCTCCAGCCGTGCAAGCGTATCGGTCCAGGAATGGGTTACGCGGTCTCGCCGGGTCAGCATGGGGTCTCCTGCGGTCGTTCCACCATGGACTGTATTGCGGCGACGGCGCCAGAGCCGCAACCCTAGGTAACGCGGCATTACGCCTTGCCGCCCGCGACCATGCCGCCCATAGTGCGAGCGAATCCCATTAACGACAAACCGCTGCCTCATGGCCCCCCGCCTCCGCCTTGTCCGCCCCCTGCTCCGAACGCAACGTCGACGAGGTACACCATGCTCGACGGTCCCGCGCTCGAATGGAGCCACGGACCCTGCTCGCGGGCGCGGCGCGGCCCTGCGCCGGCCGCAGTCTTGGGGGTGCGTGAGCACGCCCGCCTGACCGAGACCCAACAAGCCGGACGGCGCAGCCGCGGCCGAGGCCGGCGGGTGATTCCGAGTCAGCGCGGCAATTCGGCGCTTTCGCGCGCCAGTCCCAGCGCGGTCAGCGCCTCGGGCTTGTCGACCAGCACGCACTGCTTGCCGGTGCGGGTGCAGTGGTCCTTGACGCGCCAGTAGGCGCCATGACTGACGCAACCGGTCTGGCAGATGACCAGGTCGGCCGCCACCAGGCTGGCCTCAAGGGTCTCGGCGTCGGCGTTCTCGCCGCCGCAATGGCCGAGGTAGCGCCCGCCGGCCATTTCCACCACCTTGCGTGTCAGCATCAGGGCCATGGCGTCCTCGCCCACGCACAGCACCGATTTTTCGCGCAGCGCAGTGGCGGCGATGACCGCGGCGGGCGCTGGCGGCTCGACCGCGCGGTCGCGCGACCGCTCGCGCGCCTGGGCCGCGCGGTCCTGCCAGGCCAGGCGTTCGCGCATCAGCCCCTGCACCCGCTCCACCAACTGGCTCACGCGCCGCGCCAGCGCGATGCGGGGGGCAAGCCCCGGGATCGTGCCCTCGAGCGCGGCCCGGTCCTGCCGCGCCCAGGCCAGCGCGGTATCCCGCTGGATCACCTGGGCCCGCAACTTGAAGACCTCGGCCTCGAGATGTGCGATGCGCTGCGCCTGCGCGCTCAGCAGACGGCTGCAACGCGCCTGGGCCTGGCCGTAGGCGGCCAGCAATGCCGCATGCTCGCGCTGCAGCGAATTGGGCGCCTGGAATGCTAGGGTCATCTTGAGCCTCTCGGGTGGCGGAACGCGGCGGTGCATGGGATTGGCGCCTTCAGGTTGGCGCCGTTCGGTTGGCGCGTTTCCGCATGCCGGGCATTATAAATGAGAATAGGTCTTTTTTACCATTTTGACGAAATGACCCTTCCCCGCTCGGGAAATCCACTACTGACGGCCCCGGGACCACTTAAATATGATGAACAGGCAATGCCGGCAGGCAAGCCTTTACCGGCTCGATCAAGCGCCTTCAGGATGCGCGCGTCATGCCTGTTCCCGGCCCGGCACCCGCCCGGCCGCGATTCAGTGAAGTGAGGGGCGACCAATGCCGCAATCCACCGAACTTCTGCGCGACATCCACGAGACCAATCTCATGTACCTGCTGCTGTTGCAGCGGATCGCCCGCAGCGGCAACCTGTCGGCGTTGACGGGTATGCAGGTGTCGGTCCAGGCCTGCGAGTGGCTGGCCCGGCAGGAACTCGACGATCTGACCCGCTTGTCCCGATGCAGCGTGATGCTGGCCCAGTTGTCTCTCGAGCCCCGCCTGCTGCTGGCGGCGCTCAGCCAGGGCATGGAAGCGCCCCTGGCGGCCGGCGCCGCGCCGACCCGTACCCCAGCCTAGCGCCCGCGCCGATCAAAAGCAGCCTGGCGCCGGCCGGCGGTGGGATCCTGCGCGATCAGCGGACGCCTCAGGGCGCGTGGCAGACCACGCACAGCTTGTTGCCGTCGGGATCGCGGAAATAGGCGCCGTAGTAGTTGGCGTGGTAGTGCGGGCGCAATCCCGGTGGGCCTTCGCAGCAGGCGCCATGCGCCAGCGCCAGGGCATGGCAGCGATCCACGGTGGCGCGATCCTGTGCCAGGAAGGCCGTCATCTGCCCATTTCCCGGCGAGGCCGGGTTACCGTCGTGGGGCGCGCCGATGACCAGCAGCGGCCGCCCGCCGCCCGCCGGCTGCCAGCCCGCCCAGGGCTGTTCGCGTTCGAGAAAGCGCGGCTCCAGGCCGAGCGCCTCCGCCAATACGGAATAGAAGGCATAGGCGCGATCGAAATCGCCCACGCCCAGGCACACATGCGAAAACATAAACAGCCCCTTCAGTGGATTCCCGGCCCGATTATGACGTGCCCTGCTCCACCGTGGCAGCCGGCAAGCGCGCGCTGCGCCAGTACAGCACGGCGCTGATGGCCAGCGCCAGCCCCAGCAGGCTGCCGGTCATCGCCGCCACGCCGGGCCAGCCAGCGTCGGTCCAGAACCGGCCGCCCAGCGATCCCAGCACGCTGGAGCCGACGTAGTACACCAGCAGGTACAGCGAGGCCGCCAGCGCCTTGTAGCCGCGCGACATCTGGCCGACCCAGCCGCTGGCCACTGCGTGCGCCGCGAAGAAGCCGAAGGTGAACACCACGATGCCGGCGATCAGCACGGGCAGGCTGTCCGACAGTGTCAGCAGCAGCCCGGCCAGCGCCAGGGCGGAGCCCGCCGTCAGCATCGCGCCGCGCCCGTGGCGATCGGCCAGGCGGCCGCAATACGTGGAGGCGAAGATGCCCACCAGATACACCACGAAGATGAAGCCGATGAAGGTCTGGCTCAGCGAGAACGGCGGCGCCAGCAGGCGAAAGCCGACATAGTTGTAGACCGTGACGAAGGCCCCCATCAGCAGGCCGCCGAGGGCGAACAGCCCGCACAGGGGGCCATTGCGCAGATGCGCGCCGATACCCGCGCGCACATCGGCGGCAACGCCGGCCCAGCCGCGCGAACGTTGCGGCGTGAAGCGGCGCGAAGCCGGTAGCAGCCACACGAACAGCACGGCCGCGGCGATACCCAGCAGGCCCAGCGTGCCCAGGGCCGCGCGCCAGCCGAAATGATCCGACACCAGTCCCGTGATCACCCGGCCCGACAAGCCGCCGAAGGCGCTGCCGCTGATATAGAGGCCCATGGCGAACCCGAGGGTGCCGGGCTCGACCTCTTCCGCCAGATAGGCCATGGCCACCGCTGGTACGCCCCCCATGGCCAGGCCCTGCAGCGCGCGCAGCGCCAGCAGGCTGTGCCAGTCGGGCGCCACCGCCGCCGCCGTGCCCAGCACGGCCGAGGCGAACAGCGACAGCGCCATGACGCGCTTGCGCGGCAACGCCTGCGAAAACAGGCCCACCAGGAAGATCGCCACGGCCAGCAGGCCGGTACAGAGCGACAGCACCAGGCTGCTCTGCGCCGGCGACACCCCGAAACCCTGCGTGAACAGCGGCATCAGCGGCTGCACGCAGTACAGCAGCGAAAAGGTCGAAAACCCCGCCGCGAACAGGGCCCACTGCGCGCGCCGCAACGCCGGGTTGCCGCGCGCCAGATAGCCGGTCGGAGGCACCGGCGCGGTGGCGCCAGCGGTGGAGGCAACAAGAACGGAGGGGGTGGACATCGGAAATCTCGAAAAGCACCGGGCAAGGACCCGTGCATCCAAGGTAGACTTTTGCCCTGCATATGTCCAATATATGAAACCGGCACTCGCTATATTTAATAACGATGGAACTGAGACACCTGCGCTATTTCACGGTGGTCGCCGATGAACTGCACTTCACCCGCGCCGCCGCCCGGCTCGGCATAGGCCAGCCGCCATTGAGCCAGCAGATCCAGCAGCTGGAACGCGAGATCGGCACCCCGCTGTTCCTGCGCCTGCCCCGCGGCGTCGAGCTGACCGAGGCCGGCGCCCAGTTCCTGGAGGACGCGCGCGCCATCCTGGCCAGCGCGGACCGCGCCATCGACACCGCGCGCCGCCTGGGCCGCGGCGAGCGCGGCGCCATCACCGTGGGTTTCACTGCGTCGGCGGTATTCCATCCCTACCTGCCGCGAGCCATCCGCGCGTTCCGCGACCGCTATCCGGACGTGCGCGTCAGCCTGACCGAAAGCAATACCATCAGCCTGCTGCGCGGCCTGCGCGAGAACGGCGTGGACGTGGCCTTCGTGCGTCCGCCCTATGTGCTCGATCCGGAATTCGAATCCGAGCGCGTGCTGGACGAGCCGATGCTGATCGCCCTGCCCCCGGACCACCCCCTCAGCCGCCGGCGAAGCGTGCCCATCGCTGCGCTGGCGAACGAGGACTTCGTACTGTATCCGCGGCCGATCGGCGCCGGCCTGTACGACGCCATCCAGGGCGCCTGCCTGCGCGCCGGCTTCTCGCCACGCGTGATCCAGGAAGCCCCGCAAATGGCATCGATCGTCAGCCTGGTGGCGGCCGGTGTCGGCATCTCGATCGTGCCGGCGGCGATGCGCCACATGGGCGCCCAGGGCATCGAGTACCGCCCCATCAAGGGCGATGCGCCGCATGCCTTGCTGGACATGGCCTACCGCCGTCACGACCGTTCGATCGCGGCGCACAACGCGGTCGAGATGCTGCGCCGGCTGGCGCACCCGGACCCGCCGGCCTGAGGGCGGGCCGCCCAGACGGTATTGGTCTGTCGCGTTTGTCATCTTCTGTAAACCCGGCGCCGGCCAGCGCCTGTAAATTGGCCCGCAATCGCCTCAGCCGGCTCCGCGATGGGGCCCGCCGGCGCAATCTGCCCAAAGGTGTTCCCGTGCAACGTACTCTACTGGCTGTGGCGCTTGCCACGCTTCCCGGTCTGGCCGCGGCGGCCGGACTGGCGTCCTCCATCGGCGCCGTGACGGTCTACCAGGACCGCGCCGTCGTCACCCGCGCCGCCAGCAGCGAGCTGGCGGCGGGCGAGCATGAGCTGGTGCTGGAAAAGCTGCCCGCCAGCCTGCAAGAGAACTCGTTGCAGGTATCGGCCAGAAGCTCCGGCCAGGCGACCTTGCTGGACGTGCGGGTGCGCGATGCGTATCAGGCCGACACCGCCAACGAGCGCGTCAGGCAGCTGGAAGAACAGATCCGCAAGCTGACCGGCCAGCAGGCGGCATTGGACGACGAGGCCGCGGTACTGGACAACCAGCGCGAGCTGGTGGCGATGATGCAGCGTGGCGCCACCGAGCCGGCCAAGGATGGCCCGCGCCCCACGCTCGACGAACTGAAGGCGATCCAGGCGCTCAGCGCCGATACGCTGACCCGCGCCCTGGCCGGCCTGCGGCAGGTGGCCGAGCGGCGCGAAGACCTGGCGCGCCAATTGACCGCCGCGCAAGGCGAACTGGGGCGCTTGCAGGGCCAGCTCAATCGCCGCACCAAGACCGTCACGCTGCGCGTCAACCTGGCGCGCGCCGGCAAGCTGGACCTGAACGTGTCGTACGCCGTGGCCGGCGCCCGCTGGACGCCTTCCTACGATGCGCGGCTGCGCCGGGCCGACCGCAGCATCGACCTCGGCTACTTCGGCGTCATCCGCCAGAACACCGGCGAAGACTGGAACAACGTCAGGCTCACGCTGTCGACCGCGCGGCCGGCGCTGGGCGGCGGCGCGCCCAAGTTGACGCCCTGGATCATCGACGTGGCGGCCCCCCGGCCGCCCATGCCGATGCCGGCCGCCGCCCCCTCGCCGTTGACGCGCGGCGATGCGCGCGCGCGCATGAGCGCCAAGGCCAGCGCCGAGATGACGGCGGTCGAGGCGGGGGCCCCGCTGGAAGAGGCCGAGGTTTCGACCGCCGCGGTGCAGGCCGAGGCCACCAGCGCCTCGTTCCAGATCCGCTCGCCCGCCACACTGCCCTCGGACAATAGCGCGCAGCGCGTCGCCATCACCACTGCCAAGCTGCCGGCCACGCTGCAATACCAGTCCACCCCGGCGCTGCGCGAGGCGGCGTTCCTGACGGCCCTGGCCAGCAATGGCACCGACTATCCGTTCCTGGCCGGCACGCTCAATACCTTTCTGGACGACGCCTTCGTCGCCGCGTCGTCCTTGAAAACCGTGATGCCCGGCGAGAAACTCGAACTGGCGCTGGGCGCCGACGACGGCATCTCGATCAAGCGCCAGCTGGTCAATCGCTTCACCGAAAGCACGGGCTTTTCGGGCAGCGGCAAGCGCGTGACCTACGAATACAAGATCACCGTCACGAACAACAAGACCACCAAGGAACAGGTCACGTTCAAAGACCGGCTGCCCATCTCGCGCAACGAGAAAATCGAGGTCAAGCTGCTGTCGCCGGCCGAGCGCGACATCAAGCGCGACGATGATGGCGTGCTGGTCTGGAACTGGGACCTGGAGCCGGGCAAGTCGCGCGAAACCGTATTGAAGTTCTCGGTCGACTATCCTGGCGACATCGACGTGGCCGGCCTCTGACCGCCTTGGCGCCGCCGGCGGCCTTCACTGCCGGCGGCAGAAGGCAATGAAATCTTCCGGGGATAGCGGTACCGAAATGCCGTACCCCTGCGCCACCTTGCAACCGAGCTCGCGCAGCAACTGGATATCGCGCTCCTGCTCGACCCCTTCGGCCACCACCAGGCGGCCCAGCGCCCGTCCCATTTCGATGGCTGCCGCCACCACCGCGCGGGACGCCGGCTCGCGGTGCATGTGCACGATGAAATCGCGGTCGATCTTCAACTCGGTGAACGGCATGGCGGAAAACAGCCGCATCGAGGCAATGCCCGCGCCGAAATCATCCATGGCCAGTTCGAAGCCCCGCACCCGCAGCAGGTTCAGCGCCGACGACAGGGCCAGCCAGTCGATGACCGGCTCGTCCTCGGTCAGTTCGATCTTGACCAGATGCGCCGGCAGGCCGGCGCGCGCCATCCGTTGCTCCAGCGCGCCCGGCAGGTCGGGCGCGCACAGCGTCGAGGCCGAGGCGTTGATCGCGATCGGCACCGCGATGCCTTCGGCGTGCATCGCCACCAGCACCTCGACCACGCAATCGGCGACGCGGTTGAACAGTATGCGGTCCAGTCCCAGCCGATGCGCGGCCGGCACGAAATCGGCGGCGGCGATGGCGCCCAGCGTCGGATGATCCCAGCGCGACAGGGCCTCGGCGGCGATCGCGCGGCCGCTGTCCAGGTCGACCTGCGGTTGCAGCACCACGCGCATGCCCTCGCCCGACGCCAGCGCCTGCCCCAGCTCGGCCTCGATCAGGTCGCGCCGCACTGAGATCTGACGTGGCGAACGCGTGTCGTCTTCCACGCTGTGCAGGGCCGCTTTGATGGCATGCTGCAAGGCGGTGCGCGACACGGGCTTGGCCAACGCCTGCGATGACGGGCAGCCCGCCTGCATGGCCAGCCGCACATGCGATTGCAGCAGTTCGTCGGCCAGGCTGCTGATCCAGATGATGGGGGGCATGGTCTTGATACGGCCGCTGTCGACCAGCCGCCGCAACTCATTGGGCAGGCGGGTGCCATCGCCCTCGCCCATGGCGATGTCGCTGACCACCACGTCGTAGCTCTGCCGCGCCAGCGCGGCGATGGCCTCGACGCTGCTGCTCACGCCGGCCACGCGCCGGTACCCCAGTGCCAACAGCATGTTCTGCAGGTAAGCACGCTCCACCGGATGGTCCTCGACCAGCAGGATCCTCCGGGTAGCGGCGCCAGCGTCGGTTTTGGGCATCGCGCAAGTCCTCGGATGTGTCGGCATTCGAACAGGCTGGCGGCGCCGGTGACAGGCCCCCGGGCCGGACGCGATCGCGGGAGCGCGTTGCGTCAATGCTAAGGCATCTTCGCCGGCAGCGGCGCGGCGAGAAAGCCCTAGGACCGATTAGGGCGATGCAGGCGCCAATCGGGCGAGATCAAGGGGGGACGTAGCCCGGACGGACGACGCCCGCGGGTGCGATAATGGCAGCCCTTTCCCGCATCTACGGCACGGAGCTTCCCTTGACCCGCATTGACGATCCCCTGCATGACCGCGAGGTCGGCACGGCCGACGCCACCCAGGACAACACCCGCACGGACGACACCCGCATCAGCGCGGTGCGTCCCCTGATCTCGCCCGCCCTGCTGCAGGACGAATTGCCGGTCTCGGCGGCGATCCAGACGCTGGTGGAGGACAGCCGCGCCCGCATCGCCGACGTGCTGCATGGCCGCGACGACCGCCTGGTGCTGGTGGTGGGCCCCTGCTCCATCCATGACCACGGCCAGGCCATGGAATACGCGCGCCAGCTGCGTGCCGCCGCCGACCAGTACCGCGACGACCTGCTGGTCGTGATGCGCGTGTATTTCGAAAAGCCGCGCACCACCGTGGGCTGGAAGGGCTACATCAACGACCCGCGCCTGGATGGCAGCTTCCGCATCAACGAAGGCCTGCGCCGCGCCCGCGAACTGCTGCTGGACATCAGCGGCCTGGGCCTGCCGATCGCCACCGAATTCCTCGACCTGCTCAGCCCGCAGTACATCGCCGACCTGATCGCCTGGGGCGCCATCGGCGCGCGCACCACCGAGAGCCCCAGCCACCGCCAACTGAGTTCGGGGCTGAGCTGCCCGCTGGGCTTCAAGAACGGCACCGACGGCGGCGTGCAGATCGCGGCCGACGCCATGGTCGCGGCCAGCGCCAAGCACGCCTTCATGGGCATGACCAAGATGGGCATGGCCGCGATCTTCGAAACCCGCGGCAACGCCGACACCCACGTGATCCTGCGCGGCGGCAAGCAAGGCCCCAACTACGACGCCGCCAGCGTCGACGCCTGTTGTGCCGTGTTGCGCGCGGCCGGCCAGCGGGAACAGGTCATGATCGACTGCTCGCACGCCAACTCCAACAAGTCGCACCTGCGCCAGGTGGACGTGGCCCGCGACATCGCCGCGCAGTTGGCCCAGGGCGATACCCGCATCACCGGCGTGATGATCGAGAGCCACCTGGAGGAAGGCCGCCAGGACCTCAAGCCAGGACAGCCGCTGCGCCCGGGCGTGTCGATTACCGACGCCTGCCTGGGCTGGACCCAGACCCTGCCGGTGCTCGACATGCTGGCGCAGGCGGTGCGCGAGCGCCGCGCCAAGGCCCGCGCCTGACGCGGTCGCGGCCTGCCTGGCCGGCCCGCTGCGCGCCGGCCTAGCGGTTCAGCGCATACGGCGCCGGGTCCATGTCCGGCGTCTCTCCGGTCACCAGGCAAGCCAGCAGCTTGCCCGTCACCGGCCCCAGCGTGAAGCCGTGATGCGCGTGACCGAAGGCCAGCCACAGCCCGGGATGGCGCGGCGCCGGGCCGATCACCGGGCGCATGTCCGGCATGCAGGGCCGGCACCCCATCCACGGCGTCTTCTCGACCGCCTCGCCGAGCGGCAGCAACTGGGCCGCCAGCAGGCGCGCACGCGCGACCTGCACCGGCGACGGCGGCGCATCGCGCGGCGCGAATTCGGCGCCCGTGGTCAGGCGCAAGCCCAGCGTCATCGGCGACATCACGAAACCGCTGTCGATATCGGCCACCGGCCGCGACAGCGCGGCGCCATCCTCCAGCGCGAAGTGCTGGTGGTAGCCGCGCTTGACCGCCATCGGCACCCGGTAGCCCAGCGGCCGCAACACGTCGGACGACCACGGCCCCAGCGCCACCACCACGTCACGCGCCTCCAGCGGCCCGGTCACGCCGCGCACGCGCCAGCCGCCGCCGGCCACCGCTTCCAGGCTGCGTGCGTCGCCGCGCGCCAGCGTGCCGCCGCGTTGCTGGAACAGGGCCGCGTAGCCGCGCGCCACGGCGCCCGGATCGGACACATTGACGGGGTCACGCCAATGGATGGCGCCCACCAGATTGGGCGACAGGGACGGCTCCAGCGCCGCCAGCGCCGGCCGGTCCAGCACCTGGTAGTCCAGCCCGTAGCAGGCCAATGCCACCGCGTCGGCCGCGGCACGATCCAGGCTGGCCTGGCTGCGCATGCCGTCGATCCAGCCATTGCGGCGGAACAGATGGGAGATGCCGGCCGCGTCCTTGAGCACGTCGTGCTCGGTCACGCTGCGTTCGATCAATGGCAGCATGGCGGCCGCGGCGCGCGCCAGCCGCGACGGCGCCGAATGCCACCAATAGCGCAGCAGCCAGGGCGCGATGCGCGGCAGGAAACGCGGGTGGTAGCGGACATCGGGCCGGCGGTTGCCGGCATAGCGCAGCAGGCTGCGCCAGTCGCGCGGAAAGGCATAGGGAATGACACTGGCGCGTTCGATCAGCCCGGCATTGCCATAGCTGGTCTCCTCGCCCGGGCCGCGGCGGTCGAACAACGTCACCGAGCGTCCGCGCGCCTGCAGATGCAGCGCCGCGCTCACGCCTATGATGCCCGCCCCCAGGACCACCACGTCTGTTTTCATGCTGCGCATTCTGCCCCCGGGGCATCGCCGCGGCAAGCCCGCGCGCGGGCGTAGAATCGACCATCGCCCGCCGCCGGTCGCCCGCCGCCGGCCATGGCGCCGCACGCCCGGCCGCGATGCGTTTTTCAGGAGCCCTGCCCTTGCCCGCCCTCGCCCCCCTGCAACCCGTTACTCTGGAAGGCGACATCGTGCGCCTGGTGCCTTTGACAGCCGCCCATGCCGGCCCCCTGGCCGAGGTCGGCCTGCACCCCGAACTCTGGCGGCTGCAGCCGGAACCGATCGACAGCGCCGCAGACATGCGCCGCTATGTCGAGCGCGCGCTGGCCGGCCAGGCCGCCGGCGACTGCCTGCCCTTTGCCATCGTGCGGCGGGCCGACGGCCAGGTCATCGGCACCACCCGCTACATGGATATCGCCCTGGCGCACAGGCGCCTGGAGATTGGCGCCACCTGGCTCACCCCGGCCAGCCAGCGCAGCGGCGCCAACACCGAGGCCAAGTATCTTTTATTGCAGCACGCCTTTGAAACAATTGGTATCATGCGGGTCGTGTTCAAGACGGAGGCGGCCAATCTGCAATCGCGCCAGGCCATTCTCCGCATCGGCGGCGTCGAGGAAGGGGTATTCCGCAAGCACCTGATCGCGCAGTCGGGACGCACCCGCGACATGGCCTATTTCGCCATCCTCGAAGAGGACTGGCCCGCCGCCAGGACGCGCCTGCTGGCGCGCCTGCGCCGCGCAGCGTGATGGCCGGCGGGGCTTGCTCTTTGTCTTTCATCGTGGCCTGCGCTCAAGTTCCCGCAACCGGAGGCCGTTAATGCGGTACCCGGGGCAGGCTCGCCGTCCGAGCGCCCCGCTCATTTCAAGTCAGGTATGGATCGTTCTCCCCTCGCCCCGCCCGCGCCGGTCGGGCACAATCGTCCCAGTATCTTCATCTACACCGAAGAACAGCGGGGCAACCAGTTGGTCGAATCGCCGGTGATCGGCATGCTTTCGGACGTTTCAGGTTCGGACAAGCTCGTCGTGGTGCAGGACCCGTTCAGCGGCATCAAATTCATCTATCGCGTCGACCACGAAAGCAGCAACCTGGACGCGGCGGCGATCACCGAGCAGGACGAGTCCGCTTTCAACGGCAGGAATTCGGTACAGATCAACGCCATCTCCTACAAGTTGGGAACGGCCGACAGCGCAATGAAGTTGCTGCGCGGCAAAAGTCAATGGATCCAGGACAAGGGTGCCGTACTGTCGGTGCTGTTGCAGAACGCGGCGGCCCGCAAGACGCGCTTCGCGCCGCCGCGCATCGAACGCGACCGCGTGCGCAAGGTGCCGCCCGGCGTGCCGGTGGAATATCTGGCCGCCGCGCCAACGCCCTGAACCGACCTGGCGGTGTACAACTTTCGCACGACTTTCTTATCCACAGAAACTGTGGATAAGAAACTGACGCAGGCAGGCGGGCCGGCCTGCGCGGCGACACCGCAGGGGCTGCTCATTTTTTGACCACCCGGTGCCGCGCCAGCGGCTGCCCTGCGCAACATGCTGCGCCGCCACAACGGCGATAATGATATTCTCCGCGGGAGCGCCTCGAGGGGATCTCATCGGCTGGCGCATCCCGGCCCTGCGCCCCAGCCAGGCGGACCCATCCACACCAATAAAAAGCCGTAGCATGAAAGGAGCGGAAAGCGTGTTTGCCCATGGAGCGCCCCGCGCGCAACCGCCTGCTCGTCCGGCGCCGTGACCATCATCATCGTCGACGATCACGGCGACTGGCGCGACACCATCGCCGAATTCATCCACGACCTCGGCCTGGGCGAAGCCATCCTCACGGCGGGCTCGCTCTCCGAACTGGATCAATTGCTGCTGAACGTCACTCCCGGCATCCTGGTGCTGGACGCCATGCTGCCCGATGGCGACGGGCTGACAAGGGTCGCGCATCTGCGCACCACGTATCCCTCGATGGGCATCATCATGCTCACCGGCCGGCTGCTGAGCGAAGACAAGGTGTCGGGGCTGAGTCTGGGCGCCGACCACTACCTGACCAAGCCCGTCAATCTGGCCGAACTCGGCGCGACCCTGGTGTCGCTGTCGCGGCGCCTGCGTGTCGTGCCCGCGGCCGACCCCGAAGCGCCAGCCACCGAGATCTGGCGCTTCGATCCCGCGCGCCGCAGGCTGGTGTCGCCCAAGCGCGTCCACGTCGACATCACCGACACCGAAAGCCGCCTGATCGGCGCCTTGATCCAGGCCGCGCCGCTGCCGCTGTCGCGCGGGCGGCTGGTCGAGGCGCTGGGCGCCAGCACCGAGGCCTATGACACCCATCGTCTCGATGCGCACATGCACCGGCTGCGCCGCAAGCTGCGCGCGCAGGCCGGCGGCGACATGGGCATACGCACCGTTTATGGCGTCGGCTATGTCTGCACCATGCCGGTGCAGATCGTCGGCAACAGCAAGCACTGAATTTTCCCCGACATGGCACTGACCGATACCCGCCCCCGCCGTTCCGTCCTCTACATGCCGGGCGCCAACGCGCGCGCGCTCGACAAGGCGCGCAGCCTCGATGCCGACACGCTGATCCTCGATCTCGAGGACGCGGTCGCACCCGACGCCAAGGCATTGGCGCGCGAGCAGGTGGCCGCGGCCCTGCGCGCCGGCGGCTACGGCCGGCGCGAATGCGTGGTGCGCGTCAATGCGCTGGACACGCCGTGGGGCCTGGACGACGTGCGCGCGATCGCGCGGGCCGGCGCCGATGCGGTGCTGCTGCCCAAGGTGCAATCGGCTGCTGAACTCGACGCGCTGGCGCGCGCCCTGGATGCGGCTGGCGCGCCGGCCGCATTGCCGCTGTGGGCCATGGCCGAAACGCCCTTGGGCTTTCTGCGGCTGGACGCGATTGCCGGCGGCCACGCGCGCCTGGCGGCCATCGTGGTGGGCACCTCCGACCTGGTCAAGGACCTGCGCGCGCGCCATACGCCCGAGCGCCACGAGACGCTGCTGGCGCGCTCGCTGGCAGTGCTGGCCGCGCGCGCCCATGGCCTGGCGGTGCTCGACGGCGTGCACCTGGACCTGGACGATGAGGCCGGCCTCGCGGCCGCCTGCCGCCAGGGACGCGACCAGGGCTTCGACGGCAAGACACTGATCCATCCGAAGCAGATCGCCGCCGCCAACGCCGCGTTCGCGCCGTCCGCCAGCGAATTGGCCAATGCCCGCAAGCGGCTCCAGGCCTGGCGCGCGGCGCAGGCGGCGGGCCAGGGCGTGGCGGTGGTGGACGGCATGTTGGTCGAGAACCTGCATGCGCGCGAAGCCGAACGCCTGCTGGCAATGGCCGCCGCCATCGAGGCCGGCCCGGCCGGCGCCTGAACTACAATACCCCCCGCGATCCCGGAGCGGCCCCGCCGCTTCCGCCCGCCGCGCCCGGCGCGGCCCGCATGTCGCGCCGCCGGCGCGATGTCTTCCCGGTTCCGTTTTTTTCGCCGCTGCCTGTGGCGGGAACCTTGCCGCGCGTTCGTCGCGCCCCCCCCCTGCCACACGATTCATGATCCGCTTCCAACAAGTTTCACTCATGCGCGGCGTCAAGCCCTTGTTCGACAAGGTCGACCTGCTGCTGAACCCCGGCGACAAGATCGGCCTGATCGGCGCCAACGGCGCCGGCAAGTCGAGCCTGTTCGGCCTGCTGCGCGGCACGCTGCACGCCGACCAGGGTGACCTGGATTATCCCGCCAGCTGGCGCATGGCCTATGTGGCGCAGGAAACCCCCGCGCTCGATCGCCCCGCCATCGAATACGCCATCGACGGCGACGTCACGCTGCGCAAACTGGAGGCGGAGCTGGCCGCGCTCGAAGCCGAGCCGGAAAGCGCCGAGAACGGCCTGCGCATGGCCGACATCTACGCCGCGCTGGCCGACGCCGACGCCTACACGGTGCACTCGCGCGCCGAGCAACTGCTGACCGGCCTGGGCTTCACGCAGGCGCAAATGCAGTTGCCGCTGACCAGCTTCTCGGGCGGCTGGCGCATGCGGCTGAACCTGGCGCAGGCGCTGATGTGCCCGTCCGACCTGCTGCTGCTGGACGAGCCCACCAACCACCTGGACCTGGACGCCATCATCTGGCTGGAAGACTGGCTCAAGCGCTATCCGGGCACGCTCATCGTGATCTCGCACGACCGCGACTTCCTGGACGGCGTGGTCAACGTCATCGTCCACATCGACGAGCGCAAGCTCAAGCGCTACTCGGGCAACTACTCGTCGTTCGAACGCCAGCGCGCCGCCCAGTTGGAACTGGCGCAGGGCATGATGGAAAAGCAGATGCGCCAGCGCGCCCACCTGCAATCCTTCATCGACCGCTTCAAGGCCCAGGCCAGCAAGGCGCGCCAGGCGCAGAGCCGCATCAAGGCGCTGGCCCGCATGGAAGAAGTGGCGCCGCTGCGCGCCGCCGCCGAGTTCTCGTTCGAGTTCCGCGAGCCGCTGCGCGCGCCCAATCCGCTGCTGACCATGGACAAGGTCAGCGCCGGCTACCGCAACACCGACGAGGACAGCGGCGTCACGTCCGACAAGATCATCGTGTCGGGCATCGACTTCTCGCTGCAGGCGGGCCAGCGCCTGGGCCTGCTGGGCATCAACGGCGCCGGCAAATCGACCTTCATCAAGACCATTGCCGGCGAGCTGCAATCGCTGGCGGGCGAGACCCAGTTCAACAAGGGCCTGTCGATCGGCTACTTCGCCCAGCACCAGGTCGAGATGCTGCGCCATGACGAATCGCCGCTGTGGCACATGACCAAGATCGCGCCGACGGTGCGCGAGCAGGAGCTGCGCAACTTCCTGGGCAGCTTCAATTTCAACGGCGCCATGGCCACCAGCTCGATCGCGCCATTCTCCGGCGGCGAGAAGGCGCGCCTGGCGCTGGCGCTGATCGTGTGGCAGCGCCCCAACCTGCTGTTGCTGGACGAGCCCACCAACCACCTGGACCTGGAAACCCGCGAGGCCCTGACCACCGCGCTGGCCCAGTTCGAGGGCACGCTGGTGCTGGTATCGCACGACCGCCACCTGCTGCGCGCCACCACCGACCAGTTCATCATCGTCGCCGACGGGCGCTTCAGCCCCTTCGACGGCGATCTGGACGACTACAAGGACTGGCTCTACAAGACCAAGCTGTCGGCCAAGGCCGCGGCCTGACCGCGCGGCCGGAGCCCGGCGGCGATGCGCTTCGCGGCATGGTCCATTCGCGTTCGAACGCGCTACAATCCCGCGAATTGCCCGCCCGGGCCCGCCATGCGCGGCGGTCCGCGCGCGACAACCGACAACCACGTCCCGCTGTACGCGGGACGCGTTTTTTTAGCGCTCCTAGATGCCGATCAAAGACCAACTTTTCCTCGCCAGCCAGTACCTGGCGCCGCATCACCTGGTGTCGCGTTTCTTCGGATACGCCTCGGACTGCCGGGAACCCGCGGTCAAGAACTGGATGATCTCGCGCTTCGTGCGCAAGTACGGCGTGGACATGCGCGAAGCCGTGCAGGAAGACGCGCTGGCCTACGATTGCTTCAACGACTTCTTCACCCGCGCCCTCAAGCCGGACGCGCGCCCGCTCGACGATGAACCCGGTGGCGTGCTCTGTCCCGCCGACGGCGCCATCAGCCAGATGGGCGCCATCGAGCATGGCCGCATCTTCCAGGCCAAGGGCCACAGCTATGGCCTGACCGACCTGCTGGGCGGCGATGCCGAACGCGCCGCGCCGTTCCAGGGCGGGGAATTCGCCACCATCTACCTGTCGCCCAAGGACTACCACCGTGTCCACATGCCGGTGGCCGGCACGCTGCGCGAAATGATCCACGTGCCGGGCCGGCTGTTCTCGGTCAATCCGCTGACGGCGCGCAACGTGCCGCGGCTGTTCGCCCGCAACGAGCGCGTGGTCTGCATTTTCGACACCGAGCACGGCCCCATGGCGCTGGTGCTGGTGGGCGCCATGATCGTGGCCTCGATCGAAACCGTCTGGGCTGGCCTGGTCACGCCATACAAGCGCCGCGTCAAGGCAGTGCGCTACGACGACGCGGCGCGCGCGCCGATCCATCTGGCCAAGGGCGCCGAGATGGGCCGCTTCAAGCTCGGCTCGACCGCCATCGTGCTGTTCGGGCCGGACAAGGTGCGCTGGGCCGATACGCCGTCGGTGCGCGGTCCCGTGCGCATGGGTGAACTGCTGGCGTTGCCGCGGACCTCGTTTCCGCAAGGCGAATGATCCCGTACGGATTTATTCGCTTTATGCAGTGAGGCGGCCTGGGTAGATTGGCGGTTTTTCTCTCCGCCGCCATGTCCGCCTCCTCCCTGCCCGCCACCACGCCCGCCGCCACCGCTCGCCCCGCCGACCGCCCTTCGCGCGCCCTGGCGCGCATGCTGTCGCTGGATGATTTCGAGGCCGCCGCGCGCAAGCGCCTGCCGCGCCCCATCTTCGGCTACGTGGCCGGCGCTGCCGAGGACAACCAGTCCCTGCGCGCCAATCGCGACGCCTTCGGCCGCTATGCTTTCCAGCCGCGCGTGCTGGTCGACGTGTCGCGCCGCAGCCAGCACATCGAACTGTTCGGACGACGCTACGAATCGCCGTTCGGCATCGCGCCGATGGGCATCAGCGCGCTGTCGGCCTACCGCGGCGACATCGTGCTGGCGCGCGCCGCGCACGAACAGGGCATCCCGGCCATTCTCAGCGGCACTGCGCTGATCGCGCTCGAAGACGTGATCCGCGAAGCGCCTGGCACCTGGTTCCAGGCCTACCTGCCCGGCGACCCGGCCCGCATCGACGCGCTGGTGGCGCGCGCCGCACGCGCCGGCTATGAAACCCTGGTGCTGACCGTGGACATTCCGGTGTCCGCCAATCGCGAGAACAATGTGCGCACCGGCTTTTCCACCCCGCTCAAACCCAGCCTGCGGCTGGCGTGGGACGGCTTGACGCGGCCGCGCTGGCTGGCCGGCACCTTCCTGCGCACCCTGCTGGCCCATGGCATGCCGCATTTCGAGAACTCGTTCGCCACGCGCGGCGCGCCCATCGTGTCGGCCTCGGTGTTGCGCGACTTCAGCGCGCGCGACCACCTGAACTGGCAGCACGTGGCCCGCATCCGCGCGCAATGGCGCGGCACGCTCATCATCAAGGGCATCCTGCATCCGCAGGACGCGCGACTGGCGCGCGAACACGGCGCGGACGGCATCATTGTCTCGAACCACGGCGGCCGCCAGCTCGACGGCGCCATCCCGCCCCTGCGCGCGCTGCCCGGCGTGGTGGCCGAGGCCGGCGCCATGCCGGTCATGATGGACAGCGGCGTGCGCCGTGGCGGCGATGTGCTCAAGGCGCTGGCGCTGGGCGCGCGCTTCGTGTTCGTGGGCCGTCCGTTCAACTACGCCGCCGCCGTCGGCGGCCAGGCGGGCGTGGCGCATGCCATCGGCTTGCTGCGCGCCGAGGTCGACCGCAATATGGCCATGCTGGGCATCAACCGCCTGGACGAACTGGACGCCAGCCTGCTGGCCGCGGCCTGAGACCGCCGGGGCGCCGCCTGGCCGCCGCCCCGGCGGCACAGCATAGAATGACGGTTCCTCCGCTTGCGCCGGGCCGGCCTTCGCGCCGCCCACCTGCTCCGTCGACCGTGTCGCTACGCCAATCCTCGTTCTTCCTGCGTTTTCTGACCCTGGGCGCGCTGGCCCATGTCTATGTCGGCGCCCGCCTGATCGGCGATGCCGGCCTGGCCGGGCCCAGCGCCGCCAGCGCCATCCTGCTGCTGATCCTGTCTTGCGTCCTGATCCCGCTGGGGATGCTGGCGCGCTCGTCGGTGCATCCGCCCTGGGGCGATCGCATCGCCTGGGTCGGCCTGATCGCGATGGGCCTGTTCTCGTCATTATTTGTGCTGACGGTGCTGCGCGACGCGCTGCTGCTGGCGCTGTGGCTGGCCGACCTGGCCACCGGCCTGGCGCCGCCCTGGCCCGCGCTGCGGCGCGCCAGCGCCCTGGCGGTGGCGGCGCTGGCGCTGGCGGCGACGCTGGTCGGCTTCTACAACGCCCGCCGCCGCGCCCGCGTGGTCAAGGTGGACGTGCCGGTGCGCGGCCTGCCGGCCGACCTGGACGGCTTCACCATCGCGCAGATCAGCGACATCCACGTCGGTCCGACCATCAAGCGGCGCTACGTCCAGGCCATCGTCGACGCCGTCAACGGACAGGCGCCAGACATGATCGCTATCACGGGTGACGTGGTGGACGGCAGCGTCGAGCAACTGGCGCCCCAGGCCAGCCCCCTGGGCGAGCTGCGCGCGCCGTTCGGGGTGTACCTCGTGACCGGCAACCATGAATACTATTCGGGCGCGGCGCCCTGGGTGGCGGAATTCCGCCGCCTGGGCCTGCGGGTGCTGATGAACGAGCACGCGGTCATCCACCCCGCCGGCCTGCCGCTGGTCGTGGCCGGCGTCACGGACTACAGTGCCGGCGCCTTCGATCCGCATCAACGCAGCAATCCGGCGGCGGCCCTGGCAGGCGCCCCGGCCGACGCCGCGGCGCGCATCCTGCTGGCCCACCAGCCGCGCAGCGCGGCCGCCGCCGCGCCGCTGGGCTATACCCTGCAATTGTCCGGCCACACCCACGGCGGGCAGTTCTTTCCGTGGGGCTTTTTCGTGCGCTTCCAGCAGCCGTACACGGCCGGACTGCACCGCCTGGGGCAGATGTGGATCTATGTCAGCCGCGGCACGGGCTATTGGGGACCGCCCAAGCGCCTGGGCGCCCCGTCGGAGATCACCTGCCTGCGGCTGCGGCCGGCGCCTTGAGCGGCCGGCGGCGCTCAGGCCGCTTCCGGCAGCGGGCCGCGCTCCAGGTAGCTGGTCAGCGCGATATCGCTGGTGGTGTTGGTAATCCCCTCGATCTGGTGAATGCGCGCCAGCAACGCCTCCAGCGCCTGGGTGTCGCGCACCCGCACCTTGAGCAGCATGGCGCTTTTGCCGGTGATGGTGTGGATCTCCTCGACCTCGGTCAGTTCGGCCAGCCCCAGCACCTGCTGGGTGATGCTCCAGTTGTTGGTGTCGACGTGCACGAACGCCAGCAGCGGGCGGCCGATGCGGGCACCGTCGAGCTTGGCGGCGATCCCCTTGATCAGGCCGTCGCGCTTGAGGCGCTTGACCCGCTCGTGTACCGCCGGCGCCGACAGATTCAGCACTTTGCCCAGTTCGGCATAACTCGGCGAGGCGTCGTCCGCCAGCAGCGTTAATAATTTTCGGTCGCGGTCGTCGAGATCTGGCATCGGAATCTGGTTCTGCCTAACGGCATTCGAACTTTTACGGGATTAAGGAATATCGGTGTTAACCCTTATTTTATTCCAATAAAATCCCCATCATGCAGAACCGCGATACCGTTGGCGCGCCCTCGCGCCGCCAGCCGCTTCCCCCCGCCATTGCCGCCTTGATGTTCGCCGTCAGCGTCGTCGGCTCCAACGGCCTGGCCCTCAGTCCCATCCTGTCCGACGTGGCGCGCGCGTTCGCCGCCACCCCGCTCACCGTCAGCAGCGCCATCTCGGCCTATGGCGCGGCGACCGCCGCCAGCGCCTTCCTGCTGGCGGCGCGCATCGATCGCTGGGGCATCCGCCGCTCGCTCCTGGCCGCGATGGCGGCGTTGATCGCCGCCTTGCTGATGTCGGCCGCCGCGCCGCACTGGATCATCCTGACGGCGGCCCAGGCCCTGGCCGGCGCCGCCGCCGGCGTCATCCTGCCCGCCGCCTACGGCTCGGCCTCGCTGGTGGCGGCCAGCGGCCAGGAGACCCGGGCCTTGGGCCGCGTGATCTCGGGCTGGTCGGTGTCGCTAGTGGCCGGGGTGCCGCTGTCGGCGCTGATCTCGGACGCCATCGGCTGGCGCGCCACGTACGGCGTGCTGGCGCTGTGCGCCGCGGTAGCCTTGACCGGCCTGCGCAGTCTGCCCGAGCGCCGCGGCGTCAATGTCGCCGCGCCCCCCCCTGGCGCGCCTGCTGGCGCCGCTGTCCTATCGCGACGTGCCCGTGCTGCTGCTGGCCTGCCTGGCGTTTTCGTCCGCGTTCTACGGCGTCTATGCCTTCCTGGCCGACCATGTGCGCACCGTGCTGGGCCTGACCGCGGGCCAGGTGGGCCTGATCGCCTTTGCCTACGGGGCCGGCTTCCTGCTGGCCGGCCTGGCTGGCGCGCCGCTGATCGAGCGGCTGGGTCCGCGCCGCGCCCTGCCGCTGGCGCTGGCCGCCATCGCCCTGGTCTATGTGGCCCTGCTGCCCGCGGCGCATGCGCTGCCGGCGGTGCTGGCGATCGCATTGCTGTGGGGCGGCGCCTCGCAATTGAGTCTGAACCTGCTGGTGCTGCTGTTGTCGCGCGCCCGGCCCGATGAGCGGGGCGCGGTGCTGGGGCTGAATACCTGCACCACCTATCTGGGCGCCAGCGTGGGCACGGCCGTGGCCGGCGCGCTCTATACCCACGCGGGCTTCGCAAGCCTGGGACTGGCCGCGGCCGCGGCCGTGGCGCTGGCGGCGTCGATGCTGCACTGGCGCCTGAATGGCCGCCGCGCCGGCGAACGCCGCGCCGCCGCCTGACACCGTCTCAGCCCGGCAGCACCACCGCGCAATCCCGGCCGGCGCGCTTGGCCTGGTACAGCGCCTGATCGGCGCGCCGCAGCACGTCGGATATGCTGGCATCGGTCTCCAGGAAGCGGGTGATACCGCCGCTGGCCGACAGCATCAGGGCGTGGCCGTCGATCTGGGCGGGATGCTGGCGCAAGCTGGCCCGCAGGCGGTCGCAGACCGCCAGCGCCACGTCCTTGTCCGCGTCCTGCAGCAACACCACGAATTCCTCGCCCCCCAGACGCCCCACCGAATCGCCTTCGCGCAGACACGTGCGCAGTTGGTCGCAGAAATGGCGCAGCGCGGCGTCGCCGCCCAGGTGCCCGTGGCGGTCGTTGACCTGTTTGAAATAATCCAGGTCGAGCATCAACGCCGTATGACAGGCGCCGCGCTTGGACGCTTCCAGCAGCCCTTTCATGCGTTGCAGGACCTCGGCCCGGGTCCAGCATCCGGTCAGGCCGTCGACCTTGGCCAGGCGCGCCAGCGCGGCTTCGTTGCGCCGGTTCTCGGTCATGTCCATGCCGATGTTGACGACGCTGCCATCCGGCAACCGCACGTTGGACCACAACACCGACAGGCGTTCGCCATCGCGCGCCAGCGGCTGCCATTCGCGGAATGACGGGTGCGGCGCGCGTGCGACGCTGTCGATGACACGGGCGCGGATCTCGGGGTCGGGATAGAACAACGCCAGCGGCTCCGCGTGGCGATTGATCTCTTCGCGGGTCCAGCCGAAACGGCGCTCGCACGCCGCGTTCCAGAGCAGGCACTTGCCCCGCTCGTCAAACGCGTTGATCAGCACCGGCGCATTCTGGAACAGCGCCTGGTACTGCGCCACCACCGCGCGCAGATGGGCCAGTTCGGCATCGCGCGGATCCGGCAGGCCGGCGCTGTCGCGATCGGCGTCCGGCGGGTGCGGCGCAATCAGGGCGTCATTCGAGAAGTCGAGTCGCATGGGCAGGCAGACGGGAAAAGCGGCGCGGCCCGGCCGCGTCTCGGACCGGGGCGAAGAGAGCGCGGCCAGTATACGTTCAAGCCCGCGCCGCGAATGCCAAGAAACGTCAATTCGCGCCGGCGCGGCGCCGCGGCGCTACCAGGGGAAGGTGATCAGGTCGCCATACAGGCTGCGCAGCTTGGCCTTGACCTCGGGCGAGTGCTGGTAGATCGAGATGAATTTGAGCAAGCGCGGATCCTGCGCGTGGTCGGGCCGCGTGACCCAGCGGATGGCGTAGCGGCGCACATTGGCCGGATCGGTATTGTCGAACGCCAGGCCGTCTTTCTCGTTCAGGCCGGCCTGCTTGGCGAAGGTGGTGTAAGTGACCGATGCCGTCACGTCGTCGAAGGCGCGGGCCGATTGGGAGCCTTCGATCTGCACCAGTTTCAGGCGCTTGGGATTGTCGGTCACGTCCTCCAGGGTGGCTTGTTGCGCCACGCCCGGCTTGAGCTTGATCAGGCCTATGGATTGCAGCAACAGCAGGGCGCGGCCGGTGTTGACCGGATCATTGGGGATCGCGATGGTGGCGCCATCCGGCAGCGGCTCGCCCTTGCCGAGCTTCTTGGAGAACAAGCCGATGGTGGTGGAATAGCCGTAGGCGATGGGCGTCAGGTGGGTGCCGCGCCGGGCATTGAACAGCTGCAGGAAGGGTTCGTGCTGGAAGAAGTTGGCGTCGATCGAACCGTCGGCCACGGCAATGTTGGGCAATACCCAGTCGTTGAACTCGACCAGTTCGACCGCCAGGCCGGCCTTGCGCGCCTCGGCCACCGCCAGTTCGGTGGCGGCGTTGGCCACGCTGGGAATCAGGCCGATGCGCAGCGGCTTGTCGGCCGCCAGCGCCGGCGCGGCGCTGGCCACGCCCAGGGCGGCCACGGCGGCGGCGCGCGCCAGGGTCAGGAACAGGGAATGCAAAGACATGGAATCACCCGGTGAAAAACGCGTGGTATGACTATTGTGCCGCAGCCCGGCGCCGGCGTGGCCAAAGGCCCTTGGGAGCGTGATGGCGATCATGCCGCGCCGTGGCGCTACACTCAATCCCGGCACTGCAACACCGCATCACGGAGGCCGACCTTGCAAAACACCGCCACCCTGCCCACCCACGTCACCTTGATCGGCGCGCCCACGGACATCGGCGCGGGCGCGCGCGGCGCCTCGATGGGTCCGGAAGCCCTGCGCGTGGCGGGCATCGGCCCGGTCATCGAGGCCCAGGGGTTCACGGTCATGGACCGCGGCAACCTATATGGCCCGGCCAATCCGTGGCAGCCGCCGGTGGACGGCTACCGCCATCTGGACGAAGTGGCCGCCTGGAACCAGGCGGTGCACGACGCCATGTACGCGGCGCTGGCCCAGGGCTCGCTGCCGATCCTGCTGGGCGGCGATCATTGCCTGGGCATCGGCTCGATCAGCGCGGTGGCGCGCCATTGCCGCGCCACGGGCAAGAAGCTGCGCATCCTGTGGCTGGACGCGCATACCGATTTCAATACCAACGCCCTCACGCCCACTGGCAACATCCATGGCATGCCGGTGGCCTGCCTGTGCGGCCACGGCCCGGCGCCGATCGTCGGCATGTCGGGGCAGACGCCCGACATCGACCCGTCCTGGGTGCGCCAGATCGGCATCCGCAGCGTCGACGAAGGCGAGAAGCGCCTGGTCCACCAGGCTGGCCTGGAAGTCTTCGACATGCGCTACCTGGATGAAATGGGCATGCGCGCAACGATGCAAGCCGCCTTGGCCGGACTGGACCAGGACACCCACCTGCACGTCAGTTTCGATGTCGACTTCCTCGATCCCGAGATCGCCCCGGGCGTCGGCACGACCGTGATGGGCGGCCCGACCTATCGCGAGGCGCAGTTGTGCATGGAGATGATTGCCGACACCGGCCTGATGCGCTCGCTCGATGTGGTGGAATTGAACCCGGCCTTCGACGTGCGCAACAAGACCGCCGATCTGGCGGTGGACCTGATCGAAAGCCTGTTCGGCAAATCGACGCTGGTGCGCCGGGGCGCCTGAAACCGCGTCAGCCCTCGCCCTGCTGGCGGATCGCCGCGGCCGTTGCCGTCAGGCTGCGCACATGCTGCTCGCGCCGCGCCCGCACGCGCGGCGTCGGCCCCGCCAGGCACAACGCATACCATTCGCCGGCGCGCTCCAGCGCCACCGCCAGGCCGGTCAGGTCCGCCACGCTTTCCCCCGCGTTCTCGGCCCACCCTTGCGCCTGGACCCGCGCCACGTCTTCCAGCAAGGCGGCGCGCGTGACATGCGTGCGCTCGGTGTAGCGGCGGTAGTCGGCCGCCGCCAGCACCGCCTCGCGCTCGGCCGGCGCCAGGCGCGCCAGGATCGCCTTGGCCACCGCGCTCGTATGCAGCGGCCGGCGTTCGCCCGGCCTGGTCGCGTAATGCACCGGCTGGGCCGATTCGGCCACTTCCAGGAACAGCACGCCCGCATCCTGGATCTTGCCCAGCATCACGGTTTCATCGCACTGGTCGCGCAGCGCGCGCAAGAGCGGCCGCGCCCGCTCCAGCCACGGGTCGCCCGCCTGGATCAGGCCGCACAGCGCCTGCAGCCGCGGCGTCGGGTAGTAGCCGCCACGGCGCCGGACTTCGTAGAGATAGCCGCGCCCGACCAGGGTGCGCACCAGCGCCAGGCAGCTCGACATGGGCGCGCCCAGCCCCTGGGCCAGGTCAGTGAGCGACAGCGGCCGACGCGCCTGCGCGTACAACTCGATCAGCTCCAGCGTGCGGACGACCAGTTTCACTTCCATGGTGCGGCGGCCTCGACGAACGGCGTTGACTTTTCGTAATCGTGAACATAAATTCTTGCACAGGAATTTTTATTCACCAATAAGAATAAATTTTCAGCCGGATGGAGAACCGGCGCCCCGGCCCAGCATTCGCGTCACCCAAGAAAACCGATATTCGGCTCGCCCGACGGGCCGTGGAGACAAACCGATGCGTATCCCTCCCCTGTGGACGGCCGTGGCCGCCACGCTGGCCGCCTGCGCCATGCATACCCCGGCCGCGCTGGCCCAGACCCCTGCCGCCGACATCGTGCGGCTGGGCGTGTCCAACGACCGTTCGGGCATCTATTCCGACCTGGGCGGGCTCGGCTCCGAAGCGGCCGTGCGCATGGCGGTCGAGGACTTCGGCGGCAAGGTCGCCGGCAAGACCGTGGAAGTGATCGGCGCCGACAACCAGAACAAGGCCGACGTGGCCTCGGCCCTGGTGCGGCGCTGGTTCGATACGCAGGCGCTGGTGGCGGTGGTCGACGGCGGTGCCAGTTCGACCGGCCTGGCGGCCCAGGGCGTGGCGCGCGAGAAAGGCGGCACCGCCCTCATCAGCGGCGGTTTCGCCGGCGATTTCAGCGGCAAGCAATGCAGCCCCCTCAGCACCCAATGGGCGCCCGATACCTATGCTCTGGCCAATGCGGTGGTCAAGAGCGTGGTCGAAGGCGGCGGCAAATCCTGGTATTTCATCACCACCGACTACGTGTTCGGCAAATCGCTCGAAGCCAATGCCAGCCGCTTCGTGGAAGGCGCCGGCGGCAAGGTGCTGGGCAGCACACGGCATCCGCTCGGCGCCATGGATTTCGCCTCGTTCCTGCTGCAGGCGCAGGCCTCCCAGGCCAATGTGGTGGGGCTGGCCAGCGCCGGCGGCGACCTGGTGAACCTGATCAAGCAGGCCCAGGAATTCGGCCTGACCGGCGGCAAGCAGCGCCTGCTGACCTTCCTGACCTTCATCAACGATGTACAGGCCATGGGCCTGCCGGTGGCGCAGGGCCTGGCCTTTCCCACCGGCTTCTACTGGGACGCCGACGACGACACCCGCGCCTGGACCCGGCGCTGGCAGCAGAAAATGGGCGTGACCCGGCCGCCATCGATCGTGCAGGCATTGAGTTACGTCGCCACCACGCATTACCTGCAGGCCGCGCAGGCCGCCGGCACCTTCGACGGCGCCGCCGTCAACCAGAAGATGCGCGAGTTGCCCATTACCACCAAACTGATCAAGAATGCCCGCATACGCCCCGAAGATGGGCGCGTCATCATGGACCTGTATCTGGTGGAAGTGAAAAAGCCCGCGGAGTCCAAGTATCCCGGCGACTTCTACCGCATCCTGTCCACGGTGCCCGGCGATAAGGTGTTCGTTTCGCTGGCCGATAGCGAATGCCCCTTGATCAAGAAATAAATCCGCTTTCCCGAGGAGACATCCCATGAAGTGCTATTGCGTCGTCAACTTCCGCGAACCGCTGCAGCAGATGGAGCAGGCCACGCCCACCCCACAAGGGTCGCAAGTGCTGCTGAAGGTGCGCGCCGCGGGCGTTTGCCACAGCGATATCCACTTGTGGGAAGGCGGCTACGATCTCGGCCAGGGCCGCACCCTGTCGCTCAAGGAGCGCGGCGTCTCGCTGCCGCTGACGATGGGCCACGAGACCGTCGGCAGCATGGTGGCGGCCGGCCCCGACGCCACCGGCATCGAGCCGGGCCGCAACTATCTGGTCTACCCGTGGATCGGCTGCGGCGCCTGCCCGACCTGTCTGGCGGGCCAGGAGAACCACTGTACCGCGCCCGCCTGCCTGGGCGTGCATCGCGCCGGCGGCTATGCCGACCACATCCTGGTGCCGCACCCGCGTTACCTGATCGACATCGGCGACCTGGATCCGGCCCGCATCGCGCCCTACGCCTGCTCGGGGCTGACGACCTATTCGGCGCTCAAGAAGATCGGCGAAGCCGTCTACCGCGAGCACCCCGTGGTCATCTTTGGCGCCGGCGGGCTGGGCCTGATGAGCCTGACCCTGATCAAGGCGCTCGGCGGCAAGGGCGGCATCGTGGTGGATATCGACCCGGCCAAGCGCCAGGCCGCGCTGGAGGCCGGCGCCCTGGCCGCCATCGACGGCGCCGCGTCCGACGCCGCGCAGCAGATCATCCAGGCCGCCGGCGGCAAGCCGCTGCAGGCCGCCATCGACCTGGTCGGCGCGCCTTCCACGACCTCCCTTGCCTTCGATTTCCTGACCAAGGGCGGCAAGCTGATCATCGTCGGCCTGTTCGGCGGCGCCTCGTCGTGGCCGATCGCGTTGATTCCCATGAAGGCCATGTCCATCATCGGCAGCTACGTCGGCAACCTGGCCGAACTGCGCGAACTGATGGACCTGGTGCGGACCGGCAAGGTGCCGCCGATGCCGGTGCACCGTTATGCGCTGGACGAGGCCGACAGCGTGCTGGCGTCGCTGCGCGCCGGCAAGGTGCTGGGCCGCGCGGTACTGACGGTGGATTGAGCCGCCGGCCGGGCGATTCGGGGCGGACACGAGCGCATCCGGCGCCGCCCCGGTCTGCGATGGCGCGGCCAAGGGCGGCCGGGCAAGGCGATTCGGCCTATCATAGGCACCTGCCTTCCTATTTCTCCGCCTGTACAAAGGACCTCGCATGACCGACCGCCAGCTCACCATCCTCGCGGCCATCAACCTCCTGGTCGCCGTCGGCGCCGGCGCGTTCGGGGCGCATGGCCTCAAGCGCCTGGTGACGCCCGAGTTGCTGTCGGTATGGCAGACCGGCGTCCTGTACCATCTGATCCACGGGCTGGGCCTGTTCATCATCGCGCTGCTCGGGGCGCGCTATGGCTCGCCGCTGCTATCGGCGGCCGGCCTGACGATGTTCGCGGGCATCGTGCTGTTTTCAGGCAGCCTGTACCTCCTGACCCTGACCGGCACCCACTGGCTGGGCGCCATCACACCCCTGGGCGGCGTCGCCTTCCTGGCCGCCTGGGCCATGGTGGCGCTGGCCGCGTACCGCGCCCAGGGCTGAGTCCGCGCCGGGCATCCCCCGGCCTTCCCCGCATTACCCCCATCTGGCGGCCGCGGCCGCCTTTCCCGCTGGACCCCGATGTCGTCTTCCACCGTTTTCCCTGCCGTGCGTGACCGCTCCGCTTTCGCGGGCATTGCCTGTGTCGCCGGCGGCATCTTCTTTCTGACGCTCAGCGACGCCAACGCCAAATGGCTGGGCGCCTCCTACAACCCGCTGCAGATCCTGTTCCTGCGCGCCTTGATCGCCCTGCCGTTCGTCACCGCGCTGGCGCTCTGGCTGGGCGGGCGGCGCGTGCTGCGCACGGCCCATCCCGGCCTGCACCTGACGCGCGGCGCCATCAACGTGGTGTCGGCCTGTTTCTTCTATCTAGGATTGCGGGCGCTGCCGCTGGCCGAAGCCACTGCCATCGCGTTCGCCGCCCCCCTGTTCGTCACGGCACTGTCCGTGATGATCCTGAAGGAACGTGTCGATGGCCGGCGCTGGCTGGCGGTGCTGGCCGGCTTCGCGGGGGTGCTGATCATCGTGCGGCCCGGCACCAACGCCTTCCAGGCCGCCACCCTGCTGCCGCTGACCACCGCCTTCCTGTATGCCGTCATGATGATCACGGCGCGCAGTATCAGCCGCGCCGAAGGCATGCTGACCACCACGTTCTACATCGTCGCCGGCCAATTGGCGTGCAGCGCCTTGCCCCTGGCGTGGGTCTGGCAGACGCCGGCCATCGCCGACCTGCCCTATTTCGCCGCGGTGGCGCTGTTCAGCACGCTGGGGCTGGCGCTGATCACCCAGGGCTTTCGCATCGCGCCGGCTTCGGTGGTGGCGCCGTTCGACTACACCGGCCTGATCTGGGCCACGCTGCTGGGCTGGATCTTCTGGCGCGAGGCGCCGGACGCCTATGCGTACCTGGGCGCGCTGTTCATCGCCGGCAGCGGCGTCTATATCGCGTTGCGCGAGGCACGCGGCGGCGGCCGGGGTTCGCGCCAGCCCCGCGCCGGGGTGAAAAGATAGGGCGGCCTGCCGCTCCTGGTCCGGACCGGCAGACGCCTGTCCGCCTCCCGGGCGGTCCGGCGGACCGGCGCCGCTGCGGCCTCAATTGGCCTTTTCGTCCTCGCCGGCATAGCCGCTGATGTAGGGCCGGCCCGAGCAGCGCACCATCGCCACGCAATTGGGCCGGCCGCTCTTGGCGCTGCAGGTGTCGCGGGCCGCGTCGCGCGCCGTCTTCGGGTCTGGATCGAGCGCGGTATAGCTGGTGCCGCGGCCTTTCACGCCCTTGGGCCAGGCCAGGCCGACGCAGCTGTCGCGGTAGGTCAGCACCTTGGTGCAGCCGCTGCACTCCTCCCATTCCAGCAACTTGTTGATGGCGTCCTTTTCATTGGGGTAGCCATCCGAATACGTCAGGTCGCCCGAGTCCTTTTCGGCGACGGCGCCCCAATACTCGCGATCGTTCAGCCTGGCCGCCAGCGCTTCCAGCTCGGCTGGCGTCGCGGTCCTGGCCGCCTGCAGGTCCTGGGCGCTATAGCCCGGCCCGACGCATAACGGCATCGTGGTCAGCCAGCACTTGCCGTCGGGGCTGCCGGCGGTGCAGCGGCGGATCGCCTTCCTGGCCGCCATTTCCGGCGACACGCTGTTGCCGGGGAACAGGTCGTTGGAGGTGTTGCGGGCATAGGTCATGCAACTGTCCGAAAACCAGCTCAGTGATTTGCAGTCCTTGCCGCCGCCCCGGCGGCACTCGGCCAACGCCGCCGACGCGGCCGCCTTGGAGGAATCTTCCGGCAGCGCCCAATAGATCCTGGCGTGTTTGCCGTCCGTCGCGATGCCGCCATACAGCGCATCGGCGTGAGCCTGCGGCGCGAACAGGCTTGCCGCCAGTGCCAGCGCGCCGAGCGCCGCGCGGATCATCCGGGAAAAGCGGGCAAATATCATCGTCGGGTTCCAGATCGAGAGGAATTCAGCGGCACCGATCTTAGCAAAGCGCCTGGCAGGTCCGTCCCCTTTCCGGGAATCGGCCAGGCATATTGCGTAACAAATTTCACGGTTGGCGGCAGGATGCCGGCCCCATTTTCCGGTAAAAATGGCGGACCTTGCGCAAGCAGGCTGTCAATCGGCAATCAGCCGTCCGCCGCAGGCCAAGTTGGCCTGCGCTGTCACGAAGAGAAACAAAACGCCTGGCGCGCCCGGACCAAGATCGCCGCCGTCCCGCCTGGCCGCCACGGAGCACCGACCGCAAGCCATGACGTTCCTCGCGCCCCCTTCCCTCCGCCGCCTGCCGCTGCGCCTGGCGAGCAGCCTGATCGCCGCCGCCAGCCTGGCCGGCTGTGCGCCGATGCCCACTGGCGGCAGCTCTTCCCTGCCATCCTTGAGCCGGGTCTTTTCGGAAGGCCTGTCGTTCTCCCCCAGCGTCAATGTGGCCCGCAACATGCAGGGCCGCTCGATCAACGATGCCATTGCCGCGCTGGGCGAACCCTCAAGGAAGCGCGCCGTCGGCAACACCCTGGAATTGGAGTGGTCCGATTACCAGGCGGCGCCTTATCAGGAATGGGTGACGACCGGCACCAGCCAGCAGGTGGTCGGCATGATCCCGGCCACCCGCGGCAGCGCCGCGACACCGGTATTCCAGCAGAGCAGCTCCGGTTACTACCAGAACCGCACGCGGGTCTATGAATGCAAGGTGCTGATGCGCATGCAGGACAGCGTCATCGTCGACGCCACCGTCGATGGCAACGTCTGCCCGGAATTCATCGCCGCGTTGCGTAAATGGGCCGGCGAAAACGAAGCGAAGAATTATGTCGTGAAATAAGGCGCGGACCTCGTCGCGTAAACCGCGCCGGGCCACGCAAGGATTATTCCGGCGGGTTTGTCGACATTGTTTTTTCGATGCGCCAATACTGTCGAAAAGGCGAATCGATATTCTGAAAAGATGGCGAAATTAATGGGCGCGCGATTAAGTTTCCGGCCGCGCCTGCCGTTACCGGTCTGATACTTCCCCGGCAAGCCTCATGGGCAGTGATTGCCCGCCAGGAATACGCAGACATGACCACGATTTCCGCCTACACGCCGCCGCTCGTCATCGCCCCGCGGACGCCGGCATCAGGCGTGTCCCCCGTCGCCACCGTCAACCGCAGCCCCGACATCCCGGCCTCCACCTCGGTGACGCTGGGCCAGCAGACGGCCAACGTGCTGACCTACTCCCCCGACACGATCGCGGCCAACGCCGCCGGACAGGCGCAGGAACCCGACGCGCTGTCGTCGCTGATGTCCGACAACATCCGCGCCTCGTCGCTGACCGGTCAGTTCAAGGGCCTGGCGGCTGCGTTGCTGGGCCGCCTGCAGGCCGATGGCGGCAACTATTCGCTGTCGCTTGCGCGCGCCGGCGCCAGCACAGCCATCGATGGCGTCGCCGCGGCCCAGGGCCCGGCGCAGGCCGACAACTCGGTGTCGCTGCGCGTCACCACCGCCAGCGGCGCCAAGGTCACCGTCACGCTGGAAAGCAACGAAAAGGGCCTGGGCGTGCAGATCGACGTGGGCGACGCCAGGCTCACCGAACAGGAACGCAACGCCATCGCGGGCCTGTCCAAGTCGTTCCAGGAAGCCGTCGACGGCCTGTCGGCCGTGCCACCCAAGCTGGCGCTGGGCGCGCTGGCCAGGTTCGACGGCAGCGTGCTGTCGTCGGTGTCGCTGCAAGCCACGGTGGGCGCCGAAGGCCCCGACCGCGTCAGCTTCGATTTCCAGGCCGATGCCGGCCAGCGTTCGCTGAGCGTCAAGACGGTGGCCGGTTCCGCGCAGATCAGCGTCGACGCCAGCAACCCCGGCCAGTTCGGCAGCGCCCAGCAGCAATCGGCCGCCATCGCCAACTACCTGTCCCGCTTCGACAGCGCCCAGAAGCGCGGCGAAGGCGATGCCAACCTGATGGCCCTGTTCAAGTCGGGCTTTGCCGACCTGCACAAGAGCTATGGCGACTGGGCGCCGCAAGGCACGGCCACCACGCGACTGGGCCTGCCCGCCGACGTGCATCGCACGATGCTGTCCGGCCTGGCCGACTTCTCGGCCTCGATCAACCAGACGCCGATCGCCTCCAACCCGCTGCAGCCGCGCGAACTCGACAGCTTCTCGTACGAGACCTCGCAGAACACCCGCAGCAGCGGCAGCCCGCGCCTGGACCTGGCGATCTCGCAGCAACAGCAATCGTCCCTGGCGGCCAGCTACCATCGCGCGCTCACGCCCGGCCAGCAGTTGAACCTGACCGCTGACCCCAAGACGCAGAACTACGCCTTTCACCAGATCCGCGACACCAGCAGCAACCAGACCGACATCGCCTACGAAGACGGCGAACTGGCCAAGGCCTCGTTCACCGAATCCAGCACGATGTCGACCCTGGTGAGCAAGTTCGTCAAGGGCAAGCTGGTCGACCAGAGCAGCATCACGCCCATCACCCAGACGCGCACGCAGAACCTGATGACCCTGCTGCGCGCCGCCGACCTGAAGGCGCCGCTGCAGGACACCGCCACGCCGCGCGACCAGGTCGAGGCCGCCCTGATCCGCAAGCAGGAAAACCTGGCGCAAGCCGTGGCGCGCCTGCGCGGCTGATCCGGCACCCCGGCAAACCCCGACGGGGCCTGTCCGGCGGCAGGCGGCGATGCATGATCGCCCCCCCCCCCACCGCACGGCAGGCCCCGTCGTTCTGGCTGCAGTCAAGTGCCTTGCGGCAGTTTCGCGATCACCTTGATCTCGAAATCGAAGCCATACAGCCAGGTCACGCCCACCGCCGTCAGTGTCGGGTGCGGCGCCTGGCCCCAGTATTGCGGCACCACCTTCCAGATGGCCTCGAATTTCGCGGCCGGGTCCACCATGAACACGGTCACGTCGACCACGTCCGCGAAGCTGGCGCCGGCCGCCTCGAGGATCGCATTCAGGTTGTCGAACGCCTGCCGCACCTGGGCCTCCAGTTGCGGCTCGGGCGAGCCATCTTCGCGGCTGCCCACCTGGCCCGAGACGAACAGGAAACCGTTGGAACGGATCGCCGGCGAATAGCGGTTGCGCGCGTACAGCGCCTGGCGCCCGGCCGGGAAAACCACATCACGTGTTGCCATCTTCCTACTCCTGCGGCGGGCCCTGGCCCGCATTGATCATGCAGGCACTTTACGGACGCGGGCGACGGCGATAAACGGGCAAGCCTGTCCTTCACTGTTTGTAGAATGCAAACAATCCCCAGATTCCCGGAGTGGCGCGATGGACCGTTTCGATGCGATGCAGGCCTTTGCCCGCGTGGTGGAGACCGGCAGTTTCACCAAGGCGGCCGAGACCCTGCACATGAGCAAGACCAGCGTCACCCAACTGGTGCAGCAGCTTGAGGCCCGGCTGCGGGTGCGGTTGCTCAACCGCACCACCCGCAAGGTCAATGTCACCGCCGACGGCGCGGTCTACTACGAACGCGTGCTGCGCCTGCTGGCCGACATGGATGACGCCGAGACCAGCCTGTCCGGCGCCGCCGCCGCGCCGCGCGGCCGGCTGCGGGTCGACGTGCCCAGCCCGCTGGCGCGCATGATCCTGGTGCCCGCCCTGCCCGCCTTCCATGCGCGCTACCCGGACATTCAGCTCGACATGGGCGTCAGCGACCGCATCGTCGATGTGATCGGCGAGACCGTCGATTGCGTGGTGCGCGGCGGCGAACTGACCGACCAGTCGCTGGTGGCGCGCCGCGTCGGCGACCTGCAATTGCGCGTCTACGCCGCGCCCGCCTATCTGCGGCGCGCCGGCGCGCCCGATCATCCGCGCGACCTGGAAGACAGCCACCACCGCATCGTCGGCTTTCTCTGGTCGCGCAGCGGCAAGCCGCTGCCCTACGCCATGCGGCGCGGCGACGAGAACCTGCACGTGCACGGCCGCTACGTGGTGGCAATGGATGACGGCAACGCCTATCTGGCCGCGGGGCTGGCCGGCATGGGGGTGCTGTGGCTGCCGGACTACATGGCGCGTGAACACGCCGAGCGCGGCGAACTGGTGCCGCTGTTCGAGGACTGGCAGCTCGATGCCATGCCCCTGTACCTCGCCTACCCGCCCAACCGTCACGTCAGCGCCAAGCTGCGGGTATTCATCGACTGGGTGGTGGAACTGATGGCGCGGCATGCGCCGGTAGCCATGCCGCCCCCTGGCGGCGTCCCGGCCTGACCCCCGGGGCCGGCGGCGGCCGTGCGCCACGCGCCCCGGACACGAAAAATTAAAGCGGATATTAAGGCCGCGCCCCTACAATCGACCCCGCCTTCGTGGCATTTCCCTGCCCCCCCGCGCAGACCCGGCAGGGAAACCGTTGTCCATGTCCGCTTGCGGCCGAAAGGCCCTCTCCCGGCTGGCAACCCTCGTAATCGGGTCCGCCGCTTTCCGGTTCGCCTCCCATGCCGTCTACCCTGCAATCGCCGCCGCATCCCGACCCAGGCGGGGTCCTCATCGCTAGCCCCGATCCGGCCGGGACGGCCGTCGCGCTGGAGGCCGCGCAGCGCCTGCTGGCCGACCTGGGCTTGCGCACCGCCGCCCATTGCGAGGTTCGCGGCGAGGCCGCGCCGTTCATCCACGCCGCCCTCACCCCCGGTTTCGCCGCCAGCTACCTGCCCGAGCACGACACCACCGGCGTGGCGCGGGCGCTGAGCCTGCGCACCGACGCGGACGACGCCGACCTCGATCGCGAAATCATGCTGGCGATGCTGGCCAGCCCGGTGGCGTTCGACTTTCCCTCGGTCGCGGAGCTGGAATCGGCCGTGCGCATCCGCCGCTATATCGTGCGCGCGGCCGGCAAGACGGCGCTGGCCTTCGACACCGAGCATGCCGAACGCCCCGAGGACTACTGGACCTACGACGAGGCGCGCGGCTTCACCATACTGCCGGGACGCTCGCTGATCGACGGCCTGCGCAAGGCCACGCAACCCGAGGCGTCCGGCCAGCTGTATGCGTTTTCCTGCTACCGCGCCACCGAATACGTCACCGTGCTCGGCATTGCCCAGGAGCTGCGCGAGGCCAATCCCGAGCTGGGCGAGCGGCTGCAACGCCAGTGGGAAACGCGCGCGGTCATGTCCGGCAGCTTCCACGACACGTTCCTGCGGGAGTACGGCACGCTGGCGGCGCCGCTGCCGCAACGCTTCTACGTGCCGGGCGACCGGCTCTGGTTCCGCAACCCCGATGCCGCGTCTTCGGATGTGGAAGGTTACGAGGGCTCATGGGTGTTCTACCTGGGCGGCGGCCTGTTCAACAATTTCTGGGAACGCGGCGCGCCCTACACGCTGACCGCCAAGTGCGTCGAGATCTACCACTGGCGCCACGGCCTGCGCACCGACGCCGCCGGCAAGCGCTACATCGACGAAGCCATCGTCAAGGACCGCATGCAGCAGACCCTGGCCGACCCGGCGGCCTGCGCCGACATCCTGGCGCGCATGATGCGGATCCGCGACCCCCAGGGCGTCTACGCCGAAGGGGGCTGCATCGATGCCACGCGCGAGCGGGTGCGCTGGGTCCGGGCCGGCCATAGCGATATCGCGTTGCCCGATTTCCCCGCCGCCGCGGGCGCCCGCGCCGCCTAGGCATCCCGGCGCGAGCCGGCGGCGCGTCGACACGACCGGCAGCGTGCGGCGCGCGATCGCGCGCGTCCATACCTGGTCATGCCTGCGCCAGGCGCGCCGCCAGGGCCAGCGCCCGCGCCAGAAAGGGCGAGCCATCGTCCTTGCGATAGCTGGCGATCACCGGCGACACGAACGTGGCCGCGTCGATCCGCACGTGGACCACGTCGCGCCGCTGCAAGCGCTGTACCGAGGCCGGCACCACCGTCACCCCCAGTCCGGCCGCGACCAGACCGATCGCGGTCTGCAATTCGTTGGCTTCCTGGACCACCTTCGGCGCGTGGCCGGCGGCGCGGAACAGGTCCAGCACGTGATCGGCGAAATTGGGCCGCGGCCGCGCCGGATACAGTAGGAACGGCTCGCGCGCCAGCCGGTCGACCGAGACGCTGGCGCAAGCGGCCAGCGGATGATGCCGCGGCACCGCCGCCATCAGCGGCTCGGTCATCAGCACGCGGCGCTCGATCGCGGGATCGTCCAGCAGGATGCGGCCGATGCCCAGGTCGATGCGGCCGGCCTTGAGCGCCTCCAGTTGCGGCAACGTGGTCATCTCGGCCAGGCCGACCTCGACCTTTTCGTCCGCGCCCCGCAGTTGCCGGATCAGTTCGGGCACGAAACCGTACAGGGTCGACGGCACGAAGCCGATACCGAACCAGCGGCGCCGCGCCTGTCCCAGGCGCCGGGTGCCTGCCAGCACTTCGTCCAGGCGCGCCGTCAGCGACAGCGATTGCTCCAGCAGAAAGCGCCCCGCTTCGGTCAGGCGCAGGGCCCGGGTCGTGCGCTCGAATAGCGCCACGCCCAGTTCTTCTTCCATCTGGCGGATCTGGCGGCTCAGCGGCGGCTGGGCCATGTGCAGCGCCTCGGCTGCGCGGGTGAAACTGCCTTCGCGCGCCACCGCCTGGAAATATCGCAGATGCCGCAATTCCATGATCTATTCGGACCCAAAAGGTATCAATATAGACTCATATAGTCTTGGACTTAAGGACTTTTAGCAAGCGATACTGCGCCTTATCTGATCAACCTGCCTTGGAAAGTATGAATCCGGTAACGATAAACGCGGTCGAAGCGATCCTGGTGGATCTGCCGACCATCCGCGCCCACCAGTTGGCCATGGCGGTGATGCAGCGCCAGACGCTGGTGATCGTGCGCCTGCGCTGCAGCGACGGCATCGAAGGCATCGGCGAAGCCACCACCATCGGCGGCCTGTCGTATGGCGAGGAAAGTCCGGAAGGCATCAAGCTGGCCATCGACACCTATCTGGCGCCGGCCCTGGCCGGCCTGGACGCCAGCAACATTCACGCCGCGATGCGGCGCCTGGAAAGCGTGGCGCGCGGCAACCGGTTCGCCAAGTCGGCGCTGGAGAGCGCGCTGCTCGATGCCCAGGGCAAGCGCCTGGGCGTGTCGGTTTCGACCCTGCTGGGCGGCGCCGTGCGCGATCGCCTGCCGGTGCTGTGGACCCTGGCCAGCGGCGACACCGCGCGCGATATCGAGGAAGCCGAAGCGCTGCTCGCGAGCCGCCGCCACAACACCTTCAAGCTCAAGGTCGGCCGCCGCGCGGTGGCCGACGATGTGGCCCACGTGTCGCGCATCAAGCAGGCGCTGGGTGACCGCGCCCGCGTCACGGTGGACGTGAACCAGGCCTGGAACGAGGCCGATGCGGCCGGCGCCATCGCGCGCCTGGAAGCGGCCGGCGTCGACCTGATCGAACAGCCGATCCCGCGCGCCAACCTGGCCGGCATGGCGCGGCTGGCGGCGCGCTTCGTGGTGCCCATCATGGCCGACGAAGCCGTCAACGGCCCCGAGGACGCGCTTGCCATCGCGCGCCAGGGCGCGGCCGACGTGCTGGCGCTGAAGATCGCCAAGTCCGGCGGCATCCATGAAATGCTGCGCACCGCGGCGGTGGGCGATGCCGCCGGCCTGTCGCTGTATGGCGGCACCATGCTGGAAGGCTCGATCGGCTCGATCGCCTCGGCCCACGGGTTTGCCTGCCTGCCGCGGCTGTCGTGGGGCACCGAGCTGTTCGGCCCGCTGCTGCTCAAGGACGACATCGTCGCCAGCGCGCCGCGCTACCGCGATTTCGAAATGGAGATCCCCACCGGCCCCGGCCTGGGCCTGGTGCTGGACGAAGACAAACTGGCTTTCTACCGCAGGGACCGCTGACGCGCCCTGCCCCACGTTGGTCCCGCGCGCCGCCCCGCACCGGCGCGCGGACAGAATAATTCAAGCACACGGAGACACGCTATGGCTTTGCGCTACGCCTTCAAACACCTCGCCCGGGCCTGCATGGGCCTGGCCCTGCTCGGCGCCGCCGGCACCGCCCTGGCCGAGGGCTACCCCGACCGCCCGGTCAAATGGATCGTGCCGTTCCCGCCGGGCGGCGCCATGGACAGCATCGCCCGCACCCTGGGCGAATCCATGGGCAAGCAGCTCAATACGTCGTTCATCATCGAGAACCGCGCCGGCGCGGGCGGCAATATCGGCGCGGCCAGCGTGGCGCGCGCCAAGCCCGACGGCTACACGATCCTGATCGTGGCCAACGGCATGGCGGTCAACCCGGCGTTGTACGCCGACCTGAACTACGATCCGATCAAGGATTTCGCGCCCATCTCGCTGCTGGCGGTGGTGCCGAACGTGCTGGTCACCAACCCGGCGCGCAATGATGTCAAGAGCGTCAACGAGGTGATCGCCAAGGCCAAGGCGCAGCCCAATCACTACACCTATGCCTCGGCCGGCGTCGGCACTTCGATCCACCTGGCCGGCGAGCTGTTCGTGTCGATGGCCAAGATCGACATGCTGCACGTGCCGTACAAGGGCAGCGGCCCGGCCATCGCCGATCTGCTGGGCGGACAAGTGGACTACATGTTCGACAGCATCACCTCGGCCAAGCCGCACATCGAAGCCGGCAAGCTGCGCGCGCTGGCGGTGACCACCGCCAAGCGCTCGGCCGCGCTGCCCGACGTGCCCACCGTGGCGGAAAGCGGCCTGCCCGGCTACGAACTGATGCCCTGGTTCGCCGCTTTCGCGCCGGCCGGCACGCCGCCCGAGGTGGTGGCCAAGCTCAACACCGCCATGCGCGAGGCCTTGAACGAACCCAAGGTCAAGGCGACGCTGGCGTCGATCGGCGCCGAATCCATCGGCGGCACGCCCGACGAGCTGCGTGACTACCTGGCCAAGGAAACCGCGCAGTGGAAGGTGTTGGTGAAGGAACGCAACATCAAGATCAACTGAGTCCGTGGCGGGTCCGGTCGGACCCGCACAATCGGAAACCCCGGCCCAGGGCCGGGGTGGCAATCAGGTCTTGCATGATGCGCCGCGGGCTTGCGCCCATGCGCGGCCATCACTCCACCGTCGCCCCCGACTTCTTCACCACCTCGGCCCAGCGCGGGATCTCGGTGGCCATCAGGGCGCGCAGTTGGTCCGGCGTGCTGCCGACCAGTTCCATGCCCATGGTCTTGCCGAGCTTTTCCCGCACATCGGGTTCCTTCAGGATCACCGCGATCTCGGCGGCAAGCTTGTCCAGGATCGGCCGGGGCGTGCCCTTAGGCGCGTACACCGCCTGCCACGACGCCATCTGAAAGCCCGGCACGCCGGCCTCCTGCATGGTCGGCACGTCCGGCGCCAGCGCGATGCGGTCCTTGGTGGTGACGGCCAGCAGCTTGAGCTTGCCGCTCTGCAACAGCGGCAAGGCGGCGGTCATCTGGTCGAACATGAACGTCACCGCGCCCGAGGACACATCCACCATGGCCGGCGGCGTGCCCTTGTACGGCACGTGCGTCAGCGGCACCCCGATCATGCTGGAAAACAACTCGCCGGCCAGGTGCGTGGACGTGCCGGCGCCGGACGAGGCAAAGGTGCGCTTGGACGGGTCCTTCTTGAGCAGCGCAATCAGGTCGGCCACCGAGTTCACGCCCAGGTTCGGATCGACCAGCAGCACATTGGGCAGGTAGGCGATCAGCGACACCGGCTCGAAGTCCTTGACCGGGTCGTACTTCAGGTTCTTGTAGAGGCTGGCGTTGATGGCGTGGGTGCTGATGGTGCCGCCGAACAGCGTGTAGCCGTCGGGCGCGGCCTTGGCCACGTAGGTCGCGCCGATGCCGCCGGCCGCGCCCGGCTTGTTCTCGACGATGACGTTCTGGTGCAGCCGCTCGCCCAGTTTCTGCGCCAGCATGCGGCCGACCACGTCGGTCGAGCCGCCGACGGTGAACGGCACCACGTAGGAAATCGGCTTTTGCGCGGGCCAATCGGCGGCCGTGGCCGCCATTGCCCAGGTGCCCAGCAGCGGTCCTGCCAGCAGCGCGGCCAGCGCGCTGCGACGTTGTGTGTTCATGCTTGTCTCCTGCCCTCTTTGTTTTATCGGCATGGGTCGCCGGCCGGATGGCCGGCGCCAGGGCTCAACGGCCCTGTTCTTTGCGCCAGGCGGCGAACTTGTCCTTGCTGGCCGGGTCGGTGGGCGGATACAGGCCCAGGATCGACGCGCCCTGCCGCACCTGGCTGGTGACGAAGTCCTCGAAGGCGGTCATCTCGACCGCTTCGTCCGCGATCTCGTCGGCCAGGTGCGCCGGGATCACCACCACGCCCTCGCGGTCGCCCACGATGATGTCGCCGGGGAACACGGCCACGTCGCCGCAGCCGATCGGCGCGTTGATGTCCAGCGCCTGGTGCAGCGTCAGGTTGGTCGGCGCCGACGGCCGGTTGTGGTAGGCGGGATAGCCGAGTTCGGCGATCTCGGGCGAATCGCGGAAACCGCCGTCGGTGACCACGCCGGCCACGCCGCGCTGCATCAGGCTGGTCACCAGGATCGAGCCGGCCGAGGCGGCGCGCGGGTCCTTGCGGCTGTCCATCACCAGCACCGCGCCCGGCGGGCAGGTCTCGACCGCGGCGCGCTGCGGGTGGGCGCGGTCCTCGAATACCTTGATGGTGTTCAGGTCATCGCGCGCCGGGATGTAGCGCAGCGTGAAGGCCGGACCCACCATGTTGGGCAGCGTGGCGTTCAGCGGCCGCACGTCCTGGATGAACTGGTTGCGCAGGCCGCGCTTGAACAAGGCGGTGCACAGCGTGGCGGTACTGATGTCGGCCAGCTTGGCGCGGGTGGCGGGATTCATGTCGGACACGGAAAGCTCCAGGGGTCGTCAGGATAGGGACGCAAGCGTCGGGTTCAGAAGATTTCCGGTTCCGGCACCGGCGCGCCGAAGCCGGTTTCGAGGAAGTCGAAGTCGCAACCGTCATTGGCCTGCAGGATGTGCTGCGAGTACATCCAGCCGTAGCCGCGCTCGTAGCGCTTGGGCGGCGGCGTCCAGGCGGCGCGGCGCGCGGCCAGTTCCTCATCGCTGACGTTCAGGTGGATGGTGCGGGCCGGCACGTCGACGGTGATCAGGTCGCCGGTCTTGACCAGCGCCAGCGGGCCGCCGATATAGGCCTCGGGCGCGGCGTGCAGAATGCAGGCGCCGTAGCTGGTGCCGCTCATGCGGGCGTCGGACAGGCGCAGCATGTCGCGCACGCCCTGCTTGACCAGCTTGGTGGGGATCGGCAGCATGCCCCATTCCGGCATGCCGGGGCCGCCCTGCGGGCCGGCGTTGCGCAGGATCATGATGTGATCGGCGGTGACGTCCAGGTTCTCGTCGTCGACCGCGGCCTTCATGCTGGGATAGTCGTCGAACACCAGCGCCGGGCCGGTGTGCCTCAGGAATTGCGGCGCGCAGGCGCTGGGCTTGATGACACAGCCGTCCGGCGCGATGTTGCCGCGCAGCACCGCCAGCGCGCCCTCGTCGTAGATGGCGGTTTCCACCTTGCGGATGACGTCGTCGTTGTAGACCTCGGCGCCGGCGATGTTCTCGCCCAGCGTCTTGCCGGTGACGGTCATGGCCGACAGGTCCAGATGGCCTTCCAGGCGCGACATCAGCGCCGGCAGGCCGCCGGCGTAGAAGAAGTCTTCCATCAGGTACTTGTCGCCGCTGGGCCGGATGTTGGCGATGACCGGCACCTTGCGGCTGGCGGCGTCGAAGTCGTCCAGGCCGACCGGGTGGCCGGCGCGACGCGACATAGCCACCAGATGGATGATGGCGTTCGTGGAGCAGCCCATGGCCATGGCCACGTTGATGGCGTTGTGGAACGAGGCCGGGCTCAGGATGCGCTGCGGCGTCAGGTCGTCCCAGACCATCTCGACCACGCGGCGGCCGCAGTCGGCCGACATGCGCATGTGGTTGACGTCGGCCGCCGGAATCGACGAGGCGCCCGGCAGCGTCATGCCGATGGCCTCGGCGATGGCGGTCATGGTGCTGGCCGTGCCCATGGTCATGCAGGTGCCGTAGCTGCGGGCGATGCCGCCTTCGACCTCGGTCCATTGTTCCTGCGTGATCTTGCCGGCGCGGCGCTCGTCCCACAGCTTCCAGGCGTCCGAGCCGGAGCCGAGGATCTTGCCCTTCCAGTTGCCGCGCAGCATCGGGCCGGCGGGCACGTAGACACAGGGCAGCCCGGCGCTGATGGCGCCCATCAGCAGACCCGGCGTGGTCTTGTCGCAGCCGCCCAGCAGCACCGCGCCGTCCACCGGGTGGCTGCGCAGCAGTTCCTCGGCCTCCATCGCCAGCATGTTCCGGTACAGCATGGTGGTGGGCTTGACGAACGATTCCGACACCGAAATGGCCGGCAGCTCCACCGGAAAGCCGCCGGCCTGGAACACACCGCGCTTGACGTCCTCGACGCGCTGCTTGAAGTGGCTGTGACAGGGGTTCAGGTCGGACCAGGTGTTGATGATGGCGATGATGGGGCGGCCGGCCCAATCGTCGGGGCCGTAGCCCATCTGCATCATGCGGGAACGATGGCCGAACGAGCGCAGGTCGTCCTTGGCCATCCAGGCGGCGCTGCGCAGGCTTTCGTAGGTGCGTTTCATAGGCGGGTGCGGGTCCTGGGTGCGGTGCAATGTGAAAGAGACGAATGCGTTGACGGGATCATTTAAACACTAATACATTAGTGCGTCAGCTAGGTGGAAACCCGCTACACTCCGCTTCCAGGATCGCTCCGTACCGGGGCGTTCCGCCACCACCAGCCCTTACCGAACCACGCCCCGATGCCCAGCCCCAAGCTCAGACTGGACCGTTCGCGCCACGCGGCGCCGCAGGTCTTCGAACATCTGCGCGACCAGATCATGTCCCTGGATCTGGCGCCGGGCACGCCGCTGTCGCGGGTGACGCTGGCCGAGACCTATGGCGTAAGCCAGACGCCGATCCGCGACGCGCTCATGAAACTGGCCGAAGAAGCGCTGGTCGAGATCTATCCGCAGCACACCACCGTGGTCAGCCGCATCGACATCGCCGCGGCGCGCCAGGCGCATTTCCTGCGCCGCTCGATCGAGCTGGAAATCGTGCACCTGCTCGCGCAGAAGCCTGACGCCCTATTGATCCAGCGGCTGCAGGCCAGCATCGAGCGCCAGCGCGTCTGCCTCGCCGCCGGCGAATACCCGCAGTTCATGGCGGCCGACCAGGCCTTCCACCGCGACATGCACGTGGCCGCTGGCGTCAGCGCGCTGTGGGACATGGAGCAACGCTACAGCGGCCACGTCGACCGCCTGCGCCGCCTGCACCTGCCCGAGGCGGGCAAGGCCGCGCGCATCATGGACGACCACCAGCGGGTGCTGGATGCCATCGCGGCCGGCGACGCCGCCCGCGCGCAGCAGGCCCTGCGCGAGCACCTGTCGGGCACCCTCAACCAGGTGGCCGACATCTGCAAACGCTATCCGGACTACGTGCTGGCCGATTGAGCCGGCGACACTCAGTCCAACCCGTAGCGCAGGATCACGGTCCTGCCGTCGCGCTCGGCGTGCACCAGCACGCCCTCGCCAGCCGCGTCCAGTCCCAGCAGGCCGCGCTCCTGGTCCGGCGACAGCTGGAAGGGCCGCCAGGTGCGGCCCTGGTCATGCGTATGGAAATAGGTCCGGGTCCGTTCGCCAAAATCGAACAGGCGATCGGCATAGGTCTGCACCATCCAGCCCTTGCGGCCAAACCAGGCCTGGCCGATCGACGACGGCTGGCCCCGCACCTTGGGCGTGGCGGCCAGTTCGTGCCAATTGCCCTGGTCCGTATCGAGGCGAAAAATGCGATTGCCTTGCGTGGCGTATACCGGCATGCCCAGCACCGGCCGCGACATCGGGTCCTGTTGCGGTACCGGCGCCACGCCATGGGTAATACGGAACGCCGGCGATGCGCCCGCCTGGAACCGCACCTCGAAACGCCGGGTCTCGATACGCCGCGCGGCGCCGTCGGCCCCGACCCGGTCGCGCCAACTCCAGCCCACCGCCCGGTCGGCCGCCACCGGATACAGCGACCAGCCATAAGCCAGGCGCGCGTCCGCGGCGCCGCGCTGCGGGCCCGCCTGATCGGCAAGCGCCTTGCCGTAGCTGCCGGCATCGGGCCAGACCTGCTCGTCCAGCCGCAGCGCCGACCAATGCCGGGCGCCGTCTTCGCTCACCAGCAGGCGCGCGCCATCGGCCGCCTCTTCGAGCGCCACGACGCGCGCCTCGGTCAGGAACATGGCGTGGCGCTGGGCCGGGCCCAGCGTCACTTCGGGCGCGTAGCGCCAACTGGCGCCCTGGTCATCCGAGCGCCATGCCCCGCCCACGGCCGGCGCGCCACGCTGGCGCGCCTGGCGCAAGGGGCCGGCGACCAGGTACAGGGTCTGGCCCGGGGTACTCAGGAGCGTCACGCCGGCATCGCCAGCGACAGAACCGAGCAGCGCGTAGCGCCCGTTGTCGCGGCCGCCGTAGACCAAATTGCGCACCTCGCGCGCGGCCGCGGCCGCCCGCAGCAGGTCTTGGGCCAGGGCGGCCTGGCGGATGGCCGCCTCGTCCTGCGGCATGGGCGGCATGGGCCCGAACTCGCCCGGCTCATGCTGCGCCGGCACCAGCGCCTCCAGCACCGGCGCCTGCTCCAGCCCGCCCTGGACCCGCCCTGCCACGATCAATTGGCCGGTCAGGTATTGGTAGTCGCCAAAGCGGTACAGGAGCGTGCGCGAATAGCCCGCCAGCGGCGGCCCGTCGAGCTGGCCGATCACCTCGCTGCGCACCAGCGGCTGGCCTTGCGGCGCCAACTGATACAGGCCATAGGCCAATAGCCCGGCCACGGCAATCGCGGCCGCGCTGGCGTACCCCCTGATATCCATTCCTGCGTTTCCCCTCGAAACCTGCCGCTGCCGCCCTGCATTGTGGCGGCATCCGGACCGACGAGACTATACCCTTGCGCCGGGCCGGCCGGCGGGATGCGGCCATGACCGGATCTTTCTCTATACTGGGTGACTTACCTTGATGCCGCTCTGGAAACGCCCTCATGATTGCAAGGCAAGCGCTACCTACCCTGATCCTGGCCACGCTGGCGGGCACGGCCTGGGGCCAGCCGGCCCCCACGCCGGCCGACGCCTGCGCGGCCCAGGCCGCGCGCCAGGACAAGCCGGCGCCGGGCGGCGCCTGCGCCAGCGAAGTCGCGGCGCGTCAGGACGACAGCGCCGCAACGGTGTCGGGCAACGGGTCTGACTGGCAGCCGCTGGCGCCGCAGAGCATGCCGGGCGTGTTCTATGACGGCGCCTCGATCACGCAGCTGTCCGAACGGCCCGTGGTGATGCTGGCCACGGTGGCATGGTTCTACGCCCAGCCTCGGGTTTCCGAGACCAACGGCCAGCCCTATGGCTCGGTGACGCAGGCCGTGATCATGGACTGCAGCGCCAATACCTATACGGTCACCGAGACGCAGCACTATACGGGTCCCAATGCCACCGGCAGCCTGGTGGAATCGCTGCCGGTGGCCGGCGTGAACAACGCGCCGGTGGTGCGCGATCCGGTCCAGCGTTCGCTGCGCACGGTGATCTGCCCGGCCGACGGCGGCCGCGCCCGGCGCTGAGGCGCAGCGGTCCTGCGCCGATCCGCCCCGCGCGCCGCCGGCGCGCCGGTCACACCTGGGCCAGGGCCTGGTCCAGGTCGGCCAGCAGATCGTCGATGTGCTCGATGCCAATCGACAGGCGCACGGTTTCCTCGCGCACGCCGGCCTTTTGCAGCTCTTCGGGATTGAGCTGGCGGTGGGTGGTGGATGCGGGATGGGTGGCCAGCGACTTGGCATCGCCGATATTGACCAGGCGGGTGAACAGTTGCAGCGCGTCCTGGAAGCGCGCGCCGGCCTCGCGGCCGCCCTTGACGCCAAAGGTGAACAGGCCGGGCGCCTTGCCGCCCAGGTACTTGCGCACCAGTGCGTGGTCGGGATGGTCCGGCAGGCCGGCGTAATTGACCCAATCGACCTTGGGATGCTCGCGCAGGTAGTTGGCCACCTTGACCGCGTTCTCCACGATGCGGTCGACCCGCAGCGCCAGCGTCTCGATGCCTTGCAGGATCTGGAACGAATTGAACGGCGAGATCGCCGCGCCGGTGTTGCGCAGCGGCACTACGCGGGCGCGGCCGATGTAGGCGGCCGCGCCGAAGGCTTCGGTATAGACCACGCCGTGGTAACTGACGTCGGGCTCGTTCAGGCGCTTGAAGCGGGTCTTGTGCTCGGCCCACGGGAACTTGCCCGAGTCGATGATGGCGCCGCCCAGGCTGGTGCCGTGGCCGCCCAGGTACTTGGTCAGCGATTGCACCACGATGTCGGCGCCGTGCTCGATCGGACGCAGCAGGTACGGCGACGGCACGGTGTTATCGACGATCAGCGGCAGGCCGTGGCGGTGGGCCAGCTCGGCCAGCGCGGCGATGTCGGTGATGTTGCCCAGCGGGTTGCCGACCGATTCGGCGAAGATGGCCTTGGTGCGCTCGTCGATCTGCGCCTCGAAAGCCGCCAGGTCGCCCGGATGGGCAAAGCGCGTGGTGATGCCGTATTGCGGCAGCGTGTGGGCGAACAGGTTGTACGTGCCGCCGTACAGCGTGCTGGACGAGACGATGTTGTCGCCCGCCTCGGCAATGGTCAGGATGGCATAGGTCACCGCCGCCTGGCCCGAGGCCAGCGCCAGCGCGGCGATGCCGCCTTCCAGCGCCGCCACGCGCTGTTCCAGCACGTCGGTGGTCGGGTTCATGATGCGGGTGTAGATGTTGCCCGCCACCTTCAGGTCGAACAGGTCGGCGCCGTGCTGGGTATCGTCAAAGGCATACGCCACAGTCTGGTAGATCGGCACGGCCACCGCGCGCGTGGTCGGGTCCGGCTTGTAGCCGCCGTGCACGGCGATAGTCTCCAGCCGCCATTCGGGTTTCTTCGCTTCGGTCATCGCTGTCTCCTTGTGGGTACTGGGAGGCGATACTACCCGCAGCTCATGCCCGCGTAAACCGCCGTGGCGCGGCGGTTTTCACAGGCTGCCGCGCGCCTCCCAGCGCCGCAACCATGCCGGCCGCGGCGCCGCGTCCAGCCAGTTCTTGACGATCAGGCCCAGTTCGGTGTCGCCGGAAATGCGCAGCCGGCGCTGAAAGAACAAGGTGTCGGCGTCGGTTTCGCCCCGCATCAGGGCCAGCAATTCGGCCACACCCGCGCCCAGTTCGAGTTCGCAGGCCTGGCGGCGCCACAACGGCCGAAAGACGCCGTCCCGCACCGTGAAGCGGCTGCACAGACCCAGGTCCTCGACGGTAATGGCGAAGCTGCGGCCCTCCAGTTCGGGCGGCGGGCTGAGCCAGTTCAGGCGCCGCGCCAGCTCCAGTCCCGCGACGAAATGCAGCGACACCAGCGGCGCCGGCAGGCGGCGGCCCAGGCGCGCGACCACGCCGGGCGCGGCGAATCCCGTGCCGCTCATGGCCGCTCCTGCCAGGCGATGCCGGACTGGCCATGGAAATAGCCATTGCAGCGGCCGATGCCGGCCGGCGGACTCACCGCGCCCTGCGCGCGGCCGCCGCGCACCGCGTCGAGCGCGCCAATCGCCGCCAGCGTGCCGCTGGACTGCGGGCTGACGCGCAGCACCTCGGCGCCCATGTCCGCCAGACGCGCCGCCTGGTCCAGCAAGTCGAGACAGGCGGCCGACTGCACCTGGATGCCGTTGATCGCCAGGAATTCGCGCGATTCCCGCGTGCGCATGTCCAGGCCATCGGGGTGTTCGATGCAGCGAAAGCCGCAGTCGTCCTTCTTCAAGCGGAAATGGCGCGCGGTGAAACAGCGCGCCGAGAACGCCAGGGCCATGCGGCCCCACACCATGACCTCGGCCTGCAATCCGGCCGGCCGCTCGTCCAGCAGCCGCGCCAGCGTATTGACGTGCATTTCCAGCGGCGCCACGAAGCGGACGGCTCCGCGCGCGGCCAGCCATTCCAGCGTGCCGCCGTGATAGGCGTTCATGTGCGGACCGGCCACGAACGGCCGCCCGTCCAGGTGGCGCAGGGCGCCGGCCTCGCCGGCCTCGACCATGAAGTCCGTCTGCTCGCACAGGCGCCGCAGGGCCGACGCCTCGGCGCCGGTTTCGATCAGGGTGCGGCCGGACAGCACCACGTCCTTGCCGCTGGCGGCAAGGTCGCGCGCCAGGTCGAGCCAGTCGTCGGCGCGCAGCTCGTGGCGCCGGCTGCAGACGGTCTCGCCGATATAAAGAATGTCGGCCGCGCTGTCGGCCAGTTCCGCGTAGAACGCCAGCGTGCGCTGGCGCGGCCAGTAATACAGAAGCGGGCCGACCGAGATGCGGAAAGGCTGGGGATTCATTTCCATGGACGTTCGAATGCGCCTTGCGTGACTTGGGAACCCTCGGCATGGCGCGCCAGCATGGCGTTCCATTCGGGGCGGGGGGAATAGCGGTTGGCATCGGCGTGGGCGCTGTCGAGCGCGGCGCGCAGCGTGGACACCACCTGGGTGACATAGGCCGGGCTGCGCTGGCGTCCTTCGATCTTGATGGCCGCCACACCCATCTCGGCCAGCCTGGGCAGCAGGCCGATGGCGTTCAGGCTGGTGGGTTCCTCCAACGCGTGGTCGGCGTGGCCCTCGACCTCGAAGCGGCCCTTGCACAGGGTCGGATAGGCCGCGGCCTCGCCCGGCCCGTAGCGGTCGATCAGGATGCCGTTCAAGCGCGCGTCCAGGTGGCCGTCCGCCTCGACCCAGCGCACCGCGCTGGCGGGCGAACAGACGCCCTTGTTGTTGGGCGAGTCGCCGGTGGCGTACGACGACAGCAGGCAGCGGCCCTCGGCCATGACGCACAGGCTGCCGAAGCCGAACACTTCGACTTCGACGCTGACGTTGGCGCAGATGCGGGCGATCTCGGTCAGGGTCAGCACGCGCGGCAGCACCACGCGCTGAATGCCGAACTGTTCCTTCATCAGTTCGATGGCATCGCTGTGGGTGGCCGAGCCCTGCACCGACAGGTGCAGCCGCAGATCGGGATAGCGGTCGCGGGCATAGGCCAGCAGGCCGGCGTCGGCCATGATGACCGCGTCCGCGCCCAGCCCATGCGCGGCGTCGACCGCCGCGCGCCATTCCTGGCCGCGGCCCGCCTGCACGAAGGTGTTGATGGCGAACAGCACCTTGCGCTGCCGGCTGTGCGCCAGTTCGACGCCGGCGCGGATGTCGCTTTCGGTGAAGTTGAGCCCGGCGAAGTTGCGGGCGTTGGTGGCGTTCTTCAGGCCTAGGTAGATGGTGTCGGCGCCTGCCTCGATCGCCGCCTTCAGCGCGGCCAGGCTGCCGGCCGGCGCCACGAGTTCCAGGGGGGAGGTTCGGGTTTGCATGCCGGCCAGTCTAGGGGCCGGCGCCGCGCGGGGCCTTGTCGCAGATCAAACCGCGCGGCGGCCGCGCGCCCGGGCGGTCAAGTCAGACCGGATCGTCGCCGTGCAGCCCGTGTTCGACCGCGTAGACCGCCACTTGCACGCGGCTGGTCAGGTTGAGTTTCTTGAGCACGTTCTGCACGTGGATCTTGACCGTGCTTTCGCTGACGTCGAGCTCGCGCGCGATCACCTTGTTGCTGGCGCCACGCGCCAGGCACTGCACGATCTGGCGCTCGCGCGCGGTCAGGCGATGGCGTTCGGCCTGCCCGGCCGGGGCCTGCGCCGCCAGGTTGGCCTGGTCGCGGAATTGCGCCACCAGCTTGGCCGTCATGCCGTCGGCGATCACCGGCTCGCCGCCGGCGGCGCGACGGATGGCGGTGGTCAGCGCTTCGGCGTCGATGTTCTTGAGCAGATACCCGCGGGCGCCATCGCGCAGCGCCTGGCCGAGTTCGTCGGCCTCTTCCGAGACGGTCAGGATGATGACCGCACAGGACGGCAGGTCCTGCGTCAGCAGTTGCAGCGTTTCCAGGCCGGACAGGCCCGGCATGTTCAGGTCCAGCAGCACCACGTCCGGCTTGAGTTCCTTGGCGCGCTTGAGGCCTTCGACACCGTCGCCGGCCTCGGCCACCACCTCGAAATCCGGCTGGCGCTGCAGCAGCAGGCGCATGCCCGAACGGAACAGGGTGTGGTCGTCGACAAGCAGGATACGGATGGGCATGGTCTGGAAGAATCAGGCGGCCTGGCGCTCAGCCCCGGGCAGTGTCAGCGCGATGCGCGTGCCGGCGCCGGGCCGGGATTTCATTGTAATCGTGGCATGCATGCGAGCGGCGCGTTCGCGCATGATGTGCAGGCCGACGTGGGCCTCGCCGCGCTGCGACACCTCATCCGGATCGTAGCCCTGGCCGTTGTCGGCGATCAGCAGGCTGAAATCGCGCTCGTTGCGCACCACCACGTCGACCCGGTCCGCCTCGGAATGCTTGCGCACGTTGGACAGCGCTTCCTGCAGGATGAACAACACCTGCAGTTGCTGTTCCGGCGCCAGCGGCGCGCCCAGGCCCTGGCTGAAGGCCAGCTCGGTGCGCACACCGGTCTGGCGGCGGAAACGCTCGACTGTATCGTGGATGGCGGTCTTCAGGTCGCCCTGCCCCAGCTTGTCGCGAAAGTTGGTGAGCAGCTCGCGCACGTCCTGGTAGCTTTCGTCCACGCCGGTGCGCAGCAGCGGCAGGATTTCCTGGATCTCGGCCTGGTCGCCGCGCCTGACCGCCGCGTCCAGCAATTGCAATTGCAGATTCAGGAAGTTCAGGCCCTGCGCCAGGCTGTCGTGCAGGCCCTGCGCCACCAGGCCGCGTTCCTGCACCACCGCCAGCTGGCGCGCCTGAGCGCCGAGACGGCGGTTGTCCAGCGCCACGCCCAGGTGCTGCCCCAGGGTTTCCAGCAGCTGCGATTCGGACGCGGTCAGCTTGCGCGGCTCGCGGAAATGCAGCGAATACGAGCCCAGCACCTCGTCGCGCGTGACGATGCGGAATACCGCCACGCTGGCGAAGCCGTCGCGCTGGCAGTTCAGGTCGGGCTGCGCCGGCGCCTGGCGCAGGTCCTGGATCACGATGACGCCGGCCTGACGCGTGGCCACGCCGCAATAGCAGTCATCGACCTGCATGCAGTGTTCGGACTCGACCAATTCCTCCGACAGCCCCACCGACACCACCAGGTTGAGCTTGTCGTTGTCCGGGTCGAGGGCGCGGATGCTGCCCCCCTCGGCGTCGAACTGCAACATGACGCGGCGCAGGAAGCCCTGGCACATCGCCTCGATGTCGTTGGGCTGGTTCAGGAACGCCGCCATGTCGTAGAGCGCGCCGATGTCGCGGTTCTGCGCCGCCAGTTGCGCGGTCTTCTCGCCCACGCGCTGTTCCAGGCCGGTATACAGGCTTTGCAGTTCGTCGGCCATGCGGTTGAAGCCGCGCGCCAGCACGCCGAATTCGTCCTGGCTCTCGACCGGCAGGCGGGTGCTGAATTCGCGTGCCGCCATGCGCTGCAGGCCGTCGCGCAGGCGCAGCACCGGCGCGATGATCCACAGGTACAGCAGGTAGATCATGGCCAGCGTGCCGGCGCTGGCGATGGCCGCCAGCACGCCTTGCGACAGCCGCAGCGAGGTGGTCTTGCCGGCGTTGTCCTGTTCGATCATGCGCACCAGTTCGTCGGCGCGGGCGACGAAATCGGGCAGCGTGTCCAGGTACTCGGCCGCGTCATGGCGGGCGATCGCGCGCATGGCGGCCGGCCGCATGATGTCGCGCCAGCAGTCGGCCACGCCGCGCCAGTGCTGGCGGATGAGCGGGTCGTTGGGAATGAACAGCGGCCGCGCCGGGTTGCCGCGCGCCAGTCGCGCGATGGTGTCATCCATCAGCCGCACCTGTTCCTCGGTGCGCGCCTGGCTGCCGGCCTGGGGCCGCATCAGCTCGACCGCGACCCGGTTGGCGCGCATGCGCAGGCTGCCGGTATCGTTGATGGCTGCGCCCGCCCCTTCCAGTTGCCACGACAGCCACAGCGTCAGGCCGATCATGCCCAGCACCACGATCAGCGCCACCAGCGAACTGGCGACGATGCGCGTGGACAGCCGGTGGCGTGGCGAGGGCAGCGCCTGGGCAGCGGTGCAGGGATCGGGCGGCGTCATCAGCAAAGGTTTGCGGTGGGACAGGCGTGCGGGCGGGGCGGGGATTGTCGTGCGCGGCGCGGCTTGGGCCGGGATTGCCGCGCGCGGCGCGTTATCCGGTCGAGTGTAGTCCTTTCGCCCAGCCCCGCACCACCGCGTGGACGATGAAATCCGCCACCGCCGCCGGGTTGTTCAGCGGCAGGCAGGGTAGGTCCGTGTCCAGAACGGCGTCGCTGACGATCGCCAGGAAACTGGCGTCCTCGGCATGCAGCGGCGGCTTGCCCAGCGCCGGACGGTACACCTCGATGCGAGGGATGGCGACCTGCTTGAAACCTTCGACCAGCACCAGGTCGGCCGGCGCCAGGCGCGCCACCTGATCCTGCAGCGACGGTTCCGGCGCGCCGCGCAGCTCACGCACGATGGCATAGCGGAACGGCGAGGCCACCATCACTTCCTGCGCCCCGGCCTGCCGAAAGCGCGCGCTGTCCTTGCCGGGCGGCTCCATCTCGAAGTCGTGATGGCTGTGCTTGATGACGCTGACCTTCAGGCCATGCGCGCCCAGCAGTGGCAGCATGGCCTCGATCAGGGTGGTCTTGCCGCTGCCCGAGCGGCCAGCGATACCGAAAACAGGGGTCATGCGGACTCCGTGAACAAAGGACAGACAATGGGCAGGAACGCATCCGCCCGCGCCGAGTATGCCAGCAAAGCGCCGGCCACCAGGTCGAAATACCAGCCGTGCAAAGTGAGGTCGCCGGCCCGCAGGCGCCGCTGCACGCAAGGCAGCGCCTCCAGGTTGCGCAGCGAGATCAGGATCGACGCCTGCTCACAGGCCCGCCGGCGCTCGGCCGCCGACGCCGCCGGCATCTGGTTCAGCACCCGCTGGCGCGCCGGTTCGGCGATATCCATCCAGCGGTTCAGGTAATCCGGCTCGCCGTCGGCGCGCGCCGGCCGTTCCATCAGCGCGCGGATGCCGCCGCACTGGGCATGGCCCAGCACGATGATGCGGCTGACCTTCAGTTGCTCGACCGCGAACTGGATCGCGGCCAGCACCCCATGGTGGCCCTGATCGCGGTCTGGCGGCGGCACCAGGTTGGCGACATTGCGCACGGTGAAGATGTCGCCCGGATCGCAGCCCAGCAGCATGGCCGGATCGACCCGCGAATCGCAGCAGCCCACCAGTAGCGTGCTGGGGTGCTGGCCATCGCGCAGGTTGCGGTAGAGGGACGGCGCCGCTTCGTAATACTGGTGCTGGAAGCGTTGAAAGCCGTCCACCAGCCGTTCCAGGTCGCGCATGGTTCAGCCTCCGGTCTGCGACATGAAACGCACGATGCGCTCGGGCCGGGCGGTGAAATCGTGGCGTTCCGGCTTGGCGGCGATGCCGGCCCGGATGGCCTGTTCCAGTTCGGCGTCGCTGGCGCCGGCGCGCAGCAGCCGGCCCAGCGGCACCTGGTCCTCCTGGCCCAGGCACAGATACAAGGTGCCGTCCACGCCCAGCCGCACGCGGTTGCAGGCGGCGCAGAAATGGCGCGACATGGGCGTGATGACACCCAACACCGGCGCGCCGCCGCCGTCGCTCCAGTAACGCGCGGGTCCGCCGCCCTGCCCGGCCAGCGCCGGCACCAGCCCGGCGGCGGCCGCCAGCCGTGCGCCCAGGGCGCCAAGGTCGGCATGGGCATAGCGGCGGCCGCAATCGCCCACCGGCATCGGCTCGATCAGGCGCAGGATGAAACCCTGCGCCAGGGCGTAGTCCAGCAGCCGGCGCACGTCGGCCTCGGGCGTGGCGGCGTGTACCACGCTGTTGAGCTTGATCGGGGCGAAGCCGGCATCGCGCGCGGCGCGCAGCCCGGCCAGCACCGCGCCGAGGCAGTCGCGGCCGGTGATGCGGCCGAATTCGGCCGCGTCCAATGTGTCCAGGCTGATGTTCAAGCGGTCTACGCCCGCCGCGCGCAAGGACGCGGCATGGCGCGCCAGTTGGGTGCCGTTGGTCGACAGCGACAAGTCGTCCACGCCCGGCAGCGCGGCGATGGCGGCGGCCAGGCCGGCCACGCCCCGGCGCAGCAGCGGTTCGCCGCCCGTCAGCCGCAAGCGGCGCACGCCCAGGCCGGCGAACAGGCCCGCCAGGCGCGCCATTTCGTCGTGGCGCAACCAGTTGGCGGGCTCCTCGAAGCCCTTGAAGCCCTTGGGCATGCAATAGCCGCAACGCAGGTCGCAGCGGTCGGTGACCGAGACCCGCAGGTAGTCGATGCGGCGGCCGAAGCCGTCGACCAGGCCGCGCGGCGTGGCGGGTATGGCGGCTCCGCTGATCACCGGAGCCGCCGCCAGGGCCGGCGCGCGGCTCATGACGGGCTCCCGAACACCCGGTCGGCCTCGGCCGCGCCCAGATCGATGCCGCGCACGTCGGCACGCTCCACCAATAGCCTGGCGTACTGGCGCCAGGCGGTGTCGCGGCTGGCGGCGCCCAGGGCCGTGGCGATCGACTCGCGCACCTGCTCGAACGGCAGCAGCCGTCCTTCGATGCGCCGCGTCACCCGCACGATATGCAGGCCGTGGCGGGTTTCCAACACGTGGGGCAGCAGGCCGCCGGCCGGCAAGGCGAACACCGCCTTCTCGAATTCCGGCACGGTGTCGCCGCGCCCCAGCTGCCCCAGGTTGCCGCCCACCGCCGCCGACGGGCAGTTGGACTGCCGCCGCGCCACCTCGGCGAAAGCGGAGGGATCGGCCAGCAGGTCGGCCAGCACGGCGCTGGCATGGGCCCGCAGCATGTCCAGGTTGACCCCGGGGGTGACCTGGAACAGGATGTGGTCGGCCTCGATCAGTTCGCCCACGATGAAGCGCTGCGAATTGGCCTGGTAATAGCGGCGGCAGGCCGCCTCATCGGCCTCGGGGGCCTGCGCCTGGCGGTCCAGCAAGGCGCCGATGGCATCGTCTTCGGACAAGGGGTCCGATTCCGACCCCAGCCCCAGCCGCGCCGCCTCGTCCAGCAGCACCCGGCGCAGCACCAGCGCGGTGGCGGCGGCGCGCATCGGGTTGGGTGCGTCCGCGTGCAGCGGCAGTTCTTGTTCCATATCCGCGTCGGTCAGTTCGACGCCATTGACGGTCACAGGCATGTCGGTCTCCGGATCGTTCAGCGCGGGCGCACCAGTTGCCAGGCGCGGTCCAGGTAGCCGACCGAGGCGAAGCCGCTCCAGACGTGCACCAGGCGCGTGAACGGGAAGATCAGGAACAGGGTCAGGCCCATGAACAGGTGCGCCTTGAACAGCGGCGGCACATCGGCCACGAAGTCGGCGGCGCCGCTGCGCAAGGTAATGATGTGCTGCGCCCAGTGCATCAGGCGCACCATCATCTCGCCGTCCATGTGGCCGGCCGACAGCGCGATGGTGGACAGGCCCAGCAGCAGCGTCACCAGGATCCACGCGAGCAACAGCTTGTCGCCGGGCCGCGTGGTCTTGCGGATGCGCGGGTCGCTCAGGCGGCGGTGGATCAGGATCAGCAGACCGATCAGGCATAGCCCGCCCATGACGCCGCCGGCCACCATGGCCACCATCTGCTTGAGCGTGTGCGACACGCCCAGCGTGTCCCACACCACCACCGGCGTCAACAGGCCCACCAGGTGGCCGAAGAACAGTCCCAGGATGCCGATGTGGAACAGGATGTTGCCCAGCCGCAGCTGGCCGCGATGCAGCAGCTGCGAGCTGTCGGATTTCCAGGTGTACTGCTCGCGCTCGAAACGCGCCAGGCTGCCCAGCAGGAACACCGTCAGGGCGATATAGGGATAGATGCCGAAGAAGAACTGGTTCAGGGAATTCATGATGCGTGTCCTGGAAATTAGCGGGCCGCGGGCGTGCGGGGGTAGAAGCGCACGGCCTGGGCGCCGTCGCCCGCAAAGGGGCGCAGCAGCGGCTCGACGCCGTCGGCGCCGGCGCCGAAGGTCTCCATGGCTTCGTCCATGTCGCGCACCGGCGGCGCGGTCTGCTCGCGCGGGGTGACCCGCGACAGCCCGCGCAGCAACACGAAGACGCTGGCGTAGGGGCTGTTGCTGCGCGCCAGCCGCGCGCCGATGGCGGCCAGCACGTGAATGGCCTCGTCCAGCAGGTCCTGCGCCACGGCCGGGTCGATCACGCCCAGGAACTCCAGGAACAGCGGCACATGGTCCGGCAGTTCCGATACCACCGGCTCGAAGCCGTGCTGGCGGTAGGTTTCCAGCAGATCGACCATGGCCTGGCCCCGGTCGCGGCTTTCGCCGTGCACGTGTTCGAACAGGTGCAGCGAATGGGCGCGGTTGCGGTCGAAGGTGGCGACGTAGGTCTCCTGCAGCGCGATCAGGTCCTGGCTGGCCAGATGGCCGATCAGCGGTTGCAGGGCTTCCTCGGCGTCGGGATGGGCGGCCAGCGCGGTCTCGACCTCGGTCAGGGCATCCAGCAGTTCCTGTTCGGGGTAGCAGAGCAGCGCGGAAAGCAGGCGATAAAGACTCATGATGTTCTCCCGTGTCAGGCCGCGGCCTTCTTGCGCGACTTCGGCATCTCGATGAAGATCTCGCTGCCCTGCGGCTTGCGGCCGAACAGCGTGCCTTCCGAGACGCCGCCCGAGCAGCCGTTGCCGAAGGTGAAGCCGCAGCTGCCCTTTTCGTTGAAGCTGTCCTCGACGATTTCCTTGTGGCTGCTGGGCACCACGAAGCGGTCCTCGTAGTTGGCGATGGCCATGATGCGGTACATGTCCTGCACGGTTTCCTCGGACAGGCCGACCTGTTCCAGCAGGGCCGTGTCCTGTTCGCCGTGCACGGTCTCGGCGCGCTTGTAGGCGCGCATCGCCAGCATGCGTTCCAGCGCCTGCAGCACCGGGGCTTCCTTGCCCGCCGTCAGCAGGTTGGCCAGGTAGCGCACCGGGATGCGCAGGCTGGCCACGTCCGGAATCATGGCGCGCTTGCCCAGCGTGCGCTGCGGCATCTTGCCGGCCTCGGCCGCGGTCTGGATCGGCGACAGCGGCGGGATGTACCAGACCATCGGCAGCGTGCGGTACTCCGGATGCAGTGGGAAGGCCACGCGCCACTGCACCGCCATCTTGTAGACCGGCGACTGGCGCGCGGCTTCCAGCCACGATTCCGGGATGCCCTGCTCGCGCGCGGCGGCGATCACCTCGGGCGCATGCGGGTCCAGGAACAGGTCCAGCTGCGATTCGTACAGGTCCTGCTCGTTGCCCACGGCGGCGGCGCGTTCGATCTGGTCGGCGTCGTACAGCATGACGCCCAGGTAGCGGATGCGGCCGACGCAAGTTTCCGAGCACACGGTCGGCTGGCCGGCCTCGATGCGCGGGTAGCAGAAGGTGCACTTCTCGGCCTTGCCGCTGTGCCAGTTGTAGTAGATCTTCTTGTACGGGCAGCCCGAGATGCACATGCGCCAGCCGCGGCACTTGTCCTGGTCGACCAGCACGATGCCGTCATCCTCGCGCTTGTAGATCGAGCCCGACGGGCAGCTGGCGACACAGGCCGGGTTCAGGCAGTGTTCGCACAGGCGCGGCAGGTACATCATGAAGGTGTTCTCGAAGGTCGAGTACATCTCCTTTTGCACGCCCTCGAACAGGGCGTCGCGGCTGCGCGCGGCGAATTCGCCGCCCAGGTCGTCTTCCCAGTTCGGGCCCCATTCGATCTTGTCCATCTTCTGGCCGGTCAGCACCGACACCGGGCGCGCGGTGGGCGGCGTCTGCGACAGCGGCGCGTTCTTCAGGTGTTCGTAGTCGAAGGTGAACGGCTCGTAGTAGTCGTCGATCTGCGGCAGGTTGGGGTTGGCGAACAGGTTGGCCAGGATGCGCAGCTTGCCGCCCTGGCGCGGTTCCAGCTTGCCCGCCGCCGTGCGGCGCCAGCCGCCCTGCCACTTCTGCTGGTTCTCCCATTCCTTGGGGTAGCCGATGCCGGGCTTGGTCTCGACGTTGTTGAACCAGGCGTATTCGACGCCGTCGCGGCTGGTCCAGACGTTCTTGCAGGTGACCGAACAAGTGTGGCAGCCGATGCACTTGTCCAGATTCAGCACCATGCCGATTTGGGCGCGTATCCTCATGATTGCTTCTCTTCCTGTTGCGTTTGGACGGCGGGGTCTTCGACCAGCGGGCCTTCCAGCCAGTCCACCTTCTTCATCTTGCGCAGCACCACGAATTCGTCGCGGTTGGCGCCCACGGTGCCGTAGTAGTTGAAGCCGTAGGCCTGCTGGGCGTAGCCGCCGATCATGTGCGTGGGCTTGAGCACGGTGCGCGTGACCGAGTTGTGGATGCCGCCGCGCTTGCCGCTGGTTTCCGCGCCCGGCACGTTCACGATCTTTTCCTGGGCGTGGTACATCAGGCACATGCCGACCGGCACACGCTGGCTCACCACCACCCGCGCGGTCAGCGTGCCGTTGACGTTGAAGACCTCGACCCAGTCGTTGTCGACCAGCCCGGCCTGCCTGGCCTCGGCCTCGGACACCCACACGTGGGGGCCGCCGCGGCTCAGCGTCAGCATGCGCAGATTGTCGGAATAGGTGCTGTGGATGCCCCACTTCTGGTGCGGCGTGATCCAGTTCAGCACCAGTTCCTTTTCGCCGTTGGGATAGCGGCCCAGCATCGGCGCGACGGTCTTGGTGTCGATCGCAGGCTTGTACACGCACGAACCCTCGCCGAAATCCAGCATCCAGCGGTGGTCCTGGTAGAACTGCTGGCGGCCGGTCAGGGTGCGCCATGGGATCAGCTCGTGCACATTGGTGTAGCCGGCGTTGTAGCTGACCTCTTCGCTTTCCAGGCCCGACCAGGTCGGCGCCGAAATGATCTTGCGCGGCTGCGCCTGGATGTCGCGGAAGCGGATCTTGTCGTGCTCGCGGCCGACCGCCAGGTGGGTATGGTCGCGGCCGGTGACCTTGCCCAGCGCTTCCCAGGCCTTGACCGAGACGTGGCCGTTGGTCTCGGGCGCGAAGGTCAGGATCATCTCGGCGGCGTCGATGGCGCTGTCCAGCCGCGGCCGGCCCTGGCTCACGCCGGGCTCGGTCACCCGCTCGTTGATGCCGGCCAACTCGCCGACCTCGTGCTCGGTGTTCCAGTTGATGCCCTTGCCGCCGTTGCCCAGCTTGTCCAGCAGCGGACCGACCGAGGTGAACTTGCGATAGATGTCGTTGTAGTCGCGCTCGACCACGGTCATGTTGGGCGCGGTCTTGCCCGGCACCAGCTCGCATTCGCCCAGCTTCCAGTCCTTGGGCTCGAAGGCCTGGCCCAGTTCCCCCGGGGTGTCGTGCATCAGCGGCGTCAGCACCAGGTCGCGGCGCTTGCCCAGGTAGGGGCCACCGATCTCGCTGAACTTCCTGGCGAGCAGCTTGTAGATCTCCCAGTCGGTCTTGCTTTCCCATAGCGGTTGCACGGCTTCGCTCAAGGGATGGATGAACGGGTGCATGTCGGACGTGTTGAGGTCGTCCTTCTCATACCAGGTGGCCGTCGGCAGCACGATGTCACCGTACAGGCAGGTGGTGCTCATGCGGAAGTCCAGCACCGTCAGCAGGTCGAGCTTGCCCTCGGCCGCGTCTTCCTGGTAGGTGACCTCGACCGGCTTGATGGCGTCGCCCTCGTCGCCGAACACAGCATTCTGCGTGCCCAGCAGGTACTTCAGGAAGTACTCGTGGCCCTTGCCGCTGGAGCCCAGGATGTTCGAGCGCCAGACGAACATATTGCGCGGGAAGTTGGCCGGGTCGTCCGGATCTTCGCAGGACATGCGCAGTTCGCCGGACTTGAGTTGTTCGACCGCGTGCGCCACCGGGTCCTTGCCGGCGGCTTCGGCCTGCGCGGTCAGGTCCAGCGGGTTGGTGCGCAGCTGCGGCGCCGACGGCAGCCAGCCCATGCGCTCGGCGCGGGCGTTCAGGTCGATCATGCTGAGGTCGCCGTAGCGGGCGCGGTCGGCGGTCGGGCCCAGCACTTCCTGCACGTTCAACTTTTCATGGCGCCACTGGCTGGTGTGGGCGTAGAAGAACGAGGTGCCGTTCATCTGGCGCGGCGGACGGACCCAGTCGGCGGCGAACGCCAGCGGCGCCCAGCCGAACTGCGGACGCAGCTTTTCCTGGCCCACGTAGTGGGCCCAGCCGCCGCCGCTCTTGCCGACGCAGCCGCACATCATCAGCATGTTGATGATGCCGCGGTAGATCATGTCCATGTGATACCAGTGGTTCAGGCCGGCGCCGACGATCACCATCGACTTGCCTTCGGTATCGTGGGCGTTCTGGGCGAACTCGCGCGCCACCTGGATCACCTGCGCGCGCGGCACGCCGGTGTGTTTTTCCTGCCAGGCCGGGGTGTAGGGCACATCGTCGTCGTAGGTGCTGGCGACGTTGCCGCCCCCCAGGCCGCGATCCAGGCCGTAGTTGGCCATCTGCAGGTCGTACACCGTGGCGACCAGCGCCTCGCTGCCATCGGCCAGGCGGAGGCGGCGCGCCGGCACGTTGCGCACCAGGAGTTCGTCATGCTCGGCGCCGAAGTACGGGAAGCCCACGCCGACCACGGCGTCGGCGCCGTCCACCAGGCTCAGGCGCGGCGCGATGGCGCGACCGCTGCCGCCGTCGCGCGCTTCCAGGTTCCAGCGGCCGACCTTCTCGCCGCCGTTGACCGCGCCCTCGCCCCAGCGAAAGCCGATACTGCCATTGGGCGCCACCAGGTCGCCGCTGGCTTCGTCGAACACCAGCGTCTTCCAGTCGGGGTTGTTCTGCTCGCCCAGCGCGCCGTCCAGGTGCGAGGCGCGCAGGAAGTGGTCGGGCGCGTAAAAGCCGTCGCGCTCCTTGAGCAGCACCAGCATCGGCATGTCGGTGTAGCGCCGCACGTAGTCGCGGAAATAGGCCGAGGCGCCCGACAGGTGGAATTCCTTGAGGATGACGTGGCCCATGGCCATCGCCAGCGCGGCGTCGGTGCCCTGCTTGGGCGCCAGCCAGATGTCGCCGAACTTGACCATTTCGCCGAAGTCGCTGGACACGGCTACCGTCTTGGTGCCCTTGTAGCGGACCTCGGTGTAGAAGTGGGCGTCGGGGGTGCGGGTCTGCGGCACGTTCGAGCCCCACACCATCAGGTAGGTCGAGTTGTACCAGTCGGCCGATTCCGGCACGTCGGTCTGCTCGCCCCAGATCTGCGGGCTGGCCGGCGGCAAGTCGCAGTACCAGTCGTAGAAGCTCAGGCAGGCGCCGCCCAGCAGGCTCAGGTAGCGCGCGCCGGCGGCGTAACTGACCATCGACATGGCCGGAATCGGCGAGAAGCCGATCAGGCGGTCGGGGCCGAACTTCTTGATGGTGTAGGCGTTGGCGGCGGCGATCATCTCGGTCGCCGTGTCCCAGTCCGTGCGCACGAAGCCGCCCAGGCCGCGCACCGACTTGTAGCGCTTGGCGCGCGCCGGGTCCTGGCTGATCCATTCCCAGGCCGCGATCGGGTCCATGGTCTTGCGCGCCTCGCGCCACATTTCCATCAGGCGGCCGCGCATCATCGGGTACTTCACGCGTTGCGCGGAATAGACGTACCAGCTGTAGGACGCGCCCCGCGGACAGCCGCGCGGCTCGTGGTTGGGCAGATCCGGCCGCGTGCGCGGGTAGTCGGTCTGCTGGGTTTCCCAGGTGATCAGGCCGTTCTTGACGTACACCTTCCACGAGCATGAGCCGGTGCAGTTGACCCCGTGGGTCGAGCGCACCACCTTGTCGTGCTGCCAGCGGGCGCGATAGGCGTTTTCCCACTTGCGGTCTTCATTGACCACTTCGCCGTGACCGTCCGCGTAGGTGGATTTCACCCGCGACATGAACTTCAACCGGTCCAGAAAATGACTCATTGCGTTTCTCCAAGAGCGCCGGCCCGGCCGGCGCGTACTGCAATCTGTGCTGTCGAAATCACTTTAGTGGTCGCCCGCCCGGCCGGCCATTCGCCGGTGGCACAGGGCGGGCGCGGCAGAGTGACTAGTCACCCTGGCCGCTGCTGTCTCAGCAAGGCACGGGCGCGTTGCGGCGCGCGTAGTACCACCAGGTGACCAGCACGCAGGTGGCGTAGAAGCCGATGAAGCAATACAGGGCCGCCTGGGCGCTGCCGGTCAGTTCCAGCGAGGTGCCGAAGCTGCGCGGGATGAAGAAGCCGCCGTAGGCGCCGATGGCGCCGGAAAAACCCAGCACGGCGGCCGATTCGCGCGCGGCGTCGGTCAGCGCCTGCTTCTGCGCCGCCTCGCCCTTGCCTTGCGCGGCCTGGGTGCGCTCGCGCAGGAAGATCACCGGGATCATGCGGAAGGTCGAACCGTTGCCCACGCCGGTCAGCGCGAACAGCACGATGAACATGGCCAGGAAGCCGTTGAAATCGCCGCCCTGCCCGTTCAGCGGCAGGAACGCCATTACGCCCAGCACCGCGGCGATCATGCCGATGAAGGTGTAGAGCGTGACGCGGGCGCCGCCCAGCTTGTCCGAGACCCAGCCGCCCACCGGCCGCGTCAGCGATCCGACCAGCGGGCCGAGGAAGGCGTAGGTGGTCGGGTCGACCTGCGGAAACAGCGTCTTGGTCAGCATGGCGAAGCCGGCCGAGAAGCCGATGAACGAGCCGAACGTGCCCACGTACAGCCAGCACATCAGCCAGTTGTGCTTGCGCTTGAAGATCACCGCCTGGTCGGCGAACGAGGCGCGCGCGTCGGCGATGTCGTTCATGCCGAACCATGCCGCCAGCGAGGCCAGCGCAATGGGCACCACCCAGATGAAGCCGGCGTTCTGCAGCCACAGACTGCGCTGCGCGCCGCCGGCCGTGATGGTCTGCGGCTCGCCGCCCAGGGCGCCGAACACGCCCATCGAAATCACCACCGGCACCACGAACTGCACCAGCGACACCCCCAGATTGCCGATGCCGGCGTTCAGGCCGGTGGCCAGGCCCTTCTTTTCCTTCGGAAAGAAAAAGCTGATGTTGGCCATGCTGGAGCTGAAGTTGCCGCCGCCCAGGCCGCACAACAGCGCCAGCACCAGCAGCGTCGGGAACGACGTGGTCGGGTCGCGCAGCGCGAAGCCCATGCCCAGCGCCGGCAGCAGCAGCGAGGCGGTCGAGATCGCGGTCCATTTGCGGCCGCCGAACACCGGCACCAGGAACGAATAGAAGATGCGCAGCGTGGCGCCGGACAGCGCCGGCAGCGCCGTCAGCCAGAACATCTGGTTCTTGGACAGCATGAAACCGGCGCGGTCGAGGTTGACCACCACCACGCTCCACAGCATCCAGATGCTGAACGCCAGCATCAGCGCGGGAATGGAAATCCACAAATTGCGGTTGGCGATGCGGGCGCCGGTCTGTTGCCAGAAGCCGGGGTTCTCCGGCTCCCAGCGCGCCAGGACATGGGAAGACATAGCTTTTCTCCGATTGGATTCAGGCGGCTTGGCGCCGCGCGATGGCGGCGCTTTCGGGCCGGAAACTGAAATGCATGAAGATGAGCGAAACGCAGACCGTGCCGTACAGCAGCATGAAGGCGCTCGAACGCACGCCGGTCAGGTCCAGCAGCACGCCGAACAGGATCGGCAGGATGAAGCCGCCCAGCCCGCCGGCCAGGCCGACAATGCCCGAGACTGCGCCGATGTTCTGGCCGAACTCATCCGAGATGAACTTGAAGACCGAGGCCTTGCCGATCGCCATGGCGATGCCGACGATGAACAGCAGGATGGTGAAGCTGGTCGGACCCAGGGCGATGTCGAACTGGCGCGGGCCGCCCGTGGTCATGACCGTGAAATGGGTCTGCGGATAGCTGAGAATGAAAAACGCCACCCAGCACACCCACATCACCCACCAGGTGGTCTTGTAGGCGCCGTAACGGTCGGAAATCCAGCCGCCCATGGCGCGCAGCACGCCGCCCGGCAGCGAGAAGCACGCGGCCAGCAGCGCCGCCAGCTTCATGTCGAAGCCGTATTCGCCGATGTAGTGCTTGGTCATCCAGAGCGCCAGCGCCACGTAGCCGCCGAACACCACCGAGTAGTACTGGCAGTAGCGCCACACGCGCGGGTCCTTGAGCATTGCGAACTGGGCGCGCAGCGAGGCGCCGCCGGCCACGCGGTGCGACGGGTCGGAGGCCGAGAACAGCCAGAACAGGATCGCCGTCACCAGCAGGGCCACCGCGTACACCTGCGGCACGATCACCCAGGCGCCGCCGGCGGCGGCGATCAGCGCGGGCGCCACGAACTTGGTGATGGCCGAGCCCGAATTGCCGGCGCCGAACACGCCCATGGCCAGCCCTTGCTTGTTGCGCGGGAACCAGCGCGCCACGTAGGGCGTGCCGACCGAGAACGAGCCGCCGGTCAGGCCCACGAACAGCGCCAGCACCAGGAACTGCCAGTACTCGGTGGCGTAGGACAGCAGCCAGATCGGCACCACCGCCAGCAGCATCAGCACGAAGAACACCGTGCGGCCGCCGTAGCGGTCGGTCCAGATGCCCAGCGGCACCCGCACCAGGGAGCCGGTCAGCACCGGCATGGCGGCCAACAGGCCGAATTCGGTTTCGGACAGGCCGAGCTGTGACTTGATGGGAATGCCCAGCACCGCGAAGATCATCCATACCGCGAAGCAGATGGTGAAGGCGAAGGTGCTGGATACCAGGACCCGCATGGGCGCGCTGGCCGAGGGGTGGGTTGATGCCATGGTGGTTCTCGCTTTTTTTGCACACGGAATTCGACAGCCCCAAGCCTAGGGACCGGCACTGCGCGCCACCATTCGCCGGCCGACCATATCGGCGCTGCCGATGTGACTAGTCACCCCGGAAAAGCCGCCGCGTTTGCGCCGGATCAAACCCGCGCGATGGACCGAAAGCGTCCCGCGGCTTTAATATGTATTTCAAATACACATTCAAGGCCGCTCAGCCGGCCACCCGCGTAAAGGCCAACATGTCCACCCTGCTCACCCTGGAAGAACCCGCCGCCGACGGCGCCGCGCGGCCGAATTGGCGCGCCTTCACCGAAATGGGCTTTCGCCCGCTGTACCTGGCCGGCTGTTCCTGGGCACTGCTATCCGTGCTGCTGTGGGTGTTCGTGCCCGCCCGCCTGACAGGCGTGCTGAACGCCATGCCGTGGCACGCGCACGAGATGCTGTGGGGCTTCGTGGCCACCATCGCGGTGGGTTTCCTGATGACGGCGGGCGCCAACTGGACCGGCCGCAATCCGCTGCGCGGCGGCCCCCTGGCGGCGCTGTGCGTGGTCTGGCTGGTGGCGCGCGGCGCCTACCTGGTGCCCGGCATGACGGCGTTCGCGATCGCCGCGGCCGCCGACCTGCTGTTCTTCGTTTGGGCTGCCGCCGCGCTGGCGCGCGCCGTCTGGATCACGCGCAACCGCCGCAACTACGGCGTGCCGCTGCTGCTGCTGGCGCTGGCCGTGGCCCATGCGCTGTACCTGCACGCCGCCCTGGCCGGCGACTACCTGGCGCTGATGCGCTACTTCAATGCCGGCCTGCTGGCCATGGCGGTGCTGACGCTGCTGATCGCGCGCCGCGTGCTGCCGTTCTTCGCCAAGCGCGCCGTCGCCGGCCTGGAAATCCCGCCGCACACTCGCAGCGGCCATTGGCAGTTGGCCGCCGGGGTGCTGGCCATCGCCTGCCTGCTGGCCGGCGCGCCGCGCGCCGCCGCGCTGGCGCTGGCGATCACCGGCGCCCTGGCGCTGGCGCAGTGGCTGGCCTGGAAGCCCTGGGCCGCGCGCCGCGTGCCGCTGCTGTGGATCCTGTACGTGGGTTACCTCGGCCTGGGTCTGGGCCTGCTGGTGGGCGCGGCGCAGTTGGCCGGCTACGTGGCGCGGCCCGCCTGGCCCGCGCACGTCATCGGCGTGGCCGGCTTTTCCGTGCTGATCATCGGCATGGCCACGCGCACCGCCATGGGCCACCTGGGCCGGCCACTGCGCGCCGACCGCAGCATGGTGCTGAGCTACGCGCTGGTGATCCTGGCAGCGCTGCTGCGTCTGGCCGCCCTGCTGCCGACCGGCGCCACGTTGGGCCTGCTGCATGCCTCGGCCGGCGCCTGGGTCCTGGGATTCGGCTTGTATCTGTGGCGCTTTTTCCCGTGGATGATCCGGCCGCGCGCCGACGCCGCGGCCAAGGCGGCCGCGCCGATGATGAAGATCGTGCCGGCCGCGCCGCGCCGGGCGCCGTGAGGCGGCGGCCCCGGGACCCGCGCCGCGGCGTCAGCCCCGCGTGCCGCGCCGGCGGTCGGCGTCCAACTGCTTTTTCATTGCCTTCAACCAGGCCTTGACCTGCTGCATGTCGACGAACTGGGACAGCTCGAACTCCAGCTCACCGATGTATTCCTTCACGTCGGCGATTTCCGCCTCGAGGTCGGCCATGAGCTCGGCCGGGTCGACCGTCTGCGCGGGATCGAACCCATAACGGGCCACGAAGGCGCGCTCGGTGGCGGCCAGCGCCTGGTCCAGCGCTTCGCGGTACGCCGCCAGGGCCTCGACATGCGGCGCCCCCTCGCCACCGCCCTCGCGCCCCAGCGCCTCGATCGCCGCCCACGCCGACGGCGTCGCCGGATCCGCCGGCGCCTCGGCCGGCCGCGTCTGGACCTGCGCCAGTTCGGCGGCAACCTCGGCGTCGAAATCGGCGCCGCCGTGCTTGCGGTAGATGGCCTTGACGCGCTCCAGGTCGAATTCGCCCGGTGTGCCATCCAAGACCGCCGCGTACAAGGTTTCCTGCGCCAATTCCCCCCCGATCTCGGCGGCCAATTGGCGTTCGGCCTTGGTCAGTTCCTTTTGCTTGCACGCATGGTCGAAGCAAAACACCAACCGGGCCTTGAGTTCGAGCGCTTCGGTTTCGAGCGGCGCCAGCGTCTGGGCATGCATGGCGTCGTACGTCGACCAGGTATCGCGCCACAAACGCAGGCGCGCGCGGCGGTCATGCACCTGTTGCAGAAGATCATCGAAAACAGCGCGGGAAGAGTCGGTCATGAGGGCAAGCCAGGCAAAGGCACGGCGGCATCGCGTTGCGGGCCGTGGCAGGGATCGGGGCGCTATTTTATCGCCCCGGTTCCGCGCGGGCGCGGCAGTCCCCGGTGGCTGCCCGCGCCCGGCGCGCCGACCCGCGCCGTCATCCCGCCGTGCGTTCGCTCTCCGGCGCGCGCGGCGCCACGCTCAGGCGCGCGGCCAGCAGCGCCAGGAACTCGCGCGCCAGCGGCGGCAAGGTACGGCCGCGCAGGGTCACGACCTGAATGCTGCGCTGGCGCATTTCCGGATGGCTGAACGGCACGGCCACCAGGCCGGCGCTATCGAGCAGCCCCGTCACCGTCAGGTAGCCCGTCAGGGCCACGATCGGGCTGCCCGGCAACATCGGCAGGAACGCCGCCGAATGGTTCGACACGTAGGCCGGCTCGATATGCACGCCGGCGTTGGCGCAGGCGGTATCGAACAAGTCGCGCACCGTGGTGCCCGAGTCGCCCAGCGATAGCGGCACCTGGGTCAGGTCGCGCACGCCGATGCTGCGGCGCGCCGCCAGCGGATGGCGGCGGCACATGACGGCATAGATCGGCGCGCGGCATTGCAGCTCGGTATTCAGGCGCTCGTCCGGCGCCACCGTGTAGCGCAGCGCCAATTGCGACAAGCCTTCCAGCAGCAGGCGGGTGACCTCGTCGGGCCGCTCCACCAGCAGGTGGAAGCGCGCCTCGGGACGGGTGCGCTTGAAATCGGCCATGCAGTGCGGCAGGAAGCGGTGGGCGAACCCCTCGGTGCAGGCCAGCCGGATGGTCACATCGCCCAGCGCGCTGCGCTGGCGGATACCGGTAGTGACGCGCTCGGCCTCCAGCGCCGCGGCGTTGGCATAGGCGGCCAATTGGCGGCCGGCCTCGCTCAGCGCCATACCGCGCGCCAGGCGTTCGAACAAGACGACGCCCAGCTCGTCCTCCAGCTTGGCGATCTGGCGGCTGACCGCCGAGGCCGCCACATGCTGCGCCGCCGCCGCGCTGGCGATGGAACCACAGCGCGCCACTTCCAGGAAATATCTCAGGCCCAGCGAAATCACAATGCCCCCTTTGGCATGCCTGCGCGTGTCGTTGCCTTAATAGCAATGATCAAGTGCGAATTATCTAATTGTGGCATGTGAACAAGCGTAATAACTTTGTGTCTTCCCAGCCCTGTCCCGAGACCGCAGTGATCCGCGAACAAGCCCTTCTTCACGCCACCAACGCCTATGACGACGGCACGCTGCAGGCCGAACTGGCGCGGCGCATCGCCTACCAGACCGAGAGCGAGGAGCCGGGCCAGGCCGCCTGCCAGCACGCCTATCTGCGCGATGAGCTGGAACCCCAGCTGCAACAGCTCGGTTTCACCTGCCGGGTGTACCCCAATCCGGCGGACGTGGACCTGCCGATCCTGGTGGCGCGGCGCATCGAGGACGCCGCGTTGCCGACGGTGCTGCTGTATGGCCATGGCGACGTGGTGCGCGGCAACGCCGCCAAATGGGATGCCGGCCGCGATCCGTGGCGCCTGCAAGTCGAGGGCGACCGCTGGTATGGCCGCGGCACTGCCGACAACAAAGGCCAGCACAGCATCAACCTGGCGGCCCTGCGCGCGGTGTTGCGGGCCCGCGATGGCAAGCTGGGATTCAACGCCACCTGGCTGATCGAGACCGGCGAGGAAGCCGGTTCGCCTGGCCTAGCCGCCTTCTGCGAGGCGCAGCGCGAGGCGCTGGCGGCGGATGTCTTCATCGCCAGCGACGGCCCGCGCCTGGCCGCCGCCCGCCCCACCCTGTTCATGGGCTCGCGCGGCGCGGTCAACTTCGAGCTGTCCTTGCGCGCCCGCGATCGCGGCTACCACTCCGGCAACTGGGGCGGCCTGCTGGCCAACCCCGCCATCATCCTGTCGCACGCCATCGCCACGCTGGTCGATGCGCGTGGCCGCATCCTGGTGCCGGGCCTGCGCCCGCCCCCGATCCCGGCCGCCGTGGGCGCCGCGCTGGCCGACCTGGCGGTGGGCGGCGGCCCCGACGATCCCGCCATCGACACCGACTGGGGCGAACCGGGCCTGTCGCCCTCGGAACAGGTTTTCGGCTGGAACAGCCTGGACGTGCTGACCTTCGGCGCCGGCGATCCGGCCAAACCGGTCAACGCCATTCCGCCGGCCGCCTCCGCCTGGTGCCAGTTGCGTTTCGTGGTCGGCACCGACTGGCGGGCGCTGGAACGCCACCTGCGCGCCCACCTCGATCAGGCCGGCTTTGGCCAGATCGCGGTGCGTGTCGGCATGCAGGCCGGCGCCACCCGGCTGTCCCCCGACAATGCCTGGGTGCGCTGGGCCGCCGCCTCGCTCGAACGCAGCACCGGCCAGCGACCGGCGCTATTGCCCAACCTGGGCGGCTCGCTGCCCAACGACATCTTCGCCGACCTGCTCGGCCTGCCCACGCTGTGGGTACCGCATTCCTATCCCGCCTGTGCGCAACATGCCCCCAACGAACACTTGCTGGGCAGCGTGGCGCGCGAAGGCCTGGCCATCATGGCGGGCCTGTTCTGGGATCTGGGCGAGCAAGGCGCCGCCACGCGCCAGCGCGCCCAGGACACCGTCACCCCTGCCCAACCCTGACCGGACCCCCACCATGATCGCCCGACTCCGCGCCGCCGCGCTGGCCAGCCTCTCGGCCCTTGCCCTGCAAGCCACCCTGGGCGCGCCCGCCGCCCATGCCGCCTACCCCGAACAAGCCATTAAGCTGGTGGTGCCGTTCACGCCCGGCGGCGCCACCGACGCCGTCGCCCGTCTGCTGGCCAACAAGCTGTCCGGCAAGCTGGGCCAGGCCGTGATCGTCGAGAACCGTCCCGGCGCCTCGACCGTGATCGGCGCCGAAGCCGTGGCGCGCGCCCAGCCCGATGGCTATACCCTGCTGCTGTCGGGCAGCACCACCTACACCGTGCTGCCGGCGCTCAAGTCGCGCCTGCCCTATGATCCGCGCACCAGCTTCGCGCAGATTGCCATCGTGGCGCTGGCGCCGGTGGTGCTGCTGGCGCAGAACGGCCTGCCGGTCGAGACCGTGCAACAGGCCGCCGCGCTGGCCCACGACAAAAGCGCCGGCGGCGGCCTGATGTACGGCACCTTTGGCCCAGGATCGGCGCCGCACCTGGTCGGCGAGATGTTCGCCTCGGCGGCCGGCGCCAGGATGACGCCGGTGCCGTACAAAGGCAGCGCACAGTTGGTCACGGCGCTGATCGGCGGCGAAATCGCGCTGGGCGTCGACACGGTGTCGTCGGCCGCGCCGCAGGCCCGGGCCGGCAAGGTGCGGGCGCTGGCCGTCACCGGCGAACACCGCGTGCCGCAACTGCCGGACGTGCCGACCTTCATCGAAAGCGGCCTGCCCGGCGTCTCGATGGTGGGCTGGTACGGCCTGGTGGCCCCGGCGCGCACACCGCAACCGGTGCTGGACACGCTGAACCGCGCGGTCGCGGACATCATGGCCGACCCGCAGGTGCGGCGCGCCGTGAGCGACCTGGCGCTGGAACCGGTCTACCTGGACGGCCCGGCCTTCACCGCGCGCATGGAACAGGAACTGAAGACCTTCGGCGAAGTCGGCCGGCGCGCCGACATCAAGCTGGACTGAGGCGCGCTGTGCAAGACGGGCCGGCGGATTTGCGTCCGCGCCGGCCCCTTCCGGGCCGTTTGACCGGCATCAAGCCGGGCTGACATACGCTTGGGCCGCCCGGCCTCGAGCACCATAGGTGGTGGTAGAGTTTTTCCACTCCACAACATATGGTGTCAGCGATGCAACTCCAACACATCCTCAAGCGCGACGGCCGGGTCGTCGCATTCGACCGCGCCAAGATCGCGGCGGCCATCGCCGCCGCCGGCCGCGGCACCGGAGAACTGGACGCCGACCTCGCCCACGCCCTGACCGGCGCGGTGATCGAGGCGCTGGCCGCCGACGGCAACGTCTGCCCCGGGGTGGAGACCATCCAGAACCAGGTCGAGGAAACGCTGGTCAAGGCCGGCTACTGGCGCACCGCGCGCGCCTACATCGTCTACCGCGAACAGCACGCCCGCCTGCGCGCGCTGCGCCACACCCTGGTGGACGTCGAAAGCGCCATGGAGGAATACCTGGAACAGCGCGACTGGCGCGTCAACGCCAACGCCAACCAGGGCTACAGCCTGGGCGGCCTGATCCTGAACGTGGCCGGCAAGGTCACCGCCAACTACTGGCTGTCCAACGTCTTCACGCCCGAGGCCGGCCAGGCCCACCGCGACGGCGACATCCACATCCACGACCTGGACATGCTCAGCGGCTATTGCGCCGGCTGGTCGCTGCGCCAACTGCTGACCGAAGGCTTCAACGGCATCCCCGGCAAGATCGAGGCCACGCCGCCGCGCCACATGTCGGCGGCCATCGGCCAGATCGTCAATTTCCTGGGCACGCTGCAGAACGAATGGGCCGGCGCGCAGGCCTTCAGCTCGTTCGACACCTACATGGCGCCCTTCATCCGCCGCGACGCGATGACCTACACCGAGGTCAAGCAGTGCATGCAGGAACTGATCTACAACCTCAACGTGCCCAGCCGCTGGGGCACGCAGACGCCGTTCACCAACCTGACCTTCGACTGGACCTGCCCGGCCGACCTGCGCGAACAGATTCCTTACCTCGGCGGCGAGGAAATGCCGTTCGCCTATGGCGAGCTGCAGACCGAGATGGACATGATCAACCGCGCCTACATCGAGGTGATGATGGCCGGCGACGCCAAGGGGCGCGTGTTCACCTTCCCGATTCCGACCTACAACATCACGCCCGATTTCGACTGGGACCACCCCAACACCGAGCGCCTGTTCGAAATGACCGCGCGCTATGGCCTGCCGTACTTCCAGAACTTCCTCAATTCCGACCTGGAGCCGCACATGGTGCGCTCCATGTGCTGCCGCCTGCAGCTGGACCTGCGCGAGCTGCTCAAGCGCGGCAATGGCCTGTTCGGCTCGGCCGAGCAGACCGGCTCGGTGGGCGTGGTGACGGTCAACTGCGCGCGGCTGGGCCATACCTGCCGCGGCGACGAGGCCGCCCTGATGGCGCGCCTGGACCATTTGCTGGCGCTGGGCCGCGACGTACTCGAAACCAAGCGCAAGGTGGTGCAGCGCTATATCGACCAGGGCCTGTACCCCTACACCCGGCGTTACCTGGGCACGCTGCGCAACCACTTCAGCACGCTGGGCGTGAACGGCATCAACGAGATGATCCGCAATTTCAGCGAGGACGCCGACGACGTCACCACACCCGCCGGCCACGCGCTGGCGGTGCGCCTGCTGGACCGGGTGCGTGCGCGCATGACCGAGTTCCAGGAACAGACCGGCCACCTCTACAACCTGGAGGCCACGCCGGCCGAAGGCACCACCTACCGCTTCGCCCGCGAGGACCGCAAGCGCTACCCCGGCATCCTGCAGGCGGGCACCGAGGCCCAGCCCTACTACACCAACTCCAGCCAGTTGCCGGTGGGCCACACCGACGATCCGTTCGAAGCCCTGACGCTGCAGGAAGCGCTGCAGGGCAAGTACACCGGGGGTACCGTGCTGCACCTGTACATGAACGAAGCCGTGTCGTCGGCCAGCGCCTGCAAGGCGCTGGTGCGGCGCGCGCTGTCGAATTTCCGGCTGCCGTACATCACCGTCACGCCGACGTTCTCGATCTGCCCGAACCACGGCTATCTGGCCGGACACCACGAGTTCTGCCCCAAGTGCGACGCCGAACTGCTGGCCAAGCAGGCCTCGTGCTGCGCGCCGGCCTGATCTCGCCGCCCACCGCGTTTTTTTCCCCGGGCGATCCCCGCCCGGCCTTTCCCCCCGGAGCCATTATGCAAACCGTGATCTCCCCCGAAGCCGCCGCCCCGCAGGCGCTGCGCCTGGACGACAGCCAGCGCGTGCGCTGCGAAGTCTGGACCCGCGTCATGGGCTACCACCGCCCTGTGTCTTCCTTCAATACCGGCAAACAAGGCGAATTCAATGAACGCCGCTTCTTCGTCGAACAACGTGCCTGAAGCGGCCGGCGGCCGCAAGGCCGTCGCCCGCCCCCAAGCCCGCATGATCCACGCCGCGCCGCCGCGGCCGGCGCCGCAGCCGCTGCCGCGCCACGCCCCCGCCGTGGGCGGCCTGACGCCCTTTTCCACCGTCGACTGGCCAGGCACGCTGGCCGCCGTGGTCTTCATCGCCGGCTGTCCGTGGCGTTGCCACTACTGCCACAACGCCGAATTGCAGACGCGCAACGCGCGCTACGACTGGCGCGAGGTGCGCGCCTTCCTGGAAAGCCGCCAGGGCCTGCTGGACGGCGTGGTGTTCTCCGGCGGCGAGCCGCTGAGCGAACCGCGCCTGCCGTCGATGATCCGCGAGGCGCGGCGCATGGGCTATCGCATCGGCCTGCACACCGCCGGCATCTATCCGCTGCGCCTGGCCGACGTGCTGCGCTACCTGGACTGGGTCGGCCTGGACATCAAGGCCGATGCGCAGGGCTATGACGACATCACCGGCCGGCGCGATTCGCACCGGCCCGCGCAGGCCTGCCTGACCCAGATGCTGACGGCGGGCGTGGATTTCGAATGCCGCATCACCTGGCATCCCGACTGGCTCGACGAGACCCGGCTGCTGGGCCTGGCGCGTGAATTGGCGCGGCGCGGCGTCAAGCGCTTCGCGGTACAGGGCGCGCGCAGCTGCCCCAGCACCCCGCCGGCGCGCCTGCTCGGCGATCAGGCGCAAGCCCTGCTGCGCGCCTGGTTCGAGGCATTCACCTATCGCTGAGCGCCGCCGCGGCCCAGGCGCGCCGCCAGCGCGGCGTGAAAGCGCGGCGACGCCACCGCGCCCACATTGCAGCGCGACCACGGCGAGGCCGCGGTCGGGTCGACGCTGAACACGCGCCCCGGCGCCATGATGACCTTCTGCGGCATCAGGTCCTCGGCCAGCGCCAGCGAGTTGTCGATGCCCGGAAACGCCGCCCAGAGATACAGCGAACGGGTGGGCCGCGTGTAGACCGCGGCGCCCAGCGAATCCAGCACGCGCAGCGCATCGCCGGTAGCGGCCTCCAGCCGCTGGCGCAGGCGCACCAGGTGGCGCTCGTAGTGACCGTCGCGCAGCATCACGTCGACCATGCGTTCGCAATACTCCGAGCTGCTGACGTGTACCAGCGCCTTCAGGTCCGCCAGGTCGCTGGCCAGTCCCGCGCCACAGGCGATGAAGCCGACCCGCAGCGCCGCCGAGAACGACTTGGAAAAACTGCCGATGTAGAGGGTGCGCTCCAACTGGTCCAGCGCCGACAGGCGCACGGACGAGGTCGGCTTGAAGTCGGCCAGCGGATCGTTTTCCACCACGATCAGGTTGTGGCGCGCCGACAGTTGCAGCAGCCTGTAGGCCTTGGCCGGCGAAATGTCCGAACCGGTGGGATTGTGCGCCAGCGACTGCGTGAAAAAGAGGCGCGGCTTCTCGCGCTGCAACAAGGCCTCCAGCGCCACCAGGTCGGGGCCGTCCGCCAGGCGCGGCACGCCCAGCATGCGCACCCCCGCCAGCTTGAGCTTGCCGAACAGCGGGTAGTAGCCCGGATCGTCCACCAGCGCGGCCGCGCCCGGCGGCAGGAAATAGCGGATCACCAGGTCCATGGCCTCGTTGGCGCCGTGCGTCAGCACCAGTTGCGACGGCGCCGCGCTGATGCCCACGTCGCCCAGCTTGCGCACCAGGCTCTCGCGCAGCGGCGCATAGCCGAAGCGGCTGCCATAGCGGAACAAGGTGCCCAGGCCGGTGCGCACCACCTTCTGGTGATAACGGTCCATACGCATGTCGGCCAGCCATTCCACCGGCGGAAAGCCGTCGCCCGCGGCGATCGCGTCGGGCTGGGTCTTGAGCTGTTCGCGCATCAGCCAGACGATGTCCATGGCGCGGCTCAACTGGCCCGGTTCCTCATCGGCGGCGCGCCGCGCCCGGCCGGTGTCCAGCACGTAGAAGCCGGAGCCGCGGCGCGGCTCGACCAGCCCGCGCGCCACCAGCATCTCGAACGCCACCACCACGGTGTTCTTGGCGTAACGGTGCAATTGCGCCAGCTCGCGCAGCGAGGGCAGCTTGTCGCCCGGGCGGTACACGCCTTCGGCGATCTGGCGGCCGATCAGGCGCGCCAGGCTTTCGGCGATGGGCGCGGCGCGTGGCGCGCGGCCCGGGGAATTGTCGGCGTCCACGGCGCGGTTTCCAGCAGGAAAAAGTCGAAAATTGGTGCAGTGCGATGGTACTGTTTGCCCAAACTGTACCTCTGAAGGCCGGTACAGTTTACCTAGAATCCGGTCACCCGATTCTTAGATGGAGACAATGCCATGGTGGCCGATTCACGCCTGCCGAACTTCCGCGCCCTCACCCCTGCCCAACGTCTCGCCGCCATCGCCGACGCGGCCGGCCTGACGCCCGAGGAACGCCGGCAACTGGCCGAGCCCGGCGCGCTCGGCCTGGAACGCGCCGACGGCATGATCGAGAACGTCATCGGCGCCTTCGAACTGCCGCTGGGCGTGGCCGGCAACTTCCAGGTCAACGGCCGCGACGTGCTGGTGCCGATGGCGGTGGAAGAACCGTCGGTGGTGGCCGCGGCCTCCTTCATGGCCAAGCTGGCGCGCGGGAATGGCGGCTTCGAGACCTCCAGCACCCGGCCGCTGATGCGCGCCCAGGTGCAGGTGCTGGGCCTGTCCGACCCGCACGGCGCCCGCGTGGCGCTGCTGCGCGAGCGCGAGCGCATCGTCACGCGGGCCAACAGCCGCGATCAGGTGCTGATCGGCCTGGGCGGCGGCTGCCAGGACATCGAGGCGCACGTATTCGCCGACACGCCGCGCGGCCCGATGCTGGTGCTGCACCTGATCGTCGACGTGCGCGACGCCATGGGCGCGAACACCGTCAACACCATGGCCGAGGCCGTGGCGCCGCTGGTCGAGGAGATCACCGGCGGCACGGTGCGGCTGCGCATCCTGTCGAACCTGGCCGACCTGCGCCTGTCGCGGGCCCGCGTGCGCCTGACGCCGCAGACCCTCGACACCCGGGAGCGCAGCGGCGCCGAGATCATCGAGGGCGTGCTGGACGCCTACGTGTTCGCCGCCACCGACCCGTACCGCGCCGCCACCCACAACAAGGGCATCATGAACGGCATCGACCCGGTCATTGTCGCCACCGGCAATGACTGGCGCGCGGTCGAGGCCGGCGCCCACGCCTATGCCTGCCGCGACGGCCGCTACACCTCGCTGACCCATTGGGAAAAGGACGCCAGCGGCGCCCTGGTCGGCACACTGGAAATGCCGATGCCGGTGGGCCTGGTGGGCGGCGCCACCAAGACCCATCCGCTGGCGCGGCTGGCGCTCAAGATCATGGACGTGCGCTCGGCCCAGGAGCTGGGCGAAATCGCCGTGGCCGTGGGCCTGGCACAGAACCTGGGCGCGCTGCGGGCGCTGGCCACCGAAGGCATCCAGCGCGGCCACATGGCGCTGCACGCGCGCAACATCGCGCTGACGGTGGGCGCCGTGGGCGCCGAGATCGACCAGTTGGCGCGCCGCATGGCCGAGGAGAAGGACGTGCGCGCCGACCGCGCGCTGGCGCTGCTGGAGGAACTGCGGAAACCGGCCTGACGGCACGGCACGGCCGGCGCACGCACGCCGGCCGCACAAAAACAGAGGCGGCGCCGGGAATCACCCGCGCCGCCGATCCATCAAGGAGACAGACATGGAAAGAGACAGCAAGGCGTCGGCCGCACGCCTGGCCGAAGTATGGAACGACACGGTCGACCTGCGCCACCTGGCGTGGGCCATCGCCATCGGCATCCTCATCAGCGTGGCGGGCTTCTACGCCGCCAGCGCCTGGCTGCGCGACAAAGTCGCCTCGCCGGAACTGGCGCATGCCTACGCCATGCTGGCCGGCTGCGTGCTGTCGGGCGTGATCTGCGCCCGCCTGTTCCCGCCCAAGCGCGAGGTGGTCGAGCACAGCGCCGCGCACGATCCGGCCTGGCGCGCCGAGGTGCTGGCCGAACTGGCCGCGCAACCCGGCGGCCTGGGCACGCTGGCGGACCTGCCGCCGGAGGTGGTCAAGGAACTGCAGGAACTGGGCCTGTACGAACTGTTCGCCGCGCCCGCCGCGGCGCCGGCGCCGCAGGGCCGGGCGCGCAACGTGCATGAAGAGGTGCCGGCATGAGCGATCCCGTGCTGCTTGAACAGATCATGGTGGCCGCCGGCATGGGCCTGCTGGGCGCGGTGGTGTTTGCCGCCATCGGCCTGGTGTCCGGCACCGACGAGACCACCACGCTGGCGCCATTGACGCTGCTGGTGGTGCTGCTGGGGGTGCCGCCGGCCGGCGTCTTCACCTTCTTCCTGGCCGGCGCGGTGGCCAAGCACATGACCCACGCGGTGCCGACGGCGCTGCTCGGCATTCCCGGCGACACCATGGCCACGCCGTTGCTGCAGGACGCCAACATGCTGCGCAAGCTGGGCGTGCCGCACATCGCCCTGCGCAAGATGGTCTCGGGCGCCATCGTCGCCGCCTTCGTGGCGGTGCCGCTGGCGGTGCTGTTTGCCGTGCTGCTGGCGCCATTCGGCGCCGCCATCACCAAGTGGGCGCCGTGGATATTCCTGGCCGCGGCGGTGCTGATCGCCTATTTCTCGGCTGGCCGCTGGGCCTCGGTGGCGCTGCTGGTGCCGTTCGTGGTGGTGATCGTGGCCTTGCAGAGCCTGACCGCCAAATACGGCGTCAAGCTCAGCATCAGCTACTTCCTGGGCATCGCCATCGGCCCGCTGATCGCCGACCTGTTCACCGTGATCGCGCCGCAGGGCCGGGCGCAGATGATGCGCGACAAGGTGCGCACGTTCTCGCTGGCGCCGGACGTCAAGGGCTGGTCGGGCTACTTCCCCAACCCGCTCAAGGTGATGGACCGCATCCAGACCCGCTGGACCCTGGCCACGGCCACTATCTCCAGCGCCACCTTCGTGTTCAGCCCGGTGGCGATGACGGTGGTGCTGGGCGAACTGGTGGGATCGCGCGTCAAGCATGCTTATCATCGCCTGACCACGGTGCTGAGCGCGCGCAACGGCGTCACCGAGGCCACCTATATCGCCGAGGCCCTGATTCCGCTGATCGCCTTCGGCCTGCCGCTCAGCCCGGTGGCGGCGGGCCCGGCCGCGCCGCTGTTCAACGCGCCGCCGCGCTTCACGGTGGACGCGGCCAGCGGCCAGACCCACAACCTGCACAACCTGCTGAACCACTGGGAATTCCTGGGCTATGGCATGCTGGCGGTGCTGCTGGCGGCCCTCGTCTCGTATCCCTTCGCCATGAACTTCGCGCGCCGCGCGGCATTGTTCGTGTCGCGCAAGGTCAGCCACGAGGCCATCATCGCCACCTTCGTGGGCCTGATCATCGTGATCAGCGTGTGGGAAGGCCAGTTCCTGGGCCTGCTGGTGATCCTGACCATGGGCCTGTTCGGCGGCCTGTTGTCACGCCGCTTCGGCTTCAACACCGGCGTGCAGTTCATGGGCTATTACACCGCCGTGCTGACCGTGCCGGCGCTGGTCAAGCTGGTGGCGTAACGCGCCGGCGGCACGGGGCGGAGCCGTCCGGCTCCGCCCCTATTAGTCCGCGGGCCAGGCGCCCGGCCGCTCTTGCGCCGCTTTCCCCAGCCCGCTTGATCCCGCGCAAGGCGGCCCGCCCTGCCTTGCTCTAGCCTCGGAACCACTGTTCCTACCTAAGGCTATTTCATGACGTGGTTCAAATCCCTCACGCTCGCCGGACGCGAATTGCTGCCCATCATCCAGGGCGGCATGGGCGTCGGCGTTTCCGCCCATCGCCTGGCCGGCGCGGTCGCCAGCCAGAACGCCGTGGGCACCATCGCCAGTGTGGACTTGCGCCATCACCACCCCGACCTGGTCGAGCAGACCGAGGACTGCCGCGACCGCGAGCAGATCGACAGCGCCAACCGCGTGGCCCTGGACCGCGAGGTGCGCGCCGCGCTAGACACCGCGCAGGGCCGTGGCGTGGTCGCGGTCAATGTCATGAAGGCGGTGCGCGACCACCCCGCCCTGGTGCGCCAGGCCTGCGAAAGCGGCGCCCAGGCCATCGTCATGGGCGCCGGCCTGCCGCTGGACCTGCCTGACATGACCGCCGACTACCCCAAGGTAGCGCTGGTGCCGATCCTGTCGGAGGCGCGCGGCGTGGCCGCCGTGCTGAAGAAATGGATGAAGAAAGGCCGCATGGCCGATGCCGTGGTCATCGAACACCCCGGCTATGCCGGCGGCCACCTGGGCGCGGCGCGCCTGGATGACATCCACGACGAGCGCTTCGATTTCAAGCGCGTGCTGGCCGAATGCCGCCAGTTGTTCCAGGATCTGCAACTGGGCCGCGACGCGCCGCGCCTGATCGTGGCCGGCGGCGTCGGCAGCCACGACCAGGTGCGCCATTGGCTCGGCAACGGCGCCGACGGCGTGCAGGTGGGCACCGCCTTCGCGGTCACCCATGAAGGCGACGCGCACGAGAACTTCAAGCGTGTGCTGATGGCGGCCGATCCGGACAAGCTGGCCGAATTCACCAGCGTGGCCGGCCTCCCGGCCCGCGCCGTGCCGACGCCATGGCTGACGCGCTACCTGCGCCAGGAAAAGACCTTGCAGGACAATACCCGCTGCGATGCGCGCCGTTGCAGCCAGCGCATGGACTGCCTGACGCAATGCGGCCTGCGCGACGGCATCGCGCGCTTCGGCCAGTTCTGCATCGACCTGAAGCTGGCCGCCGCCCTGCGCGGCGAAGTCAGCCGCGGCCTGTTCTTCCGTGGCGCGTCCAAGCTGCCGTTCGGCGATGCCATGCGCAGCGTGCGCGAGCTGATGGACTACCTGCTCAACGGCCGGATGCCGGCCGCGGCCCAATGACGGTGGCGCGCGGCAGGCGCTAGCGCGCCGCCGGCAAGTCGAATTCGAACACCGCCCCGGGCTCCGGCCGCCCCGGCGCCCGCCGGCCACGGCCCCGTGCACCCCGGCTGGCTGCGCATCGTGCACTGGCTGAACGCGCTGGCCGTGGTGATCATGGTCATGAGCGGCTGGCGCGTCTACAACGCCGCGCCGTTCTTCGACTTCACCTTTCCCAACGGTATCACCCTGGGCGGCTGGCTGGGCGGCGCGCTGCAATGGCATTTTGCCGGCATGTGGCTGCTGCTGGTCAACGGCCTGCTGTATCTGGGGCTGAACCTGACCACCGGCCGCCTGTGGCGCAAGTTCTTCCCGGTCGGCCCGCGCGGCGTCGCCCGCGACCTGGCCGCGGCCCTGCACGGCAAGCTGTCGCACGCCGACCCGCGCCACTACAACCAGGTGCAGCGGCTGGCCTACCTGTTCGTCATCGCCGACATCACGGTGCTGGTGCTGTCGGGCCTGGTGCTGTGGAAGTCCGTGCAGTTCGACACGCTGCGCGTGCTGCTGGGCGGCTATGAATTCGCGCGCCGCATCCATTTCTTCGCCATGGCATTGCTGGTGGCTTTCGTGGCGCTGCACCTGATCATGGTGGCGCTGGTGCCGCGCAGCCTGATCGCGATGATCCGCGGTAAATAAGGAGCCCTACGTGAGCGCAAAACGACGCCTGTCGCTGCTGGGCCTGGACGGCCCGGCCATCCTGAAGGAAGCCGTGAAGATCCTGGACAAGCGGGTCGAGGCGCCCTCGCGCCGCGCCTTCCTGCGCCGCGGCCTGACGCTGGGCGGGCTGGCGATGCTGTCCGGCTGCACGCTGTCCGACGATGAAAACGTCGAGAAAGCGCTGACCGCCGTGTCGCGCTTCAATGACCGCGTGCAGGGCTGGATCTTCGACCCGGACAAGCTGGCCCCGACCTATCCGGAATCCATGATCACCCGCCCGTTCCCCTTCAATGCCTACTACGGCATCGACGAGGTGCGGCAGGTCGAGGAAGAAAGCTTCCGGCTGGAAGTCACCGGCCTGGTGGCCGACAAGCGCCGCTGGCGGCTGGACGAGCTGCGCGCCATGGCGCAGATCGACCAGGTCACGCGCCATATCTGCGTCGAGGGCTGGAGCGCCATCGGCAAATGGGGCGGCGTGCCGTTCTCGGCCTTCCTGAAGCGCGTGGGCGCCGACCTGAGCGCGAAATACGTGGGCTTCAAATGCGCCGATGACTACTACACCAGCATCGACATGCCCACCGCACTGCATCCGCAGACCATTCTGGCGCTGACCTACGACGGCAAGACGCTGCCGCCGGAGTACGGCTTCCCGATGAAGCTGCGGATGCCCACCAAGCTTGGCTACAAGAACCCCAAGCACATCCAGGCGATTTTCGTCACCAACACCTACCCGGGCGGTTACTGGGAGGACCAGGGCTACAACTGGTTCGGCGGCAGCTAGGTGTTTTTTCTTTTTTTCCCACGACCCACCAGAGGAACGCATCATGAAGACACTCACCACCGCCGCTTTCTCCCTGTGCCTGGCCTTTGGCGCCGTCGCCGCGCACGCGGCCGACAACATGTCCAAGGACGGCATGGCCAAGAGCGGCATGTCGAAGGATGGCATGGCGAAAGACGGCATGGCCAAGGACGGCATGTCGAAGAATTCCATGTCCAAGGACGCGATGTCGAAGGATGGCATGGCGAAAGACGGCATGGCCAAGGATGGCATGGCCAAGGATGGCATGTCGAAGAACTCCATGTCCAAGGATGCCATGTCGCCCGACGGCATGAAAAAGGGTGGCACGTCCAAGGACAGCATGGGCAAATAGGCCCGCGCCCATTCCCCCACGCCGCAGGCGCCGCTCCGACCGCGCCGCCTGCGGCCCGCATCCACAAGGAGCTTCCCATGCGACTGACACGCAGGCACTTCCTGGGCGCGGGCGGCGCCTTCGCGGCCGCCGCCGGCCTGGCGCCCTTGCTGGCCGGGCGCGGCGCGCGCGCCGCCCAGCCCCGCGCCTATCCCTACACCCTGAGCGACGCACAATGGCGCGCCAAACTCACCCCCGCGCAATACGAGGTGCTGCGCCGCGCGGGCACCGAGCGGCCCTACACCAGCCCGCTCAACGACGAACATCGCGCCGGCACATTCGCCTGCGCCGGCTGCGCCCAGAACCTGTTTTCGTCGACCACCAAGTTCGACAGCGGCACCGGCTGGCCCAGCTTCTGGCAGCCGCTGGACCATGCCGTCGACACGCTGGAGGACCGCAGCTTCGGCATGCGCCGCACCGCCGTCAATTGCAGCAACTGCGGCGGCCACTTGGGCCACGTCTTCGACGACGGACCGCGCCCGACCGGTCTACGCTACTGCATGAACGGCGTGGCCATGCGCTTCACCCCGCAGGCCTGACCACGGCCCGCGCATCTTTCCAAGGATTCCGCATCATGTCGCTCCGCCCGCTCTCCCGCGCCCGCCACGCCGTGCTGGCCGCCGCCGCCCTGCTCGCCTGCGGCGCCGCGCAGGCCGCCGAAAAGGCCTTCATCATCCCGCCCCCCGCGCTCGACACGCCGGCCACCGCGGCCCCGGAAAAAGCCGTCATCGCCGGCGGCTGCTTCTGGGGCGTGCAGGCGGTGTTCCAGCACGTCAAGGGCGTCACCTCGGCGGTCTCCGGCTATGCCGGCGGCCAGGCCTCCACCGCCGACTACGACACCGTCAGCGGCGGCCGCAGCGGCCACGCCGAATCGGTCGAGATCACCTACGACCCGAAATTGGTCAGCTACGGCCAACTGCTGCAGATCTACTTCTCGGTGGCGCACGACCCGACCCAGCTCAACCGCCAGGGGCCGGACAGCGGCACGCAATACCGCTCCACGGTGTTCCCCGCCAACGACGAACAGCGCAAAGTGGCCGAAGCCTATATCGCGCAATTGAACCAGTCCGGCGTGTACCCCAAGGCGCTGGCCACCACGGTCGAACCCCTCAAGGGCTTCTACCCCGCCGAGGGCTACCACCAGGACTACCTGGTGCGGCACCCGTACAGCATGTACATCATGGTGAACGACGTGCCCAAGGTGGAGAACCTGGCCAAGACCTTCCCGGCGCGGTATCGGGACAAACCGGTGCTGGTCAATCCGTAGCCGGCCAGTGCACAGGCCGGGCGGCGGCCCGGCGTGCCAGGGCCGCGTGCGCCGGTCCGCATTCGTCGCGCCGGGCGGCGCGGCCATAATGCCGCGCGGCCATTTCCAGGCACCGGCCAATAATAAAAACCGCGCCATTTCCAAAATCGGAAAGCCGTATTTTCAATCGCCTGGAAAATAATATCGAATGTATCAATTCCCGCCATTTTGATAATCTGGCCGGTATCCAAATCCCCAATGAAATCAATGTGGTTGGTATCCATACCGGCAAAATTCGTCGATTTGGATGGTATCTTTTCGATGATTTTTTTGTTTGCAAAAAAGCGGGTATAAATTGCGTCCTTTTTCCACCGCCCCCTCCATTCCATACAAAGTATTTCAACGCACGGCGGCACGGTCTGCGCCGTTCGCGCCGTATGGAAGCCGGATGGCGGGCCGAGACAAAAAGGACCCCAGTCTTGATTTATCGCACCAACCCGTGGCTGACGGCCACGGTCGCACTGAGTACCTCCTGCTGCGGCGCCGCCATGGCCGCCGACCTGACCGTCGGCCCCGGCAACACGCAGGTGATCGACGGCTCGGCCGCCTTTCCCGGCGGCGTTGACGTCAACGGCGGCACCCTGGTGGTGGGCGGCAACGGCGGCGGCGCCGGCGTCACTCTCGGCGGCAATGTCAACGCGACCGCGAACGGCACCGTCTCGGGCTTCGGCACCATCGACGGCAATCTCGACGTGACCGGCGCGCGCGTCGCCCCCGGCTATCCTGTCGGCACGCCGACCGGCGTGTCCAACGGCAATATCGTCGTCAAGGGCGACCTGTCCCTGAACAACGCCGTGTTCGACTTCGAGACCGGCTACGCCGGCCTGCCGATCACCCAGCCGGGCACCGGCGACAACCTCACCGTGGCCGGCAACGTCGCCCTGAACAACACGACGCTGAACGTATCGGTCAACACGCTGGGAGTGAACGCGGGCTATTACCGCATCCTGTCGTACGGCGGCACGCTGAGCGGCAACGGTTTGACACTGGGCACGGTCAGCGGCGACTCGGTGCCCGCGGCCACGATCCAGTCGCTGACCGGCGACAAACAGATCAACGTGATCCTGGGCCCGGCCACCACCAACCTGTGGAACGGCAATGGCGCCGCCTCGGCGACGCGCGCCGGCGGCGGCGACGGCACCTGGAGCGCCGCCAGCGGCAACTGGAACAGCCCGGCCAACGCCAGTGGCGCCCTGCCCGATGGCGGCTACGCCATTTTCACGGGCGCGGCCGGCACCGTCACGGTCGATGGCGGCGCCGGTGCGGTGCGGGTCTCGGGCATCCAGTTCGCCACCGACCGCTACACCCTGCAAGGCGCGCCCATCACGCTGGTGGGCAGCGGCGGCAATCCGCCGGCCCTGGTGGTCGGTGACGGCACTTACGCCTCGGGCCAGTTCGTCGACACCATCCACAACCCGTTGCAAGGCACCCAGGGCTTCGTCAAGACCGGCCCCGGCTCGTTGATCCTGACCGCCGACAGCAGCGGCCTGAGCGGCCCCATCCTGATCGCCGACGGCGCCCTGGAAATCGACGGCAAGTTGAACGGCCCCCTGGACATCGGCCGCGAAGTCGTGCTGGCGGGCGTGGGCCAGGTCGGCGCCACCACCCTCTACCCCACCGCCGTCATCTCGCCGGGCAACGACGGCTCGCCCATCGGCACGCTGACGGTGAACGGCAACCTCGCCTTCGGCGCCGACACCGTCTATCGCGTGCACGCCGATCCGGCCAGCAGCGCCAGCGACCGCATCCACGTCACCGGTATCGCCACCCTGGACGGCACCGTGGCGCACGTGGGCCCGGCCGGCAACTATGCGCCGCGCGCCACCTACAACATCCTGACGGCCGACGGCGGCATTCAGGGCCACTTCGCCGGCGCCTCCAGCGCCTATGCCTTCCTGACGCCCACGCTCAGCTACGACGCCAACAACGCCTTCATGACCCTGACGCGCAACGACGTGCCGATCGGCAGCATCGGCAGCGGCGGCAACGAGAGCAGCGTGGGCGATGCGCTGGACAAGGAAGACCCGCCCGCCAGCGGCAGCGGCTCGCCGGTGCTCGACAGCGGCAGCGGCTCGGCCCGCGACAGCGGCGCCCGCCAGGTGACCACGGCGGTGCTCGCCATGACGGCCGACCAGGCCCGCTCGGCCCTGAAGTTGCTGGCCGGCGAAGCCCACGCCAGCACCGCCACGGTACTGCAGGGCCAGGCCGACACCGTGCGCGCGCTGCCGCTGGAACATCTGCGCGGCAACCTCGACGCGCCCCTGCGCGCGGGCCAGCCCACGGCCCAGTTGGGCTCGCCCTCGGCCGACGCCTTGCCGCAAAGCGGCGCCGCGCCGGTCTGGGCGCAGGCGTTCGGCAACTGGAGCACGTTCGACGGCGACGGCAACGCCTCCCGCATCAAGCAATCGGCCGGCGGCCTCTTCGTCGGCGGCGACGGCGCGGTCGGCGGCGGCTGGCGCCTGGGCGGCGCGCTCGGCTACACCGGCAGCCACAACAGCATCGCCGAGGCTGCGTCGCGCAGCGATGTCGACAGCTATACCGCGACCCTGTTCGGCGGCCGCAACATCGCGGCCGGTCCCGGCCACGTGCGCTTCATGGCCGGCGCCGCGTACACCTGGCACAACATCGACACCCGGCGCGACGTCGCCGCCGGCGGCCTGAACCAGCAGCTCAAGTCGTCGTATCACGCGGCGTCGACGCAGGTGTTCTCCGAACTCGGCTACCACCTGCCGCTGGGCGAGGCCTATGCCATCGAACCCTTTGCCGGCGTGGCCTGGAACCAACTGCGCACGCACGGCTTCGAGGAATCGGGCGGCAGCGCGGCCCTGCGCGGCAAGGGCCGCACCGACGACGTCACCAGCACCACGCTGGGACTGCGCGGTTCGTGGCAATTCGACTCCCACGGCGCGCCGGGCCGCCTGACCGCCTCGCTCGGCTGGCGCCACGCCATGGGCGACGTCACGCCCAGCCAGGAACTGGCCTTCGACGGCGGCAGCACGTTCTCGGTGCGGGGCGTGCCGATCGCGCGAAACGCCGCCGTGGCCGGGCTCGGCGCCGAGATGGCGATCACGCGCAACACCACCGTGGGCGTGGCCTATGACGCCCAGTTCGGCGGCGGCAACCGCCAGCAGTCGGGCCAGCTCAAGCTGGCGCTGCGCTTCTAGTTGCGCAGCGGGGCCGCGGGCGCCAAGGCGGCGCGCGCGGCCCCGCCGGCGGCGGGCGCGCCATGAAGCCTCGCCCGCAGTGCGCTACAGTGCGGGGGACTGGCGGCAACCGCCGCCATAGAGGTCCGCGGCCCATGCCGCCGCGGACGAACGCATCCAGGAAAAGCACCGCAGTGAATGACACCCACACGCCGGACACCGACGCCGCCGGACACCGCAAGGAAGCCACGCTCTGGCGTGACGATGGCTGGACCGCCCGCATCATCAAGAACGAAGACGACGACGGCTGGGCCGTCGAAATGACGCTGGATGGACAGTCCGAACCGGCCCTGGTGGGCCCGTGGACCATGGGCCGCGACAAGAAGAACCCCAAGCCGCTGGACGGGCCCGCCTTTTCCACGCTGGTCAAGACGGCCAACGAAGTCCTGCGCCGCCACGAACAGCAATTGCACGCCACGCTGCACAAGAGCGTGAAGATCGACGGCGCCGACGGCCGCCTGACCGTCAAGCTGGATATCGTGCCCGACGATGACGAGCCCTATGCCGTGCTGAGCGCCTACGATGACGCGGGCGAACAACTGGCCCGCATCCACGTGGCGCCGACCTACAAGCTGAACGTGCAACGCGCCCAGGAATGGGCCAGCGGCGGGTTCGGACGCGACGGCTGAGGCCGCGTCCGCCCACGGCGCATGGCGCCGCCCAGGCCCCGGCCGGCGCGCCCGGCGCCGCTCAATGGCCGGTGCCGTCGCCCTGCCGGCTGGCCTCGAACAGGAACCAGGTGCGCCGCTCGGTCTCGTCGATCCAGTTCTCGATCAGGCTGGAGCTGGCGATGTCGCGGTGTTCGTCGGTGACGTTATGGGCTTCGCGCAGCGTCGCCGCCAGGGTCTTGTTGTCTTCGCGCAGCTCGGCCAGCATGTCCAGCGGCTGCACGTAGTCGGCGTCATTGTCACTGATGCGCTGGGTGCGCGAAATATGGCCGATGGAACGCATCGTGGTGCCGCCGATCTTGCGAATGCGCTCGGCGATGGGATCGGTCATGGCGAACAACTGATCGCCCTGCTCATCCAGCAGCAGGTGGTAGTCGCGAAAATGCGGCCCGCTGACATGCCAATGAAAGTTCTTGGTCTTCAGGTACAGCGCGAACACGTCGGCCAGCACCTGGTTCAACACCGCGGAGATATCGCGGGTGGCGGCGGCAGCCAGGTCGGTGGGGGTCGCCAATGGGCGCTTGCGCAGCGTCTTTGCCACCTTGACGGTCTTCGCATTCAGTTTCTTGGCCATGAATCGCAGCTCCTGGAAATGATTCGGAAAACACGCACGCGGCGCGATCGGTCGCGCCGCGAGATCCCAGGGTAATTCCGTCTCCACGCTTTGCCAATGGCCGCGTGCGGCTGGCGCCAGGCTGAACGCCGCCGTCGCCCCGGAGGAATGGCGGCACTAGTGCGGCCGTATCCCGAAGACCGCTTCCTGCCCGGAGAACAGCGCCACGCAAGCCTGGATGCGATCGGCGATGGAGCTTTGCGGCAGCGGCGCGGCCAGGCCCAGCGCCATCTGCCGCAGCGGTTCGGCGATGGTCATGGCCAGCAGCAGGCCGGCGGTCTGACGCGGTTGCTTGATGTAAATCAACCCGCGCGCGGCCAGGGTCTCGAACCACGCGGCCAGCATCGCGGTGCCGCGCTCGATGCCGTTTTCCTGGTAAAGCGCCAGCAGCGCCGCGCGCGCCGGAAAGTCGGCGGTCAGCAGCCGGAACATGCCGACGGCCTCGGCCGACAGGGCGCGGTCGGCGATCGCCTGCAAGACCCGCGCCAGGGCCGGCAGCACCTCGGCCGCGCTGCCGACCTCCTGCGCCATCACCGGCTCGAAGCTGTCGGTCCAGCCGCGCACCACCTGCGCCACCAGGTCTTCGCGGTTGGCGGCGAAGCGGTAGACGGTCTTCTTGGCCATACCGGCGCGCCGGGCCACCGCCTCCAGCGTGGCGGCGGCATAACCCTCGTTCAACAGCAGCCAGGTGGCGGCCTCCAGGATTCCGGCGCGCAATTCGGCGTCAGGCCGGGCGGGACGGCCGCGCGGACGCGGCGGGGGCGACGATGCCATGGTCGGGCAATGCTCCTGTGGTTGAGGTGCGATCTTACACGCAGCCCATATTTTAGAAACGGACATCGTTTCTTTATTGTAGAATCCGCTTCTCCCCCCTTTTCCCGGAGCCACGCCTTGACCTCCCCTCATCCCGATGCGGCGCACATCGCCGCCGACATGGACAGCCTGCTCGACCCCGCGCCGCTGCCGCTGGAAACCGGCATCAAGCGGCTGCCCGGCGGCGGCCTGGTGGTGGCCGCGCGCACCGACCTGCACGGCTGCAAGGGCCGCATGGTCGATTGGTGGTTCAAGTTCTTCCAGACCACGCAGCACATCCGCTGGTGGCATCCGCGCGACCACGTCGAGCATCGCGGCTGGGACGGCGCCTGGCGCCGCGGCGAAAGCTATATCGGCGCTTCGATCCATGCGGTGGAATCGCTGGCCGACCTGCCGCCGGTGGCCGCGAAGCTGAAATTCCACGCCCCCGACGAAGCCTTCGATGCCATCCGCCTGCGCGCGGCGCAGGGCAGCCAGGACGTGTCCGCCGCCGTCTACGCCCGCATCGGCTTTGGCGACCGCATCCGGCTCGATGCCGCCGGCGACCCGCTGGACGGCCAGATGATCCACCTGGCGCGCGACACGCCTTTCGGCTGCGTGCTGCGCAGCCGCTTCTACCTGGGCCTGTCGAGCGAGCAGCCGGAGCAGGACGTTCCCGACGTGCTGGGGCTGAACCTGCTGCGCCACTGCTATACCGAGTTCACCTACCTGTCGCGCTTCCTGCCGTCGATCTACTACGGCGAACACGCCAACGGCGAAGCCGCGCCCCTGCCCTGGTGACGGCCGCCGCGCGGCGCGGTCCGGCCGAAGGAGTATGCTACGGCGCTTTCCCACCGCCCCCCTTCCGTCACATCGTTATGCGCGGCAACCCCGACGCCCGGCAAGGCGCCATCGCCCTGCATGGGTTCTACTTCCTGTACTACGGCTTGCAGGGCGTCAGCATCCCCTTTCTTCCCTTGTGGTTCGCCGGCCGCGGCCTCGATCCGGCGCTGATCGGCCTGATCGTGGCGACCTCGTTCCTGCCCAAGATCCTGTCCACGCCGGTGGTAGCGCACGTGGCCGACCAGCGCGGCGGCGCGCACGGCCTGATCTTCGCCGCACTGGCCGCCTCGCTGCTGCTGTTCCTGTGCTATCCCTTCAGCCAGGCGCCGGCCTGGCTGTTCGGCATCACGCTGCTGCTGAACGCGGTGTTCCCGGCGGTGCTGCCGCTGCTCGATCGCATGGCGATCGCCAGCGGGCGCGGCCAGGGCCACTCGTACACCCTCATCCGCGCCTGCGGATCGCTTGGCTTCGCGCTGGTGACCGTGGCCGGCGGCTACCTGATCAAGACCTTCGACACCGACTGGGTGATGTGGCTGTCGATGCTGCTCATCGTGGCCTGCCTGGCCTGCGTGCGCCTGCTGCCGCGGGCGGCCCGTCCCGCGCCCGGCGAGGCCCCGGCCGCGCGCGTGCGGCTGCCGATGCGCGAGATCCTGCGCGACCGGCCGCTATTGCTGTGCATCGGCGCCGCCTCGCTGGTGCAGGCCAGCAACGGCTTCCTGTATTCGTACTCCACGCTCTACTGGACCGATCGCGGCCTGTCCCCGGCCCTGATCTCGATGCTGTGGGCGGTGGGCGTGGCCAGCGAGGTGCTGTTCTTCTTCCTGGCGCCGAAAGTGCTGGCGCGGGTCGGCGCGCAATGGCTGATCCTGGTTTCGGCCGCCATGACGGCGCTGCGCTGGACCGGCCTGGCGGCCACCACCGACCCGGCCTGGATCGCCGCGCTGCAACTGCTGCAGTGCTTCACGCTGGCGGGCAACAACGCCGCCATCATGTGGTACATCGCCCGGCGCGTGCCGGCGGCCTGCAAGACCTCGGCGATCGCGCTGTATGCGCTGCTCTCGGGCGGTGTGTTCATGTTCGGCAGCATCCAGCTCGGCGGCGCGCTGTATCGCAGCCATGCGCCGGGCGGCTTCCTGGCGATGGCGCTGTGCGCGGCCTGCGCCGTGCCGCTGGTGCTGGCCGCCGACAAGCGCGCGCGGTCGGCCCGTTAGTCGCGCGCCGCCGCCAGGGCGGTTGCGCCCACCATCTCGGCGATCTCCGCGACCGTGTCCGGCGTCAGGCGCCTGGTGTCCAGGCGCCGCAGCAGGGCTTCGCGCGCCACCGCAAAAACGATGGCCTGCCCCAGGATTGCATGCGCGCGCAGGATGCTGTCGCGCCCGCCGGGCGGTTCGCGCCGCAGGGCCGCGACCCGGCAGGTGACCGCTTCGTGCAGCGGCATGAACAGGGCGGCATGGATGGCTTCGAATCGGGGCGTGGGTTGCAGTTGTTCGCGCGCCAGCAGCAGGCTGCGGGCGGCGGACGCGTCGGAATCCAGCAAGGCCGTGGCGAAGTCCCGCATGAGCGCCCGCAATTGCGTGGCGGCCTCCCTGGGCGTGGCCGGCGGCGTTTCGGGCCAGGCCAGGCGCGCGGCGATGTCGTGCGCCGTCTGTTCCAGCACGGCGGCGTAGACCCCTTCCTTGCCACCGAAGTGGTAGGGAATGGCGGATTGGTTGACGCCGGCGGCGTCGGCCAGCTGGCGTGTGCGCACGCCGTCCAGGCCGAGCTGGCTGAACAGCGCCAATCCGGCGCGCAGCAGCCGCTCGCGCGTGTCCAGGCCGCGTTCGGCAGCGGGGGATTCAGTGGACGTTGTCTGCATGGGAGGTCTTGCTTCCTGTATCGTCGGCGCGGCCGGGGCAGTGCCCGGCCGCGCGCCAGGATAGCAGGGCTGGCGCCGGCACACTAGCCGTCCGCGCGCATCAGCCGGGTCGAGTTTTCGTTCAGCGCGATGCCGCCTGTTTCGCCCACGATCACGGTGCCGCCGATATTCGCCAAATGGCGGCCGAAACCGCAATTGGGCTCGAATGCGAAGCACATGCCGGCTTGCAGGGGCAGGTCCCGCCCCACGGTGGGCAAGGGCCGCAGTTGCGGATAGCGGACCGCCTCCGGCAGCAATTCTATGCCTGGCGCGCTGCCGAAACCCACCGGCCCGTACGGGTTGATGCTGTGGACCAGGGGGTGCACATGCCAGCCGCCGGCGGCCAGCAGGGGCGCTTCCATGGCGTCGACCAGATCGCCGAAGGTATTGCCGGCGCGCAGCGCCGCCAGCCCGGCGTCGTAGCCGGCGCGGGCCACTGCGGCGGCGCGCTCGAAGTCCGGATGGACTTCGCCGATGGCAACGGCGGCCTGGTGCTGGGTTTCCATCAGGCCATACAGCGCGAACAGTTCCGACAGCACGATGTCGCCCTCGCGCAGCACTCGGGGCTGCTGCGAACGGTATTGCCAGGCGGGCGGCCCCCAGCCGACATACTCCGGCCCGGTGCCCAGCAGCACTTCGGCGGTGTAGCCGCCAAGCGCGAAGCAGGTGGCGGTGACGGCGGCCACCAGGTCGGCTTCGCTGACGCCCGGCCTGGCCGTGGCGCGCAGGGCCTCGCTCATGGCCTCGCCGATATCAGCGGCGCGGCGGATCAGGCCCAGCTCCTCTTCGCTCTTGACCGAGGCCAGGCGGAAGAACGCCTTGTAGACGGGGACGAATTCGGCCTTGGGCAGCGCCTGCGCCATGCCTTGCAGGGTGCGGGCCGGCAGCGCGCCATCGAAATAGAACGGCGGATAGGGCTCCAGGCCGATCACACCGACGCGCCGGCCATCCAGCCCGCGTTCGGCCAGCCAGCCGCCGACATCCCGGCCGGTCTTGCCGACATAGAGCTGTTCCGGCGCGATCCATTGGAGATCGCCGCGCAACGCCGCCTGGATGTGGTCGGCGATCATCAGCGAGGCAAAGGTGTAGACCCGCGGGGGCTCGTCGCCGATGAACACGACCAGCGATCCGGGACGGTCGTTACTGAAATAGCAATCGGGTGAAAAGCCGGCGGGCGCGGCCGCTTCGCGGTCGCCATAGACCACCAGGGCATCCAGGCCCTCGGCCCGCATGATGGCGCGGGCCAGGGTCCAGCGCCGGTCGCGTTCCGCCAGCGACAGAGGGGCGGGGGGCAGGGTCATGAGCGGTGCTCCTTCAGAGCAATAGAGGAGCGCGCAGATTAATTCAATCAAATGAATTAATCAAACGATCATGTCGGGCCAGGCCTGGCGTGGCCGGTCCGTGACGGCGCGGCGCCGGTCAGGCCGCGCGGCTTGCCCGATGGCAAAGCGCGCGGCCGGATTGATTCCTCGCCCTTCCCCGTCAGCAGCAGCCGATGCGCTTCTTGCCGCCGTAGCGGGCATCCTGGCGCTCGCGGAAGAACGCCTCGTAGCTCATCGGCTCCTGGTCCGGATGGGTGCGCCGCATGTGCTCGACGTAGGTCTCGTAGTCTGGCACCCCGACCATCAACCGCAGCGTCTGGCCGAGATAGCGGCCGGCGGCGCCGGCCGCCGAGGTCATGTTGGAAAACAGCATGGCGGCGCCTCCCGGCCTCAGTCCGCGCCGGCGGCCGCGGCGGCCGGCAGGGTTTCGTAGGGCGTTTCGCGCGCGCTCGGCTGGTTCTCGGCGCGGGCGCGCTGCACCGAACGGATGCCGAACACCACGATGCTGACCACCACGAACATGAAGATCGCGCACAGGCCGGCGTTGATGTAGTCGTTCAGCACCACGCGCGACATTTCCGCCAGCGACTTGGCCGGAGCCAGCACCTTGCCTTCGGCGATCGCGGCGGTGTACTTGGCCGCGTGCGACAGGAAGCTGACCTTGGGGTCGGCGTGGAACAGCTTCTGCCAGCCGGCGGTCAGGGTGCACGCCAGCAGCCACAGCGTGGGCAGCACGGTGACCCAGGCGTAGCGATCGCGCTTCATCTTGAACAGCACCACGGTGCCCAGGGTCAGCGCGATCGCGGCCAGCATCTGGTTGGCGATGCCGAACAGCGGCCACAGTGTGTTGATGCCGCCCAGCGGATCGACCACGCCCTGGTACAGGAAGTAGCCCCAGGCCGCCACGCACAGGCCGGTGGCGATCAGGTTGGCCGGCAGCGACTCGGTGCGCTTGAGCGACGGCGCGAAGGTGCCCAGCAGGTCCTGCAGCATGAAGCGGCCGGCGCGGGTGCCGGCATCCACCGCCGTCAGGATGAACAGCGCCTCGAACAGGATGGCGAAGTGGTACCAGAACGCCATCATGCTGGGGCCGCCGATGGCCTGGTGCAAGATGTGCGCCATACCCACGGCCAGGGTCGGCGCGCCGCCGGCGCGCGAGATGATGGTGCTTTCGCCCACGTCCTTGGCGGTCTGCACCAGGTCGGCCGGCGTCACCACGAAGCCCCAGCTGGACACCACCTGGGCCACCTGGTCAGGCGTGGTGCCGATGACGGCCGCCGGGCTGTTCATGGCGTAATAGATGCCCGGCTCGATCACGCAAGCGGCCACCAGCGCCATGATGGCGACGAACGATTCCATCAGCATGCCGCCGTAACCGATGTAGCGGGCCTGGGTTTCGTTCTCGATCAGCTTGGGCGTGGTGCCCGACGAGATCAGGGCATGGAAGCCCGACACCGCGCCGCAGGCGATGGTGATGAACAGGAACGGGAACAGGTTGCCCGACCACACCGGGCCGGTGCCGTCCACGAATTGGGTCAGCGCCGGCATTTTCAGCTCGGGCGCGACCACCACGATGCCGATGGCCAGGCCGACGATGGTGCCGATCTTCAGGAAGGTCGACAGATAGTCGCGCGGCGCCAGCAGCAGCCACACCGGCAGCACCGAGGCGATGAAGCCGTAGATGATCAGGATCCAGGTCAGGCCCTTGCCGTCGAAGTCGAACATCGGGCCGATGACCGGATGCGCAGCCACGTCCTGGCCGAACACGATGGCGGCCATCAGGCCGACGAAGCCGATGACCGACACTTCGCCGATCTTGCCCGGGCGGATGTAGCGCAGGTATACGCCCATGAAGAGCGCGATGGGAATGGTCACGGCCACCGTGAACGTGCCCCACGGCGAGTGCGTCAGGGCCTTGACCACGATCAGCGCCAGCACCGCCAGGATGATGACCATGATCATGAAGGCGCCGAACAGCGCGATCACGCCCGGGATCTTGCCCAGCTCGGACTTGACCAGGTCGCCCAGCGAACGGCCGTCGCGGCGCGTCGAGATGAACAGGATGGTGAAGTCCTGCACCGCGCCGGCAAACACCACGCCGGCCAGGATCCACAGCATGCCGGGCAGGTAGCCCATCTGCGCGGCCAGCACGGGGCCGACCAGCGGGCCGGCGCCGGCGATGGCGGCGAAGTGGTGGCCGAACAGCACGTGCTTGTTGGTCGGCACGTAGTCCAGGCCGTCGTTGTACTTCCAGGCCGGCGTCATGCGCGTCGGGTCAAGGCGGAACACCTTGTTGGCGATGAAGCGGCTGTAATACCGGTATGCGATCAAGTACACGCAGACGGCGGCGATCACCACCCATAGCGCGTTGACGGTCTCCCCTCTGGCCAGCGCCACGGTGCCGAGCGCGAACGCGCCCAATACCGCAACCGCCAGCCAGACCAGGTGCTGACCCAGTCCCTTACTGCTGGTTTGCATAAGTGCTCCTCTAGCCTCCCGCCCTGCTTTTGGCGTGAAACGTTTTTTTCGTCCCGCGGGTAGGCAGACTCATTGTTGTAGGGTGGCGGACGCAGGCGTCCGCACGGCGTCCGGTCGACGCGGGCGTTAGTATTTCGGTTTGCCCCAGGCGCAACAAGCGCGGAACTACGCAAGTCCCCTACGTGGTACTACGGAATGCGCCGCAGCATATTCAAGGCCGGGATCGTAAAATCGATCGCGCGCCCGCTTGCAGGGCGGCGGCCTTTCTTCCTTGATGCATCGCAACACGCGCGCCTCGCGCTGATACAAATCCCCTGATGAAGCTGCGCCTCAAAATCCTCTTGCTGGCCGCCGTCCCCCTGCTGGTGGCGCTGGCGGCCATCGCCGTGGCGGTGTACGTGCAGGGCCTGCAATTGGCCCAGCGCGAGAAAGAAGTAGTGGAAAACGCCTGGCTCGGCAGCAAGGAAAGCGAACTGCGCCACTACGTCAGCCTGGCCTACAGCGCCATCGCCCCGCTGCAGGACGCCAGCGATGGCGACGCCGCGCGCGAGCGCGCGCTGGCGCTGCTGGCGCAGATGGAATTCGGCCACGACGGCTATTTCTTCGTCTACGACCTGCGCGGCAAGAATCTGATGCATCCGCGCCAGCCCGAACTGGTCGGCCAGGAGCTCTGGAACCTGCGCGACACCCGGGGACAGCCGGTGATCCAGAACCTGCTGGCCGCCGCCCGCCACGGCGGCAGCCAGGGCCAGGCGGTTCACTATCTCTGGGAAAAGCCCTCGACCCACCAGACCGTCGAAAAGCTCGGCTACGTGGTGGTGCTGGAACGCTGGGGCTGGATGCTCGGCACCGGCATCTACCTGGACGACGTCGAGCAGGCGCTGGCGCACATCGACGCCGCCGCCCAGGCCAACATCCGCAACATGTTCGCCTGGGTCGCCGGTATCGCGGCGGTCTCGATCCTGGGCGTGGCGGCCTGCGGGCTGGCGCTCAATATCAGCGACCATCGCCAATCCGACGCCAAGCTGCGGCTGATGGCCCAGCAACTGGTGCGCTCGCAGGAAGACGAACGCGCGCGCCTGTCGCGCGAGCTGCACGACGGCATCAGCCAGGTGCTGGTGTCGGGCAAGCTGGCTCTCGAAGCCGCCCGCGACCGCCTGCGCCAGGCCCTGGGGGCCGAGCCGCGCGCGCTGGCGCACATCGACACCCCGTTGGGCGGCGCGCTCGACCGCCTCAATAGCGCCGTGGGCGAGGTACGCCGCATCTCGCACAACCTGCGCCCCGCGCTGCTGGACGACCTGGGCCTGCCGGCCGCGCTGGAACACCTGGGCCGCGAATTCGCCAGCGCCAGCCAGCACGGCGCCGCGCCGCTGGCCGTGCGCCTGTCCACCCAGGGCCGGCCGGTGAAACTGCCCGAGGCCTACGCCACCGCCCTGTTCCGCGTCACCCAGGAGGCGCTCACCAACGTGGTGCGCCACGCCGGCGCCCGCCACGCCGACCTGACGCTGACCTACGCCGAGCGCGAACTGCGCCTGACCATTCACGACGACGGCCGCGGCTTCGACTACGCCGCGGTGCAGCAGGACCCGCGCGGCGGCATCGGCCTGCGCAACATGCGCGAACGCATGACGGCGCTGTCCGGCAGCCTCAGCTTCCACACCTCCAACCAGGGCACCACCCTGCAGGCCTGGCTGCCCTTGCCGCCAGCCCCCTCTTCCGACGCTTCCCCCTCCGTATGACCGACCCTGGCTCCCCCATCCGATTGCTGCTGATCGACGACCACCCGCTGGTGCGCGACGGCCTGCGCCTGCGCCTGGAAACCGTGCCGCACCTGCAGGTGGTGGGCGAGGCCGGCAACGCCGCCGCCGCCCTCGCCTTCCTGCAGGCCTGCGTCGCCGAGGACCCGCAGGGCGGCGCCCTGCCGCAGCTGGTGCTGATGGACCTGAACATGCCGGGCGTGGGCGGCCTGGAACTGACCGCGCAATTGCACGAGCGCTATCCACAGATCGCGGTGCTGGTGCTGTCGATGCACGACAACCCCGAATACATGCTGCAGGCGGTGCGCGCCGGCGCGCGCGGCTACCTGCTCAAGGACGAGCCGGCCCAGGAGATCCTGGCCGCCATCGATACCGTCATGACCGGCCGCAATTACTTCAGCGCCGCCGTGTCGCTGCGCCTGTCGCAGGCCAGCGCCCCCGCCACCCTGCTGACGCAGCGCGAGCGCGACGTGCTGCGCCACATCGCCAGCGGCCACGCCAACAAGCAGATCGCCCAGGCGCTGGGCCTGTCGGTGCGCACCGTCGAAACTCACCGGCTGAACATCAAGCGCAAGCTGGGCATCGACGGCCAGGCCGAACTGATCAAGTACGCGGTCGAGAATCGCGGCGTCTGACCCGGCGCCGGCTGCCCCCGCTGGCGGCCGGACGCTGGCCGGGCAACCGCGGCTGCGGAACGGCCCGGCGCTGGGGTAGACTTGCGTGTTCATCGCCGTTGCCGGCGCGCAGCCCCCAGGAGTTCCCATGTCATTGGAAAATCACTACACCGCCATTCTCGAAGCCCTGGGGGAAGATCCGTCCCGCGAAGGCCTGGCCGACACGCCGGCGCGCGCGGCCAAGGCCATGCGCCACCTGTGCCGCGGCTACCACCAGAACCTGGACGAAATCGTCAACGGCGCGCTGTTCACGTCCGACACGCGCGAGATTGTGCTGGTCAAGAACATCGAGCTGTATTCGCTCTGTGAGCACCACATGCTGCCTTTCATCGGCAAGGCGCACGTGGCCTACCTGCCCAATGGCAAAGTGCTGGGCCTGTCCAAGGTGGCGCGCATCGTCGAGATGTACGCCCGCCGCCTGCAGATCCAGGAAAACCTCAGCCGCCAGGTGGCCGAGGCGGTGCAATCGGTCACCGGCGCGGCCGGCGTGGCCGTGGTGATCGAGGCGCAGTACATGTGCATGATGATGCGCGGCGTCGAAAAGCAGAATTCGTCCATGGTCACGTCGGTGATGCTGGGCGAATTCCACGAGAATCCCTCGACCCGCGCGGAATTCCTCAGCCTGATCCGCTGAAGCGCGCCCCGCATCCCCCAGGCAAGGGCGGTTTGCGCCGCCCTCGATGGCGCGAAGGGAGCGCTAGCGCCGTTCGCCGCGCACGACCATCCAGATGCCGCAACCCGACACCCCCGTGCCCAGCAGCATCAACCAGGACAACGGCTCATCGAACATGGCCCAGGCCCACAACAGGGTGACCGCGGGACTCAGGTACAGCACGCTGGCGACACGGGTCGGCGACGAGCGTCGCAGGCAGATCCAATACAGGCCATAGCCGCCCAGCGTGGACAGCACCGCCGTCCACAGCACGCTCAGCGCGAACCCCGGGCTGGGAACCGGCAGCAAGCTGCCTTCCCTGCCCGCCAGCGCGGCGAAGGCCAAGGCCGAAATGGCGCACTGCAGCCACAGATTGGCCAGCAAGCCCAGGGCAGCGGGTGAATCGGCCCGCTTCTGCCACAAGGTCGCCAGCGCCAGCGACAGCATGCCCAGCAGCGGCAGACCGTAGCTCCACAGGGGTGTCTCGCCCCAGGCCAGGGCATCCTGCGTCACCAGGATCACGCCGAGTAATCCCAGCATCAATCCCAGCCAGACGCGCTTGTCCAGGCGCTGGCCAAGCAGTCCCGCGCCCAGCAGCGCGGTGCCGATCGGCAACAGGTCGGCGATCAGCGCCGCCAGGCCCGCGGGCACGCCGTACTCAATGCCCTTGGACACGCCCGCCAGGTAGCCGGCCATCGCCAGCAGGCCGATGCCGGCATGACGCAACAACACCGCCAGCGGCGCGCGCCGCAACTGCCCAGCCACCCAGGGCAGCAACGCCAGCGTCACCACCACGCAACGCCAGAACACCACCAAGAAGACCGGGGCGTGATCGATGGAAAAGCGCGTCCCGACGAACCCCGAACTCCAGGTCACGACCAGCGCGGCCTCCAGCGCCAGCAGTGGCACGGCAGCCACCGACGCGCGCCGGACGACGGAGGGCTCAGATGTGGCGTTGCCGGTCGCGCGGCAGGACGGGGCGGGATGGATCATGGTCGGCGTCTTCATGGCCTTGACCTTAACGCCTGGCCATAATCAAATAAATCAAAATATATTTGCCATCTTGTTCACAAAATCGAAACCATGAACCCATCCCTGGATATCGACCTGCTGCGCACCTTCCATGCCGTGGCCCGGCTGGGCCAATTCCGCGCCGCCGCGGAACAGGTCCACCGCAGCCCGGCGGCCGTCAGCATGCACATCCAGCGGCTGGAAGCCCTGGCCGGTGGCCGGCTGCTCGAGCGCGACAACCAATCGGTGACGCTGACGCCATTGGGCCAGCGCGTGCTGGGCAGCACGGCCGAGCTGCTGCGCGTCCACGACCGGGTACTGGGCGGCATCCAGGGGACGGCGCTGGCCGGGCGCATCAAGCTGGGCCTGCCCGACGAGTACGCTGCCCACGTCATCCGCGACATCCTGCCGCTGTTCGCGGCGCAATGGCCGGGCGTCGTGCTGGAAGTGACGACGGCGCCCAGCCTGGCCTTGCGTGATCAGGTCGAGCGCGGTCGCCTGCATCTGGCGCTGGCGGCGCAGGCGATGGCCAAGCGGCCGGACGGGCGGGCGCTGACCCTGACCACGCCGGTATGGGCAGGCGGCGCCGGGCTGGGAACGCCGTTGCCCGATCCCCTGCCCTTGGCGCTGCATGCGGCGCATTGCCCTTACCGGGAGGCAATGACGACCGCCTTGGACCGCGCCGGCCAGGCCTGGCGGGTGGTCCTGAGCAGTCCGTCGAGCCAGGCGGTGGCGGCGTGCGTCGAGTCCGGCCTGGCCGTGAGCCTGATCGATCGCTCGCGGATCACCGGCGCGATGCGCGTGCTCGATGGACTGCCGGCCATCGCGGCGCATGAAATCGTTCTATTGCGCGCCGCCGCATCGCCGGCCGACCCGGCCGCCGATCTGCTGGAACACACCCTGCGGCGCCATTTCAGGCTCTAGCGCACGCCGCTGCATCGGCGTCCCGCGCCAGGAATGGCCATCCCCCGCCAGGCGTGGCCGCGCGGGACAGCCCCTGGGCGCTGCGCCCTGTGGCTCCTACCGAATACGGCATCTGGCCCTAGCGCTGTGGCCCGATCCGGGCAAACTGGCACCACAGGCCGCACCGGCACAAGCCGGTCGCGTCGGGGCGCGGCCCATTCTCTACGGGAGATCACCATGAACGCCTTATACCGCCTCATCCGCCGCGGCATCCTGGCCGGCCTGGCCGCCACCGTGCTGGCCGCGCCCGTCCATGCCGAGACCCGCCTGACCGTGGGCTACCAGCTCATCGTCGGGCCCTTCCTCTCCGCCATCGCCGACGGCAGCTTCGATGCCGCCCTGAAAGACGCCGGTTACCAGGTCGACTGGCGCCAGTTCACCTCCGGCGGCGACATTTCCACCGCGCTGGCCTCGGGCAACGTGCCGGTCGGCGTGCTCGGCTCCACCGGCATCACCTCGGCCGCCACCCGCGGCGTCGACCTGCAATTGTTCTGGGTCCTGGACAACATCGGCAAGTCCGAAGCGCTGGTGGCGCGCAATGGCTCGGGCATCAACAGCACCGCCGACCTGAAAGGCAAGCGCGTGGCCACGCCGTTCGTGTCGACCTCGCACTTTCACCTGCTGGTGGGGTTGGAGCAGGTCTGGAAGATCAATCCGCGCGAGGTACGCATCCTGAACATGCAACCGCCGCAGATCGTGGCCGCCTGGCAGCGCGGCGACATCGACGCCGCCTACGTCTGGCCGCCTGCGTTGACCGAGATCGAGAAAACCGGCAAGGTCATCGCCGATTCCGAAGCCATCGGCCGCGCCAGCGTGCCGACCTTCGACGGCCTGGTGGTCGACCGCGCCTGGGCGGCCAAGAATCCCAAGTTCATGGCCGCCTTCACCGCCGTACTGGCCAAGTCGTATGCCGCCTACCGCGCCAACCCGGCCGCCTGGACCGCCGACTCGGCCCAGGTCAAGCGTATCGTCAAGCTGATCGGCGGCAAGCCCGATGACGTCGCCGCCGCGCTCAAGCTGCTGACCTTTCCCACCGCCCAGGAGCAGGCCTCTTCCGAATGGCTGGGCGGCGGCAAGGAGTCGGGCGCGGCGCGCGCGTTCGCCGCCAGCGCTAAATTCCTGAAAGACCAGAAGCAGATCGACAAGGCGCTGGACGACTACAGCGCCCACGTCACCGACCAGTACGCCAAAGCGGCCGCCAAATAGCCGCGGCCAGACGCCGGGCGCGCCGCAAGCCGCGCCCGGCCCCGTCGCCCGCCTGGCCGCGGGCGACGCACCATGCAAGGGGACCTCGCATGACCTCACCCGCCACGCCCGCCGCGCAGGCCCTGCGCGCGGACCACGTCAGCGTCACCTACCCCGGGCTGCACGACAGCGGGCCGGTGGTCGCGCTGCAGGACGTCAACCTGACCATCGAACCCGGCGAATTCGTCGTCGCCCTGGGCGCCTCGGGCTGCGGCAAGACCACGCTGCTGAGCCTGCTGGCCGGCTTCCTGTCGCCCACCGAGGGCGACATCACGCTGGGCGGCCGGCCCATCACCGGCCCCGGCGCCGACCGCGGCGTGGTGTTCCAGAAGCACGCCCTGCTGCCCTGGCTGAACGTACTGGAGAACACCGAATTCGGTCTCAAGCTGCAGGGCGTGGACAAGGAGACGCGCCGCGCCCGCGCCCGCCGCAACCTGGAACTAGTGGGCCTGAAGGACTTCCACCGCCACATGATCTACCAGCTTTCCGGCGGCATGCAGCAGCGCGTGGGCATCGCCCGCGCCCTGACCTGCGATCCGGCCATGCTGCTGATGGACGAGCCGATGGCGGCGCTCGATGCGCTCACGCGCGAGACCATCCAGGAGCTGCTGCTGGATATCTGGCGCCAGACCGGCAAGATGTTCTTCTTCATCACCCATAGCGTGGAAGAGGCGCTGTTCCTGGGCTCGCGGCTGATCGTCATGTCGCCGCGCCCGGGACGCATCACCCACACCTTCCAGCCGGACTTCAACCGGCGCTACCTGGAGACGCGCGATGGCCGCGGCATCAAATCGAGTCCCGACTTCATCGCCATGCGCGAGCAAGTCCTCGGCATCATCTACGGCGATGAACTCGCCGCATCCGACGCGCAGGCCGTCCATGCCTAGCGGCCTGGGCCGCCGCCGGCCGGCCGCGCCCGGCAAGGTCTACGGCGCGCCGGGCGCCGGCTACAGCGGCCACATCAGCCTGCTCACCAGCATCGCGCTGCTGGCGCTGTGGTTCCTGGCCACCAACGCCGGCTGGGTCAAGCCGCTGTTCCTGCCGTCGCCGCAGGCGGTCTACGGCAAGTTCGTATCCGCCATGACCGAAGGCGTGGCCAACTCGACTCTGGCCGAGCACGCCATGGCCAGCCTGACGCGGGTGTTCTCGGCCTTCTTCCTGGCCTGCGCCACCGCCATCCCGGTCGGCATCCTGATGGGCGTGAACCGCTACGCGCGCGGCATCTTCGATCCGCCGATCGAGTTCTACCGCCCGCTGCCGCCGCTGGCCTACCTGCCGCTCATCATCATCTGGTTCGGCATCGGCGAGTTTCCCAAGATCCTGCTGATCTACCTGGCCATCTTCGCGCCCATGGCCATCGCCGCGCGCGCCGGCGTGCGCTCGGTGTCGATCGAGCAGATCCACGCCGCCTACGCCATGGGCGGCACGCGCATGCAGATCGTCTGGCACGTGATCCTGAAAGCCGCCATGCCGGAGATCTTCACCGGCATGCGCATCGGCATCGGCGTCGGCTGGACCACGCTGGTGGCCGCCGAGATGGTGGCGGCCGACCGCGGACTGGGCTTCATGGTGCTGAACGCGGCGCAGTTCCTGGCCAGCGACACGGTCATCATGGGCATCATCGTGATCGGCGTGTTCGCCTTCGCCTTCGATCTGCTGGTGCGGTATCTGGAGAAATTCGCGATTCCGTGGAAGGGACGCATCTAGGACGCCCGCCGTTCCATTTTCGGGCCGATGCGTCCGCGCCAGGCGCATCGGCAGGGCAATCCCGCATTCCTTTTCTCCACCTGGCTCCTCTATCCTGGGATCGCGTCCCCGGTGCCGGCCGCTCCTGCGCGCCGGCCTGGCCGGGACGCGCCGCCACTACAAGGAGCCGCCATGTCCAGCCAGGCCTCGATGCTCAAGCCTGTGTTGTGGGAACGCCTGTTCGAACGGGAAAGCGCCCCCAATCTCAGCCTGCAGGGCCGCGTGCGCCAGATGCTGGTGTCGGCGATTCTCAGTGGCCACCTGCCGCCGGGCGCGCCGGTGCCGTCCAGCCGCTATCTGGCCGACCAGTTGCGCATCGCCCGCAACACCGTGGTGTTCGCCTACCAGCAGTTGGTCAGCGAGGGCTATTTGGAATCGCGCGAGCGCAGCGGCCATTTCGTCCACGACGGGGTGCTGGAGGGCCGCTCCGCGCCGCCGGCGGCCGACACGGACGCGGCGCCGCCGGCCGACCCGGTGCGCTGGGACGAGCGGCTGCGTTTTCGCCCCACGCGCCAGCGCAACATCGTCAAGCCGCGCGACTGGCAGAAGCAACCCTATCCCTTCGTCTACGGCCAGTTCGACCAGGACCTGTTCCCCACCGCCGACTGGCGCGAATGCTGCATCAAGGCCTTGTCGGTGCTGGATATCCGCAGCTGGGCGCCCGACCTCATCACCCATGACGACCCCGCGCTGATCGAGCAGATCCGCACCCAGGTGCTGCCGCGCCGCGGCGTGTGGGCCGACGCCGAGGAAATCGTCATCACCGTCGGCGCGCAGCATGCGCTCTACCTGCTGGCCGACCTGCTGGTCAACGAGGACACCGTGGTCGGCATGGAAGACCCCGGCTATCCGGATGCGCGCAACATCTTCGCCAGCCATACCCGCCACCTGCTGCCGCTGCCGGTGGACGACCAGGGCCTGCGCACCGGCACCCACCTGCTCGGCTGCGACTACGTGTTCGTCACGCCCGGCCACCAGTGTCCGACCACCGTGACGCTGTCGCCGGCGCGGCGCGAGGCCCTGCTGACACTGGCGCGCCAGGCCGACAGCCTGATCATCGAAGACGACTTCGAAAGCGAAAGCCGCTGGGGCGATGGCGCCATCCCGGCGCTCAAGAGCCTGGACCGCGACGGCCGCGTGATCTATGTCGGCAGCCTGGCCAAGTCATTCGCGCCGGGGCTGCGCATCGGCTACATCGTCGCGCCGCGCGAACTCACCGCCGAACTGCGGGCGCTGCGCCGCCTGATGCTGCGCCATCCGTCCGCCTACATCCAGCGCGCGTTCTCGCTGTTCATTTCCCTGGGCCACCACCATTCGCTGCTGCGGCGCCAGTCGCAGGCCTACCAGAAGCGCGGCGGCGAACTGGCGGACGCGCTGGCGCGCTGGCTGCCCGACTTCACCGCCGTGCCCATCACCGGTTCGTCCTCATGCTGGCTCAAGGGTCCCGAATGGCTGGACGCCACCGAGCTGGCGCAGGCCGCGCTGGCCGAGGGCGTGGTGGTGGAGCCGGGCCAGGTGTTCTTCATGGAAGCCGCCCGCGCGCCGCGCAACTTCCTGCGGGTCGGCTTCACCTCGATCCGCGCCGAGCATATCGGCCCGGGCATGGAGCGGCTGGCGCAGGTGGTGCGCCGCTTCCGCCTGCGCGCGGCCGCGTAGGCCGCGCGGGCCGGGCCCGCCACACCAACAGGATGGCGCCGCTGGCGGCGGGCCGACCCTCGCGCCCCCGTAGCGGCGCAATGCCGTCGATGGCGAACATCCCGCCACGCTGAAGCCGTCCGATTTATCGACACTGGCGGCTCCGGCCCCGCCAAACTCAAGTCCAATCCCATTCCATCGTAGACGACGGAAGATCCCGCCCAGGAGATCTTTCCGCCGCCGCTCGCCGCGCCCCCCGAAAGCGCGGCGGCGCGGCGGGCATCGTCCCCGCCCTATGAAACGACGTCGAACACCCGCGACGGCGGCTCCTCCTTGCCCCTGGGTGCACGTCCCCCACCATGAACAAGATCTACTCGCTCAAGTACAACCATCAAAACCAGCTGGTCGCGGTATCCGAGGTATGCGGCGCGCGCAGGCGGGGCTCGACCACCGGCGCACCCCGCCGCGCGCGGCGGAAAGGCCCGCTCGGCACGCTCGCGACCGCCTTGCCGCTGCTGGCCGCAGCCCTGTTTGGCGGCACGGCCAGCGCCAGCTACGTCAGCATCGACATTCCCTACCAAACCTACCGCGATTTCAGCGAGAACAAGGGGGCCTTCCAGCCCGGCGCTCTGGGCCTGCCCATCTACGACAAGTCCGGCCAACTGCGCGGCCGCTTGAGCGACACCATTCCGTTCATCGATTTTTCCAGCGTCAGCGACGATCGGGCCATTGAAACCCTGATCGCGCCCCAATATGCCGCTGGCGTGGCGCACAACGTCTACCACGACGAAACCCGCTTTGGCGGCACGGTCTACACCCAGGTCAGGAGAGACCTGCATCCCAATTATCATACGGTGCGCGATTACACCCAGGAATGGGATTTTGATATCACCCGCACAAACAAACTGGTAACCGATGTGGCGCCCATCGCCAGATCCGTGGTCGCGCGAGCGGCGGTCTCGGCGCTTGACGTAAACGACAAGGATCGCTGGACAGAGGCGGAGCGTCAGCAATTTCCACTGTTCTACCGCGTCGGCATGGGTATTCAGTTCGTCGGCCCCGATCCGGACAAAGGCGTGAATATGGGACATGTCGATCCCGACCCCGCCCACCACATCAAGGACGGCGAATACTATCTCGGCTTTGCGTATAAATGGGCGACCGGTGGCATTGTGACGCCGACATGGTCGAATGAGACCTTTGTCATCGCCGAGGGAGACAAGGGTCTGCTGCCTTCATTCGTGGAACAAGGCGACAGCGGGTCCCCCTTGTTCGCCTGGGATGCCCGTAAAAAACAATGGGTGCTTGCCGGCACGGCGGCGGATCTTGCCATGTCCGAGCAAGGTAGCTACGTTTACTGGTCGCACCTGCCGGATGACTTTATCGCCGGCGTCATGAACAAAGATAACGACCCGGACGTCATCCACACCGCGGGCGACGGGGTTTTGGCTTGGACATTCGACAGCGCGCAGGGCACGGGCACGCTGAAACAGGCCACTGGCGCCCCTTACGCCATGCACGGCTATAAAAAGTCGGCCTCCTTTGCGCTCGGCAACAGCGCGCTCGACTTCCCTGGCCTGGATGCGGGAAAGAACATCGCCTTTCGCACGGCGGACGGCACCGGTAGCGGCCACATCCGGCTGAAAAACGCCGTTGACCAGGGCGCGGGCGCGCTGACCTTCCATAACGACTACGTCGTTTCCCCCGACACGAACCAGACCTGGATAGGCGGCGGCATCGACGTGAAGAATGACGTCAACGTGCAGTGGAACATCAATGGCGTATCCGGCGACGACCTGCACAAGATAGGCGCTGGCACCCTGACCATCGGCGGCACGGGCTTCAACCCCGGCGGCCTGCGCGTAGGCGACGGCAAGGTGATCCTGGCCCAACAGCCGGATGCCGACGGCCGCGTCCAGGCATTCGACGCCATCACCCTTGCCAGCGGGCGGGCCGAAGTCGTGCTGGGCGACGCCAGGCAGGTCAACCCGGACCGCATCCAATGGGGCGCGCGCGGCGGCGTCCTGGATATCAACGGCAATGACATCACGTTCAATCAATTGCCTGGCAACGCCCGGGACCATGGCGCCACGATCACCAACCGCGCCGCGCAAAAGGCGAGCGTGACGGTCAACCTCAGCCCCGTCGATCCCGACGAAGTCACCGACTACATCATCATGCCGCAGCGGACGGGCACCGGTTTGCGAGGCGACCTGTACAAGCGCGGCCTGAGCTATTTCGTCCTGAAGCAGAACAGCTTTGCCACCATTCCCTCCCTGGCTTCCCAAACCAGCGACGACTACTGGGAATACGCCGGGCAGCACCTGGCGGCCGCGCTGGAGAAGGCGAACGAGCGCAAGCGGGAATACTTCCCCACCCAAACGGAATTCATCTTCGCGGGAACCATAAAAGACAATATCGACGTCACCATCCTCAACCAGCCGAACACCGTGCTTATCGCCGATGGCGACATCGCCGTCGGCGCCAACACCCTCACCGCGCGGCAAGGCGAACTGGTTTTCCAGGGGCATCCCGTCGTCCATGCCATCAACACGCCGGACGTCGCACAGGCGCTGCGCGACCTCGGCGATGATTCCGTGAGGACGCAATCCGTATCGTTCGACCAGCCGGATTGGGAATCGCGCCAATTTTCCGTCGGGAGCCTGGCGCTGACGGACACCACCTTCCGCCTGGCGCGCAACGCCACCCTGCAGGGCGACATCGATGCGCGCCGCGCGCGCGTCATCCTGGGCAGCTCGCTGCTGTACATCAACCGGAACGACGGCGGGCGATTGGCGCAGGAACCGGAAAGCGGCGCCTCCATCGCCGCCACCGATGCCGACCAAAGCCGCTACCAGGGAAAGATCACGCTGAAGGAAAACTCGACGCTGGAAATCCGCGAGAAATTCGCTGGCGCCATCGACGCCAGCGACAGCGCCGTCACCGTGGTTTCCGATCAGGCGGCGCTGACGGATCGCAGCCACTTCAGCGGCGCTTCGTTGACCCTGGCCCCCGGCGCGCGTCTCGACGCATCCGGCGGCTGGTATGGCGATGGCGCCGTCACGGTGGCGGACGGCGCCACCCTGACATTGGCCGGCGCGCCCGCGGGCCCGGCCCATTACTTCACCCAGGCCATCACCTTGGCGGGCGACAATGCAAGCCTGCACCTGGCGCCGGGCAGCCATTCGTTCGGCGACCTCTCCAGCCTGGCCGTCAGCCGCGTCACGCTCGGCGCGCCAGCCGTAACCGACGCACCGGAAACCGAGTACGCCGGAACCGTGGATGCGGCACGGGCCAGCATGCAGGTGCACGATCATGCCCGCTGGATCATCACGGGAGACTCCACGCTGCGCCAACTCCAGGCGAACCACGCACAGTTGGGCTTCGACGACGACAGCCGGACACGACACGCATTCATGACGCAGGCGCTCGCGTCGTCCGCCACCTCCCTGGCCATGGATCCGGCGCCAGCCGCGGCAATCCGGCCCGCCTACCGCCTGACGGCCGATACGATCGCCGCCTCGGATAGCACCTTTGTGTTCCGGGTCGATCCCTACGGCGGCGATCATGACCGCTTGACCGTCAACGCCGGGCTGAGCGGCAGCGGCAACCGGCTGCGGATCACGCAGCTCGGTGACGGCGCCGCCACCGGCGCCGCGCAGGCCAGAGAGGATCTGCTGCTCAGCGCCCCCGCCGCCACGCCGGTTGACCTGTTCGCGCTGGAGCAGGCTTACGCAACGGGCGACGGCGCCGGCGCCGCCCAGGGCGCCGGGGCGTGGCTTGGCGGCCTCGCGGTCAGCCAGCAGGCGGATCAGCGGCAATGGTGGGCCATCAGTCTGCGCGACGATGCCCCCTGGCAGTTGACACAAGATCGCCAGTTCGACGCATTGCAATTGCCGACAGGCGGCCGCGTTCAATTGTCTCAGCCGGAGGCGGACTGGGCGCCGCATACCCTGCAGACCGACACCCTGATCGCCAGCGGCGTGCATTTCGCCTTGACCGCGCGGCCGCAAACCGGGGAGACCGACAGCATTCATATTGCCACCCTGGCGCAGGGCGGCGGCAACCGCCTGGACCTCACGCTCCTGGCACTGGATCCGGTGCCGGACGATGCCAGCGGCACGTTGCTGCTGGCGACCGCGCCCGTGGCGACGGCGGACGGCTACTTCGAACCGGGTCCGATCACGCAAGGGCTCACGGTCTACGTGCCCAACCTCGAGATCGTCAACACCGACACGCAGAAAAAATGGCAGCTGGCGTACAGGAAGGTGGGCGGCGGCGCCATTCCGCCCGACGCCACGCCGCCATCCGCCGAGACTGGCGGGGCCGACCAACCTGCCCCGCCTACCGATACCGGAGCGGCGGGCACGCCGGACACCGGCACCGCCCCTGCGCCGGCGGACCCGCCCCTGCCGCCGGCCGACACCGGTGCGGCCGGCACGCCGGCCACCGGCGCC
>NZ_CADIJV010000005.1 GCF_902859765.1 Achromobacter pulmonis
CGCCGGTTGCGCCCGCGCCAGTGGCATCGCCGCCCGCCGCCACGCCGCCGGTCGCCGCCGCGTCCGCCGCGCCCGAACCGGAGTCCGCGCCCAAGAAGGCGTCGTGGCTGTCGCGGCTCAAGCAGGGCCTGTCGCGCACCGGCCAGAGCATTGGCGGCATTTTCGTCGGCGTCAAGGTCGACGAGAACCTGTTCGAGGAACTCGAATCGGCGCTCATTATGGCCGATGCCGGGCTGGAGGCCACCGAGAAGCTGCTGACCGCGCTGCGCGCGCGGGTCAAGAAAGAGCGCATCGAGGATCCGGCCCAGGTCAAGACCGCGCTGCGCCAGTTGCTGGCCGATCACCTGCGCCCGCTGGAGCGCGCCTTCGAGCTGAAGCGCGCGCAGCCGCTGGTGGTGATGATCGCGGGCGTCAACGGCGCCGGCAAGACGACGTCCATCGGCAAGCTGGCGCATACGTTCCAGCGCCAGGGCGCCAGCGTGCTGCTGGCCGCGGGCGACACGTTCCGCGCCGCGGCGCGCGAGCAGTTGATCGAATGGGGCAGCCGCAACAACGTCACCGTGATCTCGCAGGATGGCGGCGATCCGGCGGCGGTGGCGTTCGACTCGGTCAACGCCGGCCGCGCGCGCGGCATGGGCGTGGTGATGGTGGATACGGCCGGCCGCCTGCCGACCCAGCTGCACCTGATGGAAGAACTGAAGAAGATCCGCCGCGTCATCGGCAAGGCCGACCCGGCCGCGCCGCACGAAGTGCTGCTGGTGGTGGACGGCAACACCGGCCAGAACGCGCTGGCGCAGATCCGCGCGTTCGACGCGGCCATCAACCTCACCGGCCTGGTCGTGACCAAGCTGGATGGCACCGCCAAGGGCGGCACGCTGGCGGCGGTGGCGGCGGGCAGCCAGGGCGTGCGGCCGATCCCGGTGTACTGGATCGGCGTGGGCGAAAGCCTCGAAGACCTGCAGCCGTTCGTGGCCGACGAATTCGCGGGGGCATTGCTGGCCGACTGATCAGGTCCACGGATCGCCGTCGGGGCCTCGCGCCCGGCGCTGAAAACACCGCGCCCCACGCCTGATACATCGCAGGCGTGGGGCGCGGTGTTTTCAGCGGGCGCAAACGTGGTCCGCGAGGACCGCGTGGCCTCACTTCCAGAACGGTTTGCTGCTGGCCAGGTCGTCGAAGGCGCGCTGCGCATCCACCGCCAGTTCTTCCAGCCGGGCGCTGATCCAGCCCAGCGCGAACCAGGCCTGCGGATGCGTGGCCGTACACGACTCGTAGTAGTCCTTGGCCACGGCCAGGTCGTTGATCTCGCCCAGGATGTCCTGCACCCGCGATAGCAGCTTGCGGTAGCCGCGCAGCTTGGCCGGCGGCAGCAGCGATTCGGCGAAGGCCAGGCTGTAGCGCAGGCGCTTGCCGCGCTTGCGCAGTTCGTGGCGCGTCGGGATGTCGAGCGTGGCGAACTGGGTGCCCTGGTCGGCTACCTTGCTGTGCCAGCGGTGCAGGCGCCGCGCCAACTGCTTATGCAGTCGCTGCGGGTCGGGCTCGGGCGCCAGCATGGGGATGATGGTCGGTTTGACGCTGGGGCCGGCGATGCCGCCTTCCAGGCGGATGGCGGGCTCGGGCGCGGCGTCGCTGGGCATGCCATTGGCAACGTGCTGGCCGTCGGAGGCCGGCAGGGCCGGCGGCACGTCCAGGCTCCATTCCAGCAGTTCCAGCAGCCACGCCTGGAAGGCCTTGCCGCCGGCAATGGCGCGCGCGTCCTGTTCGGGCGGCGCCGCTTCCATCGGGATGACTGGCATGCCGGCGCGCATCAGCGCGGGCGCCACGGTTTCGTTCAGCACGTCCTGGTCGCGGTTGGCGCCGAAAGCGGCGAAGTGCGCGCGCACGCCCTGCATGATGCTGTCGGAGACCGGCGCGATCCAGCCATCGAACAGCTTCCAGGCCGAACGCAGGCGGCGGATGCCGACGCGCAGTTGGTGCACGTGTTCGGAATTGCCGGCGCGGTACACGCCTTCGGTGTCGACCTCGGCCAGCACTGCGGCGTTGCGGGCGATCTGGTCCAGGCATTCGGCGGCGATGCGGCCCATGGCCTGGGCCGCGGTCATGTCCTCGCGCAGCTTGACGGCGGCAGCCGTGCGCGGCGCCCAGAACAGGGCGATGGCCTGGGCGCGGCGGCTGTCGAGGTCATCGCCCGGGATGGCGTCGACATCGGCCAGGCGTTGCGCCAACTGCGCCAGGGCGTCGCCGCGTTCCGATTTGCTGCGCGGGTCCAGCACCAGGTTGTGGCGTTGCTGCCAGCCGCGCGCGACCGCGAAGATGGCGGCGGGGCGGCCCGAGACCAGTTCGAATTCGAGTTCGGAGATCGGCAGTTCCAGCGCGCCGGCGCGCAGGATGCCGGTGTCGTAGGCCAGTTCGACCGTGCCGTAGCGGGTGCGCACCTTGCGCAGCATGCGCTGCACGTCGGTCTCATAGCGCAGGCCCAGTTCGCCCTTGATGGCGGCCAGGGCGGCCTCGACTTCGGTGCCGGCGTAGACCGACAGGTCGAGCACCGGGCCAGGGCGGGGATGATTCAGTTCGATGCGGGTGATGGCGTTGATGCCGGGCATCTTCAGGGTCTGCACCCAGTCGCGGCCTTCCTGGCGCAGGCGGATGGCGATGCGCGCCCGGGCCAGTTCGCGCTCGGGGGTGTCGAAGTACATCGCGTGCAGGCGAATGCGCGTCGCTTCGCGTTGCTTGATCTCTCGCAGCACGGCCTGGCGCGAAGCCGTGGGCACGTGCAGTTTCAGTTCCTGTTCCGACATGGCGGCGGGTGTCCAGCGGCAAAAGCCGAGATGTTAATCAAATGGGGGGAGATGTTTGATGACCGGTCATATTTAGTTCATAAATGCTCGTCCGAGCATAGACCGGGTTGCGGTGCATCAACAATCGTCGGCGGACCGGTCCCGTCGATATTTTCGGCTTTGATTGCGTCCGCGCAATTACCCGGCTCCAACGACAGGCGACGACGCCCCGGGCTATTCAAATTGTAATTAGCGTGCGTGCGCGCTATGGGTGACAGCGCTCCCCATGGGCGCGACGCGGCGGTGGCGGTCCGGCGACGCGGGAAAAAAAAACCGCCCGTTGCCGGGCGGCGCAAAGGAACGTCGGTGGCGGGCGCGTCAGAGGATGCGTTTGCGCGCCTGGGTGATGAGAATCTCGGCCAGCACCACCACCACGAAGATGGCGGCCAGCACCAGCGCGACGCGGTCCCACTGGAACAGGTTGAGGGCGGTGTCCAGCGCCATGCCGATGCCGCCGGCGCCGACCAGGCCGAGCACGGCGGATTCGCGTACGTTGATGTCCCAGCGCAGCAGCACGATGGACCAGAACGCCGGGCGGATCTGCGGCCAGTAGGCGTACCAGATCACCGCGGCCTTGCTGGCGCCGGTGGCGGTGACGGCTTCGATCGGGCCGCGCTGCGCTTCCTCGATGGCTTCGCCCACCAGCTTGCCGACGAAGCCGATGGAGCGGAACGCGATGGCCAGCGTGCCGGCCAGCGCGCCGGGGCCGAAGATGGCGATGAACAGCAGCGCCCAGACCAGCGAGTTGACCGAGCGGCTCGACACCAGGACCAGCCGCGCGAGCATGTTGATGGTCTTGCTGGGCGTGAGATTGTTGGCCGCCAGCAGGCCCACCGGCACCGCCATGATCACCGACAGGATGGTGCCGAGCGTGGCAATGTGCAGGGTCTCGATCAGCGCGTCGTGCACGCCGCCGCGGTAGTGGGCCCAGTCCACCGGCCACATGCGCTGGAACAGGTCGGCCATCTGCTCGGGCGCGTCGTACAGGAACTCCGGAATGACTTCGACGCCACGGATGGCCTGCACGATGGCGGCCACCAGCAGCAGGTAGAGGGCGAAGCGCAGCAGCCGCTGGCCCAGGCTGTAGCGCTGCCAGACGCGCGGCGCGCCGCTGGCGGGCAAGGTGGGGGCGTGCGTGCTCATTGGTCCGCCTCCGCTTTGCGGGCGGCCTGGTAGGCCGCCTTCGAGCTGCTGGAGCCGATGCCGCGCGCGCCGGCGAAACGGCCCTGCAGGATGCGGTCGAAGCCCAGGTTGTCCAGGAATACGGCGCGCACGAAGCCCGCCAGGATCTCGCCCAGCATGATGATGGCGATCAGCGTCAGCAGGATGGCGCTGACGAAGTCGTAGTCAAAGCGCTGGAAGGCCGAGAACAGCGTGCCGCCGACGCCGCCGGCGCCGACGATGCCGACCATGGTGGAGTTGCGCAGGTTCGAGTCGAACTGGTAGGTGGCAAAGCCGATGAAACGCGCGAACACCTGCGGCAGCACGCCAAAGGCGAGCACGTTGGCGAACGAGGCGCCTGTGGCGCGCACCGCTTCGACCTGCTTGAGCGAGATTTCCTCGATGGCCTCGGTGAACAGTTTGCCGATGAAGCCGATCGAGGCGACCGTCAACGCCAGGATGCCGGCCAGCGCGCCAAAGCCCACGGCCTTGACGAACAGGATGGCGACGATCACCGGATGCAGCGCGCGGCATAGCGCGACGAGGGCCCGCGCCGGCCACGACACCCAGCCCGGCATCAGGTTGCGCGCGCCCAGCAGGCCCACCGGCAGCGCGAACAGGATGCCCAGCACCGAGGCCAGCACGGCGATCTCCAGGCTTTCGGCGATGCCTTTCCAGAGGGTGGCGGGCTTCTCGAAATTGGGCGGGAACATGCGCGCCAGAAAGGTCGAGGCATGGCCCATGCCGCTCTCGAAGCGGGCCCAGCTGAAGTCCAGCTGCGCGCCGGCGTAGATCGTGTATAGCACCAGCAACAGCATGCCCGCCTTGGCGCGGCCGGACAGGGCGAAGGGGCGCGGATGCGCGGAACGGGGAGAGGTCACGCCAGCCAAGACTCGCCTCCGTAGATGGTCTTGAGCATGCCGGCGTCCAGGCCCTGGCCGTCGCCGTCGTAGACCACGTGGCCGCCGGACATGCCGACGATGCGGCTGGCATAGCGCCGCGCCAGCTCGACGTCATGGATGTTGACGATGACCGGGATGCCGCTGGCATCGCCCTGCGCCGCCAGCAGTTCCATGATCTCGACCGAGGTCTTGGGGTCGAGCGACGAGGTCGGTTCGTCGGCCAGCAGCAGTTGCGGCCGCTGCATCAGGGCGCGGGCGATGCCCACGCGCTGGCGCTGGCCGCCGGACAAGGCGTCGGCGCGCTGGTCGGCAAAGCCCGCCAGGCCGACGGTATCGAGCAACTGGTAGGCATGCTCGATGTCGTCGGGCTCGAAACGGCGGGTCCAGGCCTTGAAGGCGCCGGTGTAGCCCAGCCGCCCGGTGAGCAGGTTTTCCATCACGGTCAGGCGTTCGACCAGGTTGTATTCCTGGAACACCATGCCGATGCGCCGGCGCGCGCGCCGCAGCGACGCGCCACGCACCCGGGCCAGGTCGACCGCGCCGTCGCCGGCTTCCAGCACGATCTCGCCGCGGGTCGGCTCGATCAGCCGGTTGATGCAGCGCAGCAGCGTGCTCTTGCCGGTGCCCGAGGGGCCGATGATGGCCGTCAGGCCGCGTCCCGCGATCTGCAGGTCGATGCCGTTCAGTACCGGCCGGCCGGCCCGGTATTCCTTGACCAGGCCGGATATGCGTAGCGACGTCGTCATGCTGATTACTTCTTGCTCTTGGCGGATTCGCGGTCGTAGGCGGCGCGGTTGAAGCTCTCGCCGCCGGATTCGGCGACTTGGCGCACGATGGCCCAGTCCTTCTGGTAGGTCACCAGGTAGAAGCGGTCGGCGCCGTCGAAGGCCTTGGACATCTCGGCCGGGAAGCGGTAGTCGTAGAAGCACTTGAGCATCTGGTCGCGGAACTTCGGCTCCAGGTCGTGCGCGTAGGCGAACGATGAGGTGGGGAATTTCTCGCTCTTGTAGATGATGCGGAAGTCGGCTTCCTTGACCTGGCCGCGCTCGACCATGCGCTTGAACACGTCCGAGGCGACCGCGGCGGCATCGTAGTCGCCGGAGTTCACGCCCATGACCGACTGGTCATGCTTGCCCGAGAAGATGATCTTGTAGTCCTTGTCGGGCGTCAGGCCTTCCTTGGGGAACAACGCCACCGGCGCCATGTGGCCGGAGTTCGACGACGGCGCGGTGTGCGCCAGCTTCTTGCCCTTCAGGTCGGTCAGCTTCTGGTACGGGCTGTCCTTCTTGACGATCACGATCAAGTTGTAGCCCTGGAAGCCATCGGCATAGCCCTTGACGGCGAACGGCACCGCGCCGGCGATGTTGACGGCGAAGGCGGTGGGGCCGGTGGAGAAGCCGCCCACGTGCAGGCGGCCCGAGCGCATGGCTTCGATTTCGGCGGCGTTGCTCTGCACCTGGTAGAACACCACGCGCTTGCCGGTGCATTCGGACAGGTGCTTGGTGAAGGGCTTGAAGATGTCTTCATACACCGCCGGGTCTTCCACCGGGGTGTAGGTGAACACCAGCGTCGACGGCGTCTTGAGCTTGGACGCATCGGTGGGCGTGTCGGCCACCAGGTTCTTGTCGGCGTCGCAGTACATCTGGTCCAGGTCGCCCCGGTTCGGGCAGGTGTCGGCGGCGTGGGCGGCGGACGCCCCGAACGCGAGCGCGGCCAGCGAGGCCGCTTGCAGTAGACGCAAGGCGCGCATCGTATGTCTCCTCTTATCGGTCTGAATATGACTAGTAACTGAATTCAAACATACAAGCGCAGGGGAGACACTCGGGAAAGTCCCTGTGTTTCTTTTCGGGTTTTGTTCGGTTTGTTCGTTTTGGGTTCGTTTTTGCGCGAACCGGGGCGAGGCCCGGCGACGGATCGGTCGATCCGCCGCCGGACTCGCGGGTCAGGCGGGAAGGAGGGTCAGGCGCGGTAGCCGAGCTTGCGCGAGATTTCCTGCGCGCAGGCCAGCAGCGGACGGGCGATGGCGCCGTCCCAGGACACGTCGAACAGGCCGGTGGGGCCCAGGCTGGTCAGCGCCAGCACGATGTTGCCGGTGTTGTCGAAGACCGGCACCGACAAGGCGTCGACGCCGGGCAGCGGGTTGCCCAGCGCCCGCGCCATGCCGTGCACGCGGATGTCGGCCAGTTGCGCCTCGATGTTGGCGCGGCTGGCCTTGCGCGGCGGCGGCACGCTGGCGATGACGGCGGTGTCGCCTTCCTCGCGGGCGATGTAGTGCTCGCTGACCTTGGGCGGCAGCCAGGCCGCGAACACCAGGCCGGTGGCGGTGTGCAGCATAGACATCACGGTGCCCTTGCGCATGTTCACGTGCACCGGGTAGCTGGCCTCGGTCATGTGGATCATGGTGGGGCCGTGCGAGCCCAGCACCGCGATGCCCAAGGTGTGGCCGATCTCGGATTGCAGCTTGGCGATCTCGGGCATGGCGATGCGCACCGGATCCAGCCGTTGCAGGCTGACCAGGCCCATCTGCAGCGCGAACGGCCCCAGCTCGTACTGGCCGGTGATGCTGTCCTGCTGCACCAGGCCCACGCGGATGAAGCTGACCAGGTAGGGGTGGGCCTTGGCCGAGGTCATGCCGGCGCCAGCGGCCAGGTCGCGCAGGGTCAGCGGCTTGGCGGCATCGACCAGCGCGGCCAGCAGCGGCACGCCCACTTCGATCGACTGGATGCTGCGGCGGCCGTCGTTGGCGGCGGGGGAGGATGTTTTGGCGGTGGCCACGGTGCGGGTCTCAGGCGGTGACGGCGCGGGCGGCCAGCAGGCGCTCGGCCATCTCGGTGAAACCGGCGCCGCCATGGAACGCGGCCACGTAGGCGGGGCGGTGCGTCAGGCGGTGCAACTGCGACTGGATGTTGGCCACGCCGACCGAGACCGGGAAGTAGGCGAACATGGGCTCGTCGTTGGGCGAGTCGCCGATGAACAGGGTGCTGTCGAGCACGCTGGCCACGTCCACGCCGAATTCGCGCTGGAACAGGGTGCGCGTCATGGTCAGCTTGTCGTAGTCGCCGAACCAGCCGTTGACGTGGATCGAACTGACCTTGGCCTGGGCGCCGGCTTCTTCGAAGAGGCGCACGATGCGGCCGATGTCGGCCTCGGGCAGGGGCGGCACGTCCTCGCAGAAGTCGATCGCCAGGTCGGCCACGCGGTAGTCCTGGTCGCTGGCGACGGCCGCGCCGGGCACCTCGGCCAGCACCCGGTCGCGGATCGCGTCCAACTGCTTGCGGCTGGCCTGGCGCGAGGCCGCGTCGGTCCAGTAGTGCGTGACCATGCGGCGCGCCTGGCGGTCGTAGGCGTAGTAGAACGCGCCGTTCTCGCCGACCACCGCGCGCACCGGCCACATGCGGGCGATGTGGTCGCACCAGCCAGCCGGGCGGCCGGTGATCGGCACCACCTGGATGCCGGCCTGTTCCAGGCGCTCCAGGGCGGCATAGGCGTCGGCGGGCAGCCGGCCTTCGGTGGTCAGGGTGTCGTCAATGTCGGTGAGCACGACGCGGATCCCCGCCGCGACGGTCGAAGGCATGGCCGCAAGGGCTTGCATGGCGTTTTTCCTTGGTTTTATGGGGTGTTCTCCGGCCGAAAGTTTAACCGGATGGCCCGCTTTGGGCGGGGGCGGAGCGGCCCGGTAGGGGATATGGCGCCGGGAGCGGTAAAATCCGGGCTTTCCCGCCTGGTATTGCGTGTCCACCATGTCCGTCCAGTTGTCCCCCTTGCCCGGCGCCGAGCCGGAATCCTTCGATATCGCGTCGGTCGCCGAGATCATCGCCGAGCTGCGCGCCGGCCGCATCGTCATCCTGGTCGACGAAGAAGACCGTGAAAATGAAGGCGATCTGGTCATGGCCGCCGAGTTCGTCACGCCCGAGGCCATCAATTTCATGGTGACCCACGGCCGCGGCCTGGTGTGCCTGACCCTGACCGAAGAACGCTGCCGCCAGTTGGACCTGCCGCTGATGGCGGCCCGCAACGGCACGCGATACGGCACCAATTTCACCCAGTCGATCGAGGCCGCCGAAGGCGTCGAGACCGGCATTTCGGCCGCCGACCGCGCCCGCACCATCCAGGTGGCGGTGGCGCGCGACGCCAAGCCGTCCGATCTGGTGCAGCCCGGCCACATCTTCCCGGTGCGCGCGGTGCCCGGCGGCGTGCTGGTGCGCGCCGGCCATACCGAAGCCGGCTGTGACCTGACCGCCATGGCCGGCCTGACCCCGGCCGCCGTGATCTGCGAGATCCTCAAGCCGGACGGCACCATGGCGCGCCTGCCCGACCTGGTCGAATTCGCCCGCGAGCACAGCCTGAAGATCGGCACCATCGCCGACCTGATCCAATACCGCAGCGAGCACGAATCCATCGTCAAGCGCGTCGGCAAGCGCAGCATGCAGACCGCCTGGGGCACTTTCGAGGCCGTGGCGTACGAAGACGCGGCCACCGGCTCGGCCCACTTGGCGCTGGTGCACGGCAAGATCGCGCGCGACGTCGAGACCCTGGTGCGCGTGCATGAGCCGGCCTCGGTGCTGGACGTGCTGGATACCGGCGCCAGCCCGCACAGCTGGGGCGTGGCGCAGGCCCTGCAGGCCATCGCGCAGGCGCCGGCCGGCGTGCTGGTGCTGATGAATTGCCAGTCCTCCACCGAGCACCTGTTCGCGCAGATCGCCGGCTGGAGCGACCCCAAGGCCAATGCCAACCCCGCCAACGCCGACCGTTTCGGCCTGCGCACCTACGGCATCGGCGCCCAGATCCTGCGCGACCTGAACGTGGGCCAGATGAGGCTGCTGGCCCGGCCGCGCAAGATGCCCAACATGGCGGGCTTCTCGCTCACCATTACGGGTTACGATTGCGACCCTCCGAACTCTCCCGCAACACACTGAAGGCCGACACATGAACCCTTACATCCTCACCCCCGACCTGAACGGCGAAGGGCTGCACATCGGCATCGTACGCGCCCGCTTCAATGAAGAGATCGGCCAGGCCGAACTCGAAGCGTGCCTGAAGGAACTGGCCGAACTCGGCGTGGACGAGCGCGACGTGATGGTCGCCACCGTGCCTGGCGCGCTGGAACTGGGCGTGGCCCTGTCGCACATGGCCGAGACCTTCGAGTTCGACGCCCTGATCGCTCTGGGCGCGGTCATCCGCGGCGAGACCTATCACTTTGAAGTGGTCAGCAATGAAATGGCCACTGCTATCACCCGTATCTCCCTCGAGACCGGCATCCCGGTCGCCAATGGCGTGCTGACCGTGGACACCGACGAGCAGGCGCAGGCCCGCGCCGCCGGCAAGGGCCGCGACTGCGCCCAGGTGGCGGTCGAAATGGCCAACCTGGTGGCGGCCCTGGAGCCCGAGGAAGAAGACGAAGACGACGAAGACGAGGACGAAGATTTTGACGACGAAGAAGACGACGACCAGCGCTGATAGCGCGGCGCAGGCCCGCGCCAACGCCCGCAGCGCGCGCCGCCGTGCGCGCGAATTCGCGCTGCAGGGCGTGTACGCGTGGCTGCTGCGCGGCGGCGAAGGCACGCAGGACGCCGGCGAGATCGACGCCCATCTGCGCGACACCGAGGATTTCTCCGAGGCCGACGCGCAGTGGTTCAAGACCTTGCTGCATGGCGTCCTGCGTGAAGCGCCCGCGCTGCGCGAGCGCTTCACGCCCTACGTCGACCGCCCGCTGGCCGAGTTGTCGCCCGTCGAGCATGGCATCCTGCTGATCGGCAGCTTCGAACTGATCCATCATGTCGAAGTGCCATACAAGGTCGCCATCAATGAAGCCGTGGAGCTGGCCAAGTCGTTTGGTGGCACCGACGGCTTCAAGTTCGTCAATGGCGTGCTCGACAAGCTGGCGGCCGACGTGCGTTCGCACGAAATGAAGAAGTAGTATTTACCCCCCCCCGAAGCGCTGCGCGCTTCCCCCCCAGGGGGGCGCCGCTGCGGACCGGCGGAGCCGGATCCGCGCGGCCCGGGTCTGGGGAGGGCCGTTTTTTTTGGCGACCTTTCTCCTTTTGGAGCGCGCTTTCCGTCCCGTTGGAGCGAACCTCCCTTTGGAACGTGGCCCCTGAGTGGGAGTCAATACCGGCCTTGTGCCGGACTGCGGAGTTGTCGTGGCGTCCGAATTTGATCTGATCGCGCGCTATTTCACGCGCACCGCGCCTGCGGGGCTGCTGGGCGTGGGGGACGACTGCGCGTTGTTTCCCGTGCCGCCCGGCGAGCAGGTGGCCACCAGCACCGATCTGCTGCTGGAAGGCCGGCATTTCTTTCCCGATGTCGATCCCAAGGCGCTGGGGCACAAGGCCCTGGCAGTAAACCTGTCGGACCTGGCCGCCATGGGCGCGCGTCCGATCGGTTGCGTCCTGGGGTTGGCGTTGCCGCGCCTGGACGAGCCGTGGCTGGCGGCTTTTGCCGATGGTTTTCACGCGCTGGCGGCGGCCCATGGCTGCCCGTTGATCGGCGGCGACACCACGCGCAGCGGCCATGAACTGGCCATCAGCGTGACCGTGTTCGGCGCCGTGCCGGCCGATCTGGCATTGCGCCGCGCCGGCGCGCGCGTGGACGACGATGTCTGGGTGTCCGGCGAACTGGGCGCGGCCGACGTGGCCTATCGCTTGCTCGACGGGCAGTACCCGGCCGACGCGGCGCGGTTGGCCGCGGTCCGCGGCGCGCTGGAGTGGCCCGAGCCGCAGGTGGCGTTGGGCCTGGCGTTGCGCGGCATCGCGCATGCCGCCATCGATATTTCCGACGGTTTGCTGCAGGATCTGGGCCATATCCTGGCGGCCAGCCGGGCGGGCGCGGTGCTGCATGAAGACCGGATGCCCGTGGCTGCCGCGCTGGCCGGCCTGCCCGCCGATCAGGTGCGCCGCGCCGTCCTGGGCGGCGGCGACGTTTACCAGTTCTGCTTTACCGCGCCGCCGGCGCGGCGTGATGCCGTGCTGGCCGCCGCGCGGACGGCAGGCGCGCGGGTGACCCGCGTGGGCCGCATCGTGGCCCAGGCCGGCCTGGCGGTGCTGGACGCAGACGGGCATGCGCTGGCGCAATTGCCCGCGGGCTTCGATCACTTTCCGACTGCCTGATTGCTCGTCGGCGTTGCGAAGCGCGGCGCCAAACCCTGGCACAATCGCTGCCACAGGCATCGCCAACCCTATTGTCATTCTTGCAGCCATCATCGGGCCCTCATCCATGTCGTCCTCTTCCCCCCATTCCCCGTCGATGCGCGAACGCTCGCGGGCGGTCTATCCCGCGCTGTCCTGGGTCTGCCGCGATCCGGGCCGGCTGGTCGCCTTCGGCTTTGGCAGCGGTCTCATCCGGCCCGCCTCGGGCACCTGGGGCACGCTGCTGGCCTGGATCATCTGGGTCGCCGCCGCGCCGGCCGCCTCCGACCTGGCCATCGGCATTTTCCTGGCGCTGGCTTTCCTGTACGGCTGCTGGGCCTGCGACCGTGTCGGCCGCGAACTCCAGCAGCCCGATCATGTCGGAATGGTGTGGGACGAGATGGTGGCGTTCTGGCTGGTGCTGTGGCTGACGCCGGCCGGCTGGTTGTCGCAAGCGCTGGCGTTCGTGCTGTTCCGCGCGTTCGACATCGTCAAGCCGCCGCCCATCAAGTTCTTCGACGCCCGCCTGAAGGGCGGTTTCGGGGTAATGTGGGACGATATCGTCGCGGCCGGATACGCCTTGCTGATCATGGCGCTGGTCGTGCGCACAGGAGTCTTGGGATGAACCAGCAACAGGAAAGCACGCGGTCGAATCTGTCGGCCGAACAACTGGCGCAGGCCACCGCCTTCGGGCTGGCCGAAAGGCTCGGCGACACGCTGCGGCGCCAGGGCCTGGTGCTGGGCACCGCCGAATCCTGCACCGGCGGCCTGCTGGCCGGCGCGGTGACGGCGGTAGCGGGGTCCAGCGAATGGTTCGATCGCGGCTTCGTCACCTATAGCAATGACGCCAAGGTCGCCGAGCTGGATGTGTCGCCGGACGCGTTGCATCACTTCGGCGCGGTCAGCGAGCCGGTGGCGCTGGAAATGGCCAACGGCGTGTTGCTGGCCTCGCCTGCGGCGCAGGTGGCGGTGTCCACCACCGGCATCGCCGGCCCGGGCGGCGCCACCCCGGGCAAGCCGGTGGGCATGGTGTGCTTCGGCTTCGCGCAGCGGGTCGGCGACGGCATCAGCAGCCGCGCCGTCACCCACGTGTTCAGCGGCGACCGCGCGCAGGTACGCCAGCAGGCGGTCGAGTTCGCGTTGCGCGGGGTGCTGGAATTGCTGGGGGCGCCGGCCAACCGGCGTTGAGGGCACGCGCGCAACGGCGCGGGTCGTGGAGACCATGGCGGGGGCCGGGCGGCCCCCGCAAACGTCGATCAGCGCACCGCGTTGATCGCGTCGCGCAGGCCGCGCGCGGCGTCGCCGGCGGCTTGGCGCCAGTTGTCACCGCCGCTGGCGTAGATGATGGCGCGCGAGGAATTGATCATCATGCCGCTGCGCGCGGCGTTGGCGCCGGCGTTGACGGTGGCGGTGATGTCGCCGCCCTGGGCGCCGATGCCGGGCACCAGCAGCGGCACCGCATCGCCGATGCGCTGGCGCACCGCGGCCAGTTCGTTCGGGAAGGTCGCGCCCACCACCAGGCCGCACTGGCCGTTGGCGTTCCATTTGTCGGCCACCAGCCCTGCCACGTGCAGGTACAGCGGCTCGCCGTTATCCATCTTGAGGAATTGCAGGTCCGAACCGCCGGGGTTGGAGGTGCGGCACAGCACGATCACGCCGCGGTCGCGCCAGGCCAGGTAGGGCTCGACCGAGTCCAGGCCCATGTACGGGCTGACCGTCAGCGCGTGCGCCTGGTAGCGCTCGTAGGCTTCGCGTGCGTAGTTCTCGGCGGTGGAGCCGATGTCGCCGCGCTTGGCGTCCAGCACAATGGGCAGGTCGGGATGCTGGTCGCGGATGTGCTGGCACAGCGCTTCGAGCTGGTCTTCGGCGCGGTGCGCGGCGAAGTAGGCGATCTGCGGCTTGAAGCTGCAGGCATAGGGCGCGGTGGCATCGACGATGTCGCGGCAGAACTGGAAGATCGCGTCGGGCTTGCCCTGCAGTTCGCGCGGGAAACGCTGCGGGTCGGGATCGAGCCCGACTTGCAGGAGCGAGTTGCTGGTGGTCCAGGCGTGTTCGAGTCTTTGGAGGAAGTTCATGGGGGCGTTCAGTGCAGTTTGACCCGGGGGCGCGTGCGCCGCATGAGCAGGCGCGCCAGGGCCAGGGAGGCGGTGCGTGAGATGCCCAGCACCGCTTTGTGGTGCATCAGGTGCAGGCTCATGTACATCAGGCGCGCCAGTGTACCGCTTACGAACAGTCCCCGTCCGGCCAGCTTGCCCATCAGGCTGCCCACGCCGGCATCCTGGCCCAGCGAGACCAGCGAGCCGTGGTCTTGGTAGACGTAGGGGGCGGTGGGCTCGGCAGCGCGACGCAGCCGCGCGCTGAGCTTCTTGCATAGGTAGTCGGCCTGCTGGTGCGCGGCCTGGGCGCGCGCCGGCACGGTACGGCCATCGCGCCAGGGTACGGCGCAGCAGTCGCCCAGCGCCAGGATGTGCGGGTCGGCGGTCTCGAGCCGTTCATTGACCTCGACCTGGCCCAGCCTGTTCAGCGGCAGGTCCAGTTCCGCCAGCAGGGCCGGGCCCTTGATGCCGGCCGCCCACATGCACAACCGCGCGGGGAATTCGCGGCCATCGGCGGTCTTGACGGAATCGGCGGTGACCTCGGAGACCCGGCAGTCGGTCTCGACGCGGATGCCGAGTTCGGTCAGGCGCGCGGTGGCGGCGGTGGAGATCTTTTCGGGCAGGGCCGACAGGATGCGCGGCGCGCCTTCGACCAGCGTGATCGCCAGGTCGCGCTCGGCGCGGAAATTCGGCAGGCCGTAGGCGCTGACCACATGGCTGGCCTCGACCAGCTCGACCGCCAGCTCGACGCCAGTGGCGCCGCCGCCGACGATCACCAGGTCCAGCCGCGCCGACGGGTCGCGCACCTTGGCCTGGTCGACCAGGGCCATGGCCTTGAGCATGGTCAGGCGGAACTGCTCGGCATTTTCGGTGGTATCGAGCGTGACGGCATGCTCGGCCGCGCCCGGGGTGTTGAAGAAATTGGAGGTGCTGCCCAGCGCCAGCACCAGGGTGTCGTAGGCCAGTTCGCGGCGCGGCAGCACTTCCTGGCCCTGGGCGTCGGCCACGGCGTCCACGGTGACCTGGCGCCGCTCGCGGTCGACGCCGACCAGCCGACCCTGGGCGAAGGAAAAGCCGTTCAGGTGCGCCAGCATCAGGTAGGACAGGCCTTCCTGGTGGATATCGAGCGTGCCGGCCGCCGCTTCGTGCAGCGACGGCTTCCAGATGTGGAACGGCCGGCTGTCGACCAGGGTGATGTGCTGGCGGCCGTGGAGGCGGCCGAGCTTGGCGGCCAGTTCGAGGCCGCCGGCACCCCCGCCGACGATAACGATGCGTTCCGAAGGGGCTGGCGTCGAGTTGGGCATCATGGCTCCCAGTATAGAGGCGCGGACCCCTTGGCGGGCAAGCCGGCGCCGGAATTCAGTGCATCACGAAACGGCTGACCGCCACGCCCACCCAGACCGCCACCGTGAACAGCAGCAGCAGCATGACGGCGGCGCTGCCCAGGTCCTTGGCCCGGCCCAGCAGCGGGTGGGTGTCGACCGACAGGGCGTCGGCCAGCGCCTCGATCGCGGAATTGAGCAACTCCACCGCCAGCACCAGCACCACGGTGCCGATCAGGAAGAATACTTCGACCGTGGTGCGCCCGAGGAAGAACGCGGCCGGAATCAGCAGCACGGCCAGCGCCAGTTCCTGGCGGAAAGCGGCCTCGTACTTGATGGCGGCCTGCAGGCCCTGCAGCGAATAGCGCAGCGCGTTCAGGATGCGGCGCAGGCCGCCGGTGCTTTTGTAGGGCGAGTGGTGCGGATTGGTCGACATGGGGAGCGTAAGAAGGCCTGGTGTGGCGGCTTTTTAACAGATATGGGTTGCCGGCGTGATGCCATCCGAGACTGGTCGGCAATCCTCCTGCGTTGTGCGGGTAATGCTACGTTACTTTTTGCCTTCGTTGCGGCCATGCGATACCCTGGCGGCGCGCGGCATCGCGGCGTTGGCCTTCGTCCGCGTCCGCCGTGTGCAATTTTCTATCAACGCGCCGCTTCGCCCGTCTGGGGGCGGATGCATCGCGGCGCCCTGAGACATTGCCATCCATGCTCGAACGCTTGAATACGGAGTCCCTGTCACGCCTGCCCGCGGACGTGGAAAAGCCCCCCTATGACCGCAGCCGACTGACACCGGGCATCGTGCATATGGGGCTGGGCGCCTTTCATCGCGCGCACCAGGCGCTGGCCACCGAACTGGCCATGGGCGCCAGCCAGGATCTCTCCTGGGGCATTCTCGGCGTGTCGCTGCGCAGTCCCGCGGCGCGCGATGCGCTGACACCGCAGGATGGCCTCTACACCTTGGCGCTGCGCGACTGCGGCGCGGACGGCGAAGCGCGCGAGTCGCTGCGAGTGGTCGGCGCGGTGCAGCGCGTAATGGTGGCCGGCGAAGATCCGCAGGCGGTGCTGGAACGCATCGCCTATCCGCAGACGCGCATCGTCAGCCTGACCATCACCGAAAAGGGCTATTGCCACGAACCCGCCACCGGACACCTGCGCTGGGACGACCCTGACATCCTGCACGACCTGGACAACCCGGTGCGGCCGCGCAGCGCCATCGGCATGCTGGTCCACGGCCTGGCGCTGCGGCGCGAGCGCGGCCTGCCGCCCCTGACGCTGCTGTCCTGCGACAACCTGCAGGCCAATGGCGATACCTTGCGCAGCCTGGTGCTGGCCTTCGCGCTGCGGCTGGACGCGGCCCTGACCGGCTGGATCGACGCGCACTGCACCTTTCCCAATTCTATGGTCGACCGCATCGTGCCGGCCACCCATGACGACGACCGCGCGCGCATCGCGCGGCGGCTGGGCGTGCAGGATGTCGGGCCGGTGGTCGCCGAGCCCTACCTGAATTGGGTGGTCGAGGACAAGTTCGCGGCCGGGCGCCCGGCCTGGGAAGCGGCGGGCGTGACTTTCGTGGCCAATACCGCGCCCTACGAGCGCCTGAAGCTGCGCATGGTCGACGGCCCGCAGTCGGTGCTGGCCTATCTGGGCGCGCTGCTCGGGCTGGCCACGATGCGCGAGGCGGTGGCGGTGCCGGCGTTGCGCAGGTTCATCGATGACCTGATGCGCCATGAGATCGCGCCGACGCTCAAGGGCATCCCGGAGGCCGGCCTGGAAGGCTACCGCGAGCGCTTCCTGGCGCGGGTCGGCAACGCGGCGCTGTCCCACCCGACGCGGCAGGTGGCGATGGACGGCTCGCAGAAGCTGCCGCCGCACCTGCTGGCCGCGATCCGCGACCGGCTGCGCGGCGGCGACGATATCCGCCGCCTGGCGCTGGCGGTGGCGGCCTGGCTGCACTACCTGCGCGGCGAAGACGAAAACGGCGCGGGCTATCCGGTCGAGGATCCGCTGGCCGAGTCGCTGGCCAAGCTGGTGGCGCGCGCCGATGTGGCCGCGCGGGCGGCCGCGCCCAAGCAGGCCGCGTATCGCCGCGCCCTGGTGCTGGCGGGGTATCGGCCGGTGTTCGGCGACCTGGGCGACAAGCCGGTATTCATCAATGCGCTGGCCGCGCAACTGGAGATCCTGCGCGAACACGGGGTGCTGCATGCGCTGCAAGCCGTGGCGCGCGAGCCCGAGCCCGGCGCCGCGGCCGACAGCGGGGAAGGGGCCGATGTGGCTCAAGGCGCTGACGCCGATGCCGCGCCGCACCCCCCGCAAGCGGCGGCCCGCGCCGGCGGGTGAACCCGCGGCGCCGTGGCCATGGCCGCGGCGCTATCCGTCCGGAGATCGCAGCAGGCGCAGCGCGTCGTTGACGACGGCCCGCGAGCTGCCGTTCCAGGGCTGCCCGGCCTTGCCCGATCTCAGGGCGCGTCTTGCGGCGGGGCAGGTGAGGCGGCGTCCGGTGCCGAGGCGGATGCGGGCGTCGCCGCCGTGTCCTTGCCGTTGGCCGCGCGCCCGAAGCGCAACGCGAACTGCCGCGTGAACACCGCGCCGAAAAAGAAGATCTGCGCCGAGTAATAGATCCACAGCAGCAGCGCGATCAGCGAGCCGGCCGCGCCGTATGCCGACACCGCGGCGCCTCGGCTCAGGTATACGCCGATGCCCCACTTGCCCACCAGGAACAGCGCCGCCGTGACGATGGCGCCGGGAATCACGTCGCGCCAGGAAATGCGGGCGCTGGGCAGCAGCTTGAAGATCACGGCGAACAGCGCCACCACGACCGAAAACGAAAACAGGCTGGAGAGCCAGTCGGCCACCGTGGCGAAGGCCGACGCGGCCCACAGCTCGCCGTAGTACTTGCGCGCGGCGCCCAGCGCCGCGTTCACGGTCAGCGATATCAACAGGAACAGGGCCAGCACCAGCACCAGGCCGAAAGACAGCACCCGGCTGCGCACCATGCCGTGCAGTCCGCCCTTCTGGTTGCCGGAGACCTCCCAGAGATCATCCAGGCTGGCCTTCAATTCGGCGAAGGCCGTGGTGGCGCTGAAGATCAGCACGAAGATGGAAATCAGCGCCGCGATCCAGCCGCCGCCGGATTCATGCGCGCTGGCCAGCACCGTCTGGATCACTTCGGCGCCGCGCTCGCCGGTCAGGTCGCGCAGCGACGAGAACAGCTCCGAGCGCACCGCGTCCTCGCCAAAGAAAGCGCCGGCTACCGCGATCACCAGGATCAGCATGGGCGCGAGTGAAAACACCATGTATAGCGCCAGTGCCGCGCCCTTGCTGGAGGCGCGATGGGTGGACCATTGGTTGGCGGAATCCATCAACAGCCCGCCGATTTCGGACGGACGCAGGACACGCAGGCTCTGGGGAAGGCGCATGGCTCTGGGCGGTTGTCAGTGAGCCTCTCATTGTAGGGAGGTTGCGGCCGGGCCCGTCCACCCGAAACGTAACAAGTCTGTGGAGCCGCGGGCGCGCCAGCCGCGGCTCCGGGTTGGCCGGCCCTAGCGGGCCTTGTCGTAAGCCAGGTAATTCAAATGGATGCCGATGTGATCGGCGATGTACTTCGCGTCATGCCAGACGCCCCAGATGAAGGATGAAGAGCGGTTGGTCTGGTTCGGCAGGCCCAGGAAGTAGATGCCCTTCTCGGCGGTGATGCCGCGCTTGTGCACCGGGTAGCCGTGTTCGTCGAAGATGTCGGCGTCGATCCAGCTGTAATCCACTTTGAACCCCGTCGCCCAGACGATGGCGCCGATGCCGGCCTGCGCCAGGTCCAGGCTGAGGATGGGGTTGGTGAGGCAGTCGGGGTCTTCCAGCAGCTTCCAGGCGTCGGGTTCGGGAGGCAGGTCCAGGCCGTTCTCCTCGATGTAGGCGTCGGCCTCGCGCAGCACTTCGAAGTAGTCGGCATCGCCCTGGGCGATGTTGCGGGCCAGGCCTTCCTCGAACGTCATGACGCCATCGGCGTAGCCGCGCGTGATGCCGACCAGCTGGATGCCGGTATGGGCCAGGCGCCGGAAGTCGATGGTCTTGCCGTTGTCGTAACCGCTGACCGCGAAGGCGACGTGTTCGCGCTTGGGCTTTTTCTTGACCTCGTCCCACATGCCCAGCGCGCCCAGCCACCAGCAATAGTCGCGTTCGCGATAGGCGCGGGGCGGGCGGTAGTGCTCGCCCACGGACAGGTAGACGGTGCGGCCGGCCCGCCGCAACTCTTCGGCGATCTGCGATCCCGAGGCTCCTGCGCCCACTACCAGCACCGCGCCTTCGGCCAGTTGCGCGGGGTTCTTGTAGGCCGACGAGTGGACCTGCTGGATACCGGCCTGTGCCGGCACGATCGAGGGATAGCTGGGAATCTGGAAGGCGCCGGTGGCGGCCACCACGTGGCGGGCCTCGATCTGGCCCGTCGAGGTGGTGACGGTGAAGCCGGGACGTTTCCGGTTGCGCTGGACCCGCAGCACTTCAACGCCGGTGCGCACCGGCGCCTGGATCATCCGGGCGTAATCCTCGAAATACCTGGCCATGCGCTCCTTGGGCGGGAAGGTGTCGGCACTGACGTCATCGAATGCCAGGTTGGGGAAGCGGTCGTGCCAGGCCGGGCCGTTGGCGACCAGCGAGTCCCAGCGTTCCGACCGCCAGCGCTCGGCGATGCGCCGGCGCTCCAGCACGATGTGGTCGATGCCCATCGCGCCGAGGTGTTCGCTCATGGCGATGCCGGCCTGGCCGGCGCCGATCACCAGGGTATTGGTTGTTTCCACTGACATGTTTTTCCTGAGAAGTGTCGAAGCCGGGGCGCCACTGCGTCGCGGCTTCGTCGCCGGGGGCATGAGCAAGTCCGCTCATGGATGAGGCGCAGTGTGGGCCAGAAGGCCGCGCTTGATAACTTGGTTTTTTGGACGCGGGGCTTAGGAAAAAGCAAATCACTGCCCGGCCCCGGCGGCGCGGCGGCGTTTCGCTTTTTCCGATGGACGGCATCGGTATCCACTAACGGCCGGCCGCGCCCGCCTCCCGTATGCTGCAAGCCATCGCCTCCTGGAGCGACGCAGCGGCACGCGTGCCGCGCGTGCCCTGGGAAACCCTGTCGACGAATCGCGAGCCGCTATGCAGAACAGCCCCGTGTCCCCGAAACCCTCCAGCGCGGTGAGCCTGGAAGGCGTGGTCAAGAAATACCGCCAGCAGACCGTGCTGCAGGAACTGTCGCTGAAGATCCGGCGGGGCGAATTCCTGACGCTGCTGGGCCCCTCCGGCTGCGGCAAGACCACGTTGCTGAACCTGATCGCCGGATTCGCCGATCCCGACAATGGCGAGATCTTCATCGAGGATCAACTGGTGACGGACCTGCCGCCCTATCAGCGCCAGATCGGCATCGTGTTCCAGAACTACGCCTTGTTCCCGCACATGACGGTGGAACGCAATATCGGCTATGGCTTGCGCATGCGCCGCCTGCCGGCCGAAGTGATCGCGGCGCGGGTGAGCGAAGCGATGGCGCTGGTCAAGCTGGACGGCCTGGGACAACGCCGCCCGCGCGAACTGTCCGGGGGCCAGCAGCAGCGCGTGGCGCTGGCGCGCGCGCTGGTGATCCGGCCTAAGGTCCTGCTGCTGGACGAGCCGTTCTCCGCGCTCGACAAAGGCCTGCGCGGCGCGATGCAGGTGGAGATTCGCGAGATTCAGCGCCGCCTGGGCGTGACCACCGTGTTCGTGACCCACGACCAGGGCGAGGCGCTGGCCATGTCGGACCGCATTGCCGTGATGTCCAGCGGCGTGATCCGCCAGATCGCCACGCCCGACGAGCTGTACCGCAACCCGCAGGACCCGTTCGTGGCCTCGTTCCTGGGCGATGTGAACATCCTGCCCGCGCATTACCACGGCACGGATCCCGACGGTATCCTGCTGCGCCTGGGGGCGGGGCTGATCCGCGTGCCGCGCGAGCGGCTGGTGGGCGGCTCGCACGAAGGGCGGCGCCTGGACATTTACGTGCGGCCGGAACAGATCCGGCTGGAGAATCTGCACAGCGACTCGGTTCTGAGCGGCACGGTGGTCAACCATGTGTTCCAGGGCGATCACATCGATTCCTACATCGACGTCGATATTCCGGTGGCGGGCCACCAGCGTGTGATGGTACGCAGTGCCGGCCTGGACGCGCCGCGTCAGTGGCCGGTGGGCGCGGTCACCGGCCTGGCGCTGCCGGGCCAGGGAATCAGCGTTTTCGACGCGTCGTGACGATGACGGGCACGCTTCCCTCCACCATGTTGGCCGTCGTGGCGCGCGAGCCGGGCGATGCCGGCGTTCTGACGCTGGCCGAGCGGGCCGTGCCGCGACCCGGCCCGGGCGAAGTCCTGTTGCGGGTGCGCGCCGCCGGCGTCAACCGGCCCGACATCATGCAGCGCCAGGGCCTGGCCCGTCCCGCCGCGGGCGTCACCGATGTGCTGGGCCTGGAAGCCTGCGGCGAGGTAGCCGCCTGCGGTCCGGGCGTGCCCGACACCCTGCGCGGACGACGCCTGATGTGCCTGCTGCCGGGCGGCGGATATGCGCCCTGGTGCGTGGCGCGGGTCGAGCACGCGCTGCCGGTGCCGCCGCATCTGGACGACGAGGCGGCAGCGGCCCTGCCTGAAGGGCTGTTCACGGTGTGGCACAACCTTTTCGAGCTGGGCCGCCTGCGGCAGGGCGAGACCGTGTTGATCCACGGCGCGGCCGGCGGCATCGGCACGCTGGCGATCCGCATGGCGCACGCGGCCGGGGCGCGCGTCATCGCAACCGCGGGCCGCGCCGAGCGCCTGCCGGCGCTGCGGGAAATGGGCGCGGTCGATGCGCTGTGCTACCGCGACACGGATTTCGTGCCGGCCTGCCTCGACCTGACCGAGGGGCGCGGCGTGGATGTGGTGCTGGACGTGGTGGGCGGCGACTACGTGCGGCGCAACCTGCAGGCGCTGGCGTTCGGCGGGCGCCACGTGAGCCTGTCGTTTCTGCAGGGCGCCACGGTCACGCTCGATCTGCTTGTGCTGATGCAAAAGCAACTCAGCCTGCATTCCTCGACCTTGCGGCCCCAAACCGTGGCCGAGAAGACGCGCATGGCCCAGGCGCTGGCGCGTCATGTCTTGCCGCTGATCGCCGATGGCCGGGTCGCGCCGCGACTGAGCGCCAGCCTGCCGCTGGCGCAGGCGGCCGATGCCCACCGCCTGCTGGAAAGCGGCGAGGTGTTCGGCAAGGTGGTGCTGCGTCCCTGACGTCCGCGCGCCGGTTTCCGATTTTCATTGAAGGCACGGACCCGCCATGCTCAAACTGCTATACGCACCGACTTCTCCCTACGTTCGCAAGGTCATGGCCTGCGCCCATCTCGCCGGCGTGGCGGACCGCATCGAATGGCTCGATAGCGCGGCCCATCCAGTGCGTCGCGACGACCGTATCGCGGCGCACAACCCGCTGGCCAAGGTGCCGACGCTGATCCTGGCGGATGGCACGGCGCTGTACGACAGCCGGGTCATCTGCGAATACCTGGCCGACCTGGGCGCGGCGCCCGGGCTCTTTCCGCCCGCCGGAACGCGGCGCTGGCAGGCGTTGACCTGGCAGGCCCTGGGCGATGGCCTGCTCGATGCGGCGCTGCTGGCGCGCTATGAGCACACCGCCCGGCCAGCGCAATGGCAGTGGCCGGACTGGCGCGAGGCGCAGTTGGCCAAGGTGGCGGCCTGCCTGGCCGCCATCGACCGGCTGGCGCCCGCGCTGGCACGGGACCTGCCCACGATCGGCGAGGTCACGCTGGGCTGTGCCCTGGGGTATCTGGATTTCCGGTTCCCCGAACTCGACTGGCGCGCCGGCCATCCGGATGCCGCGCGCTGGGAGGCCGCCTTCGCCACGTTGCCCGCGATGCGGGCCACGCTCCCCCACGAACCTTGAGGTCATCGTCCATGAACGCATCGACGCCCGCCACCATCCCCACGCCGGATCGCACCATCTGGTTTCTGAACGGCCCCAACGCCAACCTGTATGGCCTGGATGCCAACAAGACTTATGGCAGCGACAGCTTTCCGGTATTGCGCGAACGCTGCGAACGCAAGGCCGCCAGCCTCGGCCTGGGGCTGAGTTTCCTGCAGTCCAACCATGAAGGCCAACTGGTCGACTGGATCCAGGAGGCGCGTGGCCAGGCGCCGGGGCTGATCATCAACGCCGCGGGCCTGACCTATTCCTCGGTTCCCATCCTGGACGCGCTGCTGGCGTTTCCCGGCCGCATCATCGAGGTGCACATGAGCAATATCTGGCGGCGCGAGCCGTTTCGTCATCACTCGTATATCTCGAAGGCCGCCGACGGCGTCATCGCCGGCCTGGGCGGCGATGGCTACGAACTGGCCATTGAAGCCATGGCGCGCATGATCGCGCGCCTTGCCTGAGGACGCGGCGATGCGGGCAGACAACACGACGCCTTCCGGCGCGCTGGTGTTCTACAGCGATTTCGACGACTTCGACACCTGGCGCCAGGCGCTGCGGGCGCGCTTGCCGGGGTTGCGCATCCTGCATTCGAGCGAGGTCGCCGACCCGGCCGACATTCATTACGCATTGGCCTGGAAGCCCCCGGCGGGCTTCTTCGGCCGCATGCCCAACCTGCGCCTCATCATCAACCTGGGCGCTGGCGTGGACTCCCTGGTGGGCCGCGACGACCTGCCGGCCGGCGTGCCGGTCACGCGCATCACCGATCCGGACATGGCGCGCATGATGGCCGGCTACGTGCTGTTCGCCGTGCTGCGCCACGCGCGCGACATTCCCTGGTTCGAACAGGCCCAGCGGCGCGGCGAGTGGGCGTACCGCCATCCGCGCGCGCCGGCCGACACGCGCGTGGCGGTGCTCGGCCTGGGAGAACTGGGCGCATACGCCGCGCGCGAATTGCAGCGTCAGGGTTTGACGGTTATCGGTTGGTCGCGCAGTCCGCGCGCCATCGACGGTATCCAGTGCCATGCCGGCATGCAGACGCTGGATGCCGTGATCGCCCAGGCTGACATCCTGGTGGTGATGCTGCCGCTCACGCCGCAGACGCGCGGCCTGCTCGATCGCCAGCGGTTGCAGCGCCTGCCGCGCGGCGCGGCATTGGTGAATGTGGCGCGCGGCGCACTGGTCGACCAGGCCGCGATGACCGAGCTGCTGCGCAGCGGCCATCTGGGCGCCGCCACGCTGGACGTGTTCGAGCGCGAGCCGTTGCCGCCGGAAGATCCGCTCTGGCGGATGGACAACGTCCTGATCACGCCGCATCTGGCGTCGGTGGCGATTCCGGCCTCCGCCGCCGCCCAGATCGCCGACAACATCCTGCGCGTTTCGCGCGACGAAGTGCCGCACAACCAGGTCGATCCGACACGCGGTTACTGAGGCCCGATGTCGTTTGGCGTGGCAAAAAGGCGGCGTGGACGTTCCGGTCCACGCCGCCTTTTTCCGTGCCGCCGCTCAGTGCGTCTCGTCGATGTTGAGGATGCGGCCCAGCCCCAGGAAATAGTTGGCGAAGGCCAGCAGGCTCGCCGTCACGGCGATGTAGACCACTGACAGCGCCGCCAGGGTCGGGTCGGCGAATTCACGCACATAGTTGTACATGGCTACCGGCAGCGTTTGGGTCGCCTGGGTGGTCACGAACAGCGAGGCGGTGAATTCGCTGAAGGACATGATGGCGGCGAACAGCCAGCCGCCGAACAGGCCGGGCGCCAGCAGAGGCACCGTCACGGTGAGCATGACCTTCAGCGGCGAGGCCCCGAGGCTCGCCGCGGCCTGCTCCAGGCGCTCGTCGATGTTCTCCATGGAGACATAGACGCTGCGCATGACGAACGGCAGGACCAGCATCACATGGCACAGGATCACCAGGCCGTAGCCGCGGTCCATGTCCAGCTGGGCCACCAGGATCAACAGGCCCAGCCCCAGCGTGAAGTGCGGGATCACCAGCGGCGACAGCAGAATCGCCTGCAGCAGCTCCTTGCCCGGAAAGCCCATGCGCTTGACGGCAATCGCCAGGGCGGTGCCGATGAACAGCGCCAGGAACGATGTCCAGGCCATGACCACCAGGCTGGCGCGAAAACCCTGCTGGAAGTCCGGATAGGTGAATACCCGCGTGAACCACCGCAGCGACCAGCTCTGTGGCGGAAAGGTCAGCAGGGCTTTGTCGTTGAACGAGGCCAGCGTGACCACGAGTACCGGCAGCAGCACAAACGCCAGGATCAGCGTGATGAGCAGCGGCGCGCCCAGGCGCAGCGCCAGGGAAGATTTATGGGTCATGTCAGTGGGCTCCCAATGCCTTCAGACGCTTGGTGGCGCGGCCCAGCAGCAGCAAGGACACGACCGTCAGGGCCAGGCCGGAGACGCTCAGGCTGGCCGCCAGCGGGAAGTTCATCGAAGAGAATCCAAGCTGGTAGACCAGCGTGGAAACGGTGGGAACGCGTCCGCCGCCGATCATCTGCGGCGTGGCGAAGGCGCTGAAGGTCCAGGCGAAGGCGGTGGTGATACTGGCGATGATGCCCGGCATGGACAGCGGCAGCGTGACGGTGATAAAGGTGCGGACCGGCCCGGCGCCCAGGCTCTGCGCGGCCTTTTCATAGTCGCGGTTGATATGCGAAATGGCCGTGGCCAGCATCAGGACCACTACCGGTATCGTGACGTGGACCAGGGCGATCAGCACGCCCAGGTGCGTGAACATCAGATTCAGCGGCAGGTCGATCACGCCCAGTTTGCGCAGGACGGTGTTGATGAAACCGTTGCTGCCCAGCACGATGATCCACGAATAGGTGCGAACGATCTCGCCCAGGAACAGCGGCGTGATCGACACGATCAGGATGAACGACTTCAACAGGCGGTTGCGCACGCGCACCATGGCATAGGCCAGGGGATACGCCACCAGCAGCGAGCACAGCGTGGTTTCAATGCTCAGCAGCAGCGTGTTGGCGAATGCCGTCAGGTAAATGGACTTGCCCAGTCCGGAGAAGTTGGCCAGCGTCAGGCCGCCAACCGCCATCGAACCGGGGATAAAGGCGCGCACGCTGAATTGCAGTACCGCGGCCATCGCCACGACGATGCACAGTGCGATGAAGCCCGCTGGCGAGATCAGCCATCCCCTCAGGCCGGAACGCGTATTCATAGATCGTTTTATTCCCGTATGCGTTGATGCGTGCGGCAATGCCCGCGTCCCGGCAAGGCGAATCGCCGGGACGCGGGCGCGGCGCTGGACGGCACCGCCATCAGTTCATGATGTTCTCGGTGAACCACTTGCGCCAGGTCGCCGTCTTCTCCGCGCGCAGCTTGTCGTCGATGACGATGGCCTGCTTGTCCCATTGCTCCTTGGTGGTGAAGACGCCCGGCAAGGCGGCGTCTTCGGGGGAAACCTTGGCATTGGTAATGACCGGGCTGGCCTTCTTGTAGGCCACGATCTTGGACTGGACTTCGGGCGACAGCGCGATGTTCATGAATTTGTAGGCCAGGTCCGTCTTGGCGCTGCCTTTCATGATGCCCATGGTGTCGATGCCGAGCACGGCGCCTTCCTTGGGCATCGCGACCTTGATCGGCACGCCCTGGCCGATCATGTAATAGGCGTTCATCGACAACAGGATCTGCACCGGGGTTTCGCCGGTGGCGATCAATTGCTGGCTATTGGCGTCGTTGGTGTAGAACGCCTTGAAGTTGGGCTTGAGGGCCTTGAGTTTTTCCTCCCCTTTTTCCCATGTGGCCGCGGTGCCGCCCGACAGCAGGGCGGCCACCGTGATGATGTGGCTGGGATCGAAGTCGGGCGCCGACAGCTTGCCCTTGAGCGCGGGATTCCACAGATCGTTCCAGCTGTCGAACTTGATGTCCTTGGGCACCAGGTCGGGGCGGTAGCCTATCGTGTAGACATAGGCCCAGCTGCCGATGTGGTACGGACTGACCTTGGCGCGGTCCACCAGGTTGGCGTAGTTCGGCAGCTTGGTCGTGTCGAGTTTCTCGAACAGGCCGCCGTCGACATACAGCCAGCCGATGTGCGAGGTGGTGAAAGTAATGTCGCTTTCCGGCGTCTTGGCGAGCTTGGCCTTGTTCAGGCGGTCGATCGTGCCGCCCGTGATGTACTTGACGGGCACGCCGGTCTGGCGCGTGAATTCCTTGCCGATGTTCTCATCGATCAGGTCCCGGAAGCTGCCGCCCCAGGTGCTGACCACGAGCGCATCCTCCGCCCAGGCCACATTGGCCAGCAGCACGGTTGAGAAAAGACCGGCTACGGTTAGTTGTCGAATCATTGCAAACCCCTTGAGTGTTTTGTGTCCGCCGAGCGCCGCCGACTTGAGCCCAGATGATGAAAGAGGGGGGCGGCGCGGGCCAAGTCGCCTTTTCCTTAGGCCTGGCTCGCAATTCCTGAGGCGCCGCGTTAACCCTTGCATGCGGGCCCGCAGGCGTCCCGGGTCGGAATTTCCGAGACCGGCCCCCGGAAAAAACAAATAGGCGTGGCGCGGCGCCGGGTCCGAAGATGGAGTCCCGGCGCGGCGTCCAGCGCGCGCCCTTGCCTACAGGCCCATTTCTCGAGCAGCCATGAAACACAAGCGCATCCGCACCTTCAATACCAAGGCGACCTACCCCGAACAGAACCTGGACAACGACCTGTGCCAGGCGGTGGTGGCGCGCGGCAGCACGGTATTCCTGCGTGGACAGATCGGGCAGAACCTGGATACCTCCGAAAGCGTGTGCATCGGCGACGCCGCGGGCCAGGCCGAGCAGGCCATGGCCAACATCGCCATGCTGCTCAAGGAGGCCGGTGGCGACATCGAGGACATCTGCAAGATCACCATCTACATCATCGACCCGCGTTATCGTGAAGCGGTCTACCGCGTGGTCGGCCGCTGGCTCAAGGGCGTGTTTCCGGTCTCGACCGGCATTGTGGTGTCGGCGCTGGCCCGTCCCGAGTGGCTGGTGGAGATCGATGCCACCGCCGTCATACCCGACTGACCCGCTACAGGGACAGACCCTCGACCATGACCTTCTCGATCATTGCCCGCTGCCCCGCGTCCGGCCAGTTCGGCGCCGCCGTGTCCTCGTCCTCGCCCGCCGTGGCGGCGCGTTGCATACGCGTGCGCGCCGGCGTCGGCGCGGCGGTCAGCCAGAACATCACCGATCCGGCGCTGGGGCCGCTGGCCCTGGACCTGATGGCCGCCGGACGCACCCCGGCCCAGGCGCTGGCGCAGCTGCAGGAACGCCCGTTCATCGACTACCGGCAACTGATGGCGATCGACGCCACCCATCCGCCCGCGGTCTTCACCGGCGCCAGCGCGCTGGGTACGCTGGCCAGCGCGGCAGGCGCGCACGCCGCCTGCGCCGGCAATATGCTGGCCTCGCCCGAGGTGCCGGCGGCCATGCTGGCGGCCTTCGAACGCGCCGAGGGCGTGTTGGCCGAACGGCTGATGCTGGCGCTGCTGGCCGGGCAGGCCGCCGGCGGCGAAGCGGGGCCGGTGCATTCGGCCGGCCTGCTGGTGTGCCAGGACCTGGATTGGCCGATGGTCGACCTGCGCCTGGACTGGGTCGAAGACGGCCCCGTGCAAGCGTTGTACGCGGCCTGGAAGCTATACGAACCGCAGATTCCCGCCTACCTGACGCGGGCCCGCGATCCGCGCGATGCCCCGAGCTTTGGCGTGCCGGGGGATCTCTGAGTTCGGCAGCCGGACGCGCCTGAGGAAAATCTTGCCCGGCGCCGCGCGAGGAGGGGATACTTTGCGTGCCCCTTCCGCGCGTTCGCCGGCCTTTTGACCCTGTTTCCTCAAGTCGGACCATGCTCAACCGCATTTCCCTACGCCAGATGGAATACTTCGTGGCGACCGCCAAGCATGGCAGCATCGCCGCGGCTTCCGCCCAGATCCACATCTCGCCGCCGTCGATCTCCGCGGCCATTGCCCACATCGAAACCGAACTGGGCGTGCAGCTGTTTGTCCGGCATCCGTCCAAGGGACTGGCGCTGACGCCGCTGGGCACGCAGGTCATGCAGGAATGCGAGGACCTGCTGGAACGCGCCGCCAAGCTGTACGAGATCGCTTCCAACTCCAACGACACCATCCAGGGCGTGCTGCGCGTGGGTTGCTTCCAGCCGCTGGCCGCCATGATCGCGCCCGAGGTCATCTTCGGGTTTTCGCGCGCGTTCGAGAAAGTCGAGCTGCATATGGCCGAAGGCGACCAGCAGGAACTCATCAACCGGCTGCATCTGCTGGAAATCGACCTTGCCATCACCTATGACCTGCAACTGGGCGACGAGATCAGTTTCGAGACGCTGGCGCATATGCCGCCGCACGTGCTGGTGAGCGAGTTGCATCCCCTGGCCCAGCAAATCGCCGTCACGCTGGACGAACTGGCGCAGCTGCCGATGGTGCTGCTGGACCTGCCCATGAGCCGCGAGTATTTCCTGTCGCTGTTCGCCAAGGCCGGCCTGGAGCCGAACATCGTGGCGCGCTCGCGCTCCGAAGACGTGGTGCGCTCGATGGTCGCCAACGGCATCGGCTATGCGCTGTTCAACGTGCGGCCCAAGTCGAGCCAGTCGCTCGACGGCAAGCGCCTGGTGCGGCTGCGCCTGGCCGGCGAGCACCGGCCCATGCTGCTGGGATTGGCCACCTACCGGCCGATGAAGCCATCGCGGTTGACGCAGGCCTTCATGCAGCGCTGCCGCGCCTATATCTCCGATCAATACATTCCCGGCATGAGCGCGGCGAGTTTCTTCGATCCGTACATCTCCGGCCCGGCCGCCGACACGCCGCCTTCTTCCTGAGCCTCGCATGAATCGCCTCCCCCCTGACAGCCTGGCGCTGCTGCGCGAACTGATCGCGTTTCCCTCCGTCACCCTGACGTCCAACGCCGCCCTGATGGACCGCGTGCAGGCGGTGCTGGAGCAAGCCGGCATCGCCTCGACCCGGGTGCCGGACCCGCAGGACGCGACGCGCTGCAATCTGTACGCCAGCGTCGGCCCGCGCGACGTGGCGGGCATCCTGTTGTCGGGCCATACCGACGTGGTGCCGGTGGCGGGCCAGCCCTGGACCACGCCGCCTTTCGAGGCCAGCGAGCGCGACGGCCGACTGTATGGCCGCGGCGCGGCCGACATGAAGGGGTTCGTGGCGTGCGCAGTGATGGCCATGGTGCGGGCCGCGCGGCGTCCGTTGCGGCGGCCGCTGCTGCTGGCCTTGTCGTTCGACGAGGAGATCGGCTGCGTCGGCGTGCGGCACCTGCTGCGCGAACTGGAGGGCCTGGAGCCGCAGCCGCTGCTATGCGTGGTGGGCGAGCCCACGCTGATGCAGATCGGCACCGGCCACAAGGGCAAGGCGGCCTACCGCGCGCGCTGTTGCGGGCAGGCGGGCCATTCCGGCCTGGCGCCGCGCTTTGTCAACGCCATCCATACCGCCGCCGACCTGGTGGGCGCGCTGCGCGATGTGCAGCGCGAGCTGGCCGAACAGGGGCCGCGCGAGGACGGCTACGCGATCCCCTATTCGACGGTGCATGCCGGTACGGTGCGCGGCGGGACGGCGCTGAACATCGTGCCGGCCGAATGCGAGGTGGACTTCGAGATCCGCAATGTCGCCCAGGATGAGCCGCAGCGCATCCTGGCGCGCGTGCTGGAGCGCACCCGGACGCGGATGCGCGAGGCGCAGGCCCTGCCCGAGGCCGCAATGCCCGAGATCGTGCCGGGCAACGCGTATCCGGGGCTGTCGGTGCCGCCGGATTCGCCGGCGGTGCGCCTGCTGGCGTCAATGCTGCCGGCGGGCACGCCATGCACCAAGGTTGCCTTCGGCACCGAGGGCGGGCTGTTCGGCCAATTGTGGCAGCGGACCTCGGTGCTGGTATGCGGCCCCGGCAGTATCGAAGTGGCCCACAAGGCCGACGAATACGTCGAGATCTCGCAGATCGAGGCCTGCGACGCGATGCTGGCGCGCCTGACCGATTATCTGTGCGACTGAGCGTCGCCGAAAAAGAAAAACCCCCGGGGCGAAGGACCGGAGGTTTTTCGGGGTACTGCGTTCCCCGGCCGAAGCCGGGGAGGCCTTGCAGGGGAAGCGGGACTTAGAAGTCCATGCCGCCCATGCCGCCCATGCCGCCGGGCATGGCCGGGGCAGCGGGCTTGTCTTCGGCCAGTTCCACAACGGCGGCTTCGGCGGTCAGCAGCAGGCTGGCGACCGAGGCGGCGTTTTGCAGGGCGGTGCGGGTCACCTTGGTGGGATCCAGCACGCCTTGCTCGACCAGGTCGGTGTACTCGCCGGTCGCGGCGTTGTAGCCGTAGTTGCCCTTGCCTTGCAGCACGGTGTTGACCACGACGCTGGCTTCTTCGCCGGCGTTGGTGACGATGGTGCGCAGCGGCTCTTCGACGGCACGCAGGATCAGCTTGATGCCGGCGTTCTGGTCAGGCGTGTCGCCCTTCAGGTCGGTGATGGCTTGCTTGGCACGCAGCAGGGCCACGCCGCCGCCGGCCACAACGCCTTCTTCCACCGCAGCGCGCGTGGCGTGCAGGGCGTCTTCGACGCGAGCCTTCTTTTCCTTCATTTCGACTTCGGTGGCAGCACCGACGCGAATCACGGCAACGCCGCCGGCCAGCTTGGCCACGCGTTCCTGCAGCTTTTCACGGTCGTAGTCGGAGGTGGCTTCCTCGATCTGGACGCGGATCTGCTTGACGCGCGCTTCGATCGACTTGCTGTCGCCAGCGCCGTCGATGATCGTGGTGTTTTCCTTGCCCACTTCGATGCGCTTGGCCTGGCCGAGTTCGGCCAGCGTGGCCTTTTCCAGCGACATGCCGGTTTCTTCGGAGATCACCGTGCCGCCCGTCAGGATGGCGATGTCTTCCAGCATGGCCTTGCGGCGGTCGCCGAAGCCCGGGGCCTTGACGGCGGTGGTCTTCAGGATGCCACGGATGTTGTTGACCACCAGGGTCGCCAGGGCTTCGCCCTCGACGTCTTCGGCGATGATCAGCAGCGGACGGCTCGACTTGGCGACTTGCTCCAGCACCGGCAGCAGGTCACGGATGTTGCTGATCTTCTTGTCGAAGATCAGGACGAACGGGTCTTCCAGCGCGGCGACTTGCTTTTCCGGGCTGTTGATGAAGTAGGGCGACAGGTAGCCGCGGTCGAATTGCATGCCTTCGACGACGTCCAGCTCGTTTTCCAGCGACTTGCCGTCTTCGACGGTGATGACGCCTTCCTTGCCGACCTTGTCCATCGCGTCAGCGATGATCTGGCCGATCGAGGAATCGCTGTTGGCCGAGATCGAGCCGACCTGGGCGATTTCCTTGCTGGTCGTGACCGGCTTGGATTGCTTCTTCAGTTCGGCGACGGCGGCGGCGACGGCCTTGTCGATGCCGCGCTTCAGGTCGATCGGGTTGAAACCGGCGGCAACGTACTTCAGGCCTTCCTGAACGATGGCCTGGGCCAGCACGGTGGCGGTGGTGGTGCCGTCACCGGCGTTGTCGGAGGTCTTGGAGGCAACGTCCTTGACCAGTTGGGCGCCGATGTTCTCGAACTTGTCCTTCAGTTCGATTTCCTTGGCGACGGAGACGCCGTCCTTGGTCACGGTCGGGGCGCCGAACGAGCGCTCCAGCACGACGTTGCGACCCTTGGGGCCCAGGGTGGTCTTGACGGCGTTGGCGAGGACATTCACGCCACGGACGATGCGCACGCGGGCGTCGTCACCGAACAGTACTTGCTTGGCAGCCATTTGTTAGCTTCCTTCGAAAATTCGTTTGAGGCAGGGTTTACAGCACCACGGCGAGGATTTCGTCCTCGCGGATGACGAGCAGCTCTTCGCCATCGACCTTGACGGCCTGGCCGGCGTACTTGCCGAACAGAACCTTGTCGCCAGCCTTCAGGTCGACCGGCAGGATCTTGCCGTCTTCGGTCTTCTTGCCGGGGCCGACGGCCACGACTTCACCTTGATCAGGCTTTTCAGCGGCGCTGTCGGGGATGACGATGCCCGACGCAGTCTTGCGCTCGTTTTCGAGGCGTTTGACGATCACGCGATCGCCCAGGGGACGCAAGGCCATGAGGAACTCCTGTTACTAAAGAAGAAAGTGAATGATCGGTTGGGCCCGGGAGGATTGTTAGCACTCACCGGAGTCGAGTGCTAATTATAGGGATGATGTCGCGGGGTTCAAGGGGGGAGGGGCACGCTGTTACATTTGGGCGAGGTGTCGGGGAAGTGCGTCCCTGTTTTGTCGAATTTCATCGAACTTGAGATTTGGTTCATGGACGTCGAACGCCACTCAACTTGGCAGTTGCGTCATGCCGATTGAGATTAAACAAAATGTGTCGGCCCAAAGCAGATCTGGCACTTGGGTCGATTTCAGCCCCTAAGGTACTTAGCCCCGAGTCCGTTTTTTTGAGAATTTCGTGGCACTGGGTCGTCACGGGTGAGCGATAGGCTCAACCCGCTTTCAGAGAACTTCCGCTTTCGACCCGAAGCAGCCCTTAAACCGAAGCAGACCCGTTTGGCCAAGGCGCGCTGAATCAGGTGCGGCCCTGAAGAGCTACGCCTCGGGCTTCCTCGAGAATCCATGTCGCAAATGCCTGAAGCGGCCCTGCACTCAATTCGATTGGCTCGGGAAGAACGAGGCAGAAGTTTTTGGAGACCCCTTTACCGTCCGGCCAGGGCGTTACCAAACGGCCTTGTTCAAGCTCTGTCCCGATGTAAAGGCGCGGCACCAATGCCACGCCCAAGCCGGCTAGCGCTGCCTCAATCAGCATGGAATGGAGATCGTAACGGGCACCGACCGCAGAGTTCGTCAGCACGAAGCCGGACTCTTGGGCATAGAGCTGCCAGGCGTCCGGATTTTGCCGCCTGTGAAGGCGTGGCAGTGCATCCAGTGACGTGTTTGCACCGGCGTCCTCGAGGAGCGCCGGACTGCACACGGGCACCAGCACCTCTTCGAGCAGGTGATGCAGATGCATACCCGCCCACGCGGGATGCTCGAAATGGATGGCGGCATCGAATCCGCTCCCGGCTAGGACGAAGGGGTCCATGCGCTCGGCAAGATGCACAGTGATGTTCGGATGTTTCTGTTGGAATCTTGACAAGCGAGGAATGAGCCATCGCATCGCGAACGTGGGGATGGTGGCAATGTCCAGGCTCGCGCCATCGCTCGGCTGCCCCATCAAGTACTGGCTGTCCCGATCCAGGCGGTCAAGCGATTCGCGGACTTGGGCCGCGTAACGCTCTCCGTTGGGCAGGAGGCGCACACGATTGCCGACCCGCTCGAACAGCGTGACCCCGAGGAAGGCTTCCAGCCTGCCAATCTGGCGACTGATGGCTCCTTCAGTCAGAGACAGTTCCTCTGCCGCGCGCGCGAAGCTGCCGTGGCGGGCGGCGGCTTCAAATGCGGTCAGTGCCGTGCTGCTGGGGATCTTCCTTCGCATGAGCGCTCCCGTTCTGAAGCTGGCGATCCAGCTTAGCTTGATCTTTTATCACTGAAGCATACCGAATAATCGTTTTATGCGCGGATATCAAGGTCATACCATGACGGAACATCAACAAAGAGGGCCGGACGCACAAGAAGTCCGGTAGCGAGTCACCCATGATCTATACCGTCGAGTGCAGCTTTGCCGACCCAGCCAGCGAAGCGGAGTGGAATGATTTCTACAGCCTGGAAAAGCTGCCCGCGCTTATTTCAGTAAGCGGGTTCCATACCTCGCAGCGATTCAAGGCGTTGAGCCTTGGCTGCCCCGTCTACCTGGCCATGCACTCGATCGACGGTTTGTCCGTGCTTGAGGGCGATGAGTACCGCCAGAAGGGTGGCGGCAATTTCGCTCGTTGGCAGCACCACATCACCGATTGGCACCGCAATCTTTATGGCGGCCTTGAACGCGCGCCTGCCATCGGTGAAGGAGACCATCTGATCGTCAGCGCAGTCGGTCCCGAGCCGCTCATCGAGATGGGGCTCAAGCCGGATCTGATGCGGGCCGTCGCATTGGAGACATTCCCTGAAAACAGGTGGCTGGCGAAGCTCGATAGCGCCATCGGTCTTAGTGTGGAAACCCTTCCGAAGGACGTGTACCTCTATGCCCCGATGACCCCGCAATTGACGAGTGGCCATGGCGCAGTGCCCCAGACGCAGGGGCAGAACCGACATGCCTAACCTGACGATCTTCATCCAGGCGGAAAGGATGCCGCCCGAAGCGAATCTGGCGGAACTCACCGAACGATGCACTCGGCTTTGCACGGACGTCCTCCAGGCTGCGCTGGACAACGTGCATGTCATCTATGTCGCTGTTCGCCAGGGGCGCGGGCATCCTGCTTACGCGGAAATCAAATACCGCCTCGAACCGCTCAGAACGCCATCGGTCATGGACGCCTTCATGGCGCGACTGGATGAGGCCATAAAGCGCCATACCGGGCTGACGGCGCGCATCCGGTGCTTCGGCTATCCGGCCCCTGCCATCTGCGCGCGGAACTGATGACGCGCAAGGAGCGCCACAATGAAAAAAATGAAATTTCCAGGCCAGCAGATCGGCGAGTTTTCGATCACGGCCGTCAGTGACGGATACATTTTTGCAAGTCTGGATCTTCTCTCCAATATCGATCCTATGGAGGCGTCCAAGTTGCAGCAGGACGCAGGCGTGAGCGACCCATCCTCGATCCACATCAACTGCTATCTGGTGCGTGGAAGGGGTCGCACGATCCTCATCGACGCAGGGGCGGGTGGGTTCAAGCAATGGGGTGGAAAGTTGATCGCGAATCTCGCACTTGCTGGTGTGCAGCCCGCTGACATCGACACCATTCTTCTGACGCATGCCCATCCCGACCATGTTGGGGGGCTGCTTGACGCGTCAGGGGAAGCTGCCTTTCCCGATGCAGAGTTAGTCATCCACCAGCGTGAGGCTTCTTTCTGGAAGGATGATGGCAACCTCAGCCGAGCGAGTGAGCGGGCTCGTGGCAACTTCCTGTTTGCTCGGAAGGTGTTCGATCAGTATCGGGAGAGGACGCGCGTATTCACTGATAGCGAAGTTCTCCCCGGCATTAGTGCGGTGCCCCTTCTGGGGCATACCGCAGGACATTCCGGTTATCGCATCGAATCCGATGATCGTAGTCTGCTGGTTTGGGGGGATATCGTTCATTTCCCCCAGATCCAGATTGCGCGTCCCGACGTATCCATTGCATTCGACCAAGATCCGATTCTCTCCGCCGAAACACGATCAAAACTGTTGGATGTTGTTAGCTCGGACAAAATCCTTATCGCTGGCATGCACCTTGGCGAGCTTGGATTCGGACACATCGAGCGCAAAGGTACGCGCTACGAGATTTCCTATGAGGCTTAGCGCCCGGTAGAGATGTCTGGGATCAGCCAGCAGCGGGGAATGAGATCAATGATCCCATGGTGCTTGCTGCCAGCGATCAAACAGAAAATCACTGAACGCCGTCAGCCGGCGCGGCACCGGTTCGCGCCGTGCTCGCACGATGCTGACCTGTATTGACCCAGCGGAACCTGCTCAGGTTAAGCGGCTACCCGAATGCGCGTTGTCCGTTTCTGGCCGGGCGCCGCCAACCCGTTACTCTCTCATCCTTGCCAGGCACTGGCCGCCACGCCGGCGGCCAGCAGTAGGCACAGTGGTGAAAACACGTACGTGTCCAACCGGGCGAAGGGCTCGCCGCCAAACCGCTTGAACAATCCCACGTAGCGGAAGTCGCCAATTGCCCGTCCGAGCAGAGCCAGCGCCAGCACAGCGCCAACCCAGCGTAGCCAGGTTGGCGCCCCAAGTGTGTTCAGTAAGCCCGCGTTAACCGCAACGAGCCCGGCAAACGCCATCAATGCCAAACCCACCACGAATGTCCCCAGAGCAGACGGCCGAAACAGAGGCTTTCCGTCTTTAACAGGCAAGGCGATCTGGTAGGCGACGCGACCGCCCAGGGCCCAGTAGATGTGCCACAGCGACAGCACGACGAACACGGCACAGGTCAAGGCGGCAATGGTGGCTTGCATGATGATTTCAGAAAGTTGGAACCTGCGTGATTGTGCCCCGGAATTACTGAGAATGATCGGTAGGGACGAGCCGGTCATTGGCAAGCGGTCAGGTGGTCAACGCGCCGTTATCGGCTCTTGGAAATCACATCGCTCATGTACTTGTTCAAATCGCGAAAATCCTGAACGGTCCAGGAGTGCGGCGCCAGCTTTACGCCGTTCTCCCTCAACGTTCTCGGAATCAGGTCTCCGTTCGGACGAAGTATTACCGACGAGACAATGACGCCAGGATAATCATTGAGCCGCTTTTTGAACGCAGCAGTTGTGAGGTCAGGCGTGGGAGGATTGCTTTTCTTAGCCAATGGCCCTGTGCCCTTGATATCTGCACCGTGGCACATCGCGCATCTCTGCGTGTAGAGAGCCTTTCCGTTGATGTTTTGTGCGAAGGATGGTGACGGTTGAGTCAAAACCAACGTTCCTAGCGTAGCGATGAGTAATTCTCTTGCTTTCATGGGCCCTGGCTTATCACGCAAATTGGCGGGGCGCCGAGTATAGACTCCTAAGCTAGGAATGGCTCGTCTTGGCCGCTTCTGTCCGATTACGGGCATTGCGTGACACGAGGTCCCGACCCGCGCGACCTGGACGACCTGAGCGACGACAGCGTCCATCCGGGGGCGCACGTCTCAACGCTAAGCCTTGATGGCGATGAGGTCAGTTAATTTGTGCTGCGATACCTTGTCGGTATTTGCCGGGACCGATACCGAAGTATCGCTTGAACACGCGGTGGAAGGCGGCCTCTGACTGGTAGCCGACAGCCTCCCCAACGGCTGCGACCGAAACGCCACCGCGTTTGAGCATGGCACTGGCGTGTGCCATACGCGTTTGCAGCAATAGCACTGCCGGCGTTGTTCCTGAAACTTGCTGGAACAGCCGTGCCAACGTAGCGCGCGACATATTGCACTCGCGCGCCATGTCTTCAAGCGACCAGTCTCTTTCGGGGGCGGCCAACATACCGTGCAGTGCAGGCTGCAGACGGCGCTCACCCAGTAACGCGTAGAGCCCTGATACCGCAGGCGCTTGTTCTAACCACGCACGGATCAGTAGGGCGAACAGCACCGAAGCCAGTTGAGAGACCACAATGTCCGAACCTGGGCGCGGCGTCTCCGTTTCTTTGCGCAGCATATCAATCAACGCCCGCAGATCGGCAATACCGCTAGCGTGCGCATCGCCTCGAATCACGACCGTATCCGGCAACGCCGCCACCATCGCATTCGGCACACCGGAAAGTGGTGCGAATTCGCCGCAGAGTATGTCCGTCACCGGCCCATCTCCGTCATTGACCCGCTGCATCAGCGACGACACGGAAGGGACCAGGCGACTCGGCGATGCGTCGGCTGGTGCCCCGGTGTAAAGACGATGCGCCCGACCTCTGGGAAAGAGGGCGACGTCGCCGATATTGAGCGGCGTAGCGGTTTCGTCTGACCCATCCAACCACGCGGTTCCGCTCAGTACCAGGTGATAGGGCACGACACCTGGCGCCGCGGCTGGATGATCAATGACCCACGGGGCACGGAAGTGACAGCGAACATCAAGCGACCCCTGCATGGGATAGAGCGACAAAAGCCGGCTGAGTGTATCCATCAGGAAAGAACGTTGAGACGAAAAAGCAAATTGTAGAGTGATTCAAGCATTAATCATCCGAAGTGAGCGCCATACACTGGGCTCATGTCAGCACGAGCTGTCACCGAACCGATCACCACAAGGAATCATCATGAGCCGTCTGTATACGCAAGCCCTTTCCGAAGCCACTGGCCAGTCTGCCGAACTGTTTTCCGCAATCAAGAGCGCCGTGGGCATGGTGCCCAATGCCTACCAGGTCATCGGCAATAACAGCCCCATTGCGTTGGAAGCGGCACTGAAGCTGGATGCTGCCCTCGGCAAGAGCAGCCTCGATGCGCGTGAGATCGAAGTCGTCAAACTGGCCGTCAGCGAGGCAGCGGGTTGTGACTATTGCCTGGCCGCGCATACCCTCATGGGCCGGAAGAAAGGGCTGAGCCGCGAAGCGATGTTGGCCGTGCGCCAGGGCGAGCCATCGGGCGAGGAGCGTTTCGACGCGCTGGCCAATTTCGTGCGCACACTGGTGTCGACTCGTGGCACCGCCTCGCAGGAGGTATTGGCCGAGGTGAAGCGGGCGGGTTACAGCGATGCGCAAATTGTGGACACTCTGCTGGCGGTGGCAAGCATTACCTTCACCAATCTTTTCAACCGGGTCAATGACACTCCCGTGGATTTTCCCGCCGCAGATTGAGGCGCAGGTGATCCACCGGGTTTCTTGGACAGCGTCGATGTTAGTAATCGAGCGGTCATGAGTTCCGACTTGCTCAAGCAGCCCGGTGGACACGTCCCGCAGATCGGGCTGCATCTGGTCAATCGATTCATGCCAGGTCATGCGGCCTCGTAATGCGGATGTGCTCATCCAGCAAGGTGCGGTGCAGCCGTTCGACGACGCCGTTGCCACGCCCCAAGGTGCTCACCTGTCAGGTGAATACCCTCTCCGTACACGCCAGGTCCATGACAACTCATCGGGCGCGTTGCAGCAAGCTCTCGTTGACCTCCCGCAGATCGACGATACCGAGCAGGCCCATGTTGCGTCGCACCTCTTCGGTGATGAGCGCGATGGCATGGGCCACGCCGCGCTGGCCGGCCACCGTGGCCGCGTAGTTGAATGGACGGCCGACGAATACGCAGCGCGCGCCAAGCGCCAGCGCCTTCAGCACGTCTGTGCCGCGCCGCACGCCGCTGTCGAGCATGACCTCCATGCCGCCCGCGGCGTCCACCACCGCGGGCAGGGCCTGCAAGGGCGCCAGGCTGCCGTCCAGTTGCCGGCCGCCATGGTTGGACACGATGATCGCGTCCATGCCGTGCGCGCGGGCGGTGCGCGCATCGTCCGGGTGCAGGATGCCCTTCAACACCATCCTGCCTTTCCATGTCTTGCGTATGGCGGCGATGTGCCGCCAGTTCAGGTGGCCGCGATCGGAAAAATCCCGCAGCACATGCCTGGACAGAATCGGCGCGCCGCGCGTGGCGTAGTTGTTTTCGAAGTGCGGCATGCCGTGGCGGGCCAGCGTGCGCAGCAGAGTTCCGATCAACCAGCGGGGGTGCGTGAGGCCCTGCAAGGCCAGGCTGACGCTCGGCCGCAGCGGGGTGGAAAAGCCCGCCCGCACGTTGTTTTCGCGGTTGGCGGCGACCGGTGTGTCGACCGTCAGCACCAGCGTGTCCACCCCGGCGGCGGCGACGCGATCGATCAAGGCGGCGATCTGTGCGCTGTCGCCGGGCAGGTAGGCCTGGAACCAGGTCCCGGGCGCCGCCTCCATCACGGTTTCCAGGCGGATCAGCGAAGAACCGCTCATGATGCAGGGCACGCCTGCCTCGGCCGCCGCGCGGGCGAGCACCACGTCCCCGCGATAGCGCGTGAGCGCGGCAATTCCCATGGGCGCCACGCCAACGGGCGCCGCGTATTCGCGGCCCAGTACCGTGCAGCGCGTGCCGCGGCGGGACACGTCCACCAGCACCTTCGGACGGAACCCGTACGCGCCGTAGGCCTGCCGGTTGCTCCGCTCGGACTGCCCGTCTTCCACCGCGCCCGACACATAGGCAAACAAGGGTTTGGGCAGAATCCGCCGGGCGGCGTCTTCGAAGTCGTGCAGGCTGAGCATGTGGCGCAGCGGATCTGGCATGGCTGGGGTTCCTGGCGGCGCTCGGCGGGCACGCCGCCGCGCAAGGGTCATCGGTTACGGCGAATGACTATAGGCCGGGCCGAGGTTTGAATAAAGTGACTTTATTGAAGTCCCTTATTACACTTTTCTTCGTGCTCAATCGCCTGCCGCCGCCCGGCCTTTACTCCCATGACGCTCAAGCAACTCGAGGCCTTTTACTGGGCCGCCACCTGCAAGAACTTCGCCATCGCCGCGAATCGCCTGAATATTTCGGTGTCGTCGTTGTCGAAGCGGATCGGCGAACTGGAATCCTCGATCGGCGCCGCGCTGTTCAGCCGCAGCGCCCGTAGCGCGAGCTTGACCGCGCTGGGCGAGCAACTGGTACCCCATGCCAAGGACTTGCTGCGCAATGCGGACCAGTTCATGCAACAGGCCAGCGACAACCTCAGCTACTCCGGCCGATGCCGCTTCGGCGCCGGTGAGTTGACCGCCATGACGTGGATGGCCGGATTGATCGACGTCATCCAGCAGGCTCATCCCAATCTGCTGGTCGAGCCTTTCGTAGGCGTGGGCGAACTGGTCGAGCGCGGGCTGGAGGAGGGCGAGCTCGACTTCGCTGTGATCGCGGGCCCGTCGTCCCGGGCATCGCTCGCCTCGCGCGTGATCGGCAGCGCCCGCTTCGAATGGGTGGTGTCGGCTCGGGCCGTGCCCGATGCGGCCGCGCTCGAACCGGCCGACCTGCCAGGCCTGACGCTCATCACCCTGCCGCAAAGCTCGGGCGCGATCCGCATCCTCGACGACTGGCTGACCGAGCAGCGCGTGTCGCCGGGCCGCAATCAATGCTGCAACAGCTGGTCAGGCATTGCCGCCATGCTGCGGCAAGGGCTGGGGCTGGGCTTCCTGCCCGCCGCCTGGGCCCGGATTTTGATCGAGCGCGGCGACTTGCAGCCACTGTCGCGCTTTCCGCCATTGCCCCCCCTGGCCTATACCTTCCAATGGCGTCGCGACGACACGCGGCCCATGCTGGAAAGCCTGCGCGCACACGCGCAGGCGTGTCTGGACTTCCACGCGCCCGCCGGGATGATCTAGCCCGGGCGCCGGCGTGCGACGTGCGCGACATTTTCCAAAAAGCGTTGTTTTTCACATCAAATTATTCGCTTTAAACCGCCTTGAGCCCGGCGTAGAGTCTTCCCGGACAACGATCCAAGGAGACCAGGCGTCATGTCGGAGTTCGGATTTACCCTGCAGGAATGTCCTGCCGGCCCCAGCCGCGAGACGCTCGCGGCCTATCAGGCGCTGGCCGTGGCCAACATCAGCGATGCCATGAGCCGCGCGACCGGCACCTCGGCCTTGCTCCCGATGCATCGCTCGCGCCGTATCCTTGGCCGTGCCTACACCGTGCGCACGCGGCCGGGCGACAACCTGATGGTCCACAAGGCGATCGATTCCGCCGAGCCGGGGGACGTGATCGTGGTGGATGCCGGCGGCGATATGAACAACGCCATCATCGGCGAGATCATGGTGGGTTGGGCGGCCCGGCGCGGGCTGGCCGGCTTCGTGATCGACGGCGCCATCCGCGATAGCGAAACGATCGGCGCAGGCGATTTTCCCGTCTATGCGCGCGGGGTCGCGCATCGCGGTCCCTACAAGGATGGCCCCGGCGCCATCAATGTGCCGGTCGCGGTCGACGGGATGGTGGTGCTGCCCGGCGACCTGCTGGTGGGCGATGCCGACGGTCTGTTGGCCATCCGTCCCGACGAGGCGCCCGCCATCGCGGCGCGCGTGCGCGCGATCGCCGCGGCGGAAGCCCGAGTGCTGGAGGATATCGCGCGCGGAACGCTGGACCGCGCCTGGGTCGATGGCACGCTCAAGGCGCGAGGCGTGCTGTGAGCGTGGCGTCCCATCCCAAGACTGCCCGGCTCTGCCGCCTGGATCTCTGGCTCAATCCGGTGTTCGACGAGATCATCGGCGGCACGCCCGGTGTCTCGCTGTCGGTGCTGCCGGCAAGGGGCGACGATGCCCGCACGCTGGCCGGCCTGCAGTCGGCCCATGCGTATCACGTTTCCGCGGCCAAGGACGAGTTGCCGCGGCAATGGTTCGTCAATGCCGAACTGATCTCGCAATGCCCGGACCTGGTATGTGTCTCGTCCGGCGGCGCGGGCTATGACACCATCGACGTGGCGGCCTGCACCGCGGCAGGCATCGCCGTGGTCAATCAGGCGGGGGCAAACGCGGAGTCCGTGGCCGAGCACACGTACGCGCTGCTGCTCGCCGTGCAGCGCCGCGTGGTGGAATCGCACCATCGCCTGCGCCACGACGCCGGCTTTGCGCGCGAGGACCTCATGGGCCATGAGATCCATGGCCTGGTCCTCGGCCTGGTCGGCATCGGCAAGATCGGCAGCAGCGTCGCCCGCATTGCGCGCGGCTTCGGCCTGCGCGTGATCGCGCACGATCCGCTGCTGTCCGCCGACACCATCCGCAGCCGTGGCGCGGAACCGGTGTCGCTGGACGAATTGCTGGCGCGGGCCGATGTGGTGTCGCTGCATTGCCCGCTGGACGCCTCCACGCGCGGCCAGTTCGGTGCAAAGGCCTTCGCGGCCATGAAGCGCGACGCGGTATTCATCTCGACCGCGCGCGGCGGCATTCATGACGAAGCGGCGCTGCACGACGCGCTACGCGCCGGGCATCTGCGCGGCGCGGGGCTGGACGTCTGGGAACAGGAGCCGCCCGAACGCGGCGCCCCGCTGCTGGGTTTGCCCAATGTCGTCGCCACCTTCCATACCGCCGGCGTCACCCACGAAGCCCGGCGCAATGTCGCCCGTTCATCGGCCACGCAGCTCGTTGCGATGCTGCGCGGCGAACGTCCACCGCAACTCGTCAATCCGGAGGTCTGGCCGCTGGCGGCCAAACGCATCGCAAACCTGGCATGACAACACGGCATGGGTCCCTGCCCGCATCGAAAAGCGCGAATCAGGCAGCCCCCCGCCAAAATACAAAGGAGACAACTCATGCAAAAACAAGACAAACGCTGGAAGCGGCGCGCCGTGGCGACCCTGCTGGCGACCGCTGCGCTGCTCACCAGCGGCGCGCAGGCGGCCGGCTACCCCGAGCACCCGATCAACCTGATCGTGTCGTACGGGCCAGGCGGAGGCACCGACCTGGTGGCCCGCATGATGGCGCCCTATCTGCAGAAATACCTGGGCAGCGACGCCCGCATCGTCGTACTGAACCGCCCTGGCGCGGGCGGGGCGATAGGTTTCTCGGAATTGGCGCGTGCCCAGCCGGACGGCTATACCATCGGCTTTATCAACACGCCGAACTTGTTGACGATTCCCATCGAACGCAAGACGAGCTTCACGTGGCGCAGCTTCGATCTGCTGGGCAACCTGATCGACGATCCCGGCGCATTTTCGGTGCTGAACGACAATCCGATCAAGACCCTGGCCGATCTTTCCGCCTATGCCAAGAAGAACCCGGGCAAGGTGACGGTGGGCACCACCGGCACGGGCTCGGACGACCATCTTGCCATGCTGCGCTTCGAGCGGGTTTCCGGCGGCAAGCTCAGCCATATTCCCTACAAGGGCGCGGGAGAAGTGCGGGGCGCGCTGGCAAGCGGCGAGATCACGATCGGCGCCATCAACGTGGGCGAAGCGCTGCAGTACCAGAAGGGCGGAACCCCGTTGCGCATGCTGGGCCAGATGGGCAAGACCCGGTCGGCGGCGCTGCCGGACGTGCCGACGTTCAAGGAACAGGGCTTCGATTTCGAGTTGGCCTCGCTGCGAGGATTGGCAGCGCCCAAGGGCTTGCCCGAAGATATCCGCGCCAAGCTTGTCTCCGCGGTGAAGCGCACGGTGGACGATCCGGAATTCCAGGCCAAGGCCAAGGACATGTTTGTCCCGCTGCGCTATCTGCCGCCTCCCGAGTACGCCAAGGAACTGGCGGCCGGCGAAGCAGAATTCCGGGCGCTCTGGAAAGAAGCGCCGTGGCTGGATAAGTAACGGGTCGGATGGCGGGAAGCGGGCCTCGGCCTGAGGTCCGCGTCAGGCGGTGCATGTCCCGGTTTCGCGGCTAATTCACCTTGATTTTGAACTCCCGCACGAGAACCGTATTGCGCTCCAGTTCTGTCTTTATGCGTGCGCCGAACGCAGCACCCGGCAGGCCCACCGGATCGGTTCCCATCTCGGCGAGCTTTGCGCGGACCTCGGGTTTGGCCAGTACGGCCAACGCGGCGTCCTTCAGCTTCTTGATCGCTTCAGTCGGCGTGCCTGCTGGCGCCAGCAGACCGTACCAGGTCGTGGCAATGACATCTTTGCCAGCAGGCCCGAGCACTTCGCCGACCGTGGGGATGTCGGGCGCCAGCGGCGTGCGGGTTAGCTGGGTCACGGCCAGCGCCCGTAGCTTGCCCGCATGAATCTGCGGCAGCAGCGGCGGCAGCCCCGCGATCACCAGTTGCACCTGGCCTCCCAAGGCATCGGACACGGCCGGCCCCGCGCCCTTGTACGGAACGTGGATCAGATCGGCGCCGGTGCGGGCCTTCATGATTTCCAAGGCCAGCTGATGTGTGGATCCCGTTCCAGGCGTGCCCACGGTCAGGGGCGAACCTGATTTTGCCCGTGCAACCACGTCTTTCAGCGTGCCCTGGACCGACGGATGGGCGGCAATGATGTTCGGCGATTCCGCTATCAGCACAAGCGGGACCAAGTCGCGCGACACGTCGTATCGCGTATCCCGATACAGCGCGGGGTTGACCGTCAGTTCCGGGTTGCCCGCAACCAGCACGGTGTACCCATCCGCGCGGGCGCGCACAACGGATTCCGTGCCGATCATGCCCGCAGCGCCGCCTTTGTTTTCGACGACCACGCTTTGCTTGAGCTCGGTGGACATGGCTTGCGCAAGCAGGCGCGCAATGACGTCGATGCCACCTCCTGCCGGGTACGAAACCACCATGCGTATCGGCCTGTCGGGATACGTATCCGCCTGCGCCACGCCTGCCGTCATGGCCGTGGCAGCGGCTAATACGGCAAGTTTCGCACCGAGGCCTTTGCGCGCCAGACGCGCGAACGAATCGAACATGGATGTCTCCTGCGATGCCGGCATTGAGCGCCGATCTGGTAGGTGTAATGAAGAGGATTAATAGAAACGGGGGGCGCTCGTTGGGCGCGGGGGTGTTCCCGAAGTCCCCCCGCTGCAGGATAGCGTCACGGCCGCCATGTTTGGCAATCAACTCGGATTGCCGAGTCTTGGCGCGTTGGTCGGCGGCTTCGGGAATGCAGATAGCGCGCAGCGCCCGATCACACGCAGCGCGTTCGCTGGCATAGCCGGGATCGTCCGCGACATTACGCAGTTCTTCGGGATCGGCCTGCAGGTCGTACAGCTCGGGCGGCAAGTCGATATGGTGTATGTATTTCATCCTGCCAAGGCGCACGGCGAAGGCGCCCGCCACCGAACCGGTCGCGTGATACTCGATCAGCACGCCGCGATCTGGCTGTTGCCCCTCGCATAGTTGCGACAGCGAAACGCCAGGGCGGTCGTCCATCAGGCCGGCCGTGTCCTCCCCCACGGCTTCGAATAGAAAGGGGAATATGTCGACGTGGCTGACCGGCGTCTGGACCGTCTTGCCTGACGGCAGCCCCGCGCCGCTGACAATCAGCGGGCAACCCGCTGACTCTTCGTACAGGGTCGATTTCCCCCATAACCCGCGCGCGCCCAGGTTGTCGCCATGGTCGCTGGTGTACACGATACGCGTATTGTCCTGAAGCCCTGCTTTGTGCAATGCCGACATCACGTTGCCGATCTGTTCGTCCAGGAAGGTGCACAAGCCGTAATACGAAGCCAACGCGCGTTGCACGTGCGCGTCGTCTTCGAAGTAGGCGCCGTAGTCCAGGCAGGACGCATAGTTGCGCACGTACGGATGCAGGTCGTCGCCAGGGCGCTGATGCAGTTTGGGCATGGGCAAGGTGCGATCGGCATAGCGGTAGTAATGCTCCGGGGGCGCGGTCAACGGAAAATGCGGCGCGACAAACGACACGAAGAGCACCCATGGCTTGTTCGTGTATTTGTGTGCCTCTTCTCGCAGCCACACCTGCGCGCTGGCCGCGATGGCGCGGTCGTAAGTTGTGTAGGTGGATTCGCCAGGCCCGGCGGTGGCGGCCAGCTTTTTGGCATGCCCACGCACGGCCAAGGGATCGCGCAGCAAGCCGATCAGGTCTCCCTTGCCCTCGACGACATGCATGGGCAGCAGCTCCTCCGAAAAGCCATTGTCCTCGTCTGAACTGCGAAAGTGCAGCTTGCCGATCGAGGCCACATGATGTCCGCGGTCGCGAAGCAGGTGATGCCAGCTTTTTACCGAGCCGTCATACGGGTCGGCGTTGTCCCAGAATCCAATCTGGTGCACGTACTTGCCCAGGGCAAAAGCCGCGCGTGCCGGCACGCAGATGGGACTGGTGGTGTAGGCGTCGGTGAACAGCGTGCCTCGCTGCGCCAATGCATCCAGATTGGGAGTATGCACAATGGGGTTGCCGTAGCAGCCCAGGACTTTACGGCTATGTTCGTCGGACATGATGACGAGCAGGTTTTGCGGTTTCATGCGGGTCTCCGGTGTTTTTCGATGTTGTCGCGGGAAAGTCTAGGCCCGGCTTGGCAGCGCGATGCGGAACGAGCTTATATGGGATAAGCTAATTCTTATGAATGCGCCCATATACGATTCGCTGGATGACGCACGCCGCGCGCTCGGCCGCTTGACGATGACCGAATTCCGGACGTTGCTGGCCATCAAGACGGCGGGGACCTTGTCGCGCGCCGCAGTGGCCTTGGGCGTGAGCCAGCCTGCGCTCAGCCAACATGTGCGTGACATGGAAAGCAAACTGGGCGTGCCTATGTTTGTGCGTGGCGCGGGCGGTATGACGCCCACCGCCTATGGCGACGCAGTCTGGCAACTGGCGGCAAGCCTGCGGGCGGACATCGGGGTCGCTGCCGAGGCGCTATGGCACGCGTCACGGAACGACAAGCCGCCGCTGCGCATTGGCAGCATGTCGGTCACCTCGGGCGGCATATTGGCCGTGGCGCTGGGGCGCTACGCCTCGGAAGCGGCCAACCCCGCGTGCGTGCTGGTCGAAGGGTCGCGCGAAGTCCTGCTTGAGCATTTGCATCACCGGCGCATCGATATGTTCGTGGGCAGGTTGGCCGACGATGAGCCCCCTTCTGGCATGCTGCGGGAAACCTTGTTCCAGGATAGTTGCGTTGTCATCTCCTCGTTGCGGCACCCGCTGGCACGTAAAAGCCGCCTGAATATGGAAGCGCTTTACGATCATTCCTGGATCGTGCCTGCCGAAGACACCAGCTTCTACAAGCAGATTGCGGAATCCATGCGGCGGGCGGGTGTGGCGCAGCCCGAGGCGCGCATCGCATCCTATTCCATGCTGGCATTGGCGGCCGTCGTTTCAACCTCGGAATTATTGGGCTTCCTGCCGATGTCGTTGTACGCATCGGGTACCTTGTCCAACAGTGTGCGCAGGCTGGAGGTGGATCTGGCCTGGACGCCGTCGCCGCTAGGTATCGTGATGTGGCGCGATGCCAGCCTGAATCCACGCGCGCAGCGTCTGTTGGAAATCCTGCGCGCCGTTGCTGGCAGCGCTCGCGCTTCGGCGCCGCATGCATGACTCCTTGATCCGTTAACCATGACGCCACGCCAGCTTCGTTATTTTCTTGAAATCGCCCGCAGCGGCAGTCTGTCGCTGGCGTCCAGCGCGCTGCGTATCGCGCAGCCCGCGCTCAGCCAGCACGTGGCGGTGCTGGAAAGCGAGTTGGGCGTGGCCCTGTTCGAGCGGCACGCCAAGGGCGTCACGCTGACGGCCGAAGGCAAGCGCCTGCAGCAGCGCGCCGCGTCCATCCTGGACCAGTTGGAATCGCTGAGAGCCGATGTGCTGGGCTCGACGGGAAAACCGCGAGGACCGGTGCGGGTATGCCTGGCGCGTTCGCTGGCGCAGGTGGTGGCCGCGCCCTTGATACGGTATGTGGAACGGGAATATCCCGACATCCGGCTCTTGTTGTCGTCGGCGCTGTCCAGCCAGGTGCGCGCGGCGCTTGAGACGCGGCAACTGGATGTGGCGCTGATGCCCAACGCGTTCGAACTGCCGGGCTTGTATTGCAAGCCGGTGTACGAGGAAGGATTTTCGCTGTTCGGTCTGGAATCGATGTTCGACCGGCGCGGCAAGACCATCGCGTTTTCGGAGATCGGGTCGCGGCCACTGGTGGCGCCGGACCGCGATCACGATCTGCGCCGGCTGGTTGAGCGCACGGCGGTGGATCTGGACTGCCCGTTGAACGTGAAATATGAAATCAACGATCCCGAGTTGAATTTTGCCTTGGTGCGTGAGGGCGTGGCGTTCGCGATCCTGCCCGACAGCGCAGGCCGGGAACTGGGGCTGGGCACCCACACCGTGGGCGCACGGCGCCTGCTGCGGCCGCCGATCAAACGGATGCAGGCCATCGTGCGCGTGGCGGATAACGCGCCCGGCAGCGCGGTGCTGGCCGTGGAGCTGGCGCTACAGGCTGTGTTGCGCAGCTTGGTGGAACACAAGGTGCTGCGCGGTACGCTGGTATATGAAAAAACTTATACAAAACGCAGATAAATAATATTTGTCTTCAGGGCTGCCGCGACCGTACGCTACCCCAAAAATGGCGCACAGAAAGCGCCGATACGGAGACAAGCATGCAAGTCGGACGCAGACAATTTCTAGGCGCCCTGGGCGCCGCCGCGTGCTGTAGCGCGGTGCCGTTCAGGCAGGCGCGAGCCAATCCCCCTTTGCGTATGTTGGTCGGTTTCGCCCCGGGAGGCGCGGCTGACCTGGTGGCGCGTGCGCTGGCCGAAGGCATGCGAGCATCGGGCTACACCACCATCGTCGAAAACAAGGCGGGAGCGGGTGGCCGCATTGCGGTCGATGCGCTGTTGGCGTCGGGCGCAGATGGCAATTCCGTGCTGTTCACGCCCTCCACGAACCTGACGCTATATCCCCATCTGTACAAGGACTTGCGCTACACCACGGCGGATTTCACCCCCCTGGGAACGGCCAGTGAATTCGATTTCGCGTTCGCGGTGGGCGCCAACAGTCCTGCCAGAACACTGGCTGAATTTCTGCAACTGGCGAAAAAGGACATGCGCATGGCCGTGTACGGCACTCCCGGCGCCGGCACCGTCATGCATTTCCTGGGCATCATGCTGGCGAACGCCAGCAAAGTGCCCTTGACGCCCATTCCCTACAAGGGCGGATCGCCGGCGCTGGCCGACACCGTGGGCGGGACATTGCCTGCGTTGATCACAACGCTGCCCAACCTGATTCCCATGCACAAATCCGGCAAGATCCGGATCCTGGCCACGACGGGATCGGCGCCGTCGGCTGCGCTGCCCGACGTGCCCACGTTCGCGTCCGCTGGATATCCGTCGCTGACGATGGCCGAGTACTTCACGCTGCTGGGCAACAAGGGCTTGCCCGCCGAGCGGATGCAGGCATTGACCCGTGCCGTGGCCGACACCGTGCGCTCCCCGGCTTTCGAACGGGTCATGCGGCAGCAATTCTTCCAACCCAAAGTCACCGCGCCCGTGGCCTTGAAGCAGCAGCTGGTACGCGAAGACGCGTTCTGGGATCAGGTCGTCAGGGACAGCGGCTATCGCCCCGAGGCCTGACGCCGCGTGAGCGCGGCTATCCTATTTGCAGGAAGCACAATGAAAGGCAAGAACATCGTCGTCATCATGTCCGATGAGCACAATCCCCAATTCATGGGCTGTTCCGGGCATCCGTTCATCAAGACCCCCCATTTGGATGCACTGGCTGCGCGCGGTGCACGGTTTCCCAACGCATACACCCCCAGTCCGATCTGCGTGCCGGCCCGGGCGGCGTTTGCCACAGGCCATCGGGTGCACCAGACCCGGCATTGGGACAACGCCATGCCGTACGTGGGCGATCCCCAAGGCTGGGGCCATGTGCTGCAACAGCGCGGCATCAACGTGGAGAGCATAGGCAAACTGCACTACCGCAATGAAGAGGACCCGGTCGGCTTCGACGCGGAACATATCCCCATGCATGTGGTGGGCGGGCACGGAATGGTGTGGGCGTCGATCCGCGATCCGTATCTGCCCGTGGCCGGCCGCAAGCGCATGCTAGGCGACCGCATCGGCATGGGGGAATCTGCCTATACCTCCTATGACCGATCGGTCACGGGGCGCGCGCTGGACTGGCTGCGCGCGGCGGCGGACCGGGGGCATCCCTTTGTGCTGTACGTGGGCCTGGTGGCGCCCCATTTTCCGCTGATTGCGCCGCAGGAATTCTTCAGTTTGTACGAGGCGCGCCAGATTCCCGAGGCCAAACTGCATCCGAAAAACGGCTACGAACGACACCCCTGGGTGCAGGCCTATGCGGAATTCGAGCGCAGCGAGGAAACGTTCCAGGATGAAGAGGAGCGGGTCAACGCCTTCCTGGCGTATTACGGACTTTGCAGCTTCCTTGACAGCAACGTGGGCCGTATCGTGGACGCGCTTGCCACGCTGGGCCTGGCCGACTCGACCCACGTGGTCTACACATCGGACCACGGCGACAACGTCGGGGCCCGCGGTTTGTGGGGAAAGTCCACGCTGTATCAGGAAAGCGTGGGCATCCCCATGATATTGGCGGGCCCGGACGTGGCGCCTACTGTCTGCGAGACGCCGGTGGATTTGCTGGATCTTTACCCGACGCTGTTGCAGGCCGTGGGCGTGGATCCGGCGCCGTATCAGGGCGCCCGGCCAGGAAAGTCCTTGTTCGACATCGCGCGGCAGCCGGCCGACGCCAGCCGCGCGATTCTCAGCGAATACCATGCCGCCGGCAGCAACACGGCGGGCTTCATGCTGCGCAAGGGGCCTTGGAAGTATCACCACTATGTGCGCTTCCAGCCGGAGCTTTTCAACCTGGATTCAGATCCCGGCGAACTGCACGATCTGGCGGGCGACCCGGCTTATGCGGCCGTACTGTCCGAGATGAAGACGGCGCTGTACGCAATCTGCAATCCGGAAGACGTGGACAGGCAGGCCAAGGCCGACCAGGCCGCGATGATCGAACGCTTGGGCGGCCCCGAAGCCGCCTCGACGATGGGCGCCAGCGGGGCAACGCCGGCGCCCAGGGTGGAGCAAGCAGCATGAACGTGGATGCCCGGTATCTCAAAGACTGGAGCGGCCTGACGCGGGGTGTGCCTAGCGAGGTGCACCGGCCCATGACCACGGACGACGTGGCGGCGCTTGTTCGCGATGCCGATCTGCGGGGGCGCAAGATCACGATCCAGGGCGGGATGACGGGGCTGGCTGGCGGCGCGGTGCCGGGCGATGGCGATGTGGTCATCAACATGGAGCGCATGAATCGCATTGAATCCATCGACGAGGTGGAAGGGATCATGCAGGTGCAGGCGGGCGCCACGTTGCAACAGGTGCAGGAAGCCGCCGCCGCAGCAGGTTGGTTCTTTCCGGTGGACCTGGGCGCGCGCGGCACGTGCCAGGTCGGCGGCAACGCCGCTACCAACGCGGGCGGCACGCAGGTTGTGCGCTACGGCACGATGCGCGATTCGGTGTTGGGGCTGGAAGCGGTCTTGCCTGATGGGTCGGTCGTGACGTCGTTGACGCGCCTGGTCAAAAACAGTTCGGGTCTGGACTTGCGTTACCTGTTCATCGGCTCCGAAGGGACGCTGGGCGTGATCACCCGGCTGATCCTGCGCTTGCAGCCCGATCCAGGCGCGCCGGCGACGGCGTTGGTGCAGGTGCCGGACACGGCGTCCATGGCCTTGTTGTTGCGCCATTTGAAAAAGACCTTGGGTCCGCAACTGACCGCCTATGAATTCATGTCGGCGCCGTTTCTACAACGCGCCGCAGCGCTGACGGACGTGTCCCTGCCATTGCCTGGCGGCGCGCCATGGAGCGTGCTGATTCAGGCCAGCGGGTTGGCTGGCGTGGACCCGCAACTGGCGCTGGAAGGCGCGTTGGAACAGGCGTGGGAGGCCGGTACGATCAGCGATTGCGCGGTGGCGTCCAGCCTGTCCGATGCGCAGAAATTCTGGCGGCTGCGGGAATGCATTCCCGAACTGTTGACGGCGCTCAAGCCCACAGTGAATTTCGACTGTGGCCTGCCCTGGACCGAAATGTCGGGCTTCGTGAGCGAGGTCGAGGCCGCGCTGAAACTGAAATACCCGGATGCGGCGCACTTGTTCCTGGGCCATTTGGGCGACAACAACGTTCACATCCTGACGGGACCGCATGACCCAAGCGAATGGCTGGACGTGGAGGAGGTGGTGTACAGCGCGCTGCGAGGCCGGCAAGGGACTGTCAGCGCTGAACACGGCATAGGCTTTCTGAAAAAGCCGTTTCTGGGCTATACCCGCAGCAACGGCGAGATCGCGTTGTTGAAGCGCCTGAAGCGTGCGCTAGACCCCAACAATACGTTGAACCCGGGCCGCATTGTCGATTGACGGTCGGTTTCCGACGGAAAGTGTTCCGGGTGCAAGTGGCTCTGCCCCATCCGGAGGTTCGTAGCGCGGGTGACTGGTCACGGCCGCGCCGAACGGGCGCCAGCCCCCCGGCGGTGGGCCTCGAACGCCAACCGCCGGCATGCGCACCTCCCAAGTAAGCCGTGACACGCCACGGCATTGGCAGGATGCGCTTTGCCTCGCCGCAGGTAGGGGGCCCAGCCCTAGTTTTTATCCCCGATGCCAGCGTCATCGACGACTTTCTTCCAGCGGGCCTGTTCCGCCGCGATGTAGGTCTGATAGGCCTCGGGCCCCATATAGTCTTTCTGCAGGCCCAGATTCGCCAGCTTATCCGCGACGCCTTTCTCGTTGAGAATCTGCTCGATATCCTTGGCGAGCTGATGCACGATGGGCGCTGGCGTCTTGGCCGGCGCGGCGAAACCGAACCAGGACCTGACATCGAAGTCCTTGATGTTCAGCGCCTCCTCGACGGTCGGCACGGACGGCAGCGCCGAGCTGCGCACGTTGGTCGCCGCGGCCAGCGCTTTCAGTTTGCCCGCTTTGACGTATTGCCCGGCCAATGCGGAAGTGAGCGCCATCATGTCGACGCGGCCGGCCATCAGGTCTGACAGCGCATCCGATTGGCCCTTGTACGGCACGTGGACCAACTCGGTGTGGGTGCGCTGGGACAGCAATTCGCCGGTGAGGTGATTGGAGGTGCCGACGCCAGGCGACGAGTAGGTCAGGGGCGGGCCGGACTTGGCGCGATTGAGCAGGTCCCGCAGCGACGAGGCCGGATTGCTGGGGTTGACCACGATGACGTTGGGAATCATCCCGACGTTGGCGACCGCGACAAAGTCCTTGGTCGGAGACCACGGGATGGTCTTGCTGATGCTGGGCAGTACCGTGAAGTAGGTGCTGACCGCCAGCAAGGTATAGCCGTCCGCGGGCGCGCTGGCGACGTGTCCGGTGCCAATGGCGCCGCCGGCGCCCGCGCGGTTCTCCACGACCACCGGCTGTCCGTATTTGGCTGACAGGCGCTCGCCGATGATGCGGGCGATGGAATCCACGACCCCGCCCGGCGAGAACGCGACGACCAGCGTGATGGGTTTGGTGGGATACGCGGCGTCCGCCGCCGAGGCGACGCCCGTCGTCGCCAATGCGCTCGCCGCGACTGCGGCCAGTATGATTTTTTTCATGGTCTCCTCCGGTGCCGTGGCGATTGTCCGCCCGGCCGTGCTGTGGCTGATGCGCCGTTCTAGTTGTTCAGTTGTCCGGGCAGCGTTGCGCTGCTTGCGCACACTTCAAAGTATTCGACTTTGGGGTCATAGGATTCCAGGCGCTTTTGCGTGCTTTCCTTGACGATCGCATCTTCCAGGGGCGCGCCCTTGGCGAACAGCTTTACGGCGTCCATGTCGCGCCAGTAGCTCAGATACAGCAGTTCGAATTTGTCGCCGACCGGCTTCTTGGACAGGGATGCGCCCAGGTTCCCGTCCAGCGCGGCCATTTCCCGGAACGTGGTTGCCTGCAGATGCGCAATGTACTCGTCGATGACGGCTTGGGATGTGGCGATCGCGCGCCAGGATCGGATGATCATGTTTTGCTCCAATTGAAGGGTGGGTTGAGAGCGGCCCGTCGCTCGCGTTAGTCTGGTTGAACGACTTTGCCGGGGTTCAGCAGGTTCCTGGGATCGAGCGCCTGCTTGATGCGCTGCATCATGCGCAGGCGGGCGCCCGCCTTGTACTTGCGCAGGTGGCTCGTCTTGCGAGCGCCGATGCCATGCTCGGCGGAAAACGATCCTTCGAGATCGAGCACGATGCGATACAGCTCGTTGCGCAGATCGTCCTCGATGTTTGGCGTGACTGCCGCTTCGTGCAGGCGGGACGTATGAACGCTGAAATGCAGATTCCCGTCGCCCAAGTGGCCGAAGCAGACGATTGGCAGCGCGCCATGGCGTTCTTCGATTTTCCGCGCCGACAGAACCAGGAATCGATTGACCGCCGAAATCGGCACGGAAATATCGACATTGACGACGTGCGGCTTGCTGGCCTGGGCCAGGACGATGTTCTCCCGGATCAGCCAGAAGCTCTTGGCGCGCTGCATGCTGTCGGAGATCGAGGCATCGATCAGTTCGGCGTCGTCCATCGCGGCGCCCAGCGTCTGCTCGATGCGTGCCTGCAGCGTCTCGTGCGGCGCCTGACTGTCTAGCTGCATCAGGGCAAACTGTTCGACATCCTTGTTGTCGAGAAAGGGTATTGGCATGCCGGGAAATGCGTCCGCCGCCAATTCCAGGCTGGCGCGATTCATGATCTCGAAGCTGGTGAGCTCGGTTCCCAGCGAGGCCTGGCAGCGGCGCAGGAGCGCGACCGCGCTGTCCACGTTCCGCAAGCCCATCCAGGCGCACACCGATGACGCCGGCGCGTGTTCGATCTTGAGCGTTGCCGCCGTGATGATGCCCAGGCTACCTTCGCTGCCGATGATCAGGCCCTTGAGATCGAAGCCGGTGTTGTTCTTGCGCAGGCCGCCCAGCTCCGACACGAGTTCTCCGTCGGCGGTCAGGAACTCCAGACCCAGGCAGAGGTCGCGTGCGTTGCCAAAGCGCAGGACCTGCGCGCCGCCGGCATTGGTGGCGAGGTTGCCGCCGATCGTGCACGTGCCTTCCGAACCCAGGCTGAGCGGAAAGAGCAGGCCTTGTGCCATCAGCGATTCACGCAGGCCTTGCAAGGTGCAGCCGGCTTCCACCGTGACGGTCATGTTGGCGCGGTCGACCTTGCGGATCGCGGTCAGCCTGCGCAGGCTCAGGATGACCTGGGAGCTCGATGCGTCAGGGGTCGCGCCGGCCGCCAGCCCCGTGTTGCCGCCTTGAGGCACGATGGCAACATGCCGGTCGGCGCACTGTTGTACGACCGCGCGGGTTTGCTCGACCGATCCGGGTCGCACGACGGCGAGCGCCGATCCGTGGACCTGGCCGCGCCAGTCCGTTTCGTAACTTGCCTTGTCGTCGCCGGCCAGCACGTTGGCCGGGCCGACGATCCGGCGCAACGCGCCCAACAGTTCGTCATGCATTCGATGGCTCCCCCGATATTCTTTCGGCGCCATAGCGCCATTTTGCTGGCGAGTCTGGCCGAGGATCCTTGTCTTGGAAAGGGCTGTTTCGCTGTGCGGTTCACCGTGGCGCCACGGCGTCGGTCGGGCGCCGGGGCGTCTGTTTTGCAGTGCGAAACGGCTCCTCATGGTCAGGGAGCCTTGATCTACTGTCTGGGTATTGGCCGATGCGCGGCCCTTGCCGCCGTTGGGGAGAAGCCGCTTCGGTCGCATAGAAACAAGAACATACGATGCGTGGATGGGACAATGGATCAAAAATTCGCTGATTATTTCGTGAAGCCGCTCGAATCGCCGATTCGAGCGCTGTTTCCCTATCTCAAGGATCCGTCGATCATCGGATTTGCCGGAGGCAACCCGGCCGTCGACGTGTTTGACGTGGCGGGGCTTCGTGAGGCCATGGCCGAGGCGATGTGCGCGTCGGCCGACGGCTGGGCGCAGTACTCGGCCACCGACGGCTTGCCGCGTCTAAGGCAGGCCATCATTGGCTACATGGGCAGGCGGGGCGCGCCAGTCGACGAGGCCTCGCTGTTGCTGACGGCGGGCTCGCAACAGGCGCTGGACCTGTTGGCGCGGGTACTGGTCAATCCGGGCGACAGGATCATCGTCGAGCGGCCGACGTATCCGACGGCCATCCAGACATTCAAGTCCGCCGGCGCGCGGCTGGTTGGCGTGGATAGCGGACCCGACGGCATCTGTCTGGCGCACCTCAGAAGCATCCTGGAGGAGTCCAGCGCGAGCGGCAGACCCAAGGCGCTTTATTGCGTGCCTACGTTCGGCAACCCCACCGGGCGGACGTTTTCCGCGCAGAACCGCCGTGGCCTGCTGGCGCTGGCGAGCGAATTCGATCTGCTGATCATCGAGGATGATCCCTACAGCGCGCTCAGCTTCGAACCCCTGGATTTGCCGAGCCTCCATCGCCTTGCGCAGCAAGACGCGTCGACCTCCGGTCTGGTCGTGTATCTGTCGAGCCTGTCCAAAGTCATGGCTCCCGGGATGCGAATCGGCTGGATGATCGGGGCGGCTGCGCTGGTGCGGCGATGCGCCATCGCCAAGCAATCGGTGGATCTATGCTCCAGCACCTGGACGCAGGCGGCGGCCGCGGTCTACCTCGAGGCGGGACGGCTGGAGGCGCATCTGCCGCGCGCCTGCGAAGTCTATGCGGAACGCGCCCTGGCGTTGCAGTCCTGCTTGTCCTCCCTGCTTGGCGACCGATTCGAATTCGACGCGCCACGGGGAGGCATGTTCATTTGGGGACGCTTTCCGGCGCGGGTGAATACACAGGCGTTGCTGAAAGCGTGCATCGCTCAAGGAGTGGTGTTCGTGCCGGGGGATGCGTTCTATGCCGATGACGCGGACGGCAGCACGGCGCGGCTGTGCTTCTCGATGTGCTCGCCGGATCGCATCGAAGCAGGCGTGCGCCGGCTGGCGCAGGCGCTCGACCGATACCAGGCCGGTCAGGTCGCCGATTGATTCGGCCGATCGCCCGATGCCGGCATTATCCGCTGCGGCGCGATGGCGCGTCAGGCGCCGCCGAGTACTGCAGCGCGATTTTCCTGGCGGCGGCGTTCAGTTGTGGCGCCAGTTCGGCAAGGTCGACCTTCAGGTTGGCCTTGTTCGAGATCGTGCAGTTGATGGCCGCGGGCTCGGCCGAGCTGGGCAGGGGGATATACGTTGCAATGGCGTCGATATCCGCCAGCCATGGGCCGCGCGCGCGGCAATGCCCCGCGGCGCGAAAAAGCTGTTCATCCGCTTCGAGGTACTCGAGGCCCGCGGCGTAACTGGCGGGATCGGAAACCTTGATGCGGTTGAGCAGTGGTTCGCGCTGTTTGGCTGGATGCGCCAGGACAAGCGCCCGGCCGATGGCGCTGTGCAGCAACGGGCTGACGCTGCCCACGTCGGGCAGGTACGGATTGGCCAGGTCGGAACGAACCGAGTCGATATAGATGGCTTGGACCCGTTCCTGGGCCGCGAGGTTGACCGTGCAACCGGTTTCCGTGGCAAGTTGCTGCAAGACCGGTCTGGCGATCTGCCGTAGCGCGAGTCCGCCCAGTACGGGGTGCGCCAAGGTGAGCACGGCGGTGCCCAGGCGGTATGCCCCCGCCTCGTCCTGGCACAGATAGCCGAAGGCGGCGAGCGTGTAGGTCAGGCGCGAGACCGTCGCCTTGGGCAAGCCCGTGCGATCGGAAATCGTGCGATTGGTGAGCACGGGATCCGCGGCAGTGAAGGCGCGCAAGACTTCGAGCCCGCGCGCGAGGTTCATGGAGAACTGGCGGTCTTCGCCCCCCGAACTGGCCTCTTCGATTATCGGCGAAAGTCGCCGCGCGGCTTTTTGCTTGGGATGGGCGTCCATCGCGGGCTTTCGCTCCGGTTAAACAACGGTAGGGGAGGGATTATAGTGACTGTCACGGCCGCGAGACCGGCAAGCGTTGATCGCCCGGGGAGGCCGACGCCGGGTCCGTCCAACCCGCGCCCAGCGCCTTGTACAAGGCAACCGCGCCACGCAGCTGCGCCAGTTGGCTAAGGGCCAGCGCGTCGCGCGCCTGGTTCACGCTGCGCTGCGCCACGAGCACCGGCAGGTAGGCGCTCAGCCCGCGCGCATAGCGTTGCGTTGCCTGCTGCCGGGCCTGTTCGCTGTCGGATGCGGCCTGGCGCAACGCGGATTGCCGCTGGCGTTCGCTGTTCCAGGCCGTCAAGGCGTCTTCCACGTCGCGCAGCGCGGACCTCACATCCCGTTCGTAGACGCGCCGCACGGCGTCGGCGTTGGCCTGCGCCGCCGTAACCCCTGCCTGTGCGCGTCCTGCATCGTAGAGGGACTGACTGCCCTGTATCGCGGCCGACCATGCCAGGCTGGCGCCCGAGAACAGGTCATGGATGACGCTGGCCGTGGAGCCGATGCCCAGCGGGATGCGGAAGGTTGGGAACCGCCCGGCCTGCGCGACACCGATTTGCGCGGTGGCGGCGGCCAGGCGGCGTTCGTCCGCGCGCACATCGGGACGCTGGCGGATGACCTCCGAGGGCAGCGACAGCGGCAGGTCCGCCGGCACCGGCAAGGCCGGCGTGGCAGTGGCCAGGGCGGCGTGCCAGTCGCCGGGAAACCCGCCCGCCAGCACGCCGATGGCATGGCTGAAACGGGCGATATCCGCTTGCAGCAATGGCGGCTGCGCCTCGGCCGCTTCGCGCTCGGCGCGCGCCTGGGTGACGTCGGCCAGCGCGCCCAGACCGGCGCGGTATGCCTGTTCGGCCAGCTTCTCGGCGTTTACGAGGGTGCGGATATTGTCGCGCGCGATGGTCAGGCGCACTTGCGCGGCGCGCAACCCGGCGTAATCGGACACCATTTCGGCCACCAGGCTCACTTGCAGCGCGCGATGGTCCTCGGCCAAAGCCTGGATGCCGGCGTCGGCGGCCTCGACCGCGCGGCGCGTGCCGCCGAAAAGGTCCGGTTCCCAGCTGGCATCGACGCCCAGATGCCAGGTCCGCGCCTGTCCGCCGGGCTGCGAGGCGAGCGCTTTGCTGTCGCGCACGGCCTGGCCGGCGGCGCCGGCGGACACCTCGGGCATGGCCGCCGCGGCGATCTGCACGCGCTCGGCGCGCGCCTGACGCAGGCGCGCCAAGGCGATGTCCAGGTCCTGGTTGTGGGCCAGGGTCTGGCCGACCAGCTTGTCCAGCAGGGGATCCTGGAAGGCGCGCCACCAGGCGCGCAGGCCGTCGTGGCCGTCGGCAGGCATGGCCGTCCCGGCCTCGGTCCAGTTCGCGGGCACGTCCAGCGTGGGCGCGCGATAGTCAGGGCCCACGGTGGCGCAACCGGACAGGCCCGCCAGCAGCGAAGCCAGCCACAGTGCGGGCCGAAGGCACCGCCACGCGCGGAGAAATGATGCATGCATGGCCTGCCCCTCACATCCAGCGATGCAGCAGGGAGATCAGCCGGCCCTGGGGCATCCCGGCGCTTCCCGGTGGCGCCACTTCGATGCTGCCGGTCATGCCGGCCGCCAGCACGATCTCATGCGGGAGGTGTTCGAACTCGACGCGCACGGGAATGCGCTGCGCCAGCCGGACCCAGCTGAAAGTGGGTTCCACGCTCGGCAGCCCGCGCGCATCGGCCTGTTGGTTGGCGTCGGTGATGCCGCGCCCGATGCTCGCCACGCGTCCCGGCAACACCTGGTCGAACCCCATCAGGCGAATCCGCGCGGCGGCGCCGGGTTGGATGCCGCGCAGTTTGGTTTCCTCGAAATAGCCGGTGATCCAGAAGCTGTGGGCGTCGATCAAGGCGATATTGGGCTGGCCGGCCACGGCGTAGTCGCCTTTGTTCAAGCGCAGGTGCGTGACGTAGCCATCCGCTGGCGCACGCAGCACGGTTCGCGCCAGGTCCAGCTTTGCCCTGTCCACGGCGACCTGCGCACTGCGCAGCTCGGCCTGGGCGATGGCGGCCGCCTGTTTCGCGCGCTGGATTTCCTCGGCGGGTACCAGGTGTTCCATGCCCTGACGGCGGCGCGCATCGTCGGTTTTCTGGCGCCAGGAAAGTTCGGCCGCCGCCAACTGCGCTTCGGCCTGGGCCAGTGCCAGCGTGAAGCTGGCGCTGTCGACCCGATAGAGCACATCGCCCTGTTTGACGTATTGATCGTCCGATACCGAGACGTCGGCGACGGCGCCGGACACCTGCGGGGCGATGCGCACGATCTGCGCGCTGACGCGGCCATCGCGTGTCCAGGGCGCGACGACGTAGGCGCGCCACAGCGCGCTGACCAGGAAGCCGGCGGCGATGACCGCGGCCAGGGTGAGTCCCGCCCGCAGAAGTTGGCTGGCGGGGAATGAGCGTTCAAACATAGAGAACCAACAAGGAAACGAGGCAAAGGGAAAGGGCGAATTCGAACAGGCCCGGATGCCAGACCCAGCGCAGCACGCCCGTGCGCGCGAGCACGAAGCGGATGCCCAGGTAGATCGGCAGGGCGACGCAGGCGTAGACGAAGAAGGGCGGCAGGTAGATGCCGGCCACCGGGAATTCACTGAGCATGGGCATGGCTTCCAGAGGGAGATGAAACGGCGTCCGCGTGGCGCTCCAGCAGCGCGGCGATATCCAGCAGCACGACCGTCAGCCGCCGCACTTCGTTTGTCGTCGCGTGCGACTGCGCCGGCGAGCGCGCCAGGGATTTGGCCGCGCGGCGGGCATGGCGCGCGGCCCGCGCGGGATCGCCCGCCCGCAGGCGCATGCGGCGCAGCGCGGTGTCCACCACACGCGGACACTCGGCGTTCTTGGGCGCCTGGCGCAGCCAGCGCCGCAGGCCCAGGACTTCCTGGCCCAGATGCTGGCTGGCCAGGGCCTGGGCGATGGCGCGATCCATCGCCTGCGGCTGCGTCCTGAGCAAGGCCCCCAGCTGCGTGATGCGGTGCTGCTGGCGCCACTGCCAGGCCCGCGCATCGGCGGGCGCGCCACGTAAGGTGGCCAGCGCCTCGTCCCGGATGCGCTGGCGCAGGCGCGTGACGTCGCGCGCCAGGTTGCGCGGCAGCACGATCCTGAAACCCAGCAGCGTGAAACACGTCGCCAGGACCCAGGCCGCGGCGCTATTGAGAAATAGCGCGAAGTCGTAGCGCATCGGATTGTCCGCCGCCGCCAGTGTGGTGAAGGCCACCAGATAGGCGACGCCCGCCAAGGCATGGCGCGGCATCGTGGTGGCGTACACGCCGGGCAGCCAGAACAGGATCAGGACCGCCAGCAACAGCGGCAGTCCCGCAACGTGCGGCAGCACGATGAACGTGCACAGAAAGGCCATGGCCACGGCGGCCACCGTGCCCTTGATGAAGGCGACGGCGCCCAGGCGCGGGTCAGGGGCGGTGGACAGCAGCGCGCATGCCGCCGCCAATCCGGCCAGCATCATGTTGCCGTTTGTCCAGCCGGTGGCGATCCAGAAGGCGCCGCCCATCAACACGGTCAGCAGGGCGCGCGCGCCGTTCTGGATGGCCGCCGCCGGGTCGCGGTGGAACGGCACGGACACGCGCGCCGGGGCGGGCCTGGGCTGGTGCAGGCGCCCGATGCCGGCCAGGGCCTGCAGGTAATCGTCGAGCTGCCTGGTCAAGCGGTCGCCCGCGAGCATCAGCGCGGCATGTTCGCGGGCATCGTCGAGCGAGGCCGCGTCGAGCACGGCCGCCAGCTGGGCACGCAGGCCGGTCAGAAGCCGGACGGCGCACGCCCGCCCGCCGGGGCCGGGTTCGCGCGCCAGGGCCTGGCCGGCTTCCCGCCAGGCCTGCTCCCATTGCGGCCGCAGTGTTCTCAGTGTATCGAGGCTGGCACGGTGTTCGCGCTGGGGCGGCGCGCCGCCCACCAGGGCGGAAAACAGCGACACCATCGTTTGCCGCACCGTGCCGGCGCGATGGGCCAGATCGGCGGACTCGGCTTTGCCCAGCGCCAGCAGATCATCCAGGCCATAGACCTCGACAATGAGACTGCGCCGGTCTGCATCCAGCGGCTCGCCGCCGGGGTCGGCGCTGCCGTGAATGGCCTGATGATGGGTGGCCAGCACGCCCGCCGTGGCGGCAGCCAGCCGGTCTAGCTGCGAGGCCAGGCGGCTGCGCACGCTGCGGGGGCTGAACAAGGCCGACACCACCGCCAGGCAGATCACGCCAACCAGCACGGACGCGCCGCGCCCCATCACCTGGTCGAAGGTGAGCTGCGGATGCTGCATGGCGCCAAAGGCCGCCAGGCCGACGGTGTAGCCTGCCAGCGCCGCGCCATAGGCGCGGAAATGGCGCAGCAGGGTCATGCCCACCACGCAAAGCCCCAGCCACAGGCCGAAGCCGAGCAGGAACAGCCACGGCATCTGCCCGAAGGCGCTCATCAGGACGAACGCAGCCAGCATGCCGGCCAGGGTGCCCAGAACCCGCCAGACCCCTTTGCCGATCACGGCGCCCTGGACGGGGTTGATGACGAGCAGCACGCTGGAGGCCGCCGCATAGGGCGCGTGCAATTCCAGCAGATAGGCCACTGACAAGGCCAGGCAAGCGGCCAGGATAGAACGCATCACATAGGTCGCGCGCGGTGTCGTCAGATCGAGGCAGCACAGCCCGCGCGCCAGCCCCGCCCGAAGCCGGGAAATGGCTGGAGAGACGCCTGAATCCGCTTCAGGCTGGTTCGCCGAATGCACGATGCAACCCTTCTGCAGTGACCAGAATGCATCACTGTAGGCAGGCGCAATCGTTCCGAAAAGTGAATTTATTGCAATCGGTCGATTGCGCTACGCGCACTGATTGCCGGCGTGCCAGCGCTTACACCTTGGCTCGCATCGCCGCCTGTGCGGGATGCTCCTGGCAGAGCGCGTGAATGGTGTGCCGCAGCCATTGGTGGGCCGGGTCGGCATCCAGGCGCGGATGCCAGGCCTGCGTCAGCAGCACCGTTTCCAGCGGCGTCGGCAGGTCGAACAGCCGAATGCGCAGGCCAGCGGCCAGCGCGCTATTGGCCAGATGCCGCGGCAAGGGCAGGAGCAGATCCGAATTCTGCAGCGCGAATAGCGCCGTATACGGGCTGGGCACCACCAGGGCAACATGCCGGCGCAGCCCTTGCGCTTCCAGCGCGTCGTCGACCGGCCCGGCGGCCTTGCCGCGCCGCGACACGCTGATGTGCTCCCAGCGGGTGAGGCGCTCGGGCGTGATCTCGTCGTCGAAAATCGGATGATTGGCGCGCGCGACGCCCACGAAGGTCGTGGTGTACAGGGACTGCACGCGGATTTCCGGCCCCAGCTTGCGCGACGCGCTGATGAACAGGTCGATGCGGCCGTTGCGCAGCGCCTCTTCGTCCACGTCGTCTTCCTCTGGCGCGAAACGCAACGTCGCGCGCGGCATCTCCCTGGCCACGGCATCCAGGAGGTGGCCGAGATGGGCGCTGACGAACTCATCGGTGGCGCGGATATTGAATCGCCTGGCGAGCGATTTCAGGTCGATCTGCGTGCCGGAAGAAAAAACCTGCGAGGCCTGCGCGACCGCCGTGCGCACCGTCTCGCGCAGCGCCAGCGCCTTGGGCGTGGGCACGAGCTTGCGGCCGACCTGGACGAACACCGGATCGCCCAGCGCCTCCCGGATTCGGCTCAGGGTGCGGCTCATGGCGGGAGCGCTCAGGTGCATGCGACGCGCAGCGCCGATGACGCTGCCTTCGTCCAGCAAGGCATCCAGCGCCAGCAGCAGGTTGAGATCGGGACGCGTCATGAAAGTCCCCCGTGAGCGTTAACGTGTGTGCAATCATATTCCATATGACGCTGGGCGCATGGACCGGTTTGCCATCTGCGCCGGCATTCAGGCGGGTCGGAGCGCGGTCACCCAGGACCCAAGAAATGAGGCTCTCTCCTGTCCGCCGAAATCTTCCGCCATCGCACCGCCGAACGCGCCAAGACGCTGGACAAAGACGAATACCGCCAGAAGGCCAGCGGCGTCGGCATGCGGCGGCTGCCGGTACCGGACGGTCGCGCGAGATCACTGCGGCATGCATGAGAAGCGGTCATCGGCGGGAGGCATCGATGGGGATGAAGATCGCGACGCTAAGACCGCTTTGCTTCTCTCTGTCAGAGAAATCGAGTTGAATCTTCGCGCCAATGCGGTTCGCGATTGTCTGGACGATGGATAGTCCCAGGCCCGAGCCCTGGTGGGTGTTGCCGAGCGTGCGATAAAAGGCGTCGAATACCCGCTCCCGTTCGGCCAGGGAAATGCCGGGACCGTTATCCTCGATGCGCAGTTCGGCAAAGCCGCCGGATGCGCGAATCGAGAGATCCACGCGTCCTCGCTCCGGGGTGTAGCGGATCGCGTTATCGACCAGATTTCTGATGAGGAGGGTGAGGTCCAGCTCGCTGGTCCATATTTCGACATCTTTGGCCCCTTCCACGCCGATGTCGATGTGCTTGGCCTCGGCGAGCGGCATGAGGTCTTCAAGCACGCGTCTGAATACATGCTGGGCGGAGACCGGTACCGGGGCAGGCATCGTGCGCGACTGCGCTTTGGCCAGGGCGAGCAATTGATCGACCAGACTTCGGCCGCGTTCTATGCCCTGGCGCAGCACGGCCAGCCGTTCGCGCGCGACCTCGGACATCTCCGCTTGCGCCAGGCGCTCCGCCTGCAGCGAAAGCGCGGTCAAGGGCGAGCGCAGCTCGTGAGCGGCGTCCGCGAGAAAGCGCCGTTGTGATGTCATCGCCTGGTCGACACGCGCGAGCAGGCGGTTGATGGCCACGGCGAAGGGGCGTACCTCGACGGGCAAATGATGGTCCTGCACCGGGTGCAACGCCTGTTCTTCCCGCAAATCCACCTCTTTGGATAGCGTTGCGATGGGGCGGAACATTTTCCGGATCAGATCGCCGACGATCAGCAGGAGCACGGGTACCAGGATCAAGAAGGGCATCACCGTGCGCAGCGCGCCATCGCGGGCGATTTCGTTGCGGAAATCTGCTTCCTGCGACACGGCAAAGCGTTCGCCCGAGGCGAATGTCTTGATCATCACACGGAAGGACTCTCCGTCCAGTTCAAGGGTGTGCAGTCCATCCGCCAGGTTGGCCGGGATCGGGAGTGTTCCGGCGCCTGCCGCAACGGGCGTCGACGGTGGGGAATCTCCCAGCCGCTGAACGGTCACGCGGGCATCTTCATTGCTCTCGTCGAGCGCAGCGTTGGCGGGGGAGGCAACGAGATGCTGCCGATCCATGAGGTGGGCGATCTGCCGCAACAGATCATCCTGTAGTTCATGTGCTTCGTTCAAAGCCGAGGCGAACGAGAAGACGCCCGCCACCAGTGCCGCCAAGAGAATCGATAGCGACAGTGTGAACGAGAGCTTGAGCTGGACTGACTCGTTCAGGCGCCTTTTGAGACCATCCATCCAACCCCCCTGACATTCTTTATGATTTCGCTCCCGAGCTTGCGCCTAAGTGCATGGATCAGGTATTCAACAGCGTTGCTTTCGACTTCTTCGCCCCAGCCATATATGCGATCTTCCAGTTCGCTGCGCGAGAGAATGGCTCCTGGCCGGACCAGCAGGGCTTGCAGCAATGAGAGTTCGCGGTTGGAGAGTTGCTGGGCGGCGCCGTCCTTGGCCCAAGCCTCTTTGGTGGCCAGATCCAGGGAAACCAGGCCGTTGCTCATTACCGGTGCCGAAGATCCGGCTTTGCGGCGTATCACCGCGCGCATCCGGGCTTGAAGCTCCGCCATCTCAAAGGGTTTAAGCAGATAGTCGTCGGCCCCGCCGTCCAGACCGCGCAGCCGGTCGTCAAGACCGTCACGCGCGGTGATGATGATCAGGGGTACGTCATTGTTCCTGGCGCGAAGATCGCTCAATATCTGCAGCCCATCCTTGCCCGGCAGGCCCAGGTCCAGCAGCAGCAGATCGTAATGCTGGCAGTCCAGCGTTGTCAGCACACGTAGCCCATCCTGCACCCAATCGACCGCATAAGCGGCGTCCTTCAACGCGCTTTGGATCGCTCCACCAATCATGAGGTCGTCTTCGACGAGCAGGATCCGCATAGATTCTCCAGACGGTTCGGTGAGCCGCTCAAGGCAGCATTGACCGCAGCACCCTGTCCTTGAGCACGAAGTGGTGGTAGAGGGCGGCCACTGCATGGCCCCCCGCCAACCAGATGATGGCATCGCCCAGGAAGGCGTGAACGTCGCCCCAATCGGCCAAGCCGAGGATGGGCAACGAGGTAATCCCAGGCAGTTCAGTGATGCGCAAGCCCCCCAACAATGTCAGGGGCTGGCCTTCCGAGGCCACGGTCAGAAATGCGGTCAAAGGCAATGCAAAAAGCAGGGTCCACAAGACGACGTGCGTCAATTTGGAGGCAAAGTGCAGCTTGGGTTCGAGCTTATGGTCCGGCGCTCCCGACCGCAGGGCGACCCAGAGCAGGCGCAGAAAGGTCAGCACGAAGATGCTGACTCCCAGCGTTTCGTGCCAAACGATGTCCAGCCTTGCGCCCGGATCCGCGCCGGCGCGGACCAGGCGCCCGAAATCCCCCGGGCCGAGAATAAAGGCGGCAAGAATGAGGATGACCGTGAGCCAGTGAAATATCTTGCTGACCCCGTCGTAGTGGATGGTTTCAGTCGTGTTCATCTTTTTCTCCAGGCAGTTGCCGCGTCGCGTGTGTTGCGGCTCATCAGTGCGCAGCGCGGGCTGCCCGTTGTTTGAAGAGAAGAATGGCGGTCAGCATGAAAGCCAACAGCGCGGCCGAGGCCGAATAGCGATCCAGCGCCAGCCCGCCGGAACTCAAGGGTTTGTCGAGAAAGTCGCCGACCACCGCGCCCAGGGGACGAGTGAGGATGAATGCCGCCCAGAACAGCAGGGTGCGTGAGATTCTGGTGAAGTAATAACCCATGGCCACGAGCGCCAGCAAGCCGCCGAAGACCAGGGCCGCGCCGGTATAGCCCAGGCCGGCGGTGTCGGCAGTCCAATCGCCCAGCGCGGTGCCCAGGGTTTGCGAGAGCATGATCGTGAGCCAGTAGAACGCCTCCGCCTGGGGCGAGATGACCGTGTTGACAGACACCGATCCGAGCACGCGCTGCCAAGCGAAGAGCGATGCCAGCAACAATACGAGCAACAGGCTCGTCCCGCCCGCATACCCTATCCCCAACGAACGGTCGGCGAAGTCGGCCAGCGTCGTGCCGACGGTGGTCGTGGCGATGATCGTAATCCAGTAGAGCATGGGATGAAAGCGCCGGGCCTTGACTTGCGCGGCCACCGCCAACAGGAAGAGCACGGCAAAAATGCCCGTCCCGACCAGGTAACCCAGGTTCAGGGACATGGAGACCGCGTCTCCGCCGGTTTCGCCCAGGGTGGTGGCGGCAATTTTTATGAGCCAGAACCCCAATGTGACTTCGGGTACCTTGGATAGGGCGTTTTCTGTCGATGCGTTCATGGGAGTCCCTCATGTTAAGGCTGGCCGCGTCCGTTTTGCGCGCCATCGCCGTTGCGGCGATGGCTCAAGCGCGGTTACGCCGAGTCTGAGGGGACAGACTTAGCGTAGCCATAGGGATCACGCGCGTACCCGGCCCGTTGTGGAAACGGCCAGGAGCGCGCGCTACGCATCGATCTCCCGGACCTGCAGGTCATGCAGGATTCCTTCCTTCAATGCCATGAGCGTGGCGGCGTGGCGGCGCTCGATCGACGCGCCGGGCTCATCGGTTGCCAGGCTCAGGTTCAACACCATCGCCTGCCCGCCGGTTCCGTTCAAGGGCGTGGCGATGGCCACGACGCCCGGCTGCCAGGAAGCCACGCAATAACCGGCCGCCGACACCTTGGCGATCGCCTTGTCGATTTCCTGGCCGACGGGCCGCCATGATGCGCTGCGGTAGCTGCGCATGATCCGCGCCAGTAGCTCGCCACGGGCCGCGTCGTCCAGCGTGGCGAGGTAGGCCCGTCCCAGGGAGGTCAACTCGATCGGCACGCGCTGGCCGGCCACGATGGTGCGCAGCGAGGCCCTGCGGTTGTAACGAATCGATTCCAGGTAGACCATCTCGGCGCGATCGGCGCTGGCCAGACCCACATTGACGTGGTGCTTGAGCGAGACGTCGCGCATCAGCGGGGTGGCCGCCCGCAGGACCGGCGATGCCGCGCGCATCGCGTGTCCCAGGCTGAGCACGGGCGCGGCCAGCCGGTAGGCGCGGGCCCGCCGGTCATGTTCCAGGAAGCCGCTGGTCACCAGCGTCTGGGTCAGCCGGCTGACTGTCGCCGCGGACAGGCCGGTGCGTTCGGCCAGTTCGCCGTTGCCCAGCAGGTCGGTGCCGGGTTTGAAGGCGCGCAGGATTTCCAGCCCCCGCTCCAGCGAGCGGTTCTGGCTGGTCCCATCGAAACGCCGGTGCTCGCCGGCCGCGGCGCCGGATACCTGTTTCGCGTTCATGCAATTCCATTCTGTGGAAATAGGGGCGTGTCTGCGCATACTGTAGCGCCTACTGTGTCGCCATATCCAGAAAAAACCTGCTGCCGCCAGGGCAGGAGCAACCGAACACGGAGGGAGCGAGAGCATGGCCGACTATGAATTCATCACACTGCAATCCCATGAGGGCGTGGCGACGCTGACGCTGAACCGGCCCGACAAGCGCAACGCGATCAGCGATGCGATGCGCACCGAACTGATCCATGCATTGGAGACGGTGGCGCAGGACCGCGCCATCAGGGCGCTGGTGTTGACGGGGGCCGGCAAGGGATTCTGCGCCGGCGGCGACATCGCCGGCATGCAGCGCCGCATGGACGCGCCGGCCGGCGAAGTGGCGTTCAACGGGTGGTCGCGCCAGCAGCGGGTCCATCACGCGGTCAGCCTGCTGTACCACATGCCCAAGCCGACCATCGCCGCGGTCAACGGCGCGGCCGCGGGCCTGGGCGCCGACACGGCGCTGAGCTGCGATTTCGTGGTGGCATCCACGGCCGCCAGCTTTACCTGGAGCTACATCGCGCGCGGCCTGATCCCGGACGGGGGCGGCATGTATTTCCTGCCGCGCCGCGTCGGCCTGGCGCGGGCCAAGGAGCTGATCTATTCGGGACGCAAGGTGTCGGCCGATGAGGCGCTCAAGCTGGGCATCGCCGACCGCCTGGCGTCGGCCGGTGACGAACTGGCCGCGGCCCAAGGCTGGGCCGCGGAACTGGCGCAGGGCTCGGCCACCGCGTTGGCATTGAGCAAATCCATTCTCGACCAGAGTTCCGAACTGACGGCCGACCAGGTTTTCGCCATGGGCAGCCAGGCCCAGGGCATCTGCTACACCAGCAGCGAGCATCGCGAATCGGTGGCGGCGTTCCTGGACAAGATCGGGCAGGCCAAGGAGCAAGCGCGATGAGCGGCGTGTGGCAATTGCTGCGACCCCGCAGCGTGGCGGTGGTGGGCGCGTCGGCCGATCCCGCGAAGACGGCCGGGCGGCCGGTGGCCTATTTGCGCAAACACGGCTTCGAAGGGCGGATCTACCCCGTCAATCCGAAGGCTGCCGACATCGATGGCTTGCGCTGCTATCCCGATGTGCGGTCGTTGCCGGAGGCGCCCGACGTGGCGATCGTGCTGCTGGGCGCGGAACGCACCCAGCAGGCGATTCGTGAACTGGCGGCGATCGGCACGGGCGCCGCCATCGTCCTGGCCAGCGGCTACTCGGAGACCGGCGAAGAGGGCGCGCGCCGGCAACGCGAATTGCGCGAAGCGGCCGGGGCCATGCGCATCCTGGGGCCGAACACGATCGGGCTGGTCAATCTGACGGACCGGATCACGCTGTCGGCCAGCGGCGCGCTGGCGGTGGATCAATTGGTCAGCGGCGGCATCGGCCTGGTGTCGCAAAGCGGCGGGATCCTCGGCGCGCTGCTGTCGCGCGCCACCGCGCGGGGAATCGGATTCTCCAAACTGATTTCCACCAGCAATGAAGTCGATCTGGAGCTGGCGGATTTTGTCGATGCGCTGGCCGACGACCCGGCGACCCGGGTGATTGCGCTCTATGTCGAGAGCATCCGAAATCCGGCCGCGTTCCGCGTCGCGGCGCGCAAGGCGGCCCAGGCGGGCAAGCCGATCGTGGCCTTTAAGATCGGCCGCTCCGAGTCGGGCGCCCAGGCCGCGGCATCGCACACTGGGGCGCTGGCAGGCGCCGATGGCATGTATGACGCGCTGTTCGAGGATGCCGGCATCATCCGCGCACAGACGTTTTCCGACCTGCTCGATCTGCCCATGGCGCTGGCCTGCGAGCGGCCGCTGAACGGGCGCCGCATTGCAATCCTGACCTCGACAGGCGGCGCGGGCACGCTGGTGGCCGATTGCCTGGGGCTGGCCGGCTTTGACCTGCCCGCGCCCGACGCGCAGACGGGGGCGGCCCTGCGGGCGCTGCAGACGGGCGACCATGCGGCGCTGGACCGCAATCCCATCGACGTAACCCTGGCCGGGCTGCAGCCCGATCTGTTGCGCGGCGCGATCCGTATCGTCCTGGAGAGCGACGCTTATGACGCGCTGGTGGTCATCGTGGGATCTTCCGCCGTCGCCCAGCCGGAACTGATGGCCGATGCGTTGCGCGATTCGCTCGCCTTGAACGCAAAGCCCGTTCTGGCCTATATCAGTCCGCATGCGCCGCGGGCGGCCGAGGTGCTGAGCCGCTATGGCATTGCCGCCTTCCATTCGCCCGAGAGCGTCAGCGCGGCGTTGGGGGCCATGTGGCGGGTCCGCGCGCGCGGCTCGGCGGTGGCATCGGCGCCGCCGCCGGCGCCCGAACCGGTTTCATGTCCGGAACGCGGTTCATTGGATGAAGCCCGGGCCAAGGCCCTGTTCGCCCGGTTCGGCGTTCCCGGCGTGCGGGAGATCGTCGTGCGGTCGCCGGCCGAGGCGCAGCGGGCCGCCGTGCAACTGGGGCCGCGCGTGGTGTTGAAGGTGCTGTCCGGCGAGATTCTGCACAAGAGCGAGGTTGGCGGGGTGGCGGTCAACGTGGCGCCCGAAGACGCCGGGCCGCGATTGACGCAGATGGCGGCCGACGTACGGCGGCATACCGGCCAGACCCCGGAGGCTTTTCTGGTGCAGGAGATGGTGTCCGGGGCGGCCGAGGTGATCCTGGGCGTCCATCGCGATCCGCTTGGCACCGCGATCCTGCTGGGAATGGGCGGGGTGGTCGCGGAGCTGATCCGTGACACCACGCTGGTGCTGCTGCCCGAAGACGGTACGGCGTTGACGGCGGGGCAGGTCGAGGCGGCGTTGCGGCGGCTCAAGACCTGGCCATTGCTCGACGGCTATCGTGGCCGCGAGCGCGCTGATGTGCCGGCGCTGGTCGATGCGGTGCTGGCCTTCGCGCGCATGGCGCAGTCCCTGGGCGATCAGCTCGTGGAGGCGGAGATCAATCCCCTGTTCGTCAAGCCGCTGGGCCAGGGCGTGTGCGCGGCCGACGGCATCGCGATCCTCGGGCCCGGCGCAGGCGGATTCCGATAGGTGGAATTGACGGGATGGCAGGCCGAGCCGGCCTCCCTACACTTTTTCTTAGCGTCGCGACCAGACTGGCGCTGAACAACATCAGGAGACAATCCATGAAGAACAGCTGGATCAAGGCGCGCTGCGCCAAGAGCATTGCCACCGCGTTGGTCGCGGTGGGCACGGTGATGGCGTCGTCGCTGGCGCAGGCCGCCTTTCCGGAGCGGCCGCTGCGTATCGTGGTGCCGTTCACGCCGGGCGGCGGCACGGACATCGTGGCCCGCCAGTTGGCCAAGGGCCTGACCGATGTGCTGGGCCAATCCGTCATCGTCGAGAACCGGCCGGGCGGAAGCACCATCATTGGCACCGAAAACGTCGCCAAGAGCCCCGCGGATGGTTATTCGCTGTTGATGGCCACCTTCGCGCACGCGGTGAACCCCGCCATCCACAGGAAGTTGCCCTATGACACGGACAAGGCCTTCGCGCCGGTCGCGCTGATCGGCAAGTCGCCCAACGTGCTGGTGGTGTCGACGAAATCGAAGTTCAACAGTGTGCAGGACATTCTTGCGTACGCCCGCGCCCATCCGGGCAGGCTGACCTTCGGGTCTTACGGCAATGGCACGTCCGCGCATCTGGCCGGCGAAATGTTCAAGAGCCTGGGACATGTGGATATCCTGCATGTGCCCTACAAGGGCGCCGGCCCCGGGATCAACGACTTGATGGGCGGGCAGATCGACATGATCTTCTCGACCTCGGCCAGCGTCAGCGGCCAGATCAAGAACGGCCAGCTGCGCGCGCTGGCGGTGACGACGAAGGAGCGCTCGCCGTCCTACCCCGGCGTGCCCACCGTGGCCGAGTCCGGCGTGCCAGGCTATTTCGTCGACAGTTGGTATGGCGTGTTCGTGCCGCAGGGCACCCCCAAGGATGTCATCGACAAGTTGAACAGCGCCATCAAGAAGGTGTCGGCCAATGCGGAATTCCAAACGGCACTGAAGCTGGAGGGTCTGGTGGCCGATGTGGGCACGCCCGAGGCGCTGGGCGATTACGTCAAGGAAGAAGAGGCGCGCTGGACCAAGATTGTCCAGCAGGCGGGTATCACCGACAAGCCTTAGCCGCCCACGCCGCCGGCCCCGGGGGCCGCGCGGCGCCCGGCGCCTGCGGGCCTGCCGCAACGGCAGCCCGCCAGGCTGGGGTCACTCGGCCCTGACGTTTCCGGTCTTGATGACCGACGCCCATTTCCCGGTGTCCCGGCGCACCAGTTCGCGGAAGGCTTCGGGCGATGAGGGGCTGGGCTCGATCCCCAGGCTGGCGAGGCTGGCGACCAGCGCCGCCGACTGCAGGCTGTTGCGCACGGCCTGGTTCAACCTGCCGACCACTTCCGCCGGCGTCCCCTTCGGGGCGAACATGCCGTACCAATTGCTGGCTTCGACGTTTGGAATGCCCTGTTCGGCCAGGGTGGGCACATCGGGCAGCGATTTCAGCCGCGCTGGCGCGGCGACCCCGAGCGCCACGAGCTGGCCGTCCTTGATGAAGGGCATCAGGCCCGAGACGTCGCCGAAGAAGGCTTCCACGTGGCCGCCGATCGTATCGGCGATGGCCGGCGCGGCGCCCTTGTAGGCCACGTGCAGGAAGTCGACTTTGGTCTGGCTCTTGAATAATTCGATGGTCATGTGCGGCATGCTGCCGACGCCGGAGGAGGCCAGGGTGGCCGCTTCGCTGCGCTTGCTTGCGGCGGCGACATAGTCCGCCGCGCTCCTGGCGGCGTTTTTCGGCGAAACGACCAGGACTTCAGGTGTGTGGACGACCAGGGCGACAGGCGTCAGGTCTTCGGCCGGCTTGTACGACAGGTTGGGATAGAGCGATGGATTGATGGCGATGGCGCCGGCCGAGCTGAGGAACAGCATGCTGCCGTCGGTGGCGCCGCGCATGACGTAGTTGACCGCGATGGCGCCGTTGGCGCCCGGTTTGTTCTCGACGATGACGGTCGTCTTGAGTTCTGTCTCCAGTTCCTTGGCCAGGATGCGAGCCTGCGAGTCGGCCGGCCCGCCGGGCGGGAAGGCGACGACCAGCCGCGTGGGCGGGGTCGCATGGCTGACGCTGGTCAGGGAAAATGCGGCGAGCAGGGCGCCCGCCAGGAGGGTGCTGGCGATGGTGGGTTTCATGATGGGTATTCTCCTTGCGCGGCGCGGTCAACCGCCAGGCGCGCCTTGCGTGTTGACGTAGAGCGAATAGATGGAGGTGCAGGAAGCCATGAACAGCCGGTTGCGGTGCGTTCCGCCGAAGCACAGGTTGGCGCAGCGCTCCGGCAGCGCGATATGGCCGATGGCGTCGCCGTCCGGCGTGAAGATGCGAACGCCGTCGAGTTCTTCGGTACCCATGCCCCAGCCGCACCACAGGTTGCCGTCGACGTCCACGCGAAAGCCGTCCGGCGTGCCCGGTCCCGCGTTCATCAGCACTTCGGCATGCGACAGCGATGCGCCATCGTCCTGTACCCGGAAAACCAGAAAGTTGCGCGGTCGGGCGCGTGATTCCACGACATACAGCAGCTTTTCGTCGGGCGAGAAGGCCAGGCCGTTGGGGCCGTTGACGCCTTCGGCCACGACGCTCAGTTGTCCCGACACGCCATCGATCCGATAGATATTGGCCGGCAGTTCCTGGCGCGCGGGCTCGCCCTGGTAGTGGCCGACAATGCCGAACGGCGGATCGGTGAACCAGATTGAACCGTCCGACTTCACCACGACGTCGTTGGGCGAATTCAGGGGCCGGCCGGCGTGGCTGGCGGCCAGGACGGTGATGCGTCCGTCGTGCTCCGTCCGGGTGACTCGCCGCGTGCGATGTTCGCAGGTGATCAGCCGGCCCTGGCGGTCGCGGGTGTTGCCGTTGGCATGGTTGGAGGGCGAGCGGAAGGCGTGGACGGCGCCGGTGATTTCATCCCAGCGCAGAATGCGGTCGTTGGGAATGTCGCTCCACAGCAGGTAACGGCCGTCGCCGAACCACACGGGCCCTTCGGCCCAGCGGCTGCCGCTGGCCAGGCGTTCGACCGCCGCCGATAGCAGGTGGTACTTTTCGAAGGCCGGCGCCAATACGCGGATGGCGGGGTCGGGATAGCGTTGCGAGGGTTGCCACATGGGGCCTCCGCGGAAAGAGAGTTGGAATCAGCCGTAGAGGCGGCCGGGGTTGTCATGCAGGATCGCGGTGAGCGTTGCCGGGTCGGCGTCGCAGGCCTGGCGCAGCAACGCCAGCAGGCGCGGCACGCTGGGCTGGGGATAGCGGATGTTGACGTGCGGCCAGTCGCTGCCCCAGATGGCGCGGCCGGGGAATGCCTGCATCAGGCGCGTCATCAGGGGCAGGGCGGCCTGGTAATGACTGGCGCCGCCGGTGACGCGGTCGGCGCCCGAGAGCTTTATCCAGACGTCCGGACAGTCCGCCAGTGCCAGTAGCGGCGCCAGGGCGGCCGCGTCCGATAGCGGCGCTCTGGCCATGTGGTCGATCACCAGGGGCACGCCGTGCCGCAGCAATGCCGGGACGCTATTCAGCACGTCCGGCATCTCGGCATGCACCAGCGCGTGCCAGCCGTATGGCCGGATGCGTTCCAGCAATGCGCCCATCCTGCCGATGTCCGGCTTGCCCGCCAGATGCTTCATCATGCCCAGGCGGATGCCGCGCACCCCCGCCTGATGCATGTGCGCGAGCGTCTCCGGCGGGGTTTGCGCGTCGATCAGCGCGATGCCCCGGTACGCGCCGCCGCTGGCGCGCAAGGCCGCCAGCAGGGCGCGATGATCCGCGCCGTAGGGCGTGGCCTGCACGATTACGCCGCGCGTGATGCCGGCCGCGGCGTGCAGGGCGGCGAGCGCCGGGAATGGGGCTTGCGCAGGCGTGTAGGTGGCATCGTCCGCGAGCGGATAATCCTCCCAGGGGCCAAAGATGTGGGTATGGCAGTCCCAGACGACAGGGTCCATGTGCATGGCGGGTTTCGCTTCAGTTGGAGGTGGCGCCGGTTTCTTTGATGGTTGCGCTCCAGCGGCGGTACTCCGACTTGATCAGCGCGCCGTATTGCGCGGGCGTGCCGGGGGTGGGTTCCGCGCCCTGGGCATCGAGGCTGGCCTTCAGGCTGGCATCCTTGAGCGCGTCGTTGACGGCCTGGTTGAGCCGGGCGGTCACCTCGGGCGCCATGCCGGCGGGGCCGACAATGCCTTGCCAGGTGCCGGAATCGAAGCCCGGGGCCACCGTCTCGGCCAGGGTCGGTACGTTTGGCAGGGCCGAGACGCGCTGCGCGGTCGTGACCGCCAGGGCTTTGAGTTTGCCCTCCCTGACATAGGGCAGGAAGGCGTTGAGGCTGCCCGACATCATGAATTGGATCCTGCCTGACAGCAGGTCGGGCAGCGCCGCCGCGTTGCCCTTGTAGGGCACGTGGGCGAACTCGGTGGCCGTCTGCCGGGCAAACAGCACACTGGTCAGGTGGTCGATCGTGCCGTTGCCGGATGAGCCCATATTGAGCATCCCGGGCTTTTCCTTGAGCAGCTTGACGAAGCCCGCGGCGGTATCGGCGGGAACTTCGGGATTGACGATGAGCACCAGCGGCACGTTGGCGACCGAGGCGACCGGCGTGAAGATCTTGCCCGGGTTCAGTTTTTCATTGCCGAAGAGGGCGGGCGAAATGGCGATGGATGAGCTGTTGTAGAGCAGGGTGTAGCCATCGGCCGGCGCGTTGGCGACCATCTCGGCGGCGATGTTGCCGCCGGCGCCCGGCTTGTTTTCGACCACGACCTGCTGGCCCAGGTCGTCGCCAAGGCGTTTGGCCACCAGGCGCGCCAGCACATCGGTGGGGCCGCCGGGCGAAAACGCGACGATCAGCCGGATCGGCTTTTCCGGGAACGTGGCCGCCGACACGGGGGCGCCGGTCAGGGCCAGGAACGTTGCTGCGGTCAGGGCGCCCAGAAGGCGCCGGCGCGGTTTACCGGAAAGCGGCGGGAATTGATGCATGGTGTCTCCTTGGAGACGCTGGGCGCGTCTCTCTTTTCTGGGAAAGAACGGGGGGTCAGTCGCAGCGCACGCTCATGCCGCCGTCGACAATGATTTCGGTGCCGGTCACAAAGCGGGCCTCGTCCGAGGCGAGAAAGAGCGCGGCATTCGCGGTATCGGTGCCGTCGCCCATGAAGCCCAGCGGAATGCGGGCCTGGCGCTGGGCCAGCAAGGCGTCTACGTCGCCGCCCGCGCGCTGGCCGGCCAACCGGGCTTCGACCATGGGGGTATGCATCTGCCCGGGCACCACGGTGTTCACGCGGATGTTGTGTTTGGCATATTCCACGGCGACCACGCGCGATAGCTGAATGATGCCGGCCTTGGCGGATGCATAGCCGACCTGGGCCGCGCCCGTCCAGCGGATGCCCGAGGTGGACGCCGTATTCACGATCGCGCCGCCGCCATGGCGCTGCATGACGGGAATCACATGCTTGCAGGCCAGGAAGACACTCTTCAGGTTGAAGTCCATCTGCGCGTCCCAATCGGCCTCGGACAGATCCACCGGGCCGCCGCGGCGCGATCCGCCTACGTTGTTGACCAGGATATCGACGCGCCCGTAGCGCTCGACACACGCCTGCACCATGGCCTCGACGTCCGCGCCGAGCGTTGCGTCGCCGGTCCAGGCGGTGATGTCGCCGCCCGCGGCCCGGGCGCGCGCAAGCGTTTCGTCCATGGCCTGCGCGCTCTTGTCCACGGCGAAGACCTTGGCGCCTTCCTGGGCAAAGCGCACCGCCACGGCGCGGCCATTGCCCCAACCCGGGCCGACGCAGCCGGCGCCGGTGACGATCGCGACTTTTCCTTCCAGTCGTTTTTGCATGTGCTTCTCTCTTGAGTGATGTGATCGGGACCCGTCAATCGCCGCCGCTATCGGCGGCCGCCAGCTCGCGCGGTTCGCCCTCGGGCGGCTCGATCTCGAACACGTTCAGGGTCATGGATATCAGGGTGTAGTACCCGGCCAGGGCCACCAGATCGATGACGCCATTGCGCCCGAACATGGCCTCGGCGCGGCGGTACAGCGCGTCGGGAACGCGGCGTGTCCGGTGCAGTACGGTCAGGAACTCGTGGACCAAGGCTTCGTCCGCGTGTTCGAAGGCAATGTCCCGGCCATCGCGCAGGGCGTCGATGACTGCCGGCGCCACGCCCGCCTGCAAGGCAATGGCCTTGTGCGCCCACCACTCGAACTCCGAGCCCCACCAGCGCGCCAGGACCAGGATGCCCAGTTCGGACAGGCGCGGCGGCAGCGAGCTGTCGTAGCGGCAGAACTGCCCCAGCGCCTGGGCGGGCTCGGCCATGGCGGGGCGATGCAGCCAGACGGCGAGGGGTCCGCGCACGCGGCCGCGCGGGCCGGAGGCGATGACCGCATGGATGCGTTGTTGTTCCGCGGTCATCTCCTGGACCTGCGGCGGGTGGATTCGGGCCATCGTGATTCCTGTGTTACGCGGGCTTGGTGCCTGGCTTGCTTGTTCGGTGGGGCGATTCTGCTTATTCTCGGTAATAGCCGTCCAATACGTTTTTCGGATGTCAGTAATTCGATTACGGAATTACGCTTCTTGGTATCGTCCGCTACCCCCTCCCTGTTCGAGCTTTCCCCATGGATCAGAAATCGATGCGCATGTTTCTCGCGTTGGCCGAAGAGCTGCACTTCGGGCGCGCGGCGGCACGTCTTTTCATCTCCCAGCCGCCGCTGACCAAGGCCATCCAGCAGTTGGAGGAGCGCCTTGGCGTCACGCTGTTCGACCGCAACAAAAGAAGCGTGAGGCTGACGGTGGCCGGCGCCGCGATGGTCCAGGAGGCGCGCAGGCTGCTGGCGCAGACGGAACTGTCGATTCGCGCCGTGCAGCGCGCCGAACGCGGCGATGCGGGGCGCCTGCGCATCGGCTTTGTCGCCGCGGTGCTGTTCATGGACATACGCGAAGTCATCCTCGGGCTGGAGCGCGACCTGCCCGGTCTGGAAAGTGTCTGGGAGGAAATGGGTTCGTCCGAGCAACTGCAGGCGCTGGCGCAGGATCGCATCGACATTGGATTTGCCCAGGTGTCGCAAGGCGTGGGCGAGATGCGGTCGATTCCGGTGGGGCGCGTCGACCTGGTCATCGCGCTGGAGCAGGGGCATCGGCTTGCCCGCCGGCGGCGGGTGCGGCTGCAGGACTTGGCCGAGGACGCCTTCGTGGCCATCCCGCGCCACAGCGGGCCGAGTTTTCACGACCTGACGATCGCGGCCTGCATGCAGGCGGGATTCAGCCCGCGCATCATGCACTACGCCAAGCACCTGGTGTCGGTGGTGAGCCTGGTGGCGATGGGGCGCGGCGTGTCGCTGGTGCCCCGGTCGTTCGCGCGCGCGGGGGTGCCGGGTGTCGTGTTCAAGGATATCGACGCAATGGTGGTGGAGGCGGAGTATTCCGCCGTATGGAATCCCGCCAACACCCTGCCCCTGCTGCCGCATGTGTTGAGCCTGCTGGGCGATAAGTGCTAGGCGCGGCGGATGCGCCGCGCAGCGCATTTCCATTGGATGGAACGCCAGGATTGCCCGGCGGGGCGCGGCCTCCTAGACTCGGACGCGCCGGCCTGACAGGCGGGCAGTCCCTGGATATCGACAATTTTCACGAAGCCGCGCCATGCATGCCATCGAAACCCTGAGCGCTTTTGCGCAGCAATTCCAGCAACGTCCCCTTTCCGACGAAGTCGTCCGGCACGCCAAGCGGGCGCTGATCGACTGGTATGCGGCCGCCTATCCTGGGGCCGCGGACCGGGCCGTCGGGATCCTGCGTGCGGTGCTGCTGGACGAGCCGGCCGCGGATGCCGCCGGCCTCGTCGGCGGCGGATCGGCCACCGCGCGCGCGGCGGCGCTGATCAATGGCGCGGCCGCGCACGCGGCGGAGCTGGACGACAGCTATCGTGACGCCATGTACCACCCCGGCGCGGCAACGATCGCCGCGGCGCTTGCCGCCTGCCAGGAGCAGGAGATGAGCGGCGCGCGGCTGCTCAGGGCCATCGTGACCGGCTACGAAGTGTCCACGCGCATCGGTGTCGTGCTGGGGCGGGCGCACTATCGCTACTGGCACAGCACGGGTACCGTCGGCACGTTCGGGGCCGCCGCGGCGGCGGGTTCGGCATACGGGCTGGACCGGGCGCAGTTCGCGCATGCGCTGGGCACGGCCGCCACCTTCGCAGCCGGCCTGCAGCAGGCATTCCGCAGCGATTCGATGTCCAAGCCCTTGCATGCGGGACGCGCGGCGGAGGCGGGCGTGCTGGCCGCCAAAGCCGCGCGCCGCGGCCTGACCGGGGCGATGGATATGCTGGACGGGGAGGATGGCCTGGGCCGGGCCATGAGCAACGCGCCCGCCTGGGACGACATCGGCGATACCCTGGGGAAGGATTTCCATATCACCCGCCTGACCTTCAAGAACCACGTGGGATGCGGCCACACCTTCGCGGCGATCGATGCGGCGCTGGCGTTGCGAGAACGCGCCGGATTCGATTGGCGGGCCATCCGGCGTATCCATGTCCACACGTATCGTCCGGCGCTGGATATCGCCTGCTACGGCATGCCCGCCTCGGCGGGCGAAGCGCGCTTCAGCTTGCGCTACGTGGTGGCGCACGCCTTGCGGTACGGCAGCGTGCGCCTGGACGCGTACCGCGACGAGCGCGTCAACGATCCGGAGATCCGCGCGCTGATCGCGCTGATGGATGTGTCCACGGACCCGGATATCGATGCCGCCTTTCCCGCCAGCCGGTCCGCGCGCGTGGAGATCGAATCGGTCGCGGGCGAAAGGCATGTCCACTTTCAGCGCGACCGCAAGGGCGACCCCGAGGCTCCCCTGAGCGATGCGGAACTGAACGATAAATTCATGGAGCTCGTCGCGCCGCATCTGGGAGTGCCGGCGGCGCGCGCGCGGCTGGACGATCTGTGGCGCGTCGAGCAGCGCCCGGACCTGCGGGCAATGACGTAGTCCGGCATATAACTGTCGGTCGAAAACGGTATTGGACCGTCTCGACGCCACGCAGCTAGAGTGCCTGTACGGACGCGACAGACGTCCCGCGCGCGCCGCGCCTGCTCAGTGACGCAGGTGCGTGAGCCCGCCGAATGAACTCGACCTGTGGCTGGAGACACCATGACATTCCATCAACGACGCGCCATGCTCGGCGCGAGCCTGTCCGTGGCCGCGCTGGCCATGCTTGGCCCCAATGCGTGGGCCGACGCACCCTATCCCAAGAAGAAAGCGATCACCATGGTCGTGCCCTACACGCCGGGCGGTTCCATCGATACGATGGCGCGCCTGGTGGCCGAACAATTGCAGACCGGGTTGGGCCAGAGCATCATCGTGGAGAACCGCGCGGGGGCGTCGGGGTTCATTGGATCGGAATACGTGGCGCGTTCGGCGCCAGACGGCTACACGCTGCTTTTCAATGCGTCCAGCCAGGTGGAGATGCCGCTGGTCATGGGACGCGCCACTTATGACGCGGAAAAGGATTTCACGCCGATCGCGCAGGTGGGGCATGTGCCTTTGCTGGTCGTGACCGATCCTGCCATTCCCGTCAGGAACCTGCGCGAGTTCACCGCGCTGGTCAAGGCCGGGAAAGCCAAGTACACGTGGGCGACCTCGGGCTATGGCACCTCCGGCCACTTGGCCGAAGAGCGTATCAGGCATGGCCTGAAGCTGGATATGGACATCATTTCCTATAAAGGCGCCGCCCCGCAACTGACGGACGTGATGGGCGGTCACGTGTCGGCTGCCGTGTCGCCCATGCCGGGCGTCTATCCCCACGTCAAGTCCGGCAAGCTGCGTCCGATTGCCGTGACGAGCGCCCAGCGCCTGCCGCAATTGCCGGACGTGCCGACCGTGGCGGAAAGCGGTCTGCCCGGGTTCGAACTGCTGTCGTGGTATGGCGTGTGGGGACCGGCCGGCATGCCGCCGGACGTGGTTCAGCGGCTGGCCGACGCGGTCGAAACCGCCAAGCAGAGCGCCGCGCTGCAACAGCGCCTGCGCGAGCTCTCTTTCGTGTCGGTGCCGTCCACGCCCGCCGGCTTTGCCGAGATGATCCGCAAGGATATCGAGAAGGTCAGGGGCATCGTCGCGGATGCGAACATCCGCGTGGCTTTCTGAGGAGCGCGGCGAATGGAACCGATCACGATGACGCTGGCGCAATGGATCAGTGGTCTGCGCCGCGACGACGTTCCCGCCGACGTGCGCGCGACCTTGCGCCTGCTGGCCCTGGATACGTTCGCGTGCGCGTTGGCTGGCCGCAGCCAGCCCTGGACTCGTGCCGTGCGCGCCTGGGCTTTGGCGCCGGGTTCGATCCCGCAGGCGCCGTCGCGCATCTGGGGCGAGCCTTGCGGCCGCCTGCGCGCGGCGGACGCGGCCCTGGTGAACGGCGCGGCCGCGCATGCGTTCGAGCTGGATGATTTCCATAACGCCAAAGTGCATCTGGGCGCCGTGGTGGTGCCGGCGGTATTTGCGCTGGCCGAGTCATTGAATGCCGCGCCCGAACGCATCGAGGCGGCACTCGCCGCCGGCTACGAAGTCGTTATCCGCAGTTCGCTGGCGCTCAGGCCCGGGTTGGCGCGCTTGCAGGGGTGGCACCTGACCGCGGTGTGCGGCCCGTTGGGCGCCGCTGCGGCGGCCTCGGTGCTGCTGGGCCTGGATGTGCAGCGCACGGCTTGGGCGTTGGGGCTGGCCGGCACCCAATCGGGCGGGTTGTTCGCCTTCACGGCCGATGGCGCCAGCTCCAAGCGCTTCCATCCCGGGCGCGCGGCGCAGGCCGGCGTCATGGCGGCCGAGTTGGCCAGCCTGGGACTGAGCGGTCCGACACAGTTGTTCGAGGCGCGCGACGGCGGCTGGCTGCGGGCGTTTTCGCAAGACCCGGACCCCGCGGCGCTGATCGATGGCCTGGGGAAACACTGGCACGGCGCGGAAACGAACTTCAAGCCCTATGCCTGTTGCGGCAGCGTGCATGCGCATGTGGACGCCGCGCTTGCCCTGCGGTCGCGGTGGGCGCCTGGGCGCGGCGTTCGGGTCGGCATGCCGAAGGTGGTGCTCGTGCAGTGCGGCTACGAGTATCGGCCGGGCACGGCGCTGAATGCGCAAATGAGCGGGCGCTACAGTGTGGCAGCGGCGTTGCTGGACGGCGCGGTGCTGCCCGGGCAATTCGATGACGCGCGCATGCGCGCGGCCGATGTGGTCGATCTGGCCGGGCGGCTCGAATTGGTGCATGACGAGGCGCTCGATGCGTTGTATCCGCGGAACTTCTGCGGCTGGGCGGAGGTGCAGGAAGGCGACGGCGCCTGGCTGCGCCATGCCGTGTTGAACCCGTCGGGATCGGCGGCGAACCCGGCCCGGGGCCAGGCCATTGCGCGCAAGGCCGAGCTGCTGCTCGAGCCGATCGTCGGCGCGGCCGGCGCGATGCGCCTGCGGCGGTCATTCGAGGAACTGGATGCGACGCCCTTGCGTGAACTGCTGGCGGACGGGTGTGTCGGTGAATCCGTCGCGCCAGGCGAGGCCGGCAGCCCCGGCGCCTAGGCGATCGGCGGTTCGAGGATTTCCCGCACCACGTTGGCAACCAGGTCCGAGGGCGTCTTGGGGGCCCAGATGGCGCAGATGCGCACGCGCTGCGTGACCTGGTCCAGTTCGCGATAGGTGACACCGTTGGTGGCGCCGCGTGCGAACGAACTGGGCACCACCGCCATGCCCAGTCCGAGGCCGACCATCTGGAAGATCGTCAGGGCATGGCGGGCCGTGTGCGCGATGTTGGGACTGAACCCGGCCTGCGCGCAGGCGGCGATGAAGCTGTCGAACAAGGCCGGCGCATGTTCGCGTGAAAATGCCACGAACGGCTGTTCGCGCAGTTCAGGCAAGGGGATGCTGGGACGGGCGGCCAGCGGGTGGGCGGACGGAATCGCCAGACTGAAGGCCTCGCTGAAAATCGGGCGCGAAGCCAATTCTTCGATATGCGGCTGCTCGTGGATGATGCCGATGTCGATCTTGCCCTGATGCACGGCGCGGATCTGGTCGCGCGAACCCATGTCGGTGACCGCGACGTTCACCTGCGGGAACTGCCGCCGCAGCCGTTCCAGGATGGCGGGCATGACGTGGAAGACCGCCGAGGTGGCCATGCCCAGGCGCAGTTCTCCCACGTCGCCCTTGGCCGTGCGCAGCGTGGTGTCCACCGCCGCTTGCAGGTGCGCCAGGACCGCGCGGCTTTCACGCAGGAACACATGGCCGGCGTCGGTGAGCTTGACCTCGCGCCGCGTCCGCAGGAAAAGCGCCACGCCCATCTCGTCTTCGAGCGCCTTGATCTGTTGCGACAAGGGCGGCTGCGACATGTGCAGGCGTGTTGCGGCGCGGCTGAAATTCAATTCTTCCGCCACGGTGACGAAGTAGCGCAGTTGGCGTATGTCCATTAGTTCTTGTGCCGATAACTGTTAGCCGAATTCCATATTGGATGAATTGGCGGAGAGTTCATACAGTGCGGGAGCGGCTCCGTCATCGGGGCAATGTGTCAATGCTGCCAGGAGAAAAAATTGGAACGATTGGATCAACAGTCTCGCATGGAATCGCGCGAGCCGTTGGGAAATTTCGCGTCGGTTGAGGTTTCCAGATTCTTTGTCGAGCGCCCGGGCGGAATCCGCCTGGAGGTCTACGCCCAAGGGCGCGGCGACCTGCTGGTGATGCTGCCGTCCTTGGGGCGGGGAGCGGTGGATCTGGAAGCGATCGCAACGCCGCTGGCCGCGGCCGGGTTTCGCGTGCTGCGGCCGGAGCCTCGCGGCAATGGCGCGAGCGTGGGGCCGTTGGAGGGGAAAACGCTGCATGACTGGGCGGCGGACATCGCCGCCGTGGTGGAAAGCCAGAATGCGGGGCCGGCTTTCATCGTCGGCCATGCGCATGGCAACTGGATCGCCCGGACGCTCGCGTCGGACCGCCCTGATCTGGTGCGCGCCTTGTTGCTGCTGGCCGGGTCGGCGGGGAAGGTGCCGGCGGATCATTCGGGCGTGCCGATCAGCGATGAAATCCGGGCCGTTATCGAGCGTTGCGGTGACACATCGCTTTCCGATGCGGTGCGGCTGCAAAGCTTGCAGCAGGTCTTCTTCGCGCCGGGAAACGATGCCCGCGCCTGGCTGGACGGCTGGAATACCAGGCTGTTGACTCTGCAGACCCAGGCACAGAAGCGGACGCCGGTGGACGACTTCTTCGCCGGCGGGCGCGCGCCAATTCTGAATCTGCAGGCGGAACACGACGTCATTGCCCCGCAGCGGTTCGCGCGGGTGCTCAGCGATGCGCTGGGCGAGCGCGTCACCAACGTCACCATCCGCAATGCCGCGCACGCGTTATTGCCGGAGCAGCCCCAGGCCGTGGTGGCGGCCTTGCTCGACTACCTGGCGCGGTTCCGCTAGGCACCCGCGAGGTCCGCGGGACCGCCGGCGCCAGAGCCGGGGGCGGGTCGCGGCGCGCAGCGCGTTTGCGTGGCGGCCCGTGCGCCCCGGGTTCAGGTTCGATGGGCGTCAACGTCCGGCACCCTGGCCCCATCGAGGGAATGCGCCGTGGCGCCGAACCGCTCGGCCAGTTGCCGCGCCTGGCCGGCGGCCAGGCGCGCATTGACTTCCATGGATGTGGTCCAGAAGTACGTGCCCGCGGCCAGGCTGCCGAGCACCGACACGGCATCGACACGCCGGCCGTGCGTGTCCAGCAGGCAGCCGGTGTCGAAGTCCAGGTCGAACCCGCCCAACCCATGCGCGCGGGCGATGCCGTCCTCGCACAGTTGCCTGACCAGCGCATCCGCCGTGCTGGCCACGTCGAGCGAAAAGCTGGTGGCATTGATGACCCAGGGCGCACGCAGCTCGCCGGGGGCTGCCTGGATGACGAAGCCGTTGCGCGCGGCCTCGAAGCGGACGTCGCGGAATCCGCCATGCACGTGCAGGCGGCCCTCATGCAGCAAGGTCTGCAGCGTGAGCGCATTGCGCATCGGAAAGGTGGCGCGGCGCGCCATCCATAGGGTCCGCCAGTCGCGATGGAAGCGGTTGCGCTGCGCGTCGTCGAGCGCGTGCCAGATGTGCTCGATGCGATCGTTGGTGGCCGCGGCCACTGCCTGCCAGGGACGCGGGCCGGCCTGGGAGCGCGCGATTTCCGCGTCCAGCGCTTGCGCGGCGGGGCCCGGCACGCCCAGGATGTCGTTCGGTTCCTCGATGCCGCCTGCCTCGCGCAACGCGCGGCGCAGGCTGTCGAGCAGGCCATCGAGCGTGACGCGGCCGTCGGCCTCGGGCTCCGGCAACATGGGCAGCCGCAGGCTCTTGTTGTGGGGGCTGCGCACCGCGGGCAGCCGGCCGTTGCGCGAGACGCAATGGATGGGGCCGCGATGGCCGGACGCCTGCAGTGCCGCGATGGCGTCGATGGCGCTCAGGCTGGTGCCGATGATGCAGACCGCATCGTCCTGGCCGATCTTGCCGGTCATGCCGGCCACCGGATAAGGGCTGTTGAAATAGCCGGGCAAGGCCGCGAGGCGCGGGAACGCGACCGAGGGCAGGTTGCCGTTGCACAGCACCACGCGATCGGCCCGCAGGTGCGTGCCGCGCTCGCCCAGCACCGCCGCGCCGCCGCCAGCCTGCGGCCAGACGCCGACGACCCGTTCGGCATGGCGCGTCACCGGGATGCCGCGCGCGGCTGCCCGGGCCAGCGCGGCTTCATAGAGATCGCGCAGGTACAGGCCGAAGACCGGGCGGGGCACGAAGTCGCCCGGATCGATGCGCCGCACGCCCATGCCGGCGAGGAACGCGGGTTCGCGCTGACGCAGCCAGGCCAGGAAGCTGTCGGGATCGCGGCACACTGCCGACATGCGGCTGACCGGGATATTGAGCAGGTTGCTGGCCGCGTCGGCTTGATAGGCCGTGCCGGGCCCTACGTCGGCGGCGGGCTCGAAAAGCGCGACCGACAGCGGCGCGCCATCCGGCAGGGCATCGATCAGTTGATACAGGAAAGACACGGCGACAGAGCCGCCGCCCACGATGGCGACGCACGCGCGGGATACGTACATGCAGGACTCCTGGGAACGTTATCGGCGGTGGGGCGCGGGCGCGTCGGCGCGCCCGCGGCCAGCGGTCATTGCTTGGCGGTGCGGGTCACGGAGCGGCGTACCACCGCGCCCCATTTGTCAATTTCGCCGGCGATCACCTTGTCGGTTGCCGCAGGCGTGGTGGGCGTGGCCTTGGCGCCCAGTTTGGCCGCGCCCTCGCGCAGTTGCGGCGATGCGCCGGCTTGCTGCATGGCCATGGACATCTTCTCGATGGCTTGGGCGGGCGTGCCGGTCGGCGCGAGCAGCGCGTAGGTGGTGGCCACCGCATAGCCCGGCACGCCCTGTTCGGCCAGCGTCTTGACCTCGGGCAGGGCGGGGGCGCGCGTATCGGTCGTGACACCCAGGATGCGGATCTTGCCGCTGGCCAGCTGCGGCAGCAGGGCGGGCAGGGTATCTATCACCATGTCGATCTGCCCGCCAAGCAGGTCGGTGACGGCCGGGCCGCTGCCGCGATACGGCACGTGCAGGATGTCGGTGCCGGTGATCTGCTTGAACAATTCCCCCGCCATGTGCTGGGAACTGCCGTTGCCGGCCGAGCCCATGGTGAGCTTGCCAGGACGCGACTTGGCCAGCGCGATCAGTTCCTGCACCGTCTTGGCGGGCACGGCGTCATTGACCGCCAGCGCCATCGGCATCGTGATGGCGACGGATACGCCCTTGAAGTCCTTGACGAAACTGTAGTTCTGCTTGTCCAGCAGCGAGGCGTTGATGGCCAGGCTGCCCAGGGCGCCCATGAGCACGGTGTAGCCATCGGGCGTGGCGCGCGCCACGGCTTCGGCGCCGACCTCGCCGCCCGCGCCGGCCTTGTTTTCCACGACCACGGTTTGCTTGAGGTAGTCGCCCATCTGCTGTGCATAAAGGCGCGCGGCCACGTCGGTGGCGCCGCCAGGCGGGTAGGGCACGATCATCCGGATCGGGCGGTCGGGCCAGTCGGCGGCGTGCGCCGCGGCCAGGACGGAGCCGCTGATGGCAGCGGCGAGAAACAACAATAGGTACTTGCGCATGATGGCTTGTCTCCGATGTTTTTTTCGCCGCTGACCGCGCGGCTTGTTCTGCTTTGTGTCCTAACATATAGGAAGTGAATCCCAAATTAGGCTTAACAAGAATCTCACGCAGTGATATTCTGGTCAAGCAATGATCGATATCTCCGGGTTTTCTTGGGATTCGATTTACAAGAATCAGGATCAAAAGCGAGACGACATGGATCACAAGCAAGCGTTGGCCGGCGTGCGCGTTATCGAGGTGTGCAACGTGGCCGCCGGTCCCTACTGCGGCATGCTGTTGGCCGATATGGGCGCGGACGTCATCAAGATCGAACATCCCGAGGGCGGCGACACGCTGCGGGCCTGGCCGCCGATCAGCGAGGGCTACAGCGAGAATTTCGCTTCGCTCAACCGCAACAAGCGTTCGGTCACGCTCAACCTGAAGGACCCGGCCGATGCCGAGCTCGCGCGGCGCCTCATCGACGAGGCCGATGTACTGCTGGAGAACAACCGTCCCGGCGTGATGGAGCGGCTGGGGCTGGGCTACCCGGCGCTGTCGGCGCGCAACCCGCGGCTGATCTACTGCTCGATCTCGGCGTACGGCCAGACCGGTCCGCGCGCGCAGGAAGGCGGCTTCGACCTCACCATCCAGGCCATGAGCGGCATCATGAGCGTGACCGGCGAGCCCGGCGGCGCGCCGGTCAAATGCGGCGTGCCGCTGGCCGATTTCACCGCGGGGCTGTATGCCGCCACGTCGATCACCGCGGCGTTGCGCGTGGCCGAGCAGAGCGGCGTCGGCACGCATCTGGATGTCGCCATGCTGGGGGTCACGCTGGGCATCGCCGCTTTGCAGACCTCTGAGTATTTCGGCAGTGGCAAGGACCCGCAGAAGCTCGGTTCCGCGCATCCGCGCAATGCGCCCTACCAGGCGTTCCGTTGCCGCGACGGCTACTTCGGCATGGCGGCGGGCAACAACGCGCTGTGGCGCGCGGTCTGCGAGATCGTGGGCCATCCCGAGCTGGTGGAAGACCCGCGTTATGCCACGACGACGCTGCGCGCGCGCAACCAGGCCGAACTGCGTGAATTCCTCGAAGCCATTTTCGAGACCCGCGATGGCGACCACTGGCTGCAGCAGTTCCGGGGCCGCGGCGTGCCGTGCGCGCCCATCAACAGCTACTCGGAAGTGCTTGCCGATCCGCAGGTCGAGCATATGGAATGGGTGCGGCCGCTGGAACTGCCCAATGGCGTGCGCACCCGCACGTTCGGTGCGCCGGTGCGTATCGGCGGCGCCGCGACGCCGATACGGATGCGGCCGCCAGGGCTGGGCGAACACAGCGACGAGATCCTGGGCGCGCTGCGCGGCGCGCGCAAGGAGCCGGCATGAGCTTGGTCGATGTGCGTCATGAAGAGGGGTGCAGCCGCATTACATTGCAGCGCCCGGACAAGATGAATGCCCTGTCCGGCGAGCTGGTCGAGGCCCTGATCGCCGCGGTGGATGACGCCCATGCCTGCGAGAGCGATGCCATTGTGTTCCAGGGGCAAGGCAGGAATTTCAGCGCTGGCTTCGATTTCGGCGGTTTTGCCGAACAGAGCGAGGGCGACCTGTTGCTGCGCTTCGTGCGGCTCGAACAGCTGCTGCAGAAAGTGGCGGCGTCGCCCGCGCTCACGCTGGCGCTGGCCCATGGCAAGAATTTCGGCGCCGGCGTCGACCTGTTCGGCGCGTGCCGGCTGCGGGTGGCGGCGCCGGACGCGAGCTTTCGCATGCCGGGCCTGAAGTTCGGCCTGGTGCTGGGCACGCGGCGCTTCGCCGCGCTGGTGGGCGCGCAGACGGCGCACGACGTGCTCCTGCATACCCGCACGTTCTCGGCGCAAGCCGCGCGCGAGATGGGCTTTGCCACCCACCTGGCGCAGCCATTGGAGTGGGAGCCGGTGGCGGCCGCCGCGTTGGCGAGCGCGCGCGAGCTCGACGCGGTCACGCGCGCGCGGCTGCACGCCGCGATTGGCGGCGGCGAGCGCGACGCCGACCTGGCCGACCTGGTGCGATCGGCCGCCGCGCCCGGGCTGAAGGACCGCATACGTGCTTATCTGAATCCCTAGGCGCAGGCCTGTATTGGGCACCGACGTTGCCAGCGAGCAGCGCGGTCAACTGGAGCGAGACACATGACATCAGGTTTCAACCAATCCGATAAGCGGATCTCCCTGGCCGCGCTGGGCGCGATGATTCCAGACGGGGCATCGGTGGCGCTGGGCGGCAGCTTTCTGCATCGCGGGCCTTTCGCGCTGGTGCGCGAGCTGATCCGGCAAGAGCGCCGCGGCCTCGAAATCATCAAGCAATCGCCGGGTTACGACATCGATATCCTGTGCCGGGCCGGCGTGGCCACGCGGGCGCGGGCCGGCATCGTGGCGATGGAAGGCAATTTCGGCCTGGCCCCCTGGTACCGCAAGGCCATCGAACAGGGGCGGCTCGAACTGGAAGAGCACGCGTGCGCCAGCCTCACGGCGGGCCTGCGCGCCGCCGCCTTCGGGGTGCCGTTCATGCCCTGCGGCGGCCTGCATGGCAGCGATCTGCCCGCGCTGAATCAATGGAAGCTGCTCGACGATCCCTATGGCAGCGGGGCCAGCACCTATCTGATTCCCGCGGTGAAGCCCGATTTCGCGGTGCTGCAGGTGTCGGAGATCGACCGCCTGGGTAACGCCCGCGTCCATGGCACGGCGCATTGGGACCGCATCATGTCGCGTGCCGCGGGCTCGGTGCTGGTGGTGGCCGAGAAGCTGGTCGAGACGGAAGTGTTCGAAGCGCAGCCCGAAGCCACGCTGCTGCCCTACTTCATGGTCGAGGCGTTCACGGTATTGCCGGGCAGCGCGTGGCCAGGGTCCTGCACGCCGTATTACGACATCGACTACCCCGCCGTCGAGCGCTATATGGATACGGAACGCACGCTGCAGGCGCATATGGCCGAGGCGCCCGAGCTCAAGGAGACTTCGCATGCCTGACACCTTTTCGCCCTTCGCGCACGTGGTGCTGGGGCTGGCCCGTTTCATCCAGCCCAATGAGATCACCTTCAGCGGCGTGAACTCGACGCCGCCGATGCTGGCCTGCCTGCTGGCCAAGCAGGCCTACGATTTCGATTTCATCTACATCAACGTGGCGGGCGGCGTCGATCCGCGCCCCGAATCCATCCCGATTTCCAGTTCGGATCCGCAACTGGCCGCCCATACCGCCTCGATTTTCTCCAACGAAGATTTCTATGATCTGTGCACCCGCGGCCGGATGGATCTGACCTTCCTCGGCGCCGCGCAGATCGACGGCGAGGGCTGCGCCAACAACTCGTGCATTGGCGACTGGCATCAACCCAAGGTGCGTCTTCCGGGCGGCGGCGGTGGCGCGGTGATGTTGCCGACCGCGCGGCGCGCCTGCACCTGGCGCACCGAGCATTCGCCGCGGACCTTCGTGCAGACGCTCGATTTCCGCACCTCCTGGGGAGGCTTTCACGGCGTGGTCACGCCCATCGCCGTCTTCATCAAGCGCGATGGCCGCCTGGCCCTGCAGTCGTGGCATCCGGAATCGAGCCTGGCCGAGGTGCGTGAGCGCACGGGATTCGCGTTCGACGCCACCGGCGCGGCGCCGACGCCGCTGCCCACCGCGGCAGAGCGGGCCGCCCTGGCGGCGCTCGACCCCGAAGGCATATTCGAACGCGATGCCAACGTGCGGCTGCGCTGACGCGCGGCAGGGAGACTGGCAATGAATGAAATTCCGACGCTGCCGCAGACCTGGCAGGCGCAGTGGCGCGCGCCCGGACTGCGCGACCGGCCCGCACTGATCACGGCACAGCGCGAATGGACCTACCGGCAACTGGACGCGGCCGTGCGCGGCGTCGCGGGCGGCCTGCGGCGCGCCGGCGTGCAGGCCGGGGATTTCGTGGCGCTGGCGCTGGAACGCGGGCCGGCGCAAGTGATCGCGCTGCTCGGATGCATCGCCGCGGGCGCCTGCCCGTGTCCGCTGGAGCCGCGGATCGCCGCCGAGGAAACTGCGCGGCGGGTCCAGGCGGTTGGCCTGGGCTGGATCGTGCACGATGATGACAATGCCTCAGGCGCGACGGCTTGCGGGCTGCCGGCGGCGCGCATCCTGGCCTGGGAGGCGTTGGCGGATGCGCAGCCGTACTGGGCGCCGCACCCGGCGCCCGCCGATGCGGCGTTGCTGCTGTTCACGTCGGGCAGCACCGGCAGGCCAAAAGGCGTGCTGCTATCGCATCGCGGTATCGCGCGCAATACGGCAGGCATTCTGGCGCACACCGGGCTTGGTCCGGAGGATGTGCTGCTGCACCTGATGCCGCTGCACCATACCAACGCCATCAACAACCAGGTGTTCGCGCCGCTGGCCTGTGGCGCCGCCATCGCCTTGGCCGAGCGCTTTCGCGCCGAGGCCCTGCCGCAGGTGCTGTCGCGCTTCCGGCCGACGGTGTTGACCGGCGTGCCCACCATGTATGCGCGCATGCTGCGCCAGACCTTCGCGCCGGATGCATTTTCGCGGTTGCGGCTATTGCGCTGCGGGTCGGCGCCGATTACGACCACGCTGCATCGTGAAATCGAGGCGTTCACGGGCTGCGAACTGGTGGTGTCGTATGGGCTGTCCGAGGCCACCTGCACCTCGACCATGAATCCGCCGGGCGCGCGCCGCATCGGCACGGTCGGCACCGTGCTGGCGGGGCAGCAGGTGGCCTTGCTGGACGCCTCCGGCAAGCCGGTGGCCGCCGGGGGGGAAGGGGAGATCTGCATCGGCGGCGATGCGCTGATGCTCGGCTATCTTGGCCACGATGGCGATGACCCGGTGCGCGACGGCTGGCTGCACACCGGCGACCTGGGCCGTTTCGACGCCGACGGCTATCTCAGCATCACCGGCCGCATCAAGGAAGTGATCATCCGTGGCGGCGAGAACATCTCGCCCAGGCTGATCGAAGACGTACTGGTCACGCTGCCGGGCATTGCCGCCTGCTGTGTGGTGGCGCAGGGCGATGCGGATCTGGGCGAAGTGCCGGTGGCGGTGGTGATGGCCGATGGTTCGGCGGCCATGCCGGCCGAGGCGGACATGCGGGCCCTGGTGCAGGAGCGGCTGGGCCGGATCTATGTGCCGCAAGCGGTCTACTGCCGCGATGCCCTGCCCGAGAATGCGGTGGGCAAGGTGGATCGCAAGGCGCTGGCGGAGTGGGTGCGGACCCGCGCGGCCGAGCGATAGGCGACCAGGCGTGGCGCGGCTGCCGGCGGCCGGCGCCACGGTATCCATGGCATTGAAGTCCGCGGCCGCCGCGCCGCCGCGCCGGCGCGCGGGCGTCAGGGGCTGGCCGCGGGCGTTGGCGCCACCACGGTTGCGCGCGGCAGCTCCACGCGGAAACGCGTGACGGCGTCGCGCGATTCGGCACTGATGCGGCCGCCATGGGCCTGCACCACCTGTTGCGCGATGAACAGTCCCAGCCCCAGGCCGCGATGGCCGCCGGCGCGCCGGGCGCCGCTGCGGAAGGGGTCGAACAAGCGCGGCAGCACATCTGGCGGAATGTTGCCGCCGTTGCTGACGGTGATGGCGACTTGGCCGGCCGCCGTGCCGTCGACCTCGACCTGCACCGGGACGTCGGGGCTGCCGTGGTGCAAGGCGTTGCCCAGCAGGTTGGCCAGCACCTGCGCGATGCGCTCGCCGTCCCAGACTCCGTTGGTGTCGCCGCGATAGGCGGCTTCGATCGGGCGGCCGGCGAAGCCGGTGCGGATTTCGTCCAGCGTGCGCTCGACCAGGGTTTCCATGTGGGTGCTTGCGGGCGCCAGCGCCAGGCCGCCGGCCTGGCGGATGCGCGTCACGTCGAGCAGGTCCGAAATCAGGAGGTTCATGCGCTCGCCGCTTTGCAGGATGCGCTGCGCCAGGCTGACGACGCGCGCGTCGTCGCTCTGGCGCCGCAGCAGCGCAGCGCCCATGATGACCGCCTGCAGCGGCGTGCGCAGATCGTGGCCGAGCACCGCCATGAACATGTCATTGACCCGCAGGGCCTCGGTGCGCGCTTCCAGTTCGCGCGCCAGCGCGCGCCGGCGTTCATGCAGTTCGAAGAAGACATTTGCCTTGCTGCGCAGCATGTAGGGGTCGACCGGCTTGTACAGGAAGTCCACCGCGCCGCTTTCGTAGCCGCGGAATTGCCAGCTCTGTTCATGCGAGCCGGCGGTGATGAAGATCAGCGGGATATGGCGGGTGCGCGCGCTGCCGCGGATCAGTTCGGCCAGCTCGAAGCCATTCATGTCGGGCATCTGCACATCGAGCAGCGCCAGCGCCACGTCGGGATGGTTCAACAGCAGTTCCAGCGCCTGCGGGCCGGACTGGGCCTTCAGTACCTGGACGCGGTCGCTGGCCAGCAACGCTTCCAGCGCGATCAGATTCTCGGGAACGTCGTCGACCAGCAGGCATTTGACAGGGGTGTCCGGCGTGGGGGCAGGTGTCGATATCATGGTGTCGGGGAAGTGGAATCAGGACAGCGGCCGCGCGGGCAGGCGCGCCAGCAGGGCGGCGATGGCCGCGGGAGAGCGCACGCAGGGCGTATCCAACAGCGCCAGCGCGGCGTCGGGCATGGCGCGCATGGCGGCCGAGTCCGGCGCCTGCACCACGGCCTGGCCGCCGGCGGCGTGGATCGCCGCCAGCCCCTGGGCGCCATCTTCGTTGGCGCCGGACAGCAATATGCCCAGCAGCCTGGCGCCGTAGCAGTCGGCGGCGGATTGGAACAGCACGTCGATCGATGGTCGCGAGAAATGCACCGGCGGCCCGATCGACAGCGCCAGGCGCGGGCCGCGGTCGACCAGCAGATGGTAGTCCGGCGGCGCGAAGTAGAGATGTCCGGGCAGTATCGGCTGCTGGTCCTCGGCCTCGCGCAAGGGCAGCGCGCAGCGGTCGCGGAAGATCTCGACCAGCAGGCTGCGGCGGTCGCGCGGCAGGTGCAGCAATACGATCACCGCCGCGCGCAGGCCGGCGGGCAGGGCCGGTAGCAGCAGATTCAGGACTTCGATGGCGCCGGACGAGCCGCCGATGACGATCGCGTCCCAGCCGGGCGTGGACGCCTTGTCGTCGCGGGGCGCTGACGGGCGGCGGCTCACAGCCCGGCCTTTTTGCGGTAGATGCGGTCTTCGAGCACGAAGTCGTCGAAGCCGTCGGCCTGGGCCGAAAAGCGTACCGATTCCCGCGACCCCAGGCCCAGGAAGCCGCGATGGACCAGGGCATCGTGGAACAGGCGCAGCGCCCGGTTCTGCAACTCGCGCTCGAAGTAGATGAGCACGTTGCGGCACGACACCAGGTGCACTTCGGCGAACACGCTGTCCGTGGCCAGGCTGTGGTCAGAGAAGACCATGTGCGCGCGCAGCGCCTTGTCGAACACCACGCGGCCGTAGCGGGCGGTGTAGTAGTCGGACAGGGAGCTACGGCCGCCGGCCTGAGCGTGGTTGCGGGTGAACGCGGCCACCCGCTCCAGGTCGAACACGCCTTGCTCGGCCGTGCGCAGCGCATGGGGATTGATGTCGGTGGCATAGATCAGTGCGCGCTCCAGCAAGCCTTCCTCGCGCAGCAGGATGGCCAGCGAATAGACTTCTTCGCCGGTACTGCAGCCGGCCACCCATACCTTGATCGAAGGGTAGGTGCGCAGGATCGGCACCACTTCTTTGCGCAGCGCCAGGAAGTAGCCAGGATCGCGGAACATGTCGCTGACCTGCACCGTCAGGAACTGCAGCAACTCGGTGAACACCGGCGGTTCGTGCAGCACGCGGTCCTGCAGCAGGGACAGGGTCTTGCAGCCGAAATGCGCCAGGGCGCTTTGCAGGCGCCGCTTGAGCGAGGCCTGCGCGTAGGCGCGAAAGTCGTAGTGATAGTGGTGGTAGATCGCCTCGAGCAGCAAGCGCTGCTCGATATCCTCGGTAGGCGTCTGGTTCGGTCGCGGCATGATCGTCATCGGGGCAGGGGGCGGCCGGTCATTTTCCCATCCAGACGCGCACCAGCGACAACAGGCGTTCGACATCCAGCGGCTTGGCGATGTAGTCGTTGGCGCCCGCGGCCAGGCATTTCTCCTGGTCGTCCTTCATGGCCTTGGCGGTCAGGGCGATGATGGGCAGGCGGCGCCATTGCGGCCGTGCGCGGATCTCGCGCATGGCGGTGTAGCCGTCCATCTCGGGCATCATGATGTCCATCAGCACCAGGTCGATGGCCGGCTGGCCCTCGGCGCCGGCGCGGTCCAGCGCTTCGAGCGCCTCGCGGCCGTTGCGCGCGATCTCCACCCGCAGGCCGGTCGGCTCCAGAATGCTGGAGAGCGCGAACACATTGCGCACGTCGTCCTCGACCACCAGCACGGTGCGGCCTTCGAGCGCGGAATCGCGGCTGCGGGCCAGTTCCAGCATCTGGCGCTGCTGCGGCGGCAGGTCGGCTTCGACCTGGTGCAGGAACAGCGTCACTTCATCGAGCAGGCGTTCGGGCGAACGCGCGTCCTTGATGATGATGGACTTGGAGAAGCGGCGCAGCTGCTGTTCCTCGTCGCGCGACAGCGCCCGCCCGGTGTAGACGATGACGGGCGGGAACGACACGCTGTCCTGCTCGGCCATGGCGCGCAGCAGCTCGTGGCCGCTGATGTCCGGCAGGTTCAGGTCCATGACTACGCAGTCGAAGGTGGTGTTGCGCAGCAATTCCAGCGCGGCATGGGCGGTGGCGGCCGGGACGATCTGCACGTCGTCGCGCGCCAGCAGTTCCCGCACGCTGTCGCGCTGGCGTTCGTCGTCCTCGACCACCAGCACGCGCCGCACGTTCTGGGTGAACTTGGCTTCCAGGCGCTGCAGGGCCCGCTCCAGTTCCTCGCGCTTGACCGGCTTGAGCGCGTAGCCGACCGCGCCGCGGCCCATCGCTTCCTGGGCGTAGTCGGCGACCGAGACGATATGGACCGGAATGTGGCGGGTGTGCGGATTGCGCTTGAGCTGGTCCAGCACGCCCAGGCCCGAGAAATCGGGCAGGTTGATATCGAGCACGATGGCGTCGGGCCGGCGCCGCGCCGCCAGCGCCAGCCCTTCGGTGGCGGTGTGCGCCGCCAGGCAGCCGAAGCCCATCTCGCGCGCCAGGTCGCCCAGGATGGCGGCAAAGCGCTCGTCGTCTTCGATGACGAGGATGCTGCGGCCGGCGTCCTGTTCCGGTTCGGGCTCGGGGGCCGCGGCAAGGGGCGTGGGGGAAGGCGCCATCGCGGGGGGCTGGGGTATCGCCGCGCGCGGCGGCACGCCGTCATGCGGCGCCGGCTGGGCTTCCAGGCGCAGCGGCAGCAGCAGCGTGAAGACGCTGCCTTGCCCCGGCGTGCTGACCAGCGACAGGGTGCCGCCCAGCAGCTTGGCCAGGTCGCGCGAGATCGACAGGCCCAGGCCGGTGCCGCCATGCTTGCGGTGAGTGCTGCCGTCGGCCTGGCGGAAGGCCTCGAAGATCAATTCCTGCTGCTCGGCCGGCACGCCGATGCCGGTATCTTGCACCGCGAATGACAGCATGCCGCGCGGCGCGCGCGCCACCTTGAGGGTGACACTGCCGCGCTCGGTGAATTTGAGGGCGTTCGACAGCAGGTTCTTGATCACCTGGCCGAGGCGCTGCGGGTCCGTGTGCAGGGCCGCCGGCGAGTCGGCGGCGATATCCAGGTCCAGCTTCAGCCCCTTTTCCTGGGCGATCGGCCGCAACGGGTCGAGCAGCCGTTGCAGCGTCGGGGCGATCGCCACCTCTTCGACCTCCACGGTGGCCTGGCCGGCCTCGATCTTGGCCAGGTCGAGAATGTCGTTGATCAGCGCCAGCAGGTCGCTGCCGGCGGCATGGATGGTCTGCGCATACTTGACCTGTTCCGGGCTCAGGTTGCCGGGCTTGTTGTCTGCCAGCAGCTTGGCCAGGATCAGGGTCGAGTTGAGCGGCGTGCGCAGTTCGTGGCTCATATTGGCCAGGAATTCGCTCTTGTACTGGCTGGCCTGGCTCAACAGGCGCGCCTTGTCGGTCAGCGCGCCCTGGACCCGCAGCAACTGCTCGGTCTGCAATTCCAGGCTGACGTTGGCCTGCTTGAGCTCGGTCTGCTGCGTTTCCATGCGCGCCTGCGATTCCTGCAGGATGCGGCTTTGCTGTTCCAGTTCTTCGTTGCTGACGCGCAGTTCTTCCTGCTGGGTCTGGAGTTCTTCGGACTGGCGTTGGGTTTCCGCCAGCAGCGCTTCCAGCCGGGTGCGGTCCAGCCCGGCGCGGATGGCCGAGGCCAGCATCTCGGAGGCGCCTTCGAGCAGGCTGCGTTCGCTCTGGCCCACCGGATGATTGAAGCCCAGCTCGATCACGGCATACACCCGCTCGTTCTGCATGGCGGGCGCCAGCACCAGTTCGGCCGGATTGGAGCGGCCGGTGGCCGAGGACACCTCGAAGTGGCCGGCGGGCACGTCGCGCAGGTGCAGCAGTTGGCGTGAACGGGCCGCCTGTCCGACCAGCCCTTCGGCGGGGGATATCTTCTGCGCCAGGCGCTCGGGGGGGCAGGGCATAGCCGCCGAACAGCGTCAGGTCGTCGCCGCCGTTGACCACGTAGCCGGCCCCCACGCTGGCGTTGAGGTACTGCGCCAGGTATTCGAGCGCGCGCTTGCCGATCTCGTCCAGACGGTGATCGCCGCGCAGGCGCAGGCTCAATCCGGAAAGCCCGGCGGTGATCCAGGCCTGGCGCGCCTTGGCGCGGTATTCGCGGATGGTCATGGCGGCCGAGGCCGTGATCAGCACCAGCAGCAGCAACGACCCGCCCCATGAGTAGTAGGCCGAGGTGGCCGAGGCGGCGACCCAGGCCTCGCGTTGTTCCGTGACCAGGGACATTTGGCGCGTGTACAGGTCGGCGACCAGGTCGCGCAGCCGATCCATTGCTTCCTTGCCCGAGTCGGTCCGCACTACGGCCAGCGCGCCTTCGACATCGCCGGCCTTGCGCATTTCGATGGTGGTCCGCAGCTCGGCCAGTTTCTGCTGCGTGATGCCGGCGATATCGTTGACGATGCGGCGTTGCGCCGCATCCGCGGCGGCGGCTTGCTGGACCACCGCCAGGCGCTGTTCGATCAGCGGCACCGAGCGCAGGTAGGGCTGCAGGTAGGCCGGATCGCCCGTCAGCAGATAGCCGCGCTGGCCGATTTCGGCGTCCTTGAGCGCCGAGTTGAACAGGCTCAGCTGGCGCAGTGTCTCGGTCGTGTTGTCCATGGCCTTGACCGCCTCGGCGCGGGTATTGGCCGAGCGCACGTTGACGAAGGCGATGAGCAGCGTGGCCAGCGCGGCCATCACGAAACCGATCATCAGGGTGCGCGGAACGGCATGGCGGCTGGCGGAGTGCGGCATGTGCGGCATGGGAACGGTTCGGCGGGGAAAAAATGAAGCAACGACTATACAGGGGTCCGGGGGAGTGGTTTCGTCCGGATACAATTGCTTCCCCCTCGAAGGGCGCGCATCCCCTAGGATTCGGCCTTCCCCGCTGTGCCAATCCGCTTGCGCGCCGCCTGTGGCGCGCGCGGGACATGACAACCATGACGAAAATCCTTTTGGTCGACGATCAGCCGGCGTTGGTCGCCCTGATGAGCGAATTCCTGAGTAGCGAAGGCTACGACGTCATCACGCATACCGATGGCCTGACGGCCTTGCGGCAGATGCTGGAACTGCGGCCCGACCTGGTCATCACCGACTTTTCCATGCCCGGCATGGACGGCGGCGCCTTGCTGACCGCCATGCGTGAAAACGCCTATCTGAACGATACCCCGGTCCTGGTGCTCAGCGGCCGGCCCGAATCCGAGATCGGCCCGGCCTGCGCCGGGCGCGCGACCCTGTTGCGCAAGCCCGCCGAGCCGGAAGCGGTGCTGCTGGCCATCCGGCGCTTGCTGCCGGCCGCGCCGCGGCAGGGGGCCGGGCGTTTGGACGCGGGCCTGGCCGCGACGGCCCCGGCATTGACGGCGGGTTGCTAGCCGGATCGGGGACGGCGCGGCGGCGCGCGCCATGCGGCCAGCGGGCAAGGCGCGGATCGCTGGCGGCTCATTGTTGCTGGGCAGGCGTCGCGGCGCGGGAGGCCTGCGTGGACAGGCGTTCCTGCGTCAGGGTGCCTGGTTCGGCCTGGGAAGGACGCACCACGACGGCATTCCGGCTGTCGCTGGCGCCCAGCTTGGGCAGGTCCACCGGACGCGCGGCCAAGTTCGAAAAGGGGCCGCCGCCGCTGGCCGGCACGCCGTCCAGCGTCAGGTTCGCCGCCCATTGGCCATCACGGCGCGATAGCACCTGGTAGCGCTGTGGCGAGCCGGCCATGCGCGCCACCACATACAACGTGCCGTCAATCAAATGGATCGCCGGCGGTGACGCCGCCTCGGCCGGCAGCCTGGCGGGCTTGCCGCGCTCGACCAGCCAGAGCGGGCCATCCGCGCGCTCCAGGACCGCCACTACCACGTTGCCCTGCGCGTCGGCATCGATTGCCGGACGGCCTATGTAGGGCACGCCCAGGTCGGCCGGCACGCTCCAGTCCATTTCCAGGTCGGTGGTGTCGCCGGTTTCCTCCAGGCGGGTCAGGTGGTTGTTGCCGCGTTGGCGGAAATACAGTTCGACCCGGTGCTCGTGGTTGCGGATCGCGGCCAGCCCGCCGGCCGCCGCAGGCGCCGGCACGCGGCGCCAGGCCTGCCAGTCCGGCCGCTGGCCCTTGGCGGCCGGCAATTGGCGGGAGGAGAACAACTGCCCGCCCGCCGACGCGAAGACGATGTAGCGGCCATCGTCGCCGCGCACCACCGCGGGCGCGCCGGAGGCGCCGTCCAGCGGCGGCAGGCTTTGCCAGGGCCCCCAGCTGCCATCGATGCCGGACGGTGAGATCCAGTGCAGCCGGCCGTCATAGCCCAGCGCGACGGCGGCGGCCTCGCCGCGCGGCGCCACCGCGGGAATCTGGATGACGCGGATGCCGGCCAGCGCCTGCCACCCCTGCCAGGTGCCGTCGTGGCGTTGCTTGTTGGCCCATACCCCGCCCAGCGGATCGCGCGCCATCAGGCCGGCGGTGCCGTCGGCGTGGCCGAACGTGACCAAGGGGCCGCCGGTGCGGCCGCCCAGGCTTTGCCAGCGGCGCTGGCCCGCGTCCCAGCGGTTGGCGGCGGCGTTGGTCTCGCCCGCCGCGAACACCACCAGCCCGTCGCGCTTGTCGGGATAGATCTGCGGCGGCATGTCCCGGCGCGAGACGTAGTAGGCGCGCTGTACCCAGGCGGCCGCGGGACCGGCGGGTTCCTTGCAGCCGCTGGGGCCGGCGCAATAGTGGTAGTCGTTCCAGGCGTAGTGCTGGAAGATGATGGATTTGCTGGCGATCTCGCTGTCGGCGAGATTGCTGGCGCGCTCCTGGCTGGGATAGTCGATATAGCCGGTCTCGGCATAGTTGCCGGGCGCGCGCAGCATGGCGGCGCGCACCAGCCGCGCGCTGGCGATGTGGTCGGGATGGCCGTGTCCGGCGCAGCGCCAGCACAGTTGCGTATACGGCACGCTGATCGTGTCGTCCAGGTGACGCACGGTGGTCGGCTGGTATTGCCGGATCAATTCGGCCAGGGTGTCGATCAACTGTTCGCGCGAGTACACCTCGGGGTATGGGCCGAGCGTGTCCACGTTCTGTCCGGGTTCGGATTCGGCGCGGCTCAGCGGCGTGAGGCTGCCCCAGCCGTTGCCCAGCCACGGGTCCTTCAGGCGCAGATGCCACAGTTGCACGCGCGGGTTGCCCGACAGGCTGAAACGCGCGATCCGGCGCTGGCCCGCGTGGCCGACGCCTTCCTTCCAGAGATCGGGCTGGCCTGCCATATAGGCATAGGCCGCGCGCACGCCGCGTTCCCGACCCAGCATGTAGGGGGCGCCTTCGCCCGCATCGCTGGCGGTCAGGTAGACCACCCGCACGCAGCCGCCGGCCGCGATGTTGGAGGCGATGTCCGGGTTCATGAACAGCAGGTCGTCGTCCAGGTGGGCGACGAAGGCGAGGTCTTTGATGCCATTGCATTGCGCCAGGGTGGGGGGCGCGGCGAAGGCGGAGCCGGCCAGGCCGGCGAGCATCAGCGCTTGCCCGAAACGGGCGAGCAAGGTCGTGAGAATCCGCGTCAAGGGGCCCGCTCCTGAGGCATGGTCATGAAACTGCGCGATTGCGCGCATCTTAGCAAGCCGCGCCTGGGCGCAGGCAGGCGGGATGGCGCCCTTTGGCGAAAAGCCAACAAGCGGATTGCCTGGCAATGCAACCGCCGCGCGCAACGGCCAGCCGCCGCCGCGGCGTTGGCCGCCTGCACACAAAGTGGGTGCGTGCGCATAGAATCAGGCAGGAAATCCAGCGGATTGCACTACCGGCAGGCGCTCCGATTCCGGAAAATGCCAGTCTGGCCGGCTGCCGGCCCCGTTTCGGGACGACGGCCGGCGGATGCCCGCCGCCGTTGCCGCGCCAGTTCGCCACCTCCTTCCACCTCCATGAGGATTTCGCCATGACACAACTGCAAGTCAACGGCCAGGCCAGGGACGTGACCGTTCCGGACGATATGCCTTTGTTGTGGGTGCTGCGCGACGAGCTTGGCATGACCGGCACCAAGTTCGGCTGCGGCATGGCCCTGTGCGGCGCCTGTACCACGCACCTGGATGGGCAGCCGATCCGCGCCTGTGTCACGCCCGTGTCGGCGGTGGCCGGCCGGGCGATTGCGACCATCGAGGGCATGGATGCCGATCCGGTCGGCCGGACCGTGCAGCGCGCCTGGATCGAGAACAATGTGGCGCAATGCGGTTATTGCCAGGCGGGGCAGATCATGACGGCGGTCGGCCTGCTCAAGGCCACGCCCGCGCCCACCGAGCAGCAGATCGACGAGGCCATGAGCGGCAACATCTGCCGCTGCGGCACCTATCCGCGCATCCGCGCCGCGATCCAGCAGGCGGCGGCCCGCCTGGCCCAGGGAGGCAAGTGATGATGGACACGGCACAACGCGCGCGACGCGATTTTCTCAAGGGCGGGCTGGGTGCGCTGACGCTGGCGGTGACAGGCAGCGGCCTGGTCAGCGCGGTGCGGGCGGCCGGGGCGGAGCCTCGCAAGTACGGCGCCGATTCGATGCCGGGCGGCACGGTGGATGATCCGCTGGTGTTCGTCTCGATCGCGCCGGATGGCACGGTCACCATCGTGGCGCACCGGGCCGAGATGGGCACGGGCGTGCGCACCAGCCTGCCGATGGTGGTGGCCGATGAAATGGAAGCCGACTGGGCGCGGGTCCGCGTGGTCCAGGCCGGGGCCGACGAGGCGCGCTACGGCAACCAGAACGTGGACGGCTCGCGCAGCGTGCGGCACTTCCTGTTGCCGATGCGCCGGGTGGGCGCCGCCGCCCGCCAGATGCTGGAGGCCGCCGCCGCCGCGCGCTGGTCGGTGCCGCGGGACCAGGTGCGCGCGACCCGCCACGAGGTCGTCCATGACGCCAGCGGCCGCAGGCTGGGCTATGGCGAGCTGGCGGCCGATGCCGCCCGGTTGCCGGTGCCGGCCGGTGACGCGCTGCGGCTCAAGGTGCCCGCCGATTTCCGCTACATCGGCAAGAGCGAAGTGCGCCTGGTCGACCTGGAGGCCATCGGCAAGGGCCAGGCCGCCTATGGCATGGATTGCCACCTGCCCGGCATGGTGTACGCGGTGGTGGCGCGGCCGCCGGTGGTCGGGGGCAAGCCGCGCCGCGTCGACAGCGCCAAGGCGCTGGCCGTGCCCGGCGTGCTGAAAGTGGTGGACATTCCGCCGATGCAGGGCGCGCCCGCCTTCCAGCCCCTGGGCGGCGTGGCGGTGGTGGCGCGCAATACCTGGTCGGCGATCCAGGGCCGGGCGGCGCTGGAGATCGAGTGGGACGATGGCCCCAATGGCGACTACGATTCGGCGGCCTACCGGCAGACCCTGGCGGCCGCCAGCCGCGCGCCGGGCAAAGTCATGCGCGACCAGGGCGACGCGCCGGGGGCCTGGGCCCAGGCCGGGGAGGCCGAACGTTTCGCGGCCGATTACCATGTGCCGCATCTGGCGCATGCGTCCATGGAACCGCCGGTGGCCACGGTGCGGATCCAGGGGGATCAGGCCGAGGTCTGGACCTCGGTCCAGAACCCCGCGGCGGCGCAGGAGGCCGTGGCCCGGCGGCTCAAGCTGGACCCGGCGAAAGTCAAGGTGAACGTGCTGTTGCTGGGAGGCGGGTTCGGACGCAAGTCCAAGCCCGACTACGTGGACGAAGCCGCCATCGTGGCCCGTGCGATGCCGCAAGGCACGCCGGTCAAGCTGGTATGGACGCGCGAGGACGATATCCATCACGACTATCTGCACACGGTATCGGCAGAGCGCCTTGAGGCTGTGGTGGACCAGGACGGCAAGGTGCGGTCGTGGCTGCATCGCAGCGCCGCGCCCACCATCGGTTCGCTGTTCACCGAGGGCGCCCAGGGCGAGCAGTTGTTCGAATCGGCCATGTCCGCCATCAACATGCCCTATGTCATCCCCAACGTGCGCGTCGAGACCGCGCCGGTCGCCGCGCATGCGCGCATTGGCTGGTTCCGTTCGGTGTCCAACATTCCGCACGCGTTCGCGGCGCAGTGCTTCATCGCCGAGTTGGCGCATCGCGCCGGCAAGGATCACAAGCAATACGCGCTGGACTTGATCGGGCCGGCCCGCCGCATCGATCCAGGCACCCTGGCCGATACCTGGAACTACAGCGAATCGCCTGAACGCTACCCCTACGACACGGGCCGCCTGCGCGGCGTGATCGAGGCGGCCGCGCGCGGCGCCGGCTGGGGGCGGGAACTGCCGCGGGGTCATGGTCTCGGCCTGGCCTTCTGCTACAGCTTCATGAGCTACACCGCCACGGTGGTGGAAGTGGCGGTGGACGCCAAGGGCGAGGTCCAGGTGCTGGCCGTGGACATGGCGCTCGACTGTGGGCCGCAGATCAATCCCGAGCGCATCCGCGCGCAGATGGAGGGCGGCGCCATCATGGGCCTGAGCCTGGCCTTGCTGGGCGAGATCACGTTCGAGCGGGGGCGCGTCAAGCAGAACAACTTCTACGATTATGAAGTGCTGCGCCACGGGGCGTCGCCGCGCGTGATCCGCACTCACCTGGTCAACGATGACCATGCCTTGCCGCCAGGCGGCGTGGGCGAGCCGCCCGTGCCGCCGGTGGCGCCGGCGCTGTGCAATGCGATATTCGCGGCCACCGGCAAGCGGGTGCGCGACCTGCCGGTACGGACGGTGGCCTAGCATGGACCGGTACGACGCTTCGGACATGGCCGTGCCGCGCGCCGGGCTGCCCACGGTCATCGTGCTGGCCGCCGGCCGGGGCGAGCGCTTCACGCGTTCCGGCGGCGCCACCCACAAGCTGCAGGCGCCGCTGGCCGGCATGACCGTGCTGCAACGGGTGTTGCGCGCCGTGGCGGAATCGGGCCTGCCTTGCCATGTGGTGCGGGCCGAGGCGGACGATGGCGCCGGCGGGGCGGCCGGCATGGGCGATTCGATCGCCCGGGGCGTGCGCGCCACCGCCCGGGCCGCCGGCTGGCTCATCCTGCCGGGCGACCTGCCGCTGGTCGGCGCCGACAGCCTGCGGCGGGTCGCCGCCGCGCTCGCGTCCAGCCCGGTGGCGCTGCCATTCTGGAATGGCCGGCAGGGGCATCCGGTCGGCTTCGGGCGGTGCTGCTTCGCGGCGCTGGCGCGATTGCAGGGCGACCAGGGCGCCGCGTCGATCGTGGCGGCGCACCGGCAGGCCGGCACGCTGTGCACGCTGGCATTGGCGGACCCGGGCATCGTCGCCGACATCGACACCGTGGCGGATCTGGCCCGGGCCGAAGCGCGGCTTGCCGCCACCATGCCCACCCTGGGAGCGTGCTGAATGGAAAGTGTCGATGTGCGCGTGCTGCGCGCCGCCCGTGACTGGGCCATGGCGGGCGACCGGGTCCTGTTGGCGACGGTGGCCCGGACCTGGGGATCGTCGCCGCGCCCGGCCGGCTCGATGATGGTGTTGCGTGAGGACGGCCGCTGCGTCGGCTCGGTCTCGGGCGGTTGCATCGAAGACGACCTGGTGTCGCGCTATACCCGCGCCCACGGCGGCCCCGGTATGCCGCGGGCCCGCCCCGAGCGGCTGCGTTATGGGGTGCAGGCGGACGAGGCGCGGCGCTTCGGCCTGCCCTGCGGCGGCACGCTGGAGCTGCTGCTGGAGTTCGATCCCGATGTCTCGCTGCTCGATGCGCTGGTGCGTCAGCTGGAAGCGGGCCAACTGACGCAACGCACCGTGGACTGCGTCACGGGCGCGGTGACGCTGGCGCGCGCCGACGCGCCGGCGGCGCTGTGCTTTGACGGCGCGGTGCTGTCGCACACGCTGGGGCCGCAGTACCGCATGCTGCTGATCGGCGCGGGCGCGCTGGCCGAGTATGTCTCGACCATGGCGCTGTTCAACGATTTCGCGGTCACGCTCTGCGATCCGCGCGTCGAGCATCTGGGCGCCTGGTCGGTGGCCGGCGTGCAGCTCACCACCGAGATGCCCGACGATGCCGTGCGGGCGATGCGTCCGGACACGCGCACCTGTATCGTGGCGCTGAGCCATGATCCGAAACTGGACGACCTGGCGTTGCTCGAAGCGCTGCACAGTCCGGCTTTCTACGTGGGCGCGATCGGCTCGCGGCGCAACACCGAGCTGCGCCGCCAGCGCTTGATCGAACACTTCGACGAAACCGAGGAATCGCTGCAGCGCCTGCGGGCGCCGGTCGGCCTCTACATCGGCAGCCGCACGCCCGCGGAGATCGCCGTGAGCGTGATGGCCGAGATCCTGGCCGTGAAAAATGGCGTGCCGCTGCCGCCGGCCCTGTCGGTGGCGGCGGCCAAGACGCGGTTCCAGGCGCCCGCCTAGGTGGCGGGCCGCGCTAGCCCGCGCGCGGCAAGTCCGGGGGGGCGGTGGCGGTCGTCGCGGCGTCGGAAGGGAGCCGCGAAGGCCCCCTGAGGCGCCGGCCACCGCGTCCGCCCCGCTCCGCCGGGCCGGACTTGCCTGTATCATGCGTTCGAAGAGATCCGTCCCCCCCGAGCGCCGTTTTCCGTCGCGCGGCCTGATTGCCAGTGACCCCGGATAGCCCTCATGCCCGACCCGCTTCGTCTGCAGGCTTTGATACAGGATTGTGCCCGCGGCCAGGAATCCGCGCTGGCCGAACTCTATCGACAGACTTCCCCGCATCTGTTTGCGCTCGCCGTACGTATATTGCGTCGAAGCGACTGGGCGGAGGAAGTCCTCCAGGACAGCTTCATCAATATCTGGCGCAATGCCGCCCGCTATTCTTCGGAGCAGAGCCAAGTGATGACCTGGATGACGCGCATCGTGCGCAACCGCTGCATCGACCTGTTGCGCAGGCCGGACCTGGAGCGCCCCGACGCCGACGGTGAGCTGACGCTGGCCTGGGCCGATGACGCACCCGGCCCGTTCGAACGGCTGCAGCGCGACCAGGACGGCCAGCGCCTGGCCGACTGCCTGAAGCAGCTCGAGGGGCCGCAGCGCACCGCCATCGCGTTGTCCTTCTTCGACGACCTCAGCCACAGCGAGATCGCCCGCCGCCTGCAGGCGCCGCTGGGCACGATCAAGAGCTGGGTGCGGCGCGGCATGGACCGGCTCAAGAGGTGCCTGTCATGAACTACAGCAACCCCCAACTGCGCGCGCGGCTGGCGGCCGACTACGTGGCCGGCGCGATGCGCGGCGGCGCCCGCCGCCGCTTCGAGGGCCTGATGGCCGCCGATGCCAATCTGCGCCGCCAGGTGCGCGATTGGGAAGACGACATCTACCCGCTGCTGTGGTCGCTGCCGGCCCGGGTGCCGCCGCGCCGCGTCTGGCGCGCCATCGAATCGCGTCTCAAGCCGGGGCGCGCCCGGGGCTGGCAGGGCCTGGCGTTCTGGCGCGTGCTCAGCGGCGCGCTGGCGGCGGTGCTGGTGGCCGGGGTGGTGGTCTACCCGATGCAGGTCGACCGCGCCGCGCGCACGCAACTGATGGCGGTGCTGCAAAGTCCGGAGGCCCAGGCCATGCTGGTGGTGCGCGCCGACGAGCGCGGCGGCCTGCACGTCCATGCCCTGCAGGACTTGGCATCGCGCGCCGGCGGCAAGGCGCTGGAGCTGTGGGTGATTCCGCCCGGGCAGGCGCCGCAATCGGTCGGCTTGGTGGCGCCCGAGGGCCTGACGGCGCTGCAACGCCGCCAGGGCCTGGAAGGCATCCAGAAGCTGGCCATCACGCTCGAACCGCCGGGCGGCTCGCCTTCGGGCAAGCCGACAGGGCCGGTCATCATGAGCGGCGACGTGCTCAAGATCTGAACCGCATCCAAAGCGGGCCGGGCCGCGTATAGAGGGGTGTCCCATTGCGGAGCCCCTCATGTTTTCCTGGATAACCGCAGGCCCGCGCGGCCCGCTTGCGATCGTGGTCCTGGCCGCGCTGGCCCTGGGCCTGCTGGCCGCCTGTTCCCCCCTGACGCTGCTGAACGGCGCGGTGCCCGACGGCGCCAACCGCGTTTCGGCGGGGCTGGCCTATGGCCCGCTCGCGCGCCAGCGGCTGGACATCTACCGGCCGCCCGGCGCGGCCGGGGCGCCGGTGGTGGTGTTCTTCTACGGGGGCAGCTGGCGCAGCGGGGATCGGGCCGATTACCGTTTCGTCGGCGATGCGCTGGCGGCGCGTGGCATGGTCGCGGTCATTGCCGACTATCGCGTCTATCCCGAGGCCGGCTACCCGGACTTCCTGCGCGACGCGGCTCAGGCGGTGGCCTGGACCCAACGCCATATCGACGCCTATGGCGGCGACCCCGGGCGCGTCTTCGTCGCCGGCCACAGCGCCGGCGGCTATATCGCCGCCATGCTGGCGCTGGACGGGCGCTGGCTCGGCGGCGCCGGCTCCAGCCCCACGACGCTGGCGGGCTGGATCGGCCTGGCCGGACCCTATGACTTCCTGCCCATCGTCGCGCGCGACGTGCGGCCGGTGTTCGGCTACCCCGACACGCCGGCCGACTCGCAACCCATCCACCATGTCACCCCCCATGCGCCGCCCGGCCTGCTGCTGACCGGCACGGCCGACACCACGGTCGACCCGCGCCGCAACAGCGCCAGCCTGGCGGCCGCCCTGCGAACGGCCGGCGCCTGCGCGCGGCTGGTGACGTATCCCGACCTGGGCCACAAGCTGCTGGTGGGCGCGCTGTCGCGCCCGCTGCGCTGGCGCGCGTCCGTGCTGGACGACCTGGACGCGTTCGTGACCCATCCCTGTCCGTCGACCCAAGGAGAATGACGATGCGACGCCTGCTCGCGGTCCTGTTGCTGACTCCCCTGGCCGCATCGGCCGCCAACGAACACTACGTGGGCTACGCCTATGACAGCCGCGATGGCGCGGAACGCTATCGCGAAGAGCACTGGGTGGTGCGCGAGGGCGGCCGGCAAGTGCGGCTGGTGTTGTACCGCTGTCCCGGCGGCGAGGCATTCGCGCGCAAATGGGTGCGCGGCGCGGTCGATGATCCCGCGCCGGATTTCGCCCTGTATGACCAGCGCGACGGCTATCGCGAAGGCGTCGATACCCGCTTGGGCCGGCGCACTGTCTACGTGCAGGCGCGCGCCGGCGCGCCGATGCGCAGCCGGCCGCTGCCCGCCGTGGCCGACGCCGTGGTGGATGCCGGCTTCGATGCCTGGCTGCGGGCCAACTGGCAGCCGCCGGCCGCGCCGCCGCATTTCCTGGTGCCCAGCCGGCTGGAATGGATGCCGCTGACGGTACAGGCACGCGCCGCCGGCCAGGGCGAGCGCAGCTTCCGCCTGCGGCTCGATGCCTGGTATGGCTTCGCCGCGCCGGCCTTGCGCGTGACCTACGACAGCGCCAGCCGGCGCCTGCGGCGCTTCGAAGGGCCGAGCAACCTGCGCGACGGCAACGGCGGCACGCAGACCGTGCGCATCGAGTTCCCGGCCGACGCCGTCCGGCCGCCGCCCGCGGCGCAGGACCTGGACGCGGCGGCGGCCACGCCGCTGGTGTCGCGCTGCGGATAAGGGTTTTCACCTATGCATCCACCGCGTCTCCGCGCCCGTATATCCCGACACGTTTCACACAGGACACCATGATGCGCTCCGTTCTCTCCGGCTGGACCGCTTCGATACGACGCTGGGTCGATACCCAGGCGCAGGACGCGCCGGGCGGCGATCCCGACCGTATCGACTGGACCCGCGCCTTGCCCTTCGCGTTGTTGCACGCCGGCTGCCTGGGGGCGCTGTGGACCGGCGTATCGCCCGCGGCGCTGGCGCTGGCGGTGGCGTTGTACGCCGTGCGCATGTTCGCCCTGACCGGGTTCTACCACCGCTACTTCTCGCACCGCACTTTCCGCACCTCGCGCGGCATGCAGCTGGTGTTCGCCGTGCTGGGCGCCTCGTGCGCGCAGCGCGGACCGCTGTGGTGGGCGGCCCACCATCGCCACCACCATCGCCATGCCGACGATGAGCATGACCTGCATTCGCCGCGCCGCCATGGTTTCTGGTGGAGCCACATGGGCTGGTTTCTGACGCGCCGCGCCTTCGCCACCGATCTGGCGCGGGTGCCGGACCTGCGCGGCTACGCCGAACTGCGCTGGCTCGACCGCTTCGACGCGGCGGTGCCGCTGGCGCTGGCCCTGGGCTGCTACGGCCTGGGCGCGCTGCTGGCACGCGTGGCGCCCGGCCTGGGCACAGACGGGCCGCAGATGCTGGTATGGGGCTTTTTCATTTCGACCGTGGCGCTGTTCCACGCCACCGTCACCATCAATTCGCTGGCGCACAGCTATGGCAAGCGGCGCTACGACACCGCCGACGACAGCCGCAACAACGCCTGGCTCGCGCTGCTGACCTTCGGCGAGGGCTGGCACAACAACCACCACTTCTACCCGGGGTCGGCGCGGCAGGGATTCCGTGCCCATGAGATCGACATCACCTGGTACGGCCTGCGCCTGCTGGCCGCCACCGGCCTCATCTGGGACCTCAAGGGCGTGCCGGCCTGGGCGCTGGCCGCCGCCAAGGAGTGAACATGCGCATCGCCATCATCGGTTCGGGCATCGCGGGACTGGTCTGCGCCTGGAAGCTGGGCCGCGATCACGACGTCACGCTGTACGAGGCCAACGACTACCTGGGCGGGCATACGCACACGCACACGGTCGAGCAGGACGGCCGGCGTTACGAGGTGGACAGCGGTTTCATCGTCCACAATCCGCACAATTACCCGCAGTTCACGGCATTGCTGGAAGAGCTGGGCGTGGCGTCGCAGCCCACCACCATGAGCTTCTCGGTGCACAAACAGGCCGACGGGCTGGCGTACAACGCCACGTCGCTGGACACGCTGTTCTGCCAGCGGCGCAACCTGCTGTCGCCGCGCTTTCTGGGCATGGTGCGCGACCTGATGCGTTTTTACCGGCAGTCGCCCGCGCTGTTGCGCGCGCCGGAGCCGGGCCCCACGCTCGGCGAGTACCTGGCGCAACACCGCTACGGCGAGGCGTTCCGCACCGACCACCTGATCCCGATGGCCTCGGCGCTGTGGTCGTCGCCGGCTGCGCGCATCCTGGAATTCCCGGCGCGGTATCTCGTGCAGTTCATGGCCAATCACCAGATGCTGCAGGTCAGCGGCCGGCCGCAGTGGCGCGTGGTGCAGGGCGGATCGCGCCGCTATATCGACGCCATGCGCCAGCGCTGGACGGTGCGCGAACGGTTGAACTGCGCCGTGCGGGCCGTCCGGCGCCAGCCGGCCGGCGTGCAGGTGATCACGCGCGATGGCCAGGAGCACCATGACGAAGTGATCTTCGCCTGCCACAGCGACCAGGCGCTGGCGCTGCTGGCCGACCCGACGCCGCAGGAACGCGCGGTGCTGGGCGCCATCACCTACCAGGACAACGACGTGGTGCTGCACACCGACGCCCGCCTGCTGCCGCGCCAGCGCAAGGCCTGGGCCGCCTGGAACGCCTACGTGCCGGCCGATCCGGGGGCGCCCTGTTCGGTCAGCTATTGCATGAACCTGCTGCAGGGCATCGCCTCGCCGCGGCCGTTCATCGTGACGCTCAACCGCAGCGAGGCCATCGACCCGGCGCAAGTGCTGGCGCGCATGCGCTATCACCACCCCGTGTACACCCACGAATCGGTGGCCGCGCAGGCGCGCCGGGCCGAGATTTCGGGCCGGCATCGCAGTTGGTATGCCGGCGCCTACTGGGGTTGGGGCTTTCACGAGGATGGCGTGGCCAGCGCGCTGGACGTGGTGCGCGCCATCCTGGGGCGGCCGCGGGTCTGGGCGCGGGAGGCGGCATGAACCTGCATAGCGCCGTCTATGAGGGCCGGGTGACGCACCGGCGCCACCATCCGCATGCGCATGGCTTCGGCTACCGCATGGGCCAGCTCTACCTGGATCTGGACGAGATCGACCAGGTGTTCCAGGGCCGCTGGCTGTGGTCGGTGGAACGGCCCAACCTGGCCCAATGGCGGCGCGCCGATTACCTTGACGCGGGCGGCGGGCTGCCGCTGGCGCAGGCGGTGCGGCAACGCCTGCGGGCGCATCTGGGCGACATGCCGGACGGGCCCATCCGCCTGCTGGCGCATCCGCGCTACGCCGGCTACGTCTTCAATCCAGTGAGCTTTTACTACTGCTACGAAGCCGACGGCCGCACGCTGGCCGCGATCGTGGCCGAGATCACCAATACGCCGTGGAAGCAGCGCCATTGCGTGGTGCTGCCGGCCGCGGCCGCCGAGCGCGAAGGCGACGCGCTGGCCTGGCGCTTCGACAAACGCTTCCACGTCTCTCCCTTCATGCCCATGGACTGCGCCTACGACTGGCGCTTCACTGCGCCGGCCGACGAGCTGCGCGTGCACATGCGCGTCAGCCGCCAGGACGTGCCGCAATTCGACGCGCGCCTGGATCTGCGGCGCCGCGCGCTCGACGGCGCGGCGCTGGCGCGCCTGTTGTGGCGCTACCCGCTGATGACGCTGCAAGTCATCGGCGCCATCCATTGGCAGGCGCTGCGCCTGTGGCTCAAGCGCAATCCCGTCTACGACCATCCCCGCACCCCCAACGGAGAACCGCAATGAAACCCATGACGCCCTCGGAACACGCTTCGATCGCGGCCAGCCGCCGCGCCGGCCCGCTCGACCGCCTGTTGCGGCGGCGCCTGTTCGCCAGCCTGGCGGCGCTGGACCATGGCCAGTTGCTGATCGAGGACAGCCTGGGCAGCGTTACGCTGGGCCGCGGCGAGCCGTGCGTGCGCCTGACCGTCAGCGACCTGGGCTTCTATCGGCTGGTGGCCGCGCAAGGCAGTGTCGGCGCGGGCGAGGCCTATGGCGACGGCCTGTGGCGTTGCGACGACCTGGTCGGGCTGGTGCGCCTGCTGGTGCGCAACCGCGACACGCTGGACGCCATGGAGTCCGGGCTGGCGCGGCTGGCCGGCTGGGCGCTGCGGCGCTGGCATGCCGGCAATGCCAATACGCGCGCCGGCAGCCGGCGCAACATCGCCGCGCACTACGACCTGGGCAACACTTTCTTCGGGCTGTTCCTATCGGATGACCTGATGTATTCGTCGGCGCTGTGGACGGGCGCCGATGACACGCTGGAAGCGGCCTCCCACCGCAAGCTGGAGACGATCTGCCGCAAGCTGGAGCTGCGGCCCACGGACCGCGTGGTGGAAATCGGCAGCGGCTGGGGCGGCTTCGCGATCCACGCGGCGCGTCATTACGGCTGCCATGTCACCACCGCCACGCTGTCGCGCGAACAGCACGACCTGGCGGTCGAGCGCGTGCGCGCCGCCGGATTGCAGGACCGTGTGGATGTCGTGCTGCGCGACTATCGTGATCTGCAGGGCCAGTATGACAAGCTGGTGTCGGTGGAGATGATCGAGGCCGTTGGCGCGAACTTCCTGGAAACCTATTTCGCCAAGGTCGCCAGCCTGCTCGACCCGCGCGGCCGGGCGCTGATTCAGGCCATCACCATCGAAGACCACCGCTACCAGCAGGCGCTGACTTCGGTCGATTTCATCAAGCGCCATATTTTTCCGGGCAGCTTCATCCCGTCCATCGAGGCGATGCTGCGCGCCAAGACGCGCGCCTGCGACCTGGCCTTGGTGCACCTGGAGGACTTCGGCCTGTCGTACGCGCGCACGCTGCAGGCCTGGCGCGAGCGCTTCCTGGCGCGCCTGCCCGAGGTGCGGGCGCAGGGCTTCGACGCGCGCTTCTGCCGCTTGTGGGAGTTCTACCTGGCGTACTGCGAAGGGGGCTTTCGCGAGCGCTCCATCGGCGTTGCGCACCTGTTGCTGACGCATCCGCAGGCGCGCGCCACGGGCGGCCGCTGGGCGCGGGAGGCGGCGTGATGCGTTTCTGGGCCAACCTGATCGGCTACCAGCTCGTGTGGTTCAGCGCCGTGATCGGCGCCGGCCGCGGGCTGGCCTGGCCGGGCGTGGCCGCCGCCCTGGTGTTCATCGCGGCGCAACTGGCGGCGTCGGCCACGGCGCGCGCCGACCTGCGGCTGGCCGGGGCTGCCGTGCTGTGCGGCGCGGCGCTGGATGGCACGCTGTCGGCGCTGGGCTGGGCGCGCTATGCCGCCGACGCCTGGCCCGCGCCGCTCTGGATCCTGGCGTTGTGGGCGGCGTTCGCGCTGACGCTGAACCATTCGCTCGCCTACCTGCGTCCCAGGCCCTGGCTGGCCTGCGTGTTCGGCGCGGTCGGCGGGCCGCTGGCGTATTGGGGCGCGGCCCGTGGCTGGCAGCCGGTGCAATTCGAACCGCCGGCCTGGCGCGCCACCGTCGCGCTGGCGGCGGGATGGGCGCTGGCATTGCCGGCGCTGACCGCCGGCGCGCGGCGCTGGGTCCGGGAGGCGCCATGACGGCCTGGCAACAATGGTTCTGCATCGCGGCCGCCATGGTGGTGGCGATGGCGCTGGCCTGGCGCTGGCAGCGCCGCCGCGCCAACGCCGGCATCGTCGATGTGGTGTGGTCGCTGGGCATGGGCGCGGCCGGCGGGCTGATCGCCGCCACCGGCACGGGCAGCGTCGCGGCCCGGTTGGCGCTGGCGCTGATGGCGGGCGTCTGGTCATTGCGGCTGGCCTGGCACCTGTGGCGCCGCGTGCGCGAAGGCGAGGACGGCCGCTATCGCGCGTTGCGCGAGCACTGGCAGGGCCACCAGGGCAAGTTCTTCGGCCTGTTCATGTTCCAGGCCGCGCTGGTGATGTTGTTCTGCCTGCCGTTCCTGGCGGTCGGCGCCAGTCCGGCGCAAGGCTGGCCGGTGGCGCTGGGCCTGCTGATCTGGCTGGCGGCGCTGGCGGGCGAGGTGATCGCCGACCGCCAGCTCGATCGTTTCCGCGACGACCCCGCCCACCGTGGCCGCACCTGCCGCGAAGGCCTGTGGCGCTATTCACGGCATCCCAATTACTTCTTCGAATGGTGCCACTGGTTCGGCTATGTGGCGCTGGCCTGGGGCTCGCCGCTGCAATGGCTGGCCTGGCTGGGGCCGGCGCTGATGTACGTGTTCCTGCGCTGGATCAGCGGCATTCCGTTCACCGAGCAACAGGCGCTGCGCACGCGCGGCGACGACTACCGCGATTACCAACGCCGCACGTCGGCCTTCTTTCCCTGGTTTCCCAAATCCTGACGAGGCACGCCATGACGACCGCTACCTTGCACGACACTTCCCTGGCCACCGACCGCCCCGCGCCCGGCCTGCTCGGCCTGGCCGAACGCGGCCTGCTGCCCGACGCGCTGCTGCGGTTGGGCATGCGGCGCCTGTGCGGCCAGCGCCTGGCGCAGGAATATGCCGGCGGCATCGAGGCCTGGACCGAGCGCGACCGCCAACTCATCGCCACGCTGCGCGCCAGCGCCGTCGCCCTCCATACCGACGCCGCCAACGCTCAGCACTACGAGTTGCCGACCGCGTTCTTCCAGCTTTGCCTGGGCGCGCGCATGAAGTATTCGAGCTGTTATTACCCGACCGGCGCCGAAACCCTGGACCAGGCCGAAACCGCCATGCTGCGGCTGTACGGCGAGCGCGCCGGGCTGGCCGACGGCCAGGACATCCTGGAGCTGGGCTGCGGCTGGGGCTCGCTGACCCTGTGGATGGCCGAGCAGTTCCCCAACGCCCGCATCACGGCGGTGTCGAACTCCGCCACCCAGCGCCAGCATATCGAGGCGCGCTGCCGCGAGCGCGGCTGGTCGCACGTGCGCGTCGTGACCTGCGACGTCAACGTCCTGGCGCTGCCCGCCGCCGCCTACGACCGCTGCGTTTCGGTGGAGATGTTCGAACACATGCGCAACTACCACGACCTGCTGGCTCGCATCGCCCATTGGCTGCGGCCCGGCGGCAAGCTGTTCGTGCACATCTTCGCCCACCGCGAGCGCGCCTACCCCTTCGAGACCGACGGCGCCGACAACTGGATGGGGCGGCATTTCTTCACCGGCGGCATCATGCCGTCGGCCCATACCCTGCTGCATTTCCAGGATGACCTGCGGCTGGAGGAGCGCTGGTTCCTCGACGGCACCCACTATGCGCGCACCGCCAATCATTGGCTGGCCAACCAGGACGCCCGCCGCGAGCAGGCACGCGCGGTGCTGGCACAGGCCTATGGCGCGCCCCTGGCCGGGCTGTGGCACCAGCGCTGGCGCATGTTCTGGATGGCGTGCGCCGAACTCTTCGGCTACGACGGCGGCCAGCAATGGGGCGTGGCGCACTACCGCTACACGCGGCCCTGAGGAGAACGATCATGCTGCGCACCCTGTGTATCGGCCTGGCCGCCCTGCTGGCCGGCTGCGCGTCGCCGCCACCGATGCCGCCGGTGGCCCAGGTGGACCTGGATCGCTTCATGGGCGACTGGTATGTGATCGCGCACATCCCGAGCTGGCCCGAGCGCAACGCCTACGATGCGGTGGAAAGCTACCGCCGGCTGCCGGACGGCCGGGTGCAGACCGACTTCCGTTACCGCGATGGCAGCTTCGACGCGCCGGTCGACACCATGCACCCGGTGGCCACCGTGCGGCCCGGCACCGGCAACGCGGTCTGGGGCATGCAGTTCATTTGGCCCATCAAGGCCGAATACGTCATCGCCTACCTGGATGAGGGCTACCAGACCACCATCATCGGCCGTTCCAAGCGCGATTACGTCTGGATCATGGCGCGGGTGCCGTGCCTGGACCAGGCGGTCTATGCCGATCTGCTGCGCCGGGTGACGGCTCTGGGCTATACGGAAACCCCGCGCAAAGTGCCGCAGCGCTGCCCCCGGTGAAAGCGGGCCGGCGCCGCGGTTTTCATTCAAAGCATTGAAATGGAAGATAAAACGATGCGGGGTTAAGCGCGGGCCCCTGGTGTCGTCAATGGATCTGGAACCCTTTTTAAGGGAATGTTACTTACCGGGTTAATTATCTCGGTTTCCAAGGTCCATTGTGAAAAGAAACGCCTCGCTTGCCCCCGCCGTGCGTTCCGGCGTGTGGCCCTGTTCGCTGTCGCTTATCGCCGCGCTGCTCGCGGGCGCCACCGCTGGCGCGCAGGCGCAGGGGATACCGCATCTCTGGATCGCGGGCGGCGGCGCCGATACCCGATGGAGCACCGGCGGCAATTGGGATCTGTCGTCCCCGCCCGGGCCGGGCGACGATGTCTACATCGGCAATTCGGCCTCCCTGCAAACCGTGCGCCTGGATGGCGCGCAGCAGGTCGGGCTGTTCTATCTGGGCACCTCGGGCAGCGCCACGCTCGATTTCGATCCCGCCGCGAGCCTGCAGACCAATCTGAGCATCCTGTCCAACAGCGCGGCCTCCCAGGTTTCCATGAACCTGGCCGGGGGCCAGTCGTGGACGGATACCTCGTTGTCCGTCATCGGCAACTTCGGCCGGGCGCAGGTGTCGCTGTCCGACGGCGCCTCGTTCAACGGCTTTCGGGTCTACCTGGGAAGCGAGCAGGGGGCGCACGGCACCCTGCACATGCGTGACCGGGCCTCCGCGATCATCACCGCGCTGGAAATCGGCGCATCGGGCACCGGGGTGCTCGATGCCGCGGACAAGGACACGCTGCTGCAGACCAGTTCGGCGGTGCTTGCGACCTCCGCGGGGTCCAGCGGCTCGGCCACGTTGGCGAACGAGGCGAAATGGATCGTCCTCAATCCGTTGACGGTCGGCAGCCAGGGCGCGGGCACCATCAATGTGGCTTCCGGCGCGCAACTGTCGGCGCAGGGCCAGGTGACCATGGGCCTGTACGCCGGCAGCCGGGGCGACATCACGGTCACGGGCTCCGGTTCCCTGTTCAGCGCCTCGGGCGCCCTTTTCGTGGGCGCGCGGGGCACGGGCCTGATCACGATTGAAAACCAGGGCGCGATGGTCGCGGGCGATACCGTGCTCGGCCGGGGCGGTTCGGCCAACGGCGGCATCGTGCTCAGGGGGGCCGGCACGACGATGGGGGTCAATACCCTTACCATCGGCGGCGACCGCACCGATACCGGCGCCGTGGCGGCCGTGGGCCGCCTGGACATCAGCGACGGCGCCAAGGCCACCACGGCCCAGGTCCGATTGGGCGATGCGGTCAACGCCAGCGGCACGCTGACCTTGACCGACACGGGCTCGTCGTTGACCTCCAGCGACCGGATCAGCGTCGGCTATGCCGGCACCGGCTCGCTGGTCATGACCCGCGGCGCGGCGCTGACGGCGCAAGGCATGCTGATCGGCCATGAGGCCGGTTCGTCCGGCACCGCCACTCTGGACGGGGCGGGCACGCGCCTGAACAGCGCCGGCGTGGTGTACGTGGGCAATGTCGGCAACGGCACCCTGGAGATGAGTGGCGGCGCCCGCCTGGACAGCACCGACGGCTACGTCGGCACCGAAAACGGCTCCACCAGCAGCGCCACGCTCAGCGGCGGCGCGGCCTGGGTGAACAGCGGCGACTTCTTCGTCGGCCACAACGCCGGGGCCCGGGGCGAGGCCGTGGTGGCCGGCGGCGCCCGCGTCGAAAGCCGCTATGGCATCCTGGGCGATCTGAACGGCGCCAACGGCACGATGCTCGTCACGGGCGCCGGTTCGCTCTGGCAGACGTCCAACGACATGAACGTCGGCCGTCTGGGCCAGGGCGAGATGACCCTGGCCAATGGCGGCACGGCGCGCGCGCCCGTGATCTACATCGCCAACAACGCCGGCTCGCGCGGCGTGCTCAACGTTGGCGCCGCGACCGGCGCGGCGCCAGCGGCCGCTGGCGTGCTCGACACCCCGCGCGTGCATCTGGGCGATGGCGATGGCCGGTTGGTGTTCAACTTCGCCGGCGCGCCGCTGGTCTACGGCGGCAACATCGCCGGCCAGGGCGCCGTCGATCTGTACGCTGGCGACCTGGTGTTGAACGGCGCCAGCACCAACACCGGCCAGACCACCGTGCGCGGCGGGTCCCTGGCGGTGAACGGCAGCCTGGCCGGGCCGGTTCAGGTGCAGACCGGCGGCGTCCTCGGCGGTAGCGGCGCCGTGGGCCCGACCACGGTGGCGTCCGGCGGGGTGTTGGCGCCCGGCAATTCGATCGGCACGCTTACCGTCAACGGCGACCTGAGGCTGGCGTCCGGCTCGGTCTATCGCGTCGAAGCCGAGCCGGCAGGCACCCAGAGCGATCGCGTCGACGTGCGCGGCACTGCCTATCTGGGCGGCTCGGTGTTGCACGTGGGCCCGCAAGGCAACTTCACCCCCAACCAGCGCTACACGATACTGACCGCCAACGCGATCTCGGGCCGCTTCGACAGCGTGGCTTCCAATTACGCCTTTCTCGACCCGGCCTTGAGTTACGACGGCGGCGCCGTCAGCCTGCAACTGGATCAGACCCGTTCGTTCGCCAGCGCCGGCGCCACGGGCAACCAGCGCGCGGTCGGCGCGGCGCTCGACAGCCTGCCGGAAGGGCACGCGCTGCGGCGTTACGTGTCGGCCTTGCCTGCGGGCCAACCGCAAGCCGTGTTCAACAGCCTGTCGGGTGAAGCCCACGCCAGCGTCAGCGGTTCGCTGGCCCAGGGCGCGGCCACCTTGCGCGCGCTGCCGATGACGCGGCTGCGCGCCAATCTGCAGGCCGGCATGCTGCCGGGGGCGCCCACGGCGCAGGCGGGCGGCGCCTTGCCGCAAGGCGCGCTGCCCGCATCAGCCGCCTTGCCCGCCTGGGCCGAGGTGGTGGGCGGCTGGCAGACCTTCGATGGCGACGGCAACGCGGCGCGCTTGCGCCAGCATACCGGCGGCGTCTTCGTCGGCGCCGATCAGCCTGTTGGCGCGGGCTGGCGCCTGGGCGGCGCGTTGGGCTTCACCGATACCCGGGCCAAGGTCGACGACCGCAGCAGCCAGTCGGACATCGGCAGCTACAGCGCTCTGGTCTATGGCGGCAAGTCGTTCGCGGCCGCCAGCGGCGCCTGGAACCTGCTGGCCGGCGCGGGCTACACCTGGCACGATATTTCCACCCGGCGCCAGGCGGCCAGCCAGGCCGATGCGTTGACGGCCGATTACGGCGCCAGCACCGTGCAACTGTTCTCCGAGCTTTCCTATGCATGGGCGGCAACCGCGGACTTCACGCTCGAACCGTATGCCGGACTGGCCTGGAGCGACCTGCGCACGCGCGGCTTCCGCGAGACCGGCGGCGCCGCGGCGTTGACGGGCCAGGCCTCGCGCCAGCAGCAGACCCAGACCTCGCTCGGTCTGCGCACGCGCCAGGATTTCGAATGGGGCGGCCGGCAAGGACGGGTGACCGCGATGCTGGGCTGGCGCCACGCCTTCGGAGACGTGGAAGCGAAGACCCGGCTGGCGTTCGACGCCAGCCAGCCGTTCACGGTGGCCGGCACGCCCATCGCGCGCGACGCGGCCCTGGTGGGATTGGGCGCCGACCTGGCGCTCGGGCGCAACAGCAGCCTCGGCCTGTCCTACGACGGCCAGTTCGCGCGCGATAGCCGCGAGCACGCCGCGAGCGTGCGCGTGGCGTGGCGGTTCTGACCCGTCGATAGCCATCGCCCACGCCGGGCTGGCCCGTTTCAGCCGGCCCGGCGCCGCCCGAAGTGCATCAGCGCCATGCCCGAGATGGCGAGCGCGGCGCCGATGAACAGGCTGCCGGGCGTGGGCTCGCCGAGCCACAGGCTGGAGAACAGCACGCCGAACACGGGCACCAGCGTGATGTAGCCGGAAGCGGCGCCGGCGCCCAGCGCCTTGACGCCTTCGAAGTACCAGGCGTAGGCGATAGCGGTGGCGCCGAAGGCCAGCGCCAGCACGCTGATCCAGGCATTCAGCGGCGCGTCGCCCAGCGCCCGCCAGGCTGCGCTGCCCTCGAAGGCGAGGCTCGCCAGCAACAGCATCGATGCGCCGATCACGGTGGTGACCGTGGTGGTGGTCAGCGCGTCCACGCCCTTGAGCACCAACCGCCCGATCAGGGTATAGGCCACCCAGCAGGCCACGCAGCCGAGCAGCAGCAGTTCACCGACGCCGAGCGCGCCGGGCAGGGTGGCGCCCGAGCCGCCGCTGATCGCGATGTAGGCGCCGATGGCCGACAGCACCATGCCCGTCAGGATGGCGGGGTTCAGGCGCTCGCGGAAAAGCAGCGCGGCCAGCAACAGCGTGGCGCCTGGATTGAGCGTCACCACAATGGCGGCGCGGCCGGCCGGCACCAGTTGCAGGCTCAGCATGAAAAAGCTGGAGTAACCGAACACGCCCGCCAGGGCGGCGGCGGTCAGGCCGAGCCACTGGTTGCGGGTCAGCTTCTTCAGGTCGCGCAGCGCCGAGGCGCGATGCATCCACAACAGCAGCGCCACGCTGGCGAACAGGAACCGCAGGCTGGCCGCGGCCAGCGGCGCCATCGACTGGGCCACGACTTTGCCCCAGGACCACGACGCGCCCCATAGCGCCGCCATGCCGACCAGGCGCAGGTGCGTGGCCATCAATGTGTTTTTCATGTGTCGTTCTAGGCCTGGCGGCAAGGGTCGCGCGACGCGCGACGGGGCAAGGGGAGGGCGTCGGGACGGCGTGGGCCGACCGATCGCAGGCGGAATTTTAGCCGGCCATCGCCCCGGCCGGCATCGAGCGCCACGTCGAACCCGGGTTCAAGCGGTACACCACCAGGCGACCGCCTCGTACGAACACGGGATTGCATGCGCGGCGCTTGCTTCCGGCCGGGCGGATCCGTAGCCTGTACGCGTGGATGTCACTGCTGCCGGTATGAGTGGCGCCTTTGGCACTGTCCAGCAAAGCACCAGGAGTACCCATGATCCGTTCGCATGCGCCCAGCCGCTTCCTCTTCGCTCTGATGGCCATGCTGGCCGCCGCCGGCACCCAGGCCGCCCCGGATCGCCCCGCCGTGCTCAAGGCGCTGGAGGCGCGCGGCCTGCGCGTGGTGCAGGAATTCAAAATCGACGGCGACCTGCGCGCCTTCGCCGGCGTGGCCGGCGACCAACCCGTGGCGATCTACGTGACCCGCGACGGCAATGCGATCATCGGCGCCCGCCTGGATGCCCAGGGCAAGCCGCTGGACGATGCCACGATCGAGACCCTGGTCAGCAAGCCGATGGGCGACCAGGCCTGGGCCCAGCTCGAGAAATCGACCTGGGTGCGCGATGGCCGCAAGGACGCGCCGCGCATCATCTACACCTTCAGCGACGCCAACTGCCCCTATTGCCACAAATTCTGGGAAGCGGCGCGGCCGTGGGTCGATGCCGGCAAGGTGCAACTGCGCCACGTGATGGTGGGCGTCATCCGCCAGGACAGCCCGGCCAAGGCCGCCGCCATCCTGGGCGCGGCCGATCCCTCCGCTGCGCTGCTGGAGAACGAGCACAAGTTCGACCGCGGCGGCATCACGCCGGCCGAGCGCGTGCCCGAGGACATCGGCAGGCAGCTCGACGCCAACCAGGCGTTGATGGTGTCGCTGGGCTTTCGCGGCACGCCGGGCATCATCGTGCGCGACGATGCCGGCGCGCTGAAAAAGTACAAAGGCATGCCGCAAGCCAGCGAACTGGACCAGGTGTTCGGGCCGCGCTGACGCGTTCGCGGCCGGCCCTCAGTAGCTGCCGGCCGGCAGGACGTCGCCGAGATAAGCCTGGGGCGCTGGCGCGGCGGTCAGCATGTGCCGTACCCAGGCATCGCGCTCGTGTGCGGTGACCACCAGTTCCCAGACACACGCCAGCGCCGGCGCCTGCACCGGCGTGTAGTCGCCAGGCCGCGCCAGCGGCGCCGACAGCATGCGCTGGCAGGCAATGCCGCCCGTGATCCACCAGTCCACCAGCAGCCATACGGCCTCCTGGCCCACGTGCACCATGCAGAAGCCCAGGCCATGGCCGCGCGCGTCCCGCGCGTGCTCATCCAGCACGGCGCTGACGGCCTCCCGCGCGGCCGCGACGGCGGCCGCATCGAGCAATGGCGCCGCATGGCGCGCGTCGTGGTGGATGGCGTAGGCCTTGATGGCGTGGGCGGTGAATTGCCAGTTGCCCAGCGGTTCGATGCGGCGGGGCAGGTAGGGTTCGGGCGGGTGTGTCATGGCGGCGGCTTGAACGACGGATCCGGTGATTTTATTGCGCCGGGCGGCGCGGGTCGGTTGCCGGTCTTGCCGGCGGGGGGTCAGAATGCCCGGGGCCAGTAAGGGAGAGGCGCCACGGGCAGCCGCGCGTCGCCGGCGCGTCAGATCGACGCTTGCCGCAGCCGCGCCGACAGCGCCTGCGCGCTTTCCTTGCGTTCGCTGTAGCGATCCGTCAGGTACGGCGACACGTCGCGCGTGAGCAGGGTGAACTTCATCAGTTCCTCGACCACGTCGACGATGCGGTCGTAGTACGGCGACGGCTTCATGCGGCCGGCCTCGTCGAATTCCTGGTACGCCTTGGCCACCGACGACTGGTTGGGAATGGTCAGCATGCGCATCCAACGTCCCAGGATGCGCATCTGATTGACCGCGTTGAAGGACTGCGAACCGCCGGACACTTGCATGACGGCCAGCGTCTTGCCCTGGGTCGGGCGCACCGCGCCCACCGACAGCGGGATCCAGTCGATCTGCGTTTTCATCAGGCCGGTCATGGCGCCGTGGCGTTCCGGTGAACTCCAGACCATGCCCTCCGCCCATTGCACCAGTTCATGCAGCTCGCGCACTTTCGGATGGCGCTCGCTGCCCGGCGCGTCGACCAGCGGCAGGCCGGTCGGATCGAACAGGCGGGTGTCGCCGCCCAGGGCCCGCAGCAGGCGCGCGGCTTCCTCGGCGGCCAGCCGGCTGTAGGAGCGCTCGCGCAGCGAGCCATACAGCAGCAGGAAGCGCGGCGCGTGGCGGGCGCGGACGGGCGCGAACAGCGCGGCGGCATCCGGCCGCGCGAACAGGGTGGCATCGAGGTTGGGCAGGTCGGTCAAGGAATGTCTCCGGACAAGGTGAGCCAGGGGCGGGGTCAACGGCGCGCGAGGCCGGCGTCGTACCAGCCCTTGCTGCGGTTGACGATGCGCACCACCAGCAGCATCACCGGCACCTCGATCAGCACGCCCACCACGGTCGCCAGCGCCGCGCCCGACTGGAAGCCGAACAGGCTGATGGCGGCCGCCACCGCGAGCTCGAAGAAGTTGGACGCGCCGATCAATGCCGACGGGCAGGCGATGCTGTGGCGCTCGCCCACGCGGCGGTTGAGCCAGTACGCCAGTCCGGAGTTGAACAGCACCTGGATCAGGATCGGCACCGCCAGCATGGCGATCACCAGCGGCTGGCGCAGGATGGCCTCGCCCTGGAAGGCGAACAGCAACACCAGCGTCAGCAGCAGCGCCGCCATCGAGAACGGCCCGATGCGCGTCAGCGCCGCGTCGAACGCCGACGGCCCGCGCCGCAGCAGCGCGCGCCGCCACAGTTGCGCCAGGAGCACCGGGATCACGATGTACAGGCCGACCGACACCAGCAGCGTGTCCCACGGCACCGTGATGGCCGACAGGCCCAGCAGCAGCCCTACCAGCGGGGCAAAGGCGAACACCATGATGGTGTCGTTGAGCGCCACCTGCGACAGCGTGAACACCGGGTCGCCGCCGGTCAGCCGGCTCCACACGAATACCATGGCGGTGCAGGGCGCGGCGGCCAGCAGGATCAGGCCGGCGATGTAGCTGTCGAGCTGATCGGCGGGCAGCCAGGCGGCGAAGACGTGGCGGATGAACAGCCAGCCCAGCAGGGCCATGGAGAACGGCTTGACGGCCCAGTTGATGAACAGCGTCACGCCGATGCCGCGCCAGTGCCGTCCCACCTCGCCCATGGCGGCGAAGTCCACCTTGAGCAGCATGGGGATGATCATGACCCAGATCAGCAGCCCCACCGGCAGGTTGACCCGCGCGACCTCGAGCCGGCCAATGGCCTGGAACAGCGCGGGCAGGCTTTGGCCGAGCGCGATGCCGAGCACGATGCAGAGCAGGACCCACAGCGAGAGATAGCGCTCGAACAGGTTCAACCCTGGCGCGCGCCGCGATGCGGACGCCGGCTGTGTTTGCGACCTCATGGGTTACTCCTGTGAGTGGCCGATGCCGCGCAGTTCGGCCTGCAGCGACAAGGCGTCCAGCTTGTCGTGCGGCAACGACAGGAACAGTTCGATGCGGCGCTTGAGCATGCGCGCCGCGTCGTGGAACGCCTTGGCCCGTTGCGCCTCGTCGCCGCCATGGCTTGCGGGGTCCGGCACGCCCCAGTGCGCCGTCAGTGGATGGCCGGGCCAGACGGGACAGACCTCGCCGGCGGCGTTGTCGCAGACCGTGATGATGAAGTCCATCTCCGGCGCGCCGGGCGCGGCGAATTCATCCCAGCGCTTGCTGCGGTAACCCTCGACCGGCAGCGAATACGAGCCGAGCGTTGCCAGCGCGAGCGGATGGACCTCGCCCTTGGGCATGCTGCCGGCGGAGTACGCATGGAAGCGGCCGCCGGCCAGGCCGTTGAGCAGGCCTTCGGCCAGGATCGAGCGGGCCGAATTGCCCGTGCAAAGGAACAGCACGTTGAAGGGACGGGATGGCATGGGGGATCTCCAGTTCAGCAGGTGGCGCAGGCGCCGGGGACGTTGACGTCGCAGGGTTCGCCCTGGCAGCAGTGTTCGGTGAGATAGCCGAGCAGTCCGTTCATGCGTGAATAGTCCGCGCGGTAGATCAGATTGCGGCCCTGTTGTTCGACCGTGACCAACCCGGCATGCGCCAACGCCTTCAAGTGGAAGGACAGCGCGTTGCGGGCCACGCCGAGCTGTTCGGCCAGCACGCTGGGAGTGAGGCCGGGCAGGCCGGCCACGACCAGCGCGCGGAAGGTGCGCAAGCGTTGGGGGTGGGCGAGGGCGCCAAGCGCCGCGACGGCATGATCTTCATTCATTTTTCAATAATACAACGATTATTGAATCATTGCGAAAGTCATGCCGGGGTCTGCCTGCCCCAGGCATTGGCTGGAGGGCCCGCCCCGCGCCAGGAGCCGGCGCAGGACGTATCGATGCCGGCGCGGGGCGGCGTTACCCCTGCTGCGCTTGCCACATCTGCCGATAGCGTCCCGGCCGCGCCAGCAATTCGGCGTGCGTGCCCTGCTGGGTGATGCGGCCGTCCTCGAACACCAGGATGCGGTCGGCCGCGACGATGGTCGACAGCCGATGGGCGATGACGATGACGCTGCGGTCCGCGACCAGGGTATCGATGGCCGCCTGCACCGCCAGTTCGCTCTCGGTGTCGAGCGCGGCGGTGGGCTCGTCCAGGATCACGATGGGCGCGTTCTTCAGGATGGCGCGCGCGATCGACAGGCGCTGCCGCTCTCCGCCCGACAGCTTGCCGCCGGCCTCGCCCAGGCGCGTCTGCCAGCCTTGCGGCAGGCGCTCGATGAAGTCCAGGCAATGGGCCGCGCGCGCCGCCGCCCGCACCTCGGCCTCGCTGGCCTCGGGCCGCGCCATGCCGATGTTGCCGAGCACGGTGTCATCGAACAGATGCACGTCCTGGAACACGGTCGAGATCAGGTCGTTCAGGCCGGCGGGCGGCAGGCTGCGGATGTCCACGCCGCCGATCCGGATGGCGCCGCGCTGCGGATCGGCGTGCCGCATCAGCAGGCGCGTCAGCGTAGTCTTGCCGGAGCCGGACGGCCCCACCAGCGCGGTCAGGCCGCGCGCCGGCAGGTCCAGGTCGATATCGCGCAAGGCCGGCGCGCTGCCGCCGGCGTAGCGGAATTCGAGGTGTTCGATGCGGATGCCGGCCGGCCCGTCCACGCCTGCCTGCGCGGGCCATTGCGGTAGCGGCGCCACCGCGCGCACGTCCTCGATGCGGGCCAGGGCGGCTTCGATCAGCGCCAGGACCGTGGTGAAGTTCACGAAGGTCGCCAGCGGCTCGGCAAAGCGCGTCACCAGCACCAGCACCGCGCCCAGCGCCGCGGGCGCCAGACTGCCCTGCGTGACCCAGAGCATGCCGCAACCCAGGATCGCCAGCATGCCGGATTCGACGATGGCGGCCACCATCAGCGACGGTTTGGCGCCGCGCGAATGGTGCTCGCGCTGCAATTGCTCCATCTGCTCGAAGCCGGCGCGCAGGCGTTCGTTGGCAGTGCCGGCCCGGCCCGTCGCCAGGCACACGGGCAGCCCCTGCATGTATTCCAGCAGTTCGGCGTTCAAGGCTTCGTTGGCGTGGCCGGCGGCCGCGTGGCCGCGGTCCAGCGCCGGCCGGCGCCAGCGGTAGAGCGGCACGATCAGCGGGAACACCAGCATCAGCGCCACGCCCAGCCGCCAGTCCCAGGCCAGCAGCGCCACGGCTGCGGTGGCCGGCGTGACGATGGCGGCCAGGATCAGGTTGATCACCGTCAGCGCATAGTTCATCTGCTCGTCGACGCCGCCCAGCAGCTTGGCGGCGATGCCGCCGGTGCGATGGGTCTGCAGGGCCTCCAGCGGCATGCGCCGCAGTTGTTCGCCCAGCAGCACGCGCAGCTCGTGCGTGGCGCGCGCCATGTGGCCGCGATAGTCGAAGCCCTGTGCGCGCCAGCGCAAGGTGATGGCGGCTGCCGCCAGCAGGGTGAAGGCCGCCAGCCAGGACAACGATGCGGACCAGGGGCCGCCATCGGCCACCTGCGTGAACAGGGGTACGATGCAGGCCAGCGACAGGCCCTGGCACGCCGCGGCCAGCAGCAGCAGGCACAGGCTGGCGCGCAGGCGGTCCGCCTGGCTGCCGGCGCTGCGCAGGAGGCGGCGATAGGTGTCGCGCCAGGGAGCGGGAGATGTGTTCATGATGGGTGCTCCCCCAAAGTCCAGCGACGGGCGCGTTGATGGTTGTGCCACAGTTGGGCATAGAGGCCGCCGGCCGCGACCAGGGCGTCGTGCGTGCCGGATTCGGCCAGCCGGCCCCGGTCCAGCACCAGGATCTGGTCGGCGTGGCGAATGCTGGCCAGGCGGTGGGCCACCATGATGACGGTCTTGCCGCGCATCAGCGCAGCCAGCGCCGCGCCGACCGCGCGCTCGTTCTCGGGATCGGTGGCGGCGGTGGCCTCGTCCAGCACCAGGATCGGGCGATTCATCAGCACGGCGCGCGCGATCGTCAGCCGCTGGCGCTGGCCGCCGGACAGGTCCTTGCCGCCTTCGCGCAGCACGGTGGCGTAGCCGTCGGGCAACGCCAGGATGAAGTCATGCGCCTGCGCGGCCCGGGCGGCGGCCTCGATCTCGTCGGGGTGGGCGTCTGGGCGCCCCATGGCGATGTTCTCGGCCACGCTGCCGGAGAACAGGAAGCTGTCCTGGAACACGAAGGCCACCTGCTCGAACAGCGTTTCGCGTTCCAGGTCGCGCACGTCGACGCCGCCGATCAGCAGGCGTCCTGCGTCGATGTCCCAGAAGCGCGCGATCAGCCGCGCCACGGTGCTCTTGCCGGCGCCGGAGCGGCCGACCAGCGCCGTCACCTGGCCGGCGCGCGCGGTGAAGCTCAGGCCATCCAACGCGGTATTGCCGCCATAGCCGAAGCGCACGTCCTCGAAGCACACGCTGGCGTCGGCCGGCCGCCGCTGCGGCGCGCGCGCCGGCGGCAGCGGTGTGATCGCCAGCACCTGCTGGATGCGCGCCACGCTCAGCTTGGCCTGGTCGATCATGTGGGCCAGCGACATCATCGGGAACATGGCTTCGGCCATGCCCATGCCGAACAGCAGCAGCGCCAGCCAGATGGGGAAATCGAGCTGGCCCTGCGCCGTCCACCAGGCGCCCAGCCACAGCAGTGCCGCCAGTGTCGGCAGCGGCCCCAGCACGGCGATCGCGAAGCGCGAGCTGAAGCTGGCGCCGCGATACCAGTCGGTCAGCATGGCCAGGTAGCGCTCCAGGGCGCGATGGTAGCGGCCGAAGGTGGTCTGGCCGGTATCGAACGTGCGCACCACCGGCATCGCCTGCACGTACTCGATCACCGCGGCGCTGACCTGTTCGCGCGCCTGGTGGTAGCGCCGCGTCATGACTTCGCGGCCGCGCATCGCCAGCGACAGCCCGCCGGCGCCCACTGCCAGCACGCCCACGGCGGCCAGCGCCATGCGCCAGTCCAGCGCGAACAGCAGCACTGCGCTGAACACCGGCATGGCGTAGGCGCGGGCGAACAGCGGCGTGCTGTCGGCCACGAACACATGCAGCGCCTGCACGTCGTTCTGCACCACCTTGGCCAGCGGCCCGCTGCCCAGCGCCTGCAATTCACCGAAGGACAGCCGCGCCAGGTGCCGGACCAGGTCGTTGCGCAGGATCACTTCGAGACGGAAGGCGGCGTAGTGCGACTGGTTGAAGGCCTGCAGCCGCAGGAAGCACGCCAGCAGGGCGCAGAGCAGCGCGCCCGCGAACGCGGGCCAGGGATAGGTGGCCGGGGACCGCAGCAGGTCGCGCATGGCCAGCGCCAGGCAGCCCAGGCTGCCCAGGCTGCACAGCACGCCGGCCACGGCCAGTCCCATGGCCAGGCGGATCTGGCCGCGTACCGGCCGCATGATTTCCCAAGGCTTGTTCATACCGCCTCCCTGGGGATCCAGCGCGCGGCGGCGAGCAGCGCCAGCACGGCCAGCGCAACCGCCGCGCCGACCACGCCGCCGTAGCCGATGCGGCCCGCCAGCATGGTGCCGGCCGACGTCAGCAGCATCGAGAAGAAATGGCTCACGCTCATCTGCAGCGTGTAGTCGGTGGCGGGGCTCTGCGGCGAGGACTGATCCATGATCAGCGTGCACAGCACCGTGGCGGCCGGGGTGTACAGCATGTAGTACAGCACCACGGCCACGCCCGCGCTGGCGTGCGAGCCCCAGGCCATGGCCGGCAGCGCCAGGCCGGCGATGCCCACCACCTGCAGCAGGGCCGCCGAAAGCGTGGCGCCGCGCCGCGACCAGCGTTTCAGCAGGCGGCCGTAGGCCAGCGCCACGAGCAGGCCGGCGCTGGCGCCCACCACGTTGAGCACCAGGCCGATGTCGGCGAGCGACCAGCCGGTGTCGATCAGCGCGGGCATGATGACCGCGTAGCCCAGCGACGCGGAAGCCGGATAGAGCACCAGCAACAGCAGCCAGCGCTTGCGCTGCGGCCCGCGCCAGAAGGCCAGCAGGCGCGCATGGCCGGCGGGTCCGGCGCTGCGGGGCCATTGCGGTTCGCGGTAGCCCAGCAGTTGAACCCACGACATCGCCGTGAGCGCGGCCAGCAGCAGGCAGCAGCCGCCCCAGCCGAGCCGCGGATACAGCATCAGCATCATGCCGCCGCCGACCAGGTTGCCGATCAGGCCGCCGGCGATCTGCAGGCCATTGCCCAGGCCGCGGTCGGCCGGGCTGTCCAGCAGCCGGCAGGCCAGGCCATCCAGCGCGACGTCTTGCGCGCCCGAGAGCAGCGCGGTGGCCCAGCACAGCAGGTAGATCGCGGTGAAGTCGGCGCGCAGGTCGAGCATGCCGATCAGGGCCAGGCACAGCGCCAGCCCGCCCTGGGTCACCAGCAGCCAGCCGCGGTAATGGCCGCGCAGGCCGGTGGCATGGCGGTCGATCCAGGGGGGCGTACAGCGCCTTGAGCGGCCAGGCCATGCCCATCAGGTAGACCAGGCCAATGGTATGCAGGCTGGCCCCGCCCTCGCGCAGGATGGCCACCATGGCGATGACGAAGAACATCAGCCCCAGGAACTGGGTGCTGTAGAGGCTGGCAAGCAAGGCCCAGGCGCGGCGGGATGGCACGGCGAGATTTCTCCGGACAAATGGACAGGCGGATTCCGAACCGGCGGATTTCGGGTGTGCGGCGCGGGGGAGGGCTTGCGCAAGGCGCGCGCGGCAAGCCGGGACCGCATGCCGGCTATCTGTTGATGATAATGATTTGAATTATTATTTCTACCCGATTCCGGTCATGTCAGCCTGAATCGGATGAACCTTGCATGAAACGTCTTGCATGAGCGCCGCCCTCGGTCCGCTTTTCGGGGAGGGAGGTAGGGGTACTGCACCGCCGGGATGGCCTTTATAATATAGTCCCCTATACTATATTTCCGCGCGCCGACCATGGCTCATACCATCCGCCAGAAAGAAAAACTCATCGCCCGCGTGCGCCGCATCCGCGGCCAGCTCGATGGGATCGAACGCGCGCTCGAGGCCGAGGCCGCTTGCGGCGAGGTGTTGCGCCAGCTGGCGTCGGCGCGGGGCGCGCTCAGTGGCCTGACCGCGGAGGTCATGCAGGGGCACCTGGACGAACACGTCGTGCATGCGCCCAGCGAGGCCGGGCGCGCGCAAGCGGCGCAGGAAATGATGGATGTCATCCGGGCCTACATGAAATAGCGGTCGGCCGGCATCGGGCCGCCGGCGCAACGTCCCGCGCGCAGGAGCAAGTCCATGAATACCCCCACGACCCATGAACACGTCTTTCTCGGCCAGGATCATCGGCGCAACGAGCGCCGGGTGTGGTGGGTCATCGCCCTGACGGCGGGCATGATGGCCGTCGAGATCGTCGCAGGCCATCTCTACGGATCGATGGCGCTGGTGGCCGATGGCTGGCACATGTCGACGCATGCCGGCGCGATGCTGATCACTGCCCTGGCCTATGGTTACGCGCGCCGCCACGCGCGCAATCCGCGCTTCACGTTCGGCACCGGCAAGCTGGGCGAACTGGCGGGATTCGCCAGTGCCATCGTGCTGGCCCTGATCGCGCTGATCATCGGCTGGGAAAGCGTGACGCGCCTGGTCGATCCCGTGCCCATCCGCTTTGACCAGGCCATCGCCATCGCCGTGGTGGGGCTGCTGGTGAACCTGGCATCGGCTTGGTTGCTGAAGGACGACCACGGGCATTCGCATGGACAGGGTCACGACAACAACCTGCGCTCGGCCTACATCCACGTGCTGGCCGACGCCATGACCTCGGTGCTGGCCATCGCGGCGCTGCTGCTGGGCCGCAGTTATGGCTGGCTATGGGCCGATCCGGCGATGGGCGTGGTCGGCGCGCTGGTCATCGCCCGCTGGTCCTGGGGCCTGATCCGTGACGCGGGCACCGTGCTGTTGGACGCCGCGCCGCAGAGCGGCCGGATGCGCCGCGACATCGAACGGGCGCTGGACGTCGGCGACGGCGAGATCGCCGACCTGCATGTGTGGCAGATCGGGCCTGGCCACTATGCGGCGATCGTGTCGCTGGTGACGCGCCATCCGCGCGACAGCGCGTTCTACAAGGCCAAGCTGGCGCATATCGCCGGCCTGTCGCATTTGACGGTGGAAACCCAGGCCGCGCCGTGAACGCCTCGTAACGGACTCGGCAGGCGGGTGGCGTTATGCTCGACCGGCGGCATCGCGCGCGCGGGATGCCGGGCCTTCGGGGCCGGGCGCGCGCGTGTTTCGTGTACCTCATCGCAGGAGACCGAAGATGATCAGCAAGAACACCATTTGCCTCTGGTACGACCGCGACGCCCTGGAAGCGGCGCGTTTTTATGCGCAGACTTTTCCGGACAGCGCCGTGGGCCGCGTGATGCACGCGCCTGCCGACTATCCGTCGGGCACGCAGGGCGACGTGCTGACGGTGGAATTCACCGTGGCCGGCATTCCCTGTCTGGGCCTGAATGGCGGCCCTGGCATCCAGCACAACCAGGCGTTCTCGTTCCAGATCGCCACCGACGACCAGGCCGAGACCGACCGTCTTTGGAACGCGATCGTCGCCAATGGCGGCTCGGAAAACGTCTGCGGCTGGTGCCAGGACAAATGGGGCTTGTCGTGGCAGATCACGCCGCGCGTGCTGACCGAGGCGCTGGTGTCGCCAGACCGCGCCGCCGCCAAGCGCGCCTTCGAGGCCATGATGCAGATGGGCAAGATCGACGTGGCCGGCATCGAGGCGGCGCTGCGCGGCTGAACGCGGCGGGCCGCTTGTCTCCGTTTCCCGGGCGCCGCAAGGCGCCCGCCTTGTTGTTGCCGCCTCGGGCACGCCAGTTGCTGCAGCCCGTGGGTCCGGACTCGCGCAAAGGACGGTCCGGACTTTTCTTCAACGACAGGCAGCGGGACGATCCCGCGGGAGAAACGCGATGGAACAGCAATCGAATATCGTCGGTGGTCCGAAGGCCAAGGCGCAGGGCCCCGGCCCGGAGGTCATGGCCGCCAACACGCTGGAAGGCAACGACGTCTACAACGGCGCCGGCGAGAGCCTGGGCGACATCAAGGCCATCATGATCGACGTGCCGCGCGGCCGCGTGGCCTATGCCGTGCTGGCACGCGGCGGTGTGCTGGGAATGGGCGAGAAGCTGTTCGCCGTTCCCTGGGCGGCGCTGACGCTGGATACCGACCGCAAGTGCTTCGTGCTCGACGTCGACAAGGAAACGCTCAAGAGCGCGCCGGGGTTCGACAAGGACAACTGGCCGAGCATGGCCGACGAGACCTGGGCGCGTGAGCTGCACAAGTACTACAACCAGGATATCTACTGGTAGGAACGGGCGGGCGCCGGGCTTCAGTCCGCGTCGGCCCAGTGGCCGTGGTCCGGCCGCACTTGCTGGCGGGCGGCGCCGCGGCGCACCTGCTCCGCGTCCAGCCGCGCGGCGCCGGCCGGATCGACGTCGAAGTCGATGCCCAGCGCGGCCGCCACGCGGGCATCTTCGATCGGCAGTTCCCAGGTCAGGAATACCTGCGACAGATCGCGGCCGTGTGTGAAGCCGGCGGCGTCGAACACGCTGGCGCCGCGCGGCACCACGCCATGCGGCTGGCAGGTGTCGAACAACACCGCGGTGCCGCGCGTCAGGGCGATGCGCTGGCCGGTCTGGGCGAACACCAGGTCCAGGCCCTTGTCGTCGCTCAGGAACAGGTTGCAGAAGGCCGCGCCGCCATACTGATCGCCGTCGTGGTGGTAACGGGCGCCGCGGCAGGCCATCAGAGCGATATCGCCGTCCTCCAGCGCATCGCCCAGGCCAAGCGTCGCGGCCCAGTCGCGCATGGCCTGCAGGCAGGCGCCATAGCCGGGCCAGCGCGCGATGGTGCGCGCCAGCGGCATCTGCTCGACATCGCCCGCTTCCAACTGCAAGCGGGTCTCGATTTCGCGCGTCCAGTCGGCCTGCAGGCGCGCGGGCGGCGCGGGCAGGGCCAGCGTGGCGCAGGGGGCGGCGATGCCGATGGCGCGGCTGCGCAGGGCTTCGCCGCTGCGGAAATACGAGACGAGCGGGGCGCGGGACATACCGTCATTAGAGCGCAAAGCCGGCTCCGTGAGTCGACACTGCGCACTGGCGTCCAGGCAGCCGCGTCCCGGCGCGATTCGCGATTCAGCCGCCGAGCGCGCTGGCCCAGAGCCGCTGAATCCAGGAGCGGCGCGGCGGGCGCGGCCGGTTGCCGGTGTAGTCCTTCTGCGAGGCCTTGACCACGTCGCCGAACGGCGCGGCGGCGCGATAGTCGTCGAGCCGGTGGCCGGCGGCCAGCGCCTCCTCGTAATAGCGGTCGAACAACTCGGCCAGGTCGGCGCGCGCGTGCGCCACCAGTTCGCCATCGAACCAGTGGCGCCGGCCTTCGGCTTGCAGGCGCGGCATGGCGTAGCGGTGCGAGAACTGCGTGCCCATGTCGGAATAGTGCAGGATGCCGATCTCGTCGCGCGCCAGTCCCGCGCCGTCGATGCTGTTGTAGCGGGCATCGAGGTGCTGTACCAACTGCGGGCGTTCGGCGAAATAGTGCTTCATCTCGCGATTGGCGTGACGCTTGGCGCGCAGGGCATCGAGCGTGGGCAGGTGGGCGCGGGCGCGGGCGCAGTCCCACAGCGCCACGCATGACCGCCAGCCATCGCCGTCGCGGCGGCCGGCGACGATGGCCTCGCCCTCGAACGGCAGATCCCAGATGTCGGCCAGATCGCACAGCACCAGCATGTCGGCGTCCATGTACAGGGCGCGGCCCTGGAAGCCGGCGGCGGCCGGCACCGCCCAGCGGAAGGCGGAGAATGGCGTCGACCATTTTTCAGTGCGCCAGCCGCGTCCGCTATCCGGATCGCAATACCAGGGGCTGGCGGGGTCGCGCGACAAGCGCATCCAGGTGATCTCGACTGGCCGCGAGGCGTGCTTGCGGGCGCTGTAGTCCAGCACCATCATCTGTTCCAGGTCGCAGTCGTTCGGGTCGCAACCGACAAAAATCCTGATGGCGTCGCGCATGGGTCTCGTCATCCTCGGCAGTAGGGGGCGCCTGGCATGGGGCGCCGCACCTGAATTATTGCTGAATTGTAATCGGACTTTACCGTCCAGGCGATGCCGACGGACGCCGCGTGGTTGAATTCCCGCCGCGACGCCACTGTGCCGCTCTCATGGCAGCGCAGCAAGCTGCGTGCCCGCGCGCCGCGTTGCACGCAGCGGACGCTTGCCCGTGTCGCGCTGGCGCCCGGGCGCAAACCGAATAAAGTGCCTGGACCCCGTGGCGCGCGTGCCCGGGGCCCAGACACGACAAGGGAGACGATATGGATACGGCAGGGAACATGGGAACCGGCGTGCGCGAGCAGGTCAGCGCCACGGAATGGCAGGTGCGCAAGGATCTGGCGGCGCTGTACCGGCTGGTGGCGTTGTTCGGTTGGGACGACCTGATCTTCACCCACATCACCGCCAAGGTGCCGGGCACCGAGCATTTCCTCATCAACCCCTACGGCATGATGTTCGACGAGATCACCGCGTCCAGCCTGGTCAAGATCGATCTGGACGGACGCAAGGTGATGGATTCGGAATACGACATCAATCCGGCCGGCTTCACCATCCACAGCTGTATCCACGCGGCTCGCAAGGACGCCATGTGTGTGCTGCACACGCATTCCATCAATGGCGTGGCGGTGTCGGCGCAGAAGGATGGGCTGCTGCCGTTGTCGCAGTTCGCCTTCATCGTGCTGCGTTCGCTGGCTTATCACGACTACGAGGGCCTGGCGCTCAATCCCGAGGAACAGCCGCGGCTGGTGCGCGACCTGGGCAACAGCCAGTACCTGATCCTGCGCAACCACGGCCTGTTGACGGTGGGGCAGAGCATGGCCGAGGCGTTCCAGGCCATGCACCGGCTGGAAGCGGCCTGCATGGTGCAGGTGCGGGCCCAGGCGGGCGGCGGGGAGCTGAGCTTCATCCCGCCCGAAGTGCTGGCGCGCGCCGCAGTGGAGTCGCCAGCCGACCGCGCCCACAAGGCCGCGCTGGCCTGGCCGGGCCTGCTGCGCCGCCTGGACCGGCGCAATCCGGGCTACGCGGACTGATGCGCGCGGCGCAAGCCGCCGGAGCGGCGGCCTGGCGCCCGCGGGCTGGCTCAGCCCTTCGCGGGCCGGGCTTGAAGGAACTCGGCGCAGTCGGGCAGCGGCGTGGCCGGCTTGTAGACCGAATCGTCGGCCTGCCACTTGTAGGTCACGGTGTAGCTGCATTGCTTGTCGGCCTGCGGTTGCCGCTGGGCCGCCGTCGGCGCCGGCTGCTTGGCCGGATCGGCGTCGCGGCTGGCGCGGGCCGGCGCGCGCGTGGCCCGCGTGGTGACCTGCAGATCCGGATACGGTTGGTCGCTGGCCAGGGCCTTGACCGTGGCGTCGTAGCGGTACTGCTCCATGCAGTCGTCTGCGCGCCGGCGCTCGTCGGCCTCGTTGACGCAGGCGCGGACCGACGCCTGGGTCGCGTACGGCAGCATCTGCGCCAGGTTCGACGACCTGTCACCCAGGTCGACCGCGAACAGGTATAGATCGCGGCGCGAGAAGCTGCCGCCCGGGAACTGGATTTCTTCCTTGTAGTCGGGTTCGCTGGGGCCGATCACACCTACCAGGGCGCGTTCCTCACTCAGGCGGATCAGGTGCGGCCAGACCGTGAAGTGCGAGAAGTCCGGGATCTCCGGCAGGTCCCAGAGCCGGTATTCGGCGCGCAGCGTGCGGCTGCTGGCGAACGGGCCGTTTTCCTCGAAGCCGCCATCGACCTTGATGCCGACGCACCAGTCGGCCTGTTCGTTGCAGTACAGCTTGTTCCGCGGATCGAGCGTCAGCGCCTCGACATCGGGCTGGGCGGCGGTGGCCAGCGTGGGCAGGGCGGCGCAGAGCAACAGGGCAAGGGCTTTATTCATCGGGGTTCCTGGTGAGGCGACAAAGACGGGGCGGAAGATGCCGGCGCATTGTGGCCTGAATTCCCCGCTAACACGTCACCAATTGTGTAAAGCGCTGCAGGAACCTACGGCGCTGGGGCTGGCACTGATGATTTCGACGCCCCCGCGGTCCGGCAGCGAGGCGGAGCGCCCGGCCATGTCTTATCATCGGGGCAGAAATCAAGGCGCCGCTGAATGGCTCCTGATCCACCTGCGTGGGAGACACACATGGATATCGGATTCATCGGCCTGGGCGTCATGGGCACGCCCATGGCGCTCAACCTGGCCCGCGCCGGCACGCCGCTGGTGGCCTGGAGCCGTTCCTCCGGCGGCTTTGACGCGTTGCGCGCCGCCGGCGCGCGCATCGCCGACGATGTCGGCCAGGTCTACGCCCAATGCCGCACCGTGATCCTGATGCTGGCCCACGACCAAGCCATTGACGCAGTGCTGGCGCGCGGCACGGATGATTTCGGCGCGCGCGTGCGCGGTCACGTGATCGTCAACATGGGCACCACCTCGGCCGACTATTCGCGCCGGCTGGGGGCGGACATCGAGGCGGCCGGCGGCCGCTATGTCGAGGCGCCGGTGTCGGGCTCGCGCAAGCCGGCCGAGGCGGGCCAACTGGTGGTGATGCTGGCCGGCCATGATGATGACGTGGCGGCGGTGCGCCAACTGGTGCGGCCCCTGTGCCGCGACAGTTTCATCTGTGGCGCGGTGCCGTCCGCGCTGGCCATGAAGCTGTCGGTCAACCTGTTCCTGATCACCATGGTCACGGGGCTGGCCGAGTCGGTGCATTTCGCCGAACGCCAGGGCATCGACCTGGCGCTGTTCGCCGAGGTGCTGAATGCCGGGCCCATGGCCAGCGACGTGTCGCGCGTCAAGCTGGGCAAGCTGGTGGCGCAGGACTTCTCGGTGCAGGCCGCGATCACCGACGTGCTCAAGAACAGCCGGCTGGTGGCCGAGGCCGCGCGCGGCGCCGGCATCGCTTCGCCCTTGCTGGATGCCAGCCATGCCCTCTACGGCGAGACCGAGGCCCAGGGCCTGGGCACGGCCGACATGGTGGCCGTCATCCGCGCCATCGAACGGCGCACCGAAGCGGGCTGAACCCCGCTGCGTACTTCCTTTTTTTGCGGTCTCATGATCACTTTCAGGACTTCCACCCCCGCGGACGGCGAGCGCGTCGTCGACATCTGGCGCCGCTCGGTCGACGCCACCCATGACTTCCTGACCCCGCAGGATCGCCAGGCCATCGAGGCCGAGGTGGTCGGCTTCCTGCCCGCTGCCGCGCTCGACCTGGCGCTGGACGCGAGTGGCCGGCCGCAGGCCTTCATGTTGCTGGACGGCAGCCACATAGAAGCGCTGTTCGTCGACCCGGACGCGCGCGGCGCCGGCGTCGGGCGCGCGCTGGTCGAGGAGGCGCTGCGGCGCCATCCGGACCTGACTACCGATGTCAATGAGCAGAACGCGCAGGCCGTGGGCTTCTATGAACGCATGGGATTCGAGCGCACCGGGCGTTCCGATCGTGACGGCCAGGGGCGGGCCTATCCGCTGATCCATTTGCGTCATCGCGGGTGACGCGACGCCGTTGCCGGGGCCCGCGTCACGGCATCGGCGGGTGGCGCGCCCAGGCGCTTTCCTGCAAACCGCGTGGGGGGTGCGCGCGACGCTACCGATCGTTAGCGATCGGCGCAGCGGTGTCGGATCGCAGGTCCGGGAGATCGAAGGCCCGCACCGCCGGCGCATCGCCGCGCCAGCGTTCCACCTGCACCAGCGCCGACAGCGCGCTCGGGCCTTGCGCCAGCCGTGACGTGCCCACGTCCACCGTCAGCACGTTGGGGTTGCCGTGGCGTTCCAGCGCGTCGTCCCGCGGATCGAACCAGGCGCCGGTGGGCATCACCACCACGCCACGCAGCAGGTCGGCGCTGAGTTGCGCGCCGCCGAGGCAGGCGCCGCGCTCATTGAAGATCCGCACCACATCGCCTTGCGCGATGCCGCGTTCGGCGGCGTCGTCGGGGTGTAGCAGCACCGCCTCGCGGCCGGCGACCTTGTTGGCGCGGGTGGCCGGCGCCGGGTCGAGCTGCGAGTGCAGCCGGTCGGCCGGCTGGCAGGTCACCAGGTGCAGCGGCCAGCGCGCCGCGCTTTCAGCGCCCAGCCATTCCACCGGTGGCAGCCAGGCCGGATGTGGCGGACAGTCGTCGTAGCCGAATTCGGCGATGGCCGCGCTGTGCAGTTCGAGGCGGCCGGAACGGGTCTTGAGCGGATGCGCGGCGGGATCCTCGCGGAACTGCTCGAACAGCACGAAGTCGCGGGCTGGCGGCGGCAGCGCGACATGGCCGCGCTCCCAGAATTCGTCGAAGGCCGGCAGCGTCAGGTGCGCGGCCTCCCAGGCCGGCCGCATCTGTTCGTAGATGCGGCGGATCCAGGCCATTTCGTCGCGGCCTTCGGTGAAGGCCTGCTCGAAACCGCCGCGCGCGGCCAGTTCGCGGTAGATGTCGAAATCGTTGCGGCTGTGGCCCACGGGCGCCACCGCCTGCCGCATCGCCAGGATGTAGCGGTCGCGCGAGGAGCCGCCGATGTCGTTGCGTTCCAGCGTGGTGGTGGCCGGCAGCACGATGTCGGCGCGACGCGCGGTCGGCGTCCACCACGGTTCGTGCACGATGATGGTCTCGGGCCGCGCCCAGGCCCGCGCCAGGCGGTTCAGGTCCTGGTGATGGTGGAAGGGGTTGCCGCCGGCCCAATAGACCAGGCGGATGTCCGGGTAGGTGCCGGTCCTGCCGTTGAATTCATACGATTCGCCCGGCTGCAACAGCATGTCGGCCAGGCGCGCCACCGGGATCGAAGCGCCTGCCGGATTGCGGCCGGCGCGCATCTCCGGCGCCGGCAGATCGGGGCGCGGATTGCCGGCGCCGTTCATCGAGCCATGGCCGAAGGCGAAGCCGCCGCCGGGCAGGCCGATCTGGCCCAGCATCGCCGCCAGCGCGACACTGCCCCAGTACGGCTGTTCGCCACGATGGCCGCGTTGCAGCGACCATGAGCAAGACAACAGCGTGCGGGCGGCGGCCGCGTCCCGCGCCAGCGCGCGGATGGTTTCCGCCGGCACGCCGCAGATGCTCTCGGCCCAGCGCGCATCCTTGGGCTGGCCGTCGGCGCGGCCCAGCAGGTAGTCGGCGTATTGCTCGAAGCCGTTGCAGCAGCGCGCCAGAAAGTCCCGATCGTGGCGCGCCTCGGCCAGCAAGGTATGCGCCATGCCCAGCATCAGCGCGGCGTCGGTGTTGGGCCGGATCGGAATCCACTCGGCCGCCAGCGCCGCCGGCGCGTCGGCGCGCGTGGGGCTGACCACCACTGTGCGCATGCCAGCCTGCCGCGCCTGCGCGAGCCAGCCAGGCGCGCTGTGATCGCCGGCGCCGCCCGAGGCGATCTGGGTGTTGCGCAGGGCAATGCCGCCAAAGGCAATCAGCAGCCGCGTATGGCCGACCACGCTGCGCCAGTCGGTGATGCGGCCGGTCACGGGCGCATAGGTGCCGATGATGTGCGGCAGCAGGAATTGCGCCGCGCCCCAGCTGTAGTTGCCGGATTGATCGACGCAGCCGCCGCCGGCATAGAGGAAACGGTGCGTGAGCGTACGCGCATGGTGCAGGCGGCCGGCCGAGGACCAGCCGTACGATCCGCCGAAGATGGCGGTGGGGCCATGCTGCGCGCGCACCCGTTGCAGTTCGTCGTGCACCAGCGCCAGCGCCGTGTCCCAATCGACTTCGACGTAGCCGTCGACCCCGCGCAGTTCGGGTGCGCCGCGGTGCCTGAGCCAGCTGGCGCGCACGGCCGGACGGTCGATGCGCAGCGGCGAATGCACCATGTCGGGCATCGTGTGGATAAGCGGGGACGGGGCCTGGTCGTGGGCGAACGGCTCGCAACCCACGACACGGCCATCGCGCACCAGCGCGGTGTACGCGCCCCAGTGGGACAGGGACGGATAACGGGAGATCGCTTCGGTCATGCGGGCGGCGCCGTGAAAAGCGTATTGTTATGGAAATCCTCATAACTTAACCGCATTGCTTTAGAAATTCTTTGTCTTTCGGGCGCCCTGGAAGTGTGGAAAATAGAATAATTTTCGGGGCCGCTCTTCCTATACTGCGTAAGCAACAAGGGGAATGGTCAGGTGCAGGCGCCGACCGCGCGCCACCCTGGCTTTGATCGGGCAGTCCATACGCAAGTGGAGTAGGTCATGAGCAAAATGAAAATCCAGGGGTCTTTCGTCGCCATCGTCACGCCGTTCAATCGTGATGGCAGCGTCGATTTCAGCGCCTTCCGCAGCCTGTTGAAGTTCCAGGAAGACAACGGCACCGCCGCCGTGCTGATCATGGGCTCCACCGGTGAAGTTTCGATGCTGTCGCCCGAAGAACGGCGCCAGGTGATCGTCGAGACGGCCAAGATGAAGACCGGCAAGATGAAGCTGTTCTACGGCTGCACCGGCAACAACACCGACGCCACCATCGATTACCTGAAGTTCGCGCGCGCCAACGGCGCCGATGGCGCCATCCTGGCCGCGCCCGCCTACATTTGCGCCTCCGAGGCCGACACCGAAGCCTATTTCCTCGAGGTGGCCGATGCCACCGATCTGCCGCTGGGTATCTACAACAACCCGCCGCGGGTCAAGAGCGACCTGCACTGGGACCAGTTGCTGCGCATCTTCAAGCACCCCAACTACGTCGTGCACAAGGAATCGACCACCCGCGTCGGCCAGGTGGCGCAGGTGCTGCGCGGCCGTCCCGACGTGTCGGTGATGTGCTGCGATTCGCCCAACCTGGGCCTGGTGGTGCCCACCATGAGCCTGGGCGGCCACGGCACTGCCAACATGACCGGCAACATCGCGCCGGCCGAGATGGCCGGCATTTCGCGCCCCTGGGACACGCCGGACGTTTCGGTCAGCTTCCGCGAGGGCTATTTGGGCCTGCTGCCGATGCTGCACTACTCGTACTCCGCCATCAATCCGGTGGCGATCAAATCGCTGATGAAGGCGGTGGGCCTGCCGGTCGGTGACCTGCGGCGTCCGCTGCGCGGCCTGGAGGGCGATGCCCTGGCCAAGGGCCTGCGCATCGTGCGCGAACTGGGCCTGGACACCAAGTACGGCTTCAGCTCGGCGCAGCTCAAGGCGGCCTGATTCCCCTGTGCCGGCGGCGCGAGCCGCCGGGTTCATTTGACGATCCACGACATGGCGGCCGCGCGCAACGCGGCCGATGGCGTGGTCGGCTCCTGCGCGTCCGGAACGGCCGCGCCATCGCCAAGAGAGACCCATCATGTTCCGATCCCTGTCCCGCCCCGCGCCGCTCAAGCGTCTGCTCAATGCCGCCCTGTTGGCGGTGGGCCTCGCATGCGGCGCCCATGCACTGGCCGAAGACACCTATCCGCAGCGCCCCATCACCCTGGTGGTGCCGCATCCGCCCGGCGGCTCCGTCGACGGCTTGGCGCGCCTGTATGCCGAACAACTGGCCAAGGAACTGGGGCAGTCCGTGGTGGTGGAAAACCGCGCGGGGGCCTCGGGCATGATCGGCGCGGCGTATGTCGCGCGTGCCGCCCCGGACGGCTACACGCTGTACCTGAACGCGTCGATCCACGCGATCAATCCGCTGCTGTACAAGAAGACCATCAAGTTCGATTCGGTCAAGGATTTCACGCCCATCAGCGAACTGGCGCAGGGCGCGCTGATCTTCAGCGTCAACCCCAAGGTGGCGGCCAACAACGTGCAGGAACTTGTCAAACTGCTCAAGGCAGAGCCACAGAAATACTCGTTCGCCACCACCGGCTTCGGCTCGGCGGGCCATCTGGCCGCCGCGTCGTTCCTGCACGACAACGGCCTGGAGCAGATCCCCATTGTGCTGTATCGCGGTGGCGGTCCGGCGCTGTCCGACTTGATCGGCGGACAAGTGCAAGGCCTGTTCGACCCGATGTTGTCGTCGCTGCCGATGGTGCGCGCCGGCAAGCTCAAGGCGCTGGCGCTGACCGGCGCCGAACGCAGTCCCCTGCTGCCCGACCTGGCCACCATGAAGGAGCAGGGGCAGAAGAATTTCGCGTTCTATTCCTGGTACGGGGTGTGGGGCCCGGCCAAGCTGCCGGCGCCGGTGCTGCGCAGGCTGGAGGCGGCTTCCGCCAAGGTGATGGCCAGCCCGAAGCTCGTCGAGCAGTTGAACGGGCTGGGCTTCGAGCCGTCGGTGAAGGATTCGGCGGCCTTCGCCAGGTTCATCGACGCGGAGATGAAACGCTATCAGATCATCATCGACCAGGCCAAGATCCACATCGCCCAATAGCACAGGCCGGGCCGCGGCGCGCTTCCCGGCGGCGGCCTGCGTTTCACGGCGCGGCCATCGCCTCCGTGGTCCGGCGCGGCGTGAAGGTCGCGGCCAGGGCCAGCAGCAGCAACAGGCCCGCGGCGATCGTGTACGGCAGCCACGGGCGCACGCCATACAGCAGCGTGCACACCAGCGGCGCCACCACCATCGCCATGCCCTGTACCGCGATCACCGAGCCGGCGGCAATGCCTTGCTCGTCGGCCGTGACGGCATTGGCCGCCATGGTCTGGATCGACGGGAACACCAGCCCCATGCCGGCGGCCATGACGGCATAGCAAGCCACCAGGCCCGCGGTGCCGCCCAGGACCGGCACCAGCGCGAAGCCGATCGCCGACAGCAAGGCGCCGCCCGCCAGGCAACGCCCCGCGTTCATGCGGCGCGCCTTGGACAGCCCCACCTGCACCAGGATCAGCATGACGCCGACGGTGGTCATGGCGAACCCCGCCGTGCGCGCCGCCGGGCCGGGCGCCAGGCCCAGCGCGTCCATGGCGTAGAAGCCGACGATCATCTGCGCGGTAATGACGGCGCTCATGGCCAGCAGCATCGCGGCCAGCGGCAGCCGCAGGCGCCGGTCGCTCAGCTTCAGCGGCGGCGTGGCGCGCGGTTCGTGCGAGGCGTCGGACGGCAGCTTCGCGGCCAGCCACAGCGTGCCCAGCAGCGGCAGCGCCGCGGCGATATAGAGCGGCAGGGTCAGGCTGTCCGCGACCAGCAGGCCGCCGATGGCGGGGCCCAGCACCATGCCCAGGCCGTTGGCCGCGCCCAGCCTGGCCATCATGGCGCCGCGCTGTTCCGGCGCGGTGATGTCGGCGATGCGCGCGGCGCTGACGGTGGGCATGGCGGCGTAGAAGGCGCCGAGCAGCGCGCGCAGCGCCATCAGCGCGGCCAGCGCCAGCCACACCGGCGGCGGTTCGCGCAACATCAGATCCAGGCCCACAGCCAGCAGCAGGTAGCTGACGATGTAGCCGGCGGCGGCGCGCAGCAGCACCGCGCGGCGGCCGATGCGGTCGCTGCGGCCGCCCCAGTAGCGCGCCATCAGCATCCACAGCAAGCCGGCCACGGTGACCACCAGGCCGCCATGCCATTCGGCCAGCCGCAGGCCGCGCACCACCGGGCCGATCACCGGCATGAAGGCCATGATTGCAGTCAGGCACAGCGTATTGAAGACGAACAAGGCGGTGGCCTCGTTCGGCCGATGGGCGGGGGCTGGCAAATGGGACATGAAAAGGAAAGATGAGGATGAAAATTGTTATCATCCCGGCCGAGCGGCGGTTGCGCTAGCGAATCCGCGCCGGAAATTGCGGAATTGGAACAAAATGGCCTCTCAGCCTCGTCTTGCCCCTGACCGCGGCGCGCCCCTGACCGCGCAGGACCTGCTGCGCCTGCTGCCGCCCGATTGGCTCAGGATCCGCACCCAGCACGAGTTGCCGGGCGGGATCTCGATCGGCTGCCTCGATGGCCGGCCCGAGTCCGACTGGGCTGCCAGCGGCGCGGCCGAATCCAGCGTCGGTATCGCGATCGTGCTCGAGGGGCAGTTCGGCGTGGGTTTCGAGGGCGGCGCGGCCCTGCGCATTCGGCCTGGCAGCGTGATCCTGCACGGCACGGCCGAGCCGGTGCCGGGCTGGGACGAATTCAAAGGGCGGCACACCATCCGCGCGGTCGACATCCGCTTTTTCAACGAGGCCGTGCGCGCCCTGTGGCGGCGCACCTTGCGGCAGGTGCCGGCCTCCGCTTTCGCCGCCGACGGCAGCGTGCCGGCGCGCGATGCGCAGCTGGCGATGTTGCCGCTGTGGCCGGGCCTGGCCCGCGTGGCCAGCGAGATCCTGGCCTGGAACCAGGACCGCGGCGAGATCGCCGACCTTTATCTGCAAGGCAAGGCCCAGGAAGCCCTGGCCTTGACCCTGGCGCACCTGGCCGGACGCGGCGCGGCCGACCTGCCGCCGCCGGCGGACCGCGAGCGGCTGGCGGAGGCGCACCGCCGCATCCAGCGCGACTACGCCGATTGCGGCAGCGTGCGCCAACTGGCGCGGGCGGTGGGCCTGAGCGAAAAGCGCCTGCAAGCCGGCTTCATGTCGCTGTACGGCCAGTCGGTGCATGGCTGCCTGCTGCAAGCCAGGATGGACGCCGCCGCCGGCCTGTTGCGGCGCGGCTGCTCGGTCACCGAAACCGCCTACCGCATCGGCTTTTCCAGCCTCAGCCATTTCATCAAGGCCTTCAAGGCGCATCGCGGCGCCACGCCCAAGGCGTGGCTGCGCGGCGCGGCGCAATAGCGCGGCCAGGGCCGCCACGCCACGGCGCGGCCAGTCTGTGGGGGGTAGCCGCAATACCGGTATCGCGGCTGGCCTTGCTGCGCGGGACCTGGCTGGCAACAATTCCGGTTCCGCATATTCCCGCCCGATCGCCACAAGGCCCTTGTTCCATGACCGCACCCATTTCCACCGACGCCGACGCGGCCGCTCCGGCCCATAACATCCACTGGCGCCGCAATCTGGCGGTCTGTTTCGCCGGCTCGTTCAGCACCATCGTGGCGATGACGCTGCTGCTGCCGTTTCTGCCGCTGTATGTGGAAGAGTTGGGCGTGCAGGGCCATGCGGCCATCGTGCAATGGTCGGGCGTGGCCTACGGCGCCACCTTCTTCGCCGCGGCGCTGGTCGCGCCGTTGTGGGGCCGGCTGGGCGACCGCTATGGGCGCAAGCTGATGCTGGTGCGCGCCTCGTTCGGCATGGCGATCTGCATGTCGCTGACCGGCATGGTGCAGAGCGTGTGGCAACTGGTGCTGCTGCGGCTGCTGGTCGGGCTGGCCGGCGGTTATGCATCGGGCTCGACCATCCTGGTGGCGATGCAGGCGCCCAAGGCGCGCTCGGGTTGGGCGCTGGGCGTGCTGTCGACCGGCATCATGGCGGGCAATCTGGTGGGGCCGCTGATCGGCGGCGCGCTGCCGCCGCTGATCGGCATCCGCGCGACCTTCCTGCTGGCGGGCGGCGTGATTTTCCTGGCGTTCCTGGCCACCGTGTTCCTGATCAAGGAAATGCCGCGCGCGGCGCGGCCCGCGCGCCAGGAAGGCAAGCGGCAGGGCGGCTGGGCGCAGATTCCCGACAAGCGGCCGGTGGCCGCGATGCTGGCGACCGGCATGCTGCTGATGTTCGCCACCATGTCGATCGAGCCCATCATCACCGTGTACGTGGGGCAATTGGTGGAGGATCCGGCCCGCGTCACGCTGGTGTCCGGCGTGGTGATGTCGGCGGCGGCGCTGGGCGCGATCCTGTCGGCGTCGCGCCTGGGCCGCCTGGCCGACCGTGTCGGCCATTGGACCGTGATCATCGGCGCGCTGGCGGTGGCCGCGCTGCTGCTGGTTCCGCAAGCCTTCGTCAGCGCCGGCTGGCAACTGGTGGCGTTGCGTTTCCTGATGGGCCTGGCGTTGGGCGGACTGCTGCCGTGCGTGACCAGCGTGATCCGCCACAACGTGCCGGACGGCGTCGGCGGCAACGTGCTGGGCATGTCGATTTCCGCGCAGTACGTGGGCCAGGTGGCGGGGCCGCTGCTGGGGGGATTCGTCGGCGGCCATTTCGGCATGCCGGCCGTGTTCCTGGGCACCGCGGTCTTGCTGGCGCTGGGGGCGTTGGCCAATGGCGTGCTGCGCGCGCGCCACCAGCGGCTCGTGGCCGGCGCGTGACGCGCCGCCGCCTCAGAAACCGGCCGAGCGCGCGTCCATGACGTGGTCGATCAGGCCCCACGCCACCGCCTCCTCGGCCGTCATGTAGCGGTCGCGATCGAGGCTGCGCTCAACGTCCTCGTAGCTGCGGCCGCAATGCGCCGCATACAGGCGGATGATGCGCTGCTTGGTGCGCTGCATTTCCTCGGCGTGGATCAGCATGTCCGAGGCCTGCCCCTGGAATCCGCCCAGCGGCTGGTGCACATGCAGGCTGGCATTGGCCAGCGCGGCGCGCTGGCCGGGTTCGCCGGCCATCAGCAGGAACGAGCCCATCGAGCGCGCCGTGCCCATGCACAGCGTGTGCACCGGCGACTTGATGAATTGCATGGTGTCGTACATGGCCAGTCCGCTGGTGATGACACCGCCGGGCGAGTTGATGTACAGGTGGATCGGCTTGCCCGGGTTCTCGGCTTCCAGGAACAGCAGTTGCGCGCATACCAGCGCCGATACCGCGTCGTTGACCTCGCCGCTCAGGAAGATGATGCGTTCGCGCAGCAGGCGCGAATAGATATCGAACGAACGTTCCCCGCGGCCGGATTGTTCCACCACCATCGGGACGAGCTGCATCGTTTCGCTCATGAGCGAACTCCTGTCTTGCGTGAAAAGGAAGGGGCGGCGTCAGGCGGCGAGCTTGAAGCCGGCCCAGGCATCATTGGCGGCCTGCGGCAGCGGCTGCGTCAGGCGCGCATCGCCGGGCGTATGGGTGATGGTGAGCCGCGTGCCGCCGTCGGCGGTGGGGCTGAGCTGGAAGGTGACGACGCTGGCCAGGCAGGGCGGCAGCGTTTCGCGCATGCGATAGCACACCTCGACGCCAGGCGTGGCGGCCAGTGGCTCGGGGTCGGCCAGCGCGCTGTCCGGCAGCCACTGGTCGCGCAGGGCGGGGATGCTGAGCGCGCGCCAGACTTTCTCGGGCGGCGCGTCCAGTTCGTAATCGAGCACCAGGGCCGGGTCCTGCGGGGTGTTGTCCGTGGGGGTCATTGGTCCATGTCCTTGAGCAGCGTCTTCAGGGCGTCAACGCGCGCCGGCCAGTAGGCGCGGTACTTGGAGAGCCAGCCGGCGAGCAGCGCCAGGCCATCCGGATCGACTTCGTAATTGACGTAGCGTCCCTGGCGTTCCTCGCGCACCAGGCGTGCCTGGCGCAGCACCGCCAGGTGCTGCGAGACCGCGGGTTGGCTGATGTCCAGGCCTGCCCGCAAGGCGCTGGCGTTCATGGCGCCCAGCGCCAGCTTGTCGAAGATGGCGCGGCGCGTCGGGTCGGCCAGCGCCTTGAAGAGGTCGTTTTCGATCATGACGACACATTAGCAAGGACTTATGTGTTGTGCAAGCCTTGTCCCGGCGGAAGGGGCCGCGCCTCAATGAATGGTGCGGGCCGCCTTGCGCGCATGCTTGACCTCGTACATGCGGGCGTCGGCCTGCCGTACCGCTTCTTGCGCCGACAGGCCGCGCGGATCCAGCGCCACCACACCAACGCTGGCGCCTTCGTAGGGCAGGAGGCCGTCGCCGAGCGGGTAGCGGCCGGCGGTGGCCGCGGCGACACGGTCTTCCAGCGAGCGGGCGGCTTCCTCGGCATCGCCGCGCTCGGCCTCGTGCCCCGGTGCCGCGTCGCCGCGCGCCAGCGCCGGGCCCGGCCCGATCAGCACGAATTCATCGCCGCCCAGCCGGCCCACCATGTCGGAGGCGCGCACGGCCATCGCCAGGCGCCGCCCGACTTCCTGCAGGAACACGTCGCCCTGCTGATGGCCATGGGTATCGTTGATGCCCTTGAAGCCGTCCAGGTCGACCACGCCCACCAGCACGCTGCCGCCGTCGCGCAGGGCGCGGCCGCGCAAGCGCTCCAGTTCTTCGTACAGGGCGCGGCGGTTGGGCAGGCCGGTCAGCGGGTCGGTCAGGGCGAAGGCCAGCAGCTTGGCGTTGGCGTCGCGCAACTGCGCCACCAACAGCTCGCGTTCGAGGAAGCTGGCGATCACGTTACAGAATAGTCGCAGGATCGACTCGGTCTGCGGCGCGACCGGCTGCCGGCTGGCGCTGGCGCCGCACAGGGTGCCCAGCAATTGGCCATCGTCGGTGCGGATCGGGGCGCTGACGTAGGTCCGGATACCCAGCTGGCGGGCGGCGTCGGCATCGGGCCAGCAAGCGCTGACGTCGCTGGTCGTCATGCGGCCCTCGTCCAGCGCGCGCTTGCACAGCGTGTCCGGCCACGGCACCGACAGGCCCTCCGGAATCTGCAGCGCGCCGGTATTGCGCGCATAGCGCACGTGCTGCAGCTGACCGTGCGGATCGATCGACGTCAGATAAGTGGACTCCAGGCCGGTCACGGCGCCGAGCATGTCCAGGAGCGGGCGCGTGAGTTGCTCGACCGATCGGGCGGCCTGCAGCGATGTCGACAGTTCGGCGAGTATGGGGTCCAACGAAAGCTCCCAGGCAGGCGTTGGCATGGCGATGCCGGTTGCGGGCCTTTCCGGGATGTCCTGGCATCCCGGGCCCCGAGGGGGGACGGAATTGTTCCCCATTATGCCTTGCCGGCATGACAACGCCACATCCCTTGGGCGGGCGCGGGCCGTGGTCGTGTCCAGGCCCTAAAGTCCCTTGCCGTATTGCCGTAAGCCAGGGTGGCGTGGACGCCACCGTGCGCCGCGTACCTGGATACCCGTGCCCTCCGGCATGGGCAGCTGCAGTAAGAAGACAAGCATGAAAATCACCTCGTTGCGCAACCGGATCCTGTTGATCACCTGTTTCACCGTTATCGGCGCGCTGGTGCTCTCGGGCATCGGCATCTACCACATTGTGCGCGACAACATGATGGCAACCATCTCCGCCGACCTCGACGCCATCGCTTCCGGCAACGCCAGCGCTATTGACCGTTGGTCGGCCGACAAGGCCCAGGCGGTTGCCGCGACCGCGGCGGTGGTCGAGAAAGGCGATCCGCGCGGCCTGACCCGGCTCATGGGCGAAACCAACGGCTTTCCCATCACCAGCATTGGCTGGAGCGACAAGAGCTTTTTCTCGACCGCGCAAACTCCCGCCGGCTACGACCCCACCGCGCGCCCCTGGTACAAGAGCGCGGTGGCGGCCGGCAAGCTGACCGTGACCAAGCCCTATGGCGATTCGGGCACCGGCAAGCCGTACGTGGCCTTCACCGCGCCGATCGTGCGCGACGGCCAGACCACCGGCGTGGTCAGCGGCGCGGTGGCGCTGGACGGCATCAAGGACATCATCAAGGCCATCCGCCCCACGCCTTCCAGCACCGCGTTCGTGTTGGCCAGCGACGGCCAGGTGATCTCGCACGTCGACGACAAGCTGGCGCTCAAACCGTCGACCGAGGTGGCCGCCGGCCTCACGCCGGCGGTGCTGGCCGACATGGCGCGCGATGGCGCCGCGCCGGTTGCGCTGACGCTGGGCGGCGTGCCCAAGCTGCTCAAGGCGCGCCGCGTGCCGGGCACCGACTGGTTCCTGGTGATCGCGCTGGATCAGGCCGAGGCCACCGCCGGCCTGTCGCAGGTGTTCAACGCCACGCTGGTTTCGATGGTGGTGCTGACGCTGGTCGCGGTGTTGCTGGCCAGCGTGGTCACCTCGCGCGCGTTCAAGCGCCTGTCGGCGGTGCGCGACGCCATGGACACCATCGGTTCGGGCAACGGCGACATGACGCAGCGGCTGGCGGTAGTGGGCCACGATGAAGTGGCGCAGATTTCGTCGTCGTTCAATGCGTTTGTCGACAAGATCAGCGATGTCATGCTGGACGTGCGCAGCGGCGTGCATTCCATGACCTCGGCCACGCGCGAGATCGAAATGGGCAACCGCGACCTGTCGCAGCGCACCGAGATCTCGGCCGGCTCGCTGCAGGAAACCTCGTCGGCGCTGACCGAGCTGACTTCCAGCGTGCGCCAGACCGAGGAAGCCGCCGAGCACGCTACCCGCCTGGCCACCGAAGCCAGCCAGGCGGCCGAGCGCGGCGGCCAGGTGGTGACCGATGCCGTGAGCACCATGGGCGCGATCGCGCAGTCGTCCGAACGCATCACCGAAATCATCAGCGTCATCGACGGCATCGCCTTCCAGACCAACATCCTGGCGCTGAACGCGGCGGTGGAAGCGGCACGCGCCGGCGAGCAGGGCCGCGGCTTCGCCGTGGTGGCCGGCGAGGTGCGCACGCTGGCGCAGCGCAGCGCCGCCTCGGCACAGGAAATCCGTACGCTGATCCAGGCGTCGGTGCAGAACGTGCGCAGCGGCGCCGAACGGGTGCAGGCCGCGGGTTCGACGATGCAGGAAATCGTCGAAGGCGTATCGCGCGTGCAGAAGCTCGTCAGCGAAATCCACGGGGCCATGGCCGAGCAGAGCGTGGGCATCAGCCAGATCGACCGCAGCGTTTCCGAGATGGACCAGGCCACGCAGCAGAATGCCGCCCTGGTGGAGCAGTCGGCCGCGGCCTCGGCCATGCTGAGCGACCAGGCCGGCGTGCTGGCGGGCACGGTGGCGCTGTTCAAACTGCGGGAAGACGCGCTGGCGGTTGCCCCGGCCAGGGTCGCGCTGGCAGCCTGAGCGGGAAGGGGGCGTCAGCCCCCCAGCGCGGCCAGGTTGAGCGCGTGGCTGTGGCCGATCCATACCGCGCAGTCGCGGTGGTCACGCAGCGATTCGCCGGTATTGGGATGCAGGAACACGTCCAGCGCGCCATGGTTCAGCGTCAGCCAGGTGAGCACGCGCGGCAGCGCGGCTGGCGCGAAGGCGAGCTGGTAGCTCCATTGCGGATGCGGGCCGACCGGACGTTCGTGAAAGCGGCCCATCTGGAGGCTGTCGCCGAACGCGGCGATGATCCGGTCGCGCAGCGCCCAGGCCGCATCGCGGCTGTCGGCGTTGAAATAGACGTGGGCGTGCCAGCTGTCGACGCTGGCGGGGTCCAGGATCATGGCGGTCAACCTCCGGCGCGCTTGGCGCGATAGCCGAGTTTTTCGAGCGCGGCCAGGATGCGGTCGCAGTGATCGCCCTGCACTTCGATGACGCCGTCCTTGACGGTGCCGCCGGAGCCGCAGGCGGTGCGCAACTGCTTGCCCAGCGCGGCCAGCGCGTCGTCGTCCAGCGGCAGCCCCTTGACCACGGTCACGGCCTTGCCGCCGCGCCCCTTGGTTTCGCGCGAGACGCGCGTGGCGCCGGCGGGCGGCATGGGCCGTGCCGCCACCTTGCATTGGCAAGCGGCGAGCGGTTGGCGGCATTGCGGGCACATCTGGCCACCGTCGGTGGAATAGACGAGCCCGCCTCGGGAGCTGCTTTTCATGGGGATTGCGGGGTGTTGCGGTTCAGGCAGCCATTATGCCGCAGCGGCCGCCGCGCCTCTTGCCGGTGCTTGTTCATTCGTCGAAACCGCGCGGCCCCAGCGCCTCGACCAGGTAGTCGATGAACGACTTGATGCGCGACGAGATCGCGGTGTTGCGGTAGTACACCGCATTGACCGGCTGGCGCACGTCCAGCGTCTGGCGCGGGAACAGCTGGCGCAGGGCGCCGGACTGGCGGTCGGCGCGCGTCATGAAGTCCGACAGGCAGACGATGCCGGCGTCATTCAGCGCCAGTTGCCGCAGGGTCTCGCCGTTGAACGCGCGCAGCGCCGGCTGGATGTGCAGCGGCTGGCCATCGGCGTCCGCCAGCGGCCATTCGTTCAGCGATTCCAGCTGCGAGAATCCCAGCAGGGTGTGTGCGCTCAGGTCGGCCACGCGCCGCGGCGTGCCGTGCGCCGCCAGGTAGCCGGGGCTGGCCAGCACCCGCACGCGGCTGCGGCCGATCGGCACGGCATGCAGCGACGAGTCCTTCAGGTTGCCGATGCGCAGCGCCAGATCAGTGCGGCGCTCCAGCAGGTCGATGTTGCCTTCGTTGCTGTTCAACTCCAGTTCGACCTTGGGATAGCGCTGGCGGTAGCCCGGCACCAGCGGCACGATCACATGCAGCATGAAGGGCGAGGCGGCGTCGACCCGCAGGCGTCCGGCTGGCTGGTTGCGGCGCGCGCGCATCTGTTCCTCGGTCTCTTCGACCGCGGCGATGATCTTGCGGGCCTGCTCCAGGTAGGCGCTGCCTTCCTCGGTCAGTTCCAGCCGCCGGGTGGTGCGGCGCATCAGCGTGGTCTGCAGCTTTTCCTCCAGCCGCGTCATGGTGCGGCTGGTGGCGGAAATGGTCTGCTGCAGCGCATCGGCGGCGGCGGTGATCGAGCCGCAGTCCACGATGGCGATGAACACCTGCATTTCGTCGAGGGTTGTCTTCATCTTTGACGTCATATCAAAAGTATTTCGCCAATATAGGGCTTATTCCGCAAGTATTGCGCGGGCACACTGAGCGCATTCCAACACTTTCCGCGAGTTTTACATGAGCATTCCGTCTTTTGGCGTCGGCACGTTCCGCCTGCAGGGCCAGGTCGTCATCGATTCCGTGCGCAACGCGCTGGCGGTCGGCTACCGCGCCGTCGACACCGCGCAGATCTATGAAAACGAGGCCGAGGTCGGCCAGGCCATCGAGGCCAGCGGCGTCGCCCGCGGCGAGCTGTTCCTGACCACCAAGATCTGGGTGCCGAACTACGGCCGCGCCAGACTCGCGCCGAGCCTGAAGGACAGCCTGGCCAAGTTGCGCACCGACTACGTCGACCTGACCCTGATCCACTGGCCCGCGCCCGGCAACGGCGTTGCCATCGCCGAGATGATGGCCGGTTTGATGGACGCGCGCGAACAGGGCCTGACGCGCCGGATCGGCATTTCCAATTTCCCCATCGCCGAAACCCGCGAGGCCATCGCCGCCGTTGGCAAGGATGCGATCGCTACCAATCAGATCGAGTTGAGCCCGTATCTGCAGAACGCGAAGCTGGTGGACTTCCTGAATGAGCAGGGCATTCCCGTCACCTCCTACATGACGCTGGCCTACGGCAAGGTGCTCAAGGACCCGGTGATCGGCCAGATCGCGCAGCGCCATGCCGCCACGCCGGCGCAGGTGGCCCTGGCCTGGGCGCTGCTGCGCGGCTTCGCCGTGATTCCGTCGTCGACCAGGCGCGAGAACCTGGCGAGCAACCTGCTGGCCCGCGACCTGCGCCTGACCGAGGCCGATATGGCGCAGATCGCCGCGCTCGAACGCAATGGCCGCGAGGTCGACCCGGCGGGCCTGGCGGCGGCCTGGGACTGAGACAGGGGCTCGGCGTCAGCGGCGCCCGGCCCTGGGGGCGAAACCGGGCCGGCGCGGCTTGAACGGGGCAGGCTGTCCACGGCGTGGGCCAACCGCGCGGCCCCGTCAGCAAAACGCCAACCGAGTTGCGGTAAGGTAATTGCTTCCTTCAGAGATTCCGCACGGAGCAGAACTTGAAATACCGCAAACTCGGCCGTACCGACCTGGACGTCAGCCTGATCGGCCTGGGCACCATGACCTGGGGCGAGCAGAACACCGAGGCCGAGGCCCACCAGCAGTTGGACTACGCGCTGGAGCGCGGCGTCAACCTGGTCGACGTGGCCGAAATGTATCCGGTGCCGCCCAAGGCCGAAACCCAGGGCCTGACCGAAACCTATATCGGCACCTGGCTGGCGCGCGGCAAGCGCCGCCACGACATCGTGCTGGCCAGCAAGGTGGCCGGTCCGGTGCGCGACCCCAAGCGCCCCGGCCACATCCGCGACGGCAAGACCTTCCTGGACCGCAAAAACCTGACCGAGGCGCTGGACGCCAGCCTCAAGCGCCTGCAGACCGATTACCTGGACCTGTACCAGTTGCACTGGCCCGACCGCACCACGGCCACCTTCGGCCAGCTGTCGTATCCGTGGGTCAAGGACGAGCACACCGTGCCCATCGAGGAAACCCTGTCGGTGCTGCAGGACTTCGTGCGCGCCGGCAAGGTGCGCCACGTCGGCGTCTCCAACGAAACGCCCTGGGGCGTGGCGCAGTTCCTGAAGGCTTCCGACAACCTCGGCCTGCCGCGCATCGCCTCGATCCAGAACGCCTACAGCCTGCTGAACCGTGTCTACGAGATCGGCCTGTCGGAATTCACCCACCACGAAGGCGTGGGACTGCTGGCCTATTCGCCGCTGGCCATGGGCATGCTTTGCGGCAAGTACCTCGACGGCGCCCGCCCGGCTAATGCCCGCCTGACGCTGTACACGCGCTTCACCCGTTACAGCAACCCGCAGGCCGAAGCCGCCACCCGCGCGTACGTCGAACTGGCGCGCCAGCACGGCATCTCGCCGACCCACCTGGCGCTGGCCTGGGTCAACCAGCGCCCGTTCGTCACCAGCAACCTGATCGGCGCGACCAATCTGCAGCAGTTGAAGGAAAACATCGACAGCGTCGACGTCGAACTGCCGGCAGACGTGCTGCAGGCCATCGAGCAGATCCACGCGCGCCACCCGAACCCGGCGCCCTGAGCGCCGCCGATGCCAGGCGGTCCATCCGGCCCGCCTGGCGGCCGCGCCTGTCTTGCGCTCGCGCCGCTCAGTACACATCGCGCACATAGCGCTTGTCGGCGGCCATGCGCGCCACGTAGGCGGCCGCCGCATCGGCATCCATGCCGCCGTGTTCCGCCACCACCTGCCTGAGCATGGCGTCCACATCCCGCGCCATGCGGCCGGCATCGCCGCAGACGTAAAAATGCGCGCCATCCGCCAGCCACGCCCATAGCCGCGCGCCTTGTTCGCGCATGCGATCCTGCACATACACCTTGGCGGCCTGATCGCGCGAGAACGCCAGGTCCAGCCGCGTCAGCAGGCCGTCGTCGCGCAGCGCCTGCAGTTCGTCGCGATAGTAGAAATCGCTGGCCGCGTGCCGTTCGCCGAAAAACAGCCAGTTGCGGCCGCGGTCGCCGCGCGCCCGCCGTTCCTGCAGGAAGGCGCGGAACGGCGCCACGCCGGTGCCGGGGCCCACCATGATCATCGGCGTGTCGCCCTGACGCGGCGGACGGAAATGGCTGGCTTGCTGCACGAAGACAGGCACGTCGGCCTCGCCGGCGCGGTCGGCCAGGAATGTTGACGAGACGCCCTTGCGTTGCCGTCTGCCGTTGTCGTAGCGCACGGCGGAAACCGTCAGGTGGACCGCGTCGGGATGCGCTTTGGGGCTGGAGGCAATGGAGTAGAGGCGCGGCTGCATGCGCTTGAGCGCGTCCAGCCAGGCCTGTGCGGGCAGCGCCACGGGGAACGCGTGCAGCACATCGGCCAGCTGCTTGCCCCACAGCCATTGCCGCAGGTCGGCGCGGCGCTCCTCGGCCAGCAACTGTCGCAGGCCGGAGTCGCACGCGTGTTCCGCGATCAGCGCCAGCGTGGCGGGCGCGGGGCGCGCGATTTCGTAATGCGCGGACAGCGCCCGGGCCAGCGGCATGTCGCCGACGCCCGGCACGCTGGCCACGGCATCGCCCGACAGGCCGGTCTGCGCCAGCAGTTCCTCCACCAGCTCGGGACAGTTCACCGGCCATACGCCCAGGGCGTCGCCGGCCTCGTAGTCCAGTCCCGTGCCGGCGATGTCCAGCGCCAGCGCGCGCGTGTCCTTGTCGCCGCTGGCGTTCAGCCGCTGGTTGCCGATCAGGCGCGCGGGGGCCGGCCGCGTCCGGGACGGGGGCGCGGGGCGCGCACCGGCCGGCGGGGCGAGCGGCTCGGGCGGCGCGAGGCCGACCACCACGGGGGACGGGGTGTCGGCCGCCAGCGCCGCCGCGATGTCGTCCGGCATCCGGCCACCGGCCGGATGGCCATGTTGTTCCGCCTCGGCCGCATGGATGGCGGCGATGACGCTTTCCAGCCAGGCGTCGGCCAGCGCTTCGTAGTCCGTACCGCAATCGACCCGCGCCAACAAGGGCTGCGCGCCCAGTTGCGCCAGCCGCTGGTCGAGCCGGCGACCGTGGCCGCAGAAAGCGTCATAGTTGCTGTCGCCCAGCGCCAGCACCGCATAGCGCAGCGACGCCAGCCGCGGCGCATCGGCGGCCGACAGGGCGCGCCACAGGTCCTGGCCGTTGTCCGGCGCGTCGCCATCGCCGAAGGTGCTGGTGATCAGCAGCAGGTACTGCGCGCGAGCCAGGGCATCGAGCGCACGGTCGGCCATGCAGGCGGTGCGCAATTCGAATCCGGCCGCGGCCAGCGCGCTGGCGCTGCGTTCCACCAGCGACTCGGCATTGCCGGTCTGCGAGGCCCACAGCAGTGTCACGCGCGGACGCGGGCCGATGATGCGGACGGCGCTTTCCTCGGAGCCGGCGGCCGCGGTGATCGCCGACGCGGCGTGCATCGGCGCGCGGCTGTAAAGGCCATGCAGCGGGCCGTTCAACCACAGGCGGGTGGCGTCGTCGAAAGGCGCATGGACGGGCAGTTCGGGTACGCCGGACGCGCCGCCGGCCTGCCGCAAGCCGCCAAGAAAGCCCGACAGGTAATGGCGTTGGCGCGTATCCAGCGCGGGCGGCTCGCCGCCCGCCAGGCCCAGCACGGCGGCCATGGCCTCGGCCGGCGCTGTCGCGCCAGCCAATGCGGCGACCGGCAGCGGGGCCGTGTCGGCGGGCAAGGGGGCGGCCGTCACAGGCGCCTGCACGCGGCACAGCGCAACCGCGCAGAACTTCAGCTCCGGCTGTTGCGATAGCGGATCGATGGCGTCGCTGGTGACGGCGTTGATGCAGAGTTCATCGCCATACACGTCGTTCCAGTGCATGGGCGCGAAGCAGTTGCCGGGCCGCACCCGGTCGGTGACGACGGCGGGCAACACCGCGCGGCCGCGGCGCGAGCGGATCTCGACGCTGTCGCCGGCGCCGACGCCGAGCGTGGCCGCGTCGTCGGGGTGGATCTCCACGAACGGCGCGGGATTGAGCTTGTTCAGCATCGGCACCTTGCCGGTCTTGGTCAGCGTATGCCACTGATGCTGCAGCCGCCCCGTGTTGAGCACCATGGGGTAGTCGGCATCGGGCAGCTCGGCCGGATCCCCGTGCGGCCGCGCATGGAACTGCGCGCGACCGTTGGCGGTGGCGAACACCAGGCGCGGGCGGGCGCCGTCGTCCGCCAGGAGCGATGGCTGGCTGATGCCGTCGTTGAGATAGCGGATCGGATTGCGCTCCGGGCCGTCGGCGCGCGCGCAGGGCCATTGCAGCGGCGTCTCGCGCAGCCGCGCATGGCTGGCGCCGCGCAGGTCGTAGCCGGTGGCGGGGTTGGAGAAGCCGGCGATCTCATCGAACACCTCGGCCGCGCTGGCGTACTGGAACGCGTGGCCGTAGCCCATCTCGCAGGCCACGGTGGCGATGATGCGCCAGTCGGGCAGGGCGTCGCCGGGCGGCGGCACGGCTTGCGGCATCAGCGTCAGGGTGCGTTCGGAATTGATCATCACGCCCTCGGCCTCGGCCCACAGCGCGCCGGGCAGCAGGATGTCGGCGTAGCGGTTGGTCTCGGTATCCAGGTAGGCGTCCTGCGCGATCACCAGTTCCGCCGCCCGCAGCCCGGCCACGATGTTGGCGCGGTTGGCCACGCTGGCCACCGGGTTGGTGCAGATGATCCAGCAGGCCTTGACCTCGCCCGCGGCCATGCGTTGGAACAGGTCGATGGTGCCTTGCCCGAGCCGCGTAGGCAGCGTGCCGGCGGGCACGCCCCAGCGTGCCTCGACAAAGGCGCGATCCGAGGCCGACAGCACGCTGCGCTGGCCCGGCAGGCCGGCGCCCATGTAGCCCATCTCGCGCCCGCCCATGGCGTTGGGCTGGCCGGTCAGCGAGAACGGCCCGCTGCCGGGCCGGCAGATGCGGCCGGTGGCCAGGTGCAGGTTGCACAGCGCGTTGGTATTCCAGGTGCCGTGGGTGCTCTGGTTCAGCCCCATGGTCCAGCAGCTCATCCATTCGGGCGCCGCGCCGATCCAGTCGGCGGCGTGGCGCAATTGCGCGGCGGGAATACCGGTCAGCGTCTCGACCCGCTCGGGCGCATAGTCGCGCAGGAAGTCCGGCATCGCCTCCCAGCCGTCGGTGTGGGTGGCGATGAAGGCCGCATCGGTCTTGCCCGCCGCGTGCAGCAGGTGCAGCAGGCCATTGAGCAGCGCCAGGTCGGTGCCCGGACGGATCGCCAGGTGCAAATGCGCTTTCTCGGCGGTGGTGGTGCGGCGCGGGTCGACCACGATCAGGCGCGCGCCGGCCTTGACCCGTTCCATCATGCGCAGGTACAGGATCGGATGGCAATCCGCCATGTTGGCGCCGATCACCAGGAACAGATCGGCGCGGTCGATGTCCTCGTAAGATCCAGGCGGCCCGTCGGCGCCCAGCGACAGTTTGTAGCCGCTGCTGGCGCTGGCCATGCACAGGCGCGAATTCGATTCGATGTTGTTGGTGCCGATGAAGCCCTTGGCCAGTTTGTTGGCCAGGTATTGGGCCTCGATCGACATCTGTCCCGACACGTACAGCGACACCGCGTCTGGGCCATGCGCATCGATGATGGCGCGCAACCGCGTGGCGGTGTCGCGCAGGGTGTCCGCCATCGGCCGCGGCGCCAGATCCTGTCCACGGCGGGCGCGCACGTAGGCGTGTTCCAGCCGGCCCGACTGGCGCAGGGCGATGTGGGCCGAGGACCCCTTGGTGCACAGGCGGCCGAAGTTGCTGGGATGGTCGCGGTTGCCGGTGATTTTCACCACCTGCTCCCGTTCCACGTGCAGGGTCATGCCGCAGCCCACGCCACAGTAGGGGCAGACGGTGTCGACGGTGCGCGGGGTGCCGCTCATGCTCGGCTCCAAAAAAGAAAGGCGCCCTGCCTGCGCGGCCAGCGGGCCGGGCGGGCAGGGCGCCATTGCCCTGGTTTCCCGGCAGCGCCGGGTCGATACCCCGTCGATGCAAGTTCCATGCCAATCGCTTGCCACGGGCGGGCAGCGGGGCATGGGGAGCGGCGGCGTGCGCGGTGGTGCGCGGCCGCACCGGGTTGGTGCGGCGCGGAACCGTTTGGGTGCGCGGCGGGGGTGGCGGCGCGGCGCCGCGCGGGCGCCGCCGGGATGGCACGCTTATTGCTTTGATTGCCATACCGGGCCCGTGTCCGGCCAGACAACGCAAGCATTGCAGGCAACGGCGCCCGGACCCAACAGTCCCGGGCGCCGTTTGTCTTTTTGGAAACCGAACGGCTCCGCCTGGATGGACCCATGAATACAGCGACCTCCACGACTCCCATGCAGACCCTGATCGTCATCGGCAACGGCATGGTCGGCCATCACTGCGTCGAGCAACTGATCGAGCGCGGCGCGCTGGCGCGCTACCGCATCCTGGTGCTCGGCGAAGAGACCCGGCGGGCCTACGATCGCGTACACCTGTCCGAGTACATCGGCGGGCGCGACGCCGAATCGATGGCCATGAGCGAGGCCGCGTTCTATGAACGGCCGGGCCTGACGTTGCGGCTGGGCACGCCGGTGCTGCGCATCGACCGCCAGGCGCGGCAGGTGGTGACGGCGGACGGCAGCCATGGTTACGACAAGCTGGTGCTGGCCACCGGCTCCTATCCCTTCGTGCCGCCGATCGCCGGCGCCGAAGGCGCGTCGCGCCTGGTGTACCGCACGCTGGATGATCTGGACCAGATCCGCGCGGCCGCCGACGGCGCCCGGCGCGGTGTGGTGGTCGGCGGCGGGCTGCTGGGCCTGGAGGCCGCCAACGCGCTCAAGTCGCTCGGGCTGGAAGCGCACGTGGTCGAGTTCGCGCCGCGCCTGATGCCGGTGCAATTGGACGAGGCCGGCGGCGCCGCGCTCAAGGCGCGCATCGAAGCGCTGGGCGTGGGCGTGCACGTGGCGCGCGCCACGCAGGAAATCAAGGACGGCACGCAGTACCGCTACCGCATGCGCTTCGCCGAGGGCGCGCCGCTGGAGACCGATCTGGTCGTGTTCTCGGCAGGCATCCGCCCGCGCGACGGCCTGGCGCGCCAGGCGGGACTGACCGTGGCCGAGCGCGGCGGCGTCGCTGTCGATGGCCATTGCCGCAGCAGCGATGCATCGATCTACGCGATCGGCGAGTGCGCCGCGTTCGACGGCGCCATCTTCGGGCTGGTCGCGCCCGGCTACCAGATGGCGCGGGTGGCCGCCGCCGACCTCTGTGGCCAGGAAAGCGCGCCGTTCGCTGGCGCCGACATGTCGACCAAGCTCAAGCTGCTGGGGGTGGACGTCGGATCGATCGGCGATGCCCACGGCGCCACGCCGGGCGCGCGCAGCTATCGCTACATCGATGAGGCCGGCGCCTCGTACCGCCGCCTGGTGGTGTCGGCCGACGGCAAGCGCGTGCTGGGCGCGGTGCTGGTGGGCGACAACCGCTACTACGACACGCTGCTGCAGTACGCGCAGAACGGCATCGCACCGCCGGCCGACCCGGCCAGCCTGATCCTGCCCGCCGGCCAGGCCGCGCCCGCGCTGGGCGCCGACGCGTTGCCGGCCACCGCCACCATCTGTTCATGCCACAACGTCAGCAAGGCCGCCATCTGCGAGGCGCTGGACGGCGGCTGCGCCGATGTCGGCGGCGTCAAGGCCTGCACCAAGGCGGCCACGGGTTGCGGCGGCTGCGCCGCGCTGCTCAAGCAGGTGGTGGAACACGAACTGGCCAGCCGCGGCATCGCGGTCGACAAAAGCCTGTGCGAGCATTTCGCGTATACCCGCCAGGAGCTCTACGCCATCGTGCGGGTGCAGGGCATCGAGTCGTTCGAGGAACTGCTGGCGCGCCACGGCCGCGGCCAGGTCGGCTGCGACCTGTGCAAGCCGGTGGTGGCGTCGATCCTGGCGTCGTGCTGGAACCGGCCGATCCAGGACCCGCACCTGGTGCCGCTGCAGGACACCAATGACACCTTCATGGCCAATATGCAGAAGAACGGCACCTACTCGGTGGTGCCGCGCATCCCGGGCGGCGAGATCACGCCCGACGGCCTGATCGCGATCGGCGCCGTGGCCAGGAAGTACAAGCTCTACACCAAGATCACCGGCGGCCAGCGCATCGACCTGTTCGGCGCGCAGCTGCACGAGCTGCCCGACATCTGGGCCGAACTGATCGCCGCCGGCTTCGAGACCGGCCACGCCTACGGCAAGTCCACCCGCACCGTGAAGTCCTGCGTCGGCAGCACCTGGTGCCGCTACGGCGTGCAGGACAGCGTCGCCATGGCGCTGCGCATCGAAGACCGCTACAAGGGCCTGCGGGCGCCGCACAAGCTCAAGTTCGCGGTCTCGGGCTGCACCCGCGAATGCGCCGAGGCGCAGAGCAAGGACATCGGCGTCATCGCTACCGAAAACGGCTGGAACCTGTACGTGTGCGGCAATGGCGGCATGCGGCCGCGCCACGCCGAGCTGTTCGCGCAGGATCTGGATGACGCCACGCTGATCCGCTATATCGATCGCCTGCTGATGTTCTACATCCGCACCGCCGATAAGCTGCAGCGCACCTCGGTCTGGCGCGAGTCGCTGGAAGGCGGCCTGGATTACCTGAAAGCCGTGGTCATCGACGACAGCCTGGGGCTGGGCGCCGAGCTGGAGGCGCAGATGCAGCTGGTGGTGGACCGTTATGAATGCGAGTGGGCCAATGCCCTGTCCGATCCGGAAAAGCTCAAGCGTTTCCGCACTTTCGTCAACAGCGCGGCGGCGGACCCGGACATCCGCTTCGTGCAGGAGCGGGGCCAGCCGCGGCCCGCGCCCGCCGCGCGCGTGATTCCCATCGCCGAGGAGCTTGCCTGATGCGCCCGAATGCCGCCCTGGCCACCCCGCCTGTCCTCGACACGCCCGCCACCGCGCCCCCTGCCGCCTGGCGTCCCGCCTGCGCGCGCCACGACCTGGTGGCCTATTCCGGCGTGGTGGCGTTGGTGGACGGTCTTCAGGTGGCCCTGTTCTACCTGCCGGACGCCGCTGAAGGCACGCTCTACGCTCTCGACAACCGCGATCCGAAATCGGGCGCTAACGTCATCGGTCGCGGCATCGTGGGCCACCTGGCGGGCGAACTGGTGGTGGCCTCGCCGCTCTACAAGCAGCATTTCCGGCTGCGCGACGGCGCCTGTGTCGAATATCCCGAACAATCGCTGCGGGCCTGGCCGGTGCGTTTCCACGGCGATAAGGTGCAGGTCCAGCCGCCGGCGGCGGGTTGAGGATGTCCGCGATGTCGCCACGCGCCATGCCTTCGACCTTGCGTTTCCTCCTGGCGGCCCGCCGCAGCGAACTGCATGGGCTGGAGGCGCTGGCCGGCACTTGCGAACTGGCCACCCTGGTCAGCAAGCTGGTGCACGTGCTGCAGAAAGAGCGCGGCTCGTCCAACCTGTACCTGCGGGGCGGCCAGGATACGTTGCGCCAGACCCTGGCCGGCCTCAGTTCCGATGCCTGCGCGGTCGAGGAAGAGGTGCGCCGCTTCCTCGACCGGCTCGAACCGGACGCCACCCGCAGCGCGGGTAAGGCGCGCCTGCTCAATTGCGTTGCGTGTGCCCTGTACCGGCTGGACGAACTGCCGCGCACGCGCCGCGCCATCCGCGATCGGCGGGTGGCGGCCGAGGAAGCGGGCGCGGTTTTCACGCGGCTCATCGCCAGCCTGTTTGCGCTGGTGTTCGAGGCCGCCGATTCCTCGCTGGACGCGGGTGTCACGCGCCTGCTGGTGGCCCTGCTGAATTTCATGCAAGGCAAGGAACTCTGCGGCCAGGAGCGTGCCTATGGCGTCACGGGCTATACCGCCGGCTACTTCACCGAGTCGCAGAAGGCCCGGGTGCGCGAACTGATGGACCTGCAGGCGCGTTGCTTCGACAGCTTCGCCCAATACGCCAACCCGCAGGCGCTGGCGGCCTGGCAGCAGGTGGAGCAGGGCGCCGCCCCGGTGCAGCGGCTACGCGACATTGCCTTGCGTACCTCTGACGCCGAGCGCGTCGACACCGGCCTGGCCGAGTTGTGGTTCGCCCTGTGCACCGAACGCATCGACGCCATGCGCGCGGTCGAAAGCCTGCTGGCCGAGGCGTTGACGCTGCAATGCCACCGCCGCATCGTCGAGACGCGCGCCGAACTCGACAACCACCGGCTACTGTTGAGCCGCTTTGCCGATCACGCCAGCGACGCGGCGCCGGCGATGCTGTTCCAGTTGCAGGGCCGCATTCTCGATGTGCCGCCGCAGGACGGCGTGGGCGAAGCGATGGAGCGCTCCATCCTGGATCTGATGCGCGAGCAGGCGCAGCGCCTGCGCCAGTCCGATGATGCGCTGGCGCTGGCTCGCGGCGCGCTGGAGGAGCGGCGCCGCATCGAGCGCGCCAAGTGGCTGCTGGTCAGCCGCCACGGCCTGAGCGAACAGGCCGCGCACGACCAATTGCAGCGCGTGGCGATGGACCACCGGCGTTCGCTCGACGAGGTCGCGCGGCAGGTGCTGGCCGAACTGGAGCCCGCCGCGCGCTGAGCGGCGCTGCGTTACGCGGCCGGCACCTCCCACAGCGCGTCGGGCAGGAAGCCGTCCTGCTCGCCCTTGCGGGCATAGCCCAGCGGATTGGCCACCACGCGGCAGCCATCCTTTACGTAATCGAGCGGGCAATGCAGGTGGCCGTGCATCCACAGGTCGGCCAGCGGCAGCAGGTGGTCCAGTGCATTGCAGAAACCCGCCGTGCCCGCCGTGACGCCATAGCGCGGATCGGCGCTGGCCAGGCTCGGCGCGAAGTGGGTGATGGCCAGGGTCGGGCCGTCGAACGGCACGCGCAGCGCCTGTTCCAGCCAGGCCTGACAGGCCAGCCCCTGTTCGCGCATCTGCTCGGCCATGAAGGCCGCGCCGTGGCGCCGCATCTGTGCTTTCTCCAGATAAAAGTCGGCGGCGCGAAAAGCCTTGCCGCGCTTGGCCAGCACTTGCGTCAGCGTGTCGCCGGGCGCGGCCAGCGCGTCGAAATCGGTCCACAGCGTGGTGCCCACCAGGCGCACGCCGTCGATCACCCGCGTATCGCGTTCCAGCCACTGGATTTCCAACTGGTGGCAGAGCGCCTGCAGGCGCTCGTGGGTCTGGTCGAAATCGAGGTTGTCGTATTCATGGTTGCCCGGCACGTACACCACCGGCGTCGGCCAGCCGTTGCGCGGCGCGTAGCGGCCCAGGCCGAAGTCGTCGGTGGTCAGCCGGGAGCGCGCCTGGTACGAGCCGATGTCGCCGGCCAGCACCAGCAGGTCCGCGCCCGGCACCGGCTGCGCGGTGAACGTGGGATCGGATTCCAGGTGCAGGTCGGACAGCAATTGAATTTTCATGGGCCAGGGCTTGTGTTGGTTGCGATTCGCAAGTAAATTGGTTGCGACCCGCAACTTCAGGACGCGACACCATGGATCTTATCGACTTTCCTTCCCGATCCCGGGAACAGACCATCCGCGACCTGCGGGAATTCTCGCGCAAACTGGTGCGCGAGCTGGGCTTCATGCGGCCATCCCTGGCCGGCAGCGACCTGGCGCCGTCGGCGGTGCACGCCATCATCGAGATCGGCCTGCAGCCCGGTATCCAGGCGCGCGACCTGGCCCTGGTGCTGCGGCTGGACAAGTCCAACACCAGCCGCCAGGTCGCCAAGCTCGAAGCGGCCGGCCTGGTGGCGCGCGAAAGCGACAGCGGCGACGCGCGCGCGTCGCGCCTGTCGCTCACGCCCGACGGCCTCGCGCTGCGCAACCGCATCGACCAGTTCGCCACCGAGCAGGTTTCGCGGGCGTTGCGCCAGCTGGCGCCGCCCGACCAGGAAATCCTGGTGCGCTATCTGTCCTTGTATGCCGACGCCTTGTCGCGCGAAAACCCCAACACCCGCGCCGCGCAGGCCAGCGATATGATCGACGCGCAGATCCAGGAGGGCTACGCGCCTGGCTGTATCGGCGACGTGGCCGCCTTGCACGCGCGCTACTACGCCCAGGCCGCCGGCTTCGGCGTGGTGTTCGAGCGCCTGGTGGCCACGGGGCTGGCGGCCTTCGCCGAAAGCCTGCCCGCGCCCGGCAAGAACCTGTGGCGCTACACCGACGGCAATCGCACCCTGGCCTCCATCGTCATCGACAGCGACCTGGCGGCGCGCACGGCGCACTTGCGCTGGTTCATCGTCGATGAATCGTTGCGCGGCATGGGCGTGGGGCGCGCGTTGCTGGCGCGCGCCATGGCCTTCGTCGATACGCTGGAAATTGACGAAACGTATCTGTGGACCTTCAAGGGCCTGGATGCCGCGCGCCATCTGTACGAGTCCGCGGGCTTCGTGCTGACGCAGGAAGCCGAGGGCACGCAGTGGGGCGGCGTGGTGATCGAGCAGCGCTTCAGCCGCCGCGCCCGTTGACACACCGTTGACGCATCCGGACACACACTGAGGCCGCGCGCGCGCCGCGGCCCGCTGTCTTTCATTGCGCTGTCACTTCGCGTTCCTAGACTCGCTGGGGTCTTGCCGATCCTTCGCGGCAAGGCTGGTCCTTCCCTTTCCAAAGAACCTCCCCATGCCCTCCCCGAGTCTTGCAAGAACCCTTGCCGCGGTCCTGTTCGCCGCCGCTACGCTCGCCGCCTGTGGCGGCGACGATTCCCCGGATGATCCCGCGCAGCCGCCGGCCGCCGAACACCCTCCGCCCGCGCCGCAGCTGCGTTGCGCGCCGTAAGCGGCGGTTGCGCCGACCTCAACGAATCCGAGTATCCCCGATGACCTCCCGCCGCAATTTCCTCCAGACCGCCACCGGCGCCGGCTTCGCCGCCGCCGCGCTGGCCGCCTTTCCGCCGAGCATCCGCCGCGCCCTTGCGATTCCCGCCAACAACGCCACCGGCACCATCAAGGACGTCGAGCATGTGATCATCCTGATGCAGGAGAACCGCTCGTTCGACCATTACTTCGGCACGCTCAAGGGCGTGCGCGGCTTTGGCGACCGCTTCACCATTCCGCTGGCCAACGGCCGCAAGGTCTGGCAGCAGCAGCGCGCCAACGGCGCCGTGCTGACCCCGTTCCATATCGATGGCAGCACCCACAACGCGCAGCGCGCCGCCGGCACGCCGCACAGCTGGGACGACAGCCAGAAGGCCTGGGACGGCGGCCGCATGGCGCAATGGCCCACGCACAAGAACGACATCTCGATGGGCTACTTCAAGGACCGCGAGATTCCGTTCCAGTTCGCTCTCGCCAACGCCTTCACCCTGTGCGATGCCTATCACTGTTCGATGCATACCGGCACCGATGCCAATCGCTCGTTCCACCTGACCGGCACCAACGGCGCCGTGCCCACCAACACCGCCTTCGTCAACAACGAATGGGACTGGATCGACGGCCTGCCGGCCAACGTCGACAAGGGCTACACCTGGATGACGTATGCCGAGCGGCTGGAGCAGGCCGGCGTCAGTTGGATTTCGTACCAGAACATGCCGGATGAATGGGGCGACAACATGCTTGGCGCTTTCCGCACCTTCCGTCAGGCCAACGTGGATTCCGGCTATCCGGTATCCAGCGGCGGCCAGCCCGGCGTGCCGTACGCCAACACCGGCCAGGCGCTGCCCTACAAGGCCTATGACCCTGCCACCGACAACGCCGCCAATCCGCTCTACAAGGGCATCGCCAACACCTTGCCGGGCGCCGCGCCCGAGAACTACCTGGACGCCTTCAAGCGCGATATCCGCGAAGGCCGGCTGCCCCAGGTGTGCTGGATGAACGCGCCGTCGATCTACTGCGAACACCCGGGCCCGTCGAGCCCGGTGCAAGGCGCCTGGTTCCTGCAGGAAGTGCTGGACGCGCTGACCGCCGTGCCCGACGTCTGGAGCAAGACGGTTCTGCTGGTGAACTTCGACGAGAACGACGGTTATTTCGACCACGTGCCTTCGCCTTCCGCGCCGTCGCGCGACGCCGGCGGCCAGCTGGCCGGCATGACCACGCTGGCCGATGCCGACATGGCATTCGAGTATTTCACGCACGCTTCGCCCGTCGGCAGCACCAGCCAGCCGGCGACCAAGGATGGCCGCGTCTACGGTCCCGGCCCGCGCGTGCCGATGTTCGTGATTTCGCCCTGGAGCCGCGGCGGCTGGGTCAATTCGCAAGTGTTCGATCACACCTCGGTGCTGCGCTTCCTGGAAGCGCGCTTCGGCGTGGCCGAGCCCAATATCAGCCCATTTCGCCGCGCGGTCTGTGGTGACCTGACCAGCGCCTTCAATTTCAAGACCCCCAACACCGAGCCGCTGCCGACCCTGGCGGGCCGCGCCACGCGCGCGGCGGCGGACCAGTTGCGCAGCGCGCAGGAAGCGTTGCCGCAGATGCCGTTGCCCACCGACATGCAACTGCCCCTGCAGGCCAGCGGCACGCGGCCGTCGCGCGCCTTGCCCTACGAATTGCACACCAGCGCGCGCTGCGCCGCGACGGGCACGGTGGAACTGGTGTTCGCCAATAGCGGCGCCCAGGGCGCGGTGTTCCATGTCTACGACCGCTATCACCTGGACCGCCTGCCGCGCCGTTACGCGGTCGAGGCGGGCAAGACGCTGTCCGATACCTGGGATGCGCTGCGGGACAACCTTGGCATGTATGACCTGTGGGTGCTTGGCCCCAATGGCTACCACCGCCACTTCAAGGGCGACACCAACCGCATCGCCGACAGCGGCGCGCTGCCCGAGATCCGGGTCTGCTACGACATCGCCAATGGCGAGGTCTACGCCGAGTGCATCAACACCGGCGCCAATGCCTGCACCTTCACCCTCACGCCGCAAGCCTACCGGCAGGATGCGCCCGTGGCGCTGGAGGTGGCCGGCGGCGGCAAGGCCAGCCGCCACTGGAACCTGGCCGCCAGCGGCCAGTGGTACGACTTCGACGTCACCTGCTCCAGCGACCCGGCGTTCTATCGCCGCTTCGCCGGCCGCGTGGAAACCGGCGCGCACACGGTGAGCGATCCGGCCATGGGCGTGGCCGGCCGCTGAGCCGGCCCGGCGCCGGCCAGGCGGTCGGCGCCGGGCGATCCGTTACTGGAACATGCCGCTCTCGACGCAGAACGTCACCAGTTCCTGGTCGGTCTGCACATTGAGCTTGCGCATGGCCGAGATCTTCTGGCCGCTGACCGTCTTGACGCTGCGTTTGAGGCTGTCGGCCACCTGCATCATCGATTCACCGCGGATGAAATGCCGCAGCACCTCGAATTCCTTGGGCGACAGGCTGTTGATGCGTTCGCCGATGAATTTGCTGCGCGCCGCCAGCGTGCCGTCGCGCTGAAAGCCCGGGGGATAGTACTTGCGGCCCAGTTGCAGTGCGTGCAGCGCGGTGACGATCTCGCCCAGGTTGTCGTGCTTGAACACCACCGCGTCGACGCCGGCGTCGTACAGCGCCGAGATGATCATGGGGTTCGAGACCATGGTCAGCACGACGACGCGCGTATCCGGATAGTGGCGCAGCAGGTACTTGATCAGGCGGATGCCGTCGCCGTATACCTCGTCGCCGGGCATGGAGTAGTCGGTAATGACAACCTCCGCCTGGTCGCGCGCCAACTGCTCGACCAACGCGGTCGGGCCGCCCAGCGTGGCGACGACGTCGAAGCTCAGGTCTTTGCGCAGCAGGTCGGTCATGGCCATCAATACGAGCGGATGGTCGTCGGCGATGACGATGCGGAGTCTTTGCATGCGAGGTGCAGTCAGTGGGGCCCGGTTGGGCATACGGCTCATTCTGCACCAGGATCCGGCCCTGAACCAGAATATTGCGCAGCCGGACGTAAGACCAAATCGTAGGTGCCGCGGCAGACGCCGGACATAAGAAGAATCTTAAAAAACAGGGACGCCGGCTCCGGACGGCAAAGGGCGCCCGCGGCTACGGGAGCGGTCCGGTCGAGCGGATGAATTGAGAATTTTCTTGTCCAGGCGCCCATTGCCGTTTGGCATCATCGTCGACTTACCCGCTCCAGTCTTCCAGCGTGCCGCGCCGCCGCCGGAATTGCGGCGCTCCCGCGCCGATACGAGGTTCCATGATGTTTCCCTCCACGCGCCGCCGCCGGCCGGCGTCCGTGGCACGGCTCCGCCATGCATGATGCCGTGCCGCCGTGGCCTGCGCGCGAAAACTCCCTGTTCCTGCGTTTCCAGCCGGTGTTCACGGCGCAGGGCCGGGTACACGAATACGCGGTGGCCGGCAGTCTCATGCCGTTGCGCAACGGCAGCGCGGGCCTGACCGCCCAGCGCAACCGCCTGCGGGCCGCCGCGGTGTTCGCCGCGCAATTCACCACGCCCATCGATATCTCCTTCGAACACGCCCTGGCCGCGCCCGACGGCGCCAGCCTGGCGCAACGCTTGTGCGCCGATCTGGATATCGGCCTGGCGCATGAGCTGCTCTGCTTTGGCGCGCCCGACGCGCTCACCTCGCCGCGCCTGTCCGGCCAACGGCTGGTCTTCGACCTGCCCTTGCTGCGCCATCTGTCGCCGCACGCGCAGGCGTTGGCCGCTTATGACGACTTCCCGGCCGGCCTGCGCGCGCGCCTGCTGCCGGCCCGCGGAGGCGGTAAGGCGGCGGCCGGCGGCAGCCTGCGCGTCGAAGGCCTGACGGTCCGCGTCCCGTCGGGCTTGGGGGGCAATCGTGCCTTGCAGCGGCGATTCCTCAGCCTGCTCGGCTACGCCGCCGATGCCAGGTTGGCGGTGGTGGCCGATGGCATTGACGACATCCACGATTTCGTTTGGCTGCGCCCGCAAAGGGGCCTGCTGTTCCGGGGCACGGCATTGTCGGCGCCGCTCAGCGCGCAGTGCCTGGAGGTCTGGCTGCGCGCCGACGGCCAGGCCTGGCGTAGTTTCAATGCCTGTGTCGCGCCATCGGGCTGGGCCGAGCGCTAGGCTGCGGCCCCGCGCACGCGCCAGCGCGTGACCCTCCCGCGGCGCGGGCGCGCCACGGCCGCCGGGTCATTCGGACTGCAGGCGGCCCAGGATGAAGCCATCGACCGCGCTGCTGCGCCCGCGCCACAGCGTGGGCTGGCCCGCGATCGGCGTGCCGTCGGCGGTGAAGAACAGGGCATCGTCCAGGTGGATGTAGTTGGGCAGCGGCTCGGCCGGCTGCGGCAGCCGGAAGACATCGCCCAATTCGGCCAGCGAGGTGCGCACCGACTGCCGGGCTTGCGGGTCCATGTCGGACAGGGAATCGGCGAAGGACGCGGCGAAGCGGTCGAAATACTCGGCGCCGGACACGATCGAGCCCGATACCAGCATGCCTCCCATTTGCAGCGTCACGCCGATGCTCTCGAGCTGGCCGCCGTTGTTCACCAGGTTCACCAGGAATTGCAGGAAGACGTCGGCCGGCGGCATGGGCAGGGCAGGGGTTTGGGGGTCGGCGGGGGTCGGTTCGAGACTCATGGCGGCGCATGCTCCGGAATAGGTGAAGGTGACACAAGATACTTGAACCCGGGGCGATGCGCACCGGGTGCAATCGGCGGATAAGCGAGGCGATCGGGCATCAGTCCATGGATTCGCCCGCGCCGCTCACGGGGTAACGTGTGGACCATCGAGCTATTCACGCAAAGGCCGCGTCATGATCGTCCTGAACCCCTCGTCCGCCGCCGACCCGGCCGCCCCTCGCCATTCCGTGACCGGTACCGACAACGGCGCCTTCCGCGCCGCCTTCGCCGATGCGCGCCAGCGCGGCGCCTCGTCCCTGGGCGGTGGCGTGCAGGGCGCGACCCAGGCCGCGCCCTCCGCCGCCGAACAGGAGTTCATGGACTACGCGACCCTGTCATTGCAGGACAAGATGTTCTACGCCGCGCTCGCCGCGCTTGGCATTTCCAAGGAAGACTACGACGCCATGTCCGCGGCGGACAAATTGAAGATCGCCGACAAGGTCTCGCTGGTCATGCAGCAGTTGGCCAAGGCCGAGCTGGTCAAGCAGTCCGAACAGGCCGGTCAACCCGCCTGATTCCCTTCCGTTCGCGCCGCGTCCGCGGCGTGGCGGCGCAGCATGCGGTCGATGCGCTCGCCCGCCTGCCGCAGGCGCTGCACCAGCGCCGCCGGCGCCAGCACATCGAATTCCACATCCAGCGCCAGCAGCCAGTAGCTCAGCGCGTCCATTGACTGGCCCGCGCAGCACAACAGGCAGCGGCCGTCGTCCAGCGCTTCGAGTTCACCGGCCCAGGACGGAATGCGCGCCGCCATCGCCGCGCGTGGCGCGTGCAGGACGATGCGGGCCTGCTCGGTGTTGGCGCCCTGGCCCACCGAGCGCGCGACATAGCCGCGCAGGTCGCCGCCGTCCGGGGGCGGCCGCGGCCGGAAGTGCGTTCCCGGCGTGACCGCGCCGCCGATACGGTCGAGCCGGAACGTACGCCAATCCTCGCGCGCCGGGTCCCAGGCCACCAGATACCAGCGCCAGCCCGTATGCGCCAATCCCTGCGGTTCGACCTGGCGCGTGCTGGGCTGGCCGCGGCCATCCGTATAGTCGAAGCGCACCCGCAACTGGTCGCGGCAAGCGGCGGCCAGGGCGGCCAACAGGCTCGCATCCACCAGCGGCGTGTGGCGCGCCAGCGGCACCAGGGCCGAGCGCAATGCGTCCATTTTGTGGCGCAGCCGCGCGGGCATCACCTGTTCCAGCTTGACCAGCGCCCGCAGCGCGGCCTCCTCGATGCCGGCGACCGTGCCGGTGGCGGCGGTGCGCAAGGTGATCGCCACCGTCAGCGCTTCCTCGTCGTCCAGCAGTAAAGGAGGAAGCGCGTGCCCGGCGCGAAAAGCGTAGCCGCCCGCCACGCCGCTGCTGGCCTGGATCGGATAGCCCAGTTCGCGCAACCGTTCGATGTCGCGCCGCAGGGTGCGCGGGTGCACCTCGAGGGCTTGGGCGAGGTCCGCGCCGCTCCAGTGGCGGCGGGTTTGCAGCAGCGATAGCAGGCGCAGGAGGCGGTTGCTGGAGGTGAGCATGGGGGGGAACGATACCGGGTATCAAGGGCGGAAACTGTCCGCAATGGATTCTACAGTTCACCGTATCGCCGGCGGCCATGGGGCCGCGGCGCAACCCCCTCGAAACGGAGTCTGTTCCATGTCCATCGTCTTCTATTGGCACCCGCAGTCCAGTGCTTCCCCGATCGCCTCCGCCCTGGCCGAACTGCAAGTGCCGCACGAGCGCGTGAAGGTCGATATCCGTGCCGGCGAACAGCGCCGTCCCGAATTCCTGGCGATCAACCCGAACGGCAAGGTCCCCACGCTCACCGTGGACGGCGCGCCGCTGTTCGAGGCGCTGGCGATCCAGCTCTGGCTGGGCGAGCAATGGGGCGTCGAACGTGGCCTGTGGCCCGCCGCGGGCACGCCGCAACGGCTGGCGGCCATGTCCTGGTGCTCGTGGGTCTATGTTTCCTATGGCGCGGTGCTGTGGCGCCTGTTCCATGTCGGCCACGGCGAAGCGGGCCAGCGCGACCCGCGCCAGGCGGAACGGGCGCTGGCCCATCTGGATGCCTTGCTGGCGGTGTTGGACGGCCACCTGGCGCGCCAGCCCTGGATGCTGGGCGCCGACTACTCGCTGGCGGATCTGGTGGTGGGATCGGTGATCGGCTACAGCACGATGCTCGGGGCGCCGGTGGCGGCGCACCCGAAGGTACAGGCCTGGCTGGGCAAGGTGCAGGCCCGGCCGGCCATGCAGATCGACCGCTGACGCGGGCCGGCGCCTGCTCCGTTGCGCGACATGCCGGCGCCGCGCTACCAGCCCCAGCAGGTGCCGGCCGCCGGCTTGCCGCAGGCGCGGTAGTTGACCGCGAACCACAGCTTGCCGGCGCCGCGCGGGCTGCCGTCGCCCTTGACGTCGTTGCGGGGCAGCTCTTCGAGCGTGTCGCGCGCGTTCTTGGTCGGCGAGCCGCCAGGCGCGCCGGGCACCAGCACGATGCGGCCGAGGCTGGCCGCCGTGCGATCCTCGAACACGAGGTCATTATCGGCCAGCGCCGTCATCTTCAGGGCGGCATTGCGCACCGCCGCCGCATAGCCGTCGTTGGCGCCGGTGGCGGCCAGCGCCGAACTCAGGGTACTGACCGTCAGGATCTGCGCCGGGGTCGAGGGCGCCATCATGGCGTACTGGTCCAGGTCCGGCAATTGGCCGCCGGCCACCTGGCGGCGCAGCCAGTCGCCCCACAGGAATTCGGCGAATTCCGGCAGATCGCCGTTGCTGTAGGCGATGTCGCGGGTGAAGTACACCAGCGAACGGTAGCGGTCTTCCTGCATGCCTCCGGCCTCCTGCGCATTGGCCATCCCCAGGCGCGTCGGCAACTGGTCCACCGTGATGGGCTGGTTCTGGCCATCGCGCAGCCAGGCCTTGCGTTCATCGACCATGCGTTGCCAGAACGCCGCGGCGCTGCCGATGCCGCTGTAGTTGGCGTCGACCTTGACCCACACCGGCAGCGTGGGGCCGCCGTCGGCGATCTCGCGCAGCGACGAAAAAGTGTGATGGCCGTCGGTCAGGTACAGATTGCCGTCCCAGCCGACCACCACCGTTTTCAGGTGGGTCGGGTCGGCGCCCATGGCGGCGGTGCAGTGGAACGTGGCGGGCTGGTCCAGGCGCGCGGCCTGCGCTTCGGCTATCGAGGCAAAGGCCTGGGCGGTGGTGGCGCCCATGTCTTCGCAGTAGTCGCTGAATTTCTTGCCGACCGTGCGGTTCAGGTAGTCCAGCTGCTTGGCCGGATCGGCGGCCCAGGTGGCGCGATTGAAGTCGCCCTGCCAGCGGCCCAGCTTGTAGTAGATCTGGTCGTAGCCGATCGCGGCCTGGGTCGGGCGCAGCGCCTCGATGCGCACCTTGATCACATCGCCGGGCTTGGCCGCCAGGTAGGCCGGGTTGCGCGTATCCGCCGGCGGCGCCGGGTTTTCGGCCACGGGGCTGCCGCCCTCATCGTTGTCGCTGCCGTTGCATGCGGCCAGCATCAAGGGGAGCGCGGCCAAGGCCAATAGCCGCAGGACGGAACGCCAGGGAGAAGAGAGCGGACGAGACATGGCGGGGGGAGACAGGCGCGGCATGGAGGCAGGAGCGTAGACCAGGGAAGTATCCAATGATGACAGCAACGTGTTGCGCATTGATGGCACCGCCCTGCCCGGGACAGGGGATAGGGGCGCGGGTGGCGCAATGCTAAGATCGCCGCCAATGACCGCGCCACCTGTCCAACCCTCGCTCGCCGCCGAATTGGCGGAGCTTGCCCGCACCCTGGGCAACGCCCATCGCCTGATCTTGCTGGAACACATCGCGCAGGGTGAACGTCCGGTCGAACGGCTGGCTGAACTGGCCGGGTTGTCGGTGGCCAATGCGTCGCAGCACCTGCAACAGTTGCGCCGGGCCGGATTCGTGGCGACCCGGCGCGACGGCAAGCACGTGTATTACCGCCTGGGCACCGCGCCAATCGCCGGCCTGCTCAACGCGCTGGGCGCGGTGGCGCAGCACAATCGCGGCGAAATGCGGCGCCTGGTGGCCGACAGCCAGGACCGGCGCGACGGCCTCGAGGCCATCTCGCGCGACGAACTGTTGAGCCGGCTGGGCGAAGGCAGCATGACCCTGCTCGATGTCCGGCCCGCCGACGAGTTCGCGCAGGGGCACCTGCCCGGCGCCATCAATATTCCCGCGGACGAACTGCTCCAGCGGATCGGCGAACTGCCGGCCGACCATGAAATCGTGGCCTATTGCCGCGGGCCGTTCTGCGTGTTGTCTTCGGACGCCGTTACCGCGTTGCGCGCCCACGGCTTGCGCGCGCGGCGGTTGGACGCCGGATTTCCGGATTGGCGCGCCGAGGGCCTGCCGGAAGGGTGATCCCCAGACGGTAAGCCCCAGGCGGGTAAAGCCAAAACCGGGTGCGCCTGGACGCGCGCTTGCGACTAACCGCGCTCGCGCGCCAGCAGCAAACACCCGGCCACCGCCATCCACGCCAGGCTCAATGGCAGCGGCGTGTCGAACGGCAGCCAGGACGTGGCCGCCAGACCCAGGCCCAGCAGACTGTAGTAGGCCAGTCCGAACAGGGCGCCGGCGCGGCCCAGGCAATCGCCATAACGGCGCAGCGCCGGGCCCAGCAGGTTGGGTATCGCCAGCCCGTAGCCGGCGAACACCGGCAGGGCCGTGGCGGCCCACAGCCAGCCTGGCTGCGGCTGCCAGGCCATCGCCAGCGCCTGGGCCGTGGCGCCGAGGGCGACGCAGCGCAGGCCATGGCGGACCCGTCGCGCGGCGTTCGCCGTGGCCGGCAGCCGGCGGTTGGCGGCCGCGCCCAGGCAGCCGGCCAGCGCCACGCCCAGGCCCACCCAGCCGAAACCCAATCCGGGCAAGCGCCCCGTCATGAACGGCCCGGCGGCATAAAAGGAAAACACCAGCAGGTTCAGGCCCGCCACCCGCAACACGGCCAGGCGCAACGCGGCGTCGCCCAGCATCCGGCGTGCCAGCGCGGCCAGCGCCACGGGCCCGGCCGGCGCCGGCCGGGTCTCGGCCCAGCGCCAGACGACCGCGCCCAGCAGCAGTGCCACGCCTGCCGCGATCGCCGCCAGCACGCCGGGATAGCCTCGCCAGTCGGCCAGCAATTGGCCGGTCAGCGGTCCGACCGCGGGCGACCATGCCAGCACCGCGCCCAGCGTGACGAAGTAATGGGTCAGCCGCTGGCCGTCCAGGCAATCGCGCAGCACGGTCTGCGTCACCACCGAACAGGCCGCCAGCCCCAGCGCCTGCACGAAGCGCCCGGCCAGCAACCACGGATAGCTCGGCGCCGCCAGCGCGCCCAGCGTGCCCGCCAAGCCGACGGCCAGCCCCGCCAGCATCGCCGGGCGGCGGCCGCGGGTGTCGGCCAGATGGCCCCACAGCAACACCCCGGCGGCAAAGCCGACGAAGAAGACGCCCATGACCGGCTGGGTGGCGGCGGGATCCAGGCGCCAGTGGCGCGCCAGGTCGGGCAGGGCCGGGGCGAGGATGGTTTCGGCGATCTGTGGCAGCGCCAGCAGCGCGATGACGAGCCACGGCGGCGGCAGGGCGCCCGTGGTGCAAGAGGATGAGGAGGAGAAGGAGGAAGGGGAAGCCATGATGCCGCCGTCACGCAAAAAGACGCTAGCGTAGGCGCGCCACGGCATGCAGAATCACGATATTCAGCCATAAAACATCGCCAACCAGACATGCCCGTCTACCCACCCGCCGCCGTCGAGGATCCGGATCTCGTGGCCTGCCCTGTCGTGGGCATGGCGATCGACACGCGCGCGCACGCCTCGGATTGGCATACCCACCGGCGCGCGCAATTGCTGTATCAGGCCGAGGGAGGCGTGACCCTCTATCTGGACGACCGGGTGGGACAGCTGGCGCCGCTGCAGGCGGCCTGGCTGCCGGCCGGCTGCCGGCATCGCACGGTGATGCAAGGCTCGTTCGCCTATCGCAGCCTGTATTTCGATGTCGGCGTCTATCCCGGCCTGCCGCGGGAGCCCGGAATCCTCGACGTCAATCCGCTCCTGCGCGAGATGATCCTGCGCGTGACGCAATGGCCCTCGAACCAAGCCCTGGACGCGCCGCGCCAGCGCCTGGTGCGCACGTTGCTGGATGAACTGAGGGCGGCGCCGGCGACGCCGTTGCATTTGCCGATGCCGCGCGACCGGCGGCTGCTGCCCATCGCGCGCGAATTGCTGGCGAATCCGGCCTGCCCGCTGTCGATCGACGATTGGGGAGGGCGGGTCGGCGCCAGCGAGCGGACGCTGGCGCGGCTGTTCCTGGCGGAAACCGGCCTGTCCTTCACCCGCTGGCGCACCCAATGCCGGCTGCTGATGGCGCGGGCGCGGCTGGCCGAGGGCGCGTCGGTGACGGCGGTGGCGCATGCCATGGGCTATGCCAGCGACAGCGCCTTCATCGCCATGTACCGGCGCGCCTACGGTGAACCGCCGGGGCGCCGGCAGCGCCGGCGCGAGCCTTCGTCTTAGAACACGTGGCGGATGCCGACACCGGCCGCGGTGCTCTTGAGGCCGTCGATGAACGCGTAGTCCTTGCCGTATGAGCCATAGGCGTACAGGTTGGTGCGCTTGGACAGGTCGTAGGTATAGCCCACGCTCCAGACGTTCATGTTGGCATCGCCGCCGGTCAGGCGGTCGTTAGACGGCGAAACGTGCTGCCACGACGCGAACAGGCTGCTGGCGCCGCTGAGCGGCAGCGTCGCGCCCAGCATGTAGGCGTTGGCCTTGAAGCCGTCGACGTAGCGGTTGGTGCCGAATTCATCGCTGAACGGCGTGCCGGCCGGCAGGTCCTGGCCGACGAACCAGCCATCGGTGGTGCGGCCATAGGCGGCGGCCAGCTTCACCACTTCCAGGTCGTACGAAGCGCCCACGGCATACTGGCGCGGCGTGGCATCGTGGTCGATCGACGCGCGGTTCGAACCATTGAGCTGGTCGTAGGTCAGCGTGACATTCACCGGGCCTTCGACATAGCGCAGGCCGGCGGTGATGCCGCGCGAGTTGTCGGCGGTGCGGAAACGGGTTTCGTCGCTATTGGTATCGTCGACGTTGAAGGAATAGCCCGCGGCGAACTGGAAGCCGCTCATCGAGGGGCTGCGGTACATCACCATGTTGTCCCAGCGCATGGTGTTGGCCGCGCTGAAACCCAGGCCCATGTTCGATTGGGTGTAGCTGGTATAGAAGGGGTCAATGTCGGCCAGGTAGTTCGAGCCCACCGTGGCCTGGCGGCCGAACTCGATCGTGCCCCAGGCGTCGTTGGCCAGCCCGATGGTGGCCTGGCGACCGAACAGGCGGCCGCTCTGGCCGCGGGTGCCATTGCCCGAATCGAAGCCGCTTTCCAGCTTGAACTCGGCGCGCAGGCCATCGCCCAGGTCTTCGGATCCGCGCAGGCCCCAGCGGGAGCCGGCCTGGATGCCGTTGATCATGCCGAGCTTGCTGCCGTCATAACCATTGCCCTTGATCTTGTTGTAGCCAATGCCGGTGTCGATGACACCATAGAGAGTGACTGACGGTTCTGCCTGAGCGACGCCTGCAAAAGTGGTCAACATTGCGGCTGCGAGCAGCGTCTTCTTCATCCGTGGAACTCCTGTTGTGAAGAGAAAAAACAAAGGGAACAGCACGTCAGGCAAGATGCCGATTGCTGTCCCCAAATTTGATTGTAGGTCAAAAATCCTTATTTTCTGGCAAAACGCATGAAATTCTCGCTACTTTGATCGGCTGGGCGAGGAGCCGAATCACAAGCACCTCGCGATCCGAAAGCCCAGGCCGCACCCGGGAAGGATCGCGAAAAAAAACGCCGTCACGGACAGAGGCGTCCGTGACGGCGTTTTGGCGGCGTGGTGCCGGCGGTGCCGGCGCCGCAAGCGGGTTTAGAAGCGGTGGTGGATACCGACGCCGCCAGCAGTGCTATTGAGGCCGTCGACCAGCAGGTAGTTCTTGCCGTACGAGCCATAGGCATACAGGCTGGTGCGCTTGGACAGGTCGTAGGTATAGCCCACGCTCCAGACGTTCATCTTGGGATCGTCACTGTCGGTGGAGGCAAGATGTTGCCACGAACCAAACAGGCTACCTGCGCCACCCAGCGGCAGCGTGGCGCCGAGCATGTAGGAGTTGGCCTTGAAGCCGTCGCTGTAGAGGTAGGCTCCGGAGTTTTCGTTGAGCGAGCCCACCGGCAGATCCTGCATGACGAACAAGCCGTTGGTCGTGCGTGCGTAGGCGGCAGCCAGCTTCACGACTTCCAGATCGTACGAGATGCCCAGCGCGTATTGGCGCGGCGTGATGTCGTGGTTGAATTCGGTGGGGGTGCCGTTGATGGTGCGTTCGCGGCCGTTTGCGGCGATGTCGCGAGCCTGGTTCGAGCTGTTCAGTTGGTCATAGGTCATCGACACATTCAACGGGCCGTTGACATAGCGCAGGCCCGCCGTGATGCCACGCGCATTGTCGGCGGTGCGGAAGCCGCTCTGGTTCGCGTCCGTGCTGTCGGCGTTGAAGGAATAGCCCACCGCGAACTGGAAGCCGTCGGTCCAGGGGCTGCGGTACATGATCATGTTGTCCCAACGCATGGTGTTGGCTGCGCTGAAGGTCGTACCGATGTTGGCCTGGGTGAAGCTGGTGTAGAAGGGATCGATTTCTGCCAGGAAGTTGCCGCTGAGGGTGGTCTGGCGGCCGAATTCCAGGGAGCCCCAGCTATCGTTGGCCAGGCCGACGGTGGCCTGGCGGTTGAACAGGCGGCTCTGCTGCGACTGGCCGTTGCCCGAGTCGAAGCCGCTTTCGACCGTGAACATGGCGCGCAGGCCGTCGCCCAGATCCTCGGAGCCCTTCAGGCCCCAGCGCGAACCGCCCTGGATGCCATTGATCATGCCGACCCTGCTACCGCTCAAGTCGACGTCACGGCTCACGCCGGTATCGTCCATCATGGACGTGTGGCCGGAGATTTTGTTGTAGCCGATGCCGGTGTCAACGACGCCGTACAGCGTGACCGACGTCTCGGCTTGGGCGGCGCCGGCGAACGAGGCCAGGATGGCGGCGACAAGCAGGTTTTTTTTCATCGCGGGAACTCCTAGAGTTTTTAGGGAAGCCGAAGAACATGCCGCCGGGCGTGGTGCGCGGGGTGGTTTCGATGGCCTGTGTGGATTGCACTGGGCCATTCTCCGGTAGCTTCGGCCGACGCTCTGTGATCCGCAGGCGTTCTAGGACGTATCTGAGACGAGTTCGCCACAGGCGACGAACAGCCGCACGCCTAGCGACCTTTGGGCCGCGATAGGTGGGTATGCAGAGGGGAGGGCGGCGAGAGGGCTCGCCGCAGGCGGACACTCGCGGCCGCTGGCCGCGAGGGCAGGGATCAGCGGCGCGCGCGCAGCCGCCGTTCTTCGCGCACCACGATGCCGGCGCCGACGATGATCATCGCGGCCAGGGCATACCAGGTGATGGCATAGACCAGGTGATTGTTGGGAAAGGTCAGCGTCGTCAGGCCGCCGACCGGGGCCTGCGCCGGATCGCGGACGGCGCCGGGGGCGGCGTCGGCGTCAATGAAGTACGGCGCCACCGCGCCCAGCCCGCGCGCCTGGGCGATGGCCGGCAGGTCGCGCGAATACCAGAGGTTGGCGGCCGGATCGTTGTTGCGCAGGAAGCCGTTGCCCGGCTCGCCCATGCGCAGCAGGCCCTCGACCTTGACCGGCGCGGCCTCGGCCCCGGGCGGGGCGCCGGCGGCCTGGCGCTTGCGCCATTCGGGCAGCACGAAGCCGCGGTTGACCAGCACCGTGCCGCCGCCGTCCGCCCGTTGCAGCGGCGTCATGACCCAGTAGCCGCTGCCCAGTTCGGTGGCGGCCTGCACCAGCGTCTGCTTGTCGTATAGGTAAGTGCCGCTGGCCGATACGCGGCGGTATTCGGCATTGTCGGACGTCAGCGCCGGCCAGTCGGCGCGGGCCGGCGCGGGCACGGCGGGCGCATGGGCGCGCTGGTCCACCTGCGCGATCAGGTTCTGCTTCCAGGCCAGGCGGTGCACCTGCCAGGTACCGAGGGCGCACAGGCCCGCGAACAGCGCGGCTGCCACCACGCCCAGGATGACCAGGGTGGTTGCGCTGCGAGGGTTGCGGGGGGTGTCGCCGGAATGCGTAGAGTCTTTTGTTGCCGCCATCACGTCAGGGCATATTCCGCATGTCGTGGATCGACATGGGCATCATGTTGGAGTTCAAGTGGTACATGATCCAGATGGATCCGCTGAGCGTGATCACGACCAGCACCAGCGTGAATATTAACGCCAACATGTTCCAGCCGTTTTCGGACCTGGCATCCATGTGCAGGAAATAGACGATGTGCACCACGATCTGGACCGCCGCGAACGCCAGGATGATCAGCGCCGTGGTGCGCGAGCTCTCGAATACCCGGTCCATCACCAGCCAGAACGGGATGGCGGTCAGGATGGCCGCCAGGATGAAGCCGGTGACGTAGCTTTTCAGGGTGCCATGGGCGGCGCCGTCGTCATCGTCGTGATGGCCGTGATCGTGGCCGTGGCCGGCAGCATCGGCATGGGCGTTCATGGCAGCACTCCCATCAGGTAGACAAAGGTGAACACGCCGACCCAGATCAGGTCCAGGAAGTGCCAGAACATCGACAGGCACATCAGCCGGCGGCGGTTTTCGGGAATCAGGCCGTGCACGCGCACCTGCACCATCATCGTCACCAGCCAGACGATGCCGAACGTGACGTGCAGCCCGTGCGTGCCCACCAGGGTGAAGAACGACGACAGGAAGGCGCTGCGCTGCGGTCCGGCGCCGATGTGGATCAGATGCGCGAACTCATACAGTTCCAGCGACAGGAAGCCCAGCCCGAGCAGGCCGGTGACCGCCAGCCAGGCCTGCGTGGCGCCGACCCGGTTGCGCCGCATTTCCAGCATGGCGAAACCGTAGGTGATGGAGGACAGCAGCAGCAGCGAGGTGTTGACCGCCACCAGCGGCAGATCGAACAGATCGGCGCCGGACGGCCCGGCCGCATAGCTGCGCCCCAGCACGCCATAGGTGGCGAACAGGCAGGCGAAGATGAGGCAGTCGCTCATCAGGTAGACCCAGAAGCCCAGCAGCGTGCCGTTTTTCGGGTGGTGTTCGCCAGCCACGTGGAACACGGGCTCGGCGGGCGGCGCGCTGCCGCCGGGCAGGGTGGGAGCCAGGGTATCAGACATGTTTCGCCAACAGTTGGGTGCGGGCGGCCTCCGTGCGCACGACCTCGTCGGCCGGCACGTAGTACTCGCGCTGGTAGTTGAAGGTATGGACGATGGCCACGATGATCAGCGCGGCGAACGACAGCACCGCCAGCGGCCACATATGCCAGATCAGCGCGAAGCCCATGACCACGCTGATCCCCGCCAGCACGATGCCGGCCCAGGTGTTCTTGGGCATGTGGATGGGGATGAAGCCGCTCTGCGGACGCTGGTAGCCGTGCTGTTTCATCTGCCACCAGGCGTCCTGGTCATGCACCCGCGGCGTGAAGGCGAAGTTGTAGCTGGGCGGCGGCGAGGAGGTCGACCATTCCAGCGTGCGGCCGTCCCATGGATCGCCGCTGTCGTCGCGCAGCGCTTCCCGGCGGCGGTAGCTGACCACCAGCTGGATCAGGAAGCAGGCGATGCCGATGGCGATCAGGAAGGCGCCGAACGCGGCCACCTGGAACCAGATCTGCAGCGACATGTCTTCGAAGTGGTTCAGGCGCCGCGTCACGCCCATCAGCCCCAGCACGTACAGCGGCATGAAGGCGAAATAGAAGCCCACCAGCCAGAACCAGAACGAGCATTTGCCCCAGAACGGGTCGAGCTTGTAGCCGAATGCCTTGGGGAACCAGTAGGTGATGCCGGCCATCAGGCCGAACAGCACGCCGCCGATGATGACGTTGTGGAAGTGGGCGATCAGGAACAGGCTGTTGTGCAGCGCGAAGTCGGCCGGTGGCACCGCCAGCAGTACGCCGGTCATGCCGCCGATCACGAAGGTGACCATGAAGCCCATGGTCCACAGCATCGGCACCTCGAAGCGGATGCGGCCGCGGTACATGGTGAACAGCCAGTTGAAGATCTTGGCCCCGGTCGGGATCGAGATGATCATGGTGGTGATGCCGAAGAACGAGTTCACGCTGGCCCCGGAACCCATGGTGAAGAAGTGGTGCAGCCACACCAGGTACGACAGCACCGTGATCACCACCGTGGCGTAGACCATCGACGCATAGCCGAACAGGCGCTTGCGGCAGAAGGTGGCGACCACCTCCGAGAAGATGCCGAAGGCCGGCAGGATCAGGATGTAGACCTCGGGGTGGCCCCAGATCCAGATCAGGTTCACGTACATCATGGCGTTGCCGCCGAAGTCGGCCGTGAAGAAGTTGGTGCCGACATAGCGGTCCATCGACAGCAGCGCCAGCACCGCCGTCAACACCGGGAACGCCGCCACGATCAGCACGTTGGTGCACAGCGCGGTCCAGGTGAAGATCGGCATGCGCATCAGCGACATGCCGGGCGCGCGCATCTTGACGATGGTGACCAGCAGGTTCACGCCCGACAATAGCGTGCCGACCCCGGCTATCTGCAGGGCCCATATGTAGTAATCGACCCCCACGTCCGGACTCTGCGCGATGCCCGACAGCGGTGGATACGCCAGCCAGCCGGTGCGCGCGAATTCGCCGACGAACAGCGACATCATCACCAGCACCACGCCGCCGGTGGTCATCCAGAAGCTGAAATTGTTCAGGAACGGAAAGGCCACGTCGCGCGCGCCGATCTGCAGCGGCACCACGTAATTCATCAACCCCGTGACCAGCGGCATCGCCACGAAGAAGATCATGATGACGCCGTGCGCCGTGAAGATCTGGTCGTAATGGTGCGGCGGCAGGTAGCCGGTGGAATCGCCGAAGGCCACGGCCTGCTGCAGCCGCATCATGATGGCGTCGGCGAAGCCGCGCAGCAGCATCACCAGCCCCAGGACCATGTACATGATGCCGATCTTCTTGTGGTCGATGCTGGTGAACCACTCATGCCACAGGTAGCCCCACTTGCGGTAGTAGGTAATGGCGCCCAGCACCACGATGCCGCCGATGGCCACCATCACGAAGGTGGCCAGCAGGATCGGCTCGTGGAAGGGGATGGCGTCCCAGGTCAGGCGACCGAAGATCAGCTTGGTGAGGTCGGGTTGATCAGTCATCTCGGTTTCCAGGGTGAAGACCTTGGTTTCACGCAATGCGCCGCTGCTCCGGCGCAACCCCTACAACGTCAGATCCGCCGTCGACGTGCACATGGCGCCGACATACTTGCGCGGCGGCGCGCCGGCCAGGCCGAGGCGCTCGCGCGTGGCCTCGTCCAGGCTGGCGATGTTGCGCGCGCCGGGAATGCCCAGGCCGCCGCGGGCGTCGATCGCCATGGCGTCACTCATGCACATGCGGTTCGGCTCCACGCAGCGGTTGACGATGGCGTCGAACAGGCCGGGGGCGACGCTGGCGTAGCGCTGCACCGGATTGCGTTCGCTCGGCTGTTCCAGTTTCAGGTAGGTGTCGCGGCCCAGCGTGGCGCCGGAGGCGCGGGCGTCGGCGATCCATTTGTCGAAGCCCTGCTGGTCCAGGCCATGGAAGCGAAAGCGCATGCCGGAAAAGCCCGCGCCGCTGTAGTTGGCGGACAGCCCTTCGTATTCGCCGGGGTGGTTGATGACGGCGTGCAGCGTGGTCTGCATGCCCGGCATGGCGTAGATCTGGCCGGCCAGCGCCGGGATGAAGAAGGAGTTCATCACCGTGGACGAGGTGATCTTGAACTGGATCGGGCGATCGACGGGGGCCGCCATTTCATTGACCGCGGCCACGCCCTGTTCGGGATACAGGAACAGCCATTTCCAGTCGAGCGCCACGACTTCGACCACCAGCGGCTTGGTGCCGGGCGGCACCTCGCGGCCTTCGGACAGCCGCGCCAGGGGGCGGTAGGGGTCGAGCTGGTGGGTGCTGACCCAGGTGAGCGCGCCCAGCGCGATGATGATCAACAGCGGCGCGGCCCAGATCAGCAGCTCCAGCACCGTGGAGTGGTGCCAGTCGGGGTCGTAGTGCGCATCGCGATTGCTGGCGCGATAGCGCCACGCGAACAGGAAGGTCAGGCAGATCACCGGCACGATAATGAGCAGCATCAGGCCGGTGGAAATGATGATGAGGTTGCGCTGCTGCAGCGCGATATCGCCCGATGGGGAGAGCAATACCGCATTGCATCCGGAGAGCAATGGCAGGGCGGCAAACAGGAACAATCCGCGGAGCCTTGGGAAAGACGGCATGGCCATACCCCGAAACGTAACCGTGGGAGTTAAACGCAACACTACGCTGGAAGCCGCGAAAAATCTAGGGTAAAAAGAGCAAAAGTATGCACGCGTAGGTGTGCGGGCCAGGGCTGGCCGCCAGCGCGGCACGGCACGCGAGTCCCGGCCGCATGTGCGTACGAGTGTGTTGCAAATTCGTAGACAAGGCGTTGTTCAAACATCCTTTCAGCGAGCACTCACATGGCGACCACCACGCATTATCCCGGCCACGCCTCCGCCTTGCCGGGCCAGGGCGCGACAGGCGCAACCGGCAGCCACGCCAAGGTGGCGCCCGGCGAGATCGCGGTGGGGGTCGTGATCGGACGCGCCTCCGAATACTTCGACTTCTTCGTTTTCGGCATCGCCTGCGTGCTGGTGTTTCCACGGGTGTTCTTTCCGTTCGAACCGCAGCTTGAAGGCACGCTGTGGGCCTTCGTCATCTTCTCGTTCGCGTTCATCGCGCGGCCCATCGGCACCGCGGTATCGATGGCGATCCAGCGGCGCTGGGGGCGCGGCACCAAGCTCACCATTGCGCTGTTCCTGCTCGGCACCGCCACGGTCGGCATGGCCTTCCTGCCGGGCTACAACGCCATCGGCTCGCACGCCATCGTGCTGCTGGCGGTGTTCCGCTGCCTGCAGGGGCTGGCCTTCGGCGGTTCCTGGGACGGGTTGCCTTCATTGCTGGCGCTGAACGCGCCGCCCAAGCGCCGCGGCTGGTACGCGATGCTGGGCCAGTTGGGCGCGCCCATCGGCTTCATGATCGCCAGCGCGTTGTTCCTGTTCCTGCATGTGACACTGACCGAGGCCGACTTCCTCGACTGGGGTTGGCGCTATCCCTTTTTCGTGGCCTTTGCCATCAACGTGGTGGCGCTGTTCGCGCGGCTGCGGCTGGTGCTGACCGAGGAATACACGCAACTGCTCGAAGAGGGCGAACTGGAGCCCATCAGCACTGGCCAGATGGTGCGCGAGCAGGGCTACAACCTGTTCCTGGGCGCGTTCGCGGCGCTGGCCAGCTATGCGTTGTTCCACCTGGTGACGGTGTTTCCGCTGTCGTGGATCGCGGTCAGCGCCACGCAACAGATTCCCGATGTGCTGATCGTGCAGATCATCGGCGCGGGCGTGGGCATCGTGGGCACCATCGCCTCGGGCTGGATCGCCGACCGCATCGGCCGGCGCACCACGCTGGGCGTGCTGGCCGCGCTGATCGGCGTGTTCGCACTGTTCGCGCCGTGGCTGCTGGGCGGCGGCCCCAAGGCGCAGGACGCCTTCATCCTGATCGGTTTCGCGCTGCTGGGGCTGTCCTATGGCCAGGCCTCCGGCACGGTGACGGCCAACTTCAGCAAACGCTTCCGCTACACCGGCGCGGCGCTGACCACCGACATGGCCTGGCTCATCGGCGCGGCTTTCGCGCCGCTGGTGGCGCTGGGGCTGTCCGCGCGTTTCGGGTTGGTGGCGGTCAGCATCTACCTGCTGTCCGGCACCGCCTGCACGCTGCTGGCCCTGCGCATCAACAAGGCGCTGGAGACGCGCGACTGACGGACCGATGAGGGCCGGACCCGGCCGCTGTGCGTATCCGCCGTCGGCCGCCGGGTTCGATCAAGCGGCGTAGCCTTCCAGCACGTTGGCGACGTTGGTGCCGACCTCGGCCACCGCATAGCCGCCTTCCATGGTGAATACCGTGGGCAGGCCCAGCCGGGCCAGCCGCGCGCCCACCCGCAGGTAGTCGGCGCTGCGCAGCTTGAACTTCGAGATCGGATCGCCTTCGTAGGTGTCCACGCCCAGCGCGACCACCAGCGCGTCCGGCCGGAAGCGGGCGATGGCGGCCAGCCCCTGTTCGAGCGCCAGGGTCCAGCCGGCGAAGTCGGTGCCGGCCGGCAGCGGCAGATTCAGGTTGGCGTCCAGGCCCGCGCCCTGGCCGGGTTCGTCGGCATAGCCCAGGAAGAAGGGGTATTCGGTGGTCGGGTCGCCGTGCACCGACACGGTCAGCACGTCGCCGCGCGCGTAGAAGATGCTCTGCGTGCCATTGCCGTGGTGGTAGTCGATATCCAGTACCGCGACGCGTTCGGCGCCGGCCTCGCGCAACGCCTGCGCCGCCAGGGCGGCGTTGTTCAGAAAGCAGTAGCCGCCGAAGAAATCGGCGCCGGCATGGTGGCCGGGCGGGCGCGTCAGCGCCATGGCGGCGCGCGGGCCGTTGCCGCCCGATATCGCGCGCGCGGCGTCGATGGCGCAGGCCGCGCCGGCGGCGGCGGCTTCCCAGGTGCCCGCCGTCAGCGGGCTGCCGCTATCGAACGAGAACAGGCCAACGCGCGCGGCGAAATTGCTGGGCGAGATGTCGTGGCGAAAGCCGCGCACCGGCCACACCGACGGCAGGATGTCGAGGTCGGCGTTGGCCGGGTCCAGCGCGATCCAGTCGCGCCAGGCGCTTTGCAGGAAGTCGACGTAGCGCGGGCTGTGCACGCGCCGGACCAGCTCCAGGTCGGGCGCGGCCGGCGCCTGCAGCGTGCCGATGCCGCGCTGGCGCAGGGCCTGCAGCACGTATTCGAGGCGGGCCGGGGTTTCGTGACAGGGCACCAGCTTGCCGCGGAACATTTCCTGGCGGCCATCGTGTTTGCCGTGGACGGGGTTGTGGAAGATATGCACGGTAGCGTCTGGGGAAAAGGAAGGGGAATTAGAGCGGCCGCATCGCGTACCAGGCGATGGCGGGCAGCTCGCGCAGGATGGAATACAGGTCCCGCGCCTCGACGAAGCGGGGCGAGGCGCCGCCGACCTCGGGCACGCCGTGGCGCCTGAGCGCCAGCATGGTGCGCGGCACGTGGAAGTACTGCGTGATGGCGATGGCGCTGACGTAGCCATGCTCGCGCATATAGGCGCTGGCGTGGATGGCGGTGGCCCAGGTGTCGTTGCCGAGGCTGTCGGCCACCACCCGGTCGGCCGGCACCCCGCGCGCGATCAGATAGTCGCGCATGACCGCCGCTTCGTCGCGGCCGGCCGGATCGACGCCGCCGCTGACGAACAGCACGCGGCAACGCGCGGCGGCGTAGCAGTCGTAGGCGCGGTCCAGCCGGGCCGCCAGGCGCGGCGACGGGTGGCCGTCGGCGTCCACCGTATTGCCCAGCACGACGGCGACCTCGGCGGCGGGGGCTGGGGCGGCAAGGCCCGCGGCAACGAGCGCGCCGGCCGCTGCCAAGGTCAGGCAGGCGAGCGCGGCAAAGCGGCGCAGGAAAAGTGTCTTCGGAATCGGCACGGGGGGGGTGGGGCGGTGGCTGTTGCGGCAAGAGCTTAAGCCAGATCGGCCAGGGGCGCCGTGGCAGTGGAGCAATTGCTGACGTGGCTGCGCTGCGGATTCCTTGTGGTAATGAGAATCATGATCGATAATGCGCGACTTCTTTCCTTGCCCGTTCATGCCGCCATGTCCCGCCGCCCGCCGTCCGAAAAAGGTTGGCTCGCTCATTATCGCGAGCTGATCGGGACGTGGACGCGCCGCGGCGGCAGCCGCCATGATGCGGAGGACGCCGCGCAAGACGTGGTGGTCAACATGCTGCGCAACGGTGATGGCGCGGTGCTGGACCCCAAGGCCTATCTGTACGGCGCCAGCCAGAACCGGCTCAATGGGGAAGTGCGGCGCCAATTGCGGCACGACCTGATCGCGCTGGACGAGTTGTCGGATGCCGATCATCCCGCGCACCAGGATCCCGATTCCGCGTTGCGCGCGGCGCGATTGGCCGATGCCCTGAAGGCCGCCCTGGCCGAGTTGCCTTTGAAGTGCCAGCAGGTCTTCCTGTGGAACAAGCTCGAAGGCTATACGCAGGCTGAAATCGCGGGGAAACTGGGGCTGACACAAAGCACCGTTGAAAAGCACATGAAACGCGCACTCGGCCATATCCAGAAACGGTTGCAAGATCATGCCCCGCACTGAGCTTTCCCACCAAGCCGTTGAGGCGCTTCAGGCCCAGGCCGTGCATTGGTTCACGCGCGAGCGATTGGGCACGCTGGATGACGCGGCGCGGGCGCAACGCGACGCCTGGCTGGCTGCCGACCCCGAGCACGCGCGCCTATACCATGCCGTCCAGGCGATGTGGCGGGTGGCTGACCATCTGCCGCAGGACGAGATGCGGGCCATCCTGGCGCGCACCGATGAAGCGCCGCGCGCTTTGCCGCGCCGGCGCCTGGCGTTGGGACTGAGCGTCGCCTGTGGGGTGGCGCTGGTGGCGGGCGTGATGGGCCCCCAGCTGTGGGCGCCGACAGCGGAATTCAGGATGGCCCTGTCCACGGCGCAGGGCGAGCGCAGCCGACACACGCTGCCCGATGGTTCGTTGCTGGAGTTGAATACCGGCACGCAGGTCGACGTTGCGCTCTACCCCGATCGCCGCGAGGTCGAGCTGGCGGCGGGGGAGGCCCTGTTCACGGTCAGTCCAGACGCCGCGCGGCCATTTGTCGTGACTGTGGGCCAGGCGCGCGTGCGAGTGACGGGAACGCGCTTTAATGTCCGACGCGATGGCGACGCCGTGACGCTCGCCGTGGAAGAGGGCCGTGTCCAGTTTTCCGCTGGGCCGTGGTGGAACCGGCGCACGCGCCGGCTCACGGCCGGCTATGTCGCGCACTATACGCCGGGCGCCGAGCTCGAAGCGCCGCACCAGGAGAACGTGGCGGCCATTACGGCATGGCAACGCGGCCGGCTGGTGTTTCGCGACACGCCGCTGCGGCAGGTGGTGGCCGAACTGAACCGCTATCTGCGCGAGCCGCTGAGAATCGACGATGCCACGCTGGCACGCCTGCGTGTGGCGGGCACGCTGCCAATCGACGACCCTGAGGCCGTTCTGGATGTGCTGCCGCGGATTGCACCGGTGATCGTGCTCTATCCCGCTGGCGGTGGCCGGGTGCTGGCGCCCCGCTGACGCGCTGTGCGGTGGCTTGCGATGATACATTTAGTTTCAATAATTATACCGAGAATCATTCCGGTTTTTCTCCAATCGTGGCGTCTACCCCTTGAAGGGGTGCGTGCTCGCTCGCCGATCTCGACCCTGGAAGCGACCTTTGGCCAAGGGTGTGGGGCGCAACATGCGCGGGTAGGTGTACTGGAATGTTCTATTCATGGTGGACAAGCAAGTGATTTGGCGCGCGGAGCAAGCGCGCAAGTGGGCTCGGATGCAAGGGCGCGCGCAATGCGGCGCGCTGGCCGTGGCCTTGGCATTGGCCTGCGGCGCGATGCCGGCGGCGCAGGCGCAATCGGCGCCAGTGGCGATCAGCATCCCGGCCCAACCCTTGGGTGATGCGCTGATCGCATTGGGCGAGCAGGCGTCGCTGGTGATCTTCTATCTGCCGGAAACCGTGCGAGGGCGCGGCGCGCCCGCGGTGTCGGGCACGTTGACGCCCGACGAGGCGCTGCGCAGCCTGCTGGCCGGCACGGGCATCACCTTCCAGCGCGATGGCCGCAATGTGTCGTTGGCGCCGCCGTCCGGCGGTACCGCGCAACTGGAGCCGGTGACGGTGCGCGGCGTTGCCGTGGGCACGGCCGACAGCTACGTCGCGCTGAACTCGGCGAGCGGCAAGCTGGACGTGCCGCTGATCGAGACGCCGCGCTCCGTGTCCATCGTGACGCAGGAGCAGATCAAGATGCAGGCGCCGCGCAGCCTGGAAGGCGCGTTGGCCTACACCCCGGGTGTGCAGACGGAAGTGTCGGGATCGAGCGACGCGCGCATGGTCGGTGCGGTTATCCGGGGTTTCAGCGACGGCAGCGCCTACTACAAGGACGGCCTGAAACAGTTGTCCAGCGGCACGTACGCGTCGTGGAACGACAATCTGGACGAGTTGGACAGCATCGAGGTGCTGAAAGGGCCGGCGTCCGTGCTGTACGGCCAGGGCCGTCCTGGTGGCGTGATCAACGTGGTGTCCAAGCGGCCTACGCCCGGCCAGGTCAATAGCGTGGGTCTGAGCTACGGCACCTATGACCGGCGCCAGGCCACGGCGGATCTGGGCGGGGCGTTCGACCAGGACCAGAAAGTGCTGTATCGCCTGAACGTGACGGGCCGCAAAAGCGACGGCCGCACCGACGGCTCGCGTGACGACCGCCTGTCGGTGGCACCGTCGGTGTTGTGGAATATAAGCAGCCAGACGCGGCTGACGGTCTTGGGCACGTATTCGAAAGAACGGGCCACGCCCAAGAGTTGGTGGCCGAACCTGTTCACCTATCCAGCGATCAAGGACCTGCCCCTGAAGCGTACCGCCGGCGATCCGGATTTCGATCGTTTCGACCGCACCACCAAATCCATCGGCTACGCTTTCGAGCACGACACCGACAACGGATGGCGCTTGCGCCAGAATCTGCGCTATTCCGAGATCGACATCGACTATCGCCACCTCTACGCGATGGACCTGCTGGCCGACCAGCGCACCGTCACGCGCGGCAGCCTTGCCCAGCAGACCAACGGCAAGACGCTGGCCGTGGACAGCCGCGCCACGCGAGATTTCCAATGGGGCGACCTGAGCCATACCTTCGCGGTGGGCGTGGATTATCTGCGCTACAAGGAGCACGACGGATTGGGGTTTGGCTGGGATGTGCCTAACCTGGACATCTATGCGCCGGTGTACGGGCAACAGGTGGCGTATCCCGACCTGGATTACAGCCGCACCGATTTGAAGCAAACCGGTATCTATACCCTGAACCAGCTGAAGTGGAACCGCTGGGTCGGCAACGTCAGCCTGCGCCGTGACATCGTGCGGACTACCCAGAGCAGTGTCACGCAGCCCCGGGTCAACGATGAGGCCACCACCGGCAGCGTGGGCCTGCTGTACCTGTTCGACAGCGGCCTCGCGCCGTATGTCAGTTATGCCACGGCGTTCGATCCCATAACCGGCCAGCAATTCGACGGCAGTCCGTTCAAGCCTCGCGAAGGCAAGCAGTACGAGGCTGGACTGAAGTACCAGCCGCCGGGGGCCGATGCATTGTTCACGGCCGCTGTGTTCGACATTCGCCAGACGAACGTGGCCACGCAGGATCCAGACCATCCGCGCTTCAATGTGCAGACCGGAGAGGTCCGTTCGACGGGCCTGGAGCTCGAGGCCAAGTTTCCGCTGTCGCGCGAACTCAGCGTGATGGCCGGCTACACCTATCTGGATCCGCGCACCACCCGCAGCAACCGGCCGGCCGAGGTGGGCCGCCAGACGGTACAGACCGCCAGGCAGACGGCCAGTCTGTGGCTGGACTATCGGCCGCGGCAGGTGCAGGGCCTGATCCTGGGGGGCGGCGTGCGCTATCGGGGCAAGTCACCCGTCAACGTGGCGGCGGACGGTTCGACCAATTACAACCCCGCCTTTACGCTGGCGGACGTCGCGGTGGCCTATGAAACGCCGCGCTACCGCATCGCGTTGAACGTCAACAACGTCTTCGACAAGCGCTACTACACCTACACGTTCCGCGGGATGGAACGCGAGGCGATGCTCAGCGTGAATTACTACTGGTAGCGTCAGGCGGCCGCTTCTGGAACGGGGGGCTTCGGGCGCGGCGCGATCTCGCCGGTAACCGAGCCGCCGAGGGTCGCGGCGGCGCGGGGTTCCTGGGTAGAATCATCGGATAGCTTGCGATGCGCCTGCCATGAACCTTCCGTTCCCCATCCGTCAAGAATGTCCCCCGGGCGCCTGTATGTGCGACCGCGACCGGCTGCTGGCCGATCCCGCGGCCGACGTGCGCATCCTGCGGCTCACCAAGGAAGAGGAAAAGCGCCTGGTGGCGCGGCTCGAGAACATCACCAGCCTGGAAGATCTGCGCGCGATGCAGGGCCGCATGCAGGCGCAACTGGGCATCGTGGTGCGCATCGTCCCCAGTGACAACGAGGTGCGCACCTCGCGCGGCATCGCCATCCAGCTCGACGACCAGCCCGGCCTTTGCCGCAAGACGCGCTCGTCGATTCCGGCCGCCATCCGCCGCGGCTTCGACAACCGGCCCGAAATCGTCTACGCCCTGCTGAACGAGCGCGATCTGCTGCATGGCGCCTAGGGCGTGTGGGCGGCGCCCCGCTGTATGAGCCGGCCGGGTGCGCCGGCCTGCCGGCAGAAGCGCGCGGCACGACGCCCGGCGGGCGCCGCTAGCGTGCGCGCGGCACGACGCAGGGCATGAGCGGAGTCACCTCGCTTGGCGCGCGGCCCGCCTCGGGGCGGTGGTCGCGCGGCTTGCCGGCGCGCGCGGGATAGGCCAGCAGGACCGCGCTGCCGGGCGCGAGGCGCGGCGCTTCGGGGCCGCCATAGGCCACCGTCCAGCCGCGCACGGCCAGCGGCGCCAGCGTGTATTGCAGCGCCGATCCGGGCGAAACGTGGGCGACCTTGCCGGCGTACAAGTCCTGCTGGCGGGTTTCGGCACCGTCGATCATGCGGTAGGTAGCGATGCTGACCGGCGCGGCCGATTCGCCGTGGCGCGCCAGGATGGCGGTGGCGTATCTGCCCGGCGCGATGACGCCCAGGCTGACGTCGAAATTGTCCAGGGCCTGGCCGGCGGCGTCCAGCCGCACGCCGGTGATGTCGACGCGCGCCAGCGGCGCCGAGCCGGTGTTGCGCACCCGCACGCTGTACTGGCCCGAGGTTCCGGTCAGCGTGCAGACCTCGATGCCGTAAGGGGCCGGGCCCGCATGGGCGGGCGCCAGCGCCGCGAGGGCGATGGGCAGGATGGCGGCGCGAAGGAATCGGGACGGCACGGCATGCTCCTGTAGGGAGGCAGCGCGCCGGGACGCCGCGTTGCCTGCCTTATTACACCACTTGGCGGCCGGGGCCGTCGCCCTGCGGGCGCCTGCCGGCCAGCCAGTGCAGGATCAGCGCCAGCACCAGCAGGGCGGCCATGATGAAGCCCCAGAACAGCCAGCCCAGCACGGCGATCCAGGTGCCCAGGCTGCCGGCGGCGGGCAGGATCTGGTTCAGGCCCTGCACCAGCCAGACCAGGCCGGATTGCAGCGACTGGATCAGGCCGGCGTCGACCCAGGGGGCGGCCCAGGCGGGCGCGGCCCATTGGGCAGAGCCGATGGCCGTGGCGCCGGGCACTTGCGCCGAGGCGATGGTGGCCAGCACCCAGTCGGTCAGTTGCAGCGTCAGCGCCACCAATCCGGTCCATAGCGCGGCCAGCACGGCGAAACCGAGCCAGATGATCTTTTTCATTGCGGGGTACTCCGGTGATTCAGGAAAGAAACGTCACGATAGAGCGGAAATGGTTTCTAAAAAACCAGTGTGTATGTGAAAAACATTACGAAAAAACCGAAGTCTTGGCATGCGCCAGTATCCGCTGCACCAATGGATGGTGCTGTCCGCGCCGGTTGCGGATGCCGTGGATTTCCTCGTGCACGCTGTCGCAGCGCGCCAGCGGCCGCAGGCCGCGCAGCAGGCCGACATCGTCGCCGCCCAGGCGGCTGAGCGGGAATACGCCCAGGCCGCGCGCGGCGAACACCGACATCAGCGCGCTGTCCTCGAATTCGCCCACCACGTTGGGCCGCAGGCCCTGGTCATTGAACCACCGGTCCAGCGTCTGGCGCAGCACCGAATGGCCGGTGGGCAACAGCACGGGCAGGCGCTCCAGGCAGCGCGGGAAGTCCTGCGTGTCGGCCTTGCGCACCAGCCGCGCTGGACCGTACCAGTCCACCGGCGAGGACACCAGCCGGTCGCTGGTCAGGCGCAGGTTGGGGTTGGCCGGCGCGCCCTGGCCGGCCAGCACCAGGTCCAGGTGGTGGTGCGCCAGCTCGCCCAGCAGCTCCTCGACCTCGCCCTCGTGACAGGTCAGGCGCAGGTCGGGCGTGTCCAGCACCGGGCCCAGCAGCGCATGGGCGGCCAGCTTGGAGATGCCGTCCGACAGGCCCACCGACAGCCGGATCACCGGCTTGGTGGCGGCGGCGCGAACCTCCTGCGGCAGTTCCTGGCCGATCTGGAAGATCTCCTCGGCGCGGGCGAAGGCGGCCTGGCCGGCGTCGGTCAGGGCCACGCCGCGGCCGGCCGGGCGCAGCAGCTGGTGACCCAGGTTCTTTTCCAGTTCGCGCACCTGGGCGCTGATGGTCTGGATGGCCATGTCGAGCCGCTCGGCGGCGCGCGAGAAGCCGCCTTCCTTGGCGACCATCCAGAAGTAATACAGGTGGCGGTAATTGAGCATGGCGACATTCACTTCGGTTTTTTCGAACCATAACTCACTTTCAGGCTGATTTCTCGATCTGCCCGAGATCCGGATCATGAGGGCCTTCACCTACACGCGGGAACATCATGGAAGCCTTGCTCTCATTTCTACAAGCCGACTTCGCCGGCACGCCGGCCTGGAGCTGGCTGCTGTTCATCGGTATCGTCATCGCCCTGCTGGTCTTCGACCTGGGGGTGCTGCACAAGGAAGACCGCGAGATCGGCGTGCGCGAAAGCCTGCTGCTGTCGGCCGGCTACATCTCGGCCGCGTTGCTGTTCGGCGGCTGGGTCTGGTGGCAGATGGGCCCGGCCAGCGGCATGGCCTACTACACCGGCTTCCTGATCGAGAAATCGCTGTCGCTGGACAACGTCTTCGTGATCGCGCTGATCTTCAGCTTTTTCGCCATTCCGCGCCAGTTCCAGCACCGCGTGCTGTTCTGGGGCATCCTGGGGGTGATCGTGCTGCGCGCCATCATGATCGGCCTGGGCGCCGCGCTGGTCAGCAACTTCGGCTGGTTGATGTACCTGTTCGGCGCGTTCCTGGTGTTCACCGGCATCAAGATGTGGATGATCGCGGACCAGGAGCCGGACATCGCCACCAACCCGATTTTGAAGTTCCTCAAGCGCCGCATGCGCGTCACGGAAGGCCTGCGCGGCAACGCCTTCTGGGTGCGCGAGCCGGACGCGGCCACGGGCAAGACGGTGCGTTGGGCCACGCCGCTGTTCCTGGCCCTGGTGCTGATCGAGTTCGTGGACCTGTTGTTCGCGGTGGATTCGGTGCCGGCGATCTTCGCCATCACCACCGACCCGTTCATCGTGTACACCAGCAACATCTTCGCCATCCTGGGCTTGCGCGCGCTGTACTTCGCGCTGGCGGCGATGATCCACCGCTTCCACTACCTGAAGTACGCGCTGTCGCTGGTGCTGGTGTTCATCGGCACGAAGATCTTCCTGGTCGGCTTCATCGGCAAGATCCCCGCCGTGGTGTCGCTGTCGGTGACCTTCGGACTGATCGGTGGCGGCGTGCTGTTCTCGCTGTGGAAAACCCGCTCGGGCGCGCCGCAGCCTGAGTTGAAAACGGAGTAAGCACGGCACTTTTGCAGGGCCCGCCCATGGCGGGCCCTTTTTTCATGGGCCGGCGGATGCCGGTTCGAGCGCGCGCAGAAAGCCGGTGATGGCCTCGGCCGCGGCCTCGGGCGCGGCCTGCAGCAGGCAATGCGGCGCCTCGATGCCGATGAGGCGGGTCTGTGGCGCCAGCCGCGCGACCAGCGCGGCGGCGGCGGCGGGCACGACGCGATCATGGCGGGCCTGCAGGTACAGCAGCGGCATGCGCACAGCGGCAAACGTTGCGGTCTGGTCGGCGGCCATCACCGCTTTGAGCCGTGCCTGCATGACAGCGGGCGCGACCTGGGCGACGGCCTGGTCCAGCGCGGCGCGCAACGCCGGCGTGCCGTACGCGCCCAGCAGCAGATGATGCAGGATCGCGCGCGGCATCAGCTTGAGCGGCAACCAGCCGGCCAGGGGGCGCGCCACGCCCAGCCGGGGATAGGGCGCCCGGATGAACGAGGCGCACAGGATCAGGCCGCGCAGGTTCGGCGGCGGGGCGGCGGCGATGGCGGCGCCCAACGGCCCCGAGAACGATTCGGCCAGCAGCACGAAGGGCGCCTGCGCGGGCAGGGCCTGCCGTACCCGCGGTTCCAGCGCGGCGTAGCCGAGGGGTTCGGTGGTGGGATAGCGCACCACCACGGGCGGCGGCGCGGGCGGCAGCGCGGACAGCAGCGGGCCGAACAGATCGCCGGTGCCGTCCATGCCGGGCAACAGGACCAGGTGGGTCGTCATTCACGATGTTCCGAAGAGGCGATAACCGCATTCTGACAGGCCATTGGCATATTCAGTGGATATGTATTGATAGCGCTGTATATATTTGTCATATGGAAAGAGCCGGCGTAGAGTGCGGAACGTATCCAGACCCGCGCAAGGAGCCGTCATGACCTGGTCCGCCAAACAGTATTCCGCCTTCGAAAGCGAACGCACGCGCCCGGTGCGCGACCTGGTTGCAGCATTGCCCAACGAGGCCGTCGCGACCGCCATTGACCTGGGCTGTGGCCCGGGCAATTCCACCGAGGTGTTGGCCAGCCGCTACCCGCGGGCCGACGTGACCGGCATGGACAGTTCCGACGACATGGTGCAGGCCGCGCGCAAGCGCCTGCCGTCGATTGCCTTCGAACTGGCCGACATCGAAACCTGGAACCCGCCGCACCAGTATGACGTGATCCTGGCCAACGCGGCGCTGCAATGGGTGCCGGACCACGCCACCCTGTATCCGCGCCTGGTGGGCAAGCTGGCACCAGGCGGCAGCCTGGCGGTGCAGACGCCCGACAACATGGAAGAACCCGCCCACCGACTGGCGCGCCAGATTGCCGCCGAGGGGCCCTGGGCCGGCAAGATCGGCGGCGTGAGGCATCCACCGCGCCACAGCGCCGCCTGGTATTACGAATTGCTCAAGCCGCATTGCGATCGCCTGGATGTATGGCGCACGACCTATATGCATCCGCTGGCCGGCGCGCAGGCCGTGGTGGAGTGGTTCAAGGGCACGGCCCTGCGGCCTTACCTGAACGAGCTGGATGCCGGCGAGCAGGCCGCGTTCCTGGCGCGTTACCAGGAAGCGATTGCGCGCGCTTATCCGGCGCTGGCGGACGGCACCGTGCTGCTGCCGTTCCCGCGGCTGTTCCTGGTGGCGGGGGCGAAGCCCTGACGCAACGCCGCCGGCGCTGCGCCCGATGGCCCTAGGCCCTGGCGGCGCGCCAGTGCGCGTTCGCTCATGGCCAGGCGCCGGCCTCATTCGGACACCGTGCTGCGATCGGCCGGGTCCGCTCGCAGCGACTCGGCGATGTCTTGGCTGGATTCAGGGATATTTTGTCATTATCTCGAAACTCAGCAGCGCCGATTTTGCCTATGCTGGCGGCATGCATGCCTCTCCCGCCTCCCAACGCCCCGTCCTGCTGATCGCGGGCATTCTCTTCATCGCCATGGCATTGCGCGCGCCGGTCACGGGCGTGCCGCCGCTGGTCGGCCTGATCCGCGCGCAGCTTGGATTGTCGAATACCGCCGCCGGCATGCTGATCACGCTGCCGCTGCTGGCCTTCGCGGTCGTCTCGCTGGTGTCAGCCGGCATGGCGCGCCGCCATGGCCTGGAGCGCACCCTGTTCCTGGCGCTGCTGCTGATCGCTGGCGGCATCGTGCTGCGCAGCCAGGGCCAGGCCTGGGCGCTGTACCTCGGCACCGCGGTGATCGGATCGGGCATCGCCATTGGCAATGTATTGCTGCCTAGCCTGGTCAAGCGTGACTTTCCGCAGCGCGTGGCCGGCCTGACCTCGGCCTACGTGCTGACCATGAGCATCGCCGCCGGCGCGGCCTCGGCGTTGGCGGTGCCGCTGGCCAGCCTGGCCGGCGACGACTGGCGTTTCTCCACGTTGTGCCTGCTGGCGATTCCGGTGGCCGCGGGACTGTTGTGGCTGCCGCAGCTGGCCAACCATACGCCGCCGGCGTCTTCCACCACGCACGCGCCGCACGGCGGGCGGCTGTGGCATTCGGCGCTGGCCTGGCAGGTGACGCTGTACCTGGGCATCAATTCGTTTGTGTTCTACGTGGGCGTGAGCTGGCTGCCGGCGATCCTGCGCGATATCGGCTATTCGGCCGAGCGGGCCGGCTCGCTGCATGGGCTGCTGCAATTGATGTCGGCCGGGCCGGCCTTGTTTCTGGCGCCGGTGGTGCGGCGCGTGCAAGACCAGCGCGCCGCCGCCTTCTGCGCGGCGGCGTCCTCGCTGGCGGCATTTGCCGGCCTGATCGTGGCGCCGGGCTGGGCCACGCTATGGATCGTGTTGCTCGGGTTGGGCACGGGCGGCGGCATCATCCTCGGCCTGACGTTCGTGGGGTTGCGCGCCAGCCATGCGCAGCAGGCGGCGGCGCTGTCCGGCATGGCGCAGTGCGTCGGCTATCTGTTCGCGGCCAGCGGGCCGGCGCTGGTTGGCGCCATGCACGACCGGCTGGGTGGATGGACGGCGGCGCTCGGGCTATGCGCCGCGCTGTGCGTGGCGATGGCGGGCTGCGGCCTGCTGGCGGGGCGCGCGATCCAGATCGGCCAGTTCCGGACGCCGCCGGCCAAGGCAGCGCCACGCGCGCCACGGTGACGCGGCCGCGCGGGGCGCTAATGCGCAAGCGCGCCGGGTCCGGCCGCTGGCCGGGCGCCTTTTCCGGCCTGCGCGTCAGCGGTCCTCCGGTGCGCGCCACAGGCGCACCAGCGCGTCCGGCGCCTGCGCCTCCGGCACGTCGAAGACCAGGCGGGTGGCGGCGCCGCCGGCTGGATCGCGGAACTCCAGTTCGATATGGAAGTAGCGCTGGTCGCCGCCCTGCCTGGCGCAATCCGGCGTGGCCAGCGGGGCGGTGCGTTGCAGGGCTTCGCCGACTTCCTGGCGCAGTCCGGGCGGGCAATGGGTCAGATCGATGCGGCGGGTGTGCGCCAGGCCGGGCAGGTAGGCCAGGCCGCCTTCGCGCGTCAGACTGACGCGCAGCGCGAACTCGAGCGGGGGCAGCTCGATCATGATGTCACGCCCACTGCCGCCCAGGCGTCGGCCACGGCCTTGCGCGCGGCTTCGCCGTGCGAATCGCGCGCCACCTCCAGCGTCAGGCGCGCGAACGTGGCGAAGTCGGCGTCGTGGCGCAGCCGCTTGTCGCGCAGGGTGTCGTACCAGATGCGCCCGGCCACTTCCCAGGCCGCGCCTTTCAGGGCGATCGCGGCCAAGTGGAAGGCCCGGTTCGGAATGCCGGAATTGATGTGCACGCCGCCATTGTCCCGCGGCGTATCGACGTAGTCGCGCATGTGGGCCGGCTGCGGGTCCTTGCCCAGCACCGGATCGTCATAGGCGCTGCCGGGCTCGGCCATCGAGCGCAGCGCGCGCGCCTGCAGCCGCGGCAGGAACAGGCCCGCGCCCACCAGCCAGTCGGCCTCGCGCGCCGTCTGGCCCAGCGAGTATTGCTTGACCAGGGCGCCAAACACGTCGCACAGCGATTCGTTGAGCGCGCCGGACTGGCCCTGGTAGGCCAGCGCCGCTTCGCTGTCGATGACGCCGTGGGTGAGTTCGTGGCCGACGATGTCGACCGCCACCGTGAAGCGGTTGAACACCTCGCCGTCGCCGTCGCCGAACACCATCTGCGTGCCGTTCCAGAAAGCGTTGTCGTAGTCGTCGCCGTAGTGCACGCTGCCCACCAGCGGCATGCCGGCGCCGTCGATGGAATCGCGCTGATAGACGTCGCGGAACAGCCTGTAGGTCGCGCCCAGGTGATCGTAGGCCTCATCGACCGCTGCATCGCCACTGGCGCGTTCGCCCTCGGCGCGCACCAGTTTGCCGGGCAGCGCGGTGGTATTGGCCGCGTCGTGCACAGCGCGTTGCGGCGTGCCGGCGTCGCGGCGCGCGCCGGCCGGCAGCTCATGGGCGCGCCGCGGCTGCGCCGCCATGTCGCGCAATCCGCGTTGCTGCTGGTCGATGATGAGCGTCTTGACCGCCGGCATGCTGACGCGCGCGTCGGCATGTTGTGCCAGGCGGTCCAGGACATAAGGCGGGATCACGCCGATCAGGGGCGTGGACGCGGAAGGGCGCGGCATGGTCGATCTCCCTGCGAGGTCATGGGGGACATGGCGCGCGGGCCGGGCCCGCGGCAGCCTTCACGGTAGCAGATCGGATGCGCGCGGACGTAACAGTGTGCGGCGCGATGCCAGGAACGTTAAATGCGCGCCCCGGATTGCGCCGTGTTAGTCGAACACTCCAGCCAGCACGTCGGCGACGACGCCAGTCGCGATGGCGATGAGAATCAGGTCGTTGCCGGCCACGCGCCATTCATAGCCCGGATGCACGGGCAGGCGCGTCAGCATCGGGCCCGGCACCATCTTCTTGGCGATCCCGGGCGGCAGCGGCTTGCCGCGCGCAAGGTTCTTGCGGATGCCGGGCGGCAGCGCGCCGTAGCCGGTGGCTCCGGCCTGCACGGCGTAGCCGCGCGCGGTCGAGACGCTGATGCCGGCGGTGCTCAGGGTCACGCTGAGGTGGGTATCGGCGTCGCGGCCGCCGCCATTGTTCTTGCCGTTACCGTTGCCGTGGCCGGCATGGTCCGGCTTTCCGCGGTTTTCAGGGGGGGGCCGACCAGGCCGGCGCGATAAGGGCGGCACAGGCCAGGGCGGTCAGGAAAGCGGCGAAATGGCGGCGCATGATGCGATCCCAGTAGTGTGGCGCGCACAGCGTAGCGCAATGCCGGAACGCGCACTGTCTCTATTGGCAAGTGGTTTTTCTCATTGCAACAACCGTAACCTTTCATGCCGCTGACTCGGGCTAGAATCGCTCGCTTCCATTCCGGGGGAAAAGCCAGATGCGATATTTCCTGATCTTGGTGGGGGCGGCCGCGGTCGCCTACTTGCTCGCGCGCGGCATCGCCGCCGTGCTCTCGGATCGTAAACGCAATAAATCAGAAAGGGACTGAAAGTGAAGCCGACCGACCTCCAGATCGTCAAGTCCGTGAAACCACGCAGCCTGAAGCTGGCCATCGGCACGGCGGTGTTGTTCGTGTTGATCCTGTGCCTGGCGTTCGGTTCCTGGTTCCAGGTGGACCAGGGCGAGCGCGGCGTGGTGTTGCGCAATGGCAAGCTGGTGCGCGTGTCGGAGCCGGGCCTGGATTTCAAGACGCCGTTCATCGACACCGTGATGATGGTGTCGGTGCGCGACCACACCTTCGTGTTCGAAAAGCTCGAAGCCTACAGCTACGACCAGCAGCCCGCCACGCTGCGCGTGTCGGTGACCTACCGCGTGCCGGCCGAGCACGTGGCCGAGCTGTACTCGGAGTACGGCACCATCGGCAATCTGCAGATGCGCGTGCTCGAGCGCAAGACGCCCGACGCGGTCAAGAATGTTTTCGGCCAGTACACCGCCGTGCGCGCCATCCAGGAACGCCAGAAGCTGGGGCTGGACGTCAACAACGCTGTCCACAAGACCATGGAAGGCGCGCCGGTGCAGGTGGTGGGCGTGCAGATCGAGGAAGTCGGTTTCTCGCAGGCCTACGAGCATTCGATCGAGCAGCGCATGCTGGCCCAGGTGCAGATCGAGACCACGCGCCAGCAGAAGGAAACGGCGATGATCAACGCCGAGATCCAGGTGGTCAAGGCCAAGGCCGAAGCCGACGCGCGCCGTCAGCAGTTCACCGCCGAGGCCGACGGCATCCGCATGCGTGGCGAAGCCGAAGCCGCGTCGATCCGCGCCAAGGCCGAGGCGCTGGCCGCCAATACCAACCTGGTCAGCCTGAACGCGGTCGAGAAATGGGACGGCGTGCTGCCGGCGACCCAGGTGCCGGGATCGGCCCTGCCGTTCATCGGCATCAAATAGCGGCGGCGCTGCCGCCGGGCACGGCGGCGGGCTGTTCGCGCCGCGCGAACGCCATCATGGCGTCGCCCGACAGCGCCTTGCTGTAGAACCAGCCCTGCACGATGATCTCGGCGCTGGATTCCAGCGCTGTCAGCTGTTCGCGCGTTTCCACCCCTTCGACGATGATCCGCAGGTCGAGCGCCTCGCAAAAGCGCAGCAGGCCGCTCATCACCTGCGCGCCGCGCTCGCTGCCCTGCGCCTGCACGAAGCTGCGGTCGATCTTGACGGCGTCGATCTCGAACTGGTGCAGGTAGCTCAGGGCCGAATAGCCGGTGCCGAAGTCATCGATGTAGACCTGGCAGCCGATCGCGTGCAATCGGTCGAAGGCGGTGTGCAGGGCCTGCGCGTCTTCCACCAGCGCGTCCTCGGTCAATTCCACCGACACCTGGCCTTGGGCCTGCTCCAGCACCTTGATGAGCTTGTCCAGGTATGACGCGGACGTCAGCGTGCCGCTGGTGACGTTGATGGTCAGCGGCAGGCTGAAGCCCGCCAGGCGCCAGGCGCGGCATTGCAGCACCGCCTGCTTGGCCACCCACAGGTCCACTTCGCGCATCAGATCGGCCTGCGCCAGCCAGCGCAGGAATTCCAGCGGCGCCTGCTGCAAACCTTCCGGGCCGGTGGCGCGCAGCAGCGCCTCGCAGCCGGTGCAGCGGCCGCTGCGCAGCGACACCTGCGGCTGGTATTCGAGATAGAAGTCGTACTCGCTGATGGTGCGGATGCGCGAGATCTCGGCGCTGCGACGGGCGCGATTGGCGTAGGTGGAAACCACCGGGTCGTGCGCAAACAGCAGCGATTCTTCCTGCAGACGCGGAAACGTGGTGTCCAGCGACTTGAAGTAGACCGTGGCGTCGGCCTTGCGCTGCCGTTCCAGCGCCACCACGAACGGCGCGTAGATGCAGGCGCCGAGCGCGATCAGGAGCAGTTGCAGGACCACGCCGCCGACATGGCCGCCGGCGCCGAGATAGGCGTTGAGCAGCACGGGCGAGGTCAGCGGCAGCGTGACGCTGGCCGGCTCCAGCCAGCCGGCCTGCACCACGGCCAGCGCGATCAGCACGTTGCACACCGGCGCCAGGACAAAGGGCAACAGCAGGCGCGGATTGAGGATCAGCGGCAGGCCGAACAGCAGGATCTCGTTGACGTTCAGCAGTGATACCGGAATGCTGGCCAGCGCCAGCAGACGCAGGGATTCGCTGCGCGAGAACAGCAGGATGGCGGCGACCAGCGACAGCGTCGCGCCGGCGCCGCCGATGAAGACGAAGGCGCCCAGCAGGGTGCCGTTCAGGGCATACATGCCCTCGTAACCGGCGGCGGCGCTGGCGGCGTTCAGTTGAGTGGCCTGGTCCAGCACATCGATGATGGGCGACAGCGCGTGGTAGCCGTGGATGCCCAAGAACCAGAAGAGGGAATTCAGCGCCGCAATCACCGGCCCGGTGGTGAAGGGGCTTTCGAGCGACGCCAGGTCCAGCGGGATGTCGAACTGCGCCACGCCGGGGATGCGCAGCAGTGCGGTGACCGCCAGCGCCACGACGCCGGCGGTCAGCAGCCCGGGTATCACCATGTTGAGGGTGCCGCGCACGTTCTCGCCGATCAGCCCGTCCGGCGCCAGCCGGGTCCAGGGGCGCCGGTGCAGCAGGGCCAGCAGCGGCACGCAGCCCAGCGGCAGGAGGAGGGCGATGCACAGGATCAGGGTGGCGGCGGCGTGCGGATACGGCGCCAGCAGGGCGGTGGCGATGACCACGTATGACAGGCACAGGAATGCCGCCGGCAGGTTGGGCACGCGGTAGCGGATCGACATCATGTAGCCGACCGAGGTGCTCACCAGCATCGGCATGATGGCGTTGAGCCGACTATGGACGTCGGCCAGCGCCTCGGCGACGGCGACGGGCAGTCCCAATTGGCGGGCCAGCACCGACAGCACCAGGAACAACGCGGCCACCAGCAGGCATGGCATCGTCCAGAGCAGGCCTTCCCGTATGGCGCGCAGTCCGTTCGCGCCCGCCAGGGCCGCCAGCCGATCTTTCGGATAGCGCATGAAGCTCGATGTCGGCATACGGGTTCGCCCCAAATGGCCCCCTACCGAGGAGGGCTTGCACGGGGCGCGGGTGTGTTGCCGGCTCCCGGGTTTGTAAGAATCCTTTGCCGCATCCTAGCGCCGGAGTTCCCGCTTTAGCAATCGAGTTTCGGAAAAATCCTAGGGATTCCCCCCTGTCAAGAATTGAAAAGCGGGCGCATCGTGTGCTTATCGGGAGGCAGGCATCGCTATACGATTGAACGCGGTCCCCCGCGGGACCGCGCCTTCGGAACAGGCTGGATCAAGAGGGAGACGGGATGTCGCAGTTGGAATGGGTGTCTGGCGACACGGCGCCGGAACGGCAGGGCTATTACGAAACGCGGTTCGACACGGGCGGCACCGCGATCACGCTGTACAGCGTACTGGGCTGGATGCCGGCCAAGGCGCCCGGCAACATGGTGAGCTGGCGCGCCTTGCCGCCTGCCGTCGAGCGCGAGCAGGCCGAGCGGCACATCCAGGAGCTGCGCGCGGCGCAAAGCCACGTACCGATGGATTACTAGCGCGCGGACACGGCTTGGCCGGCCGGGCGCGCTTGCGATAATGAGAATTGTTTGTAAAATCCGCAGCGTCGCTACCCTACGCCACCGGATCGTTCCATGTCCCGCCCCGTTTCGCCTCGCCCCGGATGGCTCGCCTGCTATGACGAGCTGATTGGCGCGTGGAGCCGTCGTTCGGGCAACCGGCACGACGCCGAAGATGCCGCGCACGACGCGATCGAACACCTGCTCAGGGCCGACGGCAGCGTAGCGGCCAAGGCGCGTGGCTATCTGTTCCAGGCGGCCGGCCATCGGCTGATCGACCGTTGGCGCCGCCAGCGCCGCGAGCAGCATGTGCCGCTGGATGAACTGGGCGAGCACGACGAACCCGTGCAGGCCGATCCCGACGGGCCGGTGCGCGCGGCGCGGCTGGCTGACGACCTGGCGCGGGTGCTGGCTGAACTGCCTCCCAAGTGCCGCCAGGCCTTCGTGCTGAACCGCATCGAGGGCTGGACTCAGGCCGAAGTGGCCACCCATATGGGGCTGTCCAAGAATATGATTGAACGCTACGTCATGCGAGCGATCGAACACGTGCGGGAACGCCTGCGCGAGCACAATCCGTGACGCGGTTTTCCTTCACCCCAGTTCCGCGCCACGGCGCGAGCCACAGCCAACGATGACCGAGTCCTGCTCCCGCGATGCCGACGATCCGCGCCAGCCCGCTACCGCCGCCTGGTGGTTTGCCCGCTGGCATTCGGGCGACATGACGCGGCGCGAGCGGCGCGCGTTCGCGCGTTGGCGCCGCGAGCAGCCGGATGCGGCGCGCGAATTCGACCGCATGCAGCAACTGGGCCAGGTCGCCGGGCAACTGCCGCGCGACCGGGTGCGCGACCTGCTGGGCGGCGCGGTGCCGGCCCGTCCGCCCCGCCGCCGCATCGCGGCGCCGTTGCGCTTCGCTTTCGCTTGCGCGGTAGTGGCGATGGTGGCGCTGGTCACCTGGTGGAGCCTGCCCAGCGAGGCGCCCACCTATGCCACGGTGGTGGGCGCCGACCGGGGCGAGCGCAAGCAGATCACCCTGCCCGATGGTTCGGTGCTCGAGATCAACGGCAGCACCCTGGCCGAGGTCAAGTTCTATGGCGGCCGCCGCGAGGTCGAATTGCAGGGCGGCGAGATCCTCTTCAGCGTCAGTCCGGATGCGGACCGGCCCTTCATCGTGCGCGCGGGCAGCGGCGAAGTGCGCGTGACCGGCACGGTGTTCGATGTGCGCCGCGACGAAGACGTGGTGACCGTGCTGGTGCGCTCCGGTACCGTCGAAGTAACCGGCGGCCATTGGTGGAACCTGGGCCTGGCGGTGTTGCGTGACGGCCATGGCATCCGCGTGCCGGGCAGCGGCGCCATCGGTGTTCCGGCTCCGGCCGACGTCGATACCGCGCTGGCCTGGCAGACGGGCAGGGTGGTGTTCAAGAACGCCCCGCTGGCCGACGTGGTGAGCGAGATGAACCGCTACCTGGCCACGCCGCTGCGGCTGACCGACAGCAAGGCAGGTCGCCTGCGGGTGTCGGCTTCGTTCAGCCTGGATCGGCCCGAGGCGTTGCTGGAGGCGCTGCCGGCCGTGGCGCCGGTGAAGCTGGTGCCGGCCGCCAATGGCGCCATCGATGTGACCCTGCGCTAGGCGGTATCGAGAACCAGGCACGCCGCGCCGTTACAAAATAATCGTCCCCCGCATTCAGGTTTTTTAGCGTCGGCATCGTTCTAGGAGAGAAGGCGCGCCGCGCCCTGTCTCCGCAAGGAGACTTCCTTCTTGCCCTCGAACCGAAACCGTCGCTGATCGTGAATGCTTCCTCCAGGCGCCGCGCGCGCGCCATGCCCCGTATCGTTCTCTCTTCCCTGATGTTGTCGTTGGCCATGACGACGGGTGTCTGCGGCGCGGCCGGGACGCAGGCGCCCGCGGTGGCGGTCGACATCGCCGCCATGCCGCTGGGCGAAGCCCTGCTGCTATGGGCCGCGCAGACGCGCCAGCGCGTGTTCTATGCCCCTGAACTGGTGGCCGGGCTGCAAACGCCGGGCCTGCGCATGAATGCCAGCCCGGCGCAGTCGCTGGCGCGCTTGCTGCGGGGTTCCGGCGTGGGCTACCGCTGGCAGGGCGACAGCATCGTCCTGACGCGCCAGGAGCAAACGGCGAGCCTGGCGCCGGTCACGGTGCTGGGCGCGGGCGATCCGGCCGTGACCGAAGGCACGGGGTCCTACACCACACCCGCGACGGCGGCGGCCACGGGGCTGTCGTTGTCGCTGCGCGAAACGCCGCAGTCGGTCACGGTGGTGACGCGCCAGCGCATCGAGGACCAGAACCTGCGTTCGCTGGACGAGGTGATGGGCAACGTGGTCGGCGTGCAGGTGGTGGCCGAAGACAGTGACCGCACCGATTTCTGGTCGCGCGGCTTTTATATCGATAGCCTGCAGTACGACGGCGTGCCGACCACGATCGGCTTGTCGATGTATGGCGAGTCCAACAACGATTCCATCATCTACGACCGCATCGAAGTGGTGCGCGGGGCCACCGGCCTGATGACGGGCGCTGGCAATCCGTCGGCCTCGATCAACCTGGTGCGCAAGCATGCCAACAGCCGCGAATTCACCGGCGAGGTCAACGCGGGCATGGGTTCGTGGAACCGGTATCGCGGGTCGGTCGACCTGACGACGCCGCTGAACGCGGCGGGCACGGTGCGCGCGCGCATGGTGACGCTGTACCAGAAGACCGATTCCTACATCGACTACTACCACGCCGACAAGAAGGTGTTCTATGGGGTGATCGACGCGGACCTGACACCGGCCACGCAACTGAGTGTCGGCATGGACTACCAGGACAAGCGGCCGCGCGGCTCGACCTGGGGCGGCCTGCCGGTCGTGTTCAGCGATGGCACGCCCACCGATTGGCGTCGCTCCAAGAGCAGCGCGGCCGACTGGACCTATTGGCACACGACGCAGCGCACGGCCTTCGCGACGCTGTCGCACCGCTTCGACAACGATTGGGAAGCGCGGCTCGCGTGGTCGCAACGCAAGAGCAAGTATGACGCCAAGCTGTTGTGGTTCAGCGGCCTGCCCGATCGCGCCACCGGCGCCGGTTGGCGCGGCTTTCCCGGCTACTGGAATTCCTATGCGCAGCAGACCGCGCTGGATCTGCTGGTCAAGGGGCCATTCCAGTTGCTCGGCCGTCGCCACGAGCTGGTGCTGGGTGCCTCGCGCAGCCGCTACAGCGAGGATTTCTACAGCTACGCCCGGCCCGCGTCGATGCCGCCGACGGGCTCGTTTCATGACTGGGACGGCTCCTATCCCGAGCCCGCCTGGGGCGCGTCGACGCTGCGCGACACCGTGACGCACCAGCGCGGCGTGTATGCCGCCGCGCGCTGGTCGTTTACTGACGATGTGACGCTCATCACTGGCGCCCGCCACGCCTCCTGGAAGTCACGCTCGCCCACCCGCGACCAGCGCGACTCGCGCCTGTTGCCATACGCCGGCGTGGTGATAGACCTGGATCGCACCTATTCGGCCTACGCCAGCTATACCGACATCTTCCAGCCGCAGGACTACCGCGACCGCAATGGCAACTACCTGGACCCGGTCGCGGGGCGGAACTACGAAATTGGCCTCAAGGGCGAATACCTGGAAGGCCGGCTGAATGCGTCGGTGGCATTGTTCAAGGTCAAGGAAACCAAGACCGCCGTGCCGGATCCAGGCTATGTGGTGCCGGGGTCGACCGATGGCGCCTACCGGACAGCCGACGGGGTCACCACGCGCGGCATCGAGATGGAACTGACCGGCCAACTGGCGCCAGGATGGAACACCACGCTGGGCGGCACCTACTACACCAGCCGCGACGTGCATGGCGTATCGGTCAATACCGAGCGGCCGCGCGCCTCGGCCACCCTATTCACGACTTATCGCCTGCCAGGTGCCTGGAACAAGCTGACGCTGGGCGGCGGCGCCAACTGGCAGATCAGCACCTATAGCAAGGTGCAGCTGAACGAAGGCAGTGTTACCGCCCGGCAGAAGGCCTACGCGGTGTTCAACCTGATGGCACGCTACGACTTCAGTTCGCACCTGTCGGCACAGTTGAACCTGAACAACCTGTTCGACAAGAAGTACTACCTGGGAGGCGTGGCCAATCAGGTGTATTACGGCGAGCCTCGCAACGTCTTTCTGAATCTGAAGGCGACGTTCTGAATGTGGCGTTCTGGCGGCGCGCGGGCGAAGCCCGGGAGGCGCGCGCAAGCATCGGCGGGAATGGGATAAAATAGTAACAATTCCCATTTAGATTGCTCGCGAGCTGCGCCGTGTCCCCGACCGATTTCCTGCCCGCCGACACCGTCACGCGGATCTATCGCCAGCACCATGGCTGGCTGTCGCTCTGGCTGCGCAGGAAGCTCGGTAATTCCTTCGATGCGGCCGACCTGGCCCACGATACCTTCGTGCGCCTGATGGCCGCGCGGGTGCGGGCCGGCGGCGGCGACGAGCCGCGCGCGTTGCTCACGCACATCGCCAAGGGGCTGGTGGTGGACCACTGGCGCCGGCGCTCGCTGGAAGATGCCTATCAAGCCGCGGCGGCGCAACTGCCGCCGCGAGAAGCGCCGTCGCCGGAACTGCGGGCGCTGATCCTGGAAACCCTTTACGCCATTGACGCCACCTTGCGCACCCTGCCGGCCAGGACGCGCGCGATCTTCCTGTCGTCGCAGTTCGACGGCATGGCGTATGCCGATATCGCCCGCGCGCAACGGGTGTCCCTGGCCACCGTCAAGCGCCACATGCAGAAGGCGTTGACGGCCTGTCTCATCGCCTACCAGGCCGATTCCGCGTGAGCGCCGCGCCGGACCCCGTGTTGCTCGAAGAGGCCGCCGGCTGGCTGGTGCGCTTCCAATCCGAAACGCTGTCGGCCTCGGACCGGGCGGCGTTCGAGCGTTGGCGCGGCCGCAGCGCGGCGCACGCGGCGGCCTGGCGCCGGGTCGAAGACATGCTGCGCAGTTTCGGGCAGGTGCCGCCGGCGCTGGGGGCGCGCACCTTGCGGCAACTGGACCGGCCCGCGCGCCGCCAGGCGCTGCGCACCGTGGCGGGCCTGCTGGCGGCAGGGCCGGCGGCCTGGCTGGCCTGGCGCGAACTGCCCTGGCGCGAATGGCGCGCCGACGCCCGTACCGCCACCGGCGAACAGCGGCAGATACTGCTGGCCGACGGCACGCGGTTGTGGTTGAACACGGCCACGGCGGTGGATATCCAGTACACCGCGCGGCAACGCCAGCTCTGGCTGCGCGCCGGCGAGATCCTGCTGGCCTCCGGCCGGGACCCGCAGCAGCCGCCGCGACCATTACGGGTGCGCACCGCGTTCGGCAGTGTGCGGGCGCTGGGCACCCGCTTCATGGTGCGCGACGCGGGCCATGACATCCAGGTGGCGGTGTTCGAAGACGCGGTGGAAATCCACACCGACGGCGATGCGCGGCGGGTGCTGCATGCGGGGCAGCAGGCGCGCTTCGATGCGGCCGGCATCGGACCCGGGCGGGCCGCCGATGCGGCGCTGGTGTCATGGGAGCACGGCATGCTGGCCGCGCACAACTGGCGGCTGGCCGACCTGGTGGACGAACTGGCGCGCTATCGGCGCGGCTTCCTGCGCTGCGATCCCGAGGTGGCCGGATTGCGGGTCTCGGGCGCGTTTCCGCTGGGCGACATCGATGCCAGCCTGCGCCTGCTCGAGAAGACCTTGCCGGTGCGGATCCAGCGCGTCACGCCGTACTGGATCAAGGTGGCCGCGCGGGGCGCGGGCGGCGATCCCGCTGTTACAAATTAATCGCGCTTGCCCTGACACTTTTTGCGCCTTCGTCCGGTGTGCCGGGTGAATCGTCGCGGCCCGGCCGCGAGCCCCTCGCCCATGAAGGATCGTTCCATGCCCGTCAGCTCCACCTGCCTTCCGTCGTTCCGCCGCGCGCGGCTCCCCTCCGCTTCTCTGCGGGCCACCGCGAGCGCGTTCGGGCTGGGCCTGGCCCTGCTGCTGGCGGCGCCGCCGGCTGCCCACGCCACCGACGGCGCCAGCGCCGCGCCGGGCAGATCCTATGCGATCGCGCCCGGGGCACTGGGCGATGTGCTGGCGCAGTTCGCCGCCGCTTCGGGCGTGCCGCTGTCGTTCGATCCGGCGCTGCTGGCCGGGCGCCACAGCGACGGCCTGAACGGCGTCTACACCGTGCGCGATGGCTTTGCGCGGCTGTTGGCCGGGTCGGGCTATGCCCTGGCCGAGCAGGGCGACGGCGCGTATTCACTGCGCGCGCTGTCGCCGTCGGGCGCGGCCACCCTGTTGCCGAGCATCGTTGTCGATGGCGCCGGCGTGTCGCCGTCGGCGTTGCCGTCCGAGTATGCCGGCGGCCAGGTCGCGCGCGGCGGCCGGCTGGGCATGCTGGGCAACCGCGACGTGATGGATGCGCCCTTCAGCGTCGCCAACTACACCGCCGACCTGCTGGCCAATCGCCAGGCGGTGACGCTGGCCGACGCGCTCAACGTCGACTCGTCGGTGCGCTTCACCGGCCAGATCGGCGGGGTGACGGATTCGTTCTATATCCGCGGTTTCCCGATAGGCGAAGGCAACCTGGGCGAGATCGCCTTCGACGGTGTCTATGGCGTGGCGCCCAATTACCACGTGTTCACCGATTACATCGAACGCGTCGAGGTGTTGAAGGGCCCCGCCGCGCTGCTGTACGGCATGTCGCCCAACAGCGGCGTGGGCGGCGTCATCAATATGGTGCCCAAGCGCGCCTTGCCGCAGGACCTGACGCGTGTGTCGGCCGACTACGCCGGCGCCTCGCAGTTCGGCGGCCGCGTCGACCTGAGCCGGCGCTTCGGCGACGACGGCGCCTGGGGCGTGCGCGTCAATGGCCTGCACCGCCAGGGCGACACGCCGCTGGACAACCTGCATTCGCGCACCGACATCGGCGCGCTGTCGCTGGATTACCAAGGGGAAAAACTGCGAGCCTCGCTGGACCTGCTGACGCAGGAGGAGAAAGTCGATGCGCCCACGCGGCCGTTCCTGGTGGCGGCGGGGTTGCGTACGCCTGATGCGCCGGACGGCCGGCGCAACGCGACGCAGCCGTGGGGCTGGTGGAAATCGTCGGGGCAGTCCGCGCTGCTGCGGGTGGAGTACGACGTCAGCGACCGCCTGACCGTGTTCGCCGACGCCGGTGGCTCGGATACCGCCATCAACCGTCTGTCCGATCAGACCCCCACCATCGTCAATGCCGCCGGCGACACCGTGGTGACGCCCAACCACTTCAAGTTCCAGGTCGACCGCAGCACCTACAATGCCGGCCTGCGCGCCAGGCTGGATACTGGTCCGGTGCGCCACGCCATCACCTTCATGGGCACGCTGTACAGCGACCGCAATTCGCAGGCCAGCGTGACCGGCACGCCGCTGTCGTCCAACATCTACCACCCGGTGACGCGGGCGCGGCAGGACATCGCCGCGCCCGCCAGCGTGCCCAAGGTGTCGTCATCGGACCTGACCGGCTTCGCGCTGGTCGACACCCTGAGCGTGCTGGACGAGCGCGCGCAACTGACGCTGGGGGCGCGCCAGCAGCGCATCGAGTCGCGCAATTTCAATCCCGCCACGGGGGCGCGCACGCTCAGCTATGACGAGAGCGCCGTCACGCCGCTGGCCGGCCTGGTGCTCAAGCCGTGGGGCAATGTCTCGCTCTATGCCAACTACATCGAAGGCCTGAGCAAGGGCGACGTGGCGCCAGCCACCGCGTCCAACGCCGGACAGGTGTTCAAGCCCTACAAGGCCAAGCAGAAGGAGGTGGGCGTAAAGGTCGATTTCGACAGCGCCATGCTGACCCTGAGCGCCTTCGAGATCACCAAGCCCAGCGGCCAGTTGACCGGCTCGGTGTATGCCGCGGACAGCGAACAGCGCAACCGCGGCCTGGAGCTGAACCTGTCGGGCGAGCCGCTGCGCGGCCTGCGTCTGCTGGGCGGCGTGACCTTCCTGGATGCCGAGCTGACACGCACCAGCAACCCCGCCACGCGCGGCAACCGGCCGGTGGGCGTGCCGCGCTTTACCGCCAACCTGGGCGCGGAATGGGATACGCCCTGGGTCGCCGGCCTGACCCTGACCGGCGGCGTGATCCACACCGGCAAGGAATACGTCAACCAGGCCAATACGCAATCGGTGCCGTCATGGACCACGTTCGACCTGGGCGCCCGCTACGTTACGCGCATCGATGGCAAGGCGGTGACGCTGCGCGCCAACGTGGTCAACCTGTTCAACCGCGCTTACTGGTCGGGCGTGGCGTCCTACGGCACCCTCTCGCAGGGCGTGCCGCGCACGCTGATGCTGTCGGCGTCGATGGACTTCTGACGGCGCCGGGTTGTCCAGGCCTTACGGCGGGGCGGACTGGCCGTCCAGCGGCAGCGACAGCCCGACCCGCTCGCCGCTGCGCACCCGGCTGATGGCATGGCGCAGCGTGGCGCGGTAGTCGCCGTTGGCGCCCCGCACCGGCCGGTGCGCCGCCGCGATCACGGCGCCATCGCCCCGGCGCAGCGGCAGAACCATCGGGCGCGATTGCTGGCGCGGCCGTTGCTCGGTCATGACGAATTCGCCGCCGGTGAAGTCCCGTCCGGGCTCGGACAGCAATGCAATCAGGCGGAAGGGGAACGCGGCGTCGTCCGCGGCATGGCGCAGGGGGAGGCTGCCGTCCTGGCCGAGCCGGCTCAGGCAGGCCGGGGCCGCCGCCGTGGCCGCGGGGGCGGCGCGTCCCAACCGCTGCGCCCATGACCGAGCCAGCGGCGCCAGCCGCGCGTGCAGCTGCCGTTGCAGCGCGTCCAAGCCATCAGGCAGGGGCGGGCGCCACGATCGGCATGCCTGGCCATCTGCGCCGGCGGGCAAGGTACGCGGATCGTCGAAGGCGCGCGCCAGTTCAGCGGCCCGCGCGGGGCTGAACAACGCGGGCAGCGGCGCCCAGCCCTCGGCGTCCAGCTGTTCAAGGATGTGGGTCCAGTCGTAGCGGTCCAGCGCCGGCAGCGCGCTCATGACGCCGCCGGGGAGGGCGAGGCGGGCAGGCGCCACAGATACCAGGCCGCGATCGTGCGGTAGGGGCTGAAGGCCTCGCCGATGGCGCGCATCTGCGCCGGCGAGGGCGCCTTGTCCAGCCGCTTCAGGCGGCGGTAGCCCTCGCGCACGCCATAGTCGTCCACCGGCAGGATATCCATGCGTTCGAGCGTGTAGATCAGCAGCATCTCCACCGTCCAGCGGCCCACGCCGCGCAGCGTCACCAGGCGCGCGATCAGGTCCTCGTCGCGCATCGCCAGGGCTTCGTCGCGCGCGGGGATCAGGCCGTCCAGCGCGGCCTGCGCGATGCCGCGGATGGTGGCCAGCTTGGACGCCGAAAAGCCGCAGGCGCGCTGGATACCGGGGTCGGTGTCCAGCAGCGCGCGGGGCGCGGGAAAGGCCTGCCCCGGATACAGCGCCAGCAGGCGGCCGAGAATGGCATCGCCGGCGCGCGCGTGCAGTTGCTGGTAGGCGATGGCGCGCACCAGCGCCTCGTAGGGATCGCGCGCCGGCCGCGAGGCATGGCGGCAGGGGCCGATGGCGGCCACATGGTCTGCCCAGTCCGCGTCCAGTGCGGCCAGGTGCCGCGCCGCGCGGGCATACAGGGCGGGCATATCGTCGGCGGCGGGAGCCGTCCCGGCACGTTCAGAGGGCTTGGCGGGAGCGGGCCGGCGGCGGGCGGGCAGGGGTGCGGTTGGTGGCATGGGCACGGGGGCAGCGGGTGGACGGGAGCGGGGCGCGCAGGGAACGCCGCCCGCGAAACAGCATAGCGAACCGCGCGGCGCCGCGCACTCCGTTGCTTGCGCGGGCGGCCGAGGCGCCGGAGGTGAAGTATGCTCTGGGGCTTCTCCGCCCCTGACCCCCGTAGCCGCAATGACTGATTTTCCCTTTGACGCCGTGTTGTTCGACTGTGACGGCGTCCTGGTCGATTCCGAGCCGATCACCGCCCGCGTCCTGACCGAGATGCTCAACGAGCTGGGCTGGGCCATCACCTTCGAAGAGGCTACCCGCATCTTCACTGGCAAGGCGGTGCGTGATGAACTGCCCTTGATCCAGGCGCGCACCGGCGTGGCGCTGTCGCCCGAGTGGTTCGCGCAATTCCGCGAGCGCCGCAATGCCGCGCTCGACCGCGAGCTGCGCGAGATTCCCGGCGCGCCGGATGCGGTGCGGGCCTTGCACCAGACGCTGGCGGGCCGCATCGCCGTGGCCTCGGGCGCCGATCGCCGCAAGGTCGAGTTGCAGCTGGCCAAGGTCGGCATCGCCGAGTGTTTCGGCGAACGGGTCTTCAGTGGCCACGAGATGCCGCGCAGCAAGCCGCATCCCGATGTCTACCTGGCCGCCGCCAGCGCGCTGGGCGTGGATCCGCGCCGCTGCGCCGTGGTCGAAGACACCATCACCGGCGCCACCGCCGGGGTGGCGGCGGGCGCCACCGTGTTCGGCTACAGCCCGAGCGCCAACGGCCACAGCAGCGCCTCGGCGCTGCGCGAAGTTGGCGTGGCGCATGTGTTCACCGACATGGCGCATCTGCCGGCCCTGCTGGCCGGCTGGGCCGCGGCGCGCTGAGCCACAGGGCGCATCAGCGGCCGGCGTACTGCTCGCCGCCGTCCAGGTCGATCACCGTGCCGCTGAGATAACCGGCGCGCGGCGATGCGCCGAACACCACCATGTCGGCGACCTCTTCCGGTTCCATCAGACGGCCGAAGGGCAGGTCGTTAAGCGTCTCCTGCCAGCGCGATGCATCGCCCCAGCGGGCTTGCGCGCGCTGTCTGGCCAGGGTCAGCACCCGGTCGGTGCGGGTGCGCGACGGATTCACGCCGAACACGCGCACGCCGTGGCGCGGCCCGTCGCCGCCCAGGGCGCGGGTGAAGGCGATCAGCGAGGCATTGGCGGCGGCGCCGCAGATGTAGTCGGCGCGCGGCGCCGAGCCGGCCATGCCGATGATGTTGGCGATGACGCCGGCGCCCGCCTGGCGCATCAGCGGATAGTAGTGGCGCGCCAGATCGATGTAGCCATGCACTTTCAGGTCCCAGCCGGTGCGCCAGCGTTCGTCCTGCACCTGGTCCAGGGCGCCGCCAGGCACCGCGCCGGCATTGTTGACCAGGATGTCGATCGCGCCGGTCTGTTCCAGCACCCGCGCCGCCGCGCCGCGTTGCGCCAGGTCGACCGCCAGGGTGCGCGCCGCGCGGCCGGTCTGCGCCTGGATCGCCTGCGCGGCGGCCTGCAGCGCCGCGTCGTCGCGCGCCGCCAGGATCGGCTCGGCGCCCTCTCGCGCAAAGGCCAGGGCGCAGGCCAGGCCGATTCCCTTGGACGCGCCCGTGATCAGTACGCGCTTGCCATCCAGCTGCAAATCCATCCGAAGCTCCTCGTGGTGCCCGTCTCGATGCGGACCTGCCTGACGTTGTAAACCAGATGGCCGGCGCCGCGCCAGCGCGGCCTGCTATGCTGGCCGCATCCACCTGCCGCGGGAGACGACAATGGCGGATATCTGGCTACAAGTCTGGACCACTTTGCGCAGCGAATTCGCCGACATTCCCGATGTCGGCGAGGCCACTCGCATCGTGCTGCGATTGGGCATGGCGGTGCTGCTGGGCGGCTTGCTCGGCTACGAGCGCGAACGCAGCGGCAAGGCCGCGGGCCTGCGCACCCATATGCTGGTGGCGCTGGGCGCGGCCATCTTCGTGCTGGTGCCGCTGCAGAACGGCATGCAGGTCAGCGACCTGAGCCGGGTGCTGCAAGGGGTGATCGCGGGCATCGGTTTCCTGGGCGCGGGTGCCATCATCAAGCTCAGCGACGAGCGCGAGATCCGCGGCTTGACGACGTCGGCCAGCATCTGGATGACGGCCGCCATCGGCGTGACCGCCGGGATGGGGCGCGAGGCCACCGCCGTGGTCAGCACGCTGATGGCGCTGTTCGTGTTGGCGGTGCTGCGGCGGGCCGAGGCCCGCATCGCCGCCAAGGACGACAAGCGGTTGATCGAGCGCGACCGGCCCTGAGCGGTCCTCAGATCCAGACATCGTTGGGCGCGCTGCGCTCGCCGCCCTGGTCGCCGGTGTTGCGCACGCCGCGCGGCTCGATCAGCATGGCCTGCACCTCCTGCGGCGCACAGGGCTTGTGCTCCACCCCCTTGGGGATAACGGCCATTTCGCCTGGCCCCAGATCGATGTGGCCGTCGCGCAGGTCGATGCGCAAGTGGCCGGCCAGGACGATGAAGGTCTCGTCGGTGTCGGCATGGGCATGCCAGACGAACTCGCCGTGCAGCTTGACCAGCTTGAACTGGTAGTCGTTCATTTCGGCGATGACCTTGGGCATCCAGGTTTCCTGGATCAGCGACAGCTTGTGGGCGAGATTGATGGCGGTGATGGCGGGCATGGCGGCGTCCTTGGCCGGGGAAGAAAACCACAGCTTAGGGGCTGGCGCGCGCGGGGTCTTGTACGTTTGTGCGCAAGGCCGCGCGTCAGGGGCGCAGGGTGCCGCGCCAGCGCGCGGGCGTCATGCCGAAGGTTTCGGTGTGGCGGCGCGTCAGGTGGCTCTGGTCGGTGAAGCCGGCGGCCAGCGCGGCCTGCGCCAGGGGTTCGCCCACGGCGATCAGGCGGCGCGCCAGGTCGAGGCGGCGCAGCAGGGCATAGCGGTACGGGCTGGTGCCGTACAGCGCGCGGAAGTCGCGCGACAGGCTCCAGCGGTCGATGCCGGCGGCGCGTTCCAGGTCGTCCAGCGACACTGCCTGGCCGCGCGCGTCGTGGATGTACTGGCGTGCGCGCTCGCAGGCGGCATAGTCGGGGCGCGCCCGGGCCGGGACCTGTCCGGCGGCGGCGCACAGCGCCTGCGTCAGGTCGTAGAGCGCGTCGTCCTCGCGCAGCGGATCGGCGCAGGCGTCGGCGCCACGCAACAAGGTGGCGCAGGCCGCGCGCAAGCGCGCATCGTTGGAGATGCCGCCGCGCACGAAGGGTAACGGGCGGCCGCCCAGGATGCGCTGGATCAGCGCCGGCTGCACATAGGCCATGCGGTAGTGAAAGCCGGCGTCGGTGCCGGCCTGGCCGTCGTGCGCCTCGTCGGGGTGCAGCACCAGCACGCCACCCGGCAGGCTGTGCCGCAGGTCACGGCGGTAGTGAAAGCTCTGCACGCCCGCCAGCGTGCAGCCGATGGCGTAGGTGTCATGCCGATGCAGCCCGTAGCCGCGGCCGCCGAAGTAGGCCTCGATGCGCTCGAAGCGGTCGCCCGGCGCGTGGCGCACGATCCAGTCGCGGGAGGCGGGGCGGGCGGCCATCGGGCTACTTGAGCTGCACCAGCACGAACTCGTTGCCGTACAGGTCGATGAAGTGCGCGTAGCAGGTGGCGGAGTCGTCCACCGGCTCCTTGGTGAAGCGCACACCGCGCGCGGCCAGGCGGGCGTGGTCGCGCATCAGGTCATCGGTGTAGAACACGCCCACCGGCTGGCCGCCGGTCTGGTCGCCGACGCGGTCGCGCTGGGCCTGGGTCTGCGCCAGCAGCAGCCAGACCCCCACCGACGGCTGTTCGGGCAGGCGCAGGTGCACGTAACGTTGCGGCCCCACCGCCATGTCGACGATGGCCTCCATGCCCAGCTTGTCCTGGTAGAAGGCGATGGCGGTGTCGTAATCGTTGACCAGCACGACGAGGCGGCCAAGTGAATGCATGTCGGGACTCTTTTGAAAGTTCAGCTTGCGGCTATGCTAACCGGTCTTCATGGCGCCGCCGTGCGCCATGGGTGGAATCCGACCCGCGGAGCCGGCCTGCAGCGGGAATTTCAGCGGGCACGCTCGCGTGGGCCCCGTCGGCAAGGCCTCAGCCGGCCCGGCGCAGGGTGAAGTTGAACCGCAGGCTGCCCAGCGTCGGGTGGGGGCGCTCCTTGAGCGGCAGCACGCCGTGGTAGCGCAGCCGGTCGACCCCGCCCCACACCACCACGTCGCCATGGAACAGTGGCACATGCACGGCCCGGTCGCCGCGCGCATGGCCGCCAAAGAGGAACACCGCCGGCATGCCCAGCGAGACCGAGACGATGGGCGCGCCGTAGTCGCGCTCGTCCTTGTCCTGGTGCAGCGACAGCCGCGAGCCCGGCTGGTAGCGGTTGATCAGGCAGGCGTCCGGCGCGAAGGCGGCAAAGCCCGCCGCCAGCGCGGCCTCGCGCGCCAGTGTGTCGAAGGCCTCGGGCATGTCCGGCCACGGACTTCGCGACTGCGGATCCTCGCGGGTGTAGCGATAGCCTTGCGCGTCGCTGGTCCAGCCGTAGCGGCCGCAGTTGGTCAGCGCCACCGACATGGGCAGGCCCCCGGGCGTGACCATGTGGCGAAACGGCGCCTGCCGGCGCACCGTGTCGACGCCGGCCAGCAGCGCCTGCGCCACGGGCAAGGCGTAGCCGCGCAGCACCATCGACTGCGGGCCGATGCGTTCGCGGCCGGTCTGCGCGGTCTCTGCGTCATTGAACAGGTTGAGGCTGGTTCCCATGTCAGGCCGCATCGTGGAAGATCACGCCGAGCGTGTGGCGCCGCCCGCCGCGCAGCGCGCTGACGCCGTGGCGCATGGCCACGCGGCGCCAACCGCGCGCGCCGGCCACGGGACGCTGGTTGACGGTGAAGATCAGCGCATCGCCCTGGTCCAGTGGCACCACCTCGGCACGCTGCCCGGCGCTATCGGTTTCGGTCATGACGAATTCTCCGCCGGTGAAGTCCGCGCCCGGGCGCGACAGCAGCACCGCCGCCTGCAGCGGGAAGACATGCTCGCCGTACAGGTCCTGGTGCAGGCAGTTGTAGTCGCCGGGCCCGTATTGCAGGATCAGGGGGGTCGGCCGGCGCTGGCCGGCCTCGTGGCAGCGCGCCAGGAAGGCGGCATGCTCGGCCGGATACTCGACCGCGATGCCCATCTGGCGGTTCCAGCGGTTGGCGATCGGCGCCAGTCGCGGATACAGCGCGGTGCGCAGGTTGTGCAGCAGGCGCGGCAGCGGATAGGCGAAGTACTGGTATTCGCCGCGGCCGAAACCGTGACGGCTCATGACGATGCGGCTGCGGTAGCGATGTTCGTCGCCGTAGCCGCTGGCCAGGGCCTGGCACTGCGCGGGGGTGAGCAGGCCGGCGGCCACGGCGTGGCCGCGCGCGTCCAGTTCGGCGGCGAGGCGGGTCCAGTCCAGGGTGTCGAGTTTGCTCATGGGAAACGCGTGGTGGTGGGCGGTCGGCGGATATCCAGTCTACCGCCGACGCGGCCGGCGTGAACGCCGTAATTTGCGCCGCGGTCTGCGCAGTTCTCCGGGCCGTAAGCTGCTGCATCGAGTGCGGCCGCGCGGATCGGCGCCACGCCGGGCGCAGTCAGTGATTGATGGTTTTCCATATATGGGATAAATTTCCTGATATGGAAAAATCATCCGCACCCGATACGGACCTGGACCAACGCCTGGCCGGCCGCCTCAAGACCCTGCGCCTGGAGCGCGGCTGGTCATTGGACGAACTGGCCGGCCGTGCCGCGGTCAGCCGCGCGACCCTGTCGCGCCTGGAAAACGCCGAGGTCAGTCCCACCGCCAGCGTGCTGGGCAAGCTGTGCGGCGCCTATGGCATGACGATGTCGCGCCTGATGCGCATGGTCGAAGACGACTTCACCCCGCTGGTGCCGAGCGCGGCACAGGCGCTGTGGGTCGATGGCGACACGGGCTTTCGCCGCCGTTCGGTGTCGCCGCCCTCGCAGAAGCTGGCCGGTGAAGTGTTGGCCTGCGAACTGCCCGCGGCCACCCATATCGACTACGCGCAGTCGCCGCGGGCCGGCCTGGAACATCACCTGGTGATGCTGGAAGGCGAACTGACGATCCGCGTCGATGGCCAATGCCACACCCTCGCGCCCGGCGACTGTCTGCGGTACCAGCTCTATGGCGCCAGCGCCTTCGACACCCCGCCGCACAGCGGCGCCCGTTATCTGTTGTTCATCGTCTGAGTCCACCATGGCCATCGATTCCCTTGCATTGAACCGCGTCAGCGCGGCGGAGGCCCGCGCCTTGTTGCCCGGCCTGGGAGAACTGCTGCATGCCTGCGTGCAAGACGGCGCCAGCGTCAGTTTCGTGCTGCCTTTCGACGTCGAGGCGGCACGGGCGTTCTGGCGCGACAAGGTGCTGCCGCCGCTCGAAGGCGGCGGGCTGGTGCTGCTGGTGGCGATGCAGGACGGCCGGGTGGCCGGATCGGTGCAACTGGACTGCGATACGCCGCCCAATCAGCCGCACCGCGCCGAGATCCGCAAGCTGTTGGTGCATCCGGATTTCCGGCGCCGCGGCATTGCCCGCGCGCTGATGCGGGCAGCGGAAGCGGCCGCCGTGCAGGCCGGCCGCAGCCTGATCACGCTGGACACGCGCAGCGGTGACAACGCCGAGCCGCTGTACGCCTCGCTGGGGTATCGAACGGTGGGGAGGATTCCGGGATTCGCCCGCGATGCGCGCGATCCGGCGCGGCTGGACGCCACCACCATCATGTACAAACCGTTATAGCAACGCCCGGCGGCGGGCGGGAACCGCCGCTCAGGCGAGCGGCTTGAGGCCCACGCTGTAGGGCGGGGCGTTGCCGCGGGCAGCGGCCTTGATCTTCAGCATCGAGCCGCCGGGGGTGAATTCGAATTCCTGGAACGGCACTTCGAACCACTGGTGGAAACTGGTGCGCGAGAACTCCGGCACCCACACCTTGGGCCGCTTGGCATCGCAGTGGAATTCCACCAGCGTGCGGTCGATGCCCAACGGCCGGGTGTTGCCGATGCGGTAGCTGGCGCGCAGTTCGATGCTCTCGGTGCGGCCAGGTTGCCAGGTCAGGCCGATGGACATCATGAATTGTTCGATCGCCTCAATGCCGCGATACATAGCTGACTCCGAATGCTGCCCGGCGCGGGCGCCGGCGGGAAATAGCGGAATTATCCGCCATTCCCCGTTTTCCTGCGCGCCGCGCCCCGGCCTTGCGTTCCTTCAATGGCCCTGATTGAGTAAACCAAATGGACGCGCGCCGCCGCGCCCTGCACGATGATGCCCATGTCTTATATAAGACTGGCGCAGCCGCCGCCGGTCTGGGCATTCGACTCAAAGGAATCATCATGGCGAATCTTCTCCTGGCACTGGTCACCGCAGAACTCTCCCTTTTCGGTGTGGATGCCGCCGCGCCCGTCACGGAGCCGGTGGCGGACAGGGCCCCCGCCGGCAGCGCGCCGCGCTTCGACAGCGAGCACTATCGCAGCGCGCTGGGCTGATCCACCCGGTCGCCCGTTCGGGCCGGGGCGCCGTGGCGGCCCCCGTTTCCACGTGCGCCGGCGGGTGTCGGCAAGCCCGTAGAAATAGGCAGGTATCGCGCAAGAACGAGCCTGTGCGTGATGGCGCGCGATGCTTAATATCGCTCTCACGCCTGGGGTCGATGGGTTCCGCGTGAATCCGTCGGCGCCTGCGGGCCGCCGGCGTGTTGCCGGCCGCGGCGAGTTGAGGGAGATCGCATGAGCACCGAAAAAATCTGGTTTGTGACGGGCGTTGCCGACGGCCTGGGTCTGGCGCTGGTCAGGATGCTGCTCGATCAGGGGCACAAGGTCGCGGCCACGTCGCGCGACGTCGATGCGTTGCTGGACGCGGTGGACGCCAAGCTCGAAGGCCGCTTCCTGCCGCTGGAAGTGAACCTGGCCGACGAAGGCAGCGTGCGCCGCGCGGTCGATTCCGCCGTGGCCGCCTTCGGCCGCATCGACGTGGTGGTCAACAACGCCAGCCACGGCCTGCCGGGGGCGCTGGAAATGCTGTCGGACGCCGCGCTGCGCAGCAGCTTCGATATCAATGTCTTTGGCGTGTTGAATGTGGTGCGCGCGGTGATGCCGCGCCTGCGGGCGCAGCGCGCCGGCCACGTGTTCAACATTTCGTCGATCCTCGGTTTCGACGGCGGCAGCGCCGGCTGGGGCGCCTACAGCGCCGCCAAGTTCGCCGTCAGCGGGCTGAGCGAAGCGCTGGCCGCCGAGGCCGCCCCGCATGGCGTGCGCGTGTCGCTGGTCTATCCCGGCGCGATGCGCGCGCAGGCGGACGGCTCGCGCCCGGAGGCGGGCATCGGCCACGCCGCTTGCGGCGATCCGACCAAGGCCGCGCGCGCCCTGATCCAGGCGGCGCACGCGCAATACGCGCCGCTGCACCTGTTTCTGGGGCGCGACGCCTTCGACCAGGCGCGCGGCAAGATCCAGTCGGTGCAGCAGGAACTGGCTCGCTGGCGCGAAATGTCGGTGTCGATCGGTTTTGTCGATGAACGGCGCCTGGCGGCCTGACGCTGGCCCGGGCGTCTACCCTGACAGCCCCTGCGCCACCTGGTAGGCGCCCAGCAGCGCCAGGCTGACCATGAAGCATTGCTTGAACGCGCGCGCCGACAGCCGGCTGCGCAACCACTGGCCCAGCGCCATCCCGGCCAGCGCCGGCAGCAGCATCAGCACCGAGGCGCCGGCCGCGCCCGGCGTGTAGCTGCCGTTCAGCCACAGCCCCGCCGCCAGCGCCACGGTGGACAGCGTGAACGAGATGCCCATCGCCTGGATCAGGCCGTCCTTGCCCAGGTTCAGCGCCTGCAGATACGGCACGGCGGGAATCACGAAGACCCCCGTGGCGGCGGTGATGAGCCCCGTCACCGCGCCCACCGCCGCGCCCAGCGCGCCCTCGCGGCGCGCCGGCACTGTGGGCGGCGCGCCGAACATACCCCAGGCGGCATAGGCCACCAGAGCGGCGCCCAGGCAGACGCTGGCCCAATGGCCGGCGGGTGCGCCGAACCACGCGGCCCCCGCCAGCGTGCCGACGCAGACGCCGATCTGCATGGCGGCGATGCGGCGCCATACCCGCAACAGCGTCGGCCACGGCCGCGCCTGCCACAGGTTGGTGATGAGCGACGGCACGATCAGCAGCGCGGCGGCCTGCGCCGGCGCCATGATCAATGCCAGCATGGCCATGGAAATGGTCGGCAGGCCCAGCCCCACCACACCCTTCACCATGCCGGCCAGCACGAAGATCGCGGCGGTCGCGGCCAAGAGCGCGGGCGTGCCCACGCCCGGCAGGTCGGCGGCGCTCAAGCGGCCTCGCAGTGCGCGGTGAGCGCGTCGCGTGGACGGCCGAACAGGGCATAGGCGACGTCGTCGCCGGCGCCCTGGCTGGCGGCGCGCAGCAGCCACTGGCGGCCCTCGCACAGGTCGGCGGGCTGGCCGGCCCCATACAGGGCCGGGCCGCCGATCAGCGCGATGCCGAGCATGCGCTGGGCCGGCGCATGGCCGGCGCGCGCCGCCGCCCGCAGCCAGGTCAGCATCGCGGGATAGTCGCCCAGGGTCTGGGCCTCCAGCGCCAGCGCGTACTTCTGCGCCGGCGTGGCGTAGGCCGACAGGGTGCCGTTGGCTTCGGCCAGGCCTGAGGAATGCAGCGCCAGCGCCGTCAACAGCGCCGCGCACCAGGTTCCGGCCCGGCGGCCTCCAGGGGAGAATGTCATGGGATTGATCCGCTTTCGGTGATGGATGCAGGCATTCTGCGCGCGGGGCGGCGCCGGCCCTATCGGGATCTGGCGCAGGCCGCCTACGGAACAGCCTGAGCCTGGCGTGCTACGCTTTTCGGTATGCGCTTCGACCTGACCGATCTGCGGCTTTTCCTCAATGTGCAGGAAACCGGCTCCATCACCGCCGGCGCGCGGCGTTCGCACATGACGCTGGCGTCGGCCAGCGAGCGTATCCGAGGCATGGAGCAAACGCTGGGCGTGCCGCTGCTGTTGCGCGAACATCGCGGCGTGCAGGCCACGCCCGCCGGCCGCACGCTGGCGCATCACGCGCGCCTGGTGCTGGCGCAGATGGACCGCATGCGCGGCGAACTGGACCACTATGGCCAAGGGCTCAAGGGCCACGTGCGGGTGTTGTGCAACACCACCGCGCTCAGCGAGCACCTGCCGGCGGTGCTGGGCGAGTTCCTCAAGGATCATCCGCGCGTGTCGGTCGATCTCGAAGAACGCCTCAGCTTCGACATTGCCGACGCCCTGCGCGCCGGCACCTGCGACATCGGCGTGCTGGCCGATTCGGCCGACCTGCAGGGCCTGCGGGTGTCGCGCTTTCGCCATGATCCGCTGGCGCTGGTGGTGCCGCCGGATCATCGCCTGGCCGGCGGCAAGACCGCGTTGCTGGCCGACGTGGCGGACGAGGAATTCGTCGGCCTGGTGGAAGGCAGCGCCTTGCAGGAACACATCGCCCAGCATGCGCGCCGCCGCGGCAAGGCGCTGTCGTACCGCGTGCGCCTGCGCGATTTCGACGCGGTCTGCCGCCTGGTGGGCCAGGGCGTGGGCATCGCCATCATGCCGCGCGTGGCCGCCGTGCGCCACGGCCGCGCCGCGGGCGTGCGGCGGCTGGCGCTGATGGATGACTGGGCGAGGCGCGACCTGGTGCTGTGCGTGCGCGGCGAGTTGCCGGCCTATGCCCAGAAGTTGGTGGCGTACGCGCTGCGCGACGCGCCCCGCGCCTAGTCTGGCGCGCGGCGTCTTCGCATGCGAACAGGGCCTGGTCGGCGCGGCTCAAGGCCCTGCCAGCGGCGCCCCGCGCAAGTGGCCGCGCTCGAACCACGACCCCGACGCCACGGCGGCCAGGATCACCAGTCCGTACAGGCCCATGGCCAGCGCGGCGACCGCGAAGAACCAGGTCAGCGATCCCGTCAGGTGCAGCACCGCGCCACCCAGGCCGATGGCGGTGGCCAGCCGCAGGACCCCGGCCCACAACGGCCATTTCAAGCGGCCCGCGCCCTGCGAGGCGAAGTACATCGAAAAGCCCATCGCGAAAAAGCCGTACATCGGACCGGCGATGCGCAGATAAGCGGCGCCGGCTTCCAGCATGTGGTCCTCGGCGCCGAACAGGCGCAGCCAGGCTTGGGGGAACAACGCCGCCGTCAGACCGATGGCTTCGGCCAGCGCGAAGGCCATGGCGCCGCCGGTCAGGGCGATGCGCAGCGCCCGTTCCGGCTGGCCGGCGCCGATGTTGGAACCCACCATCGCCACCATCGGCGCGCCCAGGCCGAACGCCAGCGGCATCATCAAGTATTCTAGCCGCACCGCGATGCCGTAGCCGGCCACCGCGGCGGTGCCGGCATAAGCGCCCACCAGCGCCGCCGTCAGCGCCACCAGGCCGTTGGTGAGCAGAGGGTTGAGCGTGGCCAGCGCGCCCACCCGCAGGATGCTGCGCATCAGGCTCAGGTGCAGGCGGCTGCGGGTCAGGCGCGCGGCGTTGCGGCCGCTCAGGCAATAGCCGCCCAGTACCAGCGTGCCCACCGCGTAGTAACTGACCAGCGCCCAGCCGCCGCCGGCCACGCCCAGCGCCGGGAACGGGCCCCAGCCGAAGATCAGGCAGGGCGACAAGGGCACCAGCAGCAGCGCGCCGCCGCAGATCACCGCGCCCGGCACCAGCATGTTGCCGGTGCCGCGGATGACGCTGGCGAAGGCGTTCATCAACCACATCAGCACGATGCCGCTGAAGATGACGTTGGAGTAGGCCAGCGCCGCGTCCAGCGCCACGCCTTCGGCGCCGAGGGCGCCATACAGCAGCGGCCCGCAGGCCAGTAGCAGCACGCAGAACACCAGGCCCAGCGCAGCGTTCAATACCACCGCGTGCAGCACCAACTGATCGGCCTCCCGTTGCCGTCCGCCGCCCAGGGCGCGCGCCACGGCCGCCGAGATGCCGCCGCCCATCGCGCCCTGCGACATGTTCTGCATCAGCATCAGCACCGGCACCACCAGCGCCACCCCGGCCAGCACCGGCGTGCCCAGGCGCGCCAGGAACCAGGTCTCGATCAAGCCGGTGGCGGACTGCGCCAGCATCATCAGGATATTGGGCCAGGCCAGCCGCGCGAGCGTGGGGGCGATCGGCGCGTGCAGCATCGCTTGCAGGCGTGCGTTGGCGGGGTGGGGCACGGCGGCGGCGCGGGTGGCGGGCATGGTCGGGGAGGCCGGAGGAGAGCGTGCGGAAAATTTACGTGCATATGCCAATAATTGTCAACAATGCGCTAGACTCGGGTCCGTCGCGGCAGTAGCGTAATGGACTTGCCGTGCCCCTCCGAACCCATCATGTCCGACACCGATTCCTCCGCCATCCCCCCGGACCCGCTGGTCTGCAACGGCGCCGCCTTGCGCAAGGCCACCCGGCGCGTCTCGCAGTTGTACGACACGGTGCTGGCGCCCTGCGGCCTGAAGGTGTCGCAACATTCGATCCTGGTACACATTGCGCGCGCCGGCACGCCGTCCATGACCGATCTGGCGCGCGCCATGGTGCTGGACCGCTCCGCGCTGGCGCACAACCTCAAGCCGCTGGAACGCGATGGCTATGTGCGCATGGCGCGCGACGAGCGCGACGGCCGCAGCCGCCGCGTGGCGCTGACCGACGCCGGCCGCGACAAGCTGGCCGAGTCCAAGCGCCTGTGGAAGGATGCGCAACGGCGCTTCGAGGCGGCCTATGGCGCCGAGCGCGCCGCCGCCTTGCGTCAGTCGCTCGCGGACATTTTCTCCGACGATTTCGCGCTGGCGTTCAGTCGCGGTTGACGGGGGCCGGCTTGCGGGTCCGGCCCTGGATCAGGACCGCGCCCAGCACGCACGCCATGCCCGCGAGCTGATGGCGCGACAATGATTCGTGCAGCAGCAGCGCCGCCAGCAGTACGGCCGAGACGGGCGCGATGGCGGTGAACAGGGCGGCTTCCGACCCGGCCACGCGCTGCGCGCCGGCGTACCACAGCACGAAGCCGGCTACGGTCGGCACCAGCGCGTAATAGGCGACCGCCAGCAGTGCCTCGGCGGAGAGCGCCAGCGTCCACGGCGCTTCCATCAGGCTGGCCGGCAGGCACACGGCCAGGCCCATGGCGCACATCAAGGTCGACAGCGCCAGGGGCGGCAGCGGCACGCGCAGCCGCTTTTGCAGCAGGATGAACAGGCCTTCGCACACCACCGCGCCCAGCACCAGCGCATTGCCGACCCATGAGCCGGCGCCCGGCGCCGCGGCGCCGCGCGTCATCAGCCATACACCGGCCGCCGCCGTGGCGATGGCCAGCAGCGTGGCCTTGCCGGGCCGTTCACCCAGCAGCGCGATGGCGATGGCGGCCGACACCAGCGGCAGGGTGCCGAGGATTACCCCGCCATCGACCGCCGAGGTGCGGCCCAGGCCGGTGATCAGCAACGTGGTGTAGCCGACACTGCCGGCCGCCGCCTGCGCCGCCAGCAGCAGCCAGTCGTGCCGGCTCAGGCGCGGCAGGCGCATGCCGGCCAGCCATCCCAGCAGCGCGAAGCAGGGCAGCGCCAGCGCGAAGCGCAACGCGGTGGCGGTAAAGGGCGGCAGCCCGGTGGCGATAATCTTGCTGGCGACGACGGTGCTGCCCACTAGCACCATGGCGGCGGCCAGGCAGGCATACCCTTGGGTTCGGTTCATGGAAAACGGCCGGAATCAGGACAAGGCCGCAGCGTAGGCGCGAGCGGCGCCCACGGTCTTGAACGAAATTGCGGCGGGCCTGCCGGGGGCGCCGTCAGCGCGCGGCAGCCTGGGCGTAGCGGCCGGGCGACACGCCATAGGCGCGCGAGAACAGCCGTGTCATGTGGCTCTGGTCGGCGAAGCCGGCGGCCGCGGCGGCGTCGGCCAGCGCCATCCCCTGGCGCAACAGGCGGCGCGCCAGCAGCAGGCGGCGCTGCATCTGGTAGGCGTGGGGTGTCATGCCGGTGGCGCGGCTGAAGGCGCGCAGCACCTGGAAGCGGCTCAGGCCGCTGGCCCGGGCCAGGTCGGCCAGCGACAGCGCGGCGGCGGGCGCGTCATCGATCAGGCCGAGCGCGTGGCGGATGCCTGCGGGAATGCCAGGCCGTGACGGCTGCGCGGCCTGGCGGCCGGCGCGCGCCAATACCCGCAGCAACAGCGTGTCGCGCGCCAGCGGCTCGCCACCGGCAATGGCCAGTGCGTATAGCGACAGCAGGTCCGCCGCCAGCGCGGGCGCGTCCATCACCGGGTGCTCGAATTCGAAGCCCGCGCCGGCCGGCAGCGCGCCGGCGGCGTCGGCCACCACCGCCGGGTCCAGGTACAGCATTTGCCAGGCGCGCTCGCCGCCGACGGGGGCGCCGTCGTGCACCTCGCCGGGATTGACGGTGATCACCTGGCCCGGACCCGCCTCGACCTGGCCGCGGCCGCTGTGCGAGACCTGTCCGCCCTGGCGCAGCACGCCGATGCCGAACTGCTCGTGCGTATGCCGCGCAAACGCCCGGGCGCTGCGCGCGGCCACCGCCTGAATGCCGGCCAGGGCGCTGCGGTGCATGACGAACTGGTTGGCGCTCATGGGTGGGTTCCGGGGTGTGCCGATACGCTTACGCGAGGATTCAGGGCCGCGCGTTGCGGCTGAAGGCGTCGCGCAAGGCCGCCGCGAACAGGGCATCGACATCGCGGCGCAAGCCGTCGGCGCGGCTGAACAGCGAAATCGGCGGCAGGGTCCAGTCGAAAGAATACGGCACGATCGCCGCGCCGGCGATACGCACCAGCTCGTCGGCGATGTCGGCCGGCAGGATCGACACGGCGCGGTCGCTGGCGACGATCATCTCGCCGATCAGCTTGGACGAATCGCTCTGCACCGAGGGCGTCGGCGGCGCCAGGCCGGCGCGCAGGAAAATGTCGGCGACCTGCTCGCGGATGGGGCTGTCCGGCGTGCCGAGGATCCAGTCCAGGTCGGCCAGCATGTTCCATTCGAGGCGCGCGCGGCCCAGGCGCGCGGCCAGGCGGCGGCTGGCGATCAGGCGTGGCGGCTGGTGATACAGCACCTCGAAGTCGATCTGGCCCAGGTCCACCGAGGGCGTGGCCCAACCCACCACCACGTCCAGGGTGTGGTCGCGCAACTGGCGCAGCAGGGCCGGTCCCTGGCCTTCGTGGATGGTGGCGGTGATTCCGCGGCCCTGCGGCACGGTGCGCGCAATGGCGGCCGACAGCAGTTGCCCCGAGACGAACGGGATCACGCCGATATGCAGATGGGCCGCGTGGCCGGCGGCCACTGCCTCCATTTCCTGCACCAGGTGGCCCAGGTCGTGGACCAGCGCGCGGGCCCGCGCCAGCACCACCGCGCCCAGCGGCGTGGGGGTCATGCCGCGCACCGAGCGCTCGAACAGCGGCACATCGAACATGCTTTCCAGTTCGGCCAGCGCATTGGTCACGGCCGGCTGGCTGGTGGCCATGTGTTCGGCCACCCGCGTCAGCGAGCCATGCTGCTCGATTTGCAGCAAAAGCATCAGGTGCCGCATCTTGAGCCGCGAGCTCAGTTTCCGGAGCACGTCGTCCGGGGAAAACGGTGTCATAGACAAGGCATAAGAAAAAGGTGATGTGACAATATTAAATCCGAATGATCACCTTATGTCTGTCATCCTAGAATCTGCCCTATTCAAGACTAGGAGGCGCCGCCCCATGAATTCGCAAGCAGACCGCCAGGCCGCCCTGGATTACCACGAGTTTCCCACCCCGGGGAAGATCTCCGTCGTGGCGTCCAAGCCGCTCGTCAACCAGCGCGACCTGGCCCTGGCCTATTCGCCCGGCGTGGCGGCGGCCTGCGAGGAAATCGTGGCGGACCCGGCCAATGTGTTTCGCTATACCGGCCGCGGCAACCTGGTGGGCGTGATCACCAACGGCACCGCGGTGCTGGGCCTGGGCAATATCGGCGCGCTGGCCTCCAAGCCGGTGATGGAAGGCAAGGCGGTGCTGTTCAAGAAATTCGCCGGCCTGGACGTGTTCGACATCGAGATCAACGAAACCGACCCGGACAAGCTGGTCGAGATCATCGCCGGGCTGGAAGCCACGTTCGGCGGCATCA
>NZ_CADIJV010000006.1 GCF_902859765.1 Achromobacter pulmonis
GGCCGCGCCGCGCGCCGGTCGCTGCCAGGAGCGGCCGGCTTCCCGGCGGCCCCGGGGGCAGGCGCCTGCTGAGCCCCTGGCGCGAGCGCGGCTTTTGGCGGCGGCCGGCGCCGGGCGGGGTTATGATCGGCGGCATGACTACTACCTATCCCACTATCGAGCAGACCGTCGGCAATACGCCGCTGGTGCGCCTGCAGCGCATTCCCGGAGCCGCTGGCGCGGCGCGGGGCAATGTCATCCTGGCCAAGCTGGAAGGCAACAATCCCGCCGGCTCGGTCAAGGACCGGCCGGCGCTGTCCATGATCAAGCATGCGGAGGAGCGTGGCGACATCAAGCCCGGCGATACGCTGATCGAGGCGACCAGTGGCAATACCGGCATTGCGCTGGCCATGGCGGCGGCCATGCGCGGCTACCGCATGATCCTGATCATGCCGGACAACCTCTCCGTGGAGCGGCGCGCCGCCATGACAGCCTACGGGGCCGAGCTGATCCTGACGCCGGCCGACAAGGGGGGCATGGAATATGCCCGTGACCTGGCGACCGAAATGCAGGCCGATGGACGGGGCGTGGTGCTGGACCAGTTCGCCAATCCGGACAATCCGCGCGCCCACGTCGAGAGTACCGGTCCGGAGATCTGGAACCAGACCGAGGGCCGTGTCACGCACTTCGTCAGCGCCATGGGCACCACCGGCACCATCATGGGCGTGTCCAGCTACCTGAAATCGCGCAATCCGGCGGTGCAGGTGGTGGGGGCGCAACCCGCCGAGGGTTCGTCGATCCCCGGCATCCGCAAATGGCCCGAAGCCTATCTGCCCAAGATCTTCGACCGTAGCCGCGTGGATGCCTACGAATCGATCGAGCAGGCCGATGCCGAAGCCATGGCGCGCCGCCTGGCCGCGGAAGAGGGCATCTTCGGCGGCATCTCGTCCGCCGGCGCCTTGGTCGCGGCGCTGCGCGTAGCCGAGCGCGTCAATGACGCGACCATCGTCTTCATCGTCTGCGATCGCGGCGACCGTTACCTGTCGACGGGCGTCTTCAACAATTGACGCCTTGCGCGGGCCTGCGTCCGCGCCGATGAAAAACGCCCCACCTCCCGGATGCCATTCGGGGCGTGGGGCGTTGCATTTGCTGCCTGGCCATGCGGCGCCAGGCGTTGCCAGGCTTTACTCGGGCTGGATGTTGGCGTCCTTCATGACCTTGATCCAGCGGGCGCTTTCGGCCAGGTTGAAGGCTTCCGCCTCCTGGTAGGTCATGGTGCTGGGCTGCGTGCCCTGGGCCTTCAGCGCCTCGACCACTTTGGGCGATTGCGAGGCCTCGATCATGGCCTTGTTCAGCTTGGCGATGATGGGCTCGGGCGTATCCTTGGGCACCCACATGCCGTACCAGGTGACGATATCGAAGCCGGGCAGGCCACTTTCGGCGATGGTCGGGACGTCGGGCAGTTCGGCCAGGCGCTTCTTGGTGGTCACGGCGATCGGGCGCACCTTGCCGCTATGGATCAGGGGCAGGGCGGGGGCCAGCGGCGCGTACATCAGGTCGACGTGGCCGCCGGCGACGTCGGTCAGGGCCGGACTGCTGCCGCGGTAACCGACGTGCGCGATGGAGGCCTTGGTGGTGGTGTTGATGAGTTCACCGGCCAGGTGCGGCAGGGTGGCCACGCCCGGCGAGGCGAAGCTCAGCGAACCCGGTTGGGCCTTGGCCTGCGCGATCAGCTCGCCAAAGCTCTTGAACTTCGAGTCGGGTGGCACCACCGCCACCATCGGCACCGTGCCGAGCACGCCGACCATGCGGAAGTCCTTGATCGGGTCGAACGTCAGGCTTTTGAACTGCGCCGGATAGATGCCCTGCACCGAGGGATTCATCAGCACGGTGTAGCCATCGGCGGGCGAGCGCGCCACCTGGGCGGCGCCGATGGTGCCGCTGGCGCCGGGCCGGCTCTCGATCACCAGCGGCTGGCCCAGGATTTCACCCATGCGCACCGCGATCACGCGCCCCACCACGTCGGTCGGGCCGCCTGCCGCCCACGGCATGATCACGCGGATCGGCTTATCGGGATAGGCGTCCTGCGCCTGCGCGCCAGCCAGCGGCAGGGCCCCGATGGCGATCGCCGAGCATGCCGCGGCGAGCAAAGTGCGCTTGTTCATTTGCTGTCTTCTCCTACAAAGGTGAGGTTGGCCGAGGGCAGGGCCGCGCGTAGCAGCGCCTTGACCTCGTTGAGTTGCTGTCCAGTGGTGGCTTCGTTTTTCTGCATGCGCCCCAGGGGGGCCGGCCACCACGATGGCGAAGGGTTGTTCATAGGCGCGAAAGCCCAGCGAAATGGACATGACGTCTTCGACGTTTTCGCCCAGCGAGCGTTGCCAGCCGCGTTGGACGCCGGCCCGCAGATCGCGGTCGAAGGCGGCCTGGCTGGTGAGGGTGGTGTCGGTGTACGCGGCGAACCCGGGATAGGTCTTGAACCATTTCTGGCGTTCGTCGTCGGACAGCACCGACAGCAGCGCCTTGCCCGAACTGGTGGCGTGGACCGCCTTGAAGCCGCCTGGCTGGTGCGAGAAGCGGATGGTCTGCTTGGATTCGGCGACGATCAGGTACACCACCTTGTCATCGGCGAGCTTGGCCAGCAAGGCGGTCTCGCCGGTCAGGTCGCGCACCCGCGCCAGGACCGGCTCGATCACCGCGTTCAGCGGATCGCTGCGACAGATCAGGGTGGCGACGTGGATCAGTTTCTGGGTCGGGTAATAGCCGTGCTTCTTGCCGATCTCATAGAGGTAGCCGCGCGCCACCATGGTCTTGAGCAGGCCATGGCAACTGGACAGCGGGATCTCCATTTGCGCGGCGATCTCGCTGTACAGCAAGGGCTTCTGCGCCTCGGCGAAGAGGTTCAGAACATCCAGGACTCGGGCGGCTGTTTTCACATCCATGATGCTATTATCCTATACATGATAATTTTGTGTCAAATTTGCTTTCAATTGCCAAGGAGTCGTGCCGCATGAGATGGAAGAATCGTCCCGAGGGATCGAATTGGGGTGACTTCGGCCCTGACGATCAAAGAGGTTGCCTGAATTACATCACTCCCGCGAATGTGATGAAGGGAATCCAGGAGGTCCGCGAGGGACTGAGTTTCTGTCTGTCGCTGCCGCTGGATTATCCCGGAGGCAACGGCGTCAACGTGCGCCGCCATCCCCCCAAGCTGCGCCCGACGGAGAGGGATGGCGACCAGTATCTGAATTTTCCGCTGGGCCGTCTGCGTCCGGGATGCGTCGATGTCTTGAGTGATGACATTGTCGAAATGAGCCTGCAGTATTCGACCCAGTGGGATTCGCTGGCGCACGTGGGCGCGCTGTTCGATGCCAATGGCGATGGCCTGCCCGAGCGCGTCTATTACAACGGCTATCGGCCCAACGAGCACGTGGTCGGCCCGGTCGACTACGACGTCGACAACGGTTTCGCCAAAACCGACCTGGGCCGGGGCGGCGCCTCCCATGCCGGGAAGCTGGATATTACCCAGTTGGCCGAATCCTGCCTGCAGAGCCGCGGCGTCATGGTCGACCTGGCGCGGCACTATGGCCGCGAACAGCGGGCGGTGGGCTACGACGACCTGATGCGCATCATCGAAGCCGATCGCATCGAGATCGAGCGGGGCGACATCGTGTTGTTCCATACCGAATTCGGCGATGCGTTGCTGGAAAAGCAGCGCCAGCCCGATCACCATACGCTGCATGAGATCTGCGCCGGGCTGGATGGCAGCGACGAGAAGCTGCTGCAATGGATCACCGATTCCCAGGTGGCCGCGATGGCCTCGGACAACCACGCGCTGGAAATCTATCCGACGCAGAAGCCCAACGCCTGCTGCGCTGCGCTGCCATTGCACCACCACTGCATCTTCAAGCTCGGCCTGCCGATCGGCGAGATGTGGTATCTGGGCGCATTGGCGCGCTGGCTGACGGCCAACGGCCGCAGCCGCTTTCTGCTGACCGCCCCGCCGCTGAACCTGCCGGGCGCGGCGGGCTCGCCCGCCACGCCGGTGGCCACGGTCTGAGTGGTAGCGGATCGACCCGGATCGGGTCGATCCGGCGTTGACCCGCTCCGGGCCCGGCCCTTCAGCGGCCGACGCGCGCTTCGATCTCGCTGGCCAGATCGGCCACCGCGGTGGCGTAAAAGTAGCTGCGGTTGTATTTCGTCAGGGCGAAGAAGTTAGGCGTGCCGACACGGTATTGCGCGGTGCCGCGGGCCTCTTCGACCAGGTCGACGACGCCCATGGGCTGGCTGCCCCAGCCGTTGGCCGAGGCGCCGGGCTGCAGGCGCGCGCCGGCCGCGGTCAGCGCGCCCCAGGTCTGCTTGGGTTCCAGCCCGCCATCGACCAGCGCGCTGGGGTCGGCCGGCAGCGCCACCGGCGCGAACACCGGCAGGCCCCGCTGCCAGCCATGCTGCGACAGGAAGCTGCCCACCGACATGATGGCGTCGCGGGTGTTGTTGGTCAGGTCGATATGGCCGCTGTCGTCGCCGTCCACTGCGTAGTGCCGGATGCTGGTGGGCATGAACTGCGGCATGCCGATGGCGCCGGCATACGAGCCGCGGGTTTCCATATCCAGCTTGCCTTTCATCGCCAGCGTCAGGAAGTCGGCCAACTGGCCACGGAACATGGTGGCGCGCTCGGGCTTGGCCGGGTCCGGATAATCGAAGGCCAGCGTGGTCAAGGCGTCCAGCACGCGGAAATTGCCCATATTGCGGCCATACAGCGTTTCAACGCCGATGATCGAGGCGATGATCGGCGCCGGCACGCCGAAGCGCTGCGCCGCCTGGTTGAGCTGGTCGCGATGCGCGTTGTAGAACTCCACGCCCCAGCCGATGCGCTTGGGCTCGACGAAGCGCGAGCGGTAGGTCAGCCAGCTGCGCCAGATCTTCTTGCCAGGCGGCGAGGGCGCGATCAGGCGCGCGACTGTGGCGTTGTAGCGGGCTCCTTCGAGCGCCGTGACCATGGGGGCCAGCGCCAGATCGCGCTCGGCCGCCAGGTTCTCGGCGAAGGCGCGCACCTCGGGCCGCAGGGTGCCGCTGGGGGTCAGGGCCGCCGGGCCGTCGTCCGCGGGTTCGGCGCCAGGCGTCGGCGTGCTGGGTCCGATACGGATGGCGCCGGTGCCGGTGGCGGCCGCCGAAGGCTGGCCGGAGGACGGGTTGGGGGCGGTGGGAGCGGTGGTGGCGCACCCGGCCAGCAGGGCCGATAAGGTGCCGAGTTGCAGTAATCGCCGACAGGTGAACATAATCTTCCTTATGGAGACCATGTATCTTACCCACCCGGCATGCCGCTTGCATGAAATGGGCAGTTGGCATCCGGAGAGCCCGCAGAGGCTGGACGCCATTTCCGATCAATTGCTCGCCAGTGGCCTGATGCCTTATCTGGACGACCGGCAGGCGCCGCAGGCGTCCCGTCACGACGTGCTGCGGGTGCACACTGTCCAGTATCTGGACAGTCTGCGCGAACATACGCCAGACCACGGGTATTACCCGATAGATCCCGACACCCTCATGAATCCCCACACCTACGAGGCGGCTCTGTACGCGGCCGGCGCGGGCGTGGCGGCCGTGGACGCGGTGATCGGCGGCGAGGCGCGCACGGCGTTTTGCGCGGTGCGTCCGCCCGGCCACCACGCCTGCCGTTCACAGGCCATGGGCTTTTGCTTCCTGAACAACGTGGCCATCGCGGCGCGCCACGCCCTTGATTTCCATGGTCTGTCGCGGGTGGCCATCGTCGATTTCGATGTCCACCATGGCAATGGCACCGAGGATGTCTTCGCTGGCGACGAACGGGTGCTGATGTGCAGCATTTTCCAGCATCCTTTCTTCCCCAACAGCGGCGCCGAGCATCCGGCAGACAATATGGTGAACGTGCCGGTGGCGGCCTATACGGCCGGCGCCGCCGTGCGCGCCATCGTCACCGGCACCTGGCTGCCGCGGCTCGAGGCGCACCGCCCGGAACTTATTCTGATTTCGGCCGGCTTCGATGCCCACCGCGAGGACGACATGGGGCAAATGGGGCTGGTGGAGGCCGATTATGCATGGATCACCGAACAGCTCGTGGACGTGGCCGAGCGCCATTGCCAGGGCCGGATCGTCAGCACCCTGGAGGGGGGCTACAACCTGTCCGCCCTGGGGCGCAGCGTCGTTGCCCATATACGGGCGCTGGCGAAGCTGTAGAATCAGGAAAAAATTGTGCAATGCGATCCCGGCGGTTGCCGGGTAATTATTTCCATTTTGGAGGCAGCGGGATGAAGGTGTTGGTACCTGTCAAGCGCGTCGTTGACTACAACGTCAAGGTGCGCGTCAAGTCTGATCAGACCGGCGTGGATATCGCCAATGTGAAGATGTCGATGAACCCCTTTGACGAGATCGCCGTCGAGGAAGCCACCCGCCTGAAGGAAAAGGGCGCCGTGGCCGAGGTCGTGGCGGTTTCTTGCGGCGTTGCGCAATGCCAGGAAACGCTGCGCACCGCCATGGCGATCGGCGCCGATCGCGGCGTGCTGGTGCAGACCGACGCCGAACTGCAGCCGCTGGCCGTGGCCAAGCTGCTCCGCGCCCTGGTCGACAAGGAGCAGCCGCAACTGGTGATCCTGGGCAAGCAGGCCATCGACGACGACGCCAACCAGACCGGCCAGATGCTGGCCGCGCTGCTGGACTGGCCGCAAGCCACCTTCGCCAGCAAGGTCGAGCTGGCCGACGGCAAGGTCACGGTCACGCGTGAAGTGGACGGCGGCCTGGAAACGCTGACGCTCAAGCTGCCGGCCATCGTCACCACCGACCTGCGCCTGAACGAGCCGCGTTACGTCACGCTGCCCAACATCATGAAGGCCAAGAAGAAGCAGCTGGACACCGTCACCCCCGAAGATCTGGGTGTCGATCCGGCGCCCCGCCTGAAGACGTTGAAGGTCAGCGAGCCGCCCGCCCGCAAGGCCGGCATCAAGGTGGCCGATGTCGCGGCCCTGGTCGACAAACTCAAGAACGAAGCGAAGGTGGTTTGAAATGACGACGCTGGTTATTGCCGAACACGATAACGCCCAGCTCAAGGGCGCAACCCTGAACGCCGTCGCCGCCGCCGCCAAGATCGGAGGCGATGTGCACGTGCTGGTCGCCGGCGCCAACGCGCGCGCCGTGGCCGATCAGGCCGCGCAGGCCGCTGGCGTGTCCAAGGTGCTGCTGGCCGACGCGCCGCAGCTGGCCGACGGCCTGGCCGAGAACGTCGCCGCCCAGGTGCTGGCGGTGGCCTCGGGCTACAGCCACATCCTGTTCCCGGCCACCGCCTCGGGCAAGAACATCGCCCCGCGCGTTGCCGCCAAGCTCGACGTGGCCCAGATCTCCGACATCATCGGCGTGGAATCCGCCGACACCTTCCAGCGCCCGATCTACGCCGGCAACGCCATCGCCACCGTGCAATCGGCCGATCCGGTCAAGGTCATCACCGTGCGCACCACCGGCTTTGACGCCGTGGCCGCGCAGGGCGGCTCGGCGGCCGTGGAAGACGTCGCCGCCGTGGCCGACTCCGGCCTGTCCAGCTTCGTCGGCCGCGAAGTCGCCAAGAGCGACCGTCCGGAACTGGCCGGCGCCCGCGTCGTCGTGTCCGGCGGCCGTGGGCTGGGCAGCGCCGAGAACTTCAAGATCCTGGATCCGCTGGCCGACAAGCTCGGCGCCGCGCTGGGCGCTTCGCGCGCCGCGGTCGACGCCGGCTATGCGCCTAACGACTGGCAGGTCGGTCAGACCGGCAAGATCGTCGCGCCGCAGTTGTACGTGGCCGTCGGTATTTCGGGCGCCATCCAGCATTTGGCCGGCATGAAGGACTCCAAGGTCATCGTCGCCATCAACAAGGATCCCGAAGCGCCGATTTTCGGCGTGGCCGATTATGGCCTGGTCGGCGATCTGTTCCAGGTCGTGCCTGAATTGACCAGCGCGCTGTAAACCGCGATTTCCTGGTCTTATTTCCGAGCCCGCGCGCGTCAAGCCGCGGGCTTTTTCATGCCCGGTATTTTCGTGTTCGGGTAATTTCCGCGCGCCTGACAATCGAAACTATTTGATATTTATCGAGCAAATCTTTTGACCTTTCGAAGTATTCTGATAATGTGTTTCGCGCGCAGCGAGATACGCGCAAGTGCTTGACCTGTACATAACGAAGGAGATTCGGGATGGAATGGTTCTTTGACACTCTGCGAAAATATCCGGAGCTTGCGATTTTCCTGACGCTGGGTCTGGGGTATTGGGTCGGCGCCAAGAAGATATTCGGATTCAATCTGGGGGCGGTGACCGGCACCTTGCTGGTCGGCGTGCTGGTCGGCCAGCTCGACATCACCATCGCCCCGATCGTTAAACAAGTCTTTTTCCTCCTGTTCCTGTTCGGGCTGGGCTATGGCGTCGGGCCGCAGTTCTTTCGCGGCATGAAAAGCGATGGCCTGCCGCAGGTCCTTTTCGCCGTCATCATTTGTGTCATCTGCCTGCTGGTCACCTGGGGCACAGCCGTGGGTTTCGGTTTCGATGCCGGCACCGGCGCGGGCCTGCTGTCCGGGGCGCAGACCATTTCCGCGGTGATGGGGGTGGCGACCGACACCATCAATGGCCTGGGCGTCGACGCGGCCACGAAGAAGAAATGGATCGACAGCATTCCGGTGGCCTATGCAGTCTGCTATATCTTCGGCACGGTCGGCAGTGCCTGGCTGCTGGCCTCGCTCGGGCCCAAGCTGATGCGGGTGGACATCGTCAAGGAATGCCAGGCGTACGAAGCCAAGATGTCCGGCGGCAGCGATTCGCTGGAACTGTCCGGCTACCGCAAGTTCATTTCCCGCGCCTACAAGCTGGACCATTCCGAATTCGTCGGCAAGTCCGTGGGGGAACTCGAATCGCGCTTCGTCGAGGCGCGCGTCTTCATCGAGCGCATCCGTCGCGGCGACCAGATAATGGATACCGATTCCAGCACCGTGCTGCAGGCCGGCGACGTGCTGGGCGTGGCTGGCCGGCACGATGCGCTGGTGTTGCAGGCGTCCGGCATCATCGGTGCAGAAGTTGAGGACCGCGACCTGATCAACCTGCCCGCCGAGGTGGTCGAGGTGGTGCTGACCAACAAGAACCTGGCCGGCAAGACCGTCAAGGAAATCGCCGAGCTGGAGCAGGTGCGCGAACTGGGCCGCGGCGTGTTCCTGCGCAAAGTGGTGCGCGGCGGGCACGAGATGCCGGTCAACTGGGGCCTGAAGCTCGACCGTGGCGACCGCCTGTTCATCCTCGGCGCCAAGCGCGACGTCGAGCGCGTGGTCAGCAAGGTGGGCTACGTGGACCGCGCAACGGAACAAACCGACATGGTGTTCGTGGGGTTCGGCATTCTGCTGGGCGGGCTGTTCGGCACGCTGGTGCTGACGGTCGGCGGCATTCCCATCACGCTGTCGACCTCGGGCGGCTCGCTGATCGCCGGCCTGATCTTCGGCTATCTGCGGTCGGTGCATCCGACCTTCGGCCGGGTGCCGGAGCCGGTGCACTGGTTCCTGACGTCGGTCGGCCTGACCGCATTCGTGGCGGTGGTCGGGATCAGTTCGGGGCCGGGCTTCGTGGAGGGTTTCCAGCAATTGGGCGCCAAGCTGTTCATCGCCGGCATCATCGCCACCAGCGTGCCGATGATCCTGGGGGTGTACATCGCCCGCTATGTGTTCAAGTTTCATCCCGGCATCGTGCTGGGCGTCTGCGCCGGCGCCCGCACCACTACGGCGGCCATTGGCCAGATCACCGAGACCGCCAAGAGCCAGGTGCCGGCCCTGGGCTACACCGTGCCCTACGCCATCGGCAATACCCTGCTGATCATCTGGGGCATTGTGATCGTCATGCTCATGACCTAGGAGCCGTGTTTCCGGAGGCGATCCCGCCCTTCGGCAACATGGCCTCCCGCGGGATATCGGCCCGCGCCGTGCGCGGGCCAGCGGTCCGGGACTCTCCCGGGCAAGCGTCTGTCAATCGCATACCAGGAGTACCGCACAATGGCTTCCACCGCGCCCATCACTGTCAGCCTGGCCTCGGCCCTGAAAACTACCCGTTCGCGCCAACGCGATCTGGAGCAGTTGTCGCCCTTCGAATTGAAGGACTACCTGATCACGCTGGCCAAGGACAGCCAGCAGACCGCCGCGTTGACCATGTTGAACGCCGGCCGCGGCAATCCCAACTGGATCGCCACCGAGCCGCGCGATGCTTTTTTCCTGCTGGGCCAGTTCGCCATGAAGGAAGCGCGCCGGGTGCGCGACGATGGCATCCTGGCGGGCATGCCGCCCAAAAAGGGCTGCGCCGACCGCCTGCGCAAGTTCCTCTCCAAGAACAAGGGCGCGGCGGGCGCGGACTTCCTGGCCGGAGTGCTGGAGTACGGCGTCAAGATCAAGAATTTCGTGCCGGACGAATGGATCCATGAACTGACCGATAGCGTCATCGGCGACAACTACCCGGTGCCGCCGCGCGCGCTGGTGCACCTGGAGCAGATCCTGCACGACTACCTGGTCAAGGAAATGTGCGACGGCCGTCCGCCCAAGGGCAAGTTCGACCTGTTCCCGGTGGAGGGCGGTACGGCGGCCATGTGTTACATCTTCGATTCGCTGATGCAGAACGGCCTGCTCAAGCAGGGCGACACCATCGCGCTGTTCCTGCCGACCTTCACGCCGTATATCGAGATCGCGCACCTGGAGCGCTTCCAGTTCAAGATCGTCGCCATCAATGCCAGCAGCGTGCGCGCCGACGGCACCCACGATTGGCACTACCCGGCCGCGGAAATCGCCAAGCTCGAGAACCCGAAGATCAAGCTGGCAGTGACGGTCAACCCCAGCAACCCGCCCTCGGTTGCCTTCAGCCCGATCGAGATGAAGCAGATCGTGGGGCTGATTCGCAAGAACCCGGACCTGGTGCTGGTGACGGACGACGTCTATGGCACTTTCGTGCCGAACTTCCGCTCGCTGATGGCCGAGGTGCCGCACAACACCATCTGCGTGTATTCGTTCTCGAAGAACTTCGGCTGCACCGGCTGGCGCCTGGGCGTGATCGCGACGCATGAGAAGAACACCATGGACCGCCGCATCGCCGAGTTGCCGGCGTCGTGGAAGAAGCGCCTGGAAAAGCGCTATGGCGCCATGACCATGGAGCCGGAGAAGCTCAAGTTCATCGACCGGCTGGTGGCCGACAGCCGCAACGTGGCGCTGAACCACACCGCCGGGCTGTCGCTGCCGCAGCAGGTGCAGATGGGCTTTTTCGCGCTGTCGCACCTGCTGGACCTGAAGGACGCATACAAGCACCTGACCATGCAGATCGTGCGGGCGCGGCGCGATGCGCTGTGGCGCGGGCTGGGGGTGCCGCTGCCGCCGGAAGACCCGATGCGCGGCTGGTATTACGTAGAACTGGACTTCATGGTGTGGGCCAAGAACACATATGGCGACGCCTTCTGCAAGTACATGACGTCGAATTACGAACCGGTCGACTTCCTGTTCCGCCTGGCCGAGAAGTCCGGTGTGGTGCTGATGGACGGCGGCGGCTTCGGTGGCCCGCCCTGGTCCATCCGTATTTCGCTGGCCAACCTGGACGACGGCGATTATTCCAGGATCGGCAAGTACATGGTCGATGCCGCCACCGAATACGTCGAGGCCTGGAAGGCCGGCCAACTGGTGCGTTCGGGCCCGACCGCAGGCAAGGGCCAGAAGGTCAAGGCCTCGGCCGCCAAACGCACGGCAGCCGGCAAGGGCGCGGCCAAGAAGGCGGCCAGGAAGGCGGTGAAGCAGGCGGTGAAACAAGCCGCCAAGGCCGAGCGCTCGGCCAGGAAAGGGGCAAAGTAGCCTCGGGACGCCGCCATCGCCAGGGTGAGACGCGCTTATGACGTGCTCCGTCGGGTTCTTCAATAGCGTTCCCATCGCCGTCTTGTTTCTCACGGTGGGGCTGGGATACCTGATTGGCAAGCTGCGGGTCGGGCCGATCCAGCTGGGAGGCGTCTGCGGCACGCTCATCGTCGCCCTGCTGATCGGCCAGAGCGGCTGCCAGACGCGCGGCGACCTGAAGGAAGTGGCGTTCGCCCTGTTCATCTTCGCCATGGGGTATTCGGGCGGGCCGCAGTTCTTCGCCAACCTGAACCGCGCCAGCCTGCGCTATATCTTGCTGCCGCTGATCGAAGCCCTCCTGGTGCTGACCATCGTGCTGCTGGCGGTGCCGTTGTTCGGACTGGATGCCGGCACCGCGGCCGGTCTGGCGGCGGGGGCGGCGACCGAATCGGCCGTGGTCGGCACCGCGGCCGAGGCCCTCAAGCACCTGGGCCTGGCCCAGGCCGAAGTGCAGCGCATGGAGGCCAACATCGCCACCGCCTACACGCTGACCTATCTGGTAGGCCTGATCAGCATTGTGTTGTTCACCAGCCAGGTGGCGCCGGCCCTGTTGCGCATCAATCTGCGCCAGGCTTCCAGGGCGCTCGAGCAGAAGCTGGGCGCCCCGGCGGGCGAGGCCGATGAGATCATGATGCCGACCCTGCCGCGACTGGTGGGACGCTCGCATGTGGTCAAGGACGCCGATGGGTGGACGGTGGCCCAGGTCGAAGCGGCGCTGGGCGGCCGCACGGCCATCAGCCGCGTGCTGCGCAATGGCGAGGCGATCGAGCCCGCCACCGGAGACAGGCTGGCTACCGGCGATATCGTCGTGGTGCTGGGCCCGCGCCGCTTCGTGTTGCGGGCGGGGCCGGTGATTGGTCCGGAAATCCAGTTGCCCGAAGCCCACGCGGACGACCTGCAACTGACCGAGCTGCAAGTCATTGTCAGCAAGAAGGCCGTCAATGGCCACACCGTGGGGGAATTGGCCCAGCGGCCGGGCGCCAGGCGCGCGCGCGGGGTGTTCCTGCAATCGATCCAGCGGTCGGGGCACATGCTGCCGGTCATGCCGTCCACGGTGGTGCAGTACGGCGACCTGGTGACGCTGGTCGGCGCCGAACCCGAGCTGTCGCAGGCCGGGGCGGCGCTGGGCAATGCGCTGCGGCGCAGCGGCGTCACCGATCTGGTGTTCCTGGCGTTCGGCATCCTGGCCGGCCTGATGATCGGCAGCCTCGGCGCGCGCCTGTGGGGCATACCGGTCTCGCTGGGCAGCGGCGGCGGCGCGCTGGTCAGCGGCCTGGTGTGCGGTTGGATCAACGCCAAGCGTCCGGCGCTCGGGCACATGCCGGACCACGCGGTGCAGTTGCTCAAGGACCTGGGCCTGGCCGTGTTCGTCGCCAGTGTCGGCCTGTCCGCCGGACCGCAAGCCGTCTCCCTGATAAGGGAGCATGGCGCCGTGTTACCCCTGATCGGCCTGCTGGTGTCGCTGGGCCCGGCTTGCCTGTCGCTGTGGGTCGGGCACAAGTTGCTCAAGATCGAAGGACCGCTGCTGGTGGGCGCCATTGCCGGTCAACACGTCAGCACACCGGCCATCAGCGCCATCCTGGGCGCCAGCGGTAGCGCCGTGCCATTGCTGGGCTACACGGTCACCTACGCCATCGCCAATGTGCTGTTGCCGGTGCTGGGGCCCATCATCGTCGCGCTGGCCCATCACCTGGGCGGATGACGGCGGGGCCGGCGACGGCCCGCGACAGTGAGCGAGGGTTTAACATAGGTCAGGGAAACTACCGAGACCGCCATCGACCGCGCCGCGTGTCGTCCAAGGCGGCATCCCACCGCACCTGGCTGCGCCCGCCGTCACGGGAGCGAGCCTACGGAGACAAGATGCCCTACCTTACCCCCCTGCAGGATTTCCGTTTTGTGCTGAAGGAACTGGCCGGCCTGGACGACGTCCTCAAGTTGCCCGGTTTCGAAGACGTGACGCCCGATGTGGTGGACGCCATCCTGGAAGAAAACGGCCGCTTCGTCGAACAGGCGATCGTGCCGCTGAATGTGCCGGGCGACACCCGGCCGCCAGTCTGGAGCGATGGCCGCGTGACCACCACACCGGGCTATGCCCAGGGCTTCAAGGACTACGCCGCCGGCGGCTGGCAGGGCCTGCAGCATCCTCAGGCCTGGGGCGGACAGGGCCTGCCCAAGCTGGTCGCGGCCGCGCCGGCCGAGAACATCCAGGCCGCCAGCCTGGCGTTCTCCTTGTGTCCAATGCTGACCGACGGCGTGATCGAGGCCATCCTTACCGTCGGCTCCGATGAGCAGCGCAGGACGTTCGTGCCCAATCTGATCGGCGGCAAATGGACCGGCACCATGAACCTGACCGAGCCGCAGGCAGGCTCGGACCTGGCCCAGGTCGCGACCCGCGCGGTACGCCAGGACGACGGCACTTATCGCCTGGCGGGCCAGAAGATCTTCATCACCTACGGCGAGCACGATCTGGCCGAGAACATCATTCACCTGGTGCTGGCGCGCACGCCGGATGCGCCCCCCGGGGTCAAGGGGATCTCGCTGTTCATCGTGCCCAAGTTCCTGGTCGGCGCCGACGGCGCCCTGGGGCCGCGCAATGACGTCTGGTGCGCCTCGCTGGAGCACAAGCTGGGCATCCATGGCAGCCCCACCGCGGTGCTGCTGTATGGCGCGGGCAAAGGTGAAGCGGGCGAGGGCGCGGTCGGCTACCTGGTGGGCGAACTGAACCGCGGGCTGGAATACATGTTCATCATGATGAACGCGGCGCGCTATTCGGTCGGGCAGCAGGGCATCGGCGTATCCGAGCGCGCCTATCAGCACGCGCTGGCATATGCGCGTGAACGGGTCCAGGGCAGGGCGGTCGAAGGTTCCACCGCCCCGGTCCCGATCGCGCGCCACCCGGACGTGCAGCGCATGCTGCTGACCATGAAGGCGCTGACCGAGGCGGCGCGCGCCGTGTCCTATGTGACAGCGGCGGCGCACGACAAGGGCGCGCATCACCCGGATCCGGAACAGCGCGCGCGCAACCGTGCCTTCTACGAGTACATGGTGCCCATCGTCAAGGGCTTTTCCACTGAATCGGCGGTGGAGGTGGCTTCGCTCGGCATCCAGGTGCATGGCGGCATGGGCTATATCGAGGAGACCGGCGCGGCGCAGTACTACCGCGATGCGCGCATCCTGCCGATTTACGAAGGCACCACCGCAATCCAGGCCAATGACCTGGTCAGCCGCAAGACCCAGCGCGATGCCGGCGCCACTGCCTACGCCGCCATCGCCGCCATGCGCGAGACGTTGCGGGCGGTCGAGGCCGAAGCGTCGCGCGCGGCGGCCTCCGAGCGCGACGGCCTGCGCCTTCTGCGCGACAACCTCGACAGCGCGATCCAGGCGTATGAGGCCGGCGTGGAATTCATCCTGGAGCAATCGGCGGCGAATATCCGGGCGGTGTATGCCAGCAGCGTGCCGTACCTGATGCTGGCCGGCGTGGTGCATGGCGGCTGGCAGATGGCACGCGCCGTGCTGGCCTGCCGACGGCACTTGGCGGGGGGATCGACGGATCCGTTCCACCGAGAGAAGCAGGCGACCGGATTGTTCTACGCCGCCCACATCCTGCCGCGCGCCCTGGCGCTGTCGGTGGCGGTGCGCGCCGGCGGGGTGGCGGACGCCTGCGGCGCGGCCGCGAATATTGCATAAGGTTATATGTCTTGCGTATTTCCCATGCAGCAGGTTTGATGGAAGAATCGTTTCGAGGGGTGGCGCAGGCCGCCGCCGAAACGTTTTCCAGCCGGCCGCCAGGCAGGCGGCCGGTCGATTCCGCAACCCGAATCCGCAAGCAGGAGACACCATGAGCCATCTACGCCTGGGCGACACCGCGCCCGATTTCGAACAGGAATCCTCCGTCGGCCCGATCCGTTTCCATGAGTATCTGGGCAATAGCTGGGGCGTGCTGTTCTCGCATCCGGCCGACTTCACGCCGGTTTGCACCACCGAACTGGGCTACACCGCCAAGCTGGCCGACGAATTCGCCAAGCGCAATGTCAAGGTGCTGGCGCTGTCGGTCGACGACGCCGATTCGCACAGCAAGTGGATCGAGGACATCAACGAGACGCAATCGACCAAGGTCAATTTCCCGATCCTGGCCGATAAGGACCGCAAGGTGTCCGAGCTGTACGACATGATCCACCCGAACGCCAACGCCACGCTGACGGTGCGCTCGGTCTTCATCATCGACCCGAACAAGAAGGTGCGCCTGATCATCACCTATCCGGCCAGCACCGGCCGCAACTTCAACGAGATCCTGCGCGTCATCGATTCGCTGCAGCTGACCGACAGCCACAGCGTGGCCACGCCGGTCAACTGGGAAGACGGCGACGACGTCATCATCGTGCCGTCGCTGCAGGACGAGGCCGTGATCAAGCAGAAGTTCCCTAAGGGTTACAAGGCGGTGCGTCCCTATCTGCGCATTACGCCCCAACCGAATAAGTAAATAAGAAATCCGTGCGCAAGGCGGCCCGCGCCGCCTTGCCGGATGGCGCCTCGCAACCGCCCGCAAAGCCGCGTATTCCCTGGGAATGCGCGGCTTTTTCACATCGGGCGGCCACCGCGCTATATGCCTGGGAGCGATGAGCAATCAAAGAATGATTCGTTCCGTTCAGAACAGGCCGCCCGCACACTTGCTTCCACATTGCCAAACACGCGAAGGGAGCAAGGAATGTCTTTCAGGAAAGCCGGATGGTTGGCCGCCTTGGCCGCAATGACCGTAGCGCTCACCGCCATCGCGCCGGCGCAGGCGCAGCAGAAGCAGACCCTGTTGAACGTTTCCTATGACCCGACGCGCGAACTGTATCGCGCCATCGATGAGGCTTTCATCCGGCAATACAAGGACAAAGCCGGTGTCGACCTGACCATTCGCCAGTCGCACGGCGGTTCCGGCCGCCAGGCGCGCTCGGTGATCGACGGCCTGGAAGCCGATGTGGTGACGCTGGCCCTGGCCTATGACATCGACGCCGTCGCCGACCGCGGCCTCTTGCCCGAGAACTGGCAGGCGCGCCTGCCGCAGAACAGCTCGCCCTACACCTCGACCATCGTGTTCCTGGTGCGCAAGGGCAATCCCAAGCACATCAAGGACTGGGACGACCTGGTCAAGGACGGCGTGCAGGTGATCACGCCCAATCCCAAGACCTCGGGCGGCGCCCGCTGGAACTACCTGGCCGCCTGGGCCTACGCGCTGGAAAAGAACGGCGGCAGCGAAGACAAGGCGCGTGCCTACGTCGGCGAGCTGCTCAAGCACGTGCCGGTGCTGGACACCGGCGCGCGCGGCGCCACCACCACCTTCGTCGAGCGTGGCGTGGGCGACGTGCTGCTGGCCTGGGAGAACGAAGCCTTTCTGGCGCAGGAGGAACTGGGCCCGGACAAGTTCGACATCGTGGTGCCGTCGCTGTCGATCCTGGCCGAGCCGCCCGTGGCCATCGTCGACAAGATCGTCGACAAGAAGGGCACCCGCGCCGCGGCCCAGGCCTACCTGGAATTTCTCTACACCCCGGCGGCGCAGGAAATCATCGCCAGGAACTACTACCGGCCGATCGACAAGACCGTGGCCGCCAAGTACGAAAGCAAGTTCCCCAAAGTCAAGCTGGTGACCATCGACGACAAGATCTTCGGCGGCTGGCGCAAGGCGCAGAAAGACCATTTCAGCGACGGCGGCACCTTTGACCAGATCTACCAGCCGCAGAAGAACTAAGCGGACAAGCAGCGGACGACGGCCATGACTTCAGCCTCGATTCCGGCGGCAAAGAGCGCGCAGGCGCCTTTCGCCGTTCGGCGCAACAGCCCGGGTGTGCTGCCCGGTTTCGGCATTGCCATGGGCTACGCGGTGCTTTACCTGAGCGTGCTCGTACTGATCCCCCTGGCGGCGCTGCCGATCAAAAGCGCTTCGCTGGGCTGGCAGGGCTTCTGGGATACGGTCACGGCGCCGCGCGTGCTCGCCTCCTATCAACTCACTTTCGGCGCCTCGCTGCTGGCGGCGCTGGTCAACCTGGTGTTCGGCACCATCGTGGCCTGGGTGCTGGTGCGCTATCGCTTTCCCGGCAAGAAGATCCTGGACGCGCTGGTGGACCTGCCGTTCGCGCTGCCCACCGCCGTGGCCGGCATCGCGCTGACCGCGCTGTACGCCCCAAAGGGCTGGCTGGGCGCGCCGTTGGCCGATTGGTTCGGCCTGAAGGTGGCCTTCACGCCGCTGGGCATCGTGATCGCGCTGATCTTCATCGGCGTGCCGTTCGTGGTGCGCACGGTGCAGCCCGTGCTGGAAGACGTCGAGCGCGAGATCGAGGAGGCCGCCGCCAGCCTCGGCGCCGACCGCTGGCAGACGATCCGCCGCGTGCTGTTGCCGACCATCCTGCCAGCGTTGATGACTGGTTTCGCGCTGGCCTTCGCTCGCGCCGTCGGCGAATACGGCTCGGTGGTGTTCATCGCCGGCAACATGCCGATGGTGTCCGAGATCACGCCGCTGCTGATCATCGCCAAGCTGGAGCAGTTCGATTACGCGGGCGCCGCCGCCATCGCCACGGTGATGCTGGCGCTGTCGTTCGTGCTGCTGCTCATCATCAATCTGCTGCAGGGTTGGCAGGCCCGTCGCGGCCTTGGGAGACAGGCATGAGCTTTGCTGACCGTCCTGCCCACCTGACCGAGCCGCGCTGGGTGCGCGGCATCCTGCTGCTGCTGGCGCTGGGCTTCCTGGCGCTGTTCCTGCTGGTGCCGCTGGCGGCGGTGTTTGTCGAAGCCTTCCGCAAGGGCTGGCAGCTGTACCTGGCAGCCATCGTCGAGCCCGACGCGCTGGCCGCGATCCGGCTTACGCTGCTGGTGGCGGCGATCGCGTTGCCGGTGAACCTGGTGTTCGGCGTGGCAGCCGCCTGGGCCATTACCAAATTCCAGTTTCGCGGCAAGCAGTTCCTGATCACGTTGATCGATCTGCCGTTCTCGGTCTCGCCGGTGGTGGCCGGCCTGGTGTTCGTCTTGCTGTTCGGCGCCCAGGGCTGGTTCGGCGGCTGGCTGCAGGAGCATGACCTGAAGATCGTCTACGCCGTGCCCGGCATCATCCTGGCCTCGCTGTTCGTGACCTTCCCGTTCGTGGCGCGCGAGCTGATCCCGTTGATGCAGGCGCAGGGCAGCGAGGAAGAGCAGGCCGCGCTGACGCTGGGGGCGAACGGCTGGCAGATCTTCTGGCGCGTGACGCTGCCCAACATCAAGTGGGGCCTGCTGTACGGCGCCATCCTCTGCAATGCGCGCGCCATGGGCGAGTTCGGCGCGGTGTCGGTGGTGTCCGGCCAGATCCGCGGCCTGACCAACACCATGACCCTGCATGTGGAGATTCTCTACAACGAATACCAGTACTCGGCGGCGTTCGCGGTGGCATCGCTGCTGGCGCTGCTGGCGTTGGTGACGTTGGTGGCCAAGAACGTGGTCGAGTGGCGCAACGCGCGCTACCTGACGGCGGCGGCGCTGCCGGTGGAGTATCCCGGGCCGGCGACGGCCATCAAGCCGGCCGTCGCCTGACGCGGCCGGCCAGACGGAGACAAGCATGAGTATCGAGGTTCGCAATCTATCCAAGCGCTTCGGCCAGTTCCGCGCGCTCAACGATGTGTCGCTGCATATCGAGACCGGCGAGCTGGTGGCGCTGCTGGGGCCTTCGGGCTGCGGCAAGACCACGCTGCTGCGCATCATCGCCGGGCTGGAATCGGCCGACACCGGCAGCGTGCTGTTCGCCGGCGAGGATGCCACCGCGGTCGATGTGCGCCAGCGCCAGGTCGGCTTCGTGTTCCAGCACTACGCGCTGTTCAAGCACATGACGGTGTTCGAGAACGTCGCCTTCGGGCTACGCGTCAAGCACCGCTCGCAGCGGCCGTCCGAAGACCGGATCCGGCGCAAGGTGCATGACCTGCTCAATCTGGTGCAACTGGACTGGCTGGCCGATCGCTACCCGGCGCAACTGTCGGGCGGCCAGCGCCAGCGCATCGCCCTGGCGCGCGCGCTGGCGGTGGAGCCGCGCGTGCTGCTGCTGGACGAGCCGTTCGGCGCGCTCGACGCCAAGGTGCGCAAGGAATTGCGGCGCTGGCTGCGTCGTCTGCACGACGAGCTGAACGTGGCCAGCGTGTTCGTCACCCACGACCAGGAAGAGGCGCTGGAGGTGGCCGACCGCGTGGTGCTGATGAATGCCGGCAGGATCGAACAGGTCGGCACGCCGCGCGAGGTCTGGGAAGGGCCGGCCACGCCGTTCGTCTACGGCTTCCTGGGCGACGTCAACCCGTTGCAGGGCGTGGCCAGCGGCGGCGTCTGGGAAGGGGCGGGGCTATCGCTCCCGGCGCCTGACCTGGCGCAGGCCGAGGCCCGGCGCGCCATCGCCTATGTGCGGCCGCACGAATTCGATATCGAGCGCTACCGCGCGGACGGCGCCGGCATTCCGGTGCGCCTGTCGCACGCCTACCTGGCCGGTCCCAGCGCCCACCTGGAACTGGCCAGCGAGGAATCCGGCGACGTCATCGAGGCCGAAGTGCCCGAGCATCTGTACCGGGAGCTCGGCCTGCGCGATGGCGACGCGCTGCTGGCCCGCCCGCGCCGGGCGCGTGTCTTCGCGGTGCAATCATGACCGCCGCCACGTTGGCTGCCGGCCTGGCGCCGGCCCTGGGGGCCCGCTGGAACGAATTGCTCGCGCGGCTGGCCGATATCCAACAGCGCTATCCCGACGCGGCGCTGGCCTCGTCGCTGGCGGCCGAGGATATGGTGCTGACGCACGCCATCTATGGCGCCGGCCTGGATCTGGAAGTCTTTACGCTCGACACCGGCCGGTTGCATGCCGAGACCCTGGGCGTGCTGGACGCGGTGCGCGAACGCTATGGGCGCGACGTCACCGTCCATCGGCCCGACGTCGGCGCGGTGCAGCGCCACGTGGCCGAGCATGGCGCCCATGCCTTCTACGAAAGCGTCGGATTGCGCAAGGCCTGTTGCCAGATCCGCAAGGTGGAGCCGCTCAAGCGCGCGCTGGCAGGCCGCGGCGCCTGGATCACCGGGCAGCGGCGCGCGCAGTCCGCGACGCGCGGCGAGTTGCACCTGGAAGAGGATGACGCCACGTTCGGCCTCTACAAGTTCAATCCGTTGGCCGAATGGAGCGAAGAGGATGTCTGGGGCGTGATCCGTGGCCTCGGCATTCCCTACAACCCGCTGCACGACCAGGGGTATCCGTCGATCGGCTGCGAACCCTGTACCCGCGCTATCCGCCCGGGCGAAGACCTGCGGGCCGGGCGCTGGTGGTGGGAGTCGTCGGACTCCAAGGAATGCGGCCTGCACGCACGCAACCGGGTGATTGGCCTCGTCGCGGCGCCCCGCGCCTGACGCCGTCATCCTTCAGATATCCGTTTTAGGGGAATATTCATGTCCGCAGTGATCCAACGCAGCCACCTGGACTGGCTGGAATCGGAAGCCATCTTCATCCTGCGCGAGGTGGCGGCCGAAAGCGAGAAGCCCGTGCTGCTGTTCTCGGGCGGCAAGGATTCGGTGGTGCTGCTGCGCCTGGCCGAGAAAGCCTTTCGTCCCGGGCGTTTTCCGTTTCCGCTGATGCACATCGACACCGGCCACAACTTCGACGAGGTCATCGCCTTTCGCGATGCCCGCGCGGCCGAATTGGGCGAGACGCTGATCGTGCGCAGCGTGGAAGACTCGATCAAGCGCGGCAGCGTGGTGCTGCGCCGCGAAACCGATTCGCGCAACGCGGCCCAGGCCGTGACGCTGCTGGAGGCGATCGAGGAATTCGGCTTCGACGCTTGCATCGGCGGCGCCCGCCGCGACGAGGAAAAGGCGCGCGCCAAGGAACGCATCTTCTCGTTCCGCGACGAATTCGGCCAGTGGGATCCCAAGGCCCAGCGCCCGGAATTGTGGAACCTGTTCAACACCAAGGTGCATCGCGGCGAGAACATGCGGGTGTTCCCGATCTCCAACTGGACCGAGCTGGACGTCTGGCAGTACATCCAGCGCGAGCAATTGGCGCTACCGCCCATCTACTTCAGCCACGAGCGCGAGGTGGTGCGGCGCAAGGGCCTGCTGGTGCCGGTCACGCGTCTGACGCCGCCGCAGGAGGGCGATACGGTCGAGCGCCTGTCGGTGCGCTTCCGCACCGTCGGCGACATTTCCTGCACCTGCCCGGTGGCCTCGGACGCCGCCGACACCGCCGCCATCATCGCCGAGACCGCCGTCACGGACATCACCGAGCGCGGCGCCACGCGCATGGACGACCAGACTTCCGAGGCCTCGATGGAGCGCCGCAAGAAGGAAGGCTATTTCTGATCGCAGGAGCGGCCGGCGCCAGGCCGGCCCACAGGGGACGCATATGAACGCAGTAAACGACTCTTTTCTTTCCGGCGCCGACACGGGCGTGCTGCGCCTGATCACCGCGGGTTCGGTCGATGACGGCAAATCGACGCTGATCGGCCGCCTGCTGTACGACAGCAAGGGCGTGTTCGCCGACCAGCTCGACGCGATCTCGCGCGCCAAATACAAGCGCGTGGCCGAGGGCGGCATCGACTTCTCGCTGCTGACCGATGGCCTGGAGGCCGAGCGCGAGCAGGGCATCACCATCGATGTGGCTTACCGATACTTCTCGACGCCGGCGCGCAAGTTCATCATCGCCGACGCGCCGGGCCACGAGCAGTACACCCGCAACATGGTGACCGGCGCGTCCACCGCCGACGTTGCGGTGATCCTGATTGACGCCACCCGCGCCGCCGACGGCAGACTGCTGCCCCAGACCAAGCGCCACAGCGCCATCGCGCGGCTGCTGGGCATCCGCCACATCGTGGTGGCGGTCAACAAGATGGATCTGGTGGATTGGGACCCGGCCGTGTTCGCGCGCATCCGCGATGCCTACGCCGCGCTGGCGGACAAGCTCGGCATCCAACATTTCGACGCGCTGCCGTTGTCGGCGCTGAATGGCGACAATGTGGTGACGCGGTCGGACAAGACGCCCTGGTATGCGGGCCAGCCGCTCCTGACGTTGCTGGAGTCGCTCGATCTGGCGGCCGATGGTCGCGCCGGACCGCTGCGCTTTCCCGTGCAATGGGTGGCGCGCCACGATGGCAGTCTCAAGGAGGATTTCCGCGGCTACGCGGGACGCGTCGCCAGCGGCGTGCTGCGTCCCGGCGACGAGATCGCGGTGCAGCCCTCGGGCGTGACGGCGCGGGTGCAGGCAGTGCGCCTGTTCGATCGCGCGCTGGACGAGGCGGTGGCGGGTGATTCGGTCACGCTGGTGCTGGACCGCGATGTCGACGTGTCGCGCGGCGATGTGATCGTGCATGGGTCGGCGCCGGCGCAGGTGGCGCGCGAATTCGAGGCTGAGCTTTGCTGGCTCGACGCGCAGGCGCTCAACCCCGCGCGCAAGTATCTGCTCAAGCACGGCACGCGCTTGACGTCGGCGAAGATCCGCGCCGTCCTCACGCATCGAGACATCCACGAATTGCAGGAAGTGGAGAACACCGAAGGCACGCTGCGCATGAATGACATCGGCCGCGTCACGTTCACCACGCGCGAGTCGCTGGCCGTCGATCGCTATGCCGATGTGCCCGCCATGGGCGCCTTCATCCTGATCGACGAGGCCACGCACCAGACCGCGGCAGCCGGCATGCTGCGATAAGCCACGAAGGGGGGGGGCGGAGCCTTCCCCGGATGCCGGCTTTGGGTGTTGCTTTTATTCCAAAGTCAATGCTGGCGCGGCTTTCCGGGCAATATCGCAACGTGGAATCGAATTGTCCGGACGCCATCTTCGTCTTGCGGTAAAGTGGGGTTGTCTTACGAAAAGGCTTTTGGTGCTTGCTAAAACCACTGTGTTTTTGTACAGTAGTTTCCATGGCACGTACCGATCATTCTTTTCCCGCCGGTTCTGGGTCCCCGGCTGCCGCCCCCGCCGCCTTGCGCGGTCGGGGTGCGGTTACTAATGTTCGGCATCGCTTCCAGCAAGACGACCGCGTGCGGATCGACGATGGCTGGTCTGCCTCGGGCCTCCCGGCCGATTTCGTCGACACTGTCCCCGATAATTCCCCCGCATTTGCCGCAGATGTTCCCGGCGGCCAAGCGCGCCGCAGCGGCCCCGGCTCGCCGGCTGCGGTCATTCCCATCCTGCCGGATGCCCGCATTGCGCCGGCCGCTCCCAAAACCACCGTCACCGCCGAAGAAGCTCGCAAGGTCCTGTCGCGCAACGACTCGCCCGACATTCCCTTCGACGTTGCCGTCAACCCCTACCGCGGCTGCGAGCACGGCTGCGTCTACTGCTACGCCCGCCCGACCCATTCCTACCTGGGCTATTCGCCCGGCCTCGACTTCGAGACCCGCCTGGTGGCCAAGGCCAACGCGGTCCAGGCGTTGCGGGCGGAAATCAGTCGGCCCGGTTACAAGCCTTCGCCCATCAACATCGGCTCGGCCACCGACGCCTACCAGCCCATCGAGCGCGACTGGCGCCTGACGCGCGGCATGCTCGAGCTGATGCTCGAAACGCGTCACCCGCTCACCATCGTCACCAAGAACGCGCTGGTGGCCCGCGACCTCGACCTGCTGGCCGCGTTGGCCGAGCAGAAGTTGGTGGTGGTCTACATGAGCATCACCACGCTCGATGCCGACATGGCCCGCACCCTCGAACCGCGCGCCGCCGCGCCCTGGCGCCGTCTGGAGGCCGTGCGCAACCTGACCGCCGCCGGCGTGCCGGTCGGCGTGCTGGTGGCGCCCGTGATCCCGTTCATCAACGATGACGCCATGGAGCACATCCTGCAGGAATCCAAGGCTGCCGGTGCCCACTACGCCAGCTACACCGTCGTTCGGCTGCCCTGGGAAGTCAAAACCCTGTTCGAAGACTGGCTCAACGCCCATTACCCGGATCGCGCCCAGCGCGTGCTGCATCGCATTGAAGACCTGCGCAACGGCCGCCGCAACGACCCCAACTTTGGTTCGCGCATGCGCGGCACCGGCATCTGGGCCGACCTGCTGCGCCAGCGCTTCGCCGTGGCCACCCGCAAGCTGGGGCTGAACCGTCACCGCCTGGCGCTCGACTGCGATCACTTCCAGCCGCCATTGCCCGCCGGTACAGCCGATGTTCCCGTTTTCCCATCCCCGGTTGGCGCGCAAGCGTCTTCAGGGGTCCCTTTTGCCAGTGCCGTGCCCGTGACTGGCGCCTACGGGCGCGGTACGCGCCAGTTGCGCGCCATGGTTGCCGGGCAATTGTCGTTGTTCGATTGATCCGTGGGTCATCCCCGGGTTGCCGCCGCGGCGTGTCGCCGTGGTTCCTGATCGCGTTACAAGGAGTTCCTTATGAACACCGCTCAACTCTCCGTCCTGCCGGACGATCTGGCCGCCGTGTCGTTGTCCCCGCTGCGCCGCACGGCCCAGCGCGCCCGCGCCATCGGCGCCCGTTTCACCGGGTTGGCAATGCCGTGGATGGGCGTGCCGGCCGCCAGCGCGGGCAGGAGCGCCGCCGCGGAACCAGCCTTGCCTGCGGGGCCCCGCGCGGATGCCCCCGCCCAGGTCGAGCCGCGCAAGCGTGAGCGCACCGGCACGTTGCCGGGCAAATGGCCGTTCCCGCCGGCTGCCGGCCAGGACGCTTCCGCTGCCGGTGGGCGCTGCCTGGGCAACGCCACGGTCGAACCGGTGTCGGATCAGGTCAGCGTGAAGAGCATGGTGCTGGATGTGGTGCTGGTGCTGGCATGGGGCGCGATGATTCCCGGTCTCATGTGGCTGGGCGTGGCCGGCGGTTTTTGAGGCCGCACCGTGGTGCGGGCCGGCCGTGGCGTGTCACGCCCGAGGGCCGCTTCGCGTTCAGGTCGAGCCCAGCAGGATCACGCCCGCCAGGATCGACAGGCAGCCCGCCAGGCGGCCAGGGCCGACTTTCTCGCGCAGCAGGAACATCCCGGCCAGGGTACCGAGCATCATCGACATTTCCCGCGCCGGGGCCACCAGGCTCAGCGGCGCGCCATTGCGCAGCGCATACAGCACCAGGATGTAGCCCAGCGGCGACAGCAAGCCCACTGCCAACGCCAGGTGCCAATGGCCGCGCATGGAGGCCCATGATTGAGCGCGGCGCTTCATCATGTGTGGCGTCATCATGGCGGTGCGGGTGACACAGGTGAACCAGTCGAACAGCACCGGGCTGATCAGCAGTACCTTCACGCCATAGGCGTCCACCACGGTGTAGGCGGCGATGAACAGGCCAATCACCATGCCCCAGCGCACGCCCACCCAGGCCTGGGCGTTGCGGAAAATCGACAGCCGCCCCTGCGTGGCGATCAGCAACACCCCGATCACCACGCACAGCATGCCGGCGATGCCAGTGCCCGTGGCCGGTTCGCCCAGCAACAGAAAGGCGCCGGTGGTCGAAAGCAGGGGACCGGTGCCGCGGGCGATGGGATAAACCACCGACAGATCGGCCACTTGATAGCCACGTTGCAGGCACAGGCTGTAGCCCAGATGCAACAGGCTGGATGTCAGGATCGCTCCCACCACGGGCCAGGTCCAGGTCATGCCGTCGTGCAGCAACACCCATATGACCCAGGGCGCATACAGCACCGAGGCACACAACCCATAGGCGAAGACGAACGGGGCGCCCACCATGGCCGCGCGTTTGGCGAGCAGGTTCCACGTTGCGTGGGCCATCGCCGCCAGGACGACCAATAACAGGGACGAATACGACATGGGGGAACAGCGTCTTATGACGTGTTTGTTACAGAAACCGCTAGAGTACCGCAAACCGCGGGCAGGGCCTCATCTTACCTGAGGCGCCTGGCGGTTTTTGGTGTAGAATCATTGGTTTGCCAAATCTCATCCTCTGCTTGCGGTACACGGCCGTGATTGACTGCGGCCCGAACAACATCGAACGGCAAAGCGCTTTTAGTCCGCAAAGGCATGATGATCTAGGAGTTCTCAATGAACCTTATCGCTATCCTGGAACAGGAAGAGATTGCCCGTCTGACCGGCGGCCAAGCCAAGCCTGAATTTGCTCCTGGTGACACCGTCATCGTGAGCGTGAATGTCGTCGAAGGCACCCGCAAGCGCGTGCAGGCTTTCGAAGGCGTCGTGATCGCCAAGCGCAACCGCGGCCTGAACTCCGCGTTCACCGTGCGCAAGATTTCGTCGGGTGAAGCCGTGGAACGTACGTTCCAGCTGTACTCGCCGCAAATCGCCGGCATCGAAGTCAAGCGCCGCGGCGACGTGCGCCGCGCCAAGCTGTACTACCTGCGCAACCGCTCGGGCAAGTCGGCGCGTATCAAGGAAAAGCTGGTCAGCAAGCAAGCCTCGGCGGCTTGATCGCTTATCGGCACACGGCCCTACCAGTGTCGGACGCACACGCCATCCAGCGTTATCGTCCGGCCCGGGTTTCCGGGTTAAAAAGGCACCTGCGAGGGTGCCTTTTTCTTTTTGAAAAGCCGAATGTCTGATTCCTCGTCTTCTGCGCGGCCACGCCGGCCGCTGGTGCGGCCCGGGTTCGACCCGGCGTCGCAACCCTGGGTGGTCGCCAATGATTCGCTGGTGGCGGTGCCGGCCGGCATGCTGACACCCGACCAACTGCGCGGCACGCTCAGCCAGCCGTCCACCTGGACGCTCGAACTGTCGCGCGACAACGACCTGCGCTATCCCGGACGGGAGGGCGCCCCCGTGCCCGCCGCTGTCCTGATTCCGCTGGTGACGCGCGCCGACGGGGTGCACATCATGCTGACCCAGCGCGCGGCACACCTGCATGACCACGCGGGCCAGATCAGTTTTCCGGGCGGCCGCATCGAAACCAGCGACGCCACGCCCATCGCTGCCGCGTTGCGCGAGGCTCAGGAAGAAACCGGGTTGCCGGCCAATCATGTCGAAGTGCTGGGCAGCATGCCTCCGTACCTGACCGCCACCGGCTTCTCGATCATTCCCGTGGTATCGCTGGTGACACCGGGCTTCCAGTTGGCTCCGGACGCCTTCGAAGTGGCCGAGGTGTTCGAAGTGCCGCTGTCGTTCCTGATGGACCCGGCCAATCATCGCCTGTACGAGGCGCGGCTGGAAGACGGCCGGGTGCGCCGCTATTACGGCATGCCCTATGGCCGGCACTTCATCTGGGGCGCCACCGCCGGCATGCTGCGCAACCTGTACCACCTGGTGCGCAACGGTTTCCAGCCGCGTTGAGATGGCGGCCGCGCGTCGGGTCTGGCGCCGTGGCGCTTGTCGTTGATCCGATCGCCGTCGGCATGGCGACGGCTTGGCCGCGCCCGCGGCTGTCCGCCATGTCTCAGTAGCGCTGCTGGCCCGCCAGGTTTTCGTCCAGGATGCGCAGGTACAGCGCGTAGCGCGCGGGATCGATCCGGCCTGCATCCAGCGCCGCGACCACGCCGCAGCCTGGTTCATGGCGATGGGTGCAGTTGTAGAAGCGGCAGGATTCGATCGGCGTGGCGAATTCCGGGAAGCCGCGAATGATGTCCTCGCGGCTCAGGTGCTGCAGGCCGAAGGCCTGGAAGCCGGGGGAATCGATCAGGTCGCCCCCCGGCGCGGGCAGGTGATAGAGGCGGGTGCTGGTGGTGGTGTGCTTGCCCATGTCCAGCGCCGTCGAGTGCTCGCGAGTGGGCGCGGCGGCGTCCGGCACCAGCGCGTTCAGCAGTGTTGACTTGCCCATGCCGCTTTGTCCCAGCAGCAGGTTGGTGCGGCCGGCCAGGCGCGGCGCCAGCAGCGCGTGCACCCTTTCGGGTTCGAGCGCGCTCAGCTCGACGATGTCCACGCCCAGCGCGGCGATGGGTGCCAGGCGCGCGCGGGCGGCGGGCAGCGCGTCGGCAATGTCGGTCTTGTTCAGGATGATCAGCGGGGCGATGCCGGCGCTCCAGGCGCCGGCCAGCGCGCGGCCGGTCAGGTCATCGGAGAAGGTCGGCTGCACTGCGACCACGATCAACAGTTGGTCGACATTGGAGGCAAACTGCTTGGACCGCATTTCGTCGGAGCGGTACAGCAGGTTGCGGCGCGGCAGGATGGCGTCGATGGCGCCTTCGTCCTGGCCTTGCGGCGTGATACGGACGCGGTCGCCGACCGTGGCGCCGGCCTTCTTGCCGCGGGGGAAGCATTTGCGCAGGCTGCCGTCGGCCAGCTCCACGGTGTAGTGGCGGCCGTGCGCCGCGATGATGCGGCCTTCGTTGGCGGCGTCGGTCACTGCACCGTGTGCCGGCGCGTCCCGGAAAGCGGCCTTGTGGCGGTCGTTCATGCTCATGCCGCAGGCGCCGTCAGGTGGCGGATGCGCACGGCGGCGGGGGGATGACTGTCGTAGAAGGCGGAATGCACGGGATCGGGTGTCAGGGTGGCGGCGTTGTCGTCGTAGAGCTTGACCAAGGCGGAGACCAGGCGGTCCGGCGAGCTTTGCTCGGCCGCATAGCGGTCGGCCTCGAACTCGTCGCGGCGCGAGTACCAACTGGCCAGCGGCGTGAAGACGAAGGTGAACACCGGAATGGTCAGGAAAAACAGCAGCAGCGCCATCGCATCGTTGCGACCGCCCAACTGGGGCAGCACGCCCAAGCCCACGTAGAACCAGGGTTGCTGCGCGATCCAGCCCAGGAGGGCGAAAAAGGCCAGCGCGGCCGCGAAGCTGAACAGGATGCGCTTGATGATGTGGCGCTTGGCGAAGTGGCCGAGCTCATGTGCCAGCACGGCTTCGATCTCGTCAGCGTTCAGGCGCGCCAGCAGCGTGTCGAAGAACACGATGCGGCGCGAGCGGCCGAAACCGGTGAAATACGCGTTGCCGTGCGCCGAACGGCGCGAGCCATCCATCACGAACAGGCCGTTGAGCGCGAAGCCGCAGCGTTGCGCCAGCCGCTGGATGCGGCCGGCAAGTTCGGGGTCGGACAGCGGCGTGAATTTGTTGAACAGCGGCGCGATGAACATCGGATAGACGATGAGCAGCGCCAGGTTGAACACTGTCCATAGCGCCCAGGCCCAGATCCACCAGTACTGCCCTGCGCTGCCCATCAGCCACAGGACGGCGGCGGCCAAGGGCAGGCCCAGCGCGGCCGCTACCAGCAGGCCTTTCAGCGCGTCGGAGATGAAAAGCTCGGGCGTCATGCGGTTGAAGCCGAAACGGGCCTCCAGCTTGAACTGCCGCCACAGCGTGAAGGGCAGGCCCAGCAGGCCCAGCAGCAGCGCCACGGCCACCAGCAGCAGCATCTGGCGCAGGAAGTCATTGCTGGTAAGCTGGCCCACCATGAGGTCAATCGCCTGCAGCCCGCCCAGCAGCGTCAGGCCGACCAGCAGAATGGCGTCGTAGGTGCGTTCGAACATGCCCAGCCTGACCCGGGCCACCGTGTAGTCGGCCGCGCGCTGGTGGCTGGCCAGGCCGATACGGTGGGAGAATTCCGGCGGCACCTGGTCGCGATGGCGCGCCACGTGGCGGATCTGGCGGCTGGCCAGCCACATGCGCACGGCGATATCGGTCAGCAGGAAGGCAACGAACAGCAATGTGAACATGGGCGGTGCGGCGGGCTCAAATGGGGATGTGCGAAAATCAGATGTCCGAAAATCGCATGTTTTATAGGCAAATTATATGGCTGTGAACGAAAACCGCCTGGTCTGGCTGGACATGGAAATGACCGGCCTGGACCCTGAAAAAGAACGCATCATCGAGGTCGCCGTGGTGGTCACCGAGCCCGACCTGACCGTGGTCGCCGAAGGCCCCGTGCTGGTCGTGCACCAGCCCGACAGCCTGCTCGACGCCATGGACAGCTGGAACAAGTCCACCCATGGCAAGAGCGGCCTGATCGACAAGGTCCGTGCCTCCACGATCTCCGAAGCGCAGGCAGAGGATACGCTGTTGGCGTTTCTCGCGCAGCACGTACCGGCCGGCAAGTCACCGCTGTGCGGCAACACCATCAGCCAGGACCGCCGCTTCATGTTTGCTTACATGCCGCGCCTGGAGCAGTTCTTCCACTACCGCAACCTCGACGTCAGCACGCTCAAGGAACTGGCGCGCCGCTGGGCGCCGGCCGTGTACAAGGGCTTTGAGAAAAAGAGCCGCCATGAAGCGCTGGCCGACATCTACGAGTCGATCGACGAATTGAAGTACTACCGCGAGCACTTCCTGAAGGTGTAACGGCCGGCCTCTCGCCGGAGGTGCGTTTTTTCCAAGCGTTGTCATGCCCGCTTCATATTCCGTCGCCAGCATCCGCGCCGCCGAGCGCCAGGCCTCGGCCGCAGGCCGGCGGCTGATGCCGCTGGCAGGCGCGGCAGCGGCTCGTTTCGTGGCCGCGCGGCTCGCGCCGGGCGCCAGGGTGCTGGCGCTGGCCGGGCCGGGCAACAATGGCGGCGACGCCCTGGTGGCGGCAACACGCCTGCGCGAAATGGGATATGACGTGCGTGTCGTCCTGCCCGCGGGCGCGCAGGGCCTGCCGGCCGACGCTGCCCGTGCCTATGCCGGTTGGATCGGGGCGGGCGGAACATGCCTGAGCGCGCTCGATCCGGATCCGGCGCCAGACCTGGTCATCGATGGCCTGTTCGGCATCGGCCTGAACCGCCCTCTGGGCCCCGATTGGCAGGCGCTGGTCGACACTGTCAATGCGTGGGGCCTGCCGGTGTTGGCGCTGGATGTGCCCAGCGGCATCGACGCCGATACCGGTGCGGCGTTGGGACGCCCCATCCTGGCTCGTTGGACCCTGTCGTTCATTGCCCGCGCCCGGGGTCTCGCCCGGCCGGGGGCCGCGGCCGATGCCGCGGGCGAATCCCACGTCGATACGCTGGGCGTGGCGATGACCGGGGCGGGCGGCCCCGGCTGAGCAGGCCGCCTACGCCGGCCGGCCGCCGAAGCGGGTCGCGATATCGCAGGCCAGGGGCGTGTAGCGATCATTGTCGCGGCCAGCCAGCGCGTTCAAGTGCGCCTCCGAGGCATCGAACACCTGCCAATAGATGCGGCCGCAGATGTCGCGGGCCGCGTGGCCTGGCCAGTTGTCGGGCAGCATCGGCCCCGGCAGTTGCGGATCGTGCAGCACGATCCGGCGCCAATTGTGCAGCAGCATGACGCGCGCGATGAAGGCCTCGGATGGCGACGGGGGCGTTTCCAGCAGTTTTTCCAAGGGGCCGAAATTTCGGCTGAACTGCCGGTATTGTTCGGCTACGACGTCCAGGTTCCAGCATTGCGAGGCTAGGCTGGCTATCGGCAGGCCGCCGGCGCCGGCCAGGTCGCGCGCCGACAGCACCAGCGCCTTGTCCGGAATGCCCAGCTTTTCCAGGATCTCATGGGCCGCGCGCGCCTCGGTGTGCGGATGCGCGAACAGCCCGGGCGCGATCATGCCGAACCCTTCCCAGACCAGCTCGCGGCGCAGTTCCGCGCGTTCGGCCAGCCCGTTGCCGGTGCGTGGCAGTGCCACCAGCGTCCATTCCCCATTCCATTCCTGCGGCGCGCCTTCATAGATGCGTTGTGAGGCGTGCGCGGTGTGACGCTGGCCCTGCTCGGAAATCAGGTAGAGGCTGCGGCGGCCATGGCGCTCGGATTGCAGCCAGTTCTGGGCCACCAGCCGGAACACACTGGTGCGCAGCAGGCGCTCGTTGATGCCCAGCGGGGCCAGCAGCTCGATCAGGTCGCCCAGCCAGATGGCGCCGCCATGCGGCGCGAGGGCGTCGCCCAGCAGGCTGACGCAGAGCGATTTGGCGCGCGGAGGATCGCTCTTGATCAGGCGTGACAGGTAACGGTCCAGGGGCGACTGAGGGTTTGCCATAAGGGGGGCCACAAGGGGCCGATATCGGGATCCTGGATATGATACATAAATCCAATGTGATACAGATTTGAGTTTGACAATGGTTTTTTTGTATTAAATAATCCGCCTATGACATGACGGCCCTGCGCGGCGTTTGCTTTGCGCTATCGCAAACCGTCTCAAGGAGACAAACATGTACGCTCAACTCGTCGAAACCGGCGTCAAGCAGGTCAAGACCGCCGACCAGCTCGAAGGCCGCGAACAGACGTTCCAGCGCCGCATCGACGATGGCGTGCGGATCGAGGCCAAGGACTGGATGCCCGAGGCCTACCGCAAGACGCTGGTGCGCCAGATCTCGCAACACGCGCACTCCGAAATCGTCGGCATGCTGCCGGAAGGCAACTGGATCACCCGCGCCCCGTCGCTCAAGCGCAAGGCCATCCTGCTGGCCAAGGTGCAGGACGAAGCCGGCCACGGGCTCTACCTGTACAGCGCCGCCGAAACCCTGGGCGTGTCGCGCGACGACCTGATCGACGACCTGCACGCCGGGCGCGCCAAATACTCCAGCATCTTCAACTATCCCACGCTCAGCTGGGCCGACATCGGCATGATCGGCTGGCTGGTCGACGGCTCGGCCATCATCAACCAGATCCCGCTGTGCCGCTGCTCCTACGGCCCCTACGCCCGCGCCATGGTGCGCGTCTGTAAGGAAGAGTCCTTCCACCAACGCCAGGGCTACGACCTGCTGATGCAGATGTGCCTGCATGGCACGCCCGAACAAAAGGCGATGGTGCAGGACTCGCTGAACCGCTGGTGGTGGCCGGCGCTCATGATGTTCGGTCCCTCGGATGCCGACTCGCCCAATAGCGCCCAGTCGATGGCCTGGAAGATCAAGCTGTTCTCCAACGACGAACTGCGCCAGAAGATGGTCGACCAGACCGTGCCGCAGGCCGAATACCTGGGCCTGACCATTCCCGATCCCGACCTGAAGTGGAACGCCGAGCGCGGCCACTACGATTTCGGCGAGATCGACTGGGCCGAGTTCTACGCGGTGCTCAAGGGCAATGGCCCGTGCAACCGCGAGCGCCTGGCGGCGCGTGTCAAGGCGCACGAAGACGGCGCCTGGGTGCGCGAGGCGCTGGTCGCCCACGCCGATAAGCAGGCCGAGCGCAAGGCGGCCTGAGCCCGGGCCGGGCGGCGCCCGACCTTCCAATTCCTGACTCATCCATACCCGGGGCGCGAGGCGCGCCCGGCATCCGAGGATATCCATCATGAGCAAAGACTGGCCTTTGTGGGAAGTGTTCATCCGCAGCCAGCACGGCCTGGCCCACAAGCACGTTGGCAGCCTGCATGCGCCCGACGCCGAAATGGCGATCAACCACGCCCGCGACGTCTATACCCGCCGCAATGAAGGCCTGAGCATCTGGGTGGTGCGAGCGTCCGATATCTCCGCCAGCAGCCCGGGCGACAAGGACCCCTTGTTCGAACCGGCCAACAGCAAGGTCTACCGGCACCCGACGTTCTTTCCGATGCCCGAAGAAATCAAGCATATGTAAGGCGGCGGAGGAGACATGGACAAGACTTTCTTCGAATACCTGCTGCGCCTGGGCGACAGCACGCTGATCCTGTCGCAGCGGCTGGGCGCCTGGACCGGCCACGGCCCGATCCTGGAAGAGGATCTGGCGCTGACCAACACCGCGCTCGATCTGCTGGGCCAGGCCCGCATGTGGCTGACCCTGGCTGGCGAGGTCGAGGGCGCCGGCCGCGATGAGGATGCGCTGGCCTACCTGCGCGATGCTCACCAGTTCCACAATGCGCTGCTGGTCGAGCGGCCCAATGGCAACTACGCCGACACCATGGCGCGCCAATTCCTGTTCGACGTCTGGCACTACTTCCTGCTGCAGCGCCTGACGCAATCGTCCGACGAGCGTGTGGCCGGCATCGCCGCCAAGTCGCTCAAGGAAGTGACCTACCATGTGCGGCGCTCGTCCGACCTGGTGGTGCGCCTGGGCGACGGTACCGACGTCAGCCGCGGCAAGATGCAGGCGGCCATTGACGACGCCTGGCGTTTCACCGGAGAGTTGTTCAGCGACGACGCGATCGACCTGGACATGGCCGCGCGCGGCATTGGCTGCGAACTGGCGGCGCTGCGCGCGCCCTGGGAGCAGCATGTGGCGGAGGTGTTGGACGAGGCCACGCTGACCATGCCCGAAGCGGCGGCCGCGAATCATCCGGCGCACCGTGGCGGCCGCCAGGGCCGGCACACCGAGGAACTCGGCTATGTGCTGGCGGAAATGCAATTCCTGCCGCGCGCCTATCCGGGAGCCAAGTGGTGAACGCTGTCGCGCCCGTGTCCAGCGAACAGGTCTACGCCTGGCTGCAGGAGGTTCCCGATCCGGAGATCCCCGTGCTGTCGGTGGTGGATCTGGGCGTGGTGCGGGACGTGGCGTTCGACGGTGACGCCTGCGTGGTCGTCATCACGCCGACCTACTCCGGCTGCCCGGCCATGCGCGAGATCACCGAGGATATCCGCCAGGTGCTGGGGCGCCACGGGGTGGGCGAGGTGCGCGTCGAGACGCGTCTGTCACCCGCCTGGACCACCGACTGGATGAGCGAAAAGGGCCGCGCCGCGCTCAAGGACTACGGCATCGCCGCGCCCGCGCAGCAGGCCATCGACATCTCGGGCATCAGCCGGCGCAATGCCGGGCCCGCCATCGAATGCCCACGTTGCGGCTCGCGCGACACGCGCCTGGTCAGCAACTTCGGATCGACCTCGTGCAAGGCACTGTACCGCTGCGTCAGCTGCCGCGAGCCGTTCGATTACTTCAAGACTCACTGAGAGTGGTTTCGAGAATGAGCCTGAACCAATTCCACCCCCTGAAAGTGGCTTCGGTGGCGCGCAACACGCGCGACGCGGTGGTCGTGACCTTCGACCTGCCCGACACGCTGGCCGACGAGTTCTCGTTCCGGCCGGGTCAGTACCTGACGCTGCGAACCGAACTCAACGGCGAGGAACTGCGCCGTTCGTATTCGATCTGTTCGGCGCCGCACGACAAGCTGTTGCGCGTGGCCATCAAGAAGGTCGACGAGGGCGTCTTCTCCAGCTGGGCCAATCACGAATTGCAGCCGGGCCAGACGCTGGAAGTGATGGCGCCCACCGGCAACTTCACCGTCGACTTCGCCCCCGAAAACAAGCGTCACTACGTGGCTTTCGCCGTCGGCAGCGGCATCACGCCGGTGTTCTCGCTGGTCAAGACCGCGCTGTCGACCGAACCCGACAGCAAGTTCACGCTGTTCTTCGGCAACCGCGCCTCGTCGGCGGTGCTGTTCCGCGAAGAGATCGAAGACCTCAAGAACCTGTATATGGACCGCTTCTCGCTGGTCTACGTCATGAGCCGCGAAACCCAGGACATCGAGCTGTTCAACGGCCGCCTGGACGGGGACAAGGTCGACCAGTTGATGTCGGCCTGGATGAGCCCAGAGGATATCGACTACGCTTTTGTCTGCGGTCCGCAGACCATGACCGAGAGCGTGGTCGAGCGGCTGCAGGCCCGCGGCATTCCCAAGGCGAACATCAAGTTCGAACTGTTTGGCGCGCCGAAGGGACCGCGCGCGTTGCGCACGGGACAGGACGCCCGCCAGGCGCCCGGCAAGGGCCAGTGCGAGGTGACCGTGGTGCAGGACGGCCACAGCCGCAAGTTCGTGATCGACAAGAACAAAGACAGCGTGCTGGATTCGGCGCTGGCGCAGGGTATCGAGCTGCCGTATTCGTGCAAGGGCGGGGTGTGTTCCACCTGCCGCTGCAAGGTGGTCGAGGGCGAGGTGGACATGGATGCCAACTTCGCCCTGGAAGACTACGAAGTGGCGCGAGGCTTTATCCTGAGCTGCCAGAGCTTTCCGGTCAGCGACCGCCTGGTGATCGACTTCGACCAGGAAACCTGACCCGGCGCACGCCAGTCACACCCCTATTCCATTTGGAGAGACGCAGTGTCCCAGAAATTCTTCGAACGCCATCAGCCCCTGCTGGAACAAGCCCTGGCCGCCGCCGCGCTGCGCGGTTACTGGAGCCCGTTTGCCGAGTCGCCCAGTCCGCGCAACTATGGCGAGACCGCCAATGAAGAGGGCCGCGCCGCCTTCGAGGCTCTGCGCGGCAAGCCGTTCCCGCTCAACCTGCACGATGCTGATGGCGCCGTGGGCGGCGAGAAGTCGCCCTACGGCTTCGACCTGGGCATCACCTATCCGCACGTGCCGGCGGCCAAGCTGGTGGCCGCCTCCAAGCGCGCGCTGCAGGACTGGCGCCGTGCCGGCCCGCAGGCCTGGGTGGGGGTGTCGCTGGAGATCCTGGCGCGCCTGAACAAACTCAGCTTCGAAATGGCCTATGCCGTGCAGCACACCACCGGCCAGGGCTTCATGATGGCCTTCCAGGCCGGCGGCCCGCACGCGCAGGATCGCGGCTTCGAGGCCGTGGCCTATGCCTGGCAGGAGATGTCGCGCATCCCCGGCGTCGCCATCTGGGAAAAGCCGCAGGGCAAGAACGATCCCATCCGCATGGAAAAGCACTTCACCGTGGTGCCGCGCGGCGTGGCGCTGGTGATCGGCTGCTCGACCTTCCCCACCTGGAACGGCTACCCTGGCCTGTTCGCCAGCCTGGCGACCGGCAACACCGTCATCGTCAAGCCGCACCCCGGCGCCATCCTGCCGCTGGCGCTGACCGTCAAGGTGGCGCGCGAGGTGCTGCAGGAAGCCGGCTTCGACCCGGACGTGGTGCTGCTGGCTGCGCACAGCGCCGAGGAAGACACCGCGCGCCAGCTGGCGCTGGACCCGGCCGTCAAGATCATCGATTTCACCGGCAGCACCGCCAATGGCGACTGGCTGGAGAACAACGCCCGCCAGGCGCTGGTCTACACCGAGAAGGCCGGCGTCAACCAGGTCATCATCGATTCGGCCGCGGATCTGAAGGGCGTGGCGCGCAACCTGGCGTTCTCGCTGGCGCTGTATTCGGGCCAGATGTGCACCGCGCCCCAGAACATTTACGTGCCGCGCGATGGCATCCAGACGCCGGAAGGCCGGGTCAGCTTCGATGAGGTCGCCGCCGCCCTGGGCGCGGCGGTCGACAAGCTCGGCGCCGACGCCGCCAAGGCCGTCGAACTGACTGGCGCGATCCAGAACGACGGCATCGTCGAGCGCATCGAGAAGGCCCGCGCGCTGGGCCTGCCGGTGGTGGCCGACAGCAAGGCGCTGACACACCCGCAGTTCGAGAACGCCCGCGTGCGCACGCCGCTGCTGCTGCGCGCCGAAGCCGGCAGCCCGGCCATCACGCAGGAATGGTTCGGCCCGATCGCCTTCGTGGTGGCCACTGATTCCACCGCGCACAGCATCCAGATCGCGCGCGACAGCGTGATCGAGCACGGCGCCCTGTCGCTGTCGGCCTACACCACCAGCAACGAGGTGGCCGAGCAGATCCAGGAGGCGGCTGAGGAATCGGGCGTGTCGCTGTCCTTGAACCTGACCGGCGCGGTGTTCGTCAACCAGACCGCCGCCTTCAGCGACTTCCACGGCACCGGCGCCAACCCGGCGGCCAACGCGGCGTTGTCTGATTCGGCCTATGTGTCCAACCGCTTCCGCGTGGTGCAGACCCGCCGCCACATCTGAGCCTGCGCGGCGGAGACGACATGAACTATCAAGACATCCAATTCGAACTGTCCGACGGCATTGCCCGCCTGACGCTGAACCGCCCCGACAAGCTCAACAGCTTCACCGCCAACATGCACGGTGAAGTGGCGCATGCGTTGACCCGCGTCGAGACCGAAGGCGCGCGCGTGCTGGTGCTGACCGGCGCCGGCCGCGGTTTCTGCGCCGGCCAGGACCTGAGCGAGCGCAAGCCCGCGCCCGACGGTACGCCGCCGGACCTGGGCGAAACCGTCGACAAGTTCTACGCGCCGCTGGTGCGGCGCCTGAACGCCTTGCCGATGCCGGTGGTGGTCGGGGTCAACGGCGTGGCGGCCGGCGCCGGCGCCAACCTGGCGTTCGCTGGCGACATCGTTATCGCCAAGGAATCGGCCAATTTCATCCAGTCGTTCTGCAAGCTGGGGCTGATTCCCGACACCGGCGGCACCTTCGTGCTGCCGCGTCTGGTGGGACGCGCCCGCGCCATGGGACTGGCGATGCTGGGCGACAAGCTCAGCGCGCGCCAGGCTGAGGCCTGGGGCCTGATCTGGCAGTGCGTGGCCGATGAGGCGTTCGAGACGGCGCTGGAAAACCTGGCGCAACACTTCTCGCGCGCGCCGACCAAGGGGCTGGCCTTTACCAAGCGCGCCCTGCAGGCCAGCCTGGGCAATGACCTGGCGACCCAGCTGGACCTGGAGCGCGACATGATGCGCGAATTGGGCCGCAGCGCGGACTACGCCGAAGGCGTGGCCGCGTTCCTGGGCAAGCGCGAACCGCAGTTCAAGGGGCAATGATGAGCAGCACGCACGTTCCGCCCGTCGAGGCGCCGACCGATCCGCAGGAGCTGGCGCAGGCCGTAGGCACGGTGATGTACGCCGGCGATGCCGCCTCGCAGGGCCTGGACATGACGGTCGAGGAAATGGCGCCGGGGTATGCGCGCCTGAGCATGCGGGTGCGCCCCGACATGCTCAACGGCCACAAGACCTGCCACGGCGGCTTCATCTTCGCGCTGGCCGACAGCGCCTTCGCCTTTTCCTGCAATTCGCGCAATGTCAGCACCGTGGCGTCGGGCTGCACCATCGATTACCTGGCCCCCGGCTTCGAGGGCGACCTGCTGACCGCGGTGGCGCAGGAGCGCTCGCTGGCCGGCCGCACCGGGGTGTACGACGTGACCGTCACCAACCAGGACGGCCGCAATGTCGCGCTGTTCCGCGGACGTTCCTATCGCATCAAGGGGCAGATCGTCGGCACGCCGGCCGAGGCTTGAACGCGTCAACCAACCAGAGACAAGTCCACCGGCCGAGTCGGGCGCGCGGCGCGCTCCCCGGACCGGAGGGTAGAGCATTCCAGGAGAGAGATAACCATGTCCAACACCATGAGCAAGCCGGGGCTGGACCCCATCGAGCATGCCAGCCAGGATGAACTGCGCGCCTTGCAGCTCGAACGCCTGAAATGGTCGCTCAAGCACGCCTATGAGAACGTGCCGCACTACAAGAAGGCGTTCGACGAGATCGGCGTGCATCCGGACGACCTGAAGCAGCTGTCCGACATTTCGAAGTTCCCCTTCACCACCAAGAAGGAATTGCGCGAGAACTATCCGTTCGGCATGTTCGCGGTGCCGCGCGAACGCATCTCGCGCATCCATGCCTCCAGCGGCACGACCGGCAAGCCGACCGTGGTGGGCTACACCAAGGGCGACCTGGACAACTGGGCCAATCTGGTGGCGCGCTCGATCCGCGCGGCCGGCGGCAAGCCCGGCGACACGGTGCACGTGGCCTACGGCTACGGCCTGTTCACGGGCGGCCTGGGCGCGCATTATGGCGCCGAACGCCTGGGTTGCACGGTCATTCCGATGTCGGGCGGGCAGACCGAAAAGCAGGTGCAGCTGATCAGCGATTTCCGTCCGGACATCATCATGGTCACGCCCTCCTATTTCTGCAATATTCTGGAGGAGCAGCGCCGCCAGGGGATTGATCCCCGTCAAAGTTCGCTGCGCATCGGCATTTTCGGCGCCGAGCCCTGGACCGGCCAGATGCGCACCGACATCGAGGCCGAGGCCGGCATCGATGCGGTCGACATCTATGGCCTGTCCGAAGTAATGGGCCCGGGCGTGGCCAGTGAATGCGTCGAGACCAAGGACGGTCCGGTGGTGTGGGAAGACCACTTCTACGCCGAGATCATCAATCCGGACACGGGCGAGCCCGTGGCGGAGGGCGAGCCGGGCGAACTGGTGTTCACCTCGCTGACCAAGGAAGCGATGCCCATCATCCGCTACCGCACCCGCGACCTGACGCGCCTGTTGCCGCCGACGGCGCGCAGCATGCGCCGCATCGGCAAGATCACCGGCCGCAGCGATGACATGTTGATCGTGCGCGGCGTGAACATGTTCCCGACGCAGGTCGAGGAACTCGTGCTCAAGATCGCACAGCTGGCGCCGCACTACCAACTGGTGCTGTCGCGCACCGGCAATATGGACGAGCTCGAAATCCTGACCGAAGTGCGGGCCGAGTTCTCGAGCCTGTCGGACACCGAGCGCGCGGCGCTGGGCAAGCAACTGCAACACGCGGTCAAGACGCACATCGGCGTCAGCGCTCGCATCCAGGTGTCCGACGCCGGCCACGTCGAGCGCACGCTGACCGGCAAGGCCCGCCGCGTGATCGACAAGCGTCCGAAGGGCTGAGCGCCGTGTCCCCGCCGCCAGGACTGGGGCGGGGCGCCTTGGTTGGCGTTTCCGATCTGCCGCGGCCTGACGGGCGCGCGGCGTCGGCGCGCCCTCAGGCCTGTCGCGCTTGTCGCGCCACCGTGCGCACGATGTGGCGATACCAGAAGTGCAGTAGCGTGGCCGACAGCGCCAGTCCCACCATGGCCATCAGCCACATGCTGCCCGCGCCCTGGGGCGAGCCGGGCACCAGGGTCCCGCGCAATCCGTCCAGGCCGCCACGGCCGGGACCGAAACCGAACCACCAGCCACCAACCAGGCCAACTCCCGCCAGTGCCACGGTTTGCAGCAACAGGGGCACGACCGCCACTTTGTAGGCGCGCAGCAGATAAGAGTTGATGCACTGCATCGAATCGAACAGATGGAACAGCGGCAGCATCGCCAGCAGGGTGGTCGCCACGGCCGCCACTTGCGGGTTGTCGGTGTAGGCCGCCAGGATCAGCGGACGGCCGGCCAGCAGGATCACGGCAGTCAGCAGCGCGCCCATCAGGCCCAGTGCCAGGCCGGCCATGCCGGTGCGATGTGCATGCGCCAGGTTGCCGGCGCCGATCGCCTGGGCGGTCAGCGCCGCAGTGGCCACGCCCAACGCCATCGGCATCATGTAGCAGAGCGCCGCCAGATTCGACATGATCTGGTGACCGCCGGTCACGAAGGTGCCTTCGCGCGCCACCAGCAACGCCATGAAGGTGAAGGCCGAGACTTCGACCAGGTATGAGGCGCCCATCGGGATGCCCAGGCGCAGCAGCTCTTTGAGCGTCCTCCAGTCGGGGCGGCCGACATGCAGGTGGAAACGGCTGTAATAACGGTCGTGGGTGATCACCCACAAGCCCAGCCCCAGGCTCATCCACGAGACCACGGCGGTGGCCAGTCCGGCGCCGGTGGCGCCCATCGCCGGCAGGCCCAGGTTGCCGTAGATGAACAGCCAATTGAAGAAGGCTTTGAAGCCGATGGCGGTCAGGTTGATCGCCATCACCAGCTTGGGCCGCGACACCGAGGTGCCGAGCGCATAGATGGTACGGAACACCAGGGCCGCCGGCGGCGCCAGGGTCAGCGCCCGCAGGTACCCGGCGATGCGCTCGCGCACGCCGGGGTCGACATTGCCGGACATCGACAGCCAGAAGTCCGGAAACAGCATCAGGATGGCGCCCACCAGCGACAGGCCCAGCGCCAGCCACACCCCCTGGCCCCAACTGCGCCCCACCTCAAGATTGTTGCCGGCGCCGAAGTGCTGCGCCAGGATCGGGATCAGGGCGTGGACCACGCCCATCAATCCGACGAAGATAGTGATGTAGATGGAGGCCGACAGTGCCATCGCCGCCAGGTCGGTGGCGCTGGCGTGGCCGGTCATGGCCGTGTCCAGCACACCGAACGAGATGCCGGCCCACTGGCTGATCAGCACCGGCCAGGCCTGGCGGGCGATGCCGCGCAGGGTGGCGCCGAAGCCGGGCGCCGCCGGATGGGCAGGGGTCATCGGGTGGGGCCGACGCGCAACAGGCGGAACACCTCCTGCCGATCGGCGCGGCGCCCGCCCTGCCATAGCACGACGGCGCTGTCGCTGTAGGCGGCGGTATTGTCGCGCAGGCTCTGGTTGGTGGTCTGCTGCAGCACCAGCGTGCACTTCGAGTCGAAGGTGAACGTCAGGTTGTTGAAGATCAGGAACGAGGCGCGCTGGCCGCTGCCCAGGCTCAGGCCGCGCACGCATTCGCCGGGGCGGACGTTCTGTGCCAGGGCCTGCGCCAGTTCGCCCGACACGGTGCGATAGCTGCGGGCGTAGTCGACCGCCGGCTGCCACAGCAGCACCAGCAGGATCCAGGTGACGGTCAGGCCCCCGGCGGACAGCACGGTGCCGCGCCATAGCGCCTGGGGCTTGACCCGCAGGCGCCAGACCACCAGCGCGATCCAGCCGATGGTGAAGGCCACGGCAAGGGCGAAGGCGGTCCAGGAGATGACGGGTTCATAGCCGGTGGTCTGGCGGCCGATATTGCGGGCGATCTGGGCTGGCCAATTGAAATGCAAGGCAATCCAGCCCAGCCATGCGGTCGCGGCAGTGAGCGAAAAACACATCACCGCGAACCAGTCCAGTGTATTGACCACGCCGCGGCGCAGGGTCGGCAGCGAGAAGGCGCCCAGCACCGCGCAGGGCACGGCCATCAGCACGTATTCGGAATCGCTGGCTTCGTCCAGGCCGAACAACGTCAGGGTGGCAAAAACCAGCAGCGTCAGCGGCAGCCAGATATGGGGCGCATAGATCCAGGCGCGCCAACGCCAGATGGCCAGCAGCGCCAGCGGCCAGGTGGGCCACAGATACCAAGGCAGGTCGCGCAGGGTGCGGCCGACGTCATGCCATGAGGGAATGGCGAAGGACGACAGGTTCCAGCTTTTCCAGTTGCGGATCCAGTATTCGCTGCTGTGGCTGGCCGGAATCCACCACGCCAGAATCAGGCCGGCGGCGACCAGGGCCGCCCATGGCAGCCAGCGCTTGCATTTCCAGAGCGGGCCGCGCGGATAGAAGGCGAGCAGGGCGGCGATCATGATCGGCAGGGCGCCTACCCAGCCGCGGGTCAGGAAGCTGGCGGCCAGCGCGATACCCAGCGTGGTCGTGCCGGTAACGGGGCGATCGACGCTGCGCGCCAGCGAATAGAAGGCCAGCGCCTGGCAGGCCATGATCGCCGGCACGACCGTGGTTTCATGGGTACGCTGCAGGATGCCGACCGTTGCCAGCAGCAGCAGCAGCGCGGCATCGGCCAGCATGCGGCCGTAGTCGCGCGGTTCGGGTTCGCCGCCGAAGGGCAGGGCCAGCGGCTGGGCTTCGGCGCGGCGTCCAAGCAAATAGGTGCCGTACCAGACGCTGGTTGCGGTGATGCCGAACCACAGCAGATTGGGCAGGCGTCCGGCGGTGATGTCGCCGATGAAAGGGCCGAACAGCCAGATGCAGATTGCGCCGATCCACGTGATCAGCGGCCCTTCCTCGGCATGCGCCAGGTGCCCCACCTGCGGCAGCAGCCAGGTGATCCCGCCCTCGCGGATGGCGGTGATCATGGTTGCCAGGCCGACCGCATCGTCGGTTTTCCACGGGTCGCGCATGAACAGGCCGGCGACGATGTACGCCAGCGCCAGCCCAAGCAGGATCAGCCTGGGCAGTTTTGCGGTGGCCACGGACGTCAGCCGGGCCGGAGTGGAAATGGAAAGTGGGGACACGGGCGTTAATGTAACCGAGAGATCGGGAAGCGCCAGCCCCCGGCGGCTCAACGAGCAGGGTCAGGGGAAAAAAAAGCAGCCCGGAGGCTGCCTTTTTGCTGTGACTCCCGTGGGAGCAACAGGATCAGGAAGCGGACTTGACCGTGCCGGCGGTGCGGGCGAAACGGGCGCGGAACTTTTCCACGCGGCCGGTTTCGACGATGCGCGTCTGGGCGCCCGTGTAGAACGGGTGCGATTCGGAGGTCACGTCGCACTTGAAGAGCGGGTACGTCTTGCCATCGAGTTCGATGGTTTCGCGCGTCTGGACGGTCGAGCGGGTGACGAACTTGCTGCCCGTTTGCAGGTCGGCGAAGACGACTTCGCGGTATTCGGGGTGAATGCCTTCTTTCATGGTGCTTTCCTAGGACTCCCCCAGGGAGTCATGTCAAAAGTTAGGGTCGCCAGCACGAACCGCTTACAGGCGTTCTTGCCACGTATCCGAAAAGTAACTGTGCATTCTAGCACGGGAACCGCCCGGCGGACCAGGCCCCTCCAGGCGGCCAGAGCGGATGGGCCTGTTGGGGGACCGGTCAGAGGTCCGTGCGCAGTTTCCAGATTTCCGGAAACAGCACCACTTCCAGCATGCGCCGCAGGTAATCCACGCCCGAGGTGCCGCCGGTGCCTCGCTTGAAGCCGATCACGCGCTCGACCGTGGTGACGTGGCGGAAACGCCACAGGCGGAAGGCGTCCTCCAGATCCGTGAGCTTCTCGCCCAGCTGATACAGGTCCCAGTAGCGGTCGGGATCGCGATAGACCGTCAGCCAGGCCTGTTCGACGCCTTCGGACGCCTGATAGGGCTGGGTCCAGTCGCGCTCCAGGCGGTCGGCCGGCACGGTCACGCCGTGGCGCGCCAGCAGGCGCAGCGACTCGTCGTACAGCGACGGCGCATCGTAGGCGCGCTGCACCTGCGCCAGCAGATCGGCGCGATGCGCGTGCGGCTTGAGCATGGCGGCGTTCTTGTTGCCCAGCAGGAACTCGATCTGGCGGTACTGATAGCTCTGGAAGCCGCTGGAGCGTGCCAGGTAGGGACGCAGGGCGGAGTATTCGGGAGGCGTCATGGTCGCCAGCACGTCCCAGGCGTGGACCAGTTGCTCCATGATCTTGCTGACCCGGGCCAGCATCTTGAAGGCCGGCTGCGGACGGTCGGCCGCCAGGTTGGCGATGGCGCCGCGCAGTTCGTGCAGCATCAGCTTCATCCAGAGTTCACTGGTCTGGTGCTGGACGATGAACAGCATTTCGTTGTGCTCGGGCGACAGCGGGTGCTGCGCGCCCAGCAGTTCGTCCAGGTGCAGGTAATCGCCGTAGGTCATGTCGCGCGTGAAATCCAGTTGCGCTTTTTCCTGGTGGACGATGTCTTCGGGGCGTTGGTCTTGGCTCATGCCGGGTTTTCCTGGCAGGGCGGCGCGGCGCGGCGGGCGGAGGCGGGCCGGCTGCGCCAGCCAAAAAACGGCTGGCGGGCGAGCGCCATGCGCGGGTCGGACGGTGTGGTCATGGTCGTGCTTCTTCGAATGGGCCGGCGGGCCGGCGCGATTTCCGCGCCGCGTCCCCGCCGGCCCGTGGCCGGGGTTCAGCCCAGTTCGCGCAGGACAGCGCGCACCGGGCTGGCGTCAGCCTGGATCAAAGCCAGCGGCAGTGCGATCAATTCGTAATCGCCCTCCGGCACGTCATCGAGCACCAGGTTCTCCAGTACCCGCATGTCGTGCCGCAGAATCGTCTGATGGCTGTCCAGGGTCTTGCTGGAGGCGGGGTCGATGCTGGGGGTATCCAGCCCGATCAGCATGACGCCGCGCCCGGCCAGCCATTCGATGGTCTGGGGCGCGTAGGCCGAGAAATCGTCCGTCCACCAATCCTGCGCGGCATGCTTGGCGGTGCGCACCAGGATGCGCGGCGGCAGGTTGCCGGCGGCATGGAGCAGGTGCTCGGGGGTGATCAGCGGGCCGCAGTCGATGGCATGAATGACGCGACAGGGGCCCAGGAAGGGTTCGAGCGGCACCGCGCCGATGGCGGGCGCGCCGTTCTGGTAGTGCAGGGGCGCATCGGCGTGCGCGCCCACGTGCGGCGACAGCGAGATTTCGCTGACGTTGACCGGACAGCCAGGCGCGAGCGACCACTTCCATTCCTGGCGATACGGGGTATCGCCGGGAAACACGGGCGAGGCCGTGGAGACGGGAGGGGAGATATCCCACAGGCGTTTCATGGCAGGCGCGGGGTCGCGGGAATGGAGTCGTGAAAACGAAGAATTAGGTTAAGCCTAAAGCAATCTGGCGTCGTAGTCTAACGAAATCCCGCAGCGCGCGCAGCCTTCAGATGCGGCCGAGTTCCGCCATTGAGATGACCGCATCGCCGGCGACGATCAGGTGGTCGACCAGGGCCACGTCCACCAGCGCCAATGCCTGCTTCAAGTGGCGGGTGAATGTCTGGTCGGCGGCGCTCGGCTCGGCCAGCCCGGAAGGGTGGTTGTGGGCCACGATCAGCGCGGCGGCGTGGTGCCGCAGGGCCTCGCGCACGACTTCGCGTGGATAGACCGAGGCCTGCGACAGGGTCCCGCGAGCCAGTTCGCCGCTGGCGATCAGCCGCAACTGGCTGTCCAGGTACAGGGCGATGCAGTGTTCGACCTGCCGATGGGCCAGCGTGACGCGGCAATATTGCTTCACCCGGGACGGATGGTCGAGCGTGCTGTCGCGGGCCAGTTCTTCTTCGGCGGCGCGCCTGGCCATTTCCAGGATCGCCGCCAGGGCGCAGGCCTTGGCGGTACCCAGCCCCGGCACCGTCAGCAGCTCTTCGGGCGTCGCCCCGAGCAGCCCGCGCAGACCGCGAAAACGGTCCAGCAATTGGCAGGACAGGTCGAGCACGTTCAGGCCCGGAACGCCCGTGCGCAGCGCGATGGCAAGCAATTCGGCATTTTGTAACGCTGAAGCGCCCAGGCGCAGCAGGCGCTCCCGGGGACGGTCGGATTCAGGCACCCGCGCAGACAATTTCATAAGAGGCTCTAAAATCAAGGTTTATTTACTGTCTGAATACGGTGGCAGATCTTGAGCATCGCCTCTAATGAAGTGAACGTTTTGGTCCGTCCGGACTCCTACCTGACGCTGCACTACCGCATCACCCTGGCCTCCGGTCCGGGCGAAGGCTCGGTGTTCACCGACACCTTCGACGGCCGTCCGGCAACGTTGCAGATGGGGAGCGGCCAATGGGCGCCGGGCCTGGAAGCCGCCTTGCTGGGCAAGGCCGAGGGCGACCGCTTCAGCGTCACCCTCGAGCCGGCCGACGCCTACGGCGAACGCAATCCCGAGCTGATCCAACGGGTCACGCGCAAGATGCTCGCCGAGCATGCCGGCGCCGATGCCACGTTCGAACCGGGTGACCTGGTCGAATTCGCGGCGCCCAACGGCGGGCGCTATTCGGGCGTCCTGAAGGAAATCAACGAGGAATCGGCACTGTTCGATTTCAACCACCCGCTTGCGGGCGTCCGTTTGCGAGTCGATGTGGCCCTGCTGGGAGTCCTCTGATGAGCCAGGCTGTTCCCGTCACCGCCGCCGATGCCGAAGTCCTGCTGGCGCAGCCGCGCGGCTTCTGTGCCGGCGTCGATCGCGCCATCGACATCGTCGAGCGCGCGCTCGAACTGCACGGCGCGCCGATCTACGTGCGCCACGAGATCGTCCACAACCGCTACGTGGTCGAGGACCTGCGCGCCAAGGGCGCGATCTTCATCGACGAGCTGGACGACGCGCCCACGGGCGCCATCGTGGTGTTTTCGGCCCATGGCGTGTCCAAGGCGGTGCGGGCCGAGGCCGAATCCCGCGGATTGCAGGTATTCGATGCCACCTGCCCGCTGGTGACCAAGGTGCATATCGAGGTGGCCCGCATGCGCGCGGCCGGCCGCGAAATCGTCATGATCGGCCATAAAGGCCATCCGGAAGTCGAGGGGACGCTGGGCCAGGCCCAGGGCGGCATGTATCTGGTCGAGACGGTCGAGGACGTGGCCGGCCTGCAGGTCACCGATCCGGACAACCTGGCCTATGTGACGCAGACGACCCTGTCGGTGGATGACGCCGCCGCGGTCTCCAAGGCGCTCAAAGCGCGCTTTCCCGCCATCGTCGAACCCAAGAAAAGCGATATTTGCTATGCCACGCAGAACCGCCAGGACGCGGTCAAGGTGTTGGCGCCCGAGTGCGACCTGGTGCTGGTGGTGGGCAGCCCCAACAGCTCGAACTCCAATCGCTTGCGCGAAGTGGCCGACCGCAAAGGCGTGGCCTCCTACCTGGTTGACGGCGCGCACTCCATCGATCCGGCCTGGCTGGTTGGCCGCAAGCGCATCGGCGTCACCGCCGGCGCCTCGGCGCCCGAGGTCCTGGTGCAGCAGGTGATCGCGCGGGTCAAGGAACTGGGCGCGGTGTCGGTGCGCACCATGCCGGGCCTGGAAGAGAACGTGGCGTTCCCCTTGCCCAAGGGCCTGTCGCGCAAGGTGGCGCAGACCGAATCGCTGGAATAGGCGCGGCGGACGTCGCGCGGAACGAGAATCGAGGAGACTCCATGCAGTTGTACAGCTATTTCCGCAGTTCGGCCGCGTATCGCGTGCGCATCGCGCTGAACCTGAAGGGCCTGCCGTATGAATACCTGGCCGTGCATCTGTTGAAGGAAGGCGGCCAGCGGTTGTCGGCCGACTACCGCAAGGTCAATCCGACGGCGCTGGTCCCCACGCTGGTGGATGGCGATACCGTCATCGGCCAGTCGCTGGCGATCATCGAGTACCTGGAGGAAACGCATCCGCAGGCGCCGCTGCTGCCGGCCGACGCGGCCGGCCGTGCGCGGGTGCGCGATCTGGCATTGGGTATCGCCTGCGATACCCACCCCTTGAACAACCTGCGCGTGCTGAAGTACCTGAAGCACACGCTCGGTGTGGATGAGGCTGCCAAGACGGCCTGGTATCAGCATTGGGTGCGCCAGGGGCTGGAAGCCCTGGAAGCGCAGTTGGCCGGCTCGGCCGCCACCGGCAAGTTCTGCCATGGCGACACGCCCACCATGGCCGATCTGTGCCTGGTGCCGCAAGTGGCCAACGCGCGTCGCTTCGACTGCGACCTGGGCGCCATGCCCACCGTGGTGCGCATCGATACGGCCTGCCGCGAATTGCCGGCCTTTGACGCGGCCGCGCCGGGCAAGCAGCCCGACGCCGAATGAAACACGCGCCGGCCAGGGGTAGCCCTGGCCGGCGCCGCATCCTGGGTGGGGTCGACTCAGCCCAGTTGCACCGGTACGAAGATCTTGTCTTCGCCGCGCTGCACCAGCAGGGCGACCGTCTTGCCGGCCTTGGACAACGCATCCTTGACCTGACCGATGTTGTGCACCGGCACGCCATTGAGCGACAGCAGCACGTCGCCGGCCTGGATGCCGGCCTTGGCGGCGGGGCCGGCCGACTGCTCGATCAACAGACCTTGCGTGCCGGAAGCCTCCTGTTCCTGGGGTGACAGCGGACGCAAGGCCAGGCCGAGCTGGCCTTTCTGCACCGCGCGGCTATCGCCGACGGTCAGGCTGTTGTCCTTCGGCATGCCGCCCAGCGTGGCCACCACTTCCTTGGGCGCGCCATTGCGCCACACGTCAAGCGTGATCTTCTCGCCAGGCGAGGCCAGCGTGATCAATGACGCCAGATCGCCCGACGACACGATCGTCCTGCCGTCGATCTTGCGCACCACGTCGCCGGGCTTCAGGCCGGCCTTTTCCGCCGCGCTACCCTTTTCGACGCTGGACACCAGGGCGCCCGAAGGCGTATCCAGCTTGAACGAATTGGCGAGGTCCTGGTTGACTTCCTGCACCGTCACGCCCAGGCGCGCATGTTGCACCTTGCCATGCTCCAGGATCTGGTCCTTGATCTTGTAGGCGACGTCGATCGGGATCGAGAACGACAGGCCCTGGAAGCCGCCGGTACGGCTGTAGATCTGCGAATTGATGCCGACCACTTCTCCGCGGTCATTGAACAGCGGGCCGCCGGAGTTGCCGGGATTCACCGCCACATCGGTCTGGATGAAGGGCACCGAGGTGTCATCCGGCAGCGACCGGCCCTTGGCGCTGACGATGCCTGCGGTGGCGGTGTTTTCCAGGCCGTAGGGCGAGCCGATGGCCAGCACCCATTCGCCCACCTGCAACTGGTTCACGTTGCCGATTTTCACGACTGGCAGGTTCTTGGCGTCGATCTTGATCACGGCTACGTCGGTCTGCGGATCTGCGCCCAGCACTTTGGCGCGGAATTCGCGGCGGTCGGTAAGTTTGACGGTCACTTCCTTGGCGTCCTTCACCACGTGGGCGTTGGTCAGGATGATGCCGTCACTGCTGATGATGAAGCCGGAACCTTCGCCGCGCACCGGCACCTCGCGCGACGGCATGCCGCCGCGCGCGCCCGGAATCTGGCCGAAGAACTGGGCGAACGGGTCGTCCTCGTCGTCGGACACCTTGCGCGTGCCACTGATACTGATGTTGACCACGGCGGGGCCGTAGTCGCGGGTGATTTGCGCGAAATTGGGCGCGCCAGTCACGGGGGCGGGCGCGGCGGCGATCGCCGTGGGGGCGCTGGCCGCCATCGAAATGCCGCCGAATGCGGCGGTGGCGCCCGCGCCGCCAATCGCGCCGGCGGCCAGCAGCGCCAGCACCAGGCGCGAGGGTTTCATCTGCGAGGTCTTCATGTCGGCTCCTGCGTTCATGTGTGGGACATGGCGCTATCTTCGGGCCTGACACTTAGGTGAATCTTAAGTTGGCGCTTGCTCGCGGGCAAAGGCAACCCTGACCCGCAGGCCCTGGCCCCCAGGGGCGTCATCGAGCGTGATGCTGGCGGCGTGGCGTTCGGCAATGGCGCGCGCGATCGCCAGCCCCAGGCCGCTGCCATGCTGGTGATTGCCCTCGACCCGGTAGAAACGGTCGAATACGCGGGTGCGTTCCGCGACCGGAATGCCCGGGCCGTTATCGTCGATCAGCAGCAGCGCCTGATCGCCCGGGGTGTCGATATGAATGTCGATGTGGCCGCCGGCAGGCGTGTATTTGATGGCGTTGTCGAGCAGATTGCGCGCCAGCAGCACCAGGTCGTCGCGGCGGCCGCGCACCCAGGCGCACGGCTCGCCATGCAACGCCACGCCGATATCCCTGGCGTTGGCGCCGGGCAGGGTGTCCGACAGCGCCAGGCGCAGGACTTCGACCAAATCCACGGGCTCGGCCGGCGGCTGTTCAGCGCCTTTTTCATGGCGGGCCATCGACAGCAGTTGTTCCACCAGCCGGGTAGCGCGTTCGATGCCGGCGGCCAGGCGCTGTTCGGCGAGCTGGCGGCTGCCATCGTCACCGGCGCGTTGCAGTGCCCGCAGTTGCAGAGTCAATGCCGCCAGCGGCGACCGGAGTTCGTGCGCCGCATCGCCGACGAACTGCTTCTGCACGGCGAACGCGTCGCGCATGCGCGCCAGCAGCAGGTTCAACTCCTGCATCAGCGGCCGGATTTCGTCGGGCAGGTCGGGCACGTCAATGGGCGAGAGGTCCTCGGGCTGGCGATCCGCCACCTGGGCGCGGGCGCGCTTGACCGGACGCAGCGACCAGCTCACCACGCACCAGACGATCAGCATCAGCAGCGGAGCGGCGGCCGCGATCGGGGCGACGGTACGCCACGCCAGCGCCCCGGCCATGCGCTTGCGCACGGCCATGTCCTGGGCCACCTGGATCACCTGGAACGGGGTGGCCAGGGAGTACACGCGATAGGTGCTGCCCTCGACCTCGGTATCGGCGAATCCCAGCACGATCTGGTCGGGCAGGGGGCGGCGGGACCGCGAATTGAAGACACGCACGCCGTCCGGCGTCCAGATCTGGATGATCAGGTCGTCGGCCATTGGCGTGGCCGAGCCCTGGGCGTGCGAGGGGCCCATGCGCAACAGGCCATCGCCGGTGCCCAGCGACAGCGCGGTGCGCTGCAGCAGCGAGTCGAAGATGTCATCGGCCTGCTGCAGGGTGCTGCGATAGGCGATGGCGCCCTGCACCAGCGCGCCCACCGCGATCGCGGCGAGCAGGAAGAACAGCAGCCGGGCCCGCAGCGAATAGCTAAGCGGGATGCTCATGCTTTGGGAATGACATAGCCGACGCCTCTGACGTTCTGGATCAGGTTCTGCCCCAGTTTTTTGCGCAGGCCATGAATATAAACCTCAACCGCGTTGCTGCTGACGCTGTCCTTCCAGCTGTACAGCTTTTCCTCGAGTTGGGCGCGCGAGAAGATCATGCCGGGGCGGGCGATCAGCGGTTCCAGCACCGCCCATTCGCGCGCGGTCAGGGGGACCGGCGTGCCATCCACCGAGGCGGCGTGCGACTGGGGATCTATGGTGATGCCGTCGTGCTCGAAGATCGGTTCGGCGCGGCCCGCGCTGCGGCGGATCAGCGCGCGCATGCGGGCCAGCAGCTCGTCGACGTCGTAGGGCTTGACGATGTAGTCGTCGGCGCCGGCATCCAGGCCGGCGATGCGGTCGCTGACGGCATCGCGCGCGGTGGCGATCAGCACCGGGGTGCGGTCCTTGCGTGCGCGCAATTCGCGCAGCAGCGCCAGGCCGTCGCGCCGGGGCAGTCCAAGGTCCAGCAGTACGAGATCATAGGGATCGGTGCGCAAGGCCAGTTCGGCCGCGTGGCCGTCCCTGACCCAGTCGACGGCATAGTGCTCGGCGCGCAGGCAGTCCAGCACGCTTTCTCCGATCATGGTGTCGTCTTCGACGAGAAGGATGCGCATGATAGTTGTCGCCGTGAGGTTTCCAGATGATTGGATGCCTGGCGCGGGGCGGGAGTTCCCGGGGCGGGATGGGCGGGCTGGCGTAGGCGCGAGCCGGACCCGGAAATGAAAAAAGCAGCCCAGTGGGCTGCTTTTTGAATTCTGGTGCCGGCAATAGGAGTCGAACCTACGACCTTCGCATTACGAATGCGCTGCTCTACCAACTGAGCTATGCCGGCAAGACCATTTGCTTCATTTCCGGCAAGCCGGCACTGCAAGCAAAACATCTCTGTTTTCGCAGTTCTTGCCCGGTTTTATGGGGCCTGATCTGGAAAGACCGAAATCATATCAGAGTTTTTTCTGCTTGGGAAACTTGGCGCTGCAGCGGGGCGAAAAAGCGCCGGATTTGCACAGTTCGAATTTTTCCTTCATAATCTCGTTTCTTAGCAGTTCCCCGATAGCTCAGTCGGTAGAGCGACGGACTGTTAATCCGCAGGTCGCTGGTTCGAGCCCAGCTCGGGGAGCCAAAGATTTCAGGGCCACTCACGCAAGTGAGTGGCCCTTTTGGTTTTTGCTGTGCGGCGGCGGAGGGCTGCGCTGCGAGGTTTTCTGCGCCATATTCCAATCTGGATTTGTTATGTAATAACATTTCTATTTTTGGGTGAGGCAATCATGCGGATGGAACAAGGGGGTGTCGGCGGGAGCCCGGGTGCGGCGATGGATTCGGATGGGCGGCGGCGGGCGGACGGCCGCCTGCCGGTGACGGTGTTGTCCGGCTTTCTGGGCGCGGGCAAGACCACCTTGCTCAATCACGTGCTGAACAACCGCGAGGGACGCCGGGTGGCGGTCATCGTCAACGATATGTCGGAGGTGAACATCGACGCCAGGCTGGTGCGCGAAGGCGGCGCGGCGTTGTCGCGCGCCGATGAGAAGCTGGTGGAAATGAGCAACGGCTGCATCTGTTGTACCTTGCGCGAAGACCTGCTGATAGAGATCCGGCGGCTGGCGGCGCAGGGGCGCTTCGATTACTTGCTGATCGAGTCCACCGGCATCTCGGAGCCCTTGCCGGTGGCTGAGACCTTCACTTTCCGCGATGAGGATGGCGCCAGCCTGTCCGACGTGGCGCGGCTGGACACCATGGTGACAGTGGTGGACGCCTTCAATTTCCTGCGTGACTACGCCAGCCAGGACAGCTTGGCCGCGCGTGGCGAGACCCTGGGCGACGAAGACCGGCGCACCGTGGTAGACCTGTTGATCGAGCAGGTGGAGTTCTGCGATGTCATGGTGCTGAACAAGACCGATCTGGTCCCGCCGGATGAGCTGGCGCGGCTGGAGGCCATTCTGCGCAAGCTCAATCCGCGTGCCGATATCGTGCGTGGCGAATTCGGCAGGGTGCCGCTGGCGCGGGTGCTGGATACCGGGCGCTTCGATTTCGACGCGGCGGCCCAGGCGCCCGGCTGGTTGCGCGAACTGCGTGGTCAGCACACGCCGGAAACGCAGGAATACGGCATCGGCAGTTTCGTGTTCCGTGCCCGACGGCCCTTCCATCCCCAGCGTCTGTGGGACTGGATACACCAGGAATGGCCTGGCGTGGTGCGTTCCAAGGGGTATTTCTGGCTGGTGACGCGCCCGGCGTACGCGGCGTCCTGGTCGCAGGCTGGTCCGGTTACGCGCCATGGCGCGGCGGGCTATTGGTGGGCGGCGCTGCCTCGTGAGCGCTGGCCGGAAGATGCCGAATCGCGCGCCCGCATTGTTGCCGACTGGGACCCCGTCTATGGCGACCGCTGCCAGGAATTGGTGCTGATCGGCATCGGCATGGATGAGGCGCTGTTGCGGGCGCATCTGCAGGCTTGCCTGATGACGCAGGAGGAAATGACCCGCCCGGCGGCCGAATTGGCTACGATTCCGGATCCGTTCCCCGCGTGGGGAGCGTTGCAATAGCGAGGGCGGGGCGAAAGCCTGCGAGGAAGATGGGGGCGGAAGGCGACAAGCGCATCGGCGTGACGGTGATTTCGGGGTTCCTGGGCAGCGGCAAGACAACGCTCCTGAATCGCCTCCTGCGTGAGCCGGCCTATGGCGACGCGGTGGTCATCGTCAATGAATACGGGGATGTCGGCGTGGATCACCATCTGGTGCGCCTGGCGCGGGACGACATCGTGTTGGTGGAGGGCGGCTGTCTGTGCTGTGTCGTCAACGGCGCGGTCGCCGACACTTTGCGCGAGCTATTCATGCTGGCCCTGAACCGGCGCATCAAGCCGTTCCGGCGGGTGCTGATCGAGACCAGCGGCCTGGCGGATCCGGCGCCAGTGCTTTTCACGCTCAAGCATGATCGTTTCCTGTCCGAGCGCTATGTCTACCACGGTGCCATCGTGGTGGTGGGCGCGCGCCATGGTCCGCGTCAGATCGATACGCAACCCGAGGCGCTGCGGCAGCTGGCGCTGGCCGACACGGTTGTGTTCAGCCAGTCCGATCTGGTGGATGCGGCGCAATTGCGTCATGTCGAGCAGCTTGTGGCCGCCGTCAATCCCGGCGCACGGCGCTGCGTCCAGCGTACCGATGCGCCGGTAGTGGGGGCGTTGCTCGAAGGGGCGGGCGCCCGGGCGCCGCGCGATGGGACGGACTTGGCCGGCTGGCTGCTGGCCTTTGCCAGGCCGATGGCGGGGCGTCACGCGCAGGTGGCGAGTTTTACGCTGGCATTGACCGCGCCGATCGGACGTGCCGCCTTTCTGGCCGGGGTGTCACGGGTGCAGGAACGGTTCGGCCCGGCATTGTTGCGCATGAAGGGGCTGGTGTGTTTCGAGGGCGAAGCCCTGCCTTGCGAAGTGCATGGCGTGCATGGCGAGCTTTATCCGATCCGGCCGTTGCCGCAATGGCCAGGCGACGACCGGGTGTCGCGCCTGGTGTATATCGTCAGGGGGGTGGAAGCGGAGGTGGTGCGGGCGGAGGCGGTCGCCGCGCTGGGACAGTTCCCGGTCTGAGGCGTGCATTGCTGCTGGTCCTGAAAGTGACATCGCGGTCATCCTTCCGGACGCGGAAGCTGCGGGAAATACGGTATAACCGCAAAGTCTGATGCAAGAATCGAGACAATCATGGACCGATTGAAAGCGATGCAGGTATTCGTGGAAGTCGCCGACAGGGGGAGTTTGTCGGCGGCGGCGGTCCATTTGGATATGTCGCGTGCCATGGTGTCGCGCTACCTGGCGGAAATGGAGCAATGGGTCGGGGTGCGCTTGCTGCATCGCACCACGCGCCGTCTCAGCCTGACCCCGGCTGGCGCCGAAACGCTGCCACGTTGCCGCCAGATGCTCGACATGGTGGGTGATCTGCGCAACGCTGTCTCCACGCCCGAGGATACGCCGCGCGGCCTGTTGCGCATGACCACCAGCATGTCATTCGGCTCGCGTCATCTGGCGCGAGTGGTCACCGATTACGTCAAGCTGCATCCGGGGACGTCGGTTGACCTGATGCTGGTCGAGCGCGCCGTCAATCTGGTCGAGGAACGGGTCGATCTGGCGGTGCGCATTACCAATGACCTGGATCCCAATCTGATCGCCCGCAAGCTGGCGGTGTGCCGGTCGGTCGTCTGCGCCTCGCCTGAATACCTGGGGCGCGAGGGCGAGCCGGCGCGGGTCGAGGATCTGTCCTTGCGCAATTGCCTGACGCATTCCTATTTCGGCAAGAGCTTGTGGCGTTTCGAGCGCGATGGCATGCCGGTGGATGTGCCGGTCAGCGGCAATATCAGCGCCAACGAAGTGTCGGTGCTCTTGCAGGCCGCTCTGGAAGGGGCGGGCATCGCCCTGCTGCCAACCTACTACGCCGCCGACTATGTGTCGCAGGGACGCCTGAAGGCGATTCTGCCGCAGGCCCGGCCCCAGGAGTTGGGCATTTATGGGGTCTATGCGTCGCGCCGGCAGATGCCCTTGATTCTGCGCTCGATGCTGGATTTCCTGGTGGAACGCCTGGGTTCTGCGCCCTGGGGCCAGGTTTAAAAAAGCGCCCGGAGGCGATGCGGTTTGCGTGGCCCGGCTTGAGGGCGAGGGGTATAACGGTATAATCCGGCTATTGCTTTGGTGGGATGGGCGCGACGCATCAGGACTTTGCCTGGGGCCGCCAGCATGTAGTCATAGACATCCAAAGAACCATGGTTCCGGTGTATCGGGGTTCCTGCGATTGAGCCGGGATCTGGCGAAGCCGGGCGCCAGGAGCACCAGGGGAGGCAGGCCGGGACGTTCGGGTGCCGAGTGTGCGGACGCCGGCTTGTCCGGGCCGCAGGCGCAGAGCGCGGACGCTTGGTAATCCAGGCCCATGACTTGATATCGATTGCCGCAATATCGATTGCCGTGGAAAAAGCGCCGAGTCGCTGCGCGTTCCGCTGGCTTGTTGGCATGCTTGTTGGCATGTTTGCCAGCTTTTCCAGACTTTTGCTTAAACGAATTTGTCGCGGACAGATTTTGTCGCTGGCGGATTTGTCCTTGCCCTGGCTGCGGTGTACTTGCGGTCGGCTCCGTATGGTGTCGGTTTTACCGCATGGGGCTGCGGCGCTCGCAGACGGCTTGCGGGGTGGTTGGCAGGGCAGTTGGCGGATTGGCAATAAATACAGGATTCTCGTGAGAAATACGCAAACCAGCGTTGTCTGCTGTAGCTGTTCTGCCCAAGTCGTGGCGCGGACGGCTGCGTGGACCGCCGTCCCGCCTGTTTCCCCGTCATCTGCGCTTCTGTCTCGTCCTTCCGGCCATTCTTTTGTTGCGCTCGTTCATGCCGTTCGCGCGGGATGGGCCGGGCAACGCGCTTTGCGCGGTAGCGCCCTGGGTGAGCCGAGTCGTGCGTCGAGCCGGTCGATGGAAACGCGCCGGCCGCAAATGAAAAAGGCCCGGCGCATTCGCCAGGCCTTGATCAATTTGGTTGCGGGGGCAGGATTTGAACCTACGACCTTCGGGTTATGAGCCCGACGAGCTGCCAGACTGCTCCACCCCGCGTCTGAGAAAAGAATATTAGCCTTATTTTCAACCTAACGCAAGTTAGCCTTTTTTGAATCTGAATGTCGATGAACGATAGCGAGGCAATACTCGTGCTGGAGACCGCGCTGCTTTGCGCGGTGCAGCCGATGCAACTGTCCGAAATGCGCAAGCTGTTCGGGGACGATGAGCAATTCGACAATAGTGCCCTGCGCGCGTTGCTCGAAACACTGCAGAGCAACTGGGCCGACGGCGGTCTGGAGTTGGTGCAGTTGGCGACCGGCTGGCGTTTCCAGAGCCGTCCGCACATGCAGCGCTACCTTGAGCGGCTCAATCCCGAAAAGCCGCCCAAGTATTCGCGCGCGGTCATGGAAACCCTGGCCATCGTGGCCTGGCGCCAGCCGGTGACGCGCGGTGATATCGAGGACATCCGCGGCGTGACCGTGTCGTCGAATATCGTCAAGGCGCTCGAGGACCGAGGCTGGATCGAAGTGATTGGTCATCGCGACGCCCCCGGGCGGCCGGCGCTGTTCGGCACCACGCGGCAATTCCTGGATGACCTGGGGCTGCGCGCGCTGGATGAATTGCCTGCGCTGGAGTCCGCCCATGCCGCCGCCGCGCTGGCCGGCCTGGATCTGGGTGAGGTGCAGCAATTGGCGGAAGCCGCGGATGGCGCGGCGGTGGATGGTGTCGCGACGGAAGGCGTTGCCGCGCAAGGCGCCGTGGCGGCCGATGATGCTGGGGAGGCGGTCGGGCAGGGCGGCGAGGCGCATGCCGATGAGGAGGGCGTGCCGGTTGCGTTGTCCGATAGTGAGGCGCAATCCAATATTTCGATGGTGGAATTGTCTGTTTCGGACGACGATATCCCCAAGGCGGCGGACGATAGCGTAGAATTCAGCCTTTCGCGCACCGAAGAAGACGCGATTCCCGCAGACGATTCCACCGTCGGGGAGCGGGCTGAAAGCTTGTCCGATGCGCCATCCGTGGGCATCGAGAACGCCGGACGCTTCGATGAAGCCGAGGTGCCGGCCCTGGATGTCGCCCAAGAGGCGCATGGCAGGTCGCCCGACCATTCCGCAGAAACTGGCAGTACTGACGCAGCCGCCGGGTCCGGCGCCGCGGACGAGGCTGTCGAGCACACGGAAAGCGCGAAACCGACCGAACCGATAGACGAGGCCGAAGCCCTGGCGCCTGGCGCTGGGCTGTTCGAGCCTGATACGGACTCCGCCGTGGCGGAGCCCGCCGTGCCGGATTCCGGTCAGCCCGAGGCTGATCGCGAACCCGAGTCCCCCGATGACGATGCGCCTGCTTCCGGCAGGCCTTCCCAAGTTTGAAATTCGGAGCTGTCCCAGTGACAACGAATAACGCAATGCAGGACGAGACCCCCCGTCCGGATGATGCCGTTTCCAACGGGCCGGCGGAGGCATCCGCCGGCCGCGAACCGGCCGTCGAGGGCGAGGCCCGTGGCCGAGGCCGCAAGCTGCGCACGCCGTTCCGACGCCGTCGCGGCGATGCCGCCGCCGCCGAGCAGGCGCCCGCTGGCGAAACCGCCGCGTCCGCTCAGGCCGACAGCGCGGACAACCGTGGCGGCGAGCAGGAGGCCGAACAGGCGCTGGCTTACCTGGATACGGCCGATCGCATGGAACAGCGGCTGGGCAAGTACCTCAATAGCGAGGCGGTCATGCCCAAGCTGCACAAGGTGCTGGCCGACGCAGGAATCGGTTCGCGCCGCGAAATGGAAGAGCTGATCGTGGCCGGCCGGGTGTCGGTCAATGGCGAGCCGGCGCATATCGGTCAGCGCGTGGCGCCGAACGATCAGGTGCGCGTCAATGGCAAGCCCATCATGCGCACCAATACCAAGAAGCCGCCGCGCGTGATCCTGTATCACAAGCCGGCGGGCGAGATCGTCAGTCATGATGATCCGGGTGGCCGCGCCAGCGTGTTCGCGCGCTTGCCCAAGCTGCGCACCGGCAAGTGGCTGTCGGTCGGCCGGCTCGACCTGAATACTGAAGGCCTGCTGATTTTCACCACCTCGGGTGACATGGCCAATCGCATCATGCATCCGCGCTATGGCACTGAACGCGAATACGCGGTGCGCGTGCTGGGTGAGATGGACGAGGCGCAGCGCCAGTCGCTGGTTGACGGCATCGAACTCGAAGATGGCCTGGCGGCGTTCGGCGCGCTCGATTACCTGGGGGGCGATGGCAGCAATCGCTGGTACCGCGTGACGCTGCAGGAAGGCCGCAATCGCGAAGTGCGTCGCATGTTCGAGGCGGTCGGCGTGACCGTCAGCCGGCTGATCCGCACCCGTTTCGGTGATGTGGTGCTGCCGCGCACGCTGCGCCGTGGCCGGTGGGAAGAACTCGATGCATCACTGGTGACCGCGCTGATGGTTCAGCTCGGCCTGCTGCGTGATGATGACGAGGCCGGCGGCAACCGCCGCCGCTCCAAGCAGCCGCAGTCGCATGACAGCGCCCTGCCGCCCGGCTTCGGTACCCTGGAACGCAATGGCATGAATGGCGCCCGCGTCGGTCGCCGCGGCAAGATCCAGGGTGGCCGTGCCGGCAGCGCCGGCCAGGCGATGGCGTGTCCGTCCGACCCCTTCGGCACCGGTTTGATGATCGCCGGCGGCTATGCCAATGGCCATCCGCTGGCTGGCGAGGCCAACGGCAATCGCAAGGGCGGCAAGGCCGCCGGCGGCCGTGGCGCGGGTGGGGGTAACAAGGCGGGCGCGCGTACGGGTGGCAAGCCGGGCGGTGGCAAGGGGCGCGGCGTGCGCGCCGCGGCCGCCAACAATGGCCCGGCCGTCGCCACGACCGAAGCGCCGGCGGGCGGTGGCCGCAAGCCGGCTGGCGCCAAGTCCGGCAAGCCCGCGGGCGGGCGCGGTGGCAATGCGGCACGGGCGGGCAAGCCCGCTGGTGCCGGCCGCGGCGGTAACAAGGCCGAGGGCGCGCGTACCGGCGGCGGCAACAAGGGGCCGGGTGCCGGTGGCAAGCCGCGCGCCGCGCGCAGTGGTTCCGGTTCCGGTCCGCGTGGCGACGATTGGCAACCGCGCGGGGCGTCGGCGCATGAATCACGCCTCGGCGTGATGGGCGGCCGGGGCGGCCGGGGGCGCTGAACCGTCCCCCGGGACGGCATCGGCGCGGCGCTGCCGCCTGGATGTGTCCCAAATAAACGTAAGCCCGTGACGAATCAGGCGTTTTTCCGGTTTATCTGGTAAAATCAATGGTTTTCATGGCTTCGCGTTGATTGCGCGTTCATGGTTTGGATGCCCGGGTCTTGCTGCCTGCGCCGCATTTTTCATGAACGCAGCATGCGCCGCGGGCCACTCTGGCCGGGGTGCGAGGGATCGCATCGTGGTTTTGGTGGCCGGCGTGGCGCGAAGTTGGCAAGTGCGCCGCAAGGGCGGCGCAAGCCGAATTTAGGTCGCAAAAATTAGGTCGCAATATAGGGCGCTGCCCAGCATTGCTCCTTACGTGTAGTAGGGTGGCGGCTGGGCACTGTGCAATACGGTGGGCTGGGCGTGCAGCCCATTTTTTTTGAGTATATGGCTGATTTATTCGCATTGACCGAAGAGGCGCTGGCTGGCATGGACGTCGAACTCGTCGACGTCGAACGTGCTGCGCTGGGCCTTTTGCGCGTCACGATCGATCGGGTCGGCGGTGTGCGCATCGAAGACTGCGAGCAGGTCTCCCGCCAATTGTCGCGGGTGTACGAGGTCGAGAACATCGACTACAAGCGGCTGGAAGTCGGTTCGCCGGGCGTGGATCGCCCGCTGCGCAACGAGGCCGAGTTCCGCCGCTTCGCTGGCGAACGCATCGAGATCAAGCTGCGCGAGGCATTGGACGGGCGCAAGGTTTTCTCCGGCACGTTGACCGTGCCCGAGGAGGCGCCCGCGGGCGATGCCGCCGCAGCGATGCACAAGACCGTGTTCGGTCTCGAATTTGAGGCAAAAAAGAACGACGTCCAGGTGTTGAATTTCACGGTCGAGGATATCGAGCGTGCAAAACTGGATCCCGTTCTGGATTTCAAGGGCAAAAAGCGATGAGTCGCGAAATTCTTCTGTTGGTCGATGCCTTGGCGCGTGAAAAGAACGTCACGCGTGATGTCGTGTTCGGGGCGCTGGAAAGCGCGCTGGCCTCGGCCATGAAAAAGCGCTTCAAGGATGATGCGGACATTCGTGTTGCCATCGATCGTGAAACCGGTGACCACGAAGGTTTCCGGCGCTGGCTGGTGGTGCCCGATGAAGCGGGCCTGCAAGAGCCCGACAAGCAGGAAATGCTGTCGGACGCGATCGAGATCGTGCCCAACATCCAGGTTGGCGAGTACATCGAGGAGCCGCTCGAGCCCATCGAGTTCGGTCGCATCGGCGCCCAGGCCGCCAAGCAGGCGATCCTGCAGAAGATCCGCGACGCCGAGCGCGAGCAGGTGCTGAACGACTTCCTCGATCGCGGCGAAACCATCGTGTCCGGCACCATCAAGCGCATGGACAAGGGCGATGCCATCATCGAGACCGGCAAGATCGAAGCGCGCCTGCCGCGTTCCGAAATGATTCCGAAGGAAAACCTGCGGGTGGCCGACCGGGTCCGTGCCTACGTGTTGCGTGTTGACCACGCCGCCCGTGGCCAGCAGGTCATCCTGTCGCGCACCTCGCCGGAGTTCATCCGCCAGCTGTTCGAGAATGAAGTGCCCGAGATCGAGCAGGGTCTGCTCGAGATCAAGGCGGCGGCGCGTGATGCCGGCGTGCGTGCGAAGATCGCCGTGGTGGCATACGATAAGCGTATCGACCCCATCGGTACTTGCGTCGGCATGCGCGGGTCGCGCGTGACCGCCGTGCGCAACGAACTGGGCGGCGAACAGGTCGACATCGTCCTGTGGTCGGAAGACCCCGCGCAATTCGTCATCGGTGCGCTGGCCCCGGCCAACGTCGAGTCCATCGTGGTGGACGAAGACAAGCATGCGATGGACGTCGTGGTGGACGAGGAAAACCTGCCCAAGGCGATCGGCGCCAAGGGCCAGAACGTGCGCCTGGCATCCGAGCTGACCGGCTGGCAGATCAACATCATGACGCCGGAAGAAAGCCTGAACCGCCAGGAAGTCGAGCGTTCGGGTCTGCGCGCCACGTTCATGAACAAGCTGGACGTCGATGAGGAAGTCGCCGACATCCTGATTGACGAAGGTTTCACCGGTATCGAGGAAATCGCCTACGTGCCCATGCAGGAACTGCTGGAAATCGAGGCGTTTGACGAAGACACCATCAATGAGTTGCGCGCCCGTGCCCGCAATGCGCTGCTGACCGAGGCCATCGCCCAGGAGGAGCGCCTTGAAACGGCTCAGGACCTGCTCGAGCTCGAAGGCATGACGCCGGAGCTGGCCGCCAAGCTGGCCGAGCGTCAAGTGCATACGCGTGATGATCTGGCCGAACTGGCGACGGACGAGCTGGCGGAAATCGCCGGCCTGACCGAGCAGGAAGCCAGCGACCTCATCATGCGTGCCCGCGCCCATTGGTTCGATGAAGAATAACCAAAAGGACACGGGTCTGTGGCCGATGGCTAAGCTGTCCGCCGCATGTTCACGTTGTTTGTAATAGCTGCATATAGGGAAGAGAGAGCCTAATGTCGAGTAACACCGTCGCCCAGTTCGCTACCGAGCTGAAAATGCCTGCCAATGTGCTGCTGGAACAGCTGCGCTCGGCTGGCGTTGACCTCAAATCGGTGGACGATTCCGTCACCGACAGCGACAAGGCGAAATTGCTCGAATCGCTGCGCCGCGCCCACGGCGCCACCGAAGGCAAGAAGATCACCCTGACGCGCCGCCAGACCTCCGAGATCCGCCAGGCTGACGCCACCGGCCGCTCGCGCACCATCCAGGTCGAGGTCCGTAAGAAACGCGTGTTCGTCAAGCGTGATCCCTCCGAAATCGCCCTGGAGCAGGCCGCCAGCGCCCGCGCTGAGGAAGAAACGACTGCCGAGGAAGCACAGCAGGTGTCCGCACCGGCCGTGCCCGAGGCGGTCAAGCCGGCCGAACCGCGCGAAGCCACGCCTGTCCAGGCGGCGGCTCCCGCCCCGGTGTCAGAGCCCGCTGCCGTAGAAGCGCCCGCGCCGGTGGAAGCGGCCGCGCCTGTAGAACCCGTCGCGGCCGAAGTGCCCGCCCCCGTCGCGGCTCCCGCCGCCGAGGTCCAGGCCCAGCCTGAACCGGAACCGACGCCGGCGCCCGCTCCTGCCGAGCCCGTGGCCGAAGAGGCCAAGCCCGAAGTCAAGACTGAATCCACCGAGCCCAAGGCTGAAGAAGCCACGCCGGAACCCGTTGTGCTAGCCAATAAGTCCGAACCATCGTCATCGCAGGCCGCCGCGCCTGTCGCCGCCCAGGTCCCGCCTGCCGCGAAATCCGAATCCGTCAAATCCGCCGCGAAGCCCGCGGAGGCTGCCGCGCCCGCCCCCAGGGTGGGCAACCGTGCCGACAACCGCCGCGCCGGGCCGCCGCTCGCCGCTTCCGCCACGGGTGCTGGCCGCGACGAAGCCCGCCGCGCCGCCGAAGCCGAGGCCGCCGCGTTGCGCGAGATGCTGAACCGTCCGCGCAAGGTCTTGCGCGCCCCCGAACCCGAAGCGCCGGCGGCCGCCCCGATTTCGGGCACGTTGCACAAGCCGGCCGGCAAGGCCGCCGCGGCCCCTGGCGCCAAGAAGGACGCCAAGCCGGCCGCCCCGGGCTCCAAGAAGACCATCAAGACGGCCGAAGTGGCCTCGACCTGGTCGGACGACGCCTCCCGCAAGAAGCCCGCCGACAAGCCGGCGGCGCCTGCCAGCCGTGATGGCTGGCGTGCCGGCGGCAAGGGCGGTGGCAAGGGGGGCGGCCGTGGTGGCCGCAACCAGCATAACGATCGCCGCAACGAGCCGGCGCCGCAGGAATTCATCGCGCGTGAAGTGCACGTGCCGGAAACCATCAGCGTGGCCGACCTGGCCCACAAGATGTCCGTCAAGGCCGCCGAAGTCATCAAGCAATTGATGAAGCTGGGCCAGATGGTCACCATCAACCAGGTGCTGGACCAGGAAACCGCCATGATCGTGGTCGAGGAACTGGGCCACGTGGCGATCGCCGCCAAGCTGGACGATCCGGAAGCCTTCCTGGACGAAACCGCCAACGTGTCGGAAGCCGAACAGCTGCCGCGCGCCCCGGTCGTGACCGTGATGGGCCACGTCGACCACGGCAAGACCTCGCTGCTGGATTACATCCGCCGCGCCAAGGTCGCCGCGGGCGAAGCCGGCGGCATTACGCAGCACATTGGCGCCTACCACGTTGAAACCGAACGTGGCATGGTGACCTTCCTGGACACCCCGGGCCACGAGGCGTTCACCGCCATGCGTGCCCGTGGCGCCAAGGCCACCGACATCGTCATCCTGGTGTGCGCGGCCGACGACGGCGTGATGCCGCAGACGCGTGAAGCCATCCACCATGCCAAGGCCGCGGGCGTGCCGATGGTGGTGGCCATGACCAAGATCGACAAGCCCAGCGCCAACGCCGAGCGTGTCAAGCAGGAACTGGTCGCCGAGGAAGTGGTGCCGGAAGAATACGGTGGCGACGTGCCGTTCGTGCCGGTGTCGGCCAAGACCGGCGAGGGCATCGACGCTCTGCTCGAGAACGTGCTGCTGCAAGCCGAGCTGCTGGAACTGAAGGCGCCGGTCGACGCGCCCGCCAAGGGCCTGGTGATCGAAGCCCGTCTGGACAAGGGCCGCGGCCCGGTCGCGACCATCCTGGTCCAGAGCGGCACGCTGAATCGTGGCGACGTGGTGCTGGCTGGCGCCAGCTTCGGCCGCGTCCGCGCCATGCTCGACGAGAACGGCAAGCCGATCCAGGCCGCCGGCCCGTCGATCCCGGTGGAAATCCAGGGCCTGACCGAAGTGCCGGCTGCCGGCGACGAACTGATGGTGCTGTCCGACGAGCGCAAGGCGCGCGAAATCGCGCTGTTCCGCCAGGGCAAGTTCCGCGACGTCAAGCTGGCGCGCCAGCAGGCCGCCAAGCTGGAATCGATGTTCGACAACCTGGGCGAAGGCACCCAGACCCTGGCGCTGATCGTCAAGACCGACGTCCAGGGTTCGCAGGAAGCGCTGGTGCAGTCGCTGACCAAGCTGTCGACCGACGAAGTGCGCGTGCAAGTGGTGCACGCGGCCGTGGGCGGCATCTCGGAAAGCGACATCAACCTGGCGATCGCCTCGAACGCCGTGGTGATCGGCTTCAATGTCCGCGCCGAAGCCAGCGCCAAGAAGCTGGCCGAGACCAACGGCATCGACGTGCGCTACTACAACATCATCTACGACGCCGTGGATGAAGTGAAGGCGGCCATGTCGGGCATGCTGGCGCCCGAGAAGAAGGAAGAGATCATCGGCCTGGTCGAGATCCGCGAGGTCTACAGCATCTCCCGCATCGGCAACATCGCCGGTTGCATGGTGCTCGACGGCCTGGTGCGTCGCGATTCGCAGGTCCGCCTGCTGCGCAACAACGTGGTTCAATGGACCGGCCAGCTCGATTCGCTGCGCCGCTTCAAGGATGACGTCAAGGAAGTCAAGTCGGGCTTCGATTGCGGTCTTACGCTGCGCGGCAACAACGACATCCAGGTGGGCGACCAGCTGGAAGTCTTTGAAATCAAGGAAATCGCGCGTACGCTGTAAAGCGTCGCGAGGCATTGCTTCTAATGAGCCGTCACAAGTCCAAAGCCATCCCCGGCCGCAATCTGCGGCTGGCCGACCAGATCCAGAAGGATCTGGCCGGGATCATCCAGCGCGAGATCGACACGACCCGCGCTGGCTTGATCACGCTCTCCGGTGTGGAACTGTCGACCGACTACGCGCATGCCAAGGTGTATTTCACGGTTCTGGGCGCCGAGCCCGAGGCCGCGACCGCCTTGCTGAACGAGAAGGCCGGCTGGCTGCACTCGCAGTTGTACAAGCTGCTGCACATTCATACTGTCCCCACTTTGCGTTTCTTCCACGACGAGCAGATTGCCCGTGGTATCGAAATGTCGATCCTCATCGACCGCGCAAACCGGCCCGGCCCGCACTCGGGCGTGCCCGACGAACCTGAAGACCAGTCCTGATCGGGCTGTCGTCACTGCTTTAATTTCCGGATTCCGACGATGGCTAAACGACGCGGGCTTGCGCTCGACGGTGTGCTGTTGCTCGACAAACCCGTGGGTTTGTCGAGCAATCACGCCTTGCAACGCGCCAAGCGTGCCATGGACGCGGCGAAAGCCGGCCATACCGGCACCCTCGACCCATTCGCCACCGGCTTGCTGGTGTGCTGCATGGGGCGGGCGACAAAAATTTCCGGCGCGATGCTTGACGCCGACAAGGCGTATCGCGCTACGCTGCAATTTGGCGAGGAAACCGACTCGGGCGACCTGACCGGCAACGTGGTGGCCACCGCCGCGCCCGGCTTCGTAGTCCAGGAGCAGGCGCTGCGCGACGCGCTGTCACGATTTTCCGGCACGATCGAGCAGATTCCGCCCATGTATTCGGCGCTCAAGCGCGACGGCAAGCCGCTGTACGAATACGCGCGGCAGGGCATCGAGCTGGAACGCCCGCCGCGGCAGATTACGATTTACCGCATCGAGCTGCTGTCCCTGAACGGGACGCAGGCAGAGATCGATGTGGCTTGCAGTAAAGGCACATACATCCGGACGCTGGCCCAGGACATCGGGCGCGCGCTGGGCTGTTACGCCCACCTGGCGGCGCTGCGGCGCACGCACGTCGGGCCTTTTTCTCTGGAACGCGCCGTTGCGCTGGATGCCTTGCAGGCGATGCCAGACCCGAAGCAGGCATTGCTTGCACTGAACGAATTGCCGGCGGGCTTGCTGCCCGCCACCACCTTAAAGGACACGCTATGACTCGCGCCTTGCGCAACGTCGCCATCATCGCCCACGTGGACCACGGTAAAACCACCCTGGTCGACCAGCTGCTGCGCCAATCCGGCACCTTCCGCGAAAACCAGGCGGTGACCGAACGGGTCATGGACTCGAACGACCTGGAAAAGGAACGCGGCATCACGATTCTGGCCAAGAACTGTGCCGTTGAATACGAAGGCACGCACATCAACATCGTCGACACCCCGGGGCACGCGGACTTCGGTGGCGAAGTCGAACGCGTACTGTCGATGGTCGACGGCGTGCTGCTGCTGGTCGACGCCGTGGAAGGCCCGATGCCGCAGACCATCTTCGTGACCCGCAAGGCGCTGGCCCTGGGCCTCAAGCCCATCGTGGTGGTCAACAAGGTGGACCGTCCGGGCGCCCGCACCGATTTCGTCATCAACGCCACCTTCGACCTGTTCGACAAGCTGGGCGCGACCGACGAGCAACTGGACTTCCCGGTGGTGTACGCCTCGGGCCTGTCCGGTTACGCCGGCCTGAGCGCGGACGTGCGCGAAGGCGACATGCGCCCGCTGTTCGAGGCCATCCTGCAACACGTGCCGCAGCGTGACGACGATCCCAACGGTCCGCTGCAGATGCAGATCATCTCGCTGGACTACAACAGCTACGTCGGCAAGATCGGCGTGGGCCGCATCAACCGCGGCCGCATGCGTCCCGGCATGGAAGTGGCCTACAAGTTCGGTCCCGAAGGCCAGGGCGGCCGCGGCCGCATCAACCAGGTGCTGAAGTTCCACGGCCTGGAGCGCGTCGTGGTGGATGAAGCCGAAGCCGGCGATATCGTGCTGATCAACGGGATCGAAGACCTGGGCATCGGCTGCACCGTGACCGACCCGGTGACGCAAGACGTGCTGCCGATGCTGCGCATCGACGAGCCGACGCTGACCATGAACTTCATGGTCAACACCTCGCCGCTGGCCGGCCGTGAAGGCAAGTTCGTCACCAGCCGCCAACTGCGCGACCGACTGGACCGCGAACTGAAGTCGAACGTGGCGCTGCGCGTGCGCGACACGGGTGACGATACCGTGTTCGAGGTGTCGGGCCGTGGCGAACTGCACCTGACCATCCTGCTGGAAACGATGCGTCGCGAGGGCTATGAGCTGGCCGTGTCGCGTCCGCGTGTGGTGTTCAAGGAAGTCGACGGCGTCAAGTGCGAGCCGTTCGAATCGCTGACCATCGACGTCGAAGACGCCCACCAGGGCGGCGTGATGGAAGAACTGGGTCGCCGCAAGGGTGATCTGCAGGACATGCAGCCGGACGGCCGTGGCCGCACCCGCCTGGAATACCTGATCCCCGCTCGTGGCCTGATCGGCTTCCAGAACGAGTTCCTGACGCTGACGCGCGGCACCGGCCTGATGAGCCATATCTTCCACGAGTACGCGCCCATCAAGGAAGGCTCGATCGGCGAGCGCCGCAATGGCGTGCTGATCAGCCAGGACAACGGCGATGCCGTGGCCTACGCGTTGTGGAAGCTGCAGGATCGCGGCCGCATGTTCGTGAACCCGGGCGATGCGCTGTACGAAGGCATGATCATCGGCATCCACAGCCGCGACAACGACCTGGTCGTGAACCCGATCAAGGGCAAGCAGCTGACCAACGTGCGCGCTTCGGGCACCGACGAAGCCGTGCGCCTGGTGCCGCCGATCCAGATGTCGCTGGAATACGCGGTGGAATTCATCGACGACGACGAACTGGTCGAGATCACGCCCAAGTCGATCCGCCTGCGCAAGCGCTATCTGCAGGAAAACGAGCGCAAGCGCGCCGCGCGCGAAGCCGCCGTGTAAGGCGGGCGGGGCGCTCCCCGCGTGCCTGGAAATCGGAAAAGCCGCACACCTTTCGCGTGTGCGGCTTTTTTTTGGCCGCCGGCGGGGGCTAAGGCGGCCGCGCGGCGCGCCGGCCTCAGGCGTGCTGGTGGCGGTATTCCTGCGTCTTGCCGCCATAACCATAGGCCGCCGCGCGCGCGTCGATCACATGCACGTAGGAGCATTCGTGCAGCTCGCCCAGGATCTCGCTGAAAGACGCGTGGATCTCCTGGATGAAGCGCGCCTTCTCGGCCTTGGTGTTGGTCTCGTCGGTGACGCTGATGTCCAGATGGAAGGCGTTCTTGCCCAGTTCCGACAAGGGGCGTGCGCCGATGAACCATTGATCGTGCGCGATGTGCTGCAGCGTGATGGCGATGACCGGCAGCTTTTTGCCGAGCACCGATTGGGTCAGGTCGGCGACCGAATCGACGATGCGGCGGTTGCGGGCGGCGTCGGGCTGGCCGGAAACGTGGACGACGATATGGGGCATGACAGGCTCCTTGGGTGAGGGGAATGGAGCCAGTGTAGAGACCGTGTTGACATCGGAAAAGCGGGAATTTACGATTTAATCCATCGTATAAACCGTTGGATAATTCATGTCCGGATTCGATCTCGACCAGCTGCGCACCCTGGTGGCGGTGCTGGATGCGGGCAGCCTGACGGCGGCCGCGCCCAAGGTATTCCTGTCGCAATCGTCGGTCAGTGAGCAGATGCGCAAGCTGGAGGAGCGAGCCGGCCAGCCGCTGCTGATCCGCGGCAAGACGGGCGTGATCGCCACGCCCGCCGGCGAGCGCCTGCTGGCGCATGCGCGCGCCATCCTGGCGCTGAGCGCGGAGGCCTATCGCGACCTGCGTGGCGTGGCACTGCGCGGCGAACTGCGCCTGTGCATCACCGATTACTTTCGTCCGGGCGACGTGGCGCGGCTGCTTCGGCGTCTGAACGAGCAGTATCCGCAGGTGCGCATGCACGTCACCATCATGAAGAGCGGCGCGATCGAGGCCGCCTACGAGCGCGGCGAGGTCGATGTCGGCATTTCAATGGTGATCCAGGAGCGCGGCGCATCGAAGGGGCGGGCGCAGGGTCTGTTGCTGCGGCGCGAATCGCTGTTGTGGATGGCCGCCGAAGGCGCATCGCGGCCATCGGGCCCATTACCGTTGTTGGCGCTGCCCGAGACGTGCGCGCTGCGGCAGTATGTCGAGCGCTTGCTGGCGCGGCGCGCTGTGCCGTATGTGGTGGCGCACGTGGCCTCGGGGGTGGCGGGGTTGCAGCTGGCGATCGCGGCGGGTCTGGGCGTGGCCTGCCTGAACGAATCGGCGCTAGCGCCCGGCATCGGCCGCCTGCAGGCGGCCGGCCTGCCTCCCTTGCCCGATGTCGAATTCCGCCTGCTGCCGCCGCGGCCGGGCGAAGACCCGTTCATTGGGCAAGCGCGCGATGCGATCGAACGGGCGCTGCGCTGAGCCCGCCACGGCATTGGCGTCGCGGCCGGCGGGCTTGCCTGACGCTGGCGGCCAATCGCAAAATCATCGAAACTGCCGGCATCAAGTCCGACGAATGCCGTTTTGCCGCCGCCGGCGACGTGGCATGAGCGGCGCCTGTAGAACTGTAGACCGCCACTGGAGACACGATGGGAGCCATCGATATTGTTGTCCCGTTCATCGACGCGTGCCGCGACCGCTACGCCGAGCTGAGCGACCGCATCTGGAGCCTGGCCGAACTGCGCTATGACGAGCACAAATCGGCCGATCTGCATGTCGCCATGCTGCAAGAGGCGGGCTTTCGCGTCACGCGCGATGCGGCCGGCATTCCGACGGCCTTTGTCGCCGAGGCCGGCACGGGTGGTCCGGTGATCGGCATCCTGGGCGAGTACGACGCGCTGTCGGGGCTGAGCCAGGCAAGCGGCGCCTTCGCCTGCCAGCCGTCGCCGGAGACGCCCAATGGCAACGGCCATGGCTGCGGCCACCATTTGTTGGGAACGGCCGCGCATTTCGCGGCGGTGGCGGTCAAAGAATACCTTGAGCGCAATGGCCTGCCTGGCCGGATCCGTTTCTATGGCTGTCCGGCCGAGGAGGGCGGCTCGGGCAAGACCTTCATGGCGCGGGCGGGACTGTTCGACGACCTGGACGCGGCGCTGACCTGGCATCCGGCTTCCCACACCGGTATCTTCTACCAGTCATCGCTGGCCAATATCCAGGCCTATTTCCGCTTTCGTGGCGTGGCCGCGCATGCGGCCAATTCACCGCACCTGGGGCGCAGCGCGCTGGACGCGGTGGAACTGATGAACGTGGGCGTGAACTACCTGCGCGAGCACATGGTGCCGGACGCGCGGGTGCACTATGCGGTGACCAACAGCGGCGGCATTTCGCCTAATGTGGTGCAGGCGCGCGCCGAGGTGCTGTACCTGGTGCGCGCGCCGATCAATTCGCAGGCCGCCGAGCTATATGAGCGGGTCAAGAACGTGGCGCGGGGCGCGGCGCTGATGACCGGCTGCGAGCTGGAGATCGTGTTCGACAAGGCCTGCTCGAACTATATTCCCAACGGCGTGCTCAATCAGGTCATGCATGCCAACATGCTGGCGCTGCAGGGGCCCGCTTACACCGAGGGCGAGCAGCAGGCCGCGCGCCGCATGTGGGACGCGATTTCGGCCGATGACATCGACAACGCCGGCAAGAATCTGGGCGCGGTGCTGCGCAATCCGACGCCGCTGTTCAGCGGGGTGGCGCCGTACGAGCCTGGCAGGCACGAAATCAGCTATGGCTCGACCGACGTCGGCGACGTCAGTTGGGTGACGCCCACGGCGCAATGCTGGGGCGCCTGCTACGCCTATGGCACGCCGTTCCATTCGTGGCAGATGGTGGCGCAGGGCAAGCTGTCGCTGGCGCACAAGGGCATGGTGCACGCGGCCAAGATCATCGCGGCGACCGCCGCCGACCTGTATGGCCAGCCCGAGGCGCTGGCGCGCGCCAAGGAGGAACTGCTGGAGATGCGTCGCGGCCAGCCGTATGTCTGCCCGATTCCGGCGGACGTGCTGCCATCGTTCATGCGCAAGTAGGAGCAGGCCGGGCGGCCGCGGTTGGCGACCGCCCGGCGTTGCCGGCCGGTTGGGCGGGCAGGCGTGTGTCAGGCCGGCAGGGACGGCGCGTATTGCGCTTCGGTGCTGACCTTCTGGTGGAATTCGACCACCTTGCGCACGACCTTGCGCGGATCGTCCTCGATGATGAACAGATCCAGGTCGTGGGCGCCGATCATGCCATTGCCCAGCACCTGGCCGCCCAGCCATTCGACCAGGCCGGACCAGTATTCGCTGCCCACCAGCACGATGGGGGCGGGCGGGACTTTGCCGGTCTGGATCAGCGTCAACGCTTCGAAGAGCTCGTCCAGGGTGCCGAAGCCGCCCGGCATCGCCACGTAGGCGATGCTGTGCATGAAGAACGTGGCCTTGCGCGAAAAGAAGTATTCAAACGACAGGCTGATGGTTTGATATTCGTTGTTGTGGGCCTCGTGCGGCAGGCTGATATTCAGCCCGATGCTGGTGCCGCCTGCTTCGAAAGCGCCTTTGTTGGCGGCTTCCATGATGCCCGGGCCGCCACCCGCGATGACCGCGAATCCCGCCTCGGCCAGCGCGGCCGAGATGGCCACGGTGGTTTCATAGTGGGGCGAGTTGCGGCTGACACGGGCGCTGCCGAAGACACTGACCGCGGGCCCGATGTGCGCCAGCTTTTCCGCCGCCGTCCGTAACTCTGACATAATCAGTGGAATTTGTTTTTCGGCGGGGGTTGCCGCAGTTGTTGCCGCAGTTGTTGCCATATCTGCCTTTGTAACCATGAAAAAAACCCTATTGCTGGTCGACGGTTCAAGCTACTTGTACCGCGCTTTCCACGCTATGCCTGATTTGCGCAACGCGCAAGGCGAACCTACGGGTGCGCTGTACGGCGTAGTCAATATGTTGCGCAAGCTTGTATCCGACTATAAGGCAGAGTATGCCGCATGTATTTTCGATGCGCGCGGCAAGACCTTCCGCGATGACCTGTATCCGGAGTACAAGTCGCACCGCCCGCCCATGCCGGAAGACCTGGCGGCCCAGATCGAGCCGATCCACCGCGCCGTGCGCGCACTGGGCTGGCCGGTGCTGGCCATCGAAGGCGTCGAGGCCGATGACGTGATCGGTACGCTGGCCTGCCGCGCCGCCGAGCGCGGCGTGCATACGGTGGTGTCCACCGGCGACAAGGACCTGGCGCAACTGGTCAACAGCCACGTCACGCTGGTCAACACCATGAGCGGCGAGGTGCTGGACGAGGCCGGCGTGGTCAACAAGTTCGGCGTGACGCCGGACCGCATCGTCGACTACCTGATGCTGGTGGGCGACACCGTCGACAACGTGCCGGGCGTGACCAAGGTCGGCCCCAAGACCGCGGCCAAGTGGATCTCCGTATTCGGTTCGATCGACAAGCTGGTCGAGGGCGCCGAGGGGATCAAGGGCGTGGCGGGCAACAACCTGCGCGAAGCCATTCCCAACTTTCCGCTGACGCGCCAGTTGCTGACGGTCAAGTGCGACTGCGACCTGGCGGGCTATGTCGACAGCGTCGACGACCTGACGCCGCGCGGCCGCGATGAGGCCACGCTGACCGAACTGTACGAACGCTACGGCTTCCGCACCTGGCTGCGCGACCTGACGGGCGATGCCGAGCGCGTGCCGACGGGCGACGCCCGCGTGGCGGCCGAGGTGCCGGCCGCGCCAACGGAACAGGATTACCGCATCATCGCCGACTGGGCTGCGTTCGACGCCTGGATGGAACTGGTGGACAAGGCGTCCCTGGTGGCGCTGGATACGGAGACCACCTCGCTGGACGAGATGCAGGCCAAGTTGGTCGGCCTGTCGATGGCGGTGGCGCCGGGCGTGGCCTGCTACATCCCGGTGGCGCACCGCGGCCCGGACGGCGCGACCCAATTGCCCAAGGATGAAGTGCTGGCGCGGCTGCGTCCCTGGCTGCAGGACGCCTCGCGCGCCAAGCTGCTGCATCATGCCAAGTATGACACCCACGTGTTCGCCAACGAAGGCATCCGCCTGGCCGGCATCGCCGAAGACACCATGCTGCAGGCCTACGTGCTGGAGTCGCATCGCGGCGTCGGCTTGAACGACCTGGCGCAGCGCTACCTGGGCCGCAGCGGCGTCTCGTACGAGGACCTGTGCGGCAAGGGCGCCAAGCAGATCGGCTTCGATGAAGTGGCGGTGGACAAGGCTGGCCACTACGCGGCCGAGGATGCCGACTTCACGCTGCAGCTGCACCAGGTGTTGCGCCCGCAGGTGGCGGCCGAAGCCGGGCTCGAGCGCATCTATCTGCTGGAAATGCAGGTGTCGGCGGTGCTGACGACGGTCGAGCGCAATGGCGTCAAGGTCGATGCGGCTGAGCTGGGCCGCCAGAGCCACAAGCTTGGCCAGGAAATGCTGCTGCTCGAGCAGAAGGCCTACGAACTGGCGGGCCAGCCCTTCAACCTGAATTCCCCCAAGCAACTGGGCGAGATCCTGTTCGGCCGCATGCAGCTGCCGGTGGTGCGAAAGACCGCCGGCGGCGCGCCGTCGACCGACGAGGAAGTGCTGAGCAAGCTGGCGCAGGACTACCCGCTGCCGCAGGTGCTGCTGGAATACCGCGGGCTGTCCAAGCTGAAGTCCACCTACACGGACAAGCTGCCGCGCATGATCAACCCGGACACCGGCCGCGTGCACACGCATTATTCACAGGCCGCGGTGATCACTGGCCGGCTGGCCTCGTCCGATCCCAACCTGCAGAACATCCCGGTGCGCACCGAGGCCGGACGCCGGGTGCGCGAGGCCTTCATCGCCGAGCAAGGCATGCTGCTGTCGGCGGACTATTCGCAGATCGAACTGCGCATCATGGCGCACGTGTCGGATGACGCCAACCTGCAGCGCGCCTTCGCCGCCGGCGAGGACATCCACCGCGCCACGGCGTCGGAAGTGTTCGGGGTGGCGCTGGCGGACGTCTCGTCCGAGCAGCGGCGCGCGGCCAAGGCCATCAACTTCGGCCTGATCTACGGCATGGGCGTGTTCGGCCTGGCCTCCAACCTGGGCATCACGCGCGATGCGGCGCAGGCGTATATCGACCGCTACTTCGCCCGCTATCCTGGCGTGGCGATGTACATGGAAAACACGCGCCGGGTGGCGCGCGAGCAGGGCTATGTCGAGACCGTGTTCGGACGCCGGCTGCAATTGCCGGAGATCCGCGGCGCCTCGGGGCCGCGTCGCCAAGGCGCCGAGCGCGCCGCGATCAACGCGCCGATGCAGGGCACTGCGGCCGACCTGATCAAGATGGCCATGGTGGCGGTGCAGGACTGGCTCGACGCCGAAAAGCTGCAGACCCGTATGATCATGCAGGTGCACGACGAATTGGTGCTGGAAGCGCCAGATGCCGAACTGGCGCTGGTCAAGGAAACCCTGCCGCGGCTGATGTGCAATGTGGCCGAGCTGCGGGTGCCGCTGGTGGCGGAGGTGGGCGTCGGCAAGAACTGGGAACAGGCGCACTGAGCGCCCACGGGGCCGACCGGCCACGGGGATGGGCCGCCGCGTCTCGGGCGGCCCATTTTTGCTTTTGCGGCTGCAACAATATAATGTTGCGCTTCCTCCTCCCCAAGAATACGTCCCCCAAAATGTTGCTGCTCTGGGTCCTGCTCGCCACTGTTACCGGCGGTCTTATCGCCGTGCTTGTCGCCAGCTGGCTGGCTTACAAGGTGTTCGCCCATTACCTGCACCATATGGTCAGCCTGTCGGTGGGGGTGCTGCTGTCCGTGGCGCTGCTGCATCTGCTGCCGGAAGCGTTCGAGAGCGGTGTGGCCGACGCCCATGTGCTGTTCGGGCTGATGCTGGCGTCGCTGATCGGTTTTTTCGTGCTCGAGAAGATCGCCTTGCTGCGTCACAGCCATCACCATGAGGGCGACGGGCACCACCATCATCATGGCCACGACCGTCACGAGGCGGGGCGTGGGGGCGTGCTGATCCTGGTTGGCAGTTCGCTGCACAATCTGTGCGATGGCGTGCTGGTGGCGGCGGCCTTCCTGACCGATCCGTTGCTTGGGGTGTTGACGGCGGCGTCGATCATCGTGCACGAGGTGCCGCACAAGCTCGGTGATTTCGTGGTGTTGCTCAATGCCGGTCTGGCGCGGCGCCGCGCGTTCGCCCTGATCCTGTTCACCAGCTTGTGTTCAGCCGTGGGCGGCATAATAGGGTACTTCGTGCTGCAGCAGGCCCAGGACTGGGTGCCGTACGTATTGGTGGTTGCCGCCAGCAGCTTCCTCTACATCTCGGTGGCCGACCTGATGCCGCAGATGCACGAGCGGGTATCCCTGGCCGACGCGGTGCCGCAATTGCTGCTGGTGGGCGTGGGCGTCGTGCTGATCTACAGCGTGACGACCCTGATGCACCACGGGCATGAGCACGAGGCGGGCGCCGGCCACGGCGCGGTGCGTGCGGAGCACACGCATACGCATTGAATCGCGGCGTGCGCGATACCCGGCTTTGCTTTCGAATCTGGCCGGTAGTGTCGCGGGCGCCCTGATGGCGAGCCGCGGGGTATCGGTTCCGCGTTGATCCCTACACAGGAGTTCGCCATGAGTTTTTCCGCCGCCGCCGGCAATGTCGCCCCCACCGTGATCCACACGGATACCCAGGGGCTGGTCCATGGGGATTTCCAGCTGCCCGTGGCCGATGGCGCCATCGGCGCCTATTACGCCGCCCCGCAAGGCAAGCGCGATCTGCCGGTGGTGCTGGTGATCCAGGAAATCTTCGGCGTGCACGAGCACATCAAGGATCTCTGCCGCCGGATCGCCAAGGCGGGTTACCTGGCGGTGGCCGCGGATCTGTACGAGCGCCAGGGCGATGCCTCGACCTATACCGACATTCCCAAGCTGATCGCGGAGATCGTGAGCAAGGTGCCCGACGAGCAGGTGTTCGCCGACCTCGACGCCAGCGTGGCCTGGGCCGCGCAGCATGGCGGCGATCCCAAGCGGGTGGCGGTGACGGGGTTCTGCTGGGGCGGGCGCCTGACGTGGATGTACGCGGCGCACAATCCCGACGTGAAGGTGGGCGTGGCCTGGTACGGCAAGCTGAGCACCGGGCATGGGCCGCTGATCAAGCGCTATGCGTTCGATGTGGTGAACGACCTGCATGCGCCGGTGCTGGGGTTGTACGGGGCCAAGGATGCCAGCATCCCGGTGTCGGATATCGAGATCATGAAGACCAAGCTGGCGGCGGGCAATGAGAATGCCCGGCGTTCGGCGTTCGTGGTGTATCCGCAGGCGGATCATGCCTTCCTGGCGGATTACCGGATGAGTTATCAGGCGGAGGCGGCCAAGGATGGTTGGGGGCGGATGCTTGAGTGGTTCAAGCGGTATCTTTGAAAGGCTCGCCGCCCGGCCGCCCGGAGGCGGGCCCGCCCCCTCGGAGGGGCTGCAAGCGCGAAGCGCGCAGCGCAGGGGGGCTAATTTCCCGCTTCGCGCAGGCGGCTGGGCAGGAGTTCGCCGTGGCGGGCCAGCAGGGGGTAGGCGGCAGCGCCAACCAGGTGGGAATTGATGCCCTTCATGTCGCGCAGGATGTCGAGGTAGAGGGCGCCGACTTCGGCGGCGTCGACCTGGCCAGCCTTGATCTTCTGCAGATGGGTGTCGGCGGCCTGGGCTTCGATGGTGCGAAAGCGCGATTTTTCGCCAGCCAGGGCGCGGGCCTGGCGCAGGTCGTCGTTGACGAACAGGGCGGCGGCCTGGCGCTGGTTGGAGATCAGTTCACCCAGGGTGTCGTCGAGACTGGCGCGCTGTTCAGGCGAGAAGACCCAGCCTTGCTTGCGCAGCTTGGCGATGTGGCTGAGCAGGCCGTGGTGGGCGATGTCGCCGGCATGGCCGATGTTGCTGATGAAGGCGAGGATGTCATCCATGCGTTGCAGGTCGTCGCGCGTCATGTTTTCCTGGTCCAGGGTGGCCAGGTAGGTGGTGATGGCGTTTTCGAGCTTGTCGAGGGCGGCGTCGAGCTGGCGCGCCTGCACCATGCGATGGCGGTTGTCGCGCTTGAAGCCGGCGCGAGCGTACAGCAGCAGGGTCTGCAGCATGTCGGCCATGCGCAGCGCTTCGCGGGCGGCGTTGCCGAGCGCGACGGCGGGCACGTCGTGGGCCCATTCGTCCAGGTACTGCGGTCGCGCCGGGTCATTGGGATCGGCGCGCTTGGGCAGCCAGCGGGTGAGCAGGGCGGCGTAGGGGGACAGCAGCGGCAGGAACACCAGGGCGATGACGGCATTGAACAGGGTGTGGAAGTTGGCGACGGCGCGGGCCGGGTCGCTGGACATGTCGCTCATCAGCGGTTGCAGCCAGGGCAGCAGCATCAGGCCGGCCAGCACGCCGAGAATGCGGGTCAGCAGATTGCCCAGCGGCAGGCGGCGGGCGGCGGGGTCGTCACCGGTGACCCCTTCGATCATGGGATTGATGGCGGTGCCGAGGTTGGCGCCCAGCACCAGCGCGAAGGCGACGTGCGGCGCCACCATGTGATGGCTGGCCAGTGACATGACCAGCACCACCACGGCGACGCTGGAATGGGCCGCCCAGGTGAAGGCGGCCGACAGCAGCACGGCGGCCACCGGCTGGGTGGCCAGCGCGTCCAGGACCATGCCCAGCATCGGCGCGGCCTGGAAGGGTTCGAACAGTTCCACCAATTGATGCAGCGACAGCAATAGCAGGCCCAGGCCGATGAAGACCCGGCCCAGGTCGCGGGTGCGGCCCGGTGGGTAGCGGCGGAACATCCAGACCCCGGCCAGGATCAGGATCGGCGCCAGCGAAGTCAGGTCGAACGACAGCAACTGCACGATCAGCGTGGTGCCGACGTTGGCGCCCAGCATGGCGGCCAGGGCCGGCATCAGGCCGACTACGCCGCCGGCGGCGAAGCCGGTGATCATCAGGCCGGTGGCGGTACTGCTTTGCAACGCGGCGGTGATGCCCAGGCCCGCGGCGAAGGCTCGCAGGCGGGTCCCGAGGGCCCGGCCCAGGGCGGCGCCGAGGGCGGCGCCAAAGGCGCGCTGCACGCCTGTTTGCACCATGTGCACGCCCCAGAGCAGCAGGGCGACATAGCCGGCGAAGTCGAGCAGGGTGATGAGTCCGGACATCCTTGGGTCGTTCCGTTCTTTTTATGACAAGAAATAATTCTGTAATGATCGCATGCCGGGACGGGCGGGGAAACCCGTATCCCGAATACAGCATACGCCCCGCAAGGCAAGATGCGCAGTCTCGGACCTTCCGCGTATCATTGCCGGATATTTCTTGGATGCAGGGGAGTGCCGGTGGCCGTTTCCGTTTTCGATCTATTCAAAATAGGCATAGGTCCGTCGAGTTCCCACACTGTCGGCCCCATGCGGGCCGCATTGCTGTTTGTCCAGGGCCTGGAGCGCGACGGCCTGTTGCCACGCGTGGCCAATGTGCGCGCCGAGCTGTACGGCTCGCTCGGCGCGACCGGCAAGGGCCACGGCACCGACAAGGGGGTGTTGCTGGGCCTGATGGGCGAGGCGCCGGACACGGTCGACCCGTCCGCCATCGCCGGCATGATTGCGTCGGTGCGGGCCAGCCGCCAGTTGCCGCTGCTGGGACGCCACGCGGTGCCGTTCGTGGAAAAGGAACACATGTTGTTCTACCGCCGTGAAGCCATGGCCGAGCATCCCAATGGCATGAAATTCCATGCCTTCGATGGCGAGGGTGTGGCTTTGCGCGAGGCGCGCTACCTGTCGGTGGGCGGCGGCTTCGTGGTGACGGCGGGGGCCTCCAACAGCCAGGTCATCGCGGCGCATGACCAACTGCCGTATCCCTTCCGCACTGGCCGCGAGCTGCTGGCGATGTGCCGCGACAGCGGCTTGAGCGTGGCGCAGCTGATGATGAAGAACGAGTTGACCTGGCGCGAGGCCGGCGATGTCGCGGCCAGACTGGATCAGATCTGGCAGGTGATGCAGGACTGCGTCTCGCGCGGCTGTGGCATCAACTATCCGGAGGCCGATGGCGAACTGCCTGGGCCGCTGCGGGTGCGCCGCCGCGCCCCCGAGCTGTACCGCAACCTGACGCAGCGTGCCGAGCGCACACTGTCCGACCCGCTGTCGGTGATGGACTGGGTCAACCTGTACGCCATGGCGGTCAATGAGGAAAACGCCGCCGGCGGGCGGGTGGTGACGGCGCCGACCAATGGCGCGGCCGGCATCATCCCGGCCGTGCTGCACTACTACGACCGTTTTGTCCCGGGTTCCAGCCGCGAAGGCGTGCGTGATTTCCTGCTGACCGCGGCGGCCGTCGGGCTGCTTTACAAGTACAACGCCTCGCTGTCGGGCGCCGAGGTCGGCTGCCAGGGCGAAGTCGGCGTGGCCTGTTCCATGGCGGCGGGCGGCCTGGCTGCGGCGCTGGGTGGCTCGATCGAGCAGGTGGAGAACGCCGCCGAGATCGGCATGGAGCACAATCTGGGCCTGACCTGCGACCCGGTTGGCGGCTTGGTGCAGATCCCCTGTATCGAGCGCAATGCCATGGCTTCAATCAAGGCCGTCAACGCCGCCCGCATGGCGCTGCGCGGCGACGGCCAGCATTATGTATCCCTGGATTCGGTGATCAAGACCATGCGCGAGACCGGCGCCGACATGAAGACCAAGTACAAGGAAACGGCGCGCGGTGGCCTGGCGGTGAACATCGTCGAGTGCTGAGGCCGCTGGCGGTCGCCAAGCGAAAAGCCCCTTGAGCGATCAAGGGGCTTGTTTTTTCACCTGGCCGGCGTCAGATCACGCGCGCCTGTTGCAGCGCGGCGATACGGGCCGGGATCGGCGGATGCGAGGCGAACATGGCCGCCAGGCCGCCCCTGCCGGTGATGCCCGAGGCTTCGAACGACCTGGGCAGCTCGCCCGGTTCCAGGCCGCCCAAGCGCGCCAGGGCGCGGATCATGGGTTCGCGGGCGCCCATCAGGTGGGCCGAGCCGGCGTCGGCGCGGTATTCGCGCTGGCGCGAGAACCAGGCCACGATGATCGAGGCCAGGATGCCGAAAATGATCTCACAGACGATCACGGTGACCATATAGCCGGGGCCGAGGCCACGCTCGTTCTTGAACACCACGCGGTCGATGAAGTAGCCCACCACGCGCGCCAGGAACACGACGAAGGTGTTGACCACGCCCTGGATCAGGGTCAGCGTGACCATGTCGCCGTTGGCGATGTGGGCCACTTCGTGGGCCAGCACCGCGGCCACTTCCTCTTCGCTCATGCTTTCGAGCAGGCCGGTCGACACCGCCACCAGCGAGTCGTTCTTGAAGGCGCCGGTGGCGAAGGCGTTGGGCGCGCCGTCGTAGATGGCGACTTCCGGACGGCCGATGCCGGCGCGGTCGGCCAACTGGTGGACCGTGTCCAGCAGCCAGGCTTCGCGCTGGCTGCGCGGCGCGTTGGGATCGATTACCTGCGCGCCGGTGCTCCATTTGGCCATGGGCTTGCTGATCAGCAGCGAGATGATGGCGCCGGTGAAGCCGACCACCACCGAGAAGATCAACAGGGCCTGCAGGTTCAGGCCGTTGGCGGTCAGGTAGCGGTCCACCCCCAGGATGCGCAGCGTGGCCGACAGCACCAGCATGACGGCCAGGTTGGTAATGACGAAAAGGATGATGCGTTTCATGCTTTTTTTGTTCCTCAGCGAGCGGGATTTGTGCGGAATTGGACTGTGCCGCGGCGCCGCAGTTCCCCAACTGCTGGGCCGCTCCCGGTGACGGAGAGTATAGTATCGCTTTCCCTTATTTCTTCCGTCACTTTTACCTGAGCGCAGCCCCCCGATGCAGGCACTTTGGATGTTGCTGGCGTCCGCCATGTTCGCCATCATGGGGTCGTTCGTGAAGCTCGGCACCGAGCATGGCGCTTCGCTGCCGCAGGTGGTGTTGTTTCGCGGCCTGCCGTCGGTGGTGCTGCTGCTGATCTGGGCCCGCGCCGGGCGCCAGTCGATCGTGCCCACCAGCTGGAAGCTGCACTTGTGGCGCAACCTGTCCGGCGTCACCTCGATGTGGCTCGGTTTCTTCGCCATTTCCCACTTGCCGCTGGCCACCGCCACCAGCCTGAACTACACGGCGCCGCTGTTCATCGCCTGCTGGATGCTGGGATGGGGCGGGGCCCAGCGCGATCCGGTGCGGATCGCCGCCGTGGCCCTGGGCTTCCTGGGCGTGATCGCGGTGCTGCGCCCCAGTATCAATGACGAACAATGGCTGGCCGCCCTGCTGGGCCTGGGGGCCGGCGCCATGTCGGCGATCGCCATGATGCAGATCCGCCAACTGGGCCGTATCGGTGAACCCGAATGGCGCACGGTGCTGTTTTTCTCCGTGGCGGTGTGTGCCTCCAGTTTGGCCGGCCTGGGCTTCGAAGGCTGGGGCCAGGCCGACTGGACCGGCTACAGTTCGCTGCTGGGCGTGGGCGTGACCGGCCTGTTCGGCCAACTGGCCATGACGCGGGCGTTCGGCCTGGGGTCGGCGCTGCTGACCGCGGCCCTGCAATACAGCACGATCATCTTCGCGGCCCTGCTCGGCATGGGCTTCTGGGGCGATACCCTGGATGGCCTGGCCTGGGCCGGCATGGGCCTGATCATCTTCGCGGGCCTGCTGTCGGTCTGGCGCACCATGCGCGATCCCAAGCCGGCCTGATCCCGCGATCCCGATTCCCTCCCAGGAGCCTCACCGATGACCATGACCCTGATTTCCGCCGCCGACCTGGCCACGCATCTGGGGGCGGCGGACGCGCGCGTGTTCGACGTACGCCACGACCTGATGAATCACGCCGCGGGCCGCGAGGCCTATGCCGCCGGCCACATTCCGGGCGCCCGTTACCTCGACCACGAGACGGAGCTGTCGGCCGCCCGCACAGGCGCCAACGGTCGCCATCCGCTGCCCGATCGTGGCCAGTTCGGCGCGCTGATGGCGGCGCACGGCGTCACGCCCGAGACCCTGGTGGTAGCCTACGACGCCAGCGGCGGCATGTATGCCGCGCACCTGTGGTGGATGCTGCGCTGGCTGGGCCACGAGCGTGTCGCGGTGCTCGATGGGGGCTGGCAGGCGTGGCAGGCGGCGGGCCTGCCGACCTCAGCCGAGGCGGCCGCGGCGGTGCAGGCGGGCGCGCCGGTAACGCCGGCCGCGCCGCTGGCCGGCAGCGTGGATGCGCAGGCGGTGCTGGACAATATCGCTCATCCCGCCTTTACGGTGATCGACGCGCGCGCGGCCAATCGCTATCGCGGCGAGGTCGAGCCAATGGATCCGGTGGCCGGTCACATACCGGGCGCGCTGAACCGTCCGAACGGCCAGAATCTGCAGGCCGATGGCCGCTTCAAGGACGCGGCGCTGCTGCGCGAGGAATTCACCGCCTTGCTGGATGGCCGCGACCCCGCGGCCATCGTGCACCAGTGCGGCTCGGGCATCACCGCCTGCCACAACCTGCTGTCGATGGAAATCGCCGGCCTGGCCGGCTCGCGCCTGTATCCGGGCTCGTGGAGCGAGTGGTGCAGCGATCCGTCCCGGCCGGTGGCCAAGGGCGATTGACCCCGCGTCCCGGGCTTGGCGGCGAGCCGGGCCGCAAGATCGGGCCGCGGCGTTCCCGCGTCGGCGGCAGCCTTACCAGACCGCCGCCAGCCTGACCCGGCCGGAGACGCTCTCGGCGATCTCCAGGAAATGGTCCAGCGGCGGGGTGGCCAGGCCTGGCACCTTGGCCATGTCATCCCAGCGCCTCAGGCGGATCGCATCCGGCGCGCCCGGCATACTGGCGAAATCCACCGCCTGGCCCGCATCGAAACTGCCCCCCTGGAGCGCCAGGCTGCGCTTGGAGTCCTCCGAAAGCGTCGCTTCATACTGCGGCTCCACGTAGCAGAGGTAGCGTTTGGCCTCCACGTGCAACCGGATCGGATCGAGCACGGCCGAGCTGAACAGTCCGCGCAGGAACGGCAGCACGAAATACTGGTGCTTATCGTCGAGGCCGCGCAGCGTGGGCGTGTCCGGATGGTCGGCGATCAGGTGGCCCAGGTCGTGCAGCAGGCAGGCGGTGATCAATTGGGCATTGGCGCCATGGCGCTCGGCCAGCGTGGCGGTCTGCAGCGCGTGCCGCAGATGGCTGACGGATTCTCCATGATAGGAACGGTGCCCGCGTTCCAGGAAAAGCTGTTCGATATCCTGCAAGGTCAAGGCCATGGTTGTCTCCTGAGTGGCCACAAGGGGAAGAGGCGGGCAGTGATCCGCGGATCAGCCGGCTGCCGGCGCCATCTCCAGAAAGCGCGCGATGAGTTGCACCGGTTGGCGCTCGCGCAGGCAGTACAGGTATTCATGCATCACGACCTCGGCGCCCTCGATGTCCAGGGCCGCCAGTTCGGGATGCGACGGGATTTCACGTGACGGGATCAGGCTGATCCCCAGCTCGCACAGGATGGCCTGGCGGATCGATTCGCGGCTGCCGATTTCCAGCGTGCGCTTGACCGTCACGCCGGCCGCCTGCAGCGCTTCTTCGGTCAGCTGGCGCGTCATCGAGCCGGGTTCGCGCAGCAGCAGCGCGTGCTCGGCCAGGTCCGCCAGCGCCACCTTGCCGCGCCGCGCCAGCGGGTGGCCGCGATGCGTCACCACGCGGATCGGGTCGGCCGCGATCATGCGGCGGTACAAATGCTTGTCATCCATCAGAAACGAGGATGTGGCAATCTCGATACGATAGTCATGCAGCGCCTGCAGCATGCTTTGCGAGTTGCCGATGGCGACCGTCAGGTCGATGCCCGGGTAGAGCTGGTTGTAGCGCCGCACGGTATCCATGATGTAGTACGGGCCGGTGGCGCCGATGCGCAGGTTGCCCTCGCGCAGATCGCTGGCGTCGCGCAGCCGGAAATCGATTTCGGTTTCCTGTTGCACCAGCTTTTCCACCATCGGCATCAGGCTGTGCCCGGCGTCCGACAGCCGCATGCCGCGGCCCTGGCGATGGAACAGCTCGACGCCGTAACGCGATTCCAACTGGCGCAATTGCCCCGTCACCGTGGGCTGGCTCACGCCCAATTGGGCGGCGGCCTTGGTGACGGTGCCGCAGCGAGCCACGGCATAGAAGGATTTGAGTTCGGCGACGAGCACGGTTCAATGGGCCTGTAAATGGACGCAATGCGCAAGATCGCCAGTACACCAAAATAATTTGATGTTTTTATTACTGCATTTGCGCGAAGTGTCATAAACACTCAATACGCGCCTTCCATACTGCCTTCGTTCCCAGACCGGAGGCCCCATGGCCCAACAGCTCCAACGCGATACCAACACTGTTCCGACCGGCGCCGTGCCGCCGCATGGAGCGCCGCGCGGGGGCTTTCTGTCGGTCAGCAATCTCGTCAAGCGCTTTGGCAGCCACACGGCGCTTTCGGATGTGTCACTGGATATCCGCGCCGGCGAGCTGGTGTGCCTGCTGGGTCCGTCGGGCTGCGGCAAGACCACGCTGCTGCGCGCCATTGCCGGCCTGGAGCGCCAGGACAGCGGCACCATCCTGCTGTCGGGCCGCGACATCTCGCATGCCGAGCCGCAGGCGCGCGACTACGGCATCCTGTTTCAATCCTATGCGCTGTTTCCCAACCTGACGGTGGCCCAGAACGTGGCCTATGGCCTGAGCGGCAAGCGCGCCCATCGCAAGCACGTCGCCGATCGGGTTGAGGAAATGCTGACGCTGGTGGGCCTGGCGGGCGCTTCCCATAAGTACCCGGGGCAGATTTCCGGCGGCCAGCAGCAGCGCGTGGCATTGGCCCGCGCCCTGGCGCCGTCGCCATCCCTGCTGCTGCTGGACGAGCCGATGTCGGCGCTCGACGCCCGCGTGCGCGAACACCTGCGCATCGAGCTGCGCGCGCTGCAGAGGCGCCTGTCGATCACCACGCTGATGGTGACGCATGACCAGGAGGAGGCCATGGTCATGGCCGACCGCATCGCCGTCATGAACGGCGGCGTCATCGAACAATTCGGCACCCCGCGCGAACTGTATCGGCAGCCCGGCTCGGCCTTCATCGCCGATTTCGTCGGCGAGGCCAACTGGCTGCCGTTCGAGCGTATCGACGCACACCATGCCCGCGTCGGCCGGCAGGAATTGACCGTGGACGAGGCGCTGGAGCGCAACGTTGGCAAGCTGTTCGTGCGGCCCGAGGCGGTGCGCGTGAGCGTGGCGCGTCCGGAGCAAGCCAACACCATGCTGGCCGACGTGCTCGATGGCGTGTTCCTGGGCCGTGGCTACCGCCTGGCGCTGCGCCTGGAAGGCGTGCCGGGCGCCACGGTGCATTCGATCGTGTCCCCTGAAACCGGAGATGCCCTGCTGGGTCCTCACGCTGCCAGCCGCTGCTGGGTGGAGCTGCCGCGCCATGCGATTCGCGCCTACGCTTGATCCGGCTTCGAGCCGCGTGCCCGCCGCCATGTCCGCGCCCGCCGATACGTCCGCAGCGCCCGGCGCCCCGTCGCTGGGCCGACAGCCGCTGCCGGCCTGGATCGGCGCCTGCGGGCTGGCCTTGGGGCAGGGGGCGCTGGCGCTCGGGTTGGCGCTGTTCCTGGCCCTGCCGCTGGTGGCCATCCTGGCCAAGTCGGTCACCGACGCCAATGGCGACTGGGCCGGCCTGTCGGTGGTGCTGGGCATCATCGGTGGCGACGGCTTCCTGGGCATGGTCGGGCGCAGCCTGACGGTGGGCGGGGTCACCATGATGCTGGTGGTGCCGTGCGCCTATGCCTTCGCCTATGCCCTGACGCGCAGCCGCATTCCCGGCAAGGGTCTGCTGCGCACTGTCGCGCTGTTGCCGCTGCTGGCGCCGTCGCTATTGCCGGGCATTGCGCTGGTCTACCTGCTGGGCAACCAGGGCCTGCTCAAAGGTCTGTCCGGCGGCGCCACCATCTACGGCTTCTGGGGCATCGTGGTGGGCGAGGCGTTCTACACCTTCCCGCATGCGTTGATGATCCTGCTGACTGGCCTGGCGCTGGCCGACGGACGCCTCTACGATGCGGCGCGCGCCATGGGCGCCGGCCCGCTGCGCACCTTCATGACGGTGACGCTGCCTGGCACGCGCTACGCCGTGTTCTCGGCCTGCTGTGTGGTGTTCACGCTGACCGTGACGGATTTCGGCGTGCCCAAGGTGGTGGGGGGCGACTACAACGTGCTGGCGATGGAAGCCTACAAGGCGGTGGTCGGCCAGCAGAATTTTCCCAAGGGCGCGGCCATCGGCATCCTGCTGTTGCTGCCGGCGCTGTTGACCTTCGTGCTGGACCGCCGCCTGCGGGCCCGCCAGGGCGCCCAATTGAGCGGCCGCGCCCAGCCCTACGCGGCCGCCGCCAACCGCCGCCGCGACACGGCCTTCCTGTTGCTGGCCGGCGCCATGGCCGGGTTCCTGTTGCTGATCATCGGCGTCGCGGTGTGGGCTTCGTTCGTGAAGATGTGGCCCTATAACCTGTCGCTGTCGCTGCGCTCGTATGACTTCGACAATATGGATGGCGGCGGCTGGCTGGCCTGGCGCAACAGCCTGCAGCTGGCCTTCTGCACCGCGCTGATCGGCACGGCGGTGGTGTTCCTGGGGGCCTGGATGATGGAAAAGGTGCCCACCCGCAGCGCCGCGGCGCGCGGGCTGCGCGGCGTGCTGGGCATGCTGGCGCTGATGCCGATGGCGGTGCCCGGCCTGGTGCTGGGCCTGGGCTACATCTTCTTCTTCAATGGCGCGGCCAATCCGCTCAACGTGCTGTACGGCACCATGCCGCTGCTGGTGCTGTGCACGGTGGTGCACTTCTACACCAGCGCGCATCTGACGGCTGCCACCGCGCTGAACGCGCTGGACCCCGAGTTCGAGGCCGCCTCGGCCTCGCTCAAGGTGCCGCGCCTGACCACGTTCCTGCGTGTGACGCTGCCGATGTGCCTGCCCGCCGCGCTGGACGTCGCCCGCTACCTGTTCGTGTCCGCCATGACCACCGTGTCGGCCGTGGTGTTCCTGTACAGCCCGTCCACGGTGCTGGCCGCGGTCGCGGTGCTGAACATGGATGACGCCGGCTTCATCGGCCCGGCCGCCGCCATGTGCACCGTGATCATGGCCAGCTCGGCGGTGGCGGCATTGCTGCTGCACCTGGCCAGTCGCGCCCTGGTGGCGCGCAGCCAGGCCTGGCGCCGGCCCGCCGCGTTTTGATTGAATATTCTGCAAGGAAGACCCTCATGACTGTTTCGCCTCTGCCCGTCCGCCTGGAAGCGGTGATTTTCGATTGGGCCGGCACGCTGGTCGATTTCGGCTCTTTCGCGCCGACCAAGGTGTTCGTCGACGCTTTCGCCGAGTTCGGCATGGAAGTCACGTTGGAGCAGGCCCGCGGCCCGATGGGCGTGGGCAAGTGGGACCACATCCGCGCGCTGTGCGACGAACCGCTCATCGCCAATCAATACCAGGCCCAATTTGGCCGCCTGCCGACCGATGACGACGTCACCGCCATTTACGAGCGTTTTCTGCCGATGCAGTTGGACAAAGTGGCGCAGTACTCGGCCGCCATTCCCGGCGCGGCCGAGCTGCTGCGCGCGTTGCGCCAGCGCGGCCTGAAGATCGGCTCGTGCTCGGGCTACCCCGGCAGCGTGATGCGGCGGGTGGTGGAACGCGCCGCCGGCGAAGGCCTGGCGCCCGACTGCATCGTCGCCAGTGACGACGTGCCGCGCGCGCGCCCGGCGCCGGCCATGGCGCTCAAGAACGTGGTGGAGCTGGGCCTGACCGACGTGGCCGGCTGCATCAAGGTCGACGACACCGCCCCCGGCATCGAGGAAGGCCGCCGCGCCGGCATGTGGAGCGTCGGCCTGCTGCTGTCGGGTAACGCCGCCGGCCTGACGCTGGACGAATACCTGAGCCTGGACGACGGCGGCCGCCTGGCGGCCCGCGAACGCGCCGGCCGCGAACTGTCGAGCGCCGCGCCGCACTACCTGATCGACACCGTGGCCGACCTGCCTGGCGTCATCGCCGATATCGAATCCCGCCTGGCGGCGGGACAGCGCCCCTGAGGTTGCGACCGCCGCCCCCGATCAACCCTTTTTTCGCCACGCACCGCGACGGGCCCGGGCCCACCGCGGCGACCCGACTCACCCTTTTTCCGCTCACCCACGGAGTACGTTCATGAAACGCTTCACGCTGCTTGCCCTGGCCGCCGCCTTCTCTGGTATCACCGGCGCCGCTTCCGCCGAAACCACGCTGACCGTCTACACGGCGCTGGAAGCCGACCAGATCAAGGCCTATCAGGCTGCCTTCGAGAAGGCCAATCCCGACATCAAGATCCAGTGGGTACGCGATTCCACCGGCATCATTACCGCCAAGCTGCTGGCGGAAAAGAGCAACCCCAAGGCCGACGTGATCTGGGGCCTGGCCGGCACCTCGCTGGGCCTGATGGACAAGGAAGGCATGCTGCAGCCCTACGCTCCCAAGGGCCTGGACCAGATCGCCGCCAACATGCGCGATGCCAAGGCCGAGCCCACCTGGGTCGGCATGGACGGATTTGCCGCCGCCATCTGCTTTAACACCGTCGAAGCCGAAAAGCAGAAACTGCCCAAGCCCGAATCGTGGCAGGACCTGACCAAGCCGGTCTACGCCGGCAAGATCGTCATGCCGAACCCGGCCTCGTCGGGCACCGGCTTCCTGGACGTCAGCGCCTGGCTGCAGATCTTCGGTGAAGAGAAGGGCTGGGCCTACATGGATGCCCTGCACAAGAACATCGGTTCGTACACGCACTCGGGTTCCAAGCCTTGCAATCTGGCCGCCGCCGGCGAATTCCCGATCGGCGTGTCGTTCGACTACCGCGCCGCCAAGCTCAAGGCCGATGGCGCGCCGGTCGAGGCCGTGTTCCCGTCGGAAGGCCTGGGCTGGGAAGTGGAAGCCACCGCCATCGTCAAGGGCACCAAGCACCTGGAAGCGGCGCGCAAGCTGGCCGACTTCTCGGCCAGCCGCGCGGCCAACGAACTGTACAAGGCCAACTTCGCAGTGCTGGCGATTCCCTCGATCGCCACGTCCAACCCCAATCTGCCGGCCGACCTGACCAAGCGCATGATCAAGAACGACTTCGTCTGGGCCGCCACCAACCGCGATCGCATCATTGCCGAGTGGACCCGCCGCTACGACGGCAAGTCCGAGCCCAAGAAGAAGTAATCGGGCCATCGCGGCGGCGATGCCGCCGCGGCAGGGGAGGCGCCCGGGCGGGCGCTTCCCGCGCAACCTCTCTGCCTTGTTTCTCAAATGAAAAAATTCGACGTAGTCGTGGTCGGCGCCGGCATGCTCGGCATCGCCCACGCCTGGGCCGCCGCCAAGCGCGGCCTGTCCGTGGCCGTGATCGAACGCAGCCGCCAGGCGCACGGCGCGACCATTCGCAACTTCGGCCAGGTGATCGTCACCGGCCAGGCGCCCGGCATGATGCTGTCGCACGCCCAGCAGGCGCGCGAACTATGGCTGGACCTGGCATCCAAGGCCGGCTTCCACGTGCGCGCCAATGGCGCGCTGGTGCTGGCGCGCGACACCGGCGAGGCCGATGTGCTGGAAGAGTTCGCCCAGACCCGCCTGCAACAGGAAGGCTATCGCGCCGAGCTGCTGTCGGGTCGCGACGTGGCGAAACTCTACGACGGCCGGCTGGCGCATCACTGCGCCGCGCTGCGCGGGCTGGACGACCTGCAGATCTACTCGCGCGAAGCGCTGCCGGCCATTACGCGCTACCTGGCCGAATCGCTGGGCGTCGAGTTCATCACCGGCACGCTGGCGCGTGCCGTCGAACAGGGCCAGGTCGCGACAACCGCGGGCGACTTTGCCGCTGCGCATGCTTTCGTCTGCCCTGGCCACGATTACCTGACGCTGCTGCCCGAACAGTTCGCGCCGCTGAACCTGGAGGTGACGCGTCTGCAGATGTTGCGCGCGGCTTTCGAGACGCGGCCAATGGCGCTGGACCGTCCGCTGCTGACCGGCCTGTCCTGCGTGCACTATGGCGCCTTCTCGGATTTGCCCTCGGCATTGGCGCTGCGCGAGCAGATCCAGGCGCGTACGCCGATGCTGCTGGAAAACGGCATCCATCTGCTGGTCAGCCCCACGCCCTACGGCGAACTGATCATTGGCGACTCGCACCGTTATGGCCAGGATGCCTTCCCGTTCAACGACGAGTCCGTCGACAATGCCATGCTGGACCTGGCGTCGCAGGCGCTGGGCGCGCGGCTGCGGGTGCTGGAGCGCTGGCAGGGCGTCTACGGCACGCACGGCCCGGCGCCGTTCTCGGTGCTGCCGGTGGATGCCGCGACTACCGTGGCGGTGATGCACTCGGGCGTGGGCATGACGGTCGGGCTGGCCATCGGCGAACGCACGGTCGCTGGCGCACTGGGCCGCTGATCCGCGGCAAGCCAAAGGAAAAGGGCTCGCGATCGCGAGCCCTTTTTCATGCGTGCCGTGGCCTCAGAGCCGCTCCTGCATGATGCGGCGATACCACTCGTGGAAGTGCTGCATGCCGTCTTCCATGGGCGACTGGTACGGGCCGGTCTCGTTCACGCCGCGCAGCATCAGGGCCTTGCGGCCGGCGTCCATGCGCTCGGCGATCTCGTCGTCCTCGATCGCCGTCTCCATGTAGGCCGCGCGCTGCGCCTCGACGAATTCGCGCTCGAAGGCGGCGATTTCCTCGGGGTAGTAGAACTCGACCACGTTGACGGTTTCCTGCGGGCTCTTCGGGTACAGCGTCGACAGCACCAGCACGTGCGGATACAGCTCGATCATGTGGGTCGGGAAATACGTGACCCAGACCGCGCCGAAATCCGGCGCGTCGCCCTCGCGGAACGACAGCAGGCGGTCGTGCCATTGCTTGTAGACGTCCGAACCCGGCTGCGCCAGCGCGTTGTGCACGCCAACCTTCTGCAGGCTGTACCAGTCGTTGAATTCCCAGGTCAGGTCGTCGCAGGTGACGAAGCGGCCCAGGCCGGGGTGGAACGGGCCGACGTGGTAGTCCTCCAGATACACCTCGATGAAGGTCTTCCAGTTGTAGTTGCACTGGTGCACTTCGACATGGTCCAGCACGTAGTCGCCGAAGTCGAACTCGGGCCGCGCGAACAGCGGCGCCATGTCGGCGGCCGGGTCGCGCGGGCCTTCGAACAGCAGGCCGTGGCAATCGCGCAGGCGGAACTTCTGCAGGTTCATGCAGGGCGTGGTGTCGAATTGCGGCGCGCCCAGCAGCTCACCCTGGTTGTTGTAGGTCCAGCGGTGCAGCGGGCAGACGATGTTGCCGCCGGTAGCCTTGAGGCTGCCGTGCGAATTGCAATGACCGGTGACATCACCGGCTTCCCCGCCCAGCATCAATGCCTGGCGGTGGCGGCAGACATTTGAGATGAGTTCAACGCCCTGCTGGTTGCGAACCAGCACGCGCCCTCCATTTTCCTGGGCCAAGGTGCGCCAATCCCCGACCTCGGGCACCAGTTTCTGGTGGCCGACGTACAACGAGGATTGCTTGAAAATGAGTTCTTGCTCGCGGGCAAAGAGGGCTTCGTCAAAGTAAGCACTGACGGGTAGCTGGGTGCGAGCTGGCACAACATGTGCCATCCGACCGATGTCGGTCATGATTCCCTCCGCTCGGATGAAAATTTCCCCCAACGCCGCGCCCACTGCGTACTACGTACCCGGTGGGCTCACTGCCCTCAATGGGGGCCTCTTTCTGGGGCGGCCCGGCGTTAAAAAGCCAGGACGGCTTGAGCTTCGCCATCTTCCTGCCGCTTGGACGGTTTGCGATGCCGTTTGCAATGCGGTTTGCAGAAAAAGGGCTAAATCCGTTCTGGCGCGAAGAAAAATCGGTGTATGGCCGATCAAGTAAGCCGTCAATTGTACCCCAACCCTTTTCCCCACGCCCGTGAAGATCGGTGAAGCTTAGTGAAGATGCGGCCGGGGTGGTTTGACCCCGCGCAAAAGCGGAATAACCTTGCGCGCCGTAGGTTTTTCAGACCAGCCTGCGGGTGGCGGGATGGCGCCGCAACAGCCAGCTGCTGGCCGCGGACAGGGCGAACACCGCCACGGTCAGCAGTGGCACGATCCAGGCATCGCGCCGCTCACCGGTGAGCGCGCCAGCGCGGTGCGCCAGATCCAGGAACAAGGGGTGGATCAGATAAACCCCGAAGGTCAGCGGCGCCAGCGCAGCCAGGCGTGGCAGGCGCGGCGATGCGACGATGCACTGGAACGCCGCCAACGACATGAACGGCACGGTCAGGCTGAAATAGTCGTAGAAATACGTGTCCAGCGTCCGGTTGCTGGACAGGGTGTACACGCCCAGGGCCGTGGCCGCCACGCTGGCGCACAGTACCAGGGCAGGGCGTGGCACGCGCAATTCGCCATCGAAGATCTGGCGGCCCGCGACGAAATAGCCCAGGTAGGGCAGGAACCAGGTCAGGAAGAAACCGGGCTGCGCGCCCAGGGCGCGGCGATAGAGCGCATCCAGGATGGCCAGGCCCAGGATGCCCACGACCCATAGCGAGCGTGAGCGCGGCGTGCTGCGCGCATACAGCCGCCGCACCAGCGGCGCGAACAGGTACAGCCCCACGATCATGTAGAGGTACCAGAGGTGGTAATAGGGTTCGCCCTGGGCGACCTTGCGCGGCCAGAAGGAAAAATCGACGTGGCCGTCGTCCCACCAGTCCAGGCCGGTACGCCAGGCCAGGTAGAACAGGCTCCAGAACACCAGCGGCGTCAGGATTCGCGCCACCCGCTTGCTGTAGAAGCGGCGCGCGTCCTGCGGCTTGGCGGGATCGAGCAGCAGGGCGCCGCTGACCATCACGAACACCGGCACGCACCAGCGCGCGGCCGAATCATAGAGATTGGCGGCCAGCCAGGCGCCATTGCCGTACGCCGCCGGTTCACTGACGATCAGGGCGGCGCTGTGCAGCAGCACCACTGCCGCGGCGGCAAGCCAGCGGGCGGCATCCAGGCGGGCGTAGCGGTCATCGGTCAATGGCATCGGACTCCCGGAGACAAGTGGGGCGGGGCAGGGCACAACGGCCCGTCCTCGCTTTTCACCTTAGCAGCCAAGGCGGCGCGGGTACTGTATCCAGGGGTTAGGTTGCGCATGAAAAACCGACAGGGCCGCGCGGGCGCTGTCGGTCTGGGGCTACCGATGCCGGTTCGCGGGGCGCTGCGGTTTTCGCAAACGCCTACGCGAACCTTTTGTCACGAAATGGCGGTGCCCATCATTGCAGCACGATATTGGCCTGTTTGATCAGCTGCGACACGATGGGTTGTTCGTTCTTGATCTGCTGGGCCAATTCGGTGGCGCTGCCGGTGCGCGGGTCGATACCCATATCCAGCATGCGTTTTTTCACCGCGTCATCCTTGAGCGTTTCGGCCAGGGCGGCCTGCAGCTTGTCCAGCACCGGCGCGGGCGTGCCCTTGGGGGCGACGAAACTGAACCAGGCCGTCATGTCGAAGCCCGCATAACCCTGCTCGGCCAGCGTCGGCAGCGTCGACTCGGTGGCCAGGCGCGTGGGGCTGGTGATGCCGAACACTTTGACCTTGCCGGCCTTCGCCTGCGGCATGCCGGTGGCGACCATGTCGAAGAACAGGTCCACGTCGCCGCTGATCAGGGCCGGCAGGGCCTGGGTCGCGCCCTTGAACGGCACATGCAGGATGTCGATGCCCGCGCGCTCCTTGAACAATTCACCGGCCAGGTGCGAGGATGTGCCGGGGCCGAAGGTGGCGAAGGTCAGTTTGCCCGGGTGCTGCTTGGCGTAGGCGACCACGTCGGCGGTGCTGTTGAAGGGCTGCTTGGGACTGGACAGCAATACCAGCGGGCCCACACCCACCATGCCGATCGGCGCGAAGCCGTCGGGGTCGTAGGGCAGTTCCTTGTACAGATAGCGGTTGGTCACCAGGGTGGAGTTGGTGGCCATCAGGATGGTGTAGCCGTCGGGCGCCTCGCGGGAGACAAAGGCGGCGCCGATCGAGGTGCCGGCGCCGGCCTTGTTCTCGACAATCATGGGCTGGCCCAGCGTCTTGGCCATGCGTTCGGCCAGCAGGCGGGTCAGCACGTCGGTGGCGCCGCCGGCCGGGAACGGCGACACGACCTTGATCGGGCGTGACGGGTAAGTGTCGGCCTGGGCGCCCAGGGCGGCGATGCCCAGCAGCAGGCCAGCCAGAAATTTGTAGCGTTTGCGAATCATGTTTTCCCCTTGGAATCGCGTGCGTGAGTGGAACCGTCGGGCCTGGCTTGGCCGTGGCCGGGACCCGCGGGGCGGGGCGGCGTAGGGCTTGCCAGGTCTCCTTGCATGTTTTAAATTCCGTAAAATGGAATTTAGTTTTGTTATTCGAAATAAACTATAAAAACGAAGCGAATAGAAATGCAATCTTTTTCTGACGCCAAGCGCAGGCCGCATCCCGCCGCCAAACCCGACCAGAAGCTGGAGTTGAGCGCCCCGGCACGCCGCAAACGAGCCGGGGCGGTGGGCGAGGGGCCGGTATCTCCCGACTTCATCACGGCGCTGGCGCGCGGCCTGGAAGTGCTGCGTTGCTTCCGGCCGGGGGTGGCCGCGCTGGGCAACCTGGACCTGGCGCGCCTGACCAGCCTGCCCAAGCCCACCATCAGCCGCATTACCTATACCCTGACCGAGCTGGGCTACCTGCGCTACCACCCGGACACCGGCAAGTACTCGCCGGGATATGGGGTGCTGGCGCTGGGGTTCGGCCTGCTGGCAGGGCTCGAGGTGCGCGAACTGGCCAAGGCCTCGATGAGCGAGTTGGCGCGCGAGACCGGCGGCGCGGTGGCGCTGGGCGCATTCGACGGCGACGCCATGACATATGTCGAGGCCATCCACGGCTCGTCCGCCCTGTATCTGCGGCTGCCGGTCGGCTACCGCGCCAGCCTCGACAGCGCCATGGGCCGCGCCTATCTCGCCAGCCTGCCGCCGACGGCCTGCGCCGAGGTGCTGGAACGGCTGGGAGCGGCCGCGCCTTCGCCGCTGGCGATCGAGCGCGCCCGTGCCGAGTTGCGCGACACCGGCTGCTGCTTTGCCATCGGCGAATGGTAGTCCGGCATCAACGCCGTGGCGGTGCCGTTCGTGTCCGTGACGGGCGAGGGAGTGTTTGTCATGAGCTGCGGCGGGCCGGAAGGCCTGCTGCCCGACACCCGTCTGCGCAGCCAGGTGGCTCCCGCGTTGCGGGCCGCCATCGCGGGGCTGGCGGGCACGCCTGCCTGAGACCGGCGGCGCGGCGGGCCAAGGGCTGGTATCTCGTACAATTCACGGATTGATCCAACCCTAGCGCCCTCGGAGACCCGTTTGGCCAAACCTTCGCAAGCCGATCCGCAGACCGGCGACCAGCCCTTGCCCCAGGATTTCGAAACGGCTCTGGCCGAGCTGGAATCGCTGGTCGCGGCCATGGAAGACGGTTCGCTGCCGCTCGAGCAATCGCTGGCCGCCTACCGGCGCGGCGTGGCCTTGACGCGTGTCTGCCAGGAGCGGCTGGCCCAGGCCGAACAGCAGGTCAAGGTCCTCGAAGGGGACTTGCTGCGCCCGCTGGATCCTGCGGCGCTGGATGACGAATAAGAATCGGATGAAGCAAATTCAACTCGCTTTCCCGGAGTGGTTGCATGGCCGTGTGCGGCATGTCGAAGACGTGCTCGACGACCTCCTGCCCGCCGCCGACGCCGTGCCCGCCCGCCTGCATGAAGCCATGCGCTACGCCGTGCTCGGCGGCGGCAAGCGGGTGCGGGCCGCGCTGGTCTATGCCGCCGGCCAAGCCTGCCCGGTCAGCGGCAGCGTGCTGGCCGTCGAGGCCTCACTGGACCGCGCCGCCGCCGCGGTGGAGCTGATCCACGCCTACTCGCTGGTGCATGACGACCTGCCCTGCATGGACGATGACGTCCTGCGCCGCGGCCGGCCCACCACCCACGTGCAATTCGACGAAGCCACCGCCATGCTGGCCGGCGACGCGCTGCAGCCGCTGGCCTTCGAACTGCTGGCCTCCATGCCCATCGCCCCCGCCTTGATCGTGCAGGCCACGCAGGCGCTGGCGCGCGCCGCGGGCAGCCAGGGCATGGCCGGCGGCCAGGCCATCGACCTGCTCAGCGTCGGCCACCGACTGTCGCGCGACGAACTGCAACAGATGCACAGCATGAAGACCGGCGCCATGCTGGCCTGCAGTGTGGCGCTGGGCGGTATCGTCGCCGGCGCCAGCTCGGCCTCGCGCCAGGCGCTGGATGTGTACGCCCAGGCCATGGGCCTGGCGTTCCAGGTGGTGGACGACATCCTCGACGTGACCGCCGATTCCGCCAGCCTGGGCAAGACGCCGGGCAAGGACGCGGCCGAGAACAAGCCGACCTATGTTTCGCTGCTGGGCCTGGACGAGGCCCGCGCTTTCGCCGGTGAACTGCGCGAGGCCGCGCTGGCCGCGCTCGAGCCGTTGGGCGATGCCGGCAAGCGCCTGGCCGAACTGGCTGATTTCATCGTCCTTCGAGACCGCTGAACCGTGACCCGTCCGGGCTGGCTGCAGGCCGGGCATACGAACCCCATACAAGCATGACGACAGAATTACTGGACCGCATCCAATCCCCGGCAGACCTCAAGCGCCTGGATCGTCGCGAGCTCAAGCGGCTGGCCGATGAATTGCGCGGCTTCGTTCTGGAGTCGGTCTCCAAGACCGGCGGCCACCTGTCGTCCAACCTGGGCACGGTGGAACTGACGCTGGCCCTGCACCAGGTCTTCGATACGCCACACGACCGCATCGTCTGGGACGTGGGTCACCAGTCCTATCCCCACAAGATCTTGACCGGACGCCGCGCCGGCATGGCCAAGCTGCGCCAGCAGGGGGGCATCTCGGGCTTTCCCAAGCGCAGCGAATCCGAATACGACGCCTTCGGCACCGCGCACTCGTCCACCTCGATTTCGGCCGCGCTGGGCATGGCGGTGGCTTCGCGCAACGCCGGCGTGCAGCGCCAGCACATCGCTGTCATCGGCGACGGCGCGATGTCGGCCGGCATGGCGTTCGAAGCCATGAACAACGCCGGCGTCACCGCCAACATCAACCTGCTGGTGATCCTGAACGACAACGACATGTCGATCTCGCCGCCGGTGGGGGCGCTGAACCGCTACCTGGCGCGCCTGATGTCCGGCCGTTTCTATGCCGCCGCCAAGAACGTCGGCCGCGCCGTGCTGCAGCACGTGCCGCCGGTGCTGGAACTGGCGCGCCGCTTCGAGGAACACGCCAAGGGCATGGTCACGCCGGCCACCCTGTTCGAGGAATTCGGCTTCAACTACGTCGGCCCGATCGACGGCCACGACCTCGACGCGCTGGTGCCGACGCTGCAGAACCTGAAGGCGCTGCAAGGCCTGCAGTTCCTGCACGTGGTCACCAAGAAAGGGCAGGGCTACAAGCTGGCCGAGGCCGATCCGGTGCTGTATCACGGCCCCGGCAAGTTCGACCCCGCCGTCGGCATCCAGCAATCGAAGGCGCCGGGCAAGCGCACCTTCACGCAGGTGTTCAGCGACTGGCTGTGCGACATGGGCGAGCAGGATTCGCGCCTGGTCGCCGTCACCCCCGCCATGCGCGAGGGCAGCGGCCTGGTCGAATTCGAGAAGCGTTTCCCGCAGCGCTACTTCGACGTCGGCATCGCCGAACAGCACGCCGTGACCTTCGCCGGCGGTATCGCCTGCGAAGCGCAGAAGCCGGTGCTGGCGATTTACTCGACCTTCCTGCAGCGCGGCTACGATCAACTGATCCACGATGTGGCATTGCAGAACCTGGACGTCACCTTCGCGCTCGACCGCGCCGGCATCGTCGGCGCCGACGGCGCCACCCATGCCGGCAACTACGACACGGCTTTCCTGCGCTGCGTGCCCAACATGGTGGTGGCGACGCCGTCGGACGAAAACGAAGCCCGCCTGCTGTTGTCCACCTGTTATCAGTATCCCGGCCCGGCCTCGGTGCGCTATCCGCGCGGCGCGGGCTGCGGCGCGGCGGAAACGGCCGGCCTGGATACGGTCGAGCTGGGCCGCGGCGTGGTGCGGCGCGAAGGCCGCAGGATCGCCATCCTGGCTTTCGGCACGCTGTTGCAGCCGGCGCTGGCGGCGGCGGAAAAACTGGACGCCACGGTGGCCGACATGCGCTTCGTCAAGCCGATCGACCGCGCCCTGATCCTGGATCTGGCCAGCCGCCACGATGCGCTGGTGACGATCGAGGACGCCGCCATCATGGGCGGCGCCGGCAGCGCCGTGCTGGAAGTGCTGGCCGCCGAAGGCGTCTCCATCCCGGTGCTGCAGTTGGGATTTCCCGACGAGTTCATCGACCACGGCGACCAGTTGGCGCTGCTGGCCGGGATCGGCCTGGATGCCGCTGGCATCGAGCAATCGATCCGCACCCGCTACACCTCGCTGCTGGCCTGATTGCTTGCATCCACGGACCGGACCTTGGGTTTGGTCCCTGGGGCGAAACAGTGTGTTCCGGCCCCGCCAGCCTACGAATGAAAGGGTTTTCCCTGGCGCTGGCGGGAGTTTGGGCGATAATGGCCCCCTCCTAAAGATTCCTGGGTCTGCGTGTTCACGCCACGCTCGTCGCCCAGACTGGTAAGCCGAAATGAATTCTCCGATCGACCCCGCCATCGTGATGCCTGACGTCCAGAGCTCGACGGACACGCGGCACATCCCGATCCAGCGCGTGGGCATCCGTGGCGTGCGCCACCCCATGCTCATCGAGAACGCCGACGGTACGCCCCAGGGCACCGTGGCCAACTGGACCCTGACGGTGGCGCTGCCCCCCGAAGAAAAGGGGACGCACATGTCCCGCTTCGTGGCGCTGTTGGAAAAATACCGCAGCACCCCTATGACGCCGACGCTGTTCCGCGCCATGGCGGCTGACATGCTGCCGCTGCTGCACGCCGAGCGCGGCGACATCACCGCGGCCTTCCCGTACTTCATCAACAAGTCGGCGCCGATCTCCGGCGTGCAGAGCCTGCTGGACTACGAAGTGCAGTGGATCGCCCGCGCCCAGGGCGACCGGGTCGAGTTCGAACTGGTGGTGCAGGTGCCGGTGACCAGCCTGTGCCCGTGTTCCAAGGCCATCTCCGAATACGGCGCGCACAACCAGCGTTCGCACGTGACGGTGTCGGCGATCCTGGAATCCGACATCGGCATGGATGGCGTCATCCGCCTGATCGAAGACGAAGGCTCGTGTGAGCTCTGGGGCCTGCTCAAGCGCCCCGACGAGAAATTCGTCACCGAACGCGCTTACGACAATCCCAAGTTCGTCGAGGATCTGGTGCGCGACGTGGCCGCCCGCCTGAACGCGCATCCCGGCATCGCCCGCTATCGCGTCGAGGCCGAGAACTTCGAATCGATCCACAACCACTCGGCCTACGCCGTGGTGGAAGGCTGAGTCCTCCGTGCGGCATCCGGCGGCCAATGACTGGCCGCTCATCGCGCGCCTGCAAGGCTGGGAAGCGCGGCTGGCCGATCATCTGGCCGGCCGTGGTCGTTTGGGCGTGGCGCTCTACGAGTTCTTCCGCTTTGGCGTGAAGCAGGCCTGGGCCTGCCTGTTCGGCGGCCTGATGTGCGCGCTGTTGCTGGCCACGCATTGGTGGTATCCGCAAGATGCCTGGCTGGCGCGTTACGACTTCCTGACGTTGGCGGCGCTCGCCATCCAGGCCGCGCTGCTGGCGTTGCGCATGGAAACCTGGAACGAGGCCAAGGTCATCCTGATGTTCCATGTGGTCGGCACCGGCATGGAGCTGTTCAAGACGGCGGCCGGCTCCTGGATCTACCCCGAGGCCAGCGTGTTGCGCATCGGCGGCGTGCCGCTTTTCACCGGCTTCATGTACGCGGCGGTCGGCAGTTACCTGGCGCGGGTCTGGCGCCTGTTCGATTTCCGCTTCCGCGCCCACCCGCCGCTGGCCGCGACCGTGGCCTTGTCGGTGCTGATCTACGTGAATTTCTTCACGCACCATTTCATCGCCGACTTCCGCCTGGTGCTGTTCGGCCTGACGGCGCTGCTGTTCGCCCGTACCTGGGTCTACTTCCGCATCTGGCGCGACTACCGCCGCATGCCGCTGCTGCTGGGATTCGTGCTGGTGGCGCTGTTCATCTGGTTCGCCGAGAACATCGGCACCTTCGCCAACGCCTGGCGCTATCCCAATCAGGCGCACGGCTGGGAACTGGTGTCGATCGCCAAGCTGGGGTCGTGGTTCCTGTTGATGATCATCAGCTACGTAATGGTCAGCGTGGTCAGTCGGCCGCAGCCGATCGATGTTGCGGATGCGCCGCGCCCGGTGGGGGCGAACAACGCGTCCCCGGTTTCCTGAGCGCCGCTGGCTTGCGTCCAGCGATCCTATCGGCGATAATCGAGGGCTTTCTTGCTCGACCGCCCATGTTTTTTGGGCAGCGGGCTGCCCCTTGCTAGCCATACGCCTCGAAGAAAAAGACCAGTGATAGAGAAAGCACTGGAAAGCCGGAACAGCCGTGAAAACGGGTTGATGACGGTGTCAGGCGGACTGCCGGCAAGACATCCTCAAGGAGTTTTACTCATGCGTCACTACGAAGTGGTGTTTATCGTTCACCCCGACCAAAGCGAGCAAGTGCCCGCCATGGTCGAGCGTTACCAAGCGCTGGTCACGGGCCAAGGCGGCTCGGTGCACCGCCTGGAAGACTGGGGCCGCCGTCAACTGGCCTACCCGATCCAGAAGCTCGTCAAGGCTCACTACGTCTGCCTGAACATCGAGTGCGGCCAAGCCACGCTGGATGAACTGGAACACTCGTTCCGCTACAACGACGCCGTGCTGCGCCACCTGGTCATCAAGACCAAGAAGGCCCAGACCGCTCCCTCGATCATGATGAAGTCGGTCGAACGCGAAGAAGCCCGCAAGGCTTCGGCCGAAGCTGTCGCGGCCCCGGCCGAGTAAGCAGGGCTCACGCGAGTAGCCCATCCCATGAAGTCCCCTCGGTGCCTGGCAGGATGAACAAGCTGGAACTCAGCGCCCGCGTTCTCGAATGCGAGCCTTTGCGCCACACGCCTGCCGGTTTGCCAGCCCTGGAAATGGTGCTGGCGCACGAATCTGAGGTCATCGAAGCCGGCCATCCGCGCCGTGTCGAACTGACGATCTCGGCCGTGGCACTGGGCGATCTGGCGTTGCTGTTGCAAGGAACGGCGCTGGGGTCCGAATTGCACGTGCAGGGGTTTCTGGCCCCGGTGCGCAAGGACTCGGTGAAGTTCAAGCTGCATCTGCAGCAGGCGCGTCGGATCAGCGGCAGCGCAGGGCGCGATCCGCTGGTGGCTTGACGGGAAAAGGGCAAGGGGCGCGTAAGCGCCGTCGGAATACGGATAGGTTATGGGGAGTCGGGCCCGATCAAGGCTGACCCGGTCCCCTCAAACATAGAGGCACATATCATGGCTTTCTTCGGAAAACGCAAGGAAAAACGCAAATTCACGCAGCAGAACCCGCTCTTCAAGCGTCGTAAGTTCTGCCGCTTCACCGCCGCCGGCGTCGAAGAGATCGACTACAAGGATCTCGACACCCTGCGCGACTTCGTGCAAGAAAACGGCAAGATCATCCCGGCTCGTCTGACCGGCACCAAGGCAATCTACCAGCGCCAGCTGGACACCGCCATCAAGCGCGCGCGCTTCCTGGCCCTGTTGCCTTACACCGACAACCACAACTAATCCGGGGCACTGAAATGCAAGTTATTCTGCTCGAAAAAGTCGTCAACCTGGGTAACCTCGGCGAAGTCGTCCGCGTGCGTGATGGCTACGCCCGCAACTTCCTGATTCCCCAGAAGAAGGCCCGTCGCGCAACCGACGCCGCCCTGAAGGAATTCGAAGCGCGCCGCGCCGAACTGGAAAAGATCCAGGCCGAGAAGCTGGCCGCCGCCCAGGCCTTGGGTGAGCGCGTCAACGGCTACCAGCTGAAGATCGTCCAGAAGGCTGGCGTCGACGGCCGCCTGTTCGGCTCGGTGACCAACGCCGACATCGCCGAAGGTCTGAAAAAGGCCGGTTTCGAAGGCATCGAAAAGGCCCAGGTGCGCATGGCCAATGGCCAACTGAAGGCCGTCGGCGAGTACCCGGTGCAGGTTGCCCTGCACGCCGACGTCCTCGTCGACGTCACCGTGCTGGTCGAAGGCGAACTGTCGTAAGCCTGACCCCGCGGTAGAAAAAAGCCGGCCCGCGTGCCGGCTTTTTTCTTTACGCCGGTTTTTCTTCGCGTTACCCCGCCGCCATTTGCGTGTAGTCTTGCGGGCTGCACGCCTGTATCACACGTTGTTTCCTCCGAGGACCTCTTGACCCAGCCGCCCGTCCACCACAACGCCCCCGCCGGATTGCGCGCCTGGCTCGACAGCCTGGACGCCGACCGCGAGCCGTCGGTGCGCGATGCGACCATCGATGGCGTGCGCTGCATTATCAAGCGCCGGCGCCCGGGCCTGGCCAGTGGCGTGAGCTACGTGCTGCGTTATGCGCGCGCGTTGTTCCTGGGGCTGGGCTGCAAGCTGTTCCTGGGGGAATTTCCGCGGCCTGGCATCCTGCTGCGCAATGGGCTCGAACACGAGGCCCGGCGCCTGCGGCAACTGCTGCAGGCGGGTTGCCGCGTGCCCGAGGTCTGGTGGCAGGAAGACGGATTGCTGGTGCTGGAGTTCGTCGGCGAGGATCTGGCCGATTTGATCCGCAACGAAGACAACACCTCGCGCCTGTGGCTGACGCGCGCGGCCGCGACCGATCTGGCCGACTTCCACGGCCGCGGGCTGTGGCACGGCGGCGCCCAGATTCGCAACATCACCTTGCAAAATGGCGAGTTGTGGCGCATCGACTTCGAGGAAAACATCGGCTCGACCCTGTCGCGCCCGTTGGCCCAGGCCTACGACCTGTTCCAGATGCTGGCCTCGCTGGCGTCCTTGCGCAAGTTGCCCGATGAGGTCGGCCGTGCCTTGGGTAAACTGGCGCTCGAGGTCTATTTCGAGTGCAATCCCGACCCCGAGGTCAAGGCGCGCTTGCGCCGCCTGGCCCGGCTGCTGTCTTTCATCGCCACGCCGCTGCGGCCGCTTTTGGGCCGTCTGCCGTCACGCGATGTGCAGGGTTTCTTCCGCGTTGCGGATATCCTGCAGCCGTTACTATTGAAGCCATGAATACTCCTGCCGATTCCCAGCTCGAATACCTGCGCGTTCCTCCCCATTCCATTGAGGCGGAACAATCGGTGCTGGGGGGCCTGCTGCTCGACAACGCCGCCTGGGACCGCATTGCCGACGTGCTGGTCGAAGAAGACTTCTATCGCCACGACCACCGGCTGATCTGGCACCACATTGCCCGGCTGATCGGCCTGGCCCGTCCGGCCGACGTCATTACCGTCCACGAATCGCTGGTCAGCGCCGGCAAGGCCGAGGACGCCGGCGGCTTGGCCTACCTGAACGCGCTGGCTCATAACACGCCGTCGGCCGCCAACATCCGCCGCTACGGCGAGATCGTGCGCGAGCGCGCCATGCTGCGCAAGCTGGTGTCGATCGCCGACGAGATCTCCTCGGCCGCCATGAATCCGCAGGGCAAGGAAGCGCGCCAGTTGCTGGACGAGGCCGAGTCCAAGGTGTTCCAGATCGCCCAGGAAGGCGCGCGCGGCGCCGCCGGCTTCCAGGAGATCCAGCCGCTGCTGACACAGGTGGTGGAACGCATCGACGAGCTCTACCACCGCGAAAGCACCTCCGATGTGACCGGCGTGCCCACTGGCTTTACCGATCTCGACAAGATGACTTCGGGCATGCAAGGCGGCGACCTGATCATCGTGGCCGGCCGCCCGTCCATGGGCAAGACCTCGTTCTCGATGAACATCGGCGAACACGTGGCTATCGAGGAAGGCCTGCCGGTGGCAGTGTTCTCGATGGAAATGGGCGCGGTGCAATTGGCCATGCGTATGCTGGGTTCGGTCGGCCTGCTGGACCAGCACCGCATGCGCACCGGCAAGCTGATCGCCGAGGACTGGCCGCGCGTGACCCACGCGGTGCAGCTGATGCAGGACGCGCAGGTCTACATCGACGAATCGCCTGCCCTCAGCCCGATGGAAGTGCGCGCCCGCGCGCGCCGCCTGGCGCGTCAGTGCGGCCAGCTCGGCCTGATCATCATCGACTACCTGCAGTTGATGTCGGGCAACGGCTCGGGCGAGAACCGCGCCACCGAAGTGTCGGAAATCAGCCGTTCGCTCAAGGGCCTGGCCAAGGAGCTGAACTGTCCGCTTATCGCGCTGTCGCAGCTGAACCGCAGCCTGGAGCAGCGTCCCAACAAGCGCCCCGTGATGAGCGACCTGCGCGAATCGGGCGCCATCGAACAGGACGCCGACGTGATCCTGTTCATCTACCGCGACGAGGTCTACAACCCCGATTCGCCGGACAAGGGCACCGCCGAGATCATCATCGGCAAGCAGCGTAACGGCCCGATCGGCACGGTGCGCCTGACCTTCCAGGGTTCGAGCACGCGCTTCCTGAACTTCTCTGGCGCGCAGCCGCGCGACATGTACTGAGGTGTGCCGCCCACAAAAAACGCGCCCTCGGGCGCGTTTTTTTGCTTGTGTGGCGGATTCACGCTTCCGTTTCGGGTCGCTTGCCGTAGCGCGCGGCCAGCACGCCGCAGACCATCAGCTGGATCTGGTGGAACAGCATCAGCGGCAGCACGATCGCGCCGACGGCATGGCCGGCGAACAGTACCTGGGCCATGGGAATGCCGCTGGCCAGGCTCTTTTTGGAGCCGCAGAACAGCAACGTGATGCGGTCCGGCAGGTTGAAGCCGAACACCTTGCCGGCCAGCGCCGACAGGCCCAGCGCCAGCGCCAGGATGACGGCGCAGCACACGACCAGGCCCAGCAGCGCCGGGACCGGCGTGGCGCTCCACAGGCCTTCGTTGATGGCTTCCGAGAACGCGGTGTAGACCACCAGCAGGATCGAGCCCTGGTCGACAAATTTCAGCATTGCCTTGCGCTTGTGCACCCAGGCGCCGATCCAGCGGCGCGCAACTTGCCCCAGCACGAACGGCAACAGCAGTTGCAGCATGATCTTGCCAACCGCGTCGAACGAGATCGGCGCGCTGCCGGCGTTGGCGACCACGGTGCCGACCAGCAACGGCGTCAGGAAGATGCCCAGCAGGCTCGAGGCCGAGGCGCTGCACACCGCCGCCGGGACGTTGCCGCGCGCCATGGAGGTAAAGGCGATGGCCGACTGCACCGTGGCCGGCAGGCAGCACAGGAACAGGATGCCGAGGTACAGCTCGGGCGTGACCAGTGGTTCCAACACCGGCTTGAGCGCCAGGCCCAGCAGCGGGAACATCAGGAAGGTGGCCGAGAAGATGGTGAGATGCAGCTTCCAGTGCGTGAGGCCGGCGATGATGGCTTCACGCGACAGGCGCGCGCCGTGCAGGAAGAACAGCAGGCCGACCGCGATGTTGGTGATCCAGCCGAACACCACCACGCCTTGCCCATGGGCGGGCACGATGCTGGCGATGATGACGGTGCAGATCAGGTAGAGGGTGAAGCGGTCGGGCAGGAGACGGACAAGGCGTGACATGGAGGGGGTAGAGGGGGGATGACGGAAAGCGGCGGCGCGCCGTGCGCGCCGGAATCGGGCCGTATTGTAGACGCGGGGGCGGGCAAGGCCGCGGGCAGGCCGGGGCGGGTGTCCGCCTGCCGGGCCTTTGCCGGCTCAGGGCGCCATGGCCAGGGCCAGGTCGAACGCGGCGATCAGCGAGGCCTGATCGGCCACGCCCTTGCCGGCGATATCGAAGGCGGTGCCGTGATCGACGCTGGTGCGCACGAACGGCAGGCCGACGGTGACGTTGACGCCATGGTCCACCCCCAGGTACTTCACGGGGATCAGGCCCTGGTCGTGGTACTGGGCCACCACGATGTCGAACTCGCCGCGGCGGGCGCGCATGAAGACAGTGTCGCCGGGCCAGGGGCCGCTGGCGTCGATGCCTTCGGCGCGCGCGCGGTCGATGGCCGGCGCGATGATGTCGAGGTCTTCGCGGCCGAACTTGCCGCCTTCGCCCGCGTGCGGATTCAGGCCCGCCACCGCCACGCGCGGCCGGGCGATGCCCATCTGGCGGCAGGCGCGGTCAGCCAGCCGCATGGCGGTCAACTCGGCTTCGGGGGTGATGCGCGCCATGACGTCCGCCAGTGCGACGTGGATGGTCACCAGCAGCACGCGCAGTTCGTCGTTGGCGAGCATCATGGCGAAGTCGCGGGTGCCGGAGCGCTCGGCCAGGATCTCGGTATGGCCGGGATAGTCGATGCCGCCGGCGTGCATGGATTGCTTGTTCAGCGGCGCCGTGACGATGGCGCGGATGCGACCGGCCCGGGCATCGTCGATGGCGGCGCAGACATAGTCATAGGCGGCGCGTCCGGCGGCGGCGTTGACCTCGCCATGAGGCAGGTCGGCCGGCAGGGCGGGGCCGCAGTTGACCACCTCGATGTGGCCGGCGTTGCCGTCGGCCTGGCCGACATGGGCGATCTCGCGGATTGCCAGGCGCGCGCCCAGCGCGGCGGCCGCGCGGCGCAGGGCGCCGGCATCGCCGTACACCACGCAAGGGGCATTCAGGCCCTGGGCGCAGGCCTTGACGACGATTTCGGGGCCGATGCCAGCGGCATCCCCCATGGTGATGCCCACGGGCGGGGGAGTGTTCAAGATGTGTTCCCGGTCGACGGCCTGGTGCGTTTACGGCTGCGCGTTCTTCGGCGGCTCGATCTCGCCGCATTCGAACGTGACGGTGGCGCGCTTGGAGCCCAGGCCGGTGGCATGGTTGGACGTAATGGCCGGCTTTTGCAGCTTGCGCCCGATGGACTGGCAGTACTGGTCGGCGCGCTGCAGCGCCTGGTTCTTGATTTCGACCCAGGTCAGCAGCTGCGTGCCGGAACTAAAGGTGACGCTGTAGGTGTTCTTGCCGGTGGACGTCACTTCGCTCATGCTGGAACAGGCGGCCAGCAGGGCGAGCAAGGCGGAGGCGAGGGCAAGGCGTGCGAACATGTTGGATCCGTGAAAGGCGACAAATCACATTACAACATTATGCCGCCCGGATCGGGCGGCCGTCACGACGCCGCGAATGTGGGCGCGAGGCGCCGGGCCACGCGGCGGGCGCTTCAGGGGGCGCCGACCGCGCTGCGGCGGTCGACCTTGCGGCTGAGCACGATGGAGGTCTGCGTCTGCTTCACGCCATCGATCAGGCCGATGCGGTCGAGCAGTTCGTCCAACTGTTCATGGGTCTCGCAGCGCAGGAAGATCAGGTAGTCATAAGGGCCGCTGACCGACGACACCTCCTCGACCTCGGGCATTTTCTCCAGTTCGCGTATCACGGCCGCGGGGGTCTTGGGCAGCACGCTGATGAAGCAATAGGCGCGCACCGCGGCCTCTTCGAGCAGGCGTCCCAGGCGCACGCCGTAGCCCGCCACGATGTGTTCGCGTTCGAGACGGGCGATACGCGCCACCACCGTGGTGCGCGCCAGGCCGAGCTTGCGCGCCAGGATGGCGGCGGGTTCGCGGGCGTTGGCCTGCAGCAGGCTGAGCAGTTGCCGGTCGATGGCGTCTAGGCGTTGGTTCATGCGCCCGACCATACAGGCGCGGCGCGGCGCGCGTCAATGCGCGCGTCAGCCGTCGGATTCGGGCGGCAGGCCGCCGCGGTAGATCCGGCCGTCGAAGGCAAAGCGTGTGAGGGTCCTGGAGGCCGCGTCGAACACCCGGTCGCGGCGCGCGGCATCTTCCGGCCGCGGCGGCGACAACGTGAGGCGGCACAGGTCGGCGCCGCTGTCATAGCGCGCCGCCTGCACCAGGTCGCTGGCGCCGAACGCATGGACATGGTGGGCGAACTCGCGCAATTGCTCCATTTCGTGGAACGCGCCGCGGTCGCTGATCAAGCGCATGCCGAACTTGGTTTCTTCCTCGGGCGCCGGAACCGGCGCCGGGGATGGGGCAGGCGTGTCGGGCGTGCCGTAGTCGAACTGCGCGCCGGCATCGCGCATCGCCGCCAGCACCTGCCGCCAGGCGGGTTCGTCCAGGGTCAGGCGGGCGGCCATCGCCAGCAGCCGTTGCCGGCCCAGGGCCCGCGGCTGCGGCCCGCCGACGTAGCTGGCCCATGGCACCGCTTCGTCCAGCCCGGCCAGTTCGGCCATTTGCGCGTCGTTGTAGCCCAGCCGTTCCTGCAGGCGCCGCAGCGAGGCCGCGTCGGGAGGCACATAATTGTCGATCGTCTTCATGGGTGTGCTCCGGTTGCGCCACACGCCGAGGGCGTGCCGCGCTACGCTTCATGCTAGCGCGGGCCGCCCGACTTGCCCAGCACGGCGGCGCGCCCATGCTAGGATTCGCGCCGACTTCATTGCCAGGAGACTTACCCGTGGAAACCCAGGAACAAATCGCCGTCATCGTGCATACCATCTCGCATCAGGGCGGCCGTATCGACGCGCTCAATACGGCGCTGCTGACCATGCTGCACCTGGCCAAGGCCTCGCCCGGCCTGCGCGAAGCGATCGAAGCGCAGCTCGAACAGAACTATTCCAGCCTGCTGGCCCGTTCCGAGAATCCGCAATACGTGGCGGGTTTCGAGAGTGTGCGCGATCAGATCGTCGCGGCATTTAAATAGGACCCACAACCGCCGGAGTTACCCACAACTTCTGTGGACAAGCCTTGGGATAGCGCGGGCATAGGAAGCCTTTTTCCTTTGTTTACAAAGGCTTGTAAAGCACGGTCAAAATCGGCGTCCACAACGTGCGTGGATGCGCCGCAACAGGGGCCGGCAGAGGTCTCGCAAGCCGGGTAATATGCCGGCCCATGCGGAATCAGTATCCATTGCAAGACCGGGGCCGTGGCCTCGCGGCCCGGGTCTCGGAAGCGGCAAAGCTGGCGGCGTTCGACCCCGGCAAGCTCTCCCCCGAGGCGCGCCAGAGCTGGGAGCGCCTGGGCCATGGCTTCAAGGCCTGGCATGACTTCGACCAGCGCCATCCGGTCCTGCGGCGCTTGGCGCTGCTGCCCTTCATCGGCCGGTTGTATCGCAAGGCGCGCCGCCGCCACGTACTGCGGGCCAACGGCGAGCTGGTGTTCTGAGCCGCGCCTTCAACGCTGCCGCCGGCGCGCATACAGGTGGTAAGCCAGCCATACCGCGGCCCCGATGGCGACCGCCACCGCCAGCTTGGTTTCAACGCCGTGCATGCGGCCGAGCAGGGACTCGATGGTCTGCCCGAACACATAGCCCAACAGGCTGAAGCACACCGCCCAGATGGCGGCGGCGATGGCGTTGAGCACCAGGAAGCGCATGGGTGAGACCTGCGACACGCCCAGCGCGACGGGCCCCACCGTGCGCAGGCCGTACAGGAAGCGCAGCGCCAGGATGAACCCGTGCGGATAGCGGTCGATGGCCGCCAGCGCCTTGCCGAACGCGGGTTGGGCGCGGATCCGCCGCACGTAGCGGTGCTCGCGGTATCGCCGGCCCAGGAGAAACAGGCCCTGGTCGGCCAGGAATGAGCCGGCGAATGCGCACAGCATGACGTAGGGCAGGTGCAGCAGCCGCTGGTGCGACAGGAAGCCCGCCAGCACCACCACGCTTTCACCTTCGAGCAGCGTTCCGCCCAGCACGGCCCACAGGCCGTAGTCGATGATGAACTGGTGCAAGTGCGGGTTCATGACTGGCGTTCGCTCACGATGCGCGCCAGCGTGGCCAAGGCCCGCGCCAGCTCGGGGGAATGGCGCTGGCCGCAGCTGATGCGCAGGAAATGGTTGTAGCGCGTACTGTTGGAGAACATGGCGCCTGGCGCCACCCGTATCCCCTGACGCAGGGCCGCCTCGAACACTTCCAGTCCCGAGCGGCCGTCCGGCATTTCCACCCACAGCAGCATGCCGCCGCGGGGCACGCTCAGGCGCGTGCCCGCCGGGAAATGCGCAGCGATGGCCTCGGCGGTCTGGTCGCGCTGTGTCTTCAATTGCCGGCGCAATCGCGTCAGGTGGCGGTCATACGCGCGCGAACCGAGGTAGTCGGCCACCGCCATCTGTGCCAGCGGTTCATTGGGCCGGCTCTGCGCGAATTTCAGCATGGCGATGCGGGCTTTCCAGCGGCCTCCCAGCAGCCAGCCCAGGCGCATGCCCGGCGCCAGTGTCTTGTGCAGCGATGAGCAATAAATGACGTTGCCGGTCGGGTCCCAGGACTTGGCCGCCGCCAGCGGCGTGTCGTCGTCGTTCAAGGCGCCATAGGTGTCGTCCTCGATCAGCGGCACCTGCTGGCGCTCGCACAGGGCCACCAGGCGGGCCTTTTCGGCATCGGGCATGACGCAACCCAGCGGATTCTGGAAATTCGGCACCACCACCACCGCGCGGATGTTGCCATGGGTCTGGAAGGCCAGGTCCAGCGCCTCGATGGACAGGCCGTGCTGTGGGCTGGTGGGGATCTCCAGGGCGCGCATGCCCAGGCTTTCCAGGATCTGCAGCAGGCCGAAGTAGGTGGGCGATTCGACGGCGATGGTGTCGCCCGGACGCGCCACCGCGCGCAACGCCAGGTTGAGGGCCTCGATGCAGCCGTGCGTGACGATCACGTCATCGGGCGTGGCATTGATGCCGTTGGCCAGGGCGCGCCGCGCCAGCACCGCGCGCAGGTGCGGATGACCTTGCGGCGGCACCGGGCTGACCAGCACGTGGGGCGAATGTCGCAGCGTGCGGATCATCGCTTGCTTCAGTTCTTCCATCGGGTAGGCCTCGGGCACCGCCGCGGCCAGCGCAAAATTGGCGCTGACCGGGTGGGCTTCGCATTTGGCGATGAAATCCGAGACGCGGTCATGGATGCCGACATACTGGGCGCTGCCCAGGGCCTGGCGGATATCCGGCTCATCGACGGGCGGGATGCTGTTGCGGCGCGGCTTGAGGACGAAATAGCCGGAACGCGGGCGGGCCTCGATCAGGCCGTCGTCCTCGAGCAGCCGGCAAGCCTGCAGCGCGGTGGAGAGGCTGACTTGGTGAGTGCGCACCAGGGCGCGCACCGACGGCATGCGCTGCGCCGGGGCCAGGACCCCGGTCTGGATGGCGCGCCGGTAATGGTTCGCCAAGCGTAGATATAGCGGTTGCGGGTCCATGCGCCGATCATGCTCCCTAGGGTGGGTTTGAGGGTAGGCACAGATTTCCGCAAAGTACACCATAACAGTGCTGAAATCGATAGGCTGCATCGGTACAGAAAGGGGAATTGTGTGGCTGTTGCGCAAAGCAGGGCTGGCGCAGACTGTGGGGGTCAGATTGGAGATACCCATGGCCCTTTTTCTTGCCCCTCAGCCGCACGCGCAACGTTTCGAACTTCTCTGCGGCGCCAGCCGCCCGCTCCGCCTGCGAGCCGGGGCGACCGTGGTTTGCGTCAGCGGCAGCCTGGTGGTGGCCGAGCCGCCATATCGGTCGGAACTGCCGCACGGCAGGTATCTGGCGCCTCCCGCGCGCCTGCATGCGGGCGAGAGCCACTACCTGGCCGAGCGGGCGTCGGTGATCCTGACCGCCCTGGTCCGGGCCGAAGTGATCTGCCTGCAACCGCCCGGCGCGATAGCCCGGATTTTGGCCTTCGCCGCCCGCCTGCCGGGCCTGGCAGACAAAAATAATGGGCCTGGTGGCGTCGGTGCGCTGCACAAGATTTCAAAATGATGTATGATTCACACATCAGACGCGGGGTGGAGCAGTCTGGCAGCTCGTCGGGCTCATAACCCGAAGGTCGTAGGTTCAAATCCTGCCCCCGCAACCAGTTTCAAGCAGTACCGGCGCCCGGCGTGGCCCGCATCAAGGCCCGCCGCCCGCCCAGCAGAAAACCGCGACATCCGTCGCGGTTTTTTTTCGTCCGCTGCTTGCCCTGCATCAAGCCATCGTTCCAGCCCGGAGTTTCCCGGGTGTAGGTGGCCGCACAGGGGCCGGGCGCTGCGCTACCATGGCTCAAGCGCGCGATTGCGCGACCTGTGAGGAGGGTCCATGGGCACGGCAAAATACGATCATCCCGGCTATGTCGCCGATACCGGCGTCGACGGCAAGTACCATGTGGGCCTGTGGTGCCCGCACGGCTATCCCGCGCATGTCCACATCGGCCGTCCCGCCGAGCGCGGCGATCCCCAGGCGCTGCTGCGGCTGCGCATTCCCGATGGGGTGTTCCAGTCCTTGTCCGACGATCCTGAAACCCTTTGCCGCCGCGCGCTGGGTCAGGCCTTGGGGTCCGGGTTGCTGCGTTCGGTGGGCGTCGATGGCGAATACCAGGAATTGCGCCTGCAGCTCGATGCCGAGCCCTGGCCGGGGCCGATGCGGGCCGCCGGCAACGCCTAGCGGTTACGCCCGGCGCGCTGAGGACGGGAAGCGAGGGGGCATCGTAGTTACCCACAGCGACTGTGGACAAGCCTTGGGATAGGCGCTGCGCATCTGCCAATATCGCCGCCATATCAATGGCTTGGCGGTGGCGATGAAAAAATGCTCCCCGCGTGGCACTGGCCTGTCCGGTTGCCGCAGGGGGGGGCGGGGACGCGTGCGACAATCGCAGCCCCGCCGGCGTGTCTCGCCCCGGCTTTTCCGAATCGTGTTTCCATGTCTACGCATCCGCATCCCCTCGATGTCGCCATCAACCTGTCCGGCAAGCGCGTGGCCGTCATCGGTGGCGGGCCGGCCGGCCTGATGGCGGCCGAGGGTCTGGCTGCGCGGGGCGCGCAGGTCGATGTCTACGACGCCATGCCGTCGGTCGGCCGGAAATTCCTGATGGCCGGCCGCGGCGGCCTGAATCTGACGCATAGCGAACCTGCCGCGCCGTTCCTGGCGCGCTATGGTGAACGCGCCGCGCAGATTGCCCCCTGGTTGCGCGAACTCGACGCCAATGGCCTGCGCCTATGGGCGCAGCAACTTGGCATCGAAACCTTCGTGGGGTCGTCGGGCCGCGTCTTCCCCGCCGAGATGAAAGCGGCGCCGCTGCTGCGAGCCTGGCTGGCCCGGCTGCGCGCCGCTGGCGTGCGATTCCACATGCGTCATCGCTGGCTCGGTTGGCCGGCGGCGGTGGCGCCCAGCGCGGCCGGGTTGCGCTTCCAGGCGCCGGACGGGGGTCTGGCACGGGATGCCGACGCCGTGGTGCTGGCGCTGGGCGGGGGCAGTTGGGCCAGGCTCGGATCGGATGGCGCCTGGCTGCCGGGATTGGCCGCGCACGGCATCGCCACGGCGCCGTTGCGCGCCGCCAATTGCGGTTTCGAGGTGGGCTGGTCGGAACATTTCCGCCAGCGCCACGCTGGCCAGCCGGTCAAATCGGTCACCCTGCGCTGTGTCGGCGCGGCCGGCCCCGGGCATGCCCGCCAGGGGGAATTCGTGGTCACGGAAAGTGGCATCGAGGGCAGCCTGGTGTATGCCTTGTCGGCCGGCTTGCGCGACCGGATCGAAGCCACCGGGCACGCCATCGCCTTGCTTGACCTGGCGCCCGGCTGGAGCGGCGAAAAAGTGCTGGCGGCGGTGACCCATCCGCGTGGTGCGCGCTCGATGTCGAGCCATCTGCAGAGCCGCCTGGGGCTGACGGGCGTCAAGGCCGGTTTGTTGCGTGAGTGTGCCGGGCCCGAGGCTTTCCGCGACCCGGCGCAACTGGGGAGGCTGATCAAGGCTTTGCCGCTGCGGCTCGAGCGTCCGCGGCCCATTGATGAGGCCATCAGCACGGCGGGCGGAGTCCGCTTCGAGGCACTGACGCCGGGACTGATGGTGCGGGCGGCGCCCGGGGTATTCTGCGCGGGCGAAATGCTGGACTGGGAAGCGCCCACGGGGGGCTATCTGCTGACCGCCTGCATGGCCAGCGGCGTGGTCGCCGCGGCAGGCGTGGCGGCGTTCCTGGCGGCGCGTTGAGCGGGTTCAGGAGCCGCGGGGATACGAGGAGGAACCCTGTGGCGGGCGTGGCGCCAGGTCGTTGACCACATGGCCGACCACCGCCGGGCCATCGGGCTGCGTGGCGATGCCGATCACCCGGGTGATGGCGCTGGCTGGCATGGCGGTGCCCTGGCCGGGGTCCTGCACCAACTGCCAGATCCTGGCTTCATTGGGCAGGTCGGCGGCATGCGCACCATCCGATCCATCGAGACAATCGCAAGCGAATACCGACCAGTCAGCGGCGCTGCAGGGCAGGCCGTGCGCGGTGGCCAGTCGCGCCAAGGCCAGAGGCGCATCCGCCTGGCTGGCGGCGTGCTGGGCGGCGGCGCCCAGCGAAACGTCCAGCGACAGCAGGCGGAGGAACTCTACGACATTGTCTGTATTCATTCTGCGGTCTCCCTTTCTGGTAGAGCTGTTCTGGAGGTACGTCCGATGCCGGGTCAGCCGGGGCCTTGTCCCAGCATCGCAACCAGCGATTGCTTCAGCCGCGCCGAAAAAATGGGTACCGTATGCGAGACGCCGTCACGATCGACGCCTTCCTTGAGCTGCACCGATTGGCCAAGGAAGATATCGGGCGCGGCGGCAATGCCGTTGTATCGGGCCAGCAGGTCGTCGACCTGCTGCTGGGCATCGGCCAGCGTGCTGCTGGCGGCAAGTTGGCCGGCCGTGTGTGCCTGGAGGATGCGGTGCAGATCGTCGATGAAGAGGGCCAATGCCGCCTGCCCCCGGCATTGCGGCTGTTCCCAGCCCCAGGGCTGGGGGGAGCCGCCGTTGTTTTCCGATACGTGTTTCTTGGTCATTTCCGCATCCTAATCCATTGCCGCCAAATACGCGACAGGCGCGCACTGGGGTGGGCGATCGCGTGGCCGCTGTGCGCGCGGCTGCGCAAATCGCGGCCTTTGCGGTATGCTGGCTTCGGTTTCCACGCCTCGATAGGAGATGTCCAATGAAGAACAAAGTGATTCTCGTCATGCTGCTTTCGATCGCTGCCATGTCGGCGGGGTGCAATACCGTTGCAGGGGCCGGCAAGGACATCCAGCGCGGCGGTGAAAAGATTGAGGGCGCCGCGACCAAATAAGGGGCTTGACGTCCCACGCGCCAAGGGCGCGACCAGGGCCACGCGGAAATGTTGCGGCATTTCGGGCGTGGCCTTTTTGTGGCCGCTGGCATAATCGCGGGAGTCCGAATCCGAAGGCAGGAAGAATCATGCGCAAGTCTGTATGGGTGGGTGTCACGTTGATGGCGGTGCTGGGCGGCTGCGCCAGCACCGGTGTCTATGAGTCGGACACCGTGGTGAAAGACACCTTCATCGTGGATACCAATTACCAGGCGGCGTTCCGCCGCGCCGGCGAATATGTGCGCACCTGCCACGTCAACGTGCAGCACCCGTACCACGTGACCTATGCCTGGAAACACGTCCTGGGCGAGAAGGGCGCCCCCGACGAAGTGCAGGTCTACAAGGTGGGTGAAACCGCCAAGATCCTCGAATTGATCTCGGCTGAAGCCGATGGCCCGGCCAAGGCCAAAGTGACGGTCACGGTGCTCGGCGAAGGGCGTTGGGACGCGGCCGAGATCGCCGCCGCGCGCGCCTCGATCCAGAGTGCCACGCCGGTCTGCCGCAAGGACGGCTAGGCATGGATCCGCGCGCCCCGCAGATGCGCGCCGCCGGCCTGCCGTTTGCGTTGCTGGCGGGCGCCTTTCGCTTTCTGGGCTGGCTCAACGGCATCGCGGCGCTGGGCCTGGCGGCGTTTGCGCTGGGCATGGTGGGCGGCGATATCGCCGCCCCCGACCTGCAATTGCCTTTGTTGTTATTGCTGGCTGGCCTGCTGGCGGCCTGCCTGGGTGTCGGGTTCGCCTACGTGGCGCAGATCAGCCTGTTGCGCCAGGGCTACACCGGTCGGTCGACGCGTGGCCACTTGCCGGCGCAATGGCTGGCCCTGCTTTGCTATCTGGCCAGTGCGCTGGCGTTCTGCGCCGGTTGCTGGCTGGCGGCCGGCCAGGCCGCGACGGATCCCGCGCAACAGTTGACGACCTACGCCCGGACCTGATTTTCCAGGGAAAACCCGTGTGCGCAAAAGTGTTGGACACGCACTTGCGTTGAGAATAATATGCGCAGTGCGTATATAAACCCTCTATCCGGGACCTGTCATGACCATTTCCCAGCAAGCCTTCCTGCGCGACGCCATGCGCCGCCTGAATCTCACGCGCGATGTCTTCGCGACCCGGATCGGCGTGAAGCGCCGCGCCCTGGATACCTGGCTGCTGCCGGAGGGGTCGCAGGAATTCCGCGCGATGCCGGAAGTGGTGCAGCGTTTTGTCAGCGAAATCGTGCAGAACGGCGTCTTGCTCGAAAAATATACGCAAAGCGTACAAGAGGGCCCGCTGCGTGATCGCATCGCCGTGGAGGGCAAGCATCAGTTGCTGTCGGTCGACCAGTTCACCCGCGATTCGGTCGAGGATCTGTTCCGCGTTGCCGACATGATGCAGCCCATCGCGCGGCGCCAGAAGGTCTCGCGCGTGCTCGAAGGCGCAGTGCTCGGCAACCTGTTTTTCGAGGCCAGCACGCGTACCCGTGTCAGTTTCGGCTCGGCTTTCTGCCGCCTGGGCGGCTCGGTCTGCGACACTACCGGCTTCACGTTCTCGTCGATGGCCAAGGGTGAATCCATCTATGACACCAGCCGCGTCATGAGCGGCTATGTCGACGCCATGGTGATCCGCCATCCGGACCAGGGTTCGGTCGCTGAATTCGCGCGGGCCACCAATATCCCGGTGGTCAACGGCGGCGATGGCCCCGGCGAGCACCCCAGCCAGGCCCTGCTGGACCTGTACACGATCCTGACCGAGTTCTCGCGCCTGGGCAAGCTGCTGGACGGCGCCCACATCGCCATGGTCGGCGACCTGAAATACGGCCGTACCGTGCATTCGCTGATCAAGCTGATGGCGCTGTACAAGAACGTCAAGTTCTCGCTGGTGTCGCCCAAGGGCCTGGAAATGCCGTCCTATATCATCGAGCAGGCCAGCCGCAACGGCAATGTCATCGAGCAGAAGACCTCGCTGGCAGAGGGACTGGCGGGCGCCGACGTGATCTACGCCACGCGCGTGCAGAAAGAGCGCTTCGCCAACGAAGAGAACGAAGGCTACACGCCCGACTTCCAGATCAACCGCGCCATCATCGACGCCTACTGCGGCCCGGACACCATCGTCATGCATCCGCTGCCGCGCGACAGCCGGCCGGGCGCCAACGACTTGAGCGTGGACCTGAACCATGATCCGCGCCTGGCGATCTTCCGCCAGACCGACAACGGCATTCCCATCCGCATGGCCATCTTCGCCGTGCTGCTGGGCGTGGAAGGGCTGGTGCAGCATTCGCTGCGTGACGTGACGTGGCAGCATCCGTCGCATATCGGTCCCGATGATTCGGTGTTCCACGGTCTGGAATAAGACGTCCGCGGGACAGCGTGGCACGGCCGCCGCGAGGGCCGTCGCCAGCGATTTCAAGCATAATCCGCGCTGGTTTTTCCTGTCGCGTGTCGTTCCGAGACACGCCGTGGAATCTTCGGTCGGATGGTCTTATGTCTTCGAGCAGTCGCGCAGTTCCGTCGTCTCCTGAGCCCGCCGGGCAGGCGTGCTACCTGAGCGCGTCAAACACCCATGCCTGGCAGGCGGTCTATTCCTCGGTCGATTCGTATACCCGAGGCCAGGTGGCGGCGGTGGTGTCCGACAGCGCCGACGAATTGGTCGCCGCTTTCTATTCCACCCTGCTGGCCGATGCCGAGGCTGGCCCGCGCCTGTCACACGAGATTGTCTCCTCCCGCCTGCATCAAGGCATGAAAGGCTGGCTCAGGGGCCTGCTATGCGTGCGCGACCAGGGCGACATCGCGGCGCTGATGGCAACGCAGAAGAAGGTGGGCGAGGTGCATGCGCGCGTGCACATCCCGATCCATCTGGTGATGGCCGGCGCCCGGGTCCTGAAGAACGAGATCGCCCAGCGCCTGCGCGCCAGTGACCTGGATGGCGTGGCGGCGTCGATCGCGACCCAATACGTCTGTAATCTGTTCGATCTGGCGATCGAGCAGATGAGCCGCGCCTTCATGCGCGATATCAACCGCGGCGCCCGCAACGACGAGGCCTACCGCCTGTTCGCGTTGGGTCAGAATATCGCGACCGAGCGCGAGCGCCAGCGCGCCGCGTTGCTCGAATGGAGCCAGGCGGTACTGATCGGCCTGCACTACCGCGCACCCGAGCAAGTGTTGCCACGGCTGGCGGCCTCCGAGTTCGGCCTGTGGCTGCAGCATAAGGGTGGGGTGCTGTTCGAGAGCGCCCCGGCGCTGCGTCAGATCACCGGCGCGGTGGCGCGGCTCGACGATGTGGTGCTACCCGCCTTGCTGCAAGGCGGCCCGCAGGCCTTGCCGGACCAGGTGCGCGAACTGCAGGAACTGGTGGCGCGCATCAAGCACCTGCTCAACGGCCTGTTCGACATGGTGGCCGAGATCGAGAGCGGCAGCGACCCGCTGACCCATGTGCTGAACCGGCGCTTCCTGCCGTCGGTGGTCGGGCGCGAAATCCTGATCGCCACGCGCGAGCACACGTCGTTCTCGGTGTTGCTGTTGGATATCGATCACTTCAAGGCCATCAACGACCAGCACGGCCATTCGGGCGGGGACCAGGTATTGCGCCAGTTCGCCGAAGTGGTGCACCAGTCCTGTCGCTCCAGCGATTTCGTGTTCCGTTATGGAGGCGAGGAGTTCCTGGTGGTGCTGGTCGACACGGGGCGCGAGGCCGCGCTGGCGGTGGCCGAAAAGCTGGGCGCGGAGATCCGCCGCCACACGTTCGTGATTCCCGAGGCGGGCAGCCTGCGCATCACCGCCAGTATTGGCGTGGCGACCTTCGATGGGCATCCGGATTATGCCTACCTGATCGAACGCGCCGACAAGGCGCTGTACCAGGCCAAGCAGTCAGGCCGTGACCGCAGCGTGGCCGCCTGAGGCGGGCGCCCAGCCATGAAAAAGGCCGCCCCCTCGGGAGCGGCCCATCGGTCAGCCCGCGCGTCGATCAGATCTTCTTTTCGCCGCCCAGCGCCTCGACCAGCTCGGCCAGCATCTTGGCCAGCTCGCCGGTCATGAGCATCATGTCGGAGTCGAACTTCTCGTCGTCATTGGCGGCGACGGTATCGTTGCCTTCCTTGAGCACGTCCAGCGGCGCGACGCGCTTGACGTCCAGGCCCTCGGTCAGCACGAACGAGATACGGTCGGCCCAGGTCATGGCCAGGCGGGTGCACTGTTTGCCGGCCTGGATGTGGCGGCGCACGTCGTCGGCATCGATCGAGTGCTTGACGTAGCGGATGGCCGCGCCGCTCTCGCCCGAGGAGCGCAATTCGGTGTCCTGGTCGATGCTGAAGTTGGACGGCGCCTCGTCCTCGGCCAGCCAGCCGGTCATGGCCGACGCCGGCGACTGCGCGACGTACAGGTTCTCGAGCGGGAACGGATCCACGCACTTGGCCAGCAGGCCGATGACTTCGTCGGCCTTGGCCGAAGCGGCGGCATCGATCACCAGCCAGTGGTTCTGCGGGTCGATCCAGACGCGGGTGTCGCGGTACACGCTGAAGGCGCGTGGCAGCAGCTCGTCGGTGACGCGCTCCTTGATTTCCTTCATCTGTTTGCGGCCCGGCTTGTAGCCCTGCTGCTCTTCGATTTCCTGGGCGCGCGCCTTGGCGACCTGGTTGATGACGGTGCTGGGCAGCAGTTTTTTCTCGGCGCGCAGATTCAGCAGGATCTGCCCGCCCACGACGTGGGCCAGCCCGCCGTTTTCGCGCGGCGGCACCCAGCCCAGGCTTTGCATTTCGAGGTTGTTGCCGGCTTGGTAGGCATGCCGCGCGAGCGTTTCTTCAAGCTGCTCGCCGGTCAGCGTCCACGGCGAGGAAAGACGGTAAATCTTGAGATTCTTGAACCACATGAGCGTCGGCCAAAAGGGTTGATTCTATACGACGCGGGCCCCTTTGCCGTCGCGGCGCAATACGATGGGGCGAGGCGACACGTTCTGTCACTGACAGGGCATCGGCCTTGAGGTAACGTCCGCGACATCCCTGTGCAATAGGAGAAGAAGCATGAAGATCGTCGGCGCCATCCTGATCGTGCTGGGCGTTGCCGCCCTGGCCTACAAGGGCTTTAGCTACAAGTCCGAGGAAACCGTGTTGCAGGTCGGCTCGGTCAAGGCCACGGCCGAGACCGAGAAGTCCGTGCCGATTCCGATGTGGGCCGGGATTGCCGCGATCGTGGCGGGCGTGCTGGTCATCGGGGTCGGCATGCGCCGTTGAGGCGTCTGGCCCGGAAATCGGGAGGCGGCCGGATTCCGGCCGCTTTTTTTTGCGCCGGCACTTCCGGCCGCGCAAAAAAAGCGGCCCGGCTCAATAGAGGCCGGGCCGGTACGGGAGCACACAATACCGCGTCATAAAAGGCTCGCGGGGAACGCGGTATCGGTGTCAGAACACTAGCCCTGCAATCGCCTGGCAGGGGGATCAATCGCCGGACGATGAGGCGCAAGGCCGTAATCTGAGGCGCCAGTCTAACGGTGAGGGTCTGACAGCGTCCTGAATCAGCCTGGCCCGCGCAGGGGGCAAAAAAAAAGCTCCCGAGGGAGCTTTTGAAAGGCCGGGCAGGCGCAGCAGTCCCGCCCGGCGGGGGATGGTCGTTAGGTGTTGATGTCGTTGTCCTTGGATTCGCGCACGAACAGCGTGCCGACAACCAGGGTCATGACCGCGATGATGATCGGATACCACAGGCCATCGTAGATGTTGCCAGTGGCAGCCACCACGGCGAAGGCCACCGGGGGCAGGAAGCCGCCGAACCAGCCATTGCCGATGTGATAGGGCAGGCTCATCGAGGTGTAGCGGATGCGGGTCGGGAACATTTCGACCAGCATCGCGGCGATCGGGCCGTACACCATGGTCACGTAGATCACCAGAATGGTCAGCAGGACCACGACCATGACGTTGTTGGTCTGCGCCGGGTCGGCCTTGGCCGGATAACCGTGGCTGCGGATCGCGCTGGTCAGGGCGGTGTTCAGTTCGGCGGTCTTGGCCTTGAAGTCGGCCGGCGCCATGCCCTTGCCCTCGAACGAGGGGAACTCGTCATTGCCGATCTTGACCTTGGCGACCGAACCGGCCGGGGCCGCTTCGTTCTTGTAGTTCACCGAGTTACGGGCCATGAACGACTTGACCACGTCGCAGGAGCTGGTGAATGAAGCCGTGCCTACCGGGTTGAACTGGAACGAGCAGGTGGCCGGGTCGGCGATGACCGTGACCGGGGCGCTCGCCTGCGCTTTTTCGAGCGCGGGGTTGGCGAAGTGCGTCAGTCCCTGGAAGATCGGGAAGTAGGTCGCGGCGGCGATGAGGCAGCCCGCCATGATGATGGGTTTGCGACCGATCTTGTCCGACAGTGCGCCGAATATCACGAAGAACGGGGTGCCGATCAGCAGCGCGACCGCGATCATGATGTTGGCGGTATTGGCATCGACCTTCAGGGTCTGCGTCAGGAAGAACAGGGCATAGAACTGGCCCGTGTACCAGACCACGGCCTGGCCGGCGGTCAGGCCCAGCAGCGCCAGCAGCACGACCTTCAGGTTCTTCCATTGGCCGAACGATTCGGCGATCGGGGCCTTCGAGCCCTTGCCTTCTTCCTTCATGCGCTTGAAGGTCGGCGACTCGTTCAGTTGCAGGCGGATCCACACCGAGATGCCCAGCAGCACGACCGAGATCAGGAACGGGATGCGCCAGCCCCAAGCCTTGAAATCGTCTTCACCCATGACCGTGCGGATGCCCAGGATCACCAGCAGTGACAGGAACAGGCCGAGCGTGGCGGTGGTCTGAATCCAGGACGTATAGAAGCCACGGCGGCCGTGGGGCGCGTGCTCGGCGACGTAGGTGGCGGCGCCACCGTATTCGCCGCCCAGCGCCAGGCCTTGCAGCAGGCGCAGGAGGATCAGGATGGCGGGGGCGGCCAGGCCGATGCTGGCGTAGCTGGGCAGCACGCCCACCAGGAAGGTGGACAGGCCCATGATCACGATGGTGACCAAGAAGGTGTACTTGCGTCCGACCAGATCGCCCAGGCGGCCGAACACCAGCGCGCCGAAGGGGCGCACCGCAAAGCCGGCGGCAAACGCCAGCAGCGCGAAGATGAAGCCCGCGGTCGGGTTCACGCCGGAAAAGAAGTGCTGGGCAATGATCGCGGCCAGCGAACCGTAAAGGTAGAAGTCGTACCACTCAAACACCGTGCCCAGCGACGAGGCAAAGATGACGCGGCGTTCATCCTTGGTCATCGGGCGCGGATCCGCGGATGGACCGCGGCCTGCCATGGTAGTTGTGCTCATGATGTCTCCTCGATTTTTCTGGCCGGCGGTTTTCCGCCGTGCTTGACCCTCCGCCGGCAGCACCGACATCGAGCTATGACAAGGTTGAAACGTGAGGCTGACTAGGTTCTGACGCGATCCTTACCTGAATCTTAAAATTGCAACAAAAAGAAACTTCATTAGGGAGAGTTAGGGATAGTCCTAGGGACGGAGTGGGGAACTCATGGCGGATGGTGGCGCGTTCCTCCGGCGGCGTGTGGCCTGTGTGGGGCGCCTTGTCGATAGGAACCGGCCTTAGTCGCCGGCGGCGCCGGCGGGCTCGGCATAGAGTGGGAACACCAGGCGGATGCGGGTGCCCGGCAGGTCGGAGTGGGGCGTCGGATGATCGCTGATGAGCACGGTCGCCTGGTGTTTCTGCGCGATCTCCCGGACGATCGCCAGGCCCAGCCCGCTGCCGTCCGACAGGGTGCCCAGCACCCGGTAAAAACGGTCGAAGACGCGCTCGCGTTCTTCCGGGGCGATGCCAGGGCCGGAGTCTTCCACTTCCAGAATGCCCTGTTCGCCCTGACGCTGCACGCGCACCGTGATGTGCCCGCCCCGCGGCGTATAGCGCAAGGCGTTGTCGATCAGGTTGTTGAGCAGCTCGGCCAGCAACAGCGGGTTGCCGTTGATCTGCACCGGCGTTTCAGAGCCCTCGAAGCCCAGGTCGGTGCCGAGCGACAGCGCCAGCGGCACCCACTGCATCGCCTGCTCGTAGGCGATGGCATTGAGGTCGGTCGCGGCCAGGCCGATGGCGCTGGGGTTTTCCGCCCGCGCCAGCAGCAGCAGTTGATTCACCAGCCGGGTGGCGCGTTCGGAGCCGGTCACCAACTGGCGCAGGCTGGCCTGCATCTCTTCTGGGCTGGCATCGCGCAGCGCCAGCTCGGCCTGGGTGCGCAGCCCGGCCAGGGGCGTCTTCAGCTGATGCGCGGCGTCGGCGACGAAGCGGCGTTGCGCCTGGACGTTGGCCGAGAGGCGGTCGAGCAGGTCATTCATGGCCGCCACCAGCGGCGCAATCTCGGACGGCGCGGCGCGTTCATCGATGGGCGAGAGGTCGTCGGGCCGGCGCGCCCGCAAGCGCTGTTGCAGCGCGTTCAGCGGCGCCACGCCGCGCGACAGGCCGAACCACACCAGCAGCACGGCGATCGGCAGGACCACGAACTGCGGGATGATCACGCCCTTGATGATGTCGTTGGCCAGTTGTGTGCGCTTTTCGACCGTCTCGGCCACGATCAGCAGCGCCGGCTGCGTATTGGGCAGGTTCAGATCGACCCAGGTGAACGCGAGCCGGACGCCGAAACCACGCAGGGTGTCGTCCTGGTACTGCACTTCGCCGGGGCGCGGCTGGCCGACCGAGGCCGGCAGAGGCAGAGCGCGGTCGCCGCCCAGGTACTCGCCGCGGCTGCCCAGCGCCAGCCAGAACACGCTGTCGGTCTCATCGGCGCGCAGTACGTCGCGCGCCGCATCGGTCATGCGCAGCACCGCGCGGCCGTCCTGCGCATGGACCTGGCGCGTCAGTACATGCAGATTGTTGGCTAGCGCGCGGTCGTACGGCACGTTGGCGATGTTCTGCGCCACCACGTAGGTGATGGCGACGCTCATGGGCCACAGCAGGAACAGCGGCGCCAGCATCCAGTCGAGGATCTCGCCCAGCAGCGAACGCTGCGGCGGCGCAAAGCTGGGGCCGCGGGCCCCGGCCCGCATCACATCCAGCGCTTCCTGGTTGAGCGCCTCCGGCTGTGGCGGTTCAGCTTGCGAGGTAGGCCGCACCCTGGTCCCGTTCGAGGCAATAACCCAGGCCGCGCACCGTCACGATCTTCACGCCGCTGGGTTCGAGTTTCTTGCGCAGGCGGTGCACGTAGACTTCGATGGCGTTGGTGCTGACTTCCTCGCCCCATTCGCACAGGTGGTCGACCAATTGGGTCTTGCTGACCATGCGGCCGCTGCGCGTCAACAGGATTTCGAGCAGGCTGACCTCGCGCGCGGACAAGTCGAGCGTCTGGTCATCGACCATGGCTACGCGCCCGGTCTGGTCGAACACCAGGCGGCCATGCTTGAGCAGCGTGGCGCCGCCGCCGGCGCCGCGCCGGGTCAGAGCGCGCACCCGCGCCTCCAGTTCGGACAGGGCGAACGGCTTGGCCATGTAGTCGTCGGCGCCCAGGTCCAGCCCCTTGACGCGCTGCTCGATGCTGTCGGCGGCGGTCAGGATCAGGACGGGCAGGGCCGAATTGCGGGCCCGCAACCGGCGCAGGACCTCCAGGCCAGCCAGTTGCGGCAGGCCGAGGTCCAGGATGAGCAGGTCGAAGGCCTGGGCCGCCAGCGCCGAGTCGGCGGCCAGGCCGTCGCGCACGGCATCGACCGCATAGCCGTTGTGGCGCAACGAGCGTGACAGGCCGTCGGCCAGGATACTGTCGTCTTCCGCGATCAGGATGCGCATGGGCTATCGAAAGAAGGAGAGCTCGCCGCGCCAGCGGCGCGCGTACGCCGCCCTGGGATGGATAGCCGGGGCGGCGGGCCGGGGGGGGGGCGCAATGGGGACATAGCGCCTGTTTTTTTCCCGATTCTGTCACACGGGGCCGGGCTTGCCCACTCAGGGAATACGTGGAAAACCCTGGCACACTGTTTTTTTGTACAGTACAATCCGATGCCATAATCTGCGCTATCGCTTTCTGATCGCAGCCTGGATCCACCGCTTCGACACCGTTTCGATCAACCCCTTGCGACAACCCGCGCTGACCGGTACCCGTGCCGCGCCCCGACATCCGATACGTTACAGACTCAGACCCGACAGGACACTACATGGACGACAAAACCACCAAGGCCGCCGCTTCGGAAAAAGCCAAGGCGCTGGCCGCCGCGCTCTCGCAGATCGAAAAGCAGTTCGGCAAGGGCTCGATCATGCGCTATGGCGACAACGAGGTCTCGCACGACATCCAGGTGGTGTCCACGGGCTCGCTGGGCCTGGACATCGCGCTCGGCGTCGGCGGCCTGCCGCGTGGCCGCGTGGTGGAGATCTACGGTCCCGAATCCTCGGGCAAGACCACGCTGACCCTGCAGGTCGTGGCTGAAATGCAGAAGCTGGGCGGCACCTGCGCCTTCGTCGACGCCGAACACGCCCTCGACGTGCAATATGCCTCGAAGCTTGGCGTCAACCTGGCCGACCTGCTGATCTCGCAGCCTGATACGGGCGAGCAGGCGCTGGAAATCACCGACGCGCTGGTGCGCTCGGGGTCGGTCGACCTGATCGTGGTCGACTCGGTCGCGGCCCTGGTGCCCAAGGCCGAAATCGAAGGCGAAATGGGCGATTCGCTGCCTGGCCTGCAGGCCCGCCTGATGAGCCAGGCGCTGCGCAAGCTGACCGCCACCATCAAGAAGACCAACTGCATGGTCATCTTCATCAACCAGATCCGCATGAAGATCGGCGTGATGTTCGGCAACCCCGAAACCACCACCGGCGGCAACGCGCTCAAGTTCTACTCGTCCGTGCGCCTGGACATCCGCCGCATCGGCTCGATCAAGAAGGGCGACGAGGTCGTCGGCAACGAAACCCGCGTCAAGGTGGTCAAGAACAAGGTCGCGCCGCCGTTCAAGCAGGCCGAGTTCGACATCATGTATGGTGCCGGCATCTCGCGCGAAGGCGAAATCATCGACCTGGGCGTGGCCGCCAATGTGGTGGACAAGTCTGGCGCCTGGTACAGCTACAACGGCAATCGCATCGGCCAGGGCAAGGACAACGTCCGTGAATACCTGAAAGAGCACAAGGCACTGGCCATCGAAATCGAGAACCGGGTGCGCGAGAACCAGGGCATCGTCAGCCGCGCCGCGGAATTCGTGCCCACCGCCGAAGACGATAGCGGCGAGTAATCCCGCCACGGCATCACCGGATTGCACCGGGCCCGTCAGCCCGGCGGCCGCCAGCGGCAGGCTCCCGTTCCGGGAGACCTGCCGCTGGCACATGGAGTAAGTGCATGAGCTGGAAACCGCCCGTCACGTCCGCCGACCGCTTGCGCGCCCGCCTGGACGATGAGTTCGAGACCGTGGCCAAGCCAGAGGGCCTGCGCCGCACGTCGGACCTGCGGCGGGCCGCCGACTCCACCGCGGCCGCCGACCAGGAGCCGGCCGCGGGCCAGTCACGCACGCCCCGCAAGGGGCCGTCGCTCAAGATGCGCGCGGTCGGCTATCTGTCGCGGCGCGAGCATGCCCGCGACGAACTGGCGCGCAAACTCGCGCCCCACGCCGAAGATCCCGACGAGGTCGGGCGCGTGCTGGATGCGCTGGAAAAAGAGGGATGGCTGTCGACCGAGCGCTTTGCACAAAGCCTGGTGCATCGGCGCGCTTCGCGCCAGGGCGCGGCGCGCATCGTGCGGGAACTGCGCCAGCACGGCGTGGATGACGCCCAGGTGTCCGAATTGCGCGAACAATTGCGTGCCACGGAATACGAGCGCGCGCTCGAGGTCTGGCAGAAGCGCTTCGGGGCCAAGCCCGAGGATCGCGCCGCGTATGCCAAGCAGGCCCGTTTCCTGGCCAGCCGGGGGTTCGCGCACGACGTCATCCGCCGCATCGTGGGGGCGGGCGACGACGATTGAGCCGCCCGCGCGCCCGGCGCGGCGCCAGGGTTCAGGCGCCGGTCGCTTCGGCTTTTCGCCTATTTCGCCGACTTGATGCCGTTCAGCGTCTTGAAGCAGACGTCACGCGTCAGCGTCAGGAACTCGCCGATATACGAGGCATCGGTGTCCTCGCTGCGCACGGTGGCGTACAGGGTACGCCACACCCCCTGCGGCCCCAGGCGGCACAGCCGCAGCCAACCCTGGTTCATGTATTCGGTCAGGGCCCAGTTGGGCAGGGCCGCTACGCCGCGGTTGCTCGCCACCAATTGCGCGATGATCGGCGTCAATTCCGCCTTGCGGATGGCTGCCGGCTCGACGTCGGCGGGGTCCAGGAATGCGGTGAAGACATCCAGGCGCTGCTTGTCGACCGGATAGGTGATGAGCGTCTGGTCCGCCAATTGGTCCGGCATGATGAACTTGTTGCCGGCCAGCGGATTGGATTCGGACACGGCCAGCACCAGTTCGTATTTGAACAGCGGCAGGTACTCGACGGCATCGAGCGGTTGGGGATCGGACGTAATGACCAGGTCCAGGTCGCCGCGCACCAGCGCCGGCAGTGGGGCGAACGAAAACGCGGCCGACAGGTCCAGCGCCACGTCCGGCCATTGCGCGCGGAAGGCGTCGAGCGCCGGCATCAGCCACTGGAAGCAGGAATGGCAATCGATGGCCAGGTGCAGGCGACCGGTGCGGCCGGCGGCCAGCCGCTGCAGTTCGCGTTCGGTGGCGCGGATGCGTGGCAGGACCTCATCGGCCAGCGCCAGCACGCGCAGCCCCGCGGTGGTCAGGCGGGCCGGCCGGGTGCGGCGGTTCAGCAGCGGCGTGCCGAGCCGGGTCTCCAGGTCTCGCAATTGATGCGACAGGGCCGACTGGGTCAGGTGCAGGCGTTCGGCGGCCTCTTGCAGGCTGCCCCCTTCTCGGATGGCGGTGAGCGTTTCAAGGTGGCGGATTTCCAGCATGGGGCGACGGCTGTGAAGGTGGCGCGGCAGGCCGGGCAAGACGGCGTGCGCGGGCGCCGGGGCTGTCCCGTCCCTGGGGGCGGGCGTGGAGCTTTATTGTATGAGATTTGCTCATATTATGGATGTAGACATTGATTTTGATTCATTTTGATTTGGCGGCAGAATAGCCTTCACATGAACAAATTTTGTACAACAACGGTGTTGCCATGACTACGATTCATAATTTGGGGTTCCCCCGCATCGGTGCCCAGCGCGAATTGAAGCGCGCGGTCGAAGCCTATTGGGCCGGCAAGCAGGGCGGCGATGCGCTGGAGCAGACCGGCCGCGAATTGCGCGCCCGGCACTGGCAGGTGCAGGCCGCCGCCGGCGTCAGGTTCGTCCCCGTGGGTGATTTCGCCTGGTACGACCAGATCCTGGAATGGACCACGCTGCTGGGCGCCGTGCCCGCGCGCTTTGGCCAGAAGGACAGCGAGCCGGTCTCGCTGGATACGCTGTTCCGCATGGGCCGCGGCCGCGCCCCGTCGGGCAAGCCCGCCGCGGCCTGCGAAATGACCAAGTGGTTCGACACCAACTACCACTACATCGTGCCGGAACTGGTGCCGGGCCAGACCTTCCGCATCGCCCGTGAATCGCTTTTCGAGCAGATCCAGGAAGCCCAGGCGCTGGGCCACGCCGTCAAACCGGTGATCCCGGGCCCGCTGACCTGGCTGTTCCTGGGCAAGGGCGATGCTTTCGCCGACGGCGCCGCCGACGCGGCCAAGCTGCAACTGCTGGCCAACCTGGTGCCGGTGTACCAGGAAGTGCTGGCGCGCTTTGCCAAGCTCGGCGTTGAGTGGGTGCAGATCGACGAGCCCATCCTGGTACTGGACCTGCCGCAGGCCTGGCGCGATGCCTTCAAGCAGGTATATGCCTCGCTGTCGGCGAGCCCGGTCAAACTGCTGGCGGCCACCTATTTCGATGGGCTGAAGGACAATCTCGGCACCGCCCTGGGCCTGCCGGTGGCCGGCCTGCACGTGGATCTGGTGCGCGCCCCCGAACAGTTGGCCGGGGTGCTGGCCGGCCTGGGCGCGGACAAGGTGCTGTCCGCCGGCGTCATCAATGGCCGCAACATCTGGCGCACCGACCTGGACGCCGCCCTTGCCACGCTGGCTCCGGTCAAGCAGCAGTTGGGCGAACGCCTGTGGCTGGCGCCGTCGTGCTCGTTGCTGCATGTGCCGGTGGACCTGGCCAACGAAACCGAGCTGGACGCCGAGCTCAAGAGCTGGCTGTCGTTCGCCGCCCAGAAGCTGGAAGAATTGAGCCTGCTCGGCCGCGCCCTGGACAGCGCCACCGAGCCCGGCGTGCAGGACGGCCTGGCCAGGCAGCGTGCCGCCCTGGCCGCGCGCCGCTCGTCGACCCGCATCCACAACCCGGCCGTGGCGCAGCGCATGGCGGCGTCGGCCGGCGTTTCGCGTGACCGCGCGCCGTTCGCCGGCCGCATCGCCCGCCAGCAGGAAGAACTGGGCCTGCCGGCATTCCCCACCACCACGATCGGCTCGTTCCCGCAGACCGCCGAGATCCGCGCGCTGCGCCGCGACTGGAAGTCGGGCGCGCTGACGGACTCGGCCTACGAGAGCGCCATCCGCAAGGAAATCGAGGAGGTGATCCGCTTCCAGGAGAAGGTCGGCCTGGACGTGCTGGTGCATGGCGAGCCCGAGCGCAACGACATGGTGGAGTACTTTGGCGAGCTGCTGGCGGGCTTTGCCTTCACCAGGAACGGCTGGGTGCAGAGCTACGGCTCGCGTTGCGTCAAGCCGCCGATCATCTTCGGTGACGTGGCCCGCCCCGCGCCGATGACGGTGGGCTGGTCCTCCTACGCCCAGTCGCTGACCGACAAGCCGGTCAAGGGCATGTTGACCGGTCCGGTCACCATCCTGCAGTGGTCGTTCGTGCGCGATGACCAGCCGCGCGAACAGACCTGCCGCCAGCTGGCGCTGGCCCTGCGCGACGAAGTGGTGGACCTGGAAGCCGCCGGCATCAACGTCATCCAGATCGACGAACCGGCCATCCGCGAAGGCCTGCCGCTGCGCCGCGCCGATTGGCAGGCCTATCTGGACTGGGCGGTGGACTGCTTCCGCCTGGCCACCGCCGGCGTGCGCGACGAGACGCAGATCCATACCCACATGTGCTATTCGGAGTTCAACGACATCATCGAGTCGATCGCCGCCATGGATGCGGACGTGATCACCATCGAGACGTCGCGCTCCAACATGGAACTGCTCAAGGCGTTCGAGGACTTCCGCTACCCCAACGACATCGGCCCGGGCGTGTACGACATCCACTCGCCCAACGTGCCGGAAGTGGACTGGATGGTCGGCCTGATGCAGAAGGCGGCCGCCCGCCTGCCCAGAGAGCGCCTCTGGGTGAACCCGGATTGCGGCTTGAAGACCCGTGCCTGGCCCGAAACCGAAGCGGCGCTGATCGGCATGGTGCAAGCCGCTCGCGCGCTGCGCGAAGCCGTCTGAAACGCGGCGGCCGGCCGGGCCGCCGCACGGATGCCGCCCGGCGGTCGCGCCGCCGTGGCCGGACCAGCCCATCTCCCTCTGTGTCGCGCGCCATGCGCGGCACGGGGGTTTTTTTCGTCCGCGCCGGAACGAAATCATGCGGCACGGGTCAATAGGCGAACATCCCATTTCCCGGCGCTGCGCCGTACCTATGATTCTCCAAGGCCCCTATCGGCCGGATCTGCTGCAAGCGGAAACGTTGCCCGATATTCTGGAAGCCACGATCCTGCGGTGTCCCGCCGCCATCGCCATCCATTGGCTGGATCAATCCCTGACCTATGAAGACCTCGGACGCCGCGCCGACCTGGCCGCGCACCACCTGATCGAAGCGGGCGTGCGGCCCGGCGATATCGTTGGCCTGTGCCTGCCGCGCGGCGACGAACTGCTGGTGATGCAGGCCGCCATCGCCAAGGCCGGCGCCGCCTGGCTGCCGTTCGAGTCCGACACCCCGCCCGAGCGCATGCTGGTCTGCCTGCAGGACGCCGGTTCGCGCGGCCTGGTGGCCGGGGGAGAGGTGCGCCTGGACGGCTTGGCCACCTGGACACCCTGGGAACTGTCGGCGCCGGTCGAGGGCGCCCTGTGCCGCCGGGCGGGGCTGTCGCCCGACCATCCCGCCTATGTGATCTATACCTCGGGCTCCACCGGCAAGCCCAAGGGCGTGCCGATCAGCCAGGCCAGCATTTGCCATTTCCTGCGCAGCGAAAACGAAGTGCTGGGCGTGCGCCACGGCGACAAGGTCTACCAGGGGTTTTCGGTCGCTTTCGACATGTCGTTCGAGGAAATCTGGATCAGCTACCTGGTGGGCGCCACCTTGTGGGTGGCGCCCAAGATGCTGACCACCGACCCCGAGGCCTTGCCCGATGCCCTGGCGCGCGAGGGCGTGACGGTGTTGCACGCGGTGCCGACGCTGCTGGCGCTGTTCGCGCGTGACGTGCCGGGCCTGCGCATCGTCAACCTGGGCGGCGAGATGTGCCCGGAGTTTCTGGTGCAGCGCTGGGCCACGCCCGGCCGGCGCCTGTTCAACACCTACGGCCCGACCGAGACGACCGTGTCGGCCAGTCTGGCCGAACTGCTGCCTGGCCAACCCGTGACCATCGGCACGCCGCTGCCCAACTACGGCATGCTGATCCGCGGCGAGGACGGCGCGGTGCTGCCGCAAGGCCAGACCGGTGAGCTCTGTATCACCGGCCCGGGCGTGGCCGGCGGCTACCTGGGGCGGCCGGAACTGACGGCCGAGAAGTTCCTGGCCAATCCCCGTCCCACGGGCGAGCACGACACCCGCATGTATCGCAGCGGCGACCTGGCGCGCATCGACGAGAACGGCCAGATCCAATGCCTGGGCCGCAGCGATGATCAGGTCAAGGTGCGCGGCTTTCGTGTCGAGCTGGGCGAGATCGAGGCCGCGCTGTACCGGCAGGCTGGCGTCGGCGCGGCCGCCGTGGTGTTGCGGGATCTGGCCGGCATCGAGCAATTGGTGGCGTTCCTGACGCCGGAGGGCGATGCGCGGCTCGATCCGCACGCGCTGCGCGCGGCGCTGGCGGCCGAACTGCCCGCCTACATGATCCCGGCCCGCTTCGAGCTGGTGGCCGACGTGCCGCGCCTGACCTCGGGCAAGATCGACCGCAAGGCCCTGAAGGCGCGCGAGCTGGCTACCGCGTCCGAGCCCAGCGGCGAGGACGACACCCCGGTTTCGCCCGCCGAACACGCCTTGTTCGAGGCCTTGCGGCCCTTGTTCCCGGGCCAGCCGCTGCGGCTGGCGAGCGATTTCTTCCGCGACCTGGGCGGCCATTCGCTGCTGGCGGCGCGGCTGGTGTCCTCGCTGCGCAAACATCCACAGTTCTCGGCGCTGACCATGCACGAGCTCTACCAGCATTCGGTGCTGGGGGCGCTGGCGGCCCGGCTGGACGCGCTGGCGGCCGAATCGGCGGTCGCGGCGGCGCCCGTCCAGCAGGCGCCGATCGAGCGCGTGCCGCAATGGCGCCGCTGGGCCTGTGGCCTGGCGCAGTTGGCGGCGTTGCCGCTGCTGATCGGCGTGCGCATGCTGATCTGGCTGACGCCATTCTTCACCTATCACTATTTCACCGGCGACGAGGGCGATTCGGTGTGGCGCGCGGTGGCGCTGTCGATCGCCAGCTACCTGGCCTGCAATCTGCTCAGTTTCGGCGTGGCGGTGGTCTGCAAATGGGGCATTCTGGGCCGGCTCAAGGCGGGCCGCTATCCGCTCTACGGCTGGACTTTCTACCGCTGGTGGCTGGTCGACCGCATCTTCGACATTCCGCCGGCGCACCTGCTGGCGGGGTCGCCGTTGCAGGCCTGGTATCTGCGGGCGCTGGGCGCGCGCATCGGCCGCGATACCGCCATCAGCCGCATTTCGGTGCGCGCCCCGGACCTGCTGACGGTGGGTGACGGGGCCAGCATCGGCGCCGCCGTGAACCTGGAGAACTTCGAGGTGCGCGGCGCGCACTGGGAAGTCGGGCCCATCACGCTGGGTGAGAATGCCTACGTCGGCTCCTACGCGGTGCTGCAGGGCGACGTCGTGATCGAGGCCGACGGCCGGCTCGAGGGCCTGTCATCGCTGTCCGCCGGCTCCCGCATCCCGGCGGGCCAGATCTGGACCGGGGCGCCGGCGCGGCAGGATCCGCAGGCGCGCGCCCCGGAACTGCCGCCGCGTCCGGCGCGCGAAGACCGTTGGGCGCGCCTGGACGTGTTGGCCTACGCGGCCGGCGGCACGCTGATCGCGGCACTGTTCTTCATGCCGGTGTTCCCGAGTTTCGTGCTGATCGACTGGATCGACGCGCGCTGGCTCGACCTGATGGGCTCACGGGTCTGGTGGCCCAACGCATTCCTGGCCTATCTGCTGCTGGCGCTGCCGGCCAGTGCTCTGCTGTTGTTGCTGACGGTGCTGGTGTCCGCGATGCTGCGCTGGGCACTGTTGCCGCGCCTGGCAAGCGGCCGCTGGCCGGTCTATGGCCAGATCTACCTGCGACGCTGGCTGACCAACCAGATCCAGGAGTCCAGCCTGAGCGTGCTGCACGGCCTGTATGCTTCCCTTTATGCCGGTACCTGGTACCGGCTGCTGGGCGCCAAGGTCGGGCGGGGTACTGAAATCTCTACCGCCATGGGCATCGTGCCCGACATGCTGACGCTGGGCCGCGATAGCTTCATCGCCGACGGCGTGATGCTGGGCGACGAGGAGATCGACCGCGGCTGGATGACCATGCGGCCCACCGTGATCGGCAACCGCAGCTTTGTCGGCAACGGCGCCTATGTGCCGGATGGCTCGGTGTTGCCCGACGACGTATTGATCGGGGTGCAGAGCCGGGCGCCGGCCAACGCCCGCATGGCCAGCGGCCAGACCTGGCTGGGCAATCCGCCGCTGGCGCTGCCGGCGCGCGAGCAGGCGGCGGGTTTTCCCCCGCACCTGACCTTCCGCCCCAGCCCGGGCCGCAAGGTGGCGCGCGGCGCCGTCGAGCTGATGCGCATGATCCTGCCGCTGGCGGTGGTCATCGCGGTGGGGTACCTGACGGTCATGAAGGTCATCCCGATCGCGGCGCGCGAGGGCTTCTTGGCCGCGTTCGACGAGTTGATGCTGGCCGGCGTGCTGTACGGGGTCGGCACCTTCCTGTTCCTGGTGTTGCTCAAGTGGCTGCTGATCGGCCGCTACCGGCCGCGCGCCGAGCCCATGTGGACGCCATTCGTGTGGAAGAGCGAAGCCGTCACCAGCCTGTACGAGTCGATTGCCGTGCCCAACTTCTTCAATTTCCTGCGCGCCACACCCTGGCTGCCGCTGGCGCTGCGCTGCATGGGCGCGCGCATTGGCAAGCGCGTGTTCATGGATACCACCGATGTCACCGAGTACGACTGCGTATCAATTGGGGACGATACTGTCCTGCATGCCTGGTCGGGGCCGCAGACCCATCTGTTCGAGGACCGCGTCATGAAAATCGGGCAGGTCCGGATCGGCAACGGAGTCAACGTCGGTCCGCGCAGCACCATCCTGTACGACACCCGGGTCGAGGACGGCGCGCGGCTGGGGCCGCTGACCCTGGTGCTCAAGGGCGAGAGCATTCCGGCCGGGCAGGCCTGGATGGGCAGTCCGGCCACCCCGTGGACGCAGCAGTGAGCTGGCCGATGCCGCCGCGGGAGCGCCCGTGGCGCGCACGTTGACGGTCGGGGCAGGGCGGGCTGCGCTATACTTTGAAGGTTTTGTTGCCGCGCACCATACGCCGGCCGTCTCTGCCCCGCAGGCCCCAAGCATGCCCTTGCCACCGCCGGATTGTCCTCGCCAGCCGCTGCACACGCGTTCCATACGCGTGCAGTCGTATGCGCGCGATGACGGCAACTGGGATCTGGAAGCCGAACTCATCGACGTCAAGGCGTACGATTTTCCCAAGCGCGACGGCGAGATGTTCAAGGCGGGGCAACCCATCCACCATATGCACCTGCGCATCACCATCGATGGCGATTTCACCATCGTGGCGGCGCAGGCCGTCTATGATGCCGCTCCCTATGGCGAGCATTGCATGGCCATCGAATCCGCCTACGCTGGCCTGATCGGCATGAACCTGCTCAAGGGGTTCCGCCGCCAGGTCAAGGAGCGCTTCGGCCATGTCGAGGGCTGTACGCACATGACCGAACTGTCGCAGGTGCTTCCCACCGCGGCGGTGCAGACCATGGCCAACCGCCGGCGGCAGGAAAGCAACCCGAACCGGCGTCCATTCCAACTGGACGGCTGTCATGCGCTGAGCACCGACGGCCCGGTGGTGGCTGAGCACTACCCCAAGTGGTACACCGGGGGCAGCGCTGAGGCATCGGCCGATTCGACCTCCGATTCACCTTCTCTTTCTCATACGTCCTGACAGGTAACACATGAAAATCCACGAGTATCAAGGCAAGGAACTGCTGAAGCAATTTGGCATCCCGGTGCCGCGCGGGATCCCCGCTCTTTCCGTCGACGAGGCCGTGGCTGCCGCTGAAAAGCTGGGTGGACCGGTTTGGGTCGTCAAGGCACAAATTCACGCGGGCGGCCGCGGCAAGGGCGGCGGCGTGAAGCTGGCGCGCTCGCTGGACGACGTGCGCAAGCTCGCCTCGGAAATCCTGGGCATGCAACTGGTCACGCACCAGACCGGCCCGGAAGGCCAGAAGGTCCGCCGCCTGTACATCGAAGACGGCGCCGACATCCAGAAGGAATACTACGTGTCGCTGGTCACCGACCGCGCCACCCAGAAGGTCGCCTTCATCGCCTCCAGCGAAGGCGGCATGGACATCGAGGAAGTGGCCCACGCCACGCCCGAGAAGATCGTCACCGAATACATCGACCCGCTGACCGGCCTGTCGGCCGAACAGGCCACCAAGATCGCCAACGCGATCGGCCTGCCCGCCGACTCGACCGCCCAGGCCGTTGACGTGTTCCAGAAGCTCTACAAGTGCTACATGGACACCGATGCCTCGCTGGTCGAAATCAACCCCCTGAACCGCGACAGCAAGGGCAACATCATCGCCCTGGACGCCAAGTTCAACTTCGACTCCAACGCCCTGTTCCGTCACCCGGAAATCGTCGCCTACCGCGACCTGGACGAAGAAGATCCGGCTGAAATCGAAGCCTCGAAGTTCGACCTGGCCTACATCCAGCTCGACGGCAACATCGGCTGCCTGGTGAACGGCGCCGGCCTGGCCATGGCCACCATGGACACCATCAAGTTGTTCGGCGGCGAGCCGGCCAACTTCCTGGACGTCGGCGGCGGCGCCACGGCCGAGAAGGTCACGGAAGCCTTCAAGATCATGCTCAAGAACAAGAGCGTGAAGGCCATCCTGGTCAACATCTTCGGCGGCATCATGCGCTGCGACGTCATCGCCGAAGGCGTGATCGCCGCGTGCAAGGCCGTCAACCTGAACGTGCCGCTGGTCGTCCGCATGAAGGGCACCAACGAAGAACTCGGCAAGAAGATGCTGGCCGATTCGGGCCTGCCGATCATCAGCGCCGACACGATGGCCGAAGCCGCCACCCGCGTTGTAGCCGCCGTCAAGTAAATATATGCCCCCACGCCGCGCCCCTTCGTGGCTTGCTGCCCCCCGAGGGGGCGCTTTGCACCTTGGGGCGGCCCGGCGGTACAAAGAAAATCCAAGGATTCACAAATGTCGATTCTGATCAACAAGGACACCAAGGTCATCACCCAGGGCATCACGGGTAAGACCGGCCAGTTCCACACTCGCATGTGCCGCGAGTACGCCAATGGCAAAGCCGCCTTCGTGGCCGGCGTGAACCCCAAGAAGGCCGGTGAGGACTTCGAAGGCGTGCCGATCTTCGCGTCGGTCAAGGATGCCAAGGCCGACACCGGCGCCACCGTGTCGGTCATCTACGTGCCGCCCGCCGGCGCCGCCGCCGCCATCTGGGAAGCCGTCGAGGCCGAACTGGATCTGGTGATCTGCATCACCGAAGGCATTCCCGTCCGCGACATGCTGGAAGTCAAGAACCGCATGAAGGCCAAGGGCAGCAAGACGCTGCTGCTGGGCCCGAACTGCCCCGGCCTGATCACCCCGGACGAAATCAAGATCGGCATCATGCCCGGTCACATCCACCGCAAGGGCCGCATCGGCATCGTCAGCCGCTCGGGCACCCTGACGTACGAAGCCGTGGCGCAAGTCACCGAGCTGGGCCTGGGTCAATCCAGCGCCGTCGGTATCGGTGGCGACCCCATCAACGGCCTCAAGCACGTCGACGTCCTGAAGATGTTCAATGACGATCCCGACACCGACGCCGTCATCATGATCGGCGAAATCGGCGGTCCGGACGAAGTCAACGCTGCCCAGTGGGCCAAGGACAACATGAAGAAGCCGGTCGTCGGCTTCATCGCCGGTGTCACCGCCCCTCCCGGAAAGCGCATGGGCCACGCCGGCGCGCTGATCTCCGGCGGCGCCGACACCGCCGACGCCAAGCTGGAAGTGATGGAAGCCTGCGGCATCCGCACCACGCGCAACCCCTCCGAAATGGGCAAGCTGCTCAAGTCGGTGCTGTAAGGTTGTCTGCTTGAAGAAGGCCCGCCTTGGCGGGCCTTTTTTTTGCCCGTTTCCTGCGGCTCCTAGGGAAATCCCGTGTCCATGATGCGGCCGATAAAACATACGGAAAGCTGAACGAAACTATAATGAAAGAAATTCAGCACGTACCCTGCAAGAATGCCGTCGGGCTCGCACCAAGACGGTCAGTACGTCTTTTTGTCTTTTCCACCCATTCATTTGGTTTGTCCTAGGGGGATCACGTCCTAGGAAAGAGAGGTATGGAACTCAGTTCAGCGGCATTCTGGTTAGCGTTGCTCCAGATCATTTGGGTCAACATTCTGCTGTCGGGCGACAACGCCGTGGTCATTGCGCTGGCGGCGCGCTCGCTGCCGCCGGCGCAGCAAAAGAAAGCGATCGTGATCGGCTCGGCCGCCGCGATCATCATGCGTATCGTGCTGACGCTGGTCGCCGCCAAGCTGCTGATGTTGCCGTGGCTCAAGCTCATTGGCGCGCTGCTGCTGGTGTACATCGGCGTGACGCTGCTGTTGCCGGAAGGCGAGGAAGAGGGCGGCGGCAAGAATCATGGCAACTTGCTGACCGCGATCCGCACTATCATGATTGCCGACTTGGTCATGAGCCTGGACAACGTGGTGGCCGTGGCCGCCGCGGCGATGGGCGACACGACCCTGCTGGTGCTGGGCCTGGCGATCAGCATTCCGTTGGTCATTTTCGGCAGCACGCTGCTGCTCAAGGTCATCGAGCGCTTCCCGCTCATCGTCTGGGTGGGCGCGGCGCTGCTGGGCTTCATCGCCGGTGAATTGCTGGTGGGTGATCCGGCCTTGCAGGAACCGGTGGCGCGCATCGACGCGGCGCTGGGCGTGACGCAGCACAGCTTTGCCCTCATGACTGGGGTGCTGGGCGCGGTGTTGGTGCTGGCGATAGGTAAAGTTTTGCTGATGCGCCAGAAAGCTGACTGAAAGCTGAACTACAATAATAAGTGGTTTTGAAGTAGGCCCGCCGCGTGCCTGGCGCGCGGCGGGCTGGCCGGCACGGGGCCGGCTTTTATTTTGATAAATGCCTTCGGGGGTTCAAATTGCTTGAGTTTTTCCAGACGCTGAGTTGGGCAGCGGTATTCCAGATCATCCTCATCGACATTCTGCTCGGCGGCGACAACGCGGTGGTGATTGCGCTCGCATGTCGCAACCTGGAGCCCAAGCAGCGCATGCAGGGCATTCTGTGGGGTACGGCGGGCGCCATCCTGTTGCGCGTGGTCCTGATCGCCTTCGCCCTGACCCTGTTGTCGATCCCGTTCCTGAAGGTGGTGGGCGGCGCGCTGCTGGTGTGGATCGGCGTCAAGCTGCTGATTCCGGAGGATGACGGCCACGGCAACGTCAAGGGCGGCACATCCATCATTGCCGCCATCAAGACCATCATCATCGCCGACTTCGTGATGAGCCTGGACAACGTCATCGCCATCGCCGGCGCGGCCCAGAACGCCCACGCCGACCATCAGATCGGTCTGGTGATCTTCGGCCTGGTCGTGAGCGTGCCCATCATCATCTGGGGCAGCACGCTGGTCCTGAAACTGATCGACCGCTATCCGCTGGTGGTGACTTTTGGCGCGGCGCTGCTGGGCTGGATCGCGGGCGGCATGCTGATCACGGACGTGTTTGTCGAAAGTCAATTCGGCGTTCAGCCCACTGCGGTTAAAATCGGCGTAGAAATTTTCGGCGCCTTGCTCGTTGTTGTCCTTGGACGGTGGCTGGCAAGCCGCAAAACCGCCTCCAAGGAATCCGTACATGAGTCTGCGTAGATCCGCCGATCCCCAGCAAACCGAATCAGGCCTGAGCCTTCTGCAGGGCCTGTTCGTGCTGGCCATCCTCGGGGTCGTGGCGACGGTCATCGTCTCCAACTTCGTTTGATGGCGCGACGTGTCGCTACCGCAACGCCTGGTCATCGCGACCCGCGCCAGCCGGCTTGCCTTGTGGCAAGCCGAGCATGTGCGCGATCGGCTGCGCACGCTGTACCCGGCGTGCGCGGTTGAACTTCTCACCCTGACGACCCGCGGCGACCAGATCCTCGACCGCACCCTGTCCAAGGTCGGTGGCAAGGGGCTCTTCGTCAAGGAACTCGAAAACGCCCTGCTCGATGGCCGTGCCGATCTGGCCGTGCATTGCCTGAAGGACATGCCGGTGGATCTGCAGGCGCCGTTCGAGTTGTGCGCCGTGCTCGATCGCGCCGATCCGCGCGATGCCTTCGTCTCCAATCGTCATGCCACGCTGGCCGACCTGCCGGCCGGCGCCGTCGTGGGCACCTCCAGCCTGCGGCGCGAATCGCAGATCCGCGCGCGTCATCCGCAGTTGGTGGTCAAGCCGCTGCGCGGCAACCTCGACACCCGTCTGGCCAAGCTCGACCGCGGCGAATACGACGCCATCGTGCTGGCGGCCGCCGGTCTGTACCGGCTCGGCCTGGCCGACCGCATCCGTGGCCTGCTCGATCCGGCCGATTGCCTGCCGGCGGCCGGGCAGGGCGCGCTGACCATCGAGATCCGCGATGACCGGGACGATCTGCGCGCCTGGCTGGCGCCGCTGAACGATGCAGGCGCCACGTCGATCGCGCTGGCCGAACGCGCGGTGTCGCGCCGCCTGGGCGGCTCCTGTCAGGTGCCGCTGGCGGCCTACGCCGAAATCGAGGGCGACCGCCTGAACGTGCGCGCGCTGGTGGCCTCGCCCGACGGCACGCGCATGCTGCGCGCTGAGCGTAGCGGTCCGGTGGTCCAGGCGCAGGCGCTGGGCGAAGCGGTGGCCGCCGAGCTGTTCGATGCCGGCGCCCAGGCCATCCTCGACGAACTGTTGCAAGACGCCGCGCCCGAGTGATGGACGGGGCCGTCGCCCAAGCGCCGCGCGTGGCCGTCCTGACCCGGCCCGCCGGTCGCAATGAGGCGCTGGCCCAGCGCCTGCGCGGCGCCGGCTGGACGACCTGCGTCCTGCCGGCCCTCGAAATCCAGCCGTTGCCCGCCGCCGCCGACCTGCCGCGGCCGGCGCACTTCGACCTGGTCATATTCGTCAGCGCCAACGCTGCGCGATGCTATCTCGATCAACTGGCGCAGGCCGGCGGTCCGCAAAGCTGGCCGCCGGCCGTCGTCGCCGCCACCGTCGGCCCGGCCAGCGCCGCGGGGCTGCATGAGTTGCCGGCTTTTGGCGCGAATACAACAGTGCTGCATCCAGGCGACCAGGCCCCCAGCCACGATTCCGAGGCGCTCTGGGACGTGCTTCGCGGCTTGCCGCGTCTGCCAGCCCGCGTCTTGCTGGTGCGCGGTACGCAGGGGCGCGATTGGCTGGGCGACCAGTTGCAGGCGCATGGCGTTGCCGTGACTCGTCATGCGGCCTATGCACGCCGGCCGGCGCCGTGGGACGCGTCCGAGTTCGCGCGCCTGCGGCGGTGGGCCGGGCAGGGGGTCAAGCCCACCTGGCTCATCACCAGTGGCGAGGGCGCCGACGCCGTGCGCAACCACCTGCTGGCGGCCGGGCTGGATGCCTGGTGGGCGGATTGCGGGTTCGTGCTGACGCATCCCTCCCTGGCCGGGCGCGTGCCTGACAGCGGTTCGCAAGCAATGGTAAAAATCTGCTTGCCCAACGACGAGTCGATTTTCCAGGCTTTTGTTGCCGCTTGATTCGTTGCACCGCACGGACACCGAATACAATCGCGTCATGACAGACAAGACTCTCGCTACCGATCCGGCCGTTCAATCGGCCGCCCCGGGCGCCAGCGCCCCCGCATCGGCTCCGGCCGATGCCGTCAAGTCCCGTGCAGCCAAGCGGGGCAGTGGCCCGCTGCTGACCGCCCTCATCATCGTCATCCTGCTGGCCGTGGGCCTGGGCTATGCCCTGTGGCTGCAACGCACCCAGTTCGTGAGCGCCGGCCGTGAGGTCGCGTCGCGCCTGGAGACGCTGACGACCGATGTGGCGCAGGCGCGCAGGGACACCCGCGAGGCCCTGGCCCTGGCGCAGGCCCAGGCCGGCCGCCTGGCCGACCTCGAGCAAAGCGTGCGCGAGACCCAGAGCCAGTACAACGCCTTGCAACAGGCCTGGCAGAACTTCAACGACAGCGCCAGCGACGAGCTGCTGGCCAACGACGTCGAGCGCCTGCTGACCATCGGCAGCCAGCAACTGCGGCTGGCCGGCAACGTCTCCAATGCCATTGTCGCGCTGGAGACGGCGCAATCGCGCCTGGCCCGCGCCGACCGTCCGCGTTTCTCCAGCCTGCAGCAAGCGATCAATGGCGACCTGGACCGCCTGCGCGCCGTGTCGACGGTCGACATCCCCGCCCAATCGGCCCGCATCGAGCGTCTGACCGCGCTGGTCGGCAAGGCGCCGCTGCTGGTGCCGGACGCCGCCGCGCCGGGCATCGCGCCCGCCGGCCAGACCCGTCCGGCCACGCCCGCGCCGGCGGCGGTCGATCCGCAGGCCGCGCTGCCGGCCGATGCGCCCTGGTGGCAACGTTGGCGCGCCGAGGTGGCATCCTGGCCCGGTCGTGCCGGCGCGGCGCTGGCGCATGAGCTGGGGGGCCTGATCACCATCCAGCGCGTCGACGAACCGGCCGCGCTGCTGCTGTCGCCGGAACAGGCCGACCAGGTGCGTGGCACGCTGCGCCAGCGCCTGCTGACCGTGCAACTGGCCATGCTGATGCGCCAGCCCACGGTCTGGAAGAGCGAGCTCGACAACGTCGGCACCACGCTGGCCAAGTACTTCGACACTCGCTCTCCCGATACCGTCGCGGCCCAAAACCTGGCGCGCGAACTGGCGCAAACCGACATCGCCGTGCGCATGCCCGACGTGTCCGACAGCCTGAACGCCGTGGCCGCGCTGCGCGCCGCCGGCTTCAAGACCAGCGAGCAGGACTAAGGCCCATGCGTACCTGGTTCTGGACTCTGCTGCTCGCCGTCATCGCCGTCACCCTGGCGGTGGTGCTGCGTTCCCATTCCGGCAATGTATTGCTGCTGGTCTGGCCATGGCGCATCTCGATGTCGCTGACGTTGGCCGTGCTGCTGATCGTGGCGGCATTCGTGGTGCTGTACGTGGGCCTGCGCCTGCTGGCCTGGCTGCTTGCCATTCCCGATCGTGTGCGCGCCTGGCGCGGCAAGCGGGCCCAGGCGCGCGATCACGAACTGCTCGAACGCGGCTGGATCGGCCTGCTCGAAGGCCGTTACTCGCACGCCGAGAAAGACCTGACGCGCCTGCTGGACCAGACCAAGGTGCAGACTCGCCGCGTGCTGGCCGCCCTGTCGGCCGCCCGCGCGGCGCATGGCCTGGGCGAATTCGATCGCCGTGACCGCCTGCTGGCCACCGCCCAGGAACAGGCGGGCGCCGAGCCCGGACTGGTGGAGGCCACCGCCACGGTCTCGGCCGATATGCTCCTCGACCAGGGCCACGCCGAGCGCGCGCTGGCGGTGCTGGCGCCATTGGCCGACGGCGGCGCGCGCCATCTGCACACCATGCGCTTGCTGCTGCGCGCGCATACCGCCCTGCGCCATGACGAACAGGTCTTCACGTTGGCCCGCGGCCTGTTGCGCCGCAATGCGCTGGCCCGTGGCGAAGGTGACCACCTGATCGACGTGGCGGGCGCGGCGCGGCTGCGCGCGGGCGCCGCCAACGGCGCCTGGCGCGCCGTCTGGAAGGATCTGAGGTCCGAGGAGCGCCTGCTGCCCGAGATCGCGCTGGCGGGCGCCGCCGCGTTCGAGGCGGCGGGCGAGGCCGGCGATGCGGCCAAGGTGCTCGAGGCGGCCATCGCCGTCAAGTTCAATCCCACCCTGGTGGCCGCCTATGCCCGTTGCGATGCCGAGCAGGTTTCGCGCCGTCTGGCCAAGGCCGAGACCTGGCTGCAACAGCGTCCCACCGACCCGGACCTGCTGACTGCGCTGGGCATGCTGTGCCTGAACGGCCAGCTGTGGGGCCAGGCCGAGCGCTATCTGCTGCGCAGCCTGTCGCGTCGCAATGATGCCCAGACCCATGCGCTGCTGGGCAGCCTGTACGATCGCCTCGACCGCCCGGCCGACGCCGTGCGCCATTGGCGCCTGGCAACCGCCGCCAGCATGGCATTGCCGGTGCTGGCCGCCGACGCGGCGCTGCCGGCCGCCGACACGGGTTCTGATCCCTATCGCCTGGATGCCGAAGGCGGCTATGCGGTGGGGCTGTCCGATGGCGATGCCGAGATCGGCGGCGACTATCCCTCCCTGCCACCGGCCGTGGCGGCGTCCGCCTCGGACTACGTGCTGGATCCGGATGCCCGCGTCAGCAAGGAACAGCAGGCGCGCGCGCTGGCGCCCGAAGAAGCCCCGCTGGCCGGAGGCACGTCCGACATCGACGAGTATTTCGACAGCGCGCCGATTCCCGCGGCGGCATTCGACAACCCCGTGCCCACCTATTCAACGGCCAGCAGCCCGGCCGCGCCCAAGCCGTCGGCGCCCGCGCCGGCCACGCCGGCCGCCGTGCCGGTGCCGACCACCAAACCGCCGTTCAAGGACGACGGTTCGCTTTGATCCTCTTTTCAGACTGACAAGGTTCAATCATGAGTTATGACCGCGTGTCCCCCGGCAAGAAGCTGCCGGAAGACTTCAATGTCATCATCGAGATTCCCATGAACGCCGACCCGGTGAAGTATGAGGTCGACAAGGAATCGGGCGCGATCTTCGTCGACCGCTTCATGCTGACGGCCATGCACTATCCGTGCAACTACGGCTACATCCCGCAGACCCTGTCGGAAGACGGCGACCCCGCCGACGTGCTGGTGCTGACCCCGTTCCCGATCCAGATCGGCGCCGTGGTGCGCTGCCGCGCCATCGGCGTGCTGGAAATGGATGACGAGTCGGGTGGCGACGCCAAGCTGCTGGCCGTGCCGATCGAGAAGCTGTATCCCCCGTACCGCAACATCAAGTCCTACGAAGACCTGCCGGCCGAAGACACGGCCCGCATCCAGCACTTCTTCGAACACTACAAGGACCTGGAAAAGGGCAAGTGGGTCAAGGTCAAGGGCTGGAAGGGCGTCGACGCCGCCCACGAGGAAATCGTCAAGAGCGCCGAGCGCTACAACAAGGCCTGATCAGGCCTTGCCGCGCCGCGCCGGTGTCGCACCGGCGGGCGCTTTCTGGCGGCGCGGCCGCGACGGCATGATGCCGATCGCCGCCGCGCCGTTGTCTTGCAGGCCCTGCAGGTTCTGGGTGACCTGCGCCGCCGCGGCCTGGATGCGTTCCCGCAGCAGCGCCAGCCGCGCGGGCGGGGTGCGCGCCTGGGCGGCGATGAACACCAGGCTGCCCACCACCTTCTGGTCCGGCGTGAAGATCGCCGAGCCGATGCCCATCAATCCCGGATCGACCTCGCCGTGCGACACGCACACGCCGGCCGCGCGCAACTGCTTGAGATTGGCGCGAAAGGCATCCCAGTCTTCGCCCAGCCCGGCCTCGCGGATTTCGCTGGCGTGCCACAGCATCAGGTTGCGCAGCTGGTAGGGCGGCAGGTTGGCCAGGATGGGCTTGGCGGTGGCGCCCCGGAACATCGGGAAGGGGCGGCCACGCGCGTAGCTCGACTCGATCGAGTGGTCGGTCCAGTAGCGGTCCACGCACATCACCTTGTCGCCGTAATAGCTGCACAGCATCAAGTTGGCGTTGAGCTCGTCGCCGGTGGCGCGCATCACCTCGCGCGCCGCGCGCATCAGCGGGTCGTGCTGGCGCAGGTGCCGGTCGAGCTCGATGATGCGTGAGCCGAGCACATAGGCGCCGCCCGCGGTGGGCGCCAGCAGGCCGCTCTCGGTCAGCGACTTGAGATAGCGGTAGGCCGTGGCGCGTGAGCAATCCAGATGCGCCATGACGTCCTCCTGGAACGCGGCGGTGGTGTCGTCGCGGAAGAGATCGAGAATGGACAACATGCGATCGGGAGTGCTCATTGCTGCTGACGCGCCTAGTGAATGTGGAAGCCGCCGTTGACGTCGACCACGATGCCGGTTGAGTAGGAGGACAGGTCCGAGGCCAGGAACAGAATGGCCCGCGCCACATCGGCCGGGGTGCCGAAGCGTTGCAGCGGAATGCCCTGTTTGAGTTCTTGCTCCCAATTTTCGCCGAATTTTCCCCGTGTCATGTCGGTCTCGATGATGCCGGGGGCGACGCAGTTGGCGCGCACCCCGCGCGGCCCCAGTTCCCGCGCCAGCGCCTTGGTGAAACTGATCACCCCGCCCTTGGAGGCGGCATAGTGCGAGCCGCCCAGCAGCCCGCCGCCGCGCAGCGCCGCGGTCGAGCCCAGGTTGACGATGGCCGGGCCGCGGTCGCTCTCCAGCAGGCGTGGCAGGGCGGCGCGGGTGACGTTGTAGGTGCCGGTCAGGTTGACGTCGATCATGCGGCGGAACTCATCCTCGGGCAGTTCCCAGATGCGGGTGGCGGCGACGATGCCGGCGTTGTTCACCAGCACGTCAATGCCGCCAAGCGCCTGCGCCGCCAGGCCGACGGCCTGTTCGCAGGAGGCGGCGCTGGCGATATCGCAATACAGGTTGACGCGGCCATGGGCAAGGGTGGCGTCGCCGGTTTCGGCATAGTCGCGGTCCAGCACGGCAACGCTGGCGCCTTGCGCCAGGCATTGCGCCACGACGGCCGCGCCGATGCCACGGGGGTTGGCGCCCCCTGTGACGACGGCCCGCTTGCCGGCCAGTAGTCCGAGCGGGCCGCCGCTCATCGTTTCACCAGCGCGCAGCCGCCCTGGTCCAGCGGGCGGAATGCCTGTTCGGCGGGGATCTTGCGCACCAGCTTGTAATAGTCCCAGTCGCGCTTGGATTCCGACGGCTTCTTCACCTGGAACAGGTACAGGTCGCGCATCACGCGGCCATCCTCTCGGATGCGGCCGTTCTCGGTCATGAAGTCGTTGATGGGCGTGTCGTGCATCTTTTTGAGCACCGCCTCGGAACCATCGGTGCCGGCGGCCTTGACCGCGTTCAGGTAGTGCATGGTGGCGCTGTAGTTGCTGGCCTGCACCATCGAAGGCATGCGGCCGGTGCGTTTGAAGAAGCGTTCGGACCATTGCCGCGCCTTGTCGTCCTGGTCCCAGTAGAACGGCTCCACCAGGTTCAGCCCCTGGGCGTATTCCAGCCCGACGCTGCGCACGTCGACGATGCTCATGAACAGGGCGGCGACGCGCTGCTTGCTGCCCATGATGCCAAACTCGAAGGCCTGCTTGATGCTGTTGATGGTGTCGCCGCTGCCATTGGCCAGGCCGATCACCTGGGCCTTGGAGGCCTGCGCCTGCAGCAGGAAGGACGAGAAATCGGCGCTGGCGATGGGATGGCGCACACTGCCCACCACCTGGCCGCCGTGGGCCTTGACCACCGCCATGGCATCGCGTTCGAGCGAATGGCCGAAGGCGTAATCGGAGGTGATGAAGTACCAGCTCTTGCCGCCATCTTCCATCACGCCGTTGGCCACGCCGGTGGCGTAGGCGTAGGTGTCGTAGGTCCAGTGCATGCCGTTGGGCGAGCAGGCCTTGCCGGTCAGGTCGGCCGAGCCGGCGCTGGTGAAGATCACCACGCGCTTCATCTGCCGGGTCAGGTCCTGCACGGCCAGGGCGATGGCCGAGTTGGGTACGTCCAGGATCAGGTCGACCTGGTCATTCTCGTACCAACGTCGGGCAATGGACACGCCGATGTCGACCTTGTTCTGGTGGTCGGCGGACACCACCTCGATCGGCTTGCCCAGCACCGTGCCGCCGAAATCCTCGACGGCCATTTTCACGGCCTCGACGCCGAACTTGCCGGACAAGTCGGCCATCATGCCGGACTGGTCGCCCAGCACGCCGATCTTGACGACGTCGTCCGATACCTGGGCCTGGGCCGACAGGGCTACCGCGCCCAGCGCGCAGGCGGCCAGGCAATGCTTGAAACGGATCTTCATGGTTTTGTCTCCTCGGGGGCTTATGTCTGGGCGCGCCGCCCTGTGCCGGACGGTCGCGCGGGTCTTGCCGGGGCGATGCCTATTCCAGCGTCTGGCCGGCGTAGGCGTCGATGAACAGATTGGGTTTCAGGAAGAAGCTCAGCACCAGCGCGCCATGCGGCGCGCGCGCCACATGGCGGTTGCCGCGCGGGCGCCAGACGTAGTCTCCGGCGCGCACTTCGCCTTCGGCGTCGACGATCGAGCCTTCCAGCACATAGGTCTGCTCGACCTCGACATGCTCATGCAGCGGCAACTCGGTGCCGGGTTGCCAGCGGAACAGGGCCGTCAGCAGTCCGGACTCCTTGTCCTGCATCAGCACCTTCATGTCGATGCCTTCGACCTGTGTGGGCTTCCAGGGCAGTTCGTCAACCTTCAGGAAGCGCGATGCCAGCGGCGGCAGCGCATTGGCCGCAGGGCAGCCAGGGGTTTCGAGGGCCATGATGTCTCCTAGCCAAAACTCGTTATGGAAGAAAAGATAAAAATCTTGTTATTGAGTGTTTAAAAAGAGTCGCGTATATTGAGATTTATGTCAATCACGTTTTCCCGCGATGAAAACGGAGCGACACGGGCCGGACCAGGGCGCCGCAATCTTCGGGATACCCCCCTTCCGAAAGCCGCGGCGCCGAGAGATCCGGTGCCTATAGAACAAGGAGACAAGCTTGAATCAGGACTATCTGGGCCAGACCTTCGGGTTGGCCGGGCGCACCGCGCTGGTGACGGGCGGCGCGCGCGGGCTGGGGTATGCGATCGCCGCCGGCCTGGGCCGGGCGGGCGCGCATGTGGTGATCAATGACCTGTCGCGGGACGCCTGCGACGCCGCCTGCGCCCAATTGGCCGCGGCCGGGATCGATGCGCGCAGCGCGGTGTTCGACGTGGCCGACGGCGCCGCCGTGGCCGAGGCCATTGCGCGGCTGCAGGCCGATGGCATCGCCATCGACGTGCTGGTCAGCAATGCCGGCAATCAGAACCGCAAGCCGGTGGTCGAGATGACGCCCGCCGAATGGCAGGCGTTGCAGAACGTCCACGTCAATGGCGCCTTCCATTGCGCCCGCGCGGTGCTGCCCGCCATGGCGGCGCGCGGCTTCGGCCGCATCGTGCTGATGTCGTCGGTCGCGGGCCAGGCCACCATGCCGAACATTGCTGCCTACGCCACCGCCAAGGGCGCGATCGCCGCGTTCACGCGCGCGCTGGCGGTCGAGTATGGCGGCCAGGGCGTCACCTGCAACGCGCTCGCGCCCGGGTTCGTGCGCACCGATTTCACCCAGGGGCTGCAGGACAATCCGCAGTTCCAGTCGTTCCTGGCGACGGCGGTGCCGGTGGGGCGCTGGGCCACGCCCGAGGACGTGGCGCCCGCCGTGGTGTACCTGGCCTCGCCCGGCGCCGCATTCGTCAACGGCCACGTGCTGGCGATCGACGGCGGCCTGTTGGCCCGCATGTAGGAGGACGGTCATGAACACCCAAGCGGTTCTGTCCGCCCAGGGGCTGGTCAAGCGGTTCGGCGGCTTCAACGCCGTCGACGGCGTGTCCCTGGCCCTGCGGGAAGGTTCCATTCATGCCTTGATCGGCCCCAACGGCGCCGGCAAGACCACCTGCTTCAACCTGCTGACCAAGTTCCTGGCGCCCGACCAGGGCGTGATCCATTATCGCGGCCGCGACATCACCGCGCTGGCGCCGGAGCAGATCGCGCGCCTGGGCATCGTGCGCTCGTTCCAGATCTCGGCGGTGTTCCTGGGGCTGACCGTCTTGCAGAACATGCGCGTGGCGCTGATGCGCCAGCACGGCGATGGCATGCGCTTCTGGCGCAGCCGCCGCAGCGTCGATCGTCTTAACGACCAGGGCCTGGCCTTGCTGGAGGCGGTCGGCCTGGCTGACCTGGCCGACACCACGGCGGCCTTGCTGCCCTATGGCCGCAAGCGCGCGCTGGAGATTGCCATGACGCTGGCCCTGGAGCCCGATGTGATGCTGCTGGACGAGCCCATGGCCGGCCTGGGCCAGGAGGACGTGGCGCGCATCGCGGCGTTGATCCGCCGGGTCTCGGCCAACCGCAGCATCCTGATGGTGGAACACAATCTGTCGGTGGTGGCGGACCTGTCCGATTCCATCACGGTGCTGGCGCGCGGCGCGGTGCTGGCGCAGGGTGATTACGCCACCGTGTCGCGCGACGAGCGCGTCATCACCGCCTACATGGGCGCCGACGAGGGGGATGACTGATGTTGTCGATCAAGGACCTCAACGCCTGGTATGGCGAATCGCATGTGCTGCATGGCGTCGACATCGAGGTGCGGCGCGGCGAACTGGTCACCATCCTGGGCCGCAATGGCGCGGGCAAGACCACCACGCTGCGCGCCGTCATGGGCATTCTGGACAAGCGCCGTGGCTCGATCCGGCTGAACGGCCAGGAAACCGTGGGTATGGCGCCGCACCGCATCCCACGCCTGGGCGTGGTGTATTGCCCGGAAGAGCGGGCGGTGTTCCGCAGCCTGGACGTGACCGAGAACCTGCTGCTGCCGCCGCGCCTGGCCGACGGCGGCATGTCGCTGGACGAGATCTACGCCCTGTTTCCCAACCTGCGCGAGCGCAGCGGCAGCTCCGGCGGCAACCTGTCGGGCGGCGAGCAGCAGATGCTGGCCATCGCCCGCATCCTGCGCACCGGCGCCCAGCTGATCTTGCTGGATGAGCCCACCGAGGGCCTGGCGCCGGTGATCGTGCAGCAGATCGGGCAGGCCATCCGCACGCTCAAGGAGCGCGGCTTCACCATTGTGCTGGTCGAGCAGAATTTCCGCTTCGCCACCAAGGTGGCCGACCGCCACTACGTGATGGAGCATGGCCGCGTGGTCGACCAGTTGTCGGCGCAGGAGGCGCGCATCGATCCCGAGCGGATCGCGCGCCACCTGGGTGTCTGAAGGGGAGAATCCTGTGTTCGAAATTTTTGGCGTGCCATCTTCGGCACTGTTCGGCCAGCTCCTGCTCGGCCTGATCAACGGTTCGTTCTATGCCTTGCTCTCGATCGGGCTGGCGGTGATTTTCGGCCTGTTGAACATCATCAACTTCGCCCACGGCGCGCAGTACACGGCGGGCGCCTTCCTGGCCTGGATGCTGTTGAACTACCTGGGCGTGAACTATTGGGCCGCGTTGGTGCTGGTGCCGCTCATCATGGCGGCCTTCGCCATCGTGGTCGAGCGCGCGCTGATCTCGCGCACCTACCGCATGGACCACCTCTACGGTCTGCTGCTGACCTTCGGCATCGCCTTGCTGATCGAGGGGGGGTTGCGCCAGGCCTACGGCGTGTCGGGGCTGCCTTACACCATTCCCAAGGCATTGTCGGGCGGCATCAACCTGGGTTTCATGTTCCTGCCCTGGTACCGCGGCTGGGCGGTGGTGGTGTCGCTGGTGCTGTGCCTGGCGGTTTGGGTGCTGATCGAAAAGACCCGGGTCGGCGCGATGCTGCGCGCCGCCACCGAGAACCCGACCATCGTGCGTTCCTTTGGCATCAACGTGCCGCTGTTGATCACGCTGACCTATGCGCTGGGCGTGGCGCTGGCCTCGGTGGCCGGGGTGATCGCCGCGCCCATCTACCAGGTCAGTCCGATGATGGGCTCGAACCTGGTGGTGGTGGTGTTCGCGGTGGTGGTGATCGGCGGCATGGGATCGATCATGGGGGCCATCGTCAGCGGTTTCGGGCTCGGCATCATCGAGGGGCTGACCAAGGTGTTCTATCCGGAGGCCGCCAATCTGGCGATCTTCCTCATCATGGTGCTGGTGCTGCTGTGCAAGCCGGCCGGCCTGTTCGGCAAGCCGCTGCAGGTGCAGAACGTACTGGCGGCCGAGGCCACGCGCGAGCCGGTGCAATTGGGCCGACGCGCCATGCGCGGGTGCATGGCGGGCCTGGCCGTGGTGGCGCTGGCCGCGCCCTGGTTCGTCTACCCCACGTTCCTGATGAAGGTACTGTGCTTCGCGCTGTTCGCCGCCGCGTTCAATCTGCTGGTGGGCTATGTCGGCCTGCTGTCATTCGGTCACGCGGCCTTCTTCGGCGCGGCGGCGTACGCCACCGGCATCGTCATGAAGCTGCTGGGCGCCACGCCGGAGCTGGGCCTGCTGGCCGGGGTGCTGACCGGCGGCCTGCTGGGGCTGGCGTTCGGCGCCATCGCCATCCGCCGCCAGGGCATCTACTTCGCCATGATCACGCTGGCCCTGTCGCAGCTGGTGTACTTCATCGCGGTACAGGCCGGCTTCACCGGGGGCGAGGACGGTCTGCAGAGCGTGCCGCGCGGCAAGCTGTTCGGCCTGTTCGACCTGGACAGCGTGATGCCGATGTACTACTTCACGCTGGCGGTGTTCGCGTTGGGCTACGCCTTCGTGTTGCGGGTACTGAATTCGCCGTTCGGCGAGGTGATCCGCTCGGTGCGCGACAACGAGCAGCGCGCCCGGTCGCTGGGGTATTCGACCTCGCGCTACAAGCTGCTGGCCTTCACGTTATCGGCTGCGGTGGCGGGCCTGGCCGGCGGCTTGAAGGTCCTGGTATTCGGCGTGGCGTCGCTGACCGACGTGCACTGGCACGCCAACGGCGAGGTGGTGCTGATGGCGCTGCTGGGCGGCATCGGCACGGTGTTCGGGCCGCTGGCCGGCGCGTTCACCTTCGTGTCGCTGCAGAATTTCCTGGCGCCGCTCGGCTCCTGGGTGCTGATCGTGCAGGGCGCCATCTTCATCCTCTGCGTCTTGTTGTTCCGCGACGGCATCATGGGTCTGGTGTCGCGCGCCTGGCTGGCCATGGCCAGCGCGAAAAAGGAGTCGTGATGTTCCTGCATGTGGTGATGTTGCAACTCTCCGGCGCCGCCGATGCGCGCTTCCATGAGCGGGTGCAGGGCTACTGCGCCCGCATCCTGGCGGAGTGCGACGGGGTGGCGATCTACGCTTTCCGGCCCAATGCGGCCAGCCGTTCGGATGGCCTGACCCATGCCGTGGTGGCGGGCTTTCTTGACGCTGCCGCGCACGAGCGCTACCAGGTATCGCCCGCGCACCAGGACATGAAAGCCTATATGGCCGGCTTCATCGAGCGCATCGTGGTGTACGACGGGGAAATCCCTACAAATCCCTGAATATTCCCGTTTCCGGAAAGGGCTACACTCGCGAATGATTTTTTGCCACCGGACCGTTCCACCCGTCATAGGTTGATAGATCATGGACTACGTATTGCCTCCCCAGCCGCAGACCGCGGTTCCCGTTGCCGGCAGCGCCGCATTGTTCCCGGTGCGCCGCGTCTACTGCGTCGGCCGCAACTATGCCGAGCACGCCAAGGAAATGGGTTTCACCGGCCGTGAAGATCCGTTTTTCTTCTGCAAGCCCGCCGACGCGGTGCTGAGCGTGGCCGACGGCGAGACCGGCAAGATGCCTTACCCGCCCAAGACCTCCAACCTGCACTACGAAATGGAGCTGGTGGTGGTGCTGGGCAAGGGCGGCCGCGATATCCCGGTGGAACAGGCCAACGACTGCGTCTGGGGCTACGCCCTGGGCCTGGACATGACCCGCCGCGACCTGCAGGGCGAAATGAAGAAGCAGGGCCGTCCCTGGGAAGTGGGCAAGGCCTTCGACCTGTCGGCGCCGCTGGGCCCGATCCATCCGCGCAGCGTGGTCGGCACGCTCGACAAGGGCGCCATCTGGCTCGACGTCAACGGCCAGCGCAAGCAGGCCAGCGATATCTCGCAGATGATCTGGAATGTGCCCGAGAGCATTGCCTACCTGTCGGGTCTGTTCGAGTTGCAACCCGGCGACATCATCTTCACCGGCACGCCCGAAGGCGTGGGCGCCGTGGTGCAGGGCGATGTCATCACCGGTGGGGTGGAAGGCCTGGGCGAACTTCGCGTCCAGATCGTTTAAAGTACGCCCGGGAACTGTTTCTTCACTTCAGGAGCGCCAGCATGCGCAGCAAGATCGTGCTGACCGCCTTCGTCGTGTTCGGCTTCGTGCTCGCCGGTTGCAATACCGTGGCGGGCATGGGCAAGGACATGTCGCGGGCCGGCAACGCCATCACCAACGCCGCCGACAAGTAATCGTCCGGCCGAGGCAATAAAAAACCCCTTGATCGCTCAAGGGGTTTTTCTTTGGCGGGCCCGGCGTTACAGCGTTTCCCCTTTTGGGGCAGCTAGTCCGCGGCTGTGGGCGCGGCGTGGGGGCTCACAGTACATCCCCCGCGTAGTCGGCCAGGCGCGAGCGTTCGCCGCGTTGCAGGGTCACGTGGCCCGAATGCGGCCAACCCTTGAACCGGTCGACCACGTAGGTCAGGCCCGAGCTGCCCTCGGTCAGGTAAGGGGTGTCGATCTGGGCGATATTGCCCAGGCAGATCACCTTGGTGCCGGGACCGGCGCGCGTCACCAGCGTCTTCATCTGCTTGGGTGTCAGGTTCTGGGCCTCGTCGATGATCAGGTACTTGTTCAGGAAGGTGCGGCCGCGCATGAAGTTCAATGACTTGACCTTGATGCGCGAGCGAATCAGGTCCATGGTGGCGGCGCGCCCCCAATCGCCATTGCCTTCGCCTTCGCCCATGTTGAGCACGTCGAGGTTGTCTTCCAGCGCTCCCATCCAGGGCAGCATCTTTTCTTCCTCGGTGCCAGGCAGAAAGCCGATGTCTTCACCGACCGGCACCGTGACGCGGGTCATGATGATCTCGGTGTAGCGCTTGGTCTCCAGCACCTGGGTGATGCCGGCCGCCAGCGCCAGCAGCGTCTTGCCCGTGCCCGCCTGGCCCAGCAGCGACACGAAGTCGCATTCCGGATTCATCAGCAGGTTCATGGCGAAGTTCTGCTCGCGGTTGCGCGCGGTGATGCCCCAGACGTTGTTCTTGCCGTGGGTGTAGTCACGCAGCGTCGCCAGCACCGCCATCTTGCCGCTGACCTCGCGCACCTGGGCATACAGGGGCATCTGGCCTTCGAAATAGACGAACTGGTTGACGACGAACTGCGAACACAGCGGCCCATGGATGCGGTAGAAGGTGGTGCCGCCCTGTTGCCAGGATTCGACGTCCTTGCCGTGCTTGTTCCAGAAGTCCTCGGGCAACTGCATCACGCCCGAGTACATCAGGTCCGAGTCTTCCAGGACGTGGTCGTTGAAGTAGTCTTCGGCGGCCATGCCCAGGGCGCGCGCCTTCAGGCGCATGTTGATGTCCTTGGACACCAGCACCACCTCGCGCTGCGGGTATTTTTCCTGCAGGGCCCGCACCACGCCCAGGATCTGGTTGTCGGCCTTGCCCATGGGCAGGTCCGAGGGCAGGGTGCTGTGGATGGCGGTGGTCTGGAACATCAGGCGCCCGGTGGCGTCCTTGTTGCCCAGCTTGGCCAGTTCCAGGCCTTCGTCGAGCTGGGTCGCGTCCTGTACCAGCGCGTCGAGCGAGCGGCTGACCTGGCGGGCGTTGCGCGCCACTTCCGACATGCCCTTTTTCTGGTGGTCCAGTTCTTCGAGCGTCATCATCGGCAGGAAGATGTCGTGCTCTTCGAAGCGGAACAGCGAACTGGGGTCGTGCAGCAGCACGTTGGTGTCCAGCACGAACAGCTTGCGCGGCTCGTTCTGGGCGCGCGGCTTGGCACGCCTGGCCGGGGCCGCGGCGGTCTTGGCCGGGCGTGCCTGGGCGCGCGGCGCCGGCGCGGCGGGCGGCGGCGGAACCTGGCGGGCCGGGATCTGCGCCTTGCGGCCGGGGGCGGCCATGCCGTCGAGTTCGGGCTGCACCAGCAGTTCGTTCTCGTCGTCTTCGGCCAGGGCGGCCTGGGTGTTCGACCGCGCAGCGGCGGTCTTGGTCGTGCGGGCCTGCGCCCGGGCGTTATCGCCCGAGGGGAAGGTCAGGATGGCTGCGGGGCGGGTGGGCAACTTCGGAAGCGGCATATGCGTCACTCTCCAGTATGGGCCGGCTATGGCACCTGACGGGTATTTCTGTGCACGGCTAACCGATGCTCTTGGCGGCCTGCAGGACTTCCTTGGCATGGCCCGGGACCTTCACCCCGCGCCACTCCTGCACCAGCACGCCATAAGCGTCGATCAGAAAGGTGCTGCGCTCGATGCCGCGCACCTGCTTGCCGTACATGTTCTTCTGCTTGATGACGCCGTACAGATTGCACACGGTTTCGTCGGCGTCGGAGATGAGAGGGAAAGGAAGCTCGTACTTGGCCTTGAAATTCTCGTGCGACTTCAGCGAATCGCGCGAGATCCCGACCACCACGGCGCTGGCCGACAGGAAGTCGGCATGCAGGTCGCGGAAATCCTGGCTTTCGGTGGTGCAGCCAGGGGTGTTGTCCTTGGGGTAGAAATACAGGATCACGGCGCGACCCTGGCATTGCTCCAGGCTGATCGGCCCGATCGTGCTTTCAGCGGTGAACAGCGGGGCGGGCTTGCCGATGATGGGCATCATCATGTCTGGGGTTCTCCGTTGGGGGGGATGAGGGCGACGACGACGCGCCGGCCCTCCGCCATCAGGATGTTGTAGGTGCGGGAGGCGGCGTGGGTGTCCATGATTTCCACGCCGATGCCCGCCGCCAACAGGGGACGCAGCACATCGGGACGCAGGAATTGCTGGCGGGCGCCCGTGCCCACCAGCAGCACTTCGGGCGCATTGGCCGGGCGGCTGGGGGTGGCTTCGGGTTCGTCCAGGAAAGCCAGCGGATCGCGCACGGGTTCGGACAAGCCGGCCGCCTGGCGCAAGAGGGTGGGGGTGATGTCGGCCGGCGACTGAACGGGCCAATGGGTCACTTCGCCTTCGGGGCCAAAAGCGACCGAGGAGGAAAAACGTACCTGGTTGACCTCGATATAGCCATCACCATAAGCGGTGACGGTGTTCAGGGCGGCCGTCGCAGGATCGGTATGCAGCTTCAATAAATACTCCGGCTTTATGGTTCCGATAATAGCGCATCAGGATGGCGGCATGTTGCACGGTTTCCACTGCGAAAATGGGGGCTTTTCCGTCCAATTTGCCGCCCAGGCGTCCTTGCGCTAGATTACAGGGTTTTGCTGCGCCGCAAACGTGTGCCGGCGCGGCTGTTGAGCCCGTTTCCCCTTCGCGCTGTCGCGCCCTGGATTTTTGCCCCTTCGCCCCTAAGGATTCCCATCATGAGGAAGTTCTCTCGCATTGAGCGTTTGCCCCCGTACGTTTTCAACATTACCGGCGAGCTCAAGATGGCAGCCCGTCGGCGCGGCGAAGACATCATCGACATGTCCATGGGCAATCCCGACGGCCCCACGCCCAAGCACATCGTCGACAAGATGGTCGAGGCCACCATCCGCCCGACCACCCATGGCTATTCGGTGTCCAAGGGAATTCCGCGCCTGCGCAAGGCCATCTGCGACTGGTACCAGCGCCGCTATGCGGTCGAGTTCGACCCGGATTCCGAAGCCATCGTCACCATCGGTTCCAAGGAAGGCCTGGCGCACCTGATGCTGGCCACCCTGGACCGCGGCGACACCGTGCTGGTGCCCAACCCCAGCTATCCGATCCACATCTATGGCGCAGTCATCGCCGGCGCCAACATCCGTTCGGTGCGCATGACGCCGGGAGTGGACTTCTTCGAGGAACTCGAGCGCGCCGTGCGCGAGTCGATCCCGAAGCCCAAGATGATGGTGCTGGGCTTCCCCAGCAACCCGACGGCCCAGTGCGTCGACCTGTCGTTCTTCGAGCGTGTGGTGGCCCTGGCCAAGGAACACGACATCCTGGTGGTGCACGACCTGGCCTACGCCGACATCACCTTCGACGGCTATGTGGCGCCCTCGATCATGCAGGTGCCCGGCGCGCGCGATGTCGCGGTCGAGTTCTTCACCATGAGCAAGAGCTACAACATGGCGGGCTGGCGCATCGGCTACATGGTCGGCAACCGCGAGCTGGTCGGCGCGCTGGCGCGCATCAAGAGTTATCACGACTACGGTACGTTCACGCCGATCCAGGTGGCTTCCATCGCCGCCCTGGACGGCCCGCAGGATTGCGTGAGCGAGATCGTGGCGCAGTACCAAAGCCGCCGCGACGTGCTCGCGCGCGGCCTGCATGAAGCAGGTTGGAATGTGGAAATTCCCAAGGCGTCCATGTACATCTGGGCGCAGATCCCCGAACCCTACCGGGCGATGGGCTCTTTGGAGTTTGCCAAGCGTGTCCTGTCGGATGCGAAAGTGGCCGTGTCCCCCGGGATCGGCTTCGGCGAGTATGGCGACGAATATGTGCGCTTCGCTCTTATCGAAAACGAGCAGCGCACCCGCCAGGCGGTGCGCGGCATCAAGGATATGTTCCGCAAGGACGGCTTGCTGTAAGTCCCCCCGAAGCGCTGCGCGCTTCCCCCTCAGAGGGGCATGCCTGCGGACCGGCGGAGCCGGATCCGCGGCATCCCGCTCGGGGAGGGCGCCCGTGGACTGTATGTAGCCGTTATTGCGTGAGTGTTTGGAGAAATGAAATGAATTCCCCTCAACGCCCGCCCGCCGAGGGCGCCGCGATGAATCCCATGAAAGTGGGCTTGCTCGGCCTGGGCGTGGTCGGTGGCGGCACCTGGACGGTGCTGTCGCGCAATGCGGAAGAGATCGCGCGCCGCGCCGGTCGCCGCATCGAAGTGACCCGCGCCGCCGTGCGCGACGTGCCCAAGGCGCGCGCCCGCGTCGGCGACACGCTGCCGGTGGATACCGACGTGCACGCGCTGGTGCGCGATCCCGAGATCGACATCGTGGTCGAGTTGATCGGCGGCGACACCCTGGCGCGCGAGCTGGTGCTGGAAGCCATCGCCAACGGCAAGCACGTGGTCACCGCCAACAAGGCGCTGCTGGCCAAGCACGGCAACGAGATCTTCGCCGCGGCATCCGAGCGCGGCGTGATGGTGGCGTTCGAGGCCGCCGTCGCCGGTGGCATTCCCATCATCAAGGCGATCCGTGAAGGCCTGACCGCCAACCGCATCCAGTGGGTCGCCGGCATCATCAACGGCACCACCAATTTCATCTTGTCCGAGATGCGCTCGCGCGGCCTGCCATTCGCCGACGTGTTGGCCGAAGCCCAGCGCCTGGGCTACGCCGAAGCCGATCCCACCTTCGACGTGGAAGGCGTCGACGCCGCGCACAAGCTGACGCTGCTGGCTTCGCTGGCCTTCGGTGTGCCGGTGCAGTTCGACCGCGCCTACATCGAAGGCATTTCGCAACTGGCGGCCGAGGACATCGAGCATGCCGAGCGCCTGGGCTACCGCATCAAGCTGCTGGGCATCACCAAGCGCCGTGCCGATGGCATCGAGCTGCGCGTGCACCCGGCGCTGGTGCCGGCCGAGCGCCTGCTGGCCAATGTCGAGGGCGCGATGAACGCGGTGCTGGTCAAGGGCGACGCGGTCGGCCCGACACTCTATTACGGCCAGGGCGCCGGCGAAGAGCCGACCGCTTCGGCGGTGGTGGCGGATCTGGTCGACGTGACCCGCCTGCATACCGCGGATCCTGGCAACCGCGTGCCGCACCTGGCGTTCCAGCCGGACGCCATGGCCGACACGCCGATCCTGCCGATCGAGCAGGTCAGCACCTCCTATTACCTGCGCCTGCGCGTGGACGACCAGCCGGGCGTGCTGGCCGACATCGCGCGCCTGCTGGCCGATCGCTCGATCTCGATCGGCTCGATGATCCAGCAGCCTTCGCATATCGGCGGCGCCGACATCATCTTCCTGACGCACGAGGCGGTGGAAGGCAACGTCAACCAGGCCATCGAGCACATCGAGACCTTGCCGTTCGTGCGCTCCAAGGTCACGCGCCTGCGCGTGGAGCACTTGCTATGAAGCCCCAGGGTGAGCCCTTCCCCGAAGCGCCTGCGGCGCTTCCCCTCAAGGGGGCGCTCGCGGCGGCCTGGCTGTGCGGGCGCAGTGCATTGTGGAGTCAATGACATGAAATACATTTCTACACGGGGGGGCATGGCGCCCCAGCCGTTTTCGGACATCCTGCTCGAAGGGCTGGCGCCGGACGGCGGCCTGGCCGTGCCGGAACAGCTGCCGCAGATCTCGGCCGAGACGCTCGAATCGTGGCGCGGCCTGCCGTATGCCGACCTGGCGTTCGAAGTGCTGTCGCGCTTTGCCACCGACATCCCGGCCGAGGACCTGCGCCGCCTGACCCGCGCCGCCTACACCTCGCAGATCTTCAACAGCGAAGACATCGTCCCGCTGCGTCCGCTGAACGACGGCCTGTCGCTGCTGGGCCTGTCCGAAGGCCCGACGCTGGCTTTCAAAGACATGGCGATGCAGTTCCTCGGGCAGGTGTTCGAGTACGTGCTGGCCAAGCGCGGCACCACGCTCAACATCGTTGGCGCTACCTCGGGCGATACCGGCTCGGCGGCCGAGTATGCGCTGCGCGGCAAGCGTGGCGTGGCCGTGTTCATGTTGTCGCCGCACGGCCGCATGAGCGCGTTCCAGCGCGCCCAGATGTATTCGCTGCAGGACGAGAACATCCACAACATCGCCGTGCGCGGCGTGTTCGACGAGGCGCAGGACATCGTCAAGGCGCTGGCCGGCGACCTGGCCTTCAAGGCCAAGTACCGCCTGGGCGCGGTCAATTCGATCAACTGGGCGCGCATCGCCGCCCAGGTGGTGTACTACTTCCACGGCTGGCTGCGCGCCACCGACAAGCCGGGCCAGCAGGTTTCGTTCACGGTGCCCTCGGGCAACTTCGGCAATATCCTGTCGGGCCACATCGCCCGCGGCATGGGCCTGCCAGTGCGCCGTCTGGTGCTGGCCACCAACGAGAACAACGTGCTGGAGGAATTCTTCCGCACCGGCATCTACCGTCCGCGTCCGGCCGAGCAGACCTACGCCACCTCCAGCCCGTCGATGGACATCTCGCGCGCCTCGAACTTCGAGCGCTTCGTGTTCGACCTGGTGGGTCGCGACGCCGACCGCGTCAAGGCGCTGTGGGCCGACATGGCGCGCGACGGTTTCTTCGATCTGTCGGCGCTCGAGCCGCAATTCGAGGCGCAGTATGGCTTCGTCTCGGGCGCCAGTTCGCACGAGGACCGCCTGGCTACGATCCGCTCGCTCTATGACCAGACCGGCGTGCTGGTCGATCCGCACACCGCCGACGGCGTCAAGGTCGCGCGCGAGCATGTCGAGCCCGGCGTGCCCATGCTCGTGCTGGAAACCGCCTTGCCGGCCAAGTTCTCGGAAACCATCGAGGCCGCGTTGGGCCGCCCGGCCACGCCGCCGGGCAACCTGGCCAACCTGGAATCGCTGCCGCAACGCGTCGAAGTCATGGATTGCGATGCCGCCGCGGTGCGCCGCTACATCGAGGCCCACGCCAAGGTGTAAAGGCAGCTTGCGGTTGTATGGGGTTGCAACCCCTCGCCGGTGTGAACCGCGAGGGGTTTTTTACGTTCTTACGCATTTTGGCCACATGCGGTCACTTCTTCCGGGCTGGCATCCGATACAGTGAATTCACCATTCACACTCGGAGAACACGCCCATGAATCTGAAGACCATGACGTTGGCCCTGGTGGTGACCGGAGTAGGGGTGCTGGCCGGATGCTCGTCGCCCTCGGTTATTCAGCAACGCGACGGAACCTCGACGGTGACGCCCGACGAGCCTACCTACGACAAGCAGTCCGGCATGTACGAGTATGACAAGGACGGCAAGAAGGTCCAGATCAACAAGGACGATGTGAAGTCGATCGAAGAGGTCAAGTAACCCTTCGCCAGACCACCATGAAAAACCCCGGCCGAGGCCGGGGTTTTTTGCTGGGCACGCGGCTTACTTGCCCGCATCCTCGGCGTGGTAGCGGCCCACGCGCTCGACTTCGTTCTTCGAGCCCAGGATCACGCTGACGCGCTGGTGCAGCTTTTCCGGCTGGATGTCCAGGATGCGCTGGGTGCCGTTGATCGCCGCGCCGCCGGCCTGCTCGATGAGCAAGCTCATGGGGTTGGCTTCGTACATCAGGCGCAGCTTGCCGGCCTTGCCCGGCTCGCGCGCGTCCCACGGGTACATGAAGATGCCGCCGCGGGTCAGGATACGATGCACGTCGGCCACCATCGAGGCGATCCAACGCATGTTGTAGTCCTTGCCCAGGGGACCGGTGGCGCCGGCCAGGCAGTCGTCGATGTAGCGCTTGACCGGGGCGGCCCAGTGGCGCATGTTCGACATGTTGATGGCGAATTCCTTGGTGTCCTCGGGCACGCGGATGTTCTCGTGGGTCAGCACCCACGAACCCATTTCACGGTCCAGCGTGAAGCCCACCACGCCGTTGCCGATGGTCAGCACCAGCATGGTCTGCGGGCCGTAGACGGCGTAGCCGGCCACCACCTGCTTGTTGCCCGGCTGCAGGAAATCGGCCTCGCAGACGGGCGCGCCCGACACATTGTGGGGCGCATGCAGCACCGAGAAGATGGTGCCGATCGACACGTTCACGTCGATGTTCGACGAGCCGTCCAGCGGATCGAACAGCAGCAGGTATTCGCCCTTGGGATAGCGGTTCGGAATCAGGTGGATGGTCTCCATCTCTTCCGACGCCATGGCCGCCAGGTGGCCGCCCCATTCGTTGGCTTCCAGCAGGATCTCGTTGGACAGCACGTCCAGCTTCTTCTGCACTTCGCCCTGCACGTTCTCGCTTTCGAGGCTGCCCAGCACGCCGCCGAGCGCGCCCTTGCTAACCGCGTGGCTGATCGCCTTGCAGGCGCGCGCCACGACTTCGATGAGCAGCCGCACTTCGGGGGCCAGGGCCTGCGCGGAGCGCTGCTGCTCCACCAGGTATTGGGTAAGTGTTTTACGTTTCAAAAGGTTCTCCCTATGCTGCGAATTCTAATGCCTTGGACACGATTTCCTGCACGTTGCGCGACAGCCCTTCGTGGGCGCGCACCTGCTGCAGGGCTTGCTGCATGGGGCCGCGCAAGGCCGGCACGTAGCGTGACCAGTTGTCCAGCGCGCGCGCCAGGCGCGCGGCGATTTCCGGATTGAGCGCGTCCAGCGCCAATACCTGGTCGGCCCAGAAGGCGTAGCCGGATCCGTCCGGATGGTGCATGCCGCGGGCGTTGTTCAGACAGAACTGGAAAATCAATGCCCGCGCCCGGTTCGGATTGCGCAGCGTGAACGCCGGGTGCGTCATCAGTTCGCGCGCCGTCTGCACCGTCGTGTAGCGCGCCGCCGCCTGCAGCGCGAACCACTTGTCCACCACCAGCGCGTTGTCGCGCCATTTGTCGTAGAACGCCGCCAGCGCCTGCTGCGGGAACTCGCCCTGGCCGTAGTTGATCAGGGCCGACAGCGCCGCCATGCTGTCGGTCATGTTGCCGGCGTGCTCGTACTGCTGCTCGGCCAGACGCTGCGCCTCGTGCTCGCCGGCGGCCATAAGGTGGCTGAGCGCCAGGTTCTTCAGGGCGCGCTTGCCGGCCGGTACCGGCGCGGGGCTGTACGCGCCCGGCGTCTGGTTGTCATCGAAGGCCTGGCGGAATTCCACCGCGAGTTGGCGGCCCAGTTCGGCGCGCAGGAAGTCGCGCGCCACCGCCAGCGCCGGCGGATCGATGGCCAGCATGCGTTCGGCCAGGGTCTTTTCCGACGGCAGCGCCAGGGCGCGCGCGCGGTAGGCGGCATCCAGCGCCGGGTCGGTCAGCAGCGCGCGCCAGGCGGCGATGAAGGCCGGGTCGGCGTGCAGTGTGCGGCCTGCCTGGCGGGCCTCGGCCAGCGCCAGGATCTGGCGGGTGGCCAGTTCCTGGCCGGCTTCCCAGCGCGCGAACGGGTTGCCGTCGTGCGCCGACAGCAGCGCCAGTTCTGCGTCGGTCCAGTCGTAATCGACGATCACGGGCGCGGAAAAATCGCGCAACAGCGACGGCACTGGCATCTCGTCGATGTCGTCGAAATGCCATTGCTGGCTCTGGGTCGTCAGTTCCAGCAGCGCGGTGTCCTGGACCGCGCCGTCGTGGCGCAGAGGCAGGGCGCGGCCTTGGCGGTCGAGCAGGCCGATGGCGAAGGGAATGTGGTACGGCGCCTTGACGAAGCCGGCGGGGGCCTTCTTCTCGACGCCGACCGGCAAGCATTCCTGCGACAGGGTCACGGTGCAGCGGCGCGCGGCGGCGTCGTGCGTCAGCTTGACCGTCACGCGCGGCGTGCCGGCCTGACGGTACCAGTTGCGGAACACGGACAGGTCGCGGCCCGGGTGCTGGCGCGTATAGACCGATTCCATGGCGGCGACGAAGTCGTCGCAAGTCACGGCCTGGCCGTCGTGGCGGCGGAAATACTCGTCCATGCCGGCGCGGAAACCGGCTTCGCCCAGCAGCGTGTGCTGCATGCGGATGACCTCGGCGCCCTTCTCGTACACCGTGGCGGTGTAGAAGTTGCCGATTTCCTGGTAGCTGTCGGGGCGGATCGGGTGGGCCATCGGGCCCGCGTCCTCGGGGAACTGCGCCGCGCGCAGCGTCACCACGTCGTCGATGCGCTTGACCGCGCGGGCGCTGGCCGCGGCGGTATCGTCCATACCTTGCGCCATCATGTCGGCGCTGAATTCCTGGTCGCGGAACACCGTCAGGCCTTCCTTCAGGCTCAACTGGAACCAGTCGCGGCAGGTGACGCGGTTGCCGGTCCAGTTGTGGAAATATTCGTGGCCGATGACCGATTCGATGCCCTCGTAATTGGCGTCCGTGGCGGTATCCGCGTCGGCCAGCACATAGGCGGCATTGAAGATGTTCAGGCCCTTGTTCTCCATTGCGCCCATGTTGAAGTCATGGACGGCCACCACCATGAAGCGGTCCAGGTCGAGTTCCAGGCCGAAGCGGGTCTCGTCCCAGCGCAGCGCGCGCACCAGGGAGTCCAGCGCCCATTCGGTCTTGGTCTCGGCGCCCGGGTCGCTATACACCTGCAACAGCACGTCGCGGCCGCTGGCTGTCTTGACGGTGGTTTCGCGGTGGGTCAGGTTGCCGCCCACCAGGGCGAACAGGTAGCAGGGCTTGGGGAACGGGTCTTCCCATTCGACTTCGTTGCGGCCGTCGGGCAACTGGCGCGAGGCGACCAGGTTGCCGTTGGACAGCAGCACCGGGTAGGCTGGTTCGGCGCGCAGGGTCACGCGATAGCGCGACATGACATCCGGGCGATCGGCGAACCAGGTGATGCGGCGAAAGCCCTCGGCCTCGCATTGGGTGAAGAAATTGCCGCCCGATACATACAGGCCCATCAGGGTCGAATTGGCGGCCGGTTTGCAGCGGCTGACGATCTCCACGGAGGCTTCGGCGGGCAGGCCGTACAGCGCCAGGCTCTGTTCGGACAGGTGGTAGCGGTCGGCCGGCAGGGCCTGGCCGTCCACGCCTACCGAGACGAGTTCCAGTTCTTCGCCGTCCAGCACCAGGGCGGCGTCGGCGCTGGCGTCGGTCTTGCGCCGCACCTGCATGACGCAACGCACCTCGGTGCTGTCCGGCGCCAGGTCGAAGGTCAGGCAGACGTGTGGAATGTCGTAGGGGTAGGGCTGGTAATCCTTGCGATATACGGTAACGGGCGTGTCTGTGCGCATGGGATTGCAGTCCTGTATGAACGAGAGTCCTATTGTAGTGGTTGGGCCGTGCCACGCCGACGCGGCCGGACGCGGCGGGCGTAAACTTTCGGCGGCCCATGTGGTCAAAGCTCAGTATGATGGGCGCCGTCGCGCAATGAGGAGTTGCATATGTTTCGTTCTTCCCCGCTCAATGCCGGCCGCTGGGCCGCCGTGCTGGCCGTTTTGGGGGCGCTTGTGCTGAGCGGATGCGCCACGCCCTCGGTCTCGGCGCGTGTCACCTCGTTCCAGCAATGGCCCACCGGCGTCGAAGGCCAGACCTACCAATTCGTGCCGGCCGATCCTTCGCAGGCCAATAATCTCGAATACCAGTCCTACCAGGATATGGTCCGCGCGGGTATCGGCGCGACCGGGCTGGTGGAAGCGCGCGCCGGCACCAAGGCCCGTTTCGATGTTTCCTTTCGCTATGGCACGACCCAGACCCAGGTGATGGTGCGGCGGCCCTATGACCCGTATTTCAACGGTGGCTACGGTTATGGCGGCTTCTATGGTCCGCGGCCCTGGGGCGGATACTACGGTTATTGGGGGCCGGAATGGGTCGACGTTCCGGTCGTGGCCCAGCGCAATACGCTCACCCTGCAGATCCACGACAATCAGCGCGGCGGGGCGGAGGTCTATCGTTCCAGCGCCTACATTCTCAGCGAGCAGGACAATTTCATGCGCATGATGCCCTTCCTGGTGCGGGCAATATTTGACAATTTCCCGGGAAATAATGGCGCTGAACGTGAAATCCAGTTTCCGTTGCAGTGAATTTTGCAGCCTTGCGCTGCAATCCTAAAATAAAAAAAGCGCACCATATTGGTGCGCTTTTTATCTTTCTTACTGAAAAATAGCTTTTATTCCTTGATCAGAAAACTGTCGCGCGTGGCGCCAGCGGCTTCTTCCGCGGCGAGCCAGCGCGGCGCCTTGCCGCGACCGCTCCAGGTTTCGCCGGTTTGGGGGTGGCGGTACTTGGGCGCCACAGCGCGCTTGACGGCGTTGGCGGGGCGGGCGGCGGCACCGGCCTTGCGGCGGCCACCTGCGGCGCGGACGGGTTTGCCGGCGCCATAGGCGGCGGCAATCTCTTCTGGGGTGATGTCGTATTCGCGCATGGAAGTGATGATCGAAGCGATCACCGGCTTACGGCGCTTGGTCTGTAGGACTTCAGCCTTCTTTTGGAGCTTGTTGATTTCCTTTTCGATCTTTGCTTGCAGAGCTGCGTAGGTTTCTCGGGCCATGGTTATTCCTGATTATGGAACTGCTTTAATCGCCGGCGGAGTTATGTTTATTTGTTGTGCCTCGCATAATACAGAAATTACCGCCCGCTTGCCGCGGTTCGGGACTAATTACTTTGTATCAAAACCGCCGGAGAGTCTTTAGGCACGCGGGTTCGCGCCATGAACAAGTTTTGGGAAGGATATTCCCAAATTTGGGACTAATTGAAACAAGGCTTGCTTTGGTTCATAGAACGGACGAATGCCGGGAATGTTTGTCTGATTTATAGGTCTTTGTTTCATGAAGTGAGCGGATGGCGGGCAGATCGAGAATTTTCAGCCCTAAGTCAGGACATTTTCCAGCAAGGCGGCAACGCATGGCGGGATTTATCGAAACTCGCGCCAAGAGGTCGGATGACCTGGGTCGGGCGCGTATTGCAGCGGTTTGCCTGGCTATGCGTATTTTCATTCCCACCCTTCGAGAATGTTATGCCGGCTTGCTTTCCCACATGTGAGGACCGGCTCGGGGCCTTGTTGCAGGCTTCGTTATTGCAGGCTTCGCTATTTTTGTTGTCGAGTTGTATGACAAGTTTGCGGCCGGGGGGCGAAGTAAGACAGCGGGGGTGGATGGATATGCGCGGCGGAACAGCCGTATTTTGTCGCGCGCGCCGCTTTTAGTTTGGGACCAGTCCCCAATTGGTTAACTTGCTAGTAAATATGTGCGGCGCGCGACGTCGTGCCCGTGTCGGCGGTACGATATAGCCTTGAGCGTCATGACAGCCGCGTGACCCCGCCGGCGCGCCCCAACAGAGTCCTATGAAAATCATCGATCCCGCTATTGCATCCCTGGCCACCGCCAAATCGCTGTTGCTCGACCCCTGGGGGCTGACCGAGGCCGACATGGCGCGCGCGCTCGGCGAAATCTTCACCCACAAGGTCGACTACGCCGATCTGTATTTCCAGTACACCCGCAGCGAAGGCTGGAGCCTGGAAGAGGGCATCGTCAAGACGGGCAGCTTTTCCATCAGCCAGGGAGTCGGTGTGCGGGCCGTGAGCGGCGAGAAAACCGCGTTTGCCTATTCCGATTCCCTGTCGCCCGAGGCCCTGCTGTCCTCGGCCCACGCGGTGCGCGGCATCGCCCGCCGCGGTGCCGGCAAGGTCAAGGTGGCAGCGCAGGTCGAGGCCGAAATCGGCCGCAGCCTGTATGCCGACATCGATCCGGTGGCGACACTGACCGCCCCCGAGAAGGTCGCGCTGCTCGAGCGCATCGAGCGCATGGCGCGGGCCCGCGACCCGCATGTGATCCAGGTCATGGCCGGCCTGGGCGCAGAGTACGACGTGGTGCTGGTGGCCGGCAGCGATGGCCGCCTGGCCGCTGACGTGCGGCCCTTGGTGCGCCTGTCGCTGACCGTGATCGCCGAGCGCAATGGCCGGCGCGAGATGGGCCATGCCGGCGGCGGCGGCCGCCTGGGGCTGGCGTATTTCACCGACGAAATGCTGCAGGGCTACGTCGAGCGCGCGGTGCACGAAGCCATGGTCAATCTCGAGGCCCGTCCGGCGCCGGCTGGCGAAATGACCGTGGTGCTCGGGTCGGGTTGGCCCGGCATCCTGCTGCATGAAGCGGTGGGCCACGGTCTGGAGGGCGATTTCAACCGCAAGGGATCGAGCGTGTTCTCGGGCCGCATCGGCGAGCGCGTCGCCTCCAAGGGCGTGACCGTGGTTGACGATGGCACCATTCCGGACCGCCGCGGCTCGCTCAATATCGACGACGAAGGCAACGCCACCCAGCGCAACGTGCTGATCGAAGATGGCATCCTGCGCGGCTACATGCAGGACACCCTGAATGCCCGCCTGATGAAGACGGCGGCCACCGGCAACGGCCGCCGCGAATCGTTCGCGCACCTGCCGATGCCGCGCATGACCAACACCTACATGCTGGCTGGCGACAAGGCGCCCGAGGAGATCATCGCATCCGTCAAGCGCGGCCTGTACGCGGCCAACTTCGGCGGCGGCCAGGTCGACATCACCAACGGCAAGTTCGTGTTCTCAGCCTCCGAGGCCTACATGATCGAGGACGGCAAGGTGACGTATCCGGTCAAGGGGGCCACGCTGATCGGCAACGGCCCAGACGCCATGACCCGCGTCACCATGATCGGCGACGACCTGAAGCTGGATTCGGGCGTGGGCACGTGTGGCAAGGATGGCCAGAGCGTGCCGGTTGGCGTGGGCATGCCCACGGTCCGCATGGAAGGCCTGACCGTGGGCGGCACCGCCTGACGCACCCGCCACGACTGCCCCGCGACCGGTCGGCGGGGGAGCGCTACGCCGCATTGAAAACCGGCGTGACGGTCCGAAAAAATTGTGCTAGAGTCTTTTTCCATGAAATTTGCGTCCCCCGCCTTTTACTTTTACTTTTATGGTTTTCTGAAGCCGCTGGCGGAGGAAGGGACGCGCTCAATCTGAAGTTTGGAAAGAATCCCCCCAAAAAAGCCGCCAGCGAACTGGCGGCTTTTTTTGTGCCGTCAGCTTGAGGAACACCCCGGGACCGATCCCGGTGGCGGGAAACCCAGGAGCAGTACCGTGTCACACAATACCGACGACCTTCGCATCCGAGAAATCAAAGAGCTGAATCCGCCCGCGCACGTGATGCGCGAATTCGCCTGCACCCAGCAGGCCTCCGACACCGTGTTCGCTGCCCGGCAGTCGATGCACCGCATCCTGCATGGCATGGACGACCGCATGATCGTCGTGATCGGCCCGTGTTCGATTCACGATACCCGCGCGGCGATCGAATATGCGAAGCGGCTCAAGCCGGTGCGCGACCGCCTGAGCGCGGACCTGGAAATCGTCATGCGCGTGTATTTCGAGAAACCGCGCACCACGGTCGGCTGGAAGGGGCTGATCAACGACCCGGACCTGGACGGCAGCTTCGACATCAACAAAGGGGTGCGCGTGGCGCGCGAACTGCTGTTGGACATCAACAGCCTGGGCCTGCCGGCAGGGTGCGAGTTCCTCGACATGATTACGCCGCAGTACATTGCGGACCTGGTGTCCTGGGGGGCGATCGGGGCGCGCACGACGGAAAGCCAAGTGCATCGCGAACTGGCATCCGGCCTGTCGTGTCCGGTGGGTTTCAAGAATGGCACGGATGGCAATGTGAAGATCGCGGTCGACGCGATCAAGGCGGCCTCGCAGCCGCACCATTTCCTGTCGGTGACCAAGGGCGGACATTCGGCCATCGTCTCGACGGCCGGCAACGAGGACTGTCACGTCATCCTGCGCGGCGGCAAGACGCCGAACTACGACGCCGCCAGTGTCGATGCCGCCTGCCAGGACATGGCCAAGGCTGGCCTGGCGCAGCGCATCATGATCGATGCCAGCCACGCCAACAGCAGCAAGAAGCCCGAGAACCAGCCGCTGGTGATCGAGGACGTGGCGCGCCAGATGGAAGCCGGCGACGCGCGGCTGGTTGGTGTGATGGTCGAAAGCCACTTGCTGGGCGGCCGCCAGGACATGGTGCCGGGCACGCCCCTGGTGTACGGCCAGAGCATCACCGATGGCTGCATCGACTGGGATGCTTCGGTGGCCGTGCTCGAACGCCTGGCGCACGCCGTGCGGGAGCGCCGCCGCGTCGCGCTGACCTCCGGCAAGTGAGCCGGACGGGCCGCAAGCCGTCCGCACGGGCGGTTTGCGGTGCAGCATGGCGGGCGGCGTAGAATAATCGGATTACCCAATCCGAGAATCCGCTGATCATGAACGCTCCCTTGCACGCTGAATCGCTGCGCCGCGCGGTGCCGGCCGCCTGTCTCGAGGCCTTGCGCGCCCGCTTTGGCGATCGTTTCTCCGAATCCTCCGCGGTGCGCGAGCACCATGGCCGCGACGAATCGCCATATCCGGCGATGCTGCCCGACGCCGTGGTCTTCGCCCAGAGCACCGAAGAGGTCGCCGAAGTCGCCAGGCTGTGCAACGAACACCGCGTACCGCTGATTCCCTATGGCGCGGGGTCATCGCTGGAAGGTCACATCCTGGCGATCCAGGGCGGCATCAGCCTGGATCTGTCGCAGATGAACAAGGTGCTGGCGGTCAACGCCGAAGACCTGACCGCCACCGTGCAGGCTGGCGTGCTGCGCAAGCAGCTCAATGAAGAGATCCGCAGCACCGGCCTGTTCTTCCCGATCGATCCGGGCGCCGATGCCAGCCTCGGCGGCATGGCCGCCACGCGCGCCTCCGGCACCAACGCCGTGCGCTACGGCACCATGCGCGAGAACGTCATGTCGCTGACCGTGGTCACCGCCGACGGCCGCATCGTGCGCACTGCCGGCCGCGCCCGCAAGTCGTCGGCCGGCTACGACCTGACCCGCATCTTCGTCGGCAGCGAAGGCACGCTCGGCATCATCACCGAGGTCACCGTGCGCCTGTACCCGCAGCCCGAGGCCGTGTCGGCGGCGGTCTGCAACTTCCCCACGCTGGACGCCGCAGTGCAGAGCGTGATCGAAATCATCCAGATGGGCGTGCCGGTCGCCCGCGTCGAGTTCATGGACGCGGCCAGCGTGCGCGCCGTCAACCTGCATAGCAAGCTGACGCTGCGCGAGACGCCGCTGCTGGTGTTCGAATTCCACGGCAGCCCGGCGGGCGTGCAGGAGCAGGCCGAGACCGTTCAGGCCATCACCGCCGAGCACGGCGGCATGGACTTCGAATGGGCCGAGCGTCCCGAGGACCGCAGCCGCCTCTGGACCGCGCGTCACAATGCCTATTTTGCCGGCCTGCAACTGCGCCCGGGCTGCCGCGCCAGCACCACCGACGTCTGCGTGCCGATCTCGCGCCTGGCTGACTGCGTGCGCGAGACTGTCGAGGAACTGGACCGGGCCAGCTTCCCATACACCATCGTCGGCCATGTGGGCGACGGCAACTTCCACGTGCTGATGCTGCTGGATGCCGACAACGAGCGCGAATGGCAGGAATCCGAGACCATCAATCACAACCTGGTGCGCCGCGCGATCGCCGCCGATGGTACCTGCACGGGCGAGCATGGCGTTGGCCTGCACAAGATGCAGTTCATGGCCGAAGAGCATGGCGATGACGCCCTCGACCTGATGCGCAGCCTCAAGCATGCGTTCGATCCCAATAACATCCTCAACCCGGGCAAGATCGTGTCCTGGTAAGTCGCCGTCAGGGCGCACGGAAGAGGCCGGTGGGGCAACCCACCGGCCTTTTTCGTCGGCGCGTCGCGCGGCCCGCGGTCGCGGTTGACAATCATTCTCAAGCGATGGGAATGGGCTGGCCGCCCGGCCCAGCGCGTGCCGGTGCCCTCCGTTCACCCGATGCTTTACGGCTGGTTACGTCTGCGGCACCGCGCGGCCGTTGGATGTACGCAAGGATGCGGGTAAATCCCGGCCTGCGTCCAGCCTGCGGTCGCGCTATTGTTGCGCTCATGAATTCACTGGTCGAAACCGGCCTGGCACAAGTGCAGGCGCCTTATTCGTTGCAGCAACTCGTCGAGGCGTTGGCGGCCGCGCTGCCGTCGCATTGCGTGCTGTTTCGTGAAGAGGATACCCGTCCGTACGAGTGCGACGGGTTGTCGCTGTACCGCGCCTTGCCCGCCGTGGTGGTGCTGCCCGAGACCGAGGAGCAGGTACAGGCGGTCATGCGGATCTGCAAGCGCTTCAACGCGCCGCTGGTGGCGCGCGGCGCCGGCACCGGCCTGTCGGGCGGCGCCATGCCGCACAGCCAAGGCGTGCTGCTGGGCCTGTCCAAATTCAATCGCATCAAGCATATCGACCTGGCCAGCGCCACCGCGGTGGTCGAGCCGGGTGTGCGCAATCTGGCCATTTCGGAAGCCGCGGCCCCCTACGGGCTGTATTACGCGCCCGATCCGTCGAGCCAGATCGCCTGTTCGATCGGCGGCAACGTCGCCGAGAACTCGGGGGGCGTGCATTGCCTGAAGTACGGCTTGACGGTGCACAACGTGCTGCGCGTGCGGATGATCACGATCGATGGCGAGGTGGTGGAGCTCGGCTCCGAGGCGCCGGACGCGCCGGGGCTGGATCTGCTGTCGGTGTTCATCGGTTCCGAAGGCATGCTGGGCGTGGTGACCGAAGTGACGGTCAAGCTGATTCCCAAGCCGGCCTGCGCGCAGGTGGTGATGGCGAGCTTTGCCAGCGTCGAGGCCGCGGGCAATGCGGTGACGCAGGTGATCGCGGACGGCATCATTCCCGCCGGCCTGGAGATGATGGACCGGCGCGCGACGCACATGGTCGAACCCTTTGTGCGCGCCGGCTACGACATGGACGCGCAAGCCATCCTGCTGTGCGAGTCGGATGGCACGCCCGAGGAAGTGGCGCACGAGATCGCGCGCATGGAAGCTATCTTCCGCGCGGCCGGCGCCACCCGCTGCCAGGTGTCGGCGTCGGAAGCCGAACGGCTCAAATTCTGGGCGGGGCGCAAGAATGCGTTTCCCGCCGCCGGGCGCGTGTCGCCCGATTACTACTGCATGGACGGCACGATTCCGCGCCGTCATCTGGCCCGGGTGCTGGGCGCCATCGAGCAAATGGAAGACGAGTTTGGCCTGCGTTGCGCCAACGTGTTCCATGCGGGCGACGGCAACCTGCATCCGCTGATCCTGTTCGATTCGAATAAACCGGACGAAGTGGAACGCGCCGAGAAATTCGGCGCGGCCATCCTCGAACTGTGCGTGCAGGTAGGAGGAACCGTGACTGGAGAGCACGGTGTGGGAATGGAGAAAATAAATCAAATGTGCGTGCAATTCTCTCGCGAAGAACTCGACGCGTTCCTGGCGGTCAAGCGGGCATTCGATCCGCCGTGCCTGCTCAATCCCGAAAAGGTCATACCTACGCTGGCCCGTTGCGCGGAATACGGCAAGATGCACGTACACGCGGGCGAGCTGCGCTTCCCGGATCTCGCTCGCTTCTAGGACGTCTCCCCTATGGACTTCGTCCTGTCGGAATTGTGCGACCAGGTCATGACGGCCCGCGCCGGTCACAAGCCGCTGTTCGTCATGGGCGGCGGCAGCAAGGCGTTCTATGGCAACTATCGGCCGGTGACGCCGCAGGATGGCCATTGCCTGCTGGATATGACTCCGTATCGCGGCATTGTCAGCTATCACCCGTCGGAACTGGTGGTGACGGTGCGGGCCGGTACGCCCTTGGCCGAACTGGAAGCGGCGCTCGCCGAGCGCGGCCAGATGCTGGCTTTCGAGCCGCCGCATTTCTCTCCCGCCGCCACCGTTGGCGGCTGCGTGGCCGCGGGCCTGTCGGGGCCGCGCCGCATGAGCGCGGGGGCGTTGCGCGATTTCGTGCTGGGCGCGCAACTGCTGGATTCGGATGGGCGAGTGCTGTCGTTCGGCGGCGAGGTCATGAAGAACGTGGCCGGCTATGACGTCTCGCGCCTGCTGGCGGGCTCGCACGGCATCTTCGGCGCCATACTGGAAGTGTCGCTGAAGGTCGTTCCCCGGCCGCAGGAGGAACTGACGCTGGCGCTGCCGGCGACGCAGGCGCAGGCCTTGGCCAGCTTTGCCCTGTGGCGCGGCAAACCCCTGCCGATCTCGGCCACCAGTTGGGCGGGCACCGCCGGCCAGGAAGGCCTGATGCATGTACGCCTGTCCGGCGCGCCCCCCGCCATTGCCAGCGCGCGGCAGGTGATTGGCGGCGATGCGCTGGCGCCCGAGGCGGCCGAGTCCTGGTGGGCCGGATTGCGCGAACAGACCCACGCTTTTTTTGCGCCGGGCCAGCCTGTGTGGCGCCTGGCCTTGCCGCCAACCGCGGCCGCGCTGGGCAGCGGGCAGGCCCTGGTGGAGTGGGGCGGTAGCCAGCGCTGGCTATCGGGCCCGCAGGATGCGGCCGAACTGCGCGAACTGGCGCAGCGGTTGGGCGGGCACGCGACGCTGTTCCGTCCGGCCGGCATCAGGCCGCCGGCCGATGGCGTGTTCCATCCGCTGTCGCCGGGCGTGGCGTTGATCACGCGCCGTCTCAAGCAAGAACTCGATCCGGCCGGGCTGTTCAACCCGGGCCGGTTGGTCCTGGAGCTATAGGCATCATGCAAACCAATCTCGCGGCCTGGGCCCGCGATACCGATCTGGGCAATGAGGCCGATGCGATCCTGCGGCGCTGCGTGCATTGCGGCTTCTGCACGGCGACCTGTCCCACATACCAGGTGCTGGGCGATGAACTCGACAGTCCGCGCGGCCGCATTTACCTGATCAAGCAGGTGCTGGAAGGCGCCGAACCGACCCGCTCGACCCAGCAGCATTTGGACCGATGCCTGACTTGCCGCAATTGCGAAACCACCTGCCCGTCAGGCGTGCAATATGGCCACTTGGTGGATATCGGCCGCCAGGTCGTCGAAGAACGGGTGCCGCGCCCCTGGGCCGAGAAGGCCAAGCGCAAGATGTTGCGCCGGGCCATGCTGTCGCCGCTGTTCGGGCCCGCCATGCGGGTGGGGCAGGCGGTACGCGGCGCCTTGCCGGAAGCGCTCCGGCGCAAGGTGCCGCAGCGTCGTCCCGTCGGCGCCTTGCCGCCGGTGGCGGGACATGCGCGGCAGGTGCTGATGCTGGCTGGCTGCGTGCAGCCGTCGATGATGCCGACGATCGATGCCGCCACCATCCGGGTATTGGACGCCATCGGCATCGGCGCGCGCATCGCGCCGGGCGCGGGTTGCTGCGGCGCGGCCAGTTTCCATCTGGACGCGCAGGCGGCGGCGCTCGACCAGATGCGCGCCAATATCGATGCCTGGTGGCCATTGGTGCAGGATGGCGCGATCGAGGCCATCGTCATGAATGCATCGGGTTGCGGCGCCATGGTCAAGGAATATGCGCATCACCTGCGCCATGACCCGGCCTATGCCCAGCGCGCCGCGGACATCGTGGCGCGGGTCAAGGACGTGGCGGAGATCGTCGCGCCGCATGCGGGACAACTGCGCGCCCGGTTGGCCGACAAGGGCACGCGGGCGGCGTTTCATCCGCCCTGCACGCTGCAACATTGGCAGGGGCTGCGGCCGTTGTCCGAGCAATTGCTGGTCGACCTGGGCTTCGCGCTGCAGCCGTTCGCCGAGCCGCACCTGTGCTGCGGCTCGGCGGGCGCGTATTCGGTGCTGAACCCCGAGATCGCGCTGGCGCTGCGCGACCGCAAGCTGAGCGCCATCGCGCCGGGCGCGCCGGACGTGATCCTGTCAGCCAATATCGGCTGCATCGGTCATTTGCAGAGCGGTACCAGCACGCCGGTGCGGCACTGGATCGAAGTGGTGGACGAGCGGCTGGCTGCCCCCTAGTGGGCAACGGCGTCAGGCCCGTCGGGCGCGCCGGCGCATCGCGGGCATGCCCCGCGAGGCCCGGGCCTCGCGGGGCTGGCGCCTCACTCCACGGCCTTGACCATGTCTTCGAGCACCTTCTTGGCGTCGCCGAAGACCATCATGGTGCGGTCCATGTAGAACAGTTCGTTGTCCAGGCCGGCGTAGCCGGAGGCCATCGAGCGCTTGTTCACGATCACGGTGCGGGCCTTGTAGGCTTCCAGGATCGGCATGCCGGCAATCGGCGACTTGGGATCGTTCTTGGCGGCCGGGTTGACCACGTCGTTGGCGCCCAGCACCAGCACCACGTCGGTCTGGCCGAACTCGCTGTTGATGTCGTCCATCTCGAAGACCTGGTCGTAAGGCACTTCGGCCTCGGCCAGCAGCACGTTCATGTGGCCCGGCATGCGGCCGGCGACCGGGTGGATGGCGTATTTGACGGTGACACCGCGTTCGGTGAGCTTTTCGGCCAGCTCCTTGAGCGCGTGCTGGGCGCGCGCCACCGCCAGGCCGTAGCCCGGCACGATGGTGACGCTTTCGGCATTGGTCATCAGGAACGCCGCGTCGTCGGGGCTGCCCGACTTGACGCTGCGCTGCTGGCCGCCGCCCGCCGCCGCGGCTTCGCCCGCCTGACCACCGAAGCCGCCCAGGATGACGTTGAAGAACGAGCGGTTCATCGCCTTGCACATGATGTACGAGAGGATGGCGCCGGACGAGCCCACCAGCGAGCCGGCGATGATCAGCATCGGGTTGTTGAGCGAGAAGCCGATGCCCGCCGCCGCCCAGCCCGAGTAGCTGTTCAGCATCGACACCACCACTGGCATGTCGGCGCCGCCGATCGGGATGATGATCAGCACGCCCAGCACGAAGGCGATCAGCGTCATGATGATGAAGGGCGTCCAGGCCTGCGTCAGCATGAACCACACGCCCATCGCCAGCATCAGCAGCGCCAGCGCCAGGTTCAGCATGTGCTGGCCGGCGAACACCACCGGCGCCCCCTGGAACAGGCGGAACTTGTACTTGCCCGACAGCTTGCCGAAGGCGATCACCGAACCCGAGAAGGTAATGGCGCCGACGAAGGTGCCGATGAACAGCTCGAAGCGGTTGCCGGTGGGGATCAGTGTGCCGGCGGCGACGATGCCGAACGCATGCGGCTCGGCCACCACGGCCACCGCGATGGCCACTGCCGCCAGGCCGATCATGCTGTGCATGAACGCCACCAGCTCGGGCATCTTGGTCATTTCGACGCGCTTGGCCATCAGCGTGCCGATCGAGCCGCCGACCAGCAGGCCGAGCACTACCCAGCCCAACCCGATGCCGGCGGCGCCGCTGCGCGCCAGGCCGACGATGAGCGCGCCAGTGGTCAGTACCGCGATCGCCATGCCGGCCATGCCGAAGGCATTGCCCAGGCGCGAGGTGGTGGGATGCGAGAGGCCCTTGAGCGCCTGGATGAAGCAGACCGAGGCAACCAGGTAGAGCAGCGTGACAAGGTTCAGCGAGATCATTTCGCATCCTCCTTGGCCGCCTTCTTTTCCTTCTTCTTGAACATCTCCAGCATGCGTCGCGTGACCAGAAAGCCGCCGAACACGTTGACCGCGGCCAGCGCCACGGCAAACACGCCCATGCCGCGCGCCAATCCGCCTTCGGTCAAAGCCGCTGCCAGCATGGCGCCGACGATGATGATGGCCGAGATCGCGTTGGTCACCGCCATCAGCGGGGTGTGCAGCGCGGGGGTGACGTTCCAGACCACGTGGTAGCCGACGTAGATCGCCAGCACGAAGATGATGAGATTCATCAGGGTAGGGTTGATCGCTTCCATGCCTTTAGCTCCCGCGCGTCACAATGCCGCCTTCGCATACCAGGCAGGCCGCCACGATTTCATCGTCGCGCTGGATTGCCAGCGCGCCGTCCGCATTGATGATGAGTTTCAGGAAGTCGAGGACGTTGCGGGCGTAGAGCGCCGACGCGTCGGTCGCCACCAGGCCGGGCAGGTTGGTCAGCCCCACCAGGGTCACGCCGTGCTTCTCGACCACCTTGCCTTTCTCGGACAGCGGGCAGTTGCCGCCGCGCTCGACCGCCAGGTCCACCAGCACCGAGCCGGGCTTCATGGCCGCGACGGTCTCGGCCGACACCAGCGTGGGCGCGGGGCGGCCGGGGATGAGGGCGGTGGTGATGACGATGTCGGCCTGCTTGCAGCGTTCCGACACCAGCGCCGCCTGCCGCGCCATCCAGGCCGGCGGCATGGGGCGCGCGTAGCCGCCCACGCCTTGGGCGATCTCGCGTTCTTCGTCGGTCTCGAACGGCACGTCGATGAACTTGGCGCCGAGCGATTCGACCTGCTCGCGCGCGGCGGGCCGCACGTCGGAGGCCTCGACCACCGCGCCCAGGCGCTTGGCCGTGGCGATGGCCTGCAGGCCGGCGACGCCGGTGCCCAGCACCACGGCGCGCGCGGCCTTGAGCGTGCCGGCGGCGGTCATCATCATGGGGATCAGGCGGCCGTAGTGGTGGGCCGCCAACAGCACCGCCTTGTAGCCGGCCAGGTTGGCCTGCGACGACAGCACGTCCAGGCTCTGGGCGCGCGTGATGCGGGGCGCGGCTTCCAGCGCGAAGCCGGTCAGGCCGGCGGCGGCCATCTGCGCCAGGCCGTCGGCGTCGAACGGGTCGAGCATGCCGATGACCACCGCGCCGGCTTTCATCTGCGGCAGTTCGGACGCGGAGGGGGCGCGAACCTTCATGACCAGCTCCGCCCCGAGCGCCTCCTGGGCGCTGCCGAGCGTCGCGCCCGCGGCCTCGTAGGCCTCATCCAGATAGCGTGCCGCGCTGCCTGCGCCACGCTCCACGACAACGGTGTGTTTGCCGCCTACGTACTTCTTGACGGTTTCCGGTGTTGCTGCGACACGGGTTTCCCCGTCTCGGGTTTCCTTTGGTATCCCGATGTGCATCGACGCCTCTCCTCAGAAGGTTCGCCGTAGTTATAACGGATATACGCCCGGGACAGGAGTTTCCACGCCGCCCAAAAGAAAGCCCCATGGGGTTAACCATGGGGCTTGGGGCTTGCGCCCCGGTCACACCGGCCAGACTGACAACGGACTGCTGGCCGGCACTGGCGCGCAGGCGTCCGGCGTCAGGCCGTCTGCGCGCGAGTCCAGTCGATCAGCGCGGCGGTCAGGTCGCGCAGGTCGGCTTTGAGGCGGCCGTAGTTGGCCGATGGACGCAGGCTGACCTCGTCCATGTAGAGCTTGCGGTTGATCTCGATCTGCAGGCTGTGGCGGCCTTGTTCGGGGCGGCCGAAGGCGCGCACCAGTTCGACACCCTTGTAGGGATCGTTCACCGTCACGTCGTAGCCGCGTTCGCGCAGCCAGGCCGCGACGAATTCCCGGAATGCCGGATCGCTGGTGCTGCCGTCGCGGTCGCCCAGCACGAAGTCCGGGTGGACCAGGCCGGGGCGGTCGGTGGCGTAGGCGCCGGCGACGCTGGGCATGGAGTGGCAGTTGATGTGCCAGACCTTGCCGAACTTCTGGTGGGCGCTGTCGAGCACCTGGCCGAGCGCCGCATGGTACGGCTTCCAGCAGGCCTCGATGCGGTGCGTCACTTCTTCGACGCTCAGCTTGCGGTCGTACAGCGGCGTGCCGTCGTCCAGCATGCGCCAGATCAGGCCCTTGCCCAGCTTGACCTTGGGCGAGGCGTTGACCGCGCCGGGCCACGACTGCTCCAGCAGCAACTCGTCGATTTCATCGGGGGCGCGATTGGCATCGATGTAGGCGCGCGGAAAGCTCGCGGCGACCATGGGCACGCCCATGTCGATGGCGTCGCCCCACAGATCGTCAACCCAGGTGTCCTCGGCCGTGCGCAGTGCGCCGAAATCCACCGCGGGCGCGAAGTCGGGCGGATAGGTGGTGCCGCTGTGCGGGGAGTCCAGCACGAGCGGGGCCGAAGGCGCCGAGTTCGGGTATTGCAGCGGAAGGTCGAGCCGGTAGGACAGGGGTTGGGTGATTCGCATATGGGGGTGTTGCGTTCGTGAATCGGAGCCCCCCGCGCGCCGCGCGGGCGCGGCGGGGGTCGAAGATCGCTTAGTCGATCTTCACGTTGGCTTCTTTGGCGATGCGCTTGTTCTTGGCGATTTCAGCCGAGATCTGCTTGGCGAACGCTTCCGGCGTGTTGGCGGCGGGTTCGGCGCCCAGCGCTTGCAGGCGCGACTTGACGTCGGCTTCGGCGCTGACCTTCTGCACGGCGGCGTTCAGCTTGGCCAGGATCGGCGCCGGCAGCTTGGCCGGGGCGACCAGGCCGAACCACGAGGCGTCGTTGACGGCAGGCAGGCCGACTTCGGCGAACGTGGGCACGTTCGGCAGGCTGGCCACGCGCTTGGGAGCGGCCACGGCCATGGCGATCAGGCGGCCGGACTGTACGTGCGGCAGGGTCGAGGGCAGGTTGTCGTACATGACATCGACTTGGCCGGCCAGCGCGTCGTTCAGCGCCGGGCCCACGCCGCGGTACGGCACGTGCATCAGGTCGGTGCCCGACGCCATCTTGAACAGTTCGCCCATCATGTGCGAGACCGAGCCGTTGCCGGCCGAGGCGTACGTCAGCTTGCCCGGCTGGCTCTTGGCCAGCTTGATGAACTCGGCCATGTCCTTGGCCTGCACCTTCGGGTTGATGGTCATGATGTTCGGCACGGCGGCCAGGTTCGAGATCGGCGTGAAGTCCTTCTCGCCATCGAACGGCAGGTTCGGATAGATGGCCGGGTTGATGCCGTGCGTGCTGACGGTGGCGATGCCCAGGGTGTAGCCGTCCGGCGCGCTGCTGGCGACGAAGGCGCTGCCGATCGAGCCGCCGGCGCCGCCGCGGTTTTCCACCACGACGGTCTGGCCCAGTTCCTTGCCCAGCTTGTCGGCGAACAGGCGGCCGACGATGTCGGTGGTGCCTCCCGGCGGGAACGGCACGATCAGGCGGATCGGCTTGCTCGGATAGGCGTCGTCGGCATGGGCGATGCCCGAGGTCAGCGGCGTGGTCAGCGTCGCGACGGCGACGCAAAGACCCAGGACTACATTACGGCGTTGCATGAATTCCCCTATGAATTGAAACGCGGATGCGCAAAAGGCAGACGCAAACAGGCAGATTCTTTCTTGCAAGGCCAGTTTGCACAAACGAAAGTTTCTCCTTAAGCTATGACTTTTTTTCATGCCTCTTTTGCGGCGAAGTTTCATTATGTAACTTCAGGCCCGTCGAACCCGGCATCGAGGCCCGCTTCCATGAGACGCTTCTGTCCTTCACTCACCGACCTGCAGGCCTTCGAAGTGGCCGCCAGGCACAGCAGTTTCACCCGCGCCGCGCAGGAGCTGTGCGTGACGCAGGGCGCGGTGAGTAAGCAAGTGAAACACCTGGAGGAGTTCGTCGGCGTCGAACTATTCCTGCGCATCAGGCAAGGCCTGGTCCTGACCGAGGCCGGCCGTGGCTACCTGACCAAGATTCAGGCCGGGTTGGGCCAGATCGAGGCGGCCACGGTCGAGCTGATCGCGCATCAGGGGCAGGGGGGCACTCTCAACCTGACCTGCATGCCGACCTTTGGCGCGCGCTGGCTGATCCCGCGCCTGACCGCCTTCATGCGGTTGCGCCCGGACATCCATGTGGAATTCCTGCCGCACCGCCAGGGCTACGATTTTTCGTCGCCCGAACTGGACGCCGCGGTCCGTTTCGGCGAAGGCATCTGGCCGGGCAGCGGCGCCGATTACATCGTCGGCCGCGAGATCCTGCCGGTCTGCAGCCCGCGCCTGATCCCGGGGGGCTGTAGCACGCCGGCGGACCTGCTGGCCTACCCCCTGCTGCACCACACTTCGGCCCTGGAAGGCTGGCGCGACTGGTTCGAGCAGGCTGGCTGCGATACCCGGCGCAGCCTGGAAGGCGCGCGTTTCGACCAGTACGCGCTGCTGTCGCAGGCGGCCGCGGCTGGTTTCGGCGTGGCGCTGATCCCGCGCTGCCTGATCGAGGACGAACTGCGTGACGGCAAGCTGATGGTGGCGATCCAGTTGCCGATCCGCGCGCGCATGGGCTATTACCTGTGCTATCCCGACCAGAAGGCCAACCTGCCCACCTTGCAGGCATTCCGGACCTGGTTGATGGAGGTCTCGCGGGCGGCCGAGCCGCAACCCGAGGCAGAGGCCAGCCCGCAGTAAAATGGCGCAATCATGAGTCAAAAATCCACCAAGAAGGGCCGCGTTGTCGTCGGCATGTCCGGCGGGGTCGATTCTTCGGTCACCGCCTGGCTGCTCAAGCAGCAAGGCTATGAGGTCGTCGGCCTGTTCATGAAGAACTGGGAAGACGACGACGATTCCGAATACTGCTCCACCCGGCAGGACCTGCTGGACGCGGCCAGCGTGGCCGACCTGGTCGGCGTCGAATTCGAATATGTCAATTTCGCCGCCGAATACAAGGACCGCGTATTCGCCGAGTTCCTGCGCGAGTACTCGGCCGGCCGCACGCCCAACCCCGACGTGCTGTGCAATGCCGAAATCAAGTTCAAGGCGTTCCTCGATCACGCCATGGCGCTGGGCGCCGAGCACATCGCCACCGGCCACTATGCCCGCGTGCGCGAAGTGTCGGCCGAAGGGGGCGGTTCGCGCTTCGAATTGCTCAAAGCGCTGGACGGTTCCAAGGACCAGAGCTATTTCCTGCATCGCCTGAACCAGGCGCAACTGTCGCGCACCCTGTTCCCGCTAGGGGAGATCCACAAGACCGAGGTGCGGCGCATCGCGCACGAGATCGGCCTGCACAACGCCGCCAAGAAGGACTCCACCGGCATCTGCTTCATTGGCGAGCGGCCGTTCCGCGAGTTCCTCAATCGCTACCTGCCGACCGAGCCGGGCCCGATCCTGACGCCCGAAGGGCAACAGGTCGGGCGCCACGAGGGCCTGTCTTTCTACACGCTGGGCCAGCGTAAGGGTCTGGGCGTGGGCGGCGTGAAAGGCCGCCAGCGCGATGACGGCACGGCCGAGGCCTGGTACGTGGCGCGCAAGGACCTCGAACGCAACGTGCTCTATGTGGTGCAGGGGCATGACCATCCCTGGCTGCTGTCCGGCTCGCTGCGGGCGCAGGACGCCAGTTGGGTCGCGGGGCAGGCGCCGGCCGCCGGGATGTACGGCGCCAAGACGCGCTACCGTCAGGCCGACGCGGCCTGCCGGCTCGGCGATGCCACCGACGCGGGCTTCGCGCTCGACTTCACCGAGGCGCAATGGGCGGTCACGCCCGGGCAGTCGGCGGTGCTCTACGATGGCGACGTCTGCCTGGGCGGCGGCATCATCGTCTAGGGGCGGTTCGCCCGGCAAGACGCCTTCGGGCGGGCCGCGCTACCGATAGCCGTGCCAGCCAGGCCCCGCGGGCATCGCGTCCGCGGGGCCTGATTCATGAAAAAGCGGCACAAAAGCCGGCAACGAGGAGAGGGAAGTGGACGTAACGATGGTGGTTTGCCTGCTGGCGCTGGGTGCGCTGGCAGGCTTCGCGGCGGGCTTGCTGGGGATCGGCGGTGGCATGCTGCTGGTGCCGTTCCTGACGATGCTGTTCACCTGGCAGGGCATGCCGGCCGACCTGGTGGTGCACGCCGCCATCGCCACGTCGATGACCTCGATCCTGTTCACCTCGATTTCCAGCGTGCGCGCGCACCAGCAGAAGGGCACGATCAAGTGGCGCATTGTCTGGGCCATGGCGCCCGGCATCATCCTCGGCGGCCTGTTGTCCGGGGGCGCGGTGTTCGCGGCGCTGAGCACTTTGTGGCTGTCGCTGTTCTTCGCGCTGTTCGTCGGCTATTCCGGCTGGAACATGCTGCGCAACAAAAAGCCCAAGCCCAGCCGCCAGATGCCGGGCGTCCTGGGCACCAGCGCGGCCGGGGCCGGCATTGGGTTCCTGTCGGGGTTGGTGGGGGCGGGCGGAGGCTTCCTGTCGGTGCCGTTCATGGTCTGGTGCAACGTCGCGCTGCACAACGCGGTGTCGACCTCGGCGGCGCTCGGCTTTCCCATCGCGCTGGCCAACAGCATCGGCTACGTGGTCTCGGGGTTGAACGAAGGCGCCACGCGGCCCGGCATGTTGGGCTACATCTATTGGCCGGCCCTGCTGGCATTGGTGTGCGTCAGCGTCCTGACCGCGCCGCTGGGCGCGCGCATGGCGCACCGGCTGCCGGTGCAGACGCTCAAGCGCGTGTTTGCCTGCCTGTTGTTCGCGCTGTCGGCTTACATGCTCTTCAAGGCGGCGCAGGCAGTGCTGGCCTGAGCCGGAAGCGAAACCGGCCGCGCGAGGCGGCCGGAGCGGGATCCGGGGTGCCGGAACGCCTCAGGCCGTCTTGGGAACGGTGTCCAGGAACGATTGGCGCTGCGACAGCTTGTCGTACAGGCGCGCCAGATTGGCGTGGTCGGCGCGCCAGTCCAGTTCGGCGAAGCGCAGGTCGAGGTAGCCCAGGGCACAGCCCACGGCAATGTCGGCCAGGCTGTAGTTGATGCCCATGCAATGGGCGTTCTCTCCCAGGCTCTTGTTCATGGCATCCAGGCTGGCGTGGATCTTGCCGTATTGGCGCTCGATCCATTCCGGACTGCGCTGCGCCTCCGGGCGCTGCTTTTCCTTGACGATGGTGACGCAGGCGTCCAGCACGCCATCGGCGATGGCTTCCCAGCACTTGACGGCCGCGCGGTCGCGGCCCGGCTGCGGAATCAGGCGGGCGACGGGCGACAAGGTGTCCAGGTATTCGACGATAACGCGCGAGTCGAACAGGGCGCCGCCATCTTCCATGACCAGGCAGGGCACTTTGCCCAGCGGGTTGTACGTTTGGATCTGCGTGTCGGCGGACCAGACGTTTTCGAGTTCAAGCCGATAATCCAGCTTTTTCTCGGCCATGACGATACGCACCTTGCGCACGTATGGACTGGTAAGCGAGCCGATCAGTTTCATGGATTCACAAGCGGAGTCGGAAAGCGGCCGAAGTATAGCAGGCCGCATGACGGCCAAACCGTCCGCGGGACGGAATCTCGCCCAGTTTGCCACAATGTTGCGTGGCCCTGAATGATAAAATCGCCGGGTTTTCCCCTCCGCAGCTTTTTCTTTCCCAGACCATGCAAATCGCCGACCAGCTTAGCCAACTTAATGCCCTTTCGCCACTGGATGGCCGATACGCCTCCCGCGGCGACGCGTTGCGCGGGCTGCTCTCCGAGGCCGGTTTCATGGCCCACCGCGTCGAAGTCGAGGTGGCCTGGCTGGTGGCCCTGTCCGATGCCGGCCTGCCGGAACTGCCCGCCTTTTCCCAGGAAGCGCGCGCCCGCCTGCAGCAGTTGGTGCGCGATTTCTCGGAAGCAGACGCCGCCCGCATCAAGGACATCGAGCGCGTCACCAACCACGACGTCAAGGCGGTCGAGTATTGGCTCAAGGAAAAGGTCGCCGACCACGCCGAACTGGCGACCGCCGCCGAATTCATCCATTTCGCCTGCACCTCCGAAGACATCAACAACACCTCGCACGCGCTGATGCTGTCGCGCGCCCGCAACGAGGTGGTATTGCCGCGACTGCGCGAAATCGCGGCCAAGCTCAACGACATGGCCGTGGCCCAGGCCGACCAGCCGATGCTGTCGCGCACGCACGGCCAGCCGGCCAGCCCGACCACGCTGGGCAAGGAATTCGCCAACGTCGCGGCGCGCCTGAACCGCGCCATCGCCGCGGTCGAGGCGGTCGAGCCGCTGGCCAAGCTCAATGGCGCCACCGGCAACTACAACGCCCACCTGTCGGCCTACCCGGAAATCGACTGGCCCGCCTTCAGCCAGCGCGTGCTGGCCGGCCTGGGCCTGACGCAGAACCGCCACACCATCCAGATTGAACCGCACGACTGGATGTCGGCGCTGTTCGACGCCATCGTGCGCGCCAACATCATCGTGCTCGACCTGGATCGCGACATCTGGGGCTACGTGGCCCTGGGCTACTTCAAGCAGCGCCTGAAGGAAGGCGAGGTCGGCTCGTCGACCATGCCGCACAAGGTCAATCCGATCGACTTCGAGAACTCCGAAGGCAACCTGGGCCTGGCCAACGCCGTGTTGCGCCACCTGTCCGACAAGCTGCCGATCTCCCGCTGGCAGCGCGACCTGACCGACTCGACCGTGCTGCGCAACCTGGGCGTGGGCCTGGGCTACTGCCTGGTGGCGTGGGATGCCTGCATGCGCGGCCTGGGCAAGCTGGAAGTCAACACCGCCGCGATCGACGCCGACATCGACGCCTGCTGGGAAGTGCTGGCCGAGCCGGTGCAGACCGTCATGCGCCGCTATGGTCTGCCGCAGCCCTACGAGCAGCTCAAGGCCTTGACGCGCGGCAAGGGCATCACCGAGGAAGCCCTGCGCGAGTTCATCCAGGGCCTGGCCCTGCCGGATGAGCCCAAGGCGCGCCTGCTGGCGATGACCCCGCGCTCGTACATCGGCCTGGCGGCGGATCTGGCCCGGGCGGTATAGTCGCCTTGCCGCGCGCGCTGCGCGCGGCATTCTTGTCGTACTTACGGGAGATTGCAATGAAGAAGTTGTCCACGCTCGCCGCGCTGGCCTGTATGACCGTCGGGTCGCTGCTGGCGACCTCGGCCCAGGCGCAGTTCGCCAAGCCCGAAGATGCCATCAAGTACCGCCAGTCGGCACTGACGCTGATGGCATCGCACTTCGGCCGCATGGTGCCGGTGGTCAAGGGCCAGGCGCCCTACGACGCGGCCCAGATCAAGGCCAACGTCGAGGTGCTCAAGACCTTGTCGGCGCTACCGTGGACGGCTTTTGGCGCGGGGACCGAAGGCGGTGACGCGCGTCCGGAAATCTGGAGCGATGCGGCCGGCTTCAAGCAGAAGCAGCAGGCGTTCCAGGACAATATCGTCAAGCTGTCGGCCGCCGCGGATGCCGGCGACCTCGACAAGCTGCGCGCCGCTTTCGGCGACGTGGGCGCGAGCTGCAAGGCCTGCCACGACAGCTATCGCAAGAAGAAGTAAGCCGGCCCACGCGCGGGACATGCAAAAAAGCCCTTCAGGATCGCTGAGGGGCTTTTTCATTGGGCGCCCGCGCGGCTGCGGTCGCTGCCGGGCTATGAGAATGACATGTCGGCCGCGATCTCGAGCGAGCGGATCCAAAGCACCAGCCCGGTGACACAGGCGCCCAGCAGCAGCGCGCGCAGCCACACCGCCAGTCCGTCCTGTGTTGGCACGGTGCCCGGCGGCACGTCCTTCGGATCGACGTTGCCGGTGATGATGGCGCGCACCAGGCGCTTGCGGCGCACCAGGGCGTACCAGGCCACGGCCAGCAGGTGCAGGGCTACCAGGCCGATGATGACCCATTCATTGAGCTTGTGCCATGAGGTCAGCAGGCTGGCGGTGGATTCACTCACATGGCCGAACAACGGCCCCTGCGTCATGATGTCGTCGGTGGTGAACAGGCCGCTGACGGCTTGGAAACCGATCACCAGCAGCAGCGCCAGCACCGATAGCGCGCCCAGCGGATTATGCCCGGCGGGCGCGGCCGCGCCTTTGAGGTAACGGGCTACCGCGAGCGGGCCGCGCACGAATTGGGTGAAGCGCGCGTAGCGCGGACCGATGAGGCCCCACAGCACGCGGAAGATGATCAGGCCGAGCGCGGCACAGCCAAAGCGCACGTGCCAGTCCATGTACAGGCCGCCGAGTTTCACGCTGACAAAGGCGCCGACGATGCAGACCACCAGCGCCCAATGAAACAGGCGGGTAGGAAGGTCCCAGATGCGGATGGCTAGGCGATTGTTTTGCATGGTGAGGGCGGCGTGACTGCGTTGCCCGCGACTTTATCACGCACAAATGAAGCCGCCACGGCGCGGGCCGTGGCGGTGGGGTGGCAAGGAGCCGGGGCTCAGCGAGCGGCGCGACGCACCGGCTCGATGCGATGCACGTGCTCGTGACGGAAGCGGATACGCTGGCCGGGGACCTTCTGCGCGGCGTTTCCGCAGGGCACGACTTCCGTGGTGTAGGTGGTCGTGCCATCGATCGGCGCATTGAAGATGACGGTCGCGCGGATGGCCGGGCCATGCGCCGGTTGCAGGTAAACGATGTCGCCGATGTGAATCGGCATGTCGTCCAGCTTGGTGTGGGCAGGGCGTCGGATCAGGTCCGAGGTGGTGAAACGAGTATTCATGATGTGTTCTCTTTCAAGTTCTTGTTATGGAATTGCCGTGTCGTGCTTGCCGCGAATTCGGGGCGGGGGCGTTGCCGCTCCTCGCGCCGCGTCCTCGCGCCGGGTCATGCATGACACTAACGCATATCCGCCACCAGTCCTTTGCGCATTCTCATGGTTTGCGGTCGCGCCGGACGGGGTGCGGGGTGCGGCCCCCGGGTCTGGACCTGGGGTTCGCTGCCGGGACCGCCGGCCATCAGTGTCTGGCGGCGGCCTGGCGGGCGATGGCGTGGCAATGCCATCGCGGATTCAGGGCGGTGAATCGTCGCCGGGTCTGCGTTCTTGGGGTTGTCTGTCGCAGAACCGTACGAAAACCCGGCCCGTAAAGGCTATTCAAGGAAATCCCGCGCCTGTGCGATACCGCGAGCGTGGGAAGCTAATCCTGTCTGTCCGGGCAAGGTCTGAACCTTGAACCCCGGCGGGGAGCATGTCGTTGTCTCGGCGCTTGCTTTTTTGCTTTTCATGCCACCGCGTGTTTCATCACGCATCTGGCTGGCGCCTGGCAGCCGTTGATTTGCTGGCTGCCATTTGATTGATATTTGATTGATGTTTGACCGCCTGAGGCCACGGCAGGGGAGTATTGCTGTCGTGTATCGCTGCCTTTGCGGTTTGCCTACCCGGTTTTCCCACGCGTTCTTATTGGGTGCGTAGTCTGGTATGGCAGGCTTAACCAAAAATTATACGGCCAGGATGGCGATCCTGCAAGGGTTTTGTTTGTCCCGAGCTTAAATCCGCATACGGCCGGCACGCTTGCCTTGCGGTGGATCCCCATCGCGCGGGGTGGTGGGCCCCGCGATGGGCGCCTGCGACGGCAGGTTCAATGGGTGGCCGGGCGGGCCTGGCGCTGGGCTTCGATGATCAGCGCTTCCAGTCGCGGCGACATGCGCAGGGCCACTTGCGCGGCGGTCGAGCCGTCGGGGCGGGTGTCGGTTTCCAGCGCCAGTTCGATGCGCTCGCCGTCGAAGGCTTCCGGCGCGGCCTGGATGTCGACATAGCGTTGCAGCAACGCGTCGACAGCCTTCTGCGCGTCGGCCAGGGCTTCATCGCCCAGATGGCCGGGGCGCAGATACTGGTTGGCCACGCGCGCCAGGTCGTCCATGAAAAACAACAGGGCGGCCGCGCCGCGGCAATCGGGATGGGCAAAGCCCCAGGTGTCGGAAGAAGCGTCTTGGGTCATTCGTTGGCAAGCTGGGAAAGTTGACAGGGGCCGCTGCCGGCCGGCATCCCGGCATTTTAGGGGCTATGGGCCCGGGGGGGGGGCTGCGGGCGCCGCCTGTTGCCGTTCCGCTTGGGGCATACTGGGCCCCCATGATAAGACTCGCACGCCCGGCCGACCTGGCCTTCCTGCCCGATATCGAACGTTCCGCCGCCGCGCGCTTCCTGGGGACGCCCATGGCCTGGGTCGCCGCGTGCGAGCCTGTGCCGCAGGCCGAACTGGCGCGCGCGACCGCTGCCCGCCAGCTGTGGGTGGCGGCTGGGGACGACGATCGGCCGGCGGGGTTCGCCCTGGCGCGGCCAATGGACGATGATCTGTACCTGGCGGAAATGTCGGTCACCCTGGCCATGCAGGGGCGCGGCCTGGGGCGCGACTTGCTGCGGACAGTGATCGCGCACGCGCGTGGCGCAGGCATTTATCGAGGCGTGGTGTTGACCACGGATCGCGAATTGCCGTGGAATGCGCCTTTCTATCGGCGGCAGGGCTTTGCCGAGGTGCCTGCGCCGCAACTGGCGCCGGGCTTGCGGGCCCGTCTCCAGGCCGAGGCCGCCGCCGGGTTCGACCCCGCGCGGCGCTGTGCCATGCGCCTGGCGCTGCCGGCGTGAGCCGTGGCGCTGGCGCCTGTGTCATATCGATTCGATGGCAACAAAATCCGGCGGTTGGCGGCGGCTTGCGCCGGCTCCGGGATAATCTTCAGGGAAGGCGTCGGCCATCGGCCGGGGTGCCTGGCGCAATGTTTCACGCGAAGGGGAAAGGGCATGGCTCTGCTGCGGATCTGCCTGGCCGGCCTGGCGGCGGCTTCGGTGTTGGCACTGGCGGCTTGCGGCAATCGCGAACCCCAGGAGCGGGCCGCGTTCATCGGTCTGTTGCAACACCGTATCGCGGCGGGCGCGCTGGTGCCGATTGGCGCGCTCAGCGAGGCCGAGAAAAGCGCGGTGGGCCGTTACGATGATGCCTACGCGGTGATCGCCGATTTCCAGGCCGCCCTGGCCCAGGCGGCAACCCCGCTGCTGCCGATCCTGGCGGCCGAGCGCATTCAATCGGCGCAGGACATCATGCAGCGGCGCGAGGCGCTGGCGGCGGCGCGCAAGACGCTGGCCCATAGTGCCGGCATGTTGCAGGAGGCCAAGGCCCGCGCCGACGAGGCGCGCGGCGCGCTGGAACTGGCGCCGGATCTTGCCCCGATCTACGACGGCGTATATGACGAGGCGGTCACGGCGCCGGCGGCCGAATTGATGGACGCCGCCGCGCGCCTGGATGCGATCGCGCGTGACGCGCTGGACGTCGCCGACCTCATGGCCGCCAACCCGGCCGGCATCACGCTCGAGCAAGGGCAGGCCAAGGTCGCCACCCCTTCGCTGCAGCAGCGGCTCAATGCGCTGCTGCAGCAGTTGAATGCGCAGTCGGAGGCGCTGGAACAGGCGCGCGCGGTCGTGTCGCGCCTGGCGGCGGCCGCGCGCTGAGTGTGCCTGGGCGCGGCGCCGCTTTGTACAATGCAGGTCTCGCGGCGCACGCCGCGCCTTGGACGGAACATGAGCCAATCTTCCAGCTTGCACTACCGTACCTTTCTGCTTCTCCTGATCGCCGCTTCCGTGGCTTTCGGCTGGCTGCTATGGCCCTTCTATGGCGCGGTGTTCTGGGGCGCGATTCTCGCCATCCTGTTCGCGCCGCTGCAGCGCCGCCTGGTGCGGCGCATCGGCGGCCGGCGCAATCTCGCGGCATTGATCACGCTGACGCTGGTATTGCTGCTGGTGATCCTGCCGCTTGTGGTCATCAGCGGCTCGCTGGTGCGCGAAGGCGCCAATCTGTACCAGAACATCAAGTCCGGGCAGGTCAACTTCGGCGCCTATTTCCAGCAGGCCATGGAGGCGCTGCCGCCGTCGGTGCACGATCTGCTGGCACGGTTCGATCTGGCCGATATCCCGAGCTTGCAGGAAAAGCTCAGCGCCGGCGCGATGCAGGCGAGCCAGTTTCTGGCAACGCAGGCGCTGAGCATTGGTCAGGACACTTTCCAGTTCGTGATCAGCTTCGGCATCATGCTGTACCTGCTGTTCTTCCTGCTGCGCGATGGACCGCAGCTGGGCCTGCGCATCAAGCGCGCCATGCCGCTGAGCGACACGCACAAGCATCACCTGTTCCGTAAGTTCACGACGGTGGTGCGCGCCACGGTCAAGGGCAACATCGCGGTGGCGGCGTCGCAAGGAGCGCTGGGCGGCATCATTTTTTCCATCCTGGGTATCCAGGGCGCGCTGCTGTGGGGCGTCATCATGGGTTTCCTGTCGCTCTTGCCCGCGGTTGGCGCGGGCTTGATCTGGGCGCCCGTGGCGATCTATTTCCTGCTGACCGGCGCGACCATCAAGGGCGTGGTGCTTATCGCGTTCGGCGTGTTGGTGATCGGCATGGTCGACAACGTGTTGCGGCCGATCCTGGTGGGCAAGGACACCAAGATGCCCGACTATGTGGTGCTGATTTCGACCCTGGGCGGCATGGCGCTGTTCGGCCTGAACGGTTTCGTCATCGGCCCGTTGATTGCGGCACTGTTCATGGCCTGCTGGGATCTGTTTTCGCCGCCCGATGAAATTCCCGTGGCGCCGCCGGGCCCGGCAGCCGTCACGCCGGTCGAGCCGTCGTCCGAGGCGTCATCCTCCAAGGCCGATTGAGGCGGCGGCCACGGGACCGGCGCGGCCTGTTCTCGGTCAAGGCGGCGTCAGCGCGGCGGGTGTAAGGTGGAAGGGCATCGGCTCGCGAGGGCCGGCGTCCTGGGTCCGCGGCGTTGCCGGCCTGTGCCGGCCGCGCCGCTCAATTTCCTTATGAGGAGCACGTCGGAATGGACTGGAAACTGCACAAGTCAGGCTGGATCGAAGAGCGCAACTTCGACATCGAATTCGCGGAAACGCCAGAGGGCTACCATGCGCGGGTGCGCGTTTTCGGTTTTCCCGTGCTGGAGGACACCAAGCACGTGTTTCCGAACGAGGCGCTGGCCGAGAAGGGTGCGCTGACGCTGCTCAAGAGCCAGTTCGCCGGCACGCCGGACCTGGAACGCCAATAGCGTGAACGCTGGTTCCCCCCGGCCAGTTCATCCGTTGCCGGACCCGGCACCGCCGTGGCGGGCGGAACGAAGGGGCTAGGGGGTTAGAAGTCCTCGCTGCGCCAGACCTTCAGTACCCGGCCGAAGACCTCGAAATCCATGCCTTCGGTGATGTCCCAGGCATCGTATTTGGTGTTTTCGGACTTGGCCCGCACCACCAGCCCGGATGCGGTGGGAATGCGCTGCAGCCGCTTGATGAAGCCTTCGCTGCCGACGCGAAAGAAATAGATGGCGTCGTATTCAACCGCCTGCACGCCACGGTCCACGATCAGGGGATCGCCGGGATTGAACATGGGGCGCATGGAGTCGCCGAATCCCGTGACGATGCACAGGTTCTTCGAGGACGAAAAGCCCCGGACGTTCTTCTGCAGCCATTCGGGACTGACGCTCCAGCTCTGGATGACGCCGGGCTGGTCGCGCAGTTCCAGCCCGTTGCCCATCGCGCCTCCGGTATCGAACTGGGCAATGCGCACATTGCCGTGAGTGGCGCCGCCGAGCCGCGCGGGCGGAACGGAAACGAGTCCCCCCTGCGGGGTGTCGGCCATGAGGTCCGCAGAGCATTCGCGCCACAACTCGGGGTGGGGCAGGTCCATCCAGTGGGCGGCCTGGCCCAGGGCCACGGAAAGCCTGGCGGCCAGCGCGTCGCCGACGCGGCGCGGGTTCTTGTCCCGCTTGCCTTGGAAACCCTGGAGTATCTGGTCGAGGTACTTGCGGCTGACGCCGGCGCGTTCGGCCAGGCGTTCCACGCCGCCGGCGTCGTACACGGCGTACCTGAGGTTGTTCAGTCGTATCGAGCGGATGTCCATGGTAGCGATCGTAGCAATCCGCTACCCGGAAGTACAGCAGCGATTCGCTGTTGATTTTTTGGTAGCGACTAGCTACCATGATTCCTGTCCCCAAGATAGTCGTGCCAACCGCAGCCCTCACCGGTCGGGGTGGTACCGGGGGCTCATCCCGCCGGTCGTGGCCAGGGCCTCCGGCAACCAGTCCCTAGTTCGCTACCGCAGTAGCGATTCGCCACGGCCGGCAAGCGGGATGACGACGAACCGCAGGCTTGGAACAAGGAAAAAGCATGGATAAGCATCTTGTCCGGGGGGCATCCCGATGAAATATGCAACCGAGGTATTGGATCTGATGGCGGCTGCGCCAGGACGTCCCTGGCGCATGGCCGAGCTGGTGCGCGGCGCATCCGGTGCGCGCGACCTGACGCGGCGTGAACGCAACGCGATGCGACAGGCGATCCTGCGGGTGCTCGAAACCCTGCACGAAGGCGGCCAGGTGGCGCGCATCGAGCATGCGCGCAATTCGCTCAGCTATGTCTGGAGCGACGTGCGACACGGTGGGATTGCCTGCGCGCCTGATGCCGCGAGACAATGCATCCATGTCGTCGCGCCCGCCGCCGACCCGCCAAATTGCCAAAGCATTGCAGCACTGCTGCGCTGAAGCAGCAGAACATAATGGAACATGAAGGCCCGCCCAGCGCGGGCCTTTTTTATGAGAGGGTACGTTTCGTTAGAAGGTGCTTTTCGTGAGGAGGTACTTTTCGTGAGGAGGTACTTTTCGTGAGGAGGTACTTTTCGTTAGAAGGTGCGCTTCATGAGAAGGCGCTTTTCATGAGTGCGCTCGGCTCACGCGCCAGCACGGCGCGCCCGGTGCGACATGTCGGGATTGCTTCGGCGGTGGATCTTGCGCAACAATTCATTCATGCCGTCGCGGTTCTCTCCGAAGACCTTCCCAGGCACCGGGGAACGGACTGGAAGCCGCCGCCAACGAGCACGCAATAACCCGCACGCATCAACAAGCAAACCAGGCCCGCCGAAAGCGGGCCTTTTTTATGAGAGGGTACGTGTGCCCGGCCGACAGGCCGGATGGCGGATGAATCGCCTGATGCACATATCTTTCGTGTTCTTTGATGTTTCCCGGACAGGCTCGCCACAGGCGGGCCTTTTTTGTTTGCGCGCCCCGCGTTCTCTTCGAGAGCGCGGGGCGTTTCATTTGGCGCCGCCCGCGAGGCGGGGCCCAGCGGCCTGCCGCCTCGCCTTTGCCTGCATGAGCGGACCTGTCTCCCGTCCGCGGTGACCAGCAAGGGCTTGAGGCGGCAGCCCGGTGGGCGACAGCCGGAACCCGCCGCATATCGGCCGCACGCAACACGCAACGCGGCATGGCGCCCTGTGCGCACCAAAGTCGGCGATCCGCCTCCAGGCAGCTGGATTCCCCCAAAACCGCCTTCGGGCATCTCAACACGACAAAGGAGCTACGCATGGCGAACAGTTCGGCCACTGGCGGCTACCTGGCGCCGATCGCTATTTCTCCGCCCCTGGAGGATGCCGAACTCGAGGCGCTGTTCCAAGGGTTCATCGCCGGCGTGTCCGGCCTGCCCCTGGACCTGGTTCGTACGCGCTGGCTTGCCGCCGGCGTGGAACCGCCCGCGCAGACCGAGACCTGGTGCCTGATGGACATCCGGTCGCAAACCGCGGACGCCGGTCCGGTCATCACGCATGACCCGGCCGGAGAAGGATCTGATTCATACGTTCGGCACGAAGACACCGAGGTGCTTTGCTCGATGTTCGGCCCCCGGGCGCTGCGCCATGCGGCGCAGCTGCGCGATGGCGCCGCCGTGCCGCAGAACCGCGAAGCCTTGCTGGCGCAAGGCATGGCGGTCAGCGGCATCGGGCCGATCATGGCCATGCACGAACTCGTGAATCAGCAGTGGATACGGCAGTTCGACATGACCCTGCGTTTCAAGCGCCGGATCATGCGCAGCTATCCGGTCCTGAATCTTCTGTCGGCGCAAGTCACGACGCATGCCGCGTCGCTGGCCCCGACGGACAACACCAACCACCTTGCAGATTAAGGGATTTACCATGGCTAATGGATTGCCGGTATCACGCCTGATCAACGTCACGATCAATATGTCGCCGCTCGCGGCGCAGGGCGCGAGCCTGAACACGGCGCTGCTGTTGGGATCGTCCGCGATCATCGACACCGGCGAGCGCATGCGCTCCTATGGTGGCATCGATGCCGTCGCCGCCGATTTCGGCACCGCCGCGCCGGAGTACCGCGCGGCCTTGCTCTACTTCCAGCAGACGCCCCAGCCTTCGCAGCTGTACATCGGCCGCTGGGCCAAGGGCGCCACCTCGGCCACGCTGCGCGGCGCCGTGCTGTCGGCCGCCGAGAAGCAGATGGCGGCCTGGACCGCGGTGACCGCGGGCGCCTTCACGCTGTCGGTCGACGGTACCGCCAAGACGGTCAACGGCCTGGACTTCTCCGGCGCCACCAACCTGAACGGCGTCGCCACGATCATCTCGACGGCCCTGGTTTCGGCGTCGGTGCAGTGGAACGGGGCGCAGTTCGTGGTCACCTCCAACACCTCGGGCGCCACGTCGACGCTGGGCTACGCCTCGGCCGCCGGCGCCGGCACCGACATTTCGTCGATGCTGGGCCTGACCGCGGACAAGGCCTCGGCGCCGGTCGCCGGCATGGCGGCCGAAACGCCGGAGGACGCCGTGTCGCTGTTCCTGGACCGCTTCGCCAACAAGTTCCTGGGCGTGGCCTTCGCCGATGCCGACGTCACCGACGCGCAGCACCTGGCCGTGGCCGGCCTGATCGAAGCCGATCAGCGCCACCTGTATGGCGTGTCGACCCAGGCGCCGCAGGTGCTGGACCCGACCAACCAGGACGACATCGCCAGCCAGTTGAAGGCGTTGAAGTACAAGTACTCGATCGTGCAGTTCTCCAGCGCCAGTCCCTTTGCGGTGGCTTCGCTGCTGGGCCGCATGCTGACGGTGAATTTCAACGCCAACAACACCACCATCACGCTGATGTACAAGCAGGAGCCCGGCATCGTCGCCGAGACCCTGACCAGCAGCCAGGCCGACACGCTGGCGGCCAAGAACTGCAATGTGTTCGTCAACTACGACAACGACACGGCCATCATCCAGTACGGCGTGACGCCCAGCGGCATCTTCATCGACTCGGTCTACAACGCGATCTGGTTCCGCAACCGGGTCCAGACCGACGTCTACAACCTGCTGTACACCAGCCCCACCAAGGTGCCGCAGACCGACGCCGGCAACCAGTTGATCGCTTCGGTGATCGAGGCCGCGTGCGAGGCCGCCGTCAACAACGGCTACCTGGCCCCGGGCGTGTGGAATTCGGCCGGCTTCGGCGCTCTCAAGCAGGGCGACACGCTGGCCAAGGGCTACTACGTCTACGCGCCGGCCATCGCCACGCAGTCGCAGGCCGACCGCGAGGCGCGCAAGGCCGTGCCGTTCCAGGTCGCCGCCAAGGAAGCCGGCGCCATCCATACCGTCGACGTTCTGGTCACGGTCAACCGCTAAACAGGAGTAGCAGATGTCTACCTATTCGTTCGCTGATATCAGCGCCAGTCTCGTGGGCCCGGGCGGGGCGATTTCCCTGGGCTCCGGCTCGGGCGTGGCCGATGAAGGCATCGCCATCGCCGCCAAGGGTGAAAAAAGCGCCATGACGGTGGGTGCCGATGGTGAAGTCATGCACACGCTGCGGGCCGACAAGAGCGGCACCGTGACGCTGAGCTACCTGAAGACTTCGCCGGTCAACGCCCAGCTGCAGGCCCTGTACGACGCCCAGTCGCTGGACAGCCGTCTCTGGGGCAAGAACCTCATCACCATCACCAACCCGGCTACCGGCGACGTGACGGCCTGCCGTTCGTGCGCGTTCAGCAAAAAGCCCGATCTGACCTACAAGAAGGACGGCGACGTGGTGAAGTGGACGTTCGACGCCGCGAAGATCGACACGATCCTGGGAATCTACTAAGCCATGGCACAGGAACTTGATCTGAACGGCCACCGGTACTCCATCGGGAAACTGAGCGCCAAGCAACAGTTCCACGTGTCGCGCCGCATCGCTCCGATCGTTCCTACGCTGATCCCCGTGTTCGTCCGCCTCGCGGCGGGCGGGCGCGGGATCACCGAGGATCCGGGCGGCATGGCCGATGTCCTGCAGCCGCTGGCCGATGGCCTGGCGGCGATGAAGGACGAGGACGCCGACTACGTGCTGGACACCTGCATGCAGGCGGTGCAACGCCGGCAGGAGCATGGCTGGACGGCCATCTGGTCGGCCAGCCAGCACGTGCCGATGTTCCAGGACATCGACCTGTCGGTCATGTTGCCACTGGCTCTGCGCGTCATCGTCGGAAGTCTCGGGCCTTTTATACAAGGGCTGCTTACCAGCCAGAGCGGCAGCCCAGAGGCGACACAGGCTGGCTGAAGAGCCTGCCCGGTGGCGAGGATTGGTTGCTGGCGCCCGTCCTCGAGGGGCTCTGCAAGTACGAGTCCCTCAAGGACGGCTCCCTGGACCTGGCCGACATCGCGCTCCTGAACGACGCGCTGTCGGTCCGGGCAGACAACAAGGCGGAAGCGTACCGCCGCCACATGGCAGAAAAAAATGGCTAATACAACAATCATGCCCATCGACCTGTCGGGGTTGATGGGCCCATTCAAGATCGACAAAGACGATCTGAATGACCTCAAGAAGACCATCGGCGACTCGCGCAAACAGAGCCTGTCCGATGCGCTGGCGGTGTTCGCCGGACGGGCGAAGAGTGTGGTCGACTTTGCCGAGAACAAGATCGCTCAGTTCGAGCAGGGCTATTTCGCCGCCAAGCTGGGCGGCACCACGGGCCGCGACATGCGGGCGCTGGAAGCGGTGGCGCAGGACTTCGGCCTTTCCGTCGGGGCGATGCGCGACGGCGTCCAGGCACTGCACCGCAACGCGCGCGACGATCCCGCCACGGCTGCCCTGCTGGAAAAGCTGCACATCACGTCGAACGATGGCGCCGGCGGCCAGCGTAACAGCGCCGACCTGATGCTGGCGTTGAGCGACGTGCTCAAGGGCATGGACCCGAACCAGGCCCGCGAGACGGGCAAGGGTCTGGGGCTGGAAGCCGACGTCATGGAGGCGCTGCGCAATCCCGAATTCGGTCAACGCCTTTCCGTGCAGCGCGACGCCGAGGAAAACAGCAGGATCGAGGCGGCTGGCGAGCGCGCCCACCAGTTGATGACGACCGTGCGTCAGTTGAGTGGCTCCGTCGACGCGATGTTCGCGCAGGCGCTATTGACCATGGGGCCGAAGCTGCAGCAGACGCTCGATGGCATCGCGGCCTGGTTCAAGGAGAACGGCGAGACGGCGGGCACGCGGCTGGGCGAGGTCGGCAATTTCGTCCTGTCGCTGATGTCGCTGCTGGGACCGGTGGTCAGCGTGATGACCTGGCTGGATGACGTCACCGGCGGGTTGAGTTCCCAGGTCATGTTGCTGGTGGGCGGATTCCTGATGCTGGGCGGCGGCGGCGTGGTGAGCGCCCTGGTGGGGCTGGTGTCGAAGTTCGATGGCCTGCGGTCGCTCGTGCGCAGGCTGGGCCCCAGCCTGGGTTCCATGGCCAGCACCATCGGCGGCCACGTGCGAAACGCCTGGTCGGCAACCAGCGGCTTCGTGCGCGGGGTATTCGGCAGGATGACGGCATTTGGCCGCGCGGCCGTGACGCAGCTCGGCGGCATGGCGGGCGCGGCCTGGTCCTGGCTGGGCAACATGGCGGCGCGCGGCGGCGCCCTGGTGGTTGACGGGGTCAAGGCGGCGGGGCAGACCGCGCTGCAGTGGGGCAAGTCCTTGTGGGAGAGCGCAGGCTCGTGGATCGGCCGTATCGCCGATGGCGCCAAGTCCGTGATCCGTAGCGTGGCGAGTTCGCCGACGGCCGTGGGCGCGGGGCTGCTCTTATACCCCAGGTCGTTGGGCGATGGCACGTTGAAAGGGCGGGAGGGCACGCCGGGCTTTCCGGCCGAACAACCCGTACCGCGGTTGAACCCGCCCGACACCGGTATCCGGCCCGAGCACATGGATGGCGTCCAGGTCGAGCCGTGGCGCTATTACCCCTCCGGCTTCGCCACCGACGCGGCCGCGGGCGCCGCATTGGTGCCGCCCGCGGCCGCGCCGGTTTCCATCAATGCCACCACGACTATCCACGTCAATGGATCGACCGATCCGAGAGCGACCGGAGAAGCCGTGGCCAATCAACAAAGCCGGGTCAACGCAGACCTGACGCGCAACCTGCAGGGATCTTATGGCTGACTTGAAAATCGCGGGCGCCGACATGATCGGCCTGCTGTCCAAGAAAATCGGCGACATCGTGGTGGAAGCGACCCTGAGCGAGTCTCATGACGACGCGCTCAAGATCACCAGCCACCCGGTGGAGTCGGGCCCGTATGGCAAATCGGCGATCAGCGATCATGCGTTCAAGCAACCGCTGTCGCTGACCCTGAAGTGCGCCTGGAGCAACGCCTCGTACGAGGCGTTGGCGGGCGCGCAGGCCAAGGATGTCGCCAATGGCAAGGCCGCGGCCGACGACTACGCGACCGCCATCTATTCCCAGTTGCTCAGCCTGCAGGAATCGCGCGAGCCGGTGACCGTGGTTACCAGCCGCCGGCGCTACAGCGACATGTTGATCGAGAAGATCTCGGTCGAGACCAGCAGGAACTCCTTGGGCGCCGTGTTCGCGACGGTGATGTTGCGCGAAGTGGTCGTGGTGCAGACCCGCAGCACATCGCTGCCGCCGTACGCGGACCAGAAAGAGAAAGAGAAGACCGCGGACAAGCAGAGCCTGGGCGCAAAAACCCCCCGGCCCGCGACGCCTTTCGGCGGCGGGTCGCTGTATTGGACATAGGAGATACGCATGAACTACTTCGAGATACCCGTGTCGCCGATTCCGCAGGTGTTCGCGATATCGCTGGGCGGCGACGACTATCGGTTGACCTTGCAGTATCGCGACGGCTGGATCCTGGACGTGGCCGATGATCTCGGCCAGGCGCTGGTATCCGGCATCCCGCTGGTGACGGGCCTGAACCTGCTGGGACAGTATCGACACCTCGGATTCACCGGGGGGCTGCGGGTGACGGGGGCGGAATCGCCCGACGATGCGCCGACGTTCACCGACCTGGGCCGTGGCGCCAAGCTCTACTGGGTGGCGGACTGACATGGCCGGGACCACGACAATGGAACCGATCGCCGTGTATGGCGATCCGGTGGACGACGACGAAGGCGTGCGCCAGTGGGGCAGGAAGGTGTCTCTGATCGTTGGCGACGAAGAGGCCATCGACCTGTCGGCGCTGAGCTTCAGCTTCTCCATCAAGCGCAACGACGCCAAGTCGCCCAATACCGCCACCATCAAGGTGACGAATGCCAGCCGCGAAACCGCCAGCATGGTCCAGCGCGAGTTCACCCGTGTGGTGCTGCAGGCCGGCTATGAGGGCAATTACGGCGTGATCTTCCATGGCAACGTGGTGCGCGCCAAATGGGGCGGCTCGGGCGATACCGAGACGACGCTGGAAATCACGGCGGCGGACGGTGACAAGGCCTACAACTTCGCGGTGGTCAACGCCACCCTGCCCAAGGGCAGCAGCCGCGCCGACAAAGTTCGGTTGCTGTGCTCGGCCATGAATCCCTATGGCGTCAGGCAGGGCTACGCCCCCGACCTGGGCGGCAAGAAAGCGATCCGCGGGGCGGTGATGTCCGGCATGGTGCGCGACTACCTGCAGGATGTCTGCGGCAGCGCCAACACGCTGTGGAGCATCCAGGACGGCAAGGTGGTGGTCGTGCCCGAAACCGCCTACGTACCGGGTTCGGTGCCAGTTGTGTCCCACGACACAGGCCTGGTCGGCATGCCCGAGCAGGTCGAGAAGGGCATCAAGATCCGCATGTTGCTGAACCCCAGCATCCGCGTGGGCGGCCTGATCAATCTGGACAACAGCCGCATCGCCGAATACGGCTTCGAGGATCGGACCCAGAGCAAGGACGCGGCCGAGATCGACCGCAGCGAACAGCGCCGTATCAGCAGCGACGGCTACTACTACGTGATGGAAGTCGAGCATCGCGGCCATACCCGCGACAACGAATGGTACACGGAGGCCCTCTGCCTGGCCACCGATGCCACGCTGTATCCGGGCGACCTGGGACGGGCGGGCACGCAGGACGATGCGGCCAAGCCGGCCAGTGTCGTCAAGTAGCGGGCCGTCCGGCTTCATTTCAGCAGGATGATTCATGAACCGACTAGAGAACTTGAACGATCCGGGAACCGCGATCGGCGCCGCGCTGCGTGGCGCGTTGGCACAGACCTGGACCGCCATGCCGGCCATCATCGGTGAGTTCGATCCGGTGGCAATGACATGCACCGCGCAACCGGCCATCCGGGCGCGCGTCACCGCACCCGATGGGCAGCAGTACAGCAAGGCGTTGCCGCTGCTGGTGGACTGCCCCGTGTATTTTCCGTCGGGCGGCAATTGCACGCTGACGTTTCCGGTGGCGCCGGGCGACGAATGCCTGGTGGTGTTTGCATCGCGCTGCATCGATGCCTGGTGGCAATCGGGGAAGGTCCAGGACCAGGCCGAGGTGCGGATGCATGACCTGTCCGACGGCTTTGTCTATGTAGGGGTGCGATCGCAGCCGCGGGTACTGCCCGCGGTCAGCACGACCACGACCCAACTGCGCAGCGACGATGGCTCGACCTTTCTGGAACTGGATCCGGCCGCCGGCAAGGTGAAGATCGTGGCGCCGGGCGGCTTCGAGGTGGTGGCGCCGGTGTCCGAGTTTTCCGGACAGGTGCTGGTCAACGGCCTGTTGCGCTACCTGGCCGGCCTGGTCGGCAGCGGCGGCCAGGGCGACACCGCCCAGATCAGCGGGGTATTGAATGTGATCGGCCAGATCCTGGCCAACGGCAAGCGGGTGGACGATACCCACACCCATATCGCCCAGGGCGCCAACGCGGTGACCACGCCGCCCAACTGAGGATTCCTATGCGTTATCGAAAACTGGACGCCGCTGGCGACTATGCATTTGGCTCGTCACGGGCCGACTTCCACCGCGACACGGCCGAGACCGTGGCGCAGGCCGTCAAGACGCGGCTGATGCTGGCGCGCGGCGAATGGTTCCTGGACGTGACCGAAGGCACGCCCTGGAACGGCGAGGTGCTGGGCAAGCAGCCCAGGGCCGGCTACGACTGGGCCATACGCCAGCGCATTCTGGGCACGGCCGGTGTGACCGGCCTGGCCGAGTATTCGAGCCGGCTTGACCCGGATACCCGTGGCTTGAGCGTGACGGCTTCCATTTCAACCCTTTACGGCACGGCCCTTGTGCAGGCGGCATTATGACGATTCTTTCCACGGCCCCGGTCATCGACGCCGCGGGCATACGCGCACCGAGCTACGGCGAGGTGCTGGAGTATTTCAAGCAGCAGTACCGTGGCATCTACGGCGCGGATACGTATCTGGAGGCGGACAGCCAGGACGGTCAATTGCTGGCCGTGTTCGCCCTGGCCATCCATGAGGCCAACACGGCGGCGATCAAGGTGTACAACGCGTTCTCGCCCGCCACCGCTGCCGATGCGGCGCTGTCGAACAACGTCAAGATCAACGGCCTGGCTCGCGGCGTGGCGACACGCTCGTCGGTGGACCTGCGTATCGTGGGGCAGGGCGGCGTCACCATCGTCGATGGCGTGGCCACCGATGCCAACCGCGGACGCTGGCAATTGCCGCCCAGCGTGACCATCCCGCCGGGTGGCGAGATCACTGTCACGGCGCTGAGCCAGACGCTGGGCGCGGTGACGGCGGCGGCCGGCAGTATCAACCAGATCGGCACGCCGACGCTGGGCTGGCAGTCCGTCGAGAATCCGGCCGCCGCGACGCCGGGGGCACCGGTCGAGAGCGATGCTGCCCTGCGGGTGCGGCAGGCCATATCGGTGGCTCTGCCATCGCGCAGCGTGCTGGAAGGCACCATCGGCGCGGTGGCATCGGTGCCGGGCGTGTTGCGCCACGCTGCCTTCGAGAACGATACGCCGGTGGCCGATGCTCATGGCCTGCCGCCTCACAGCATCGCCCTGGTAGTCGATGGCGGCGACGCGGCGCGGATCGCACAGGCGATCGCCGCCAAGAAGACGCCCGGAACCGGCACGCACGGTACCACCACGGTGGTGGTGACGGACATCTACGGCATTGCGCATCTGATCCGCTTTTTCCGGCCCACCCTTGTGCCGCTCTCGGTGGCGGTGCAGATGCGTGCGTTGCCGGGCTACACCACGGCTATCGGGCAGGCGGTGCGGCAGGCGATCGCCGACTACATCAATGCTGTGGCCATCGGCGGCGGCGCCAGCGCCTCTGTGGAATGGGCCGACGCCATCTCGGCGGCAAACGGCGTGCCGGGCAATGGCACGTTCAAGATCACCGGCCTGACCCTGCGCGGTCCGGCCGGCAACGGCGCGCCGGATGTGGCGCTGGCCTTCAATGAAGCCGCCGCGGCGATGCCGGACGACGTGACGCTCACGGTGACCTGACATGGCCAACTCTGACGACTACATCGCGCGGCTATCCGCGTACCACCGCGCCAAGCCCCGTTTCAGCGCCACCGTTGCCGCCCTGTGCGGCGCGGCGGCGGGCGTGCGCGAACTGTACGGCGGCATGCCGGCGGCTTTTGACCTGGACCGCGCCATTGGCGCGCAGTTGGACGCCGTGGGGCATTGGGTGGGACTCGACCGCAAGGTCAGTACACCGATCGCCAATGTCTATTTCTCGCACGACATCGACGGCCTGGGCTTCGACCAGGGCGTGTGGCAAGGCCCCTTCGATCCGGACAGCGGCCTGACCGAGCTGGACGACGATACCTACCGGCTGTTGTTGCGCGCCAAGATCGGCGCCAACCACTGGGACGGCACGCTGGAGGCCTCGGCCGCCATCCTGGACCGCATCTTCGGCGGCGGCACCCACGTGTTCATTCAGGACAACGGCGACATGTCGGTTGACATCGGTGTCGCCGGCACGCCGCCGTCTGCGTTGTTCCTGGCACTGCTGACGGGCGGGTACATCCCGCTCAAACCGCAGGGCGTACGCATCAGTTATTACGTCATCCCCTCGCAAGAGGGGCCTCTGTTCGGTTTTGACGTTCAAAACCAATACATCTCGGGGTTCGACGGCGGACTCTGGGGTTCGCTTTTTGCCGGTTGAATAAGGACAAATCCGTGGCTATCAATCAAATTCTTCCTTTCGGCACCGTGCCCGGCGCCAACGTGCTCGCTCCCGCCGACTATCAGGCCCTGGCCGCCCGGCTGGCCGGTTTCTCGGCCGGCATGGCCAAATCCAGGGAACTCAACACCGTCTGGCGCCAGGCGTCCTTCGTGGCCGCCATGATCGGCCAGTACATCGCCGACAAGGCCGGCCAGGACGTGCTGGACAACGGCGACCTGGCGGCGCTGCAGGAGCAATTCGTGGCGGCGCTGGCGGCATCGCCTGCGCTGACGGGTACTCCGACGGCGCCGACGCCGGCAGCCAGCGACCAAAGCACCCGCATTGCGACGACCGCATTCGTGGCGGGCAACTTTCCCCGCATCTATTCGATCAGCGCGCTGCCGACGCAGGATGTGGGGCCCATCATCGTGGCGGAGTGCGCGGAAGTGTGGAACTGGGTTTCCGGACAGTATTTCACTGGCTACCGTTCGCCGTTATGCGGCCGCCCCTTGGATGGCCATACCAATCTGCCGCTGGCCAGTGAAGTCGATGCCACCGGCGGGCTGTTGTCGAAGGCCGATTACGCCGCGCTGTGGGGCTATGCGCAGGAGCAGGGGCTGGTAAAGACAGAGGCCCTGTGGTCGGCGAACCGCGGCAGTCACTGGTTCTCGGACTATTCGGCAACGCAGTTCCGGGTGCCGGATCTGCGCGATATGTTCCGTCGATTTACCGGAACTGACGCTGACACTGCAAATGCAAGGTCACTGGCGAGCCACCAGGCTGATGCCCTGCAGGGGCATGGGCATGACCTTTGGTATCCCTTCACCGGGACGACTTCTGGTGGCGGTTCCCTGACTGTCTCGTTGTCGACAAACCCCGCCTCCGGAATATCGATGAATTACGCATCAGGGATCCTTAGAGATGGTGGGCGCGGTACGCCCCGCGTCGCCACGGAGACCCGCCCTGCGAATACCGCTTACCCCCCGCGCATTCACGTATGAAATTAGGCATGAATTCGTGGGGGATAGGCGACGTTGCGCGGACGCGTTTCGGCGGTGCCGGCGTCGGGGAACAGGCTGTCCATCTGGGATATGCCCTGCGACTCTCCGCCAGGCAGCGCATAGGTGGCAGCGTCCGAGTCCGTTCCAATAATTCGCCAGGTCTTGCTCTTGACCCGTACCTGCGCGGCCTGCCTGCTGCCGAGCACTCTCGCATTTGCAGTG
>NZ_CADIJV010000007.1 GCF_902859765.1 Achromobacter pulmonis
GCCGCCGCCCCCGCCGCCGCCCGCGCCACGCGCCCCCGCCGCGCGGCTGAACAGCTCGCGGTACAGCGCCGGCGCGCTGCCGCCGTTGTTGTCCTCCAGCGTGCGCTGCAGGCGGCCCAGGTCGAGCGCGGCGGCCACGGCCATGGGCGCATCGCCCATGACGGCGGCCTCGAACAGGTCGAGCGCCTCGGTCGGACCCAGCGCCTCCATGCCCTGGCGGCTGAAGCGCGTCTTGTCGGCATCGCTCAGGCGCGCGGCCATGCCCTGCCCGTCCCACGCGCCCCAGGCCACCGAGGTCGCCGCCAGGCCCTTGGCGCGGCGGTGGTGCGCCAGCGCGTCCAGGAAGGTGTTGGCGGCGGCGTAGTTACCCTGGCCCGGCGCGCCGGTCACGCCGGAGATCGACGAGAACAGCACGAAGAAGTCCAGCGGCAGGTCCTGCGTCAGGCGGTGCAAGTGCCAGGCGCCGTCCACCTTGGGCGCGAACACGGTGTCCAAGCGCTCCGGCGTCAGGCCGGCCAGCATGCCGTCGTCCAGCACCCCGGCGGCGTGCACCACGCCGCGCAGCGGCCGGTCCTCGCCGAACTCGGCCATGACCCGTTGCAGGCCATCGGCGTCGGCCGCATCGCACGCCATCACCGTGGCGCGGGCGCCCAGTTCGGCCAGCTCGGCCACAAAGGCCTCGGCATCCGGCGAGCGCATGCCGCTGCGCGAGGTCAGCACCAGGTCGCGCACCTGATGGTTCTGCACCAGCCACTTCGATACGTAGCGGCCCAGGCCGCCCAGGCCGCCGGTGACCAGCACCGCGCCGTCCGGATCGACCATGCCGCGGCGCTGCGTCGGCACCAGCACCACCTTGCCGACGTGGCGCGCCTGCGCGATGAAGCGCAGCGCGTCCGAAGCATTGTCGAGCGGGAAGGTGCGCAGCGGCAGCGGCTTGAGCTTGCCCTCGGCGAACAGCGCGGCGATCGCGGTCAGCATCTCCTGGATGCGCTCGACGCCGGCCTCGGGCAGGTTGTAGACGCGGTAGGTCACCCCCGGATGGTTGGCCTCGACCCAGGCCGGGTCGCGCAGGTCGATCTTGCCCATCTCCAGAAAGCGTCCGCCCGGCTTGAGCATGGCGAAGCTGGCGTCGATGAACTCGCGCGCCAGGGAGTTGAGCACAATGTCGAAGCTGCGGCCCGGCGCCGTCTCGGCGAAGGTCTGGACGAAGTCCAGGCTGCGCGAGGTGCCGATGTGGTCATCGGCCAGCCCCAGCTTGCGCAGCGCCGGCCACTTCGGTTCGCTGGCGGTGCCGTAGACCTCGGCGCCGTGCAGCCGCGCCAGTTGCACCGCCGCCATGCCGACGCCGCCGGCCGCCGCATGCACCAGCACGCGCTCGCCGGGCTGCATGTTGCCCAGCACGTGCAGGCCGTACCACGCCGTCAGGAAGGTCATGGGAATGGTGGCGGCCTCCTCGAAGCTGAGGTTGTCCGGCTTGGCCACCACCTGCCGCGCATCCACCACGATGGACGAGCCGAAGGCGCCGCGCGCCAGCCCCAGCACCGGATCGCCCGGCTTGAGGTGCTTGACGGCGCTGCCGACTTCGGTGACCACGCCGGCGAACTCCAGGCCCAGCGCGGGAATTTCCACCATGCCCAGGGCGTTCAGCACGTCCAGGAAGTTCACGCCGGTGGCCTTGACCGCGGCGCGGATCTCGCCCGCCGCCAAAGGCTCATCCACCAGCGTCTTGACCGACAGCGGCTGGTCCAGGCGGCCCTTGGTGGCGATTTCCAGGCGCCAGTTGCCTTCGGCCGGCAGCGCCAGTCCGGCGTTCGCCGGCGCCTTCTTCAGGCGTGGCGCCAGGACCTTGCCGCCGCGCAGCGCGCATTCGGGCTCGTCAGCCAGCGCCAGCGCCGATGCCAGCGTGTCCAGGTCGGCCGCGGTCTCGCCCAGATCGACGATGCGCAGGGCCAGTTCCGGATGCTCGTTGCGCGCGGTGCGCAGCAGGCCCCACAACGGACTGGCGCCCAGGTCGGACACCGGATCGTCGCTGCTGGTGCCGACGGCGCCGCGCGTCACCCAGATGACCGGCTTGGCGAAGCCGGCCAGCGCCAGTTCCTGCACCTGCAACAACGCGCTGGCGGCCTGGCGGTGCGACGGCTCGATCACCTGGGCGTCGCCGGCCCACAGCTGGATCACGCCATCGCAGGCCTCGGCCTCGTTCAACTGGGCGATGTCGACCACCTGCGCGCCAGCCTGCATCAGACGCGAGCGCACCTCGTCGGCCCACGGCGTGCCGCTGCCGCCCAGCAGGCCCCAGGTGCCGCCGAACACGGCTTCGGGCGCTTCGACCGGCTGCCATTGCGTGCGGAACAGGAAGCGGTCGATGCCGGCCTGCGCCAGGCGCCGCAGCGCGGCGCGGTCGATGCGGCGCGCGTGCAGGCGCTGCAATCGGCCCACATGCTCGCCGTCGGCGTCATACAGGTCGAGCGAAGCCCAGAACTCGCCCTCGCCCATCTCGAACTGCGCCACCTTGACCCAGACTTCGGCCAGGCCGTCCTTCCAGACCGACAGGCGTTCGGCCTCGAACGGCACGAACACGTCGTCGCCCACCTGCGCCTTCAGGCGTTGCGTCAGCAGCAACGAATGCATCGACGAATCCAGCAGCGCCGGATGCAGGCCGTAGCGGATCGCCGAGGAGGCGGCCGCCTCCGGCAGCGCCACCCGCGCCCAGACATCGCCGTCCACGTGCCAGGCGGCGTTGATGCCCTGGAACGTCGGCCCATAGCCGTAGCCGAGTTCATGCAGGTCCTGGTAGAGCGCGGCCACGTCGATCGGATCGCCGTCCGGCGGCGGCAGCTCGACGGCCTCCTGGCGCGCGACTTGCGCCGCCACCAGCTTGCCTTCGGCATGCAGTTGCCATTCGCCTTCCTCGTCCGCTTCCGGCGAACTGTAGACGTGCACGGTGCGGGCCCCGCCCGATTCCGCGCCCACGGTGATCTGCATGCGCACCGGCGCCCCCGGTGTCAGCACCATCGGCGCCAGGATGATCACGTCGGCCAGGTCCCACGGGCCCTTGACCTGGCGGCCTGCGGCGCGCATGGCTTCGAAAAAGGCGGTGCCCGGCATCAGCACCGCGTCCATCACCTGGTGCTCCTGCACCCAGGCCGGCTCGTCGGCCGCCACCACCGTGGTGAACATCGTCATGTCGGTGCCGGCGATCTGCACGCCGCCGCCCAGCAACTGGTGGTTGGCGTCGTTCAGGCCGGCGCCGACGGTGCGCGTGGGCATCGGTTCGAGCCAGTAGCGCTCGCGCTGGAAGGCATAGGTGGGCAGCTTGACCAGCTCGCCGCCATACGGCGCGAAGAAGCCGCGCCAGTCCACCGCCGCGCCCAGCACGTGCAGCTCGGCCAGGCCCTTCTGCAGGGTCTGGGTCTCGTCCTTGGCCGGGTTGAGCGACGCCACCCAGGTGACCGGACCGTCATCGGCCAGGCAGGCCGCGCCCATGCCCGACAGCACCGGCTGCGGCCCCAGTTCCAGGAAGGCGTTGATGCCCTGCTGGTACAGAGTGCGCATGCCGGCGTTGAAACGCACCGCCTGGCGCGCCTGCTGCACCCAGTACTCGGGCTGGGCCATTTCGCCGCGCCTGGCCAGCTCGCCGGTCAGGCTGCTGACCAGCGCCAGCCTGGGCGTGGCGTAATTGAGCGATTGCGCCACCTGGCGGAAGGCGCCCAACATCGGTTCCAGCAGATGCGAGTGGAAGGCGTGCGACACCTCCAGCCGCTTGGCCTTGCGCTGTTGCTGCTTGAAGTGCGCCACCACCTTGTCGATGCTGTCGAGGTCGCCCGACACCACCGTCTGTTGCGGCGCATTCAGGCCGGCCAGCGAGACCTGCGCGGCCAGGCCGAGCGTGGCCAGGGCAGCCTCGACCTCGGCGGCGCTGGCCTCCAGCGATGCCATGCCACCGCCGGCCGGCAGCGCCTGCATCAGGCGGCCGCGCGCGGCCACCAGGCGGCAGGCGTCGTCCAGGTCGAACACGCCCGCCGCGTGGGCAGCGGCGATTTCGCCGATGCTGTGGCCCAGCAGCAGTTCCGGCTGCACGCCCCAGTTCTCCCACACGCGCCACAATGCCACCTCCAGCGCGAACAACGCCGGCTGGGTGAAGTCGGTGCGGTTGAGCAAGGCCGCCTCGGCCGTGCCGGCCTCGGCGAACATCACATCCAGCAGCGGCTTTTCCAACTCGGTAAAGCGCTGCGCAATGTCGTCCAGCGCCTGGCGGAACACCGGGTTGGACTGGTACAGCCCCTTGCCCATGCCGGGCAACTGGCTGCCCTGGCCGGTAAACAGCAGCGCCAGGCGGCACTCGCGCTCGCGCTCATCGACCATGCTGACCGCGCCCGCCGGCACTTCGCCGGTGCGGGCATACGAGGCCAGCGCATCCAGCAGGTCCGACTTGCCCTTGGCGAACACCACCAGGCGCTTGCGGAAATGCGTGCGGGTGGTGGCCAGCGAATAGGCCACATCCAGGAAGCGGTCCTGGATGTTCATGCCCATGTGCAGGTGCAGCTTGTCGGCCTGCGCGCGCAGCGCCGGCAGGGTGAAGGCCGACAGCACGAAGGGCAGCGATTCCGGCGGCGCCACCGGCTTGGCGGCGCGGGCCGGCGCGACCGGCTTGGGCGGTTCTTCGACAACAACGTGGGCATTGGTGCCGCCAATCCCGAAGGAGCTGACGCCGGCGCGGCGCGGCCGCTCGCCCGCCGGCCATGGCTGCTCCTGCTGCACCAGCGCCATCTGCGCGGCATCCCAGTCCACCGCCGGGGTCGGCTCGACCACGTGCAGGGTGATGGGCAATTTCTCGTGGTGCATCGCCAGCACCGCTTTCATCACGCCGGCCAGGCCGGCCGCCGCCTGGGTGTGGCCCAGGTTGGACTTGACCGAGCCGACCCACAGCGGCCGCTCGGCCGTGTGGCTGCCGCCGAACACCGCCGCCAGGCCATTGCCCTCGATCGGATCGCCCAGCTTGGTGCCGGTGCCGTGCGCCTCCAGGTAGTCGATGTCCGACGGCTGCAGGCCCGACATGGCCAGCGCCTGGCGGATCACGCGCTGCTGCGCCGGGCCGCTGGGCGTGGTCAGGCTGGCGCTGTGGCCGGCGTGGTTGACGGCGGTGCCGCGCAGGATCGCCAGAATCGGATCGCCGTCGCGTTGCGCGTCCGACAGGCGCTTGAGCACCACCACCGCCGCGCCCTCGCTCCAGCCGGTGCCGTCGGTGCTGGACGAGAACGACTTGCAGCGCCCGTCCGGCGACATGCCGCGCAGGCGGCTGAATTCCACGTGCAGGTCGGGCGACAGCATCAGCGTCACGCCCGCGGCCACCGCCAGGTCGCACTCGCCCTGGCGCAGCGCATTGCAGGCCAGGTGCGTGGTCACCAGCGACGACGAGCAGGCGGTGTCGACCGTCATGCTCGGCCCTTCCAGGCCCAGCACATACGAAACCCGGCCCGACATGGTGCTGCCGGCCGAGCCGGTGCCGACGTAGCCGTCCAGGTCGGCCAGGCCGCCAGCCAGCGCCAGGCCATACTCGTGGTAGCCCTTGCCGATGCCGATGAAGACGCCGGTCTGGCTGCCGCGCAGCTGGTCCATCGAATAGCCGGCGTGCTCGATCGCCTCCGACGTGACTTCCAGCATCATGCGCTGGGCCGGATCGAGCGCCCGCGCCTCGCGCGGCGAAATGCCGAAGAACGGCGCGTCGAACAGGTCGATGGGCGTGACGAAGCCGCCGCGCATGCAGTACGACTTGCCGCGCGCGTCCGGGTCGGCGTCATAGATGGCGGCCGCGTCCCAGCGTTCCTTGGGCACTTCGACGATACCGTCGCCGCCGCGTTCGAGCAGGCTCCACAGGTCTTCGGGCGTGTTGACATTGCCCGGCAGGCGGCAGGCCATCGACACAATGGCGATGGGCTCATCGGCCAGCGCATTGCGGCGCTTGGGCGTATTGAGCGCCGCCTTCTTGTTGCCCGCCAGGTGCGCGGCCAGATCCTTGATGGTGAAGTGCTCGTACAGGGTCGAGGTCGATACATTGCGGCCCAGCAGCTTCTGCAATTCGGCCTGCACCCGCACCACCCGCAGCGAATTGCCGCCGATCTTGAAAAAGCTGTCGTGGATGCCGATGCGGTCGTGTCCCAGCACCTCGGCCCAGACCGCCTGCAACTGCTGTTCCAGTTCGTTGGTGGGCTGCACCGCCGGCTCCAGCATCACCTCGGTGGGCTCGGGCAGCGCCTTGCGGTCGATCTTGCCGTTCGGCGTCAGCGGGAACTCGTCCAGCTCGACGAAGAAGTCCGGGATCATGTAGCCCGGCAGGCGCGCCTCCAGCCAGGGCCGCAGCACGCGTTGCAGCGCCGGCCGCGGCGGCGCCCCGGCTGCCGGCTGGTTGGCCCACTGCGCCAGGGTCTCGCGCGTGGCGGCCTGCGGCGCCTGCCAGGCCAGGTCGGGCTGTTCGCCGGCCGGCCAGAACACCGCGTCGAAGGCCCAGATATCGCGCGCCCTGCTGGGCAGCATGGCCATGCGATAGCCGGCCGCCTCGGCGGCCTGCGCCAGGTCGCGTGGATCGATCCACTGGCCCGGCCCGGCCGTGGCCTTGGCGTCGAGTACGTGGCCGACCCGCTGCTGCACGTCGGCCAGCCGGCCGTTGGGAATGTTGGCGATGGCCAGCGGCTTGCCGCCCTTGGCCAGGCGCTGCGCCAGCGCCGCCAGGTCGAGCCCGTCGCGGTGCCAGTCGAGCGCACTCGCGGCCTGCGCCTCGGCGCGGCCGGCGGCGGGCGCGCCAAGATGCAGGATGACGTCGAAGCGGAAACGCGACATCTCGTTGACGTAGGCGCCATCGCGCAGCAGGATCTCGACGCGCGAAATCCGCGGATATACCGACGGCAGGCTGGCGAAGAACTCCGGCGCCAGCACCAGTTCGCGCTCCGAGCGCAGGCCGCGCTGCGCGCGCCGGCGCAGTTCGTCCGCCGACAGGCTGCACAGGCCTTGGAAATTGGCGACGTCGGCGTGGAACGCCTCCAGCAGCGCCAAGTCGCGCACGTCGCCAATGAAAATGCGGCCGTCGGTCACGGCCTGGGTGGCCCAGTCCAGCACGGACAGCAGATAGTCCGCGCTGGGGAAATACTGCGCCACCGAGTTGATGACCACCGTATCGTAGCTGCCCGGCGCCACTTCCGGCAGGTCATGGGCCAGGCGGTGTTCGCACGCGGCCTGCGGCAGGCCGCCAAGGTGGCGGTTGATCTGGTCGACCGCCTGGCTGGAGGCGTCGATGGCCCGGTACTGACTGACCTTGGGCGCCACGCCGAACAGCACCAGGCCGGTGCCCGAGCCGATCTCGAAGACACGCTCCGGGCCGGTGGCCAGGATGCGCTCGACCGTGCGTTGCTGCCAGTCGCGCATCTCGTCCGCCGCGAACGGCAGGCCATCGTAGCTGTTGTGCCAGCCGGCGGTGTTGAAGGTGGGATCGGCCCCGCCCGGCTCGTAGGCGCGGTCCCAGACGTCACGCCACTCGGTCACGGCGGTGGCTTCGGCGCGCCGGTCCTGGGTTGCGCCGGCAGGCGCGGTATTGCGCAGGCAATAGGCCACCAGTTGATCGTTGCGGCCCACCACCACGGCGCGGCCGATATCCTCGTGGCTGGCCACGGCGGCCTCGACCTCGCCCAATTCGATGCGGAAGCCGCGCAGCTTGATCTGGCCGTCATTGCGGCCCAGCACCACCAGCTTGCCCGGCTCCTTGAAGCACGCCAGGTCGCCGGTGCGGTACAGCGCGCCCGGCCCGAACGGGTTGGGACCGAACTGCGCCGCGGTCTGCGCCGCGTCCTTGTGGTAGCCGCGCGCCACGCCGGCGCCACCGATGCACAGCTCGCCAGCGAAGCCGGCCGGCACCGGCGCCAGGTTGGCATCCAGCACGTACAGCTGCGTATTGGCGATGGGCCGGCCGATGACGATGTCCTCGCCCGGCTGCACTTGCCAGACGCTCGACCAGACCGTGGTCTCGGTCGGGCCGTACATGTTCCACACCGACTCGGCGCGCGCCAGCAGCTCGTCGGCCAGGGCACGCGGCAAGGACTCGCCGCCGCACAGCAGGCGCTTGAGCGCGACGGCGCGCGGCCAGCCCGATTGCAGCAGCAACTGCCAGGTGGTGGGCGTGGCCTGCATCATGGTCACGGCATGGCGGCGCATCAGGTCCAGCAGCGTCTGGCCGTCCAGGCTTTCCTGCTGCCGCGCAATCACCACGCTGGCGCCGCTGATCAGCGGCAGGAACAGTTCCAGCGCCGCGATATCGAAGGAGATGGTGGTGACCGCGAGCAGGCTGTCGCCGGCCTCGCAGCCCGGCTGGGTCCGCATCGACAGCAGGAAGTTGCCGAGCGCGCCGTGCGTGACCTCCACCCCCTTGGGCTTGCCGGTGGAACCGGACGTGAAAATCACATAGGCCAGGTCATCGGCCCGCGCCGCGCGCGGCGGATTGGCGCTGTCGTCGTCGGCCTGGGCCAGGGCCGCGCCCAGGTCCAGGCAACGCTCGGCCCAGGGGCTCAGGCTGCCATCGCGCGCCGCCGGCGGCGCGATCAGCAGCGCCGGCTGGGCCGCCTCCAGCATCTGGCGGATACGGTCCGCCGGAAATGCCATGTCGATCGGCACATAGGCCGCGCCCGACTTCAGCACCGCCAGCAGCGCCACCACCATATCGATGGATCGGTCCAGGCACACGCCCACCAACTGCCCGCGCCCGATGCCTTTGCGACGCAGCACGCCGGCCAACCGGTTGGCGCTGGCGTTCAGTTCGCCATATGACATGGCCTGATCGGCGCAGCGCAGCGCCACCCTGCCCTCGTTGCTGGCGGCGGCTTGCTCGAACAGTTCGTGCACCACCGCGCCCAGCGTGGCGTCGTCGTCGGTGGCGTTGAACTGTTCCACCAGCACCTGCCGCTCACTGGCCGACAGCCCCTCGACCGTGCCCAGCGCGCGGTCGGCGCAGGTGGGCAGGCGGCGACACCAGTCGGCCACTTGCGCCGCCAGTTGGGCGGCGGTGCGGCGCGCGATCTTGCGCGGGTTGAAATGCAGTTCGAACGCCTCACCGCCGGCCAGCAGCACGAACTCCAGCGCCGGGCGGTCCTCGTCGGCGGCCAACGCGGCCGGGACCTGGCTCGACACCAGCACATCCGGAGTCAGTTCGCCGCGCGCATGGCGCGCGGCGAGCGTGGCATCGCGGCCGATCTGATCGCGGCGAATCAGGCCATGCCCGCGGGCCGCGTCCAGGGCGGCGGCCACCGCCGCCAGGTTATCCGCCAGCGGCGCCGCCGCATCCAGCCGCGCCAGGACCGGCGCCCAGGCGCAGAACACATCGCGGCAGTCCGCTGCGACTTCGCCGCGCGGCACCGCTACCGCCACGTGCAGATCGGCCGCGCCCGAGGCGCGCGCCAGAAATGTGCACAGGCCACCCACGGCCTGCGCCAGGAAAGCCTGTTCACGGTCCGCGCCGCCCGCAGCGGGCAGCTTGCCGACAATTGGCGCGGTATTGGTCTCGGCCACGGCCGGCCGTGCGTACGGCAGCCGGTACGGCTGCCATGCGTTCCATTGGCCGCGCCAGTACGCCGTCGCGCCCGATGCGGCGGTCCCGGCCGCCGTCACCTGGGCCCGGGCCTGCTCGCCCACCGAAACCAGCCGCGCGCCCGCCCGCAGGCTGCCAGCGCTGACCAGATCGGCGATGGCGACCTCCTCGCCTTCCAGCGTGCACAGCGACTCCAGCCGCAGCACGCGGTTGCCGGTGGCGATGCCGGCGCCGAACGCATCGGCCGCCACCACGTCGCCCGGCGTCGCGCCGTCGGCGCGCGCCTCGATGCTGACCTTGCGCACGGCCAGCACGCGGCCGTCGATCAAGGCCTTGGGCCACACCAGCGGACTGCTGAAGGGACCATGGTCGGTGGCGCGCACCATGGCGGCGATCTGCTCGGCGTCCTGGTGCCAGTCGATCAGGCCTTCGGCCGAGAATTGCGAATGGCGCGAGAAATAGCGGCGCCGCGACAGGTCCTGTGGCGTCTCCTGCTCGCGGCCGGCGGCCAGTTCGTCGACCAGCGCGCCAAAGCTCTGGATCGCGGTCTCGTCGCACTTCAGGCCCAGCGACAGCGCCGTGTCGGTCGATTCGATCGGCACCGCGACGCGCTTGAGGATGCCGCCGCCGTCGATGATCTCGCCGATGCGGTGCCAGGTAATGGCGTAGTCGGTGGCGCGGTCATACACCGCCCAGGCCGGCACGTGCAGGCCCGAGTATTCCGGCAACGGGCCATAGTGGTAGTTGATGCTCATGCGCCCGACGCGCTGCAGCAGCGCGTCCGGGATCACCGAGTAGTTGCCGATACTAAAGAGAATGTCGGCCGACAGCCGCGATTCCGGCTTGACCGCGTCGTCCAGCGCATATTGCGGAATGCCAGCCTTGGCGGCCCACGCGCGCACGGTCAAATCGGTGGAAATCACTGCATTGATGCGGTGCCCCTTCGCCATCAGCAGTTCGCCGCAACGAACCAGAACACTGCCGTCTCCAACCAAAAGCGATACGAAACTCGTCATGATCTGCTCTTCCTTTGAAAGACAATTCCGACCATGGCGACAGCATTTTTTTCTCGTGCGTTGCTTGTCGCCCGCATGCTCGCGTCGACGAATTCTTATACAGATGATTTGAAAATTCCAGACGCGTCACTGCCGCTTCACACGTACGTACACCCCCATTTATTCGAGCAAAAACACGCATTGCCGTATCTCGCCCGCCGCGCCGCAAGAGCGTGCCGCGAATACACGCCAACGTGCTCGAAAGCGCCTGAATCCGGACCTCTGCGTTGTATTTCTCGCGTCATATCGCGGCCGCCACGCGGCCCGATATCGCGCCACCAAGCGCGAGCAACGCGGTACGTACGAGTCCACGCCCGCCCTCCGACGCTACGTATTCGAATACGTGGATGCACGTATAGAGATACGTATTGGTGCAGCCCTACACTTGATTCGCATAAGCACACCACCGCCGCACATCAATGTGCATGGGGAGAGGGACATGTTCGACCACTCGGGCGTTTCGATCGTGGGCAGCGGCCATACGCCGTTCGGCAAACTGGACGCGTTGAATCTTGAGCAACTCATCGTGATGGCGGCCAACGAGGCGATCGAGGACGCCGGTGTCGACCCCGCCGAGATCGATGCGATCTACCTGGGGCATTTCAACGCGGGCCTGGTGCCCGATGCCTTTCCCGCCTCGCTGGTGCACCAGGCGCATCCCGCGCTGCGCTTCAAGCCCGCGACCCGCTGCGAGAACGCCTGTGCCTCGGGCTCGGCCGCCATCCATTCGGGCCTGCGCGCGATCCAATCGGGCGCGGCCGGCACCGTGCTGGTGATCGGCGTCGAAAAGATGACTTCGCGCAGCACCCCCGAAGTGGCCGAAGCCCTGGCCTGCGCCGGCTACAAGAACGACCCGCGCGAAAGCGGCATGAGCTTTCCGCAGCAGTTCGCGCGCCTGGCCGAGAAATACGCCGAACGCTACGACGATCCGCTGCCGGTCATGGCCGCCATCGCCGCCAAGAACCACGCCAACGCCCTGCGCAACCCGCTGGCGCAGCTGCGCCGCGAACTGGACGCCGATTTCTGCAACACGATCTCGGAACGCAATCCCATGATCGCGGCGCCGCTGCGCATGACCGACTGCTCGCCGATCAGCGACGGCGCCGCTGCCGTGATCCTGACCTGCGAGCGGCGCGCGCCGCGCTATGCGCGCCAGGTGCGCTTTCGCGCCGCCACCCAGGTCAACGACATGCTGCCGCTGGAGGGACGCGACCTGCTGGCCTTCGAGGGCCCGCACCGCGCCATGCAGCGCGCCTACGCGGATGCCGGCATCCAGCTGCAGGACCTGGATTTCGCCGAGGTGCACGATTGCTTCACCATCGCCGAGCTGCTGATCTACGAAGCCATGGGCCTGGCCGCGCCGGGCGAAGGCCACCGCGTGCTGGCCGAAGGCACGGTGCGGCGCGACGGCGACCTGCCCATCAATCTGTCGGGCGGGCTCAAGGCCAAGGGCCACCCGGTGGGCGCCACCGGGGTCTCGATGCACGCGCTGGCCTACCGCCAACTGACCGGCCGCGCCGGTGACATGCAACGCCCGGGCGCCGAACTCGGGCTGGTCTTCAACATGGGTGGCATGGCCGTGGCGAACTACGCCTCGGTGCTCGAAGCGGTGCGGGCGTGACGGCATGAACATCGCCAACTGGTTGCAGGCGGCGGCGCTGGAACACGGCGCGCGCCCGGCCCTGTATCGCGGCGCGCAGCTGCACGCCAGCTACCGTGATTTCGCCCGCCGCGCGGCGGCCCTGGCCAACTGGCTGCAACGTGACTACGGCGTGGCCGCGGGCGACCGTATCGCCCTGTTCGCGCGCAACCGGGTCGAATACCTGGAGTTGCTGTACGCGGCCTGGTGGCTGGGCGCGGTGGCGGTGCCCATCAATCCCAAGCTGCACCCGAAGGAAGTCGGCTGGATCGCCGCCAACGCCGATGCCAGCGTCCTATTCACCGACCGGCTCGACGACCTGCCGGCGGACTGCCTGCCAGCCGGCTGCCGCCAGCTGGAAATCGATGGCGCCGGCTACGCCGCGGCCTGCGCCACGGCGGGTCCGTGGGCGCCGCCCGCGGCACTGGATGCGGATGCGCTGGCCTGGCTGTTCTATACGTCCGGCACCACCGGCCGGCCCAAGGGCGTGATGCTGAGCCATCGCAACCTGGTGGCCATGGGCCTGTGCTATGCCGTCGACGTGGAAACCGTGGAGCCCGGCGACGGCATGCTGTACGCCGCCCCCATGTCGCATGGCGCCGGCTTATACCACGTGTTGTACGTGCGCAAGGCGGCCCGCCATATCGTGCCCGACTCGCGCGGCTTCGAACCGGCCGAGATCCTGACGCTGGCCGAACGGAGCGGCCCGCTGTCGTTCTTCGCCGCGCCCACCATGATCAAGCGCCTGGTCGAGCAGGCCCGCGCCGGCGGACGCGATGGCCGCGGCATCAAGACCATCATCTACGGCGGCGCGCCGATGTACCTGGCCGACCTGGAAGACGCGCTGGCAGTGCTGGGCCAGCGCTTCGTGCAGATCTATGGCCAGGGCGAAAGCCCCATGACCATCACCGCCCTGTCGCGCGAGGTGATCGCCGACGCCGCCCATCCCGAGCGCGCGGCGCGGCTGGCCTCGGTCGGCACCGCCCAGAGCTGCATGGAACTGCGCGTGGTCGACGCCGCGCTGCGCACCGTGCCCCTTTGCACCGAGGGCGAGGTGCTGGTGCGCGGCAACGCCGTCATGCAGGGCTACTGGCGCAACGATCCGGCGACCGCCGAAACCCTGGTGGACGGCTGGCTGCGCACCGGCGACATCGGCCGGCTCGACCCCTCCGGCTTCCTGACGCTGACCGACCGCAGCAAGGACGTGATCATCTCCGGCGGCTCCAACATCTACCCGCGCGAAGTCGAGGAAACGTTGGCGCGCCATCCGGGCGTACGCGAGGTGGCGGTGGTGGGCGCGCCCAGCGCGCAATGGGGCGAGGAAGTGGTGGCCTTCGTGGTGTCGCGCCCAGGCGCCACGCTGGCGCCCGAAGAACTGGACGCCTGGTGCCGCGGCGAAATCGCCTCGTTCAAGAAGCCCAAGCGCTACGTATTCCATGAAGAGCTGCCCAAGAACAGCTACGGCAAGATTCTCAAAACCGCATTGCGCGCCACGCTGCGCAGTGCCGAATCCACCGGCTAGGCTGGCACCAGGCCCGGCCCATCAACCGGCGCATCAGAAGCCGGAATCCCCCAAGGAGGAGAGCATGAGAAGACGCGATTTCATCAAGGCGGCCAGCCTGTTGGCGGGCGCCTCGGCCCCGGCCGTCTGGACCGGCCGCGCCGCCGCGGCGGCCAAGCCGGTCAGCATCAAGTTCGATACGTACATCAGCGAGAGCGCCGGCCCCTCGCGGCTGGACGAGTGGTATCTCAAGCAGCTCGAAACCCGCACCAACGGCGCGGTCAAGGTGCGGCGCTACTGGGCCCAGTCGCTCAACAAGGTCGGCGAGCACCTGTCCGCAGTGCGCGACGGCACCTCGGAAATGTCATTGATCTCGCCGGGCTACTACCAGGCCCAGCTGCCCGTGACGCGCGGGCTGGAATGGTACTACCGCATGCACCGGTCAGACGCGCTGCAATGGCTGTGCCGCGATGTGTACGCCGAATACCAGCCGCTGCGCGATGAGTGGGAGCGGCGCTACAACAGCAAGGTGCTGTATTGGACCAACTGGTACTACGCGCCCCTGGTGACGCGCCAGCCGATCCGCTCGATCGATGACCTGCGCGGCAAGCGCATCCGGGGTTATGGCGCCGCCAACGAAGTCATCGAGCGCCTGGGCGGCACCGCCGTGCCGATGGCCGCGCCCGAGGTCTACACCGCGCTGGAGCGCGGCGTGCTGGACGGCGTCTATGGTTTCGACTTCATCACCGCCGTGGCCTACAAGCTGCACGAGATCGCGCCCTACTTCACCGACATCGGCGACGGCCCCCATGGTCCGGCCGCCACCATCATCAACGCGCGGGTCTGGAACGCCTTCCCCGATCCGGTCAAGCAGGCCAGCGACCAGATCGTCAGCGAGATCTACGGCGGCGAATACGCGCGCATCTACGAGGCGGCCGCGCGCCAGTACGTCAAGACCGCCAAGGCCGAGGGCACCAAGTTCTCGTCGCTGCCGCAGGCCGAGAAGGATCGCGCGCGGGCCCTGGTGCAGCCGGCGCAGACCGACGGCTGGGTCGACCGGGTGGCCAAGCCGGCCGGGCTGGACGGCCCCGCGATGCAGGCCCTGGTCGACAAGGCCATCGCCAAGTACGACACGCAGGGCAGCCTGAAGCGCTTCGACGAACTGGCCGCCGAGGCCTGACGCCCCTCCAACGGCCCGGCCTGCGCGCCGGGCCGCCCACTGGCAGAGCATCCATGGACTATTCCACCCGCCTGGGCGCGGTGTTGCGCGCCTTCTCCAACCTGTTCGGCGCCATCGCCACCCTGTTCCTGCTGTTCCTGATGTTCGGCATTACGCTCGACGCCATCGTGCGGGCCCTCTACGGCCATTCCATTCCCGGCCTGTTCGAGATGTCGGAACTGAGCCTGGTGGTGATCGTGTTCCTCGGCCTGGGCTGGACCCAGATGGAAGACGCCCACATCCGTGTCACGCTGCTGCATCGCAAGGTGCCGCCGCGCGTGGCGCAGTGGATGGACGCGCTGGCCTGGCTGGCGGCGGCCGTGGTGCTGGCCCTGCTGGCCTACCCCGCCACCGGCGAGGCGCTCGAATCGATCCAGATCCGCGAGTTTCGCTGGGGCTATGTCGAAGTGCCGATCTGGTGGACCAAGGCCATCGTCGCCGCCGGCCTGTGGTTCGGCGCCCTGCAGATGCTGGCCCAGGCCGGCTGCGCCCTGTGCCGCGCCGCGCCGGTGGCTGCCGCCGCGCCCGCGCTGGCCCCGCATTGAACGCTACCGGACCTTTGCCCCATGGATGACATCACCGTAACCCTGGTCGCCACCGGCCTGATCTTTGTATTGCTGCTGCTGGGCGCGCCGGTATTCGCCGCGCTGGCGCTGGCGGGCATCACCGGCCTGATCCTGGTCGAGGATACCGCCTTCGTGTTGAACCGCCTCAAGTCGTATTCCTACGCCCAGTCGGCCTCGTACCTCCTCACCGTCATCCCGCTGTTCATCCTGATGGGCGCCTTCGCCCATCATGCCGGCGTGGGGCGCAGGCTGTTCGACATGGCGCGCAAATGGGTCGGGCACATGCCCGGAGGGCTGGCCATCGCCAGCGTGCTGACCTGCGCCGGCTTTGCCGCGACCTCGGGCTCCAGCGTCGCCACCGCCGCCACCGTGGGCGCGGTGGCCATCCCCGAGATGAAGCGCACCGGCTACGATCCGCGCCTGTCGGCCGGCGCGGTGGCGGCCGGCGGCGTGCTGGGCGTGCTGATCCCGCCCAGCGTGCTGCTGATCTTCTACGCCGCGCTGACCGAAGTCTCGGCCGGCAAGATGCTGGTGGCCGGCGTGCTGCCCGGCCTGCTGTCGACCCTGGTGTTCATCCTCGGCATCCGCGTCATCAGCGCCTCGCCGCGGATGGCCGCCTCGGTGCTGCCCAAGAGCCCGTGGCGCGAGCGCATCGGCTCGATCCGCAACGGCTGGCAGGTGCTGGTGTTGTTCGCGATCGTGCTGGGCGGCATCTACCTGGGTTTCGTCACGGCGACCGAAGCCGCCGCGGTCGGCGCCTTCGCCGCGTTCGTCATGCTGCTATGCGCCCGCCAGGCGCGCGGCCAACTGCGCGGCAAGCTGGTCGAAAGCCTGCGCAGCGCCGTCACCACCACCGTGATGATCCTGTTCACCATGCTGGGCGCGGGCCTCTTCAGCCTGTTCCTCAGCCTGGTGCAGATCCCGCAGCAGATCGCCCAGGGAATCGTGTCCTCGGACATTCCGCCGCTGCTGGTGGTCGGCCTGATGCTGCTGGCCTACTTCCCGCTGGGCATGTTCCTGGACGCGTTCTCGATGCTGGTGATCACGCTGCCGATCATGTTTCCCACCGTGGTGTCGCTGGGCTTTGACCCGATCTGGTTCGGCATCCTGGCCGTGAAGATGTGCGAGATCGGCCTGATCACGCCACCGGTCGGGCTGAATGTGTTCGTCATCGCGGGCATCGACCGCCAGACGCCGCTGACGCACATCTTCCAGGGCGCCTGGTGGTTCGTCATCATGGAGGTGGTCACCACGCTGATCCTGTTCTTTTTCCCGGTGATCGTCACGATCCTGCCCGAGATGATGCTGGGAAAATGAAACAGGATGCGCGGCGCCGGTCAGGCCATGTTGTCGACCAGGATGATCTTCGAGACCAGTTCGGCGGTGTTTTTCGCGTCCAGCTTGCGCATGATGCGGGCGCGGTGCACCTCCACCGTGCGGTAGGAGATATCCAGCCGCATGGCGATCTCCTTACAGCTCAGCCCGTTGGCGACGTAAGCGGATATTTCCCGCTCGCGCCGCGTCAGGTTGGCCGTGCGCAGGCAGCTCTCGGCGATGCGCTCGAAGCTCCAGATCATCAGGTCGAAGGGGTCCTCCGGGGTCAGGGTGATGCCGCGCGCCCGCGCCCAGAACACCTCGCGGCTGCGATGCTGCATGAAGCGCTCGTCTTCGTAGTAGCAATTGCTTTCCAGGTGCTTGAGGCAACGTTGACCGATCTGGTGAAAATCGGACAGCGAGGGATAAAGCTGCAGAATGGATTTGCCCACCAGTTCCCTGCGCGTGTAGCCGAACAGATTTGCGAAGGAGTGATTGCATTCCGAGATCTTGCGCGCGCTGCAGATGACTTGCGGCGCGGGAGATTCCTTGAAGGCGAGCAATGTCAGGTGAAAGTCACTCATATTGTCTCCCCGGATAGCGTGCCGGTTTTGCCGTTGCGCAGCGGAATCCGTTGCGCTTTTGTGGCGGCCCGCATCTTGTCCGTGCGGGCTTCGAGGCGCCAGTGTATAAGAAGCTATCGGCACCTGGAATGGGCTTTTTCCTGCGGTTTCAGACGGGTTTTCGCGCTGCCCGCGGCGCCGTCTGGCGCGCCATCGCGCGGACGATTTCCAGGCCCCTGCCGGGCGATCCGCCGCGCGGTGCCGGCCAGGATGGCCCGGCGCATTCCAACACTGTTTCATTCCTTGCATGCCACTGCCCCCGACTTCCCCTTCCATACCCGCCCGCCAGGGCGGCCGGCCATGATTGACACGCAGGCCGGCCACCTGCCCGACTTGCCGCTGGGGTCGCGCGTGGCGCAGCGGCTGGCCTGGATCACGCCCGGCGCCACGGCGCCAGGCGGCTTGCCGCCGGGGCAGCGCCGGCAGGCGGAGTTCGAGGCCGGCCGGCGCCTGGCGGCGGCGCTGCTGCAGGCGCTGGACGCCCCCGGCACGCAGGTCGGCGTGGCCGGCGACAGGTCGCCCATCTGGCCCAAAGGTTACGTCGGCTCCATCAGCCACAGCCGCCGGCTGGTGGCCGTGGCGGTGGCGCGGCGGCGCGAGGTGCGCGCGCTCGGCATCGACATCGAGGCGATTGCCGATGCGCGCGCGGTGGAAGCCATTGAATCGGTCTGCATGCGGCCCGAGGAACGCGGCTTCGATGCCGGCGCGCTGACACGCGCCGAGTTCGCCACGCTGCTGTTCTCGGCCAAGGAAGCGTTCTACAAATGCATGCAGCCGCTCACGCGCGTCGAATTCGACTTTCCCGACGTCACCATTACCCGCATCGATCCGGCCGCGCAGCGCCTGGAACTGCGCCTGCTGCGCGCGGCCACGCCGGAATTCGGGCCGGGTCACCTGTTCCAATGCGGCTATCGCAGCGCACAAGGCCACGTCTATACTGCCTTGGAGATTGATCCTTGAAGCCTCCCCTTTACGTTGTCCCCCATCGACAAGGAGCGTTCACATGTCTGATCCCATCGTTATCGTGAGTGCCGTGCGCACCCCGCTGGCCGCCTTCCAGGGCGAATTTTCCACGCTGTCCGCCAATGAGCTGGGCGCCGTCGCCATCGGCGCCGCGCTCGAGCGCGCAGGCCTCAAGCCCGATCAGGTCGACGCGGTGCTGATGGGCAACGTGCTGCAGGCCGGCCAGGGCCAGGCCCCGGCGCGCCAGGCGTCCATCAAGGCGGGCATCCCGTCGTCGGTGGGCGCCATCACCGTGTCCAAGGTATGCGGCTCGGGCATGCAGGCTGCCATGCTGGCCCATGACGGCATCATCGCCGACACCTACGGCGTGGTGGTGGCCGGCGGCATGGAATCCATGACCAACGCGCCTTACCTGCTGACCAAGGCGCGCGGCGGCTATCGCGCCGGCCACGCCACCATGTACGACCACATGATGCTCGACGGCCTGGAAGACGCCTACCAGGTGGGCCGCGCCATGGGCACGTTCGGCGAGGACTGCGCCGCCAAGTACGGCTTCACCCGCGAGGAACAGGACACCTTCGCCATGGAATCGGTCTCGCGCGCGCAGAAGGCCGCCCGCGACGGCGTGCTGAAATGGGAAACCGTGCCCGTCACCATCAAGTCCAAGAAGGGCGACACGGTGGTCGAGCAGGACGAGCGTCCGCAAAAGCTCAACGTCGAGAAGATTCCGACGCTCAAGCCGGCCTTCGCCGCCAACGGCACCATCACCGCCGCGTCCTCGTCGGGCAACGCCGACGGCGCCGCCGCGCTGGTGCTGATGCGCGAGTCCACCGCCAAGAAGCTCGGCTGCAAGCCCATCGCCCGCATCGTCGGCCATGCCAGCTTCGCGCAGGAACCCGAGTGGTTCACCACCGCCCCGGTCGGCGCGATCAAGAAGCTCTACGACAAGACCGGCTGGAAGACCGCCGACGTCGATCTGTTCGAGATCAACGAAGCCTTTGCCGCGGTCACCATGGCCGCCATGAAGGAACACGGCATCCCGCGCGACAAGGTCAACATCCACGGCGGCGCCTGCGCGGTCGGCCACCCGATCGGCGCTTCGGGCGCGCGCATCATGGTGTCGCTGCTGGGCGCGCTCAAGGCGACGCAAGGCAAGCGCGGCGTGGCGACGCTGTGCATTGGCGGCGGCGAGGCCACCGCGATCGCGCTGGAAATGGCCTGAAGCGGCGCGCCCCGGGCGGGGCGGGCCTGAAAAATGGTCACGCCCCCGTTTGCAGACGTCACTGAATTGCGCGCAAACGTATCCGCGGCGCCCCCGGCGCCGCCCTGCCGCGCCGGGCCACCCCACAGTGGCCCGCCGACACAGGAAAACACATTGCGAAACTTGAAGCCTCCCCGCCAGCGTTGCGATCATGGCCGGACACACATCCGGAACAAGGAGGTTTCATGCAGCGTTCCAAAACCGCAATCCTATCGGCCCTCATGGTGACGGCCGCGCTGTCCGCCGCGCCCGTCCTGGCGGCGCAGAACGCCCCCGCCGGCCAGGCACAATCACAGGCGCCGATGGCGCCGGCCGCCGCGCAGCCCACCGACCAGCAGTTGCAGCGCTTCGCCTCGGCATCGCAGAAGGTCTCGGGCGTGGTGAACGAGTACCGTCCCAAGGTCGACGCCGCCAAGACCGATGCCGACAAACAAAAGGTGATCCAGGAGGCCGACGCCAAGATGGTCAAGCTGGTGCGGGCCGATGGCCTGTCGGTCGAGGAGTTCAACGGCATCGGCCGCGCCGTGCAGCAGAACCCGCAGGTCAAGCAGCGCCTGATGAACATGGGCCAGGCCGGCGCCGCCACGCAGTAAGCGCCGCGCGCGCCGGCATGGCCGCGCCCGGCCGGCCGGCGCTCGCGGCCGCGCCGCCATCGGAGGTATCCTAGAGCGCTGTCCCCAGGCCCGGGGCCTCTTCCTCCAAGGAGCGCGGCATCTTGACATCCGATCTCATCCTCTACGACCTGGCCGGCGCCGACCCGACGCTGCGCTTCAGTCCGCATTGCTGGAAAACGCACATGGCGCTGGCCCACAAGGGCCTGGACGCCAAGACAGTGCCCTGGCGCTTCACCGACAAGGAAGCGATCGAATTCTCGGGCCAGAAACTGGTGCCGGTGCTGGTGCACGGCGAGCACGTGGTCAGCGATTCCTGGCAGATCGCCTGTTACCTGGAAGACACCTTCCCCGACCGTCCGTCGCTGTTCGGCGGCGACACCGGCCGCGCCCTGAGCCTGTTCGCCAACAGCTGGGCCGACACCACCCTGGTGCCGACGCTGGCGCGGCTGCTGCTGCCGGAAATCCACGCGCTGATCGACGCCAAGGACAAGGACTACTTCCGCCACACGCGCGAAAAGCGCTTCGGCCCGCTCGAAGACCTGCCCGCCTCGCGCGACGAACAGCTCGCGGCCTTGCGCGCATCGCTGCTGCCGCTGCGCCAGATGCTGGCGCGGCAGCCATACCTGGCCGGCACGCAGCCGGCCTACGCGGACTATGCGGTATTCGGTTTCTTCATGTGGGCGCGCTGCACCAGCGCGCTGGAACTGCTGGCGGACGACGATCCGGTGGCCGCGTGGCGCGAGCGGCTGCTCGACGCCCATGGCGGGCTGGCGCGTCAGGCGCCGGTGGCGGCGGCGTAACCGGATACCCGCAGGCGGGCACCCGCCGGCGCCAGGCGCTGGCCGCCCCGGCGGGCAGCCACGCCAGGGCGCGGCTCAGGTCTTCAGGCGATAGCCGGTCTTGAAGATCCAGCGCACCACCACCAGGCAGATGGCCAGAAACACCAGCGTCATGGCGACGCTGACGGTGACGTTCACGTCGGCCACGCCATAGAACGCCCAGCGAAAACCGCTGACCAGGTAAACCACCGGATTGAACAGCGTCACCGCCTGCCAGAACGGCGGCAGCATCTTGATGGAATAGAACGTGCCGCCCAGGAAGGTCAGCGGCGTGATGATCATCAGCGGAATGATCTGCAGCTTCTCGAAGCCGTCGGCCCAGACGCCGATGATGAAGCCGAACAGGCTGAAGGTGACGGCCGTAAGCAGCAGGAAGCCCAGCATCCAGAACGGATGCGCGATCTCGAACGGCACGAACAGACGCGCCGTGGCCAGCATGATCAGCCCCAGGATGATGGACTTGCTGGCCGCCGCCCCGACATAGCCGGCCACGATCTCCAGGTACGAAATGGGCGCCGAGTGGATCTCATAGATGGTGCCCGAAAAGCGCGGCATGTAAATGCCGAACGAGGCGTTGGCCACGCTCTGGGTCAGCAGCGACAGCATGATCAGGCCGGGCACGATGAAGGCGCCGTAGCTGACGCCGTCGATCTGCACCATGTGCGAACCGATGGCCGAGCCGAACACCACGAAGTACAGGGAAGTGGAAATGACCGGCGACAGCACGCTCTGCATCAGGGTGCGCCAGGCGCGGGCCATTTCGAAGCGATAGATGGCGCGGATTGCGTAGAAATTCATGATTGTCCGTGCACCAGGCTGACGAAGATCTCCTCGAGCGAGCTTTCCGAGGAATTGAGGTCGGTGAATTCGATGTCCAGTTCGGTCAGGCGCCGCAGCAGGCCGGAGATCTCTCCGCCGCCCTGGTTGTCGTAGGTGTAGACCAGCTGGCGGCCATCGGCCGACATTTCCAGGTGGAACGGCTCCAGCGCCGTCGGGATGCCCGGCAGCGGCGCTTTCAGCGTCAGCGTCAGGCGGCGCTTGCCCAGCTTGGTCATGAGCGCGTCTTTTTCCTCGACCAGAATGATCTCGCCCTTGCGGATCACGCCGACGCGGTCGGCCATCTCCTGGGCTTCCTCGATGTAATGGGTGGTCAGGATGATGGTGACGCCGTTCTCGCGCAGCTGCCGCACCATGTCCCACATGCCGCGCCGCAATTCGACGTCGACGCCGGCGGTGGGTTCGTCCAGGAACAGGATCTTGGGTTCGTGCGACAGCGCCTTGGCGATCATCACGCGCCGCTTCATGCCGCCGGACAGGGCCATGATGCGGCTGTCCTTCTTGTCCCACAGCGACAGGTCGCGCAGCACCTTCTCGATGTATGCGGGGTTCGCGGGCTTACCGAACAGGCCGCGGCTGAACGTCACCGTGTTCCACACGCTTTCGAAAGCGTCGGTGGAGATTTCCTGCGGCACCAGGCCGATCGCGCTGCGCGCGGCCCGGAAGTCGGTGAGAATGTCATGGCCGTCGGCCAGCACGCGGCCCTCGGTCGGGTTGACGATGCCGCAGATGATGCTGATGAGCGTGGTCTTGCCGGCGCCGTTGGGGCCGAGCAAGGCGAAGATCTCACCGCGTTGGATTTCCAGGTCGACGCGCTTGAGCGCCTGGAATCCGGAGGCATATCGCTTGGATAGGCCTTGAACTGAAATGACAGGCTGCACTCTTGCTCCCGGCGTGGTGGTCAGCCGCTGATTTTACCCCTCGGGCGCGGGCGGCTTGTTCGGGCTGGCGGAACGGTGTGTTTGGAAAATGCAATAAATGGGACCGCCTGCCTTACACTTCGCTGGCAGGACAATAACAGGGCGGAATACGCCCACATACCGGGGAGCCGGGCCCTCCAGGCCCGCCATAAGGCATGTTCGCGGATCTGAAACACCTGTCACACCACGCCGCCTGGCGCCGCCAGCTGGAAATGCTGCTGGAATCAGCCGGCGAAGGCATCTATGGCATCGACCTGCGCGGCCGCTGCATTTTCATCAATGGCGCCGGGGCCGCCATGCTGGGCTACACCCCGGACGAGGTGGTGGGCCGCAATATGCACTACCTGATCCACCATTCGCACGCCGACCGCACCTTGATGCCGGTACACGACTGCCGCATTTTCAACGCTTTCCGCGACGGCCGCGGCGAACGGGTGGACGACGAGGTGCTGTGGCGGCGCGACGGCTCGTGCTTCGACGCCCAGTACGCGTCGTACCCCATCCGCAACGAGCAGGAAGTGGTGGGGGCCGTAGTGACTTTCTCCGACATCACCGCGCGCAAACGCATCGAGCGCGAACTGCATGCCACCCGGGCGCTGCTGGAAGCGCGGGTGGACGCGCGCACGGCCGAACTGAGCGCCGCCCATGAATCGCTGCGGCGCCTGTCCTCGCACCTGAGCACGCTGCGCGAACAGGAGCGGGCCCATATCGCCCGCAACATCCACGACGACCTGGGCGCCTCGTTCACCGCGCTGCAACTGGACCTGAACTGGCTGCGCCGGCAACTTGCGGCGCAACCCCCGCTGCAGGCGCACCTGGACCGGATGCTGGAAGTCACGCAGGTGGCGATGGACGCCACCCGCCGCATCCTGAACGACCTGCGGCCGGTAGTGCTGGACCACCTGGGCCTGTGGGCGGCGCTGGAAACCCTGCTGCAGGACCTGCAGGCCCGCAGCGGCCTGCAGTGCCGCTACCTGTGCCCCCCCGATACCGAATGCCGACGGCTGGCGCCGGCAGCCGAAATCGCCGTCTACCGCATCGTGCAGGAACTGCTGACCAATGTGCAGCGCCACGCACGGGCCCGCAGCGTCAGCGTCAGCGCGGTCTGGGGCGACGATGGACTGCTGCTGGCGGTGGAGGACGACGGCGTCGGCATGGCGCTGCCGCAGACGCGGCAGACCTTCGGCATCCTGGGCATGCGCGAGCGGGCCCGCGCCATCGGCGGCGAGCTGGAACTGGACAGCGCGCCCGGCGCCGGCATGCGCGCCCGCCTGCGGCTGAACCCGCCCTTGACCGGAGCGTCCTCGTCATGCCCTTGAACCTGCTAATCGTCGACGACCACCTGATCATCCGCCGTGGCCTGGCCCGCATCCTGCAGGAAGACCCGCGGATCGGCGCGGTGACCGAAGCCGCTGACGCCCCGGCCGCCCTGCGCGCGCTGCGCCAGGACCGTTATAACGCGATGGTGCTGGACGTGGCGCTGGGCGAGCGCGACGGTCTGGACATGCTCAAGACAGTGCGCGCCGACCATCCGGCGCTGGGCGTGGTCATGCTGTCGGTCTATCCCGAATCGCAATTCGCGGTGCGGGCCCTGCGCGCGGGCGCCCATGCCTACCTGAACAAGGGCTGCGACCCGGACGAACTGCTCGCCGCGCTGGTCAACGCCGCCGCCGGCAGGATGTATGTCACCGGCCCGGTCGCCGAGCTGCTGGCGCACACCGTGCGCCAGGACAGCACCCGCCCGCCGCATGAACTGCTGTCCAACCGCGAATTCCAGGTGCTGCAACTGCTGGTGGCCGGCAAATCGGTATCGGCCATCGGCGAGCAACTGGCGCTGTCGGTGAACACCATTTCCACCTACCGCGCACGGGTCTTCGAGAAACTCGGCGTGCGCACGCTGGTCGAACTGGTGGCCTACGCCAACACGCACCAGCTGGGTGCCCGCTGAGCCATCACGCACCACCCTGGCGCAGGCCACGCACTGTGTAGTTGGCGCACTACACGCATATCGTCGAACCGGCGATAGCGCGCAGGCACGGCCGGCGCCAAGATGGGGGCATTCCCAAACCGGAGGCTCCCATGTCCCTGTTCAGCAATCCGTTCGACCCCGGCAGCCGCCTGGCCTGCGGCTGCGGTCGCCACGCGTCCCGCGCCGAGCACGAGCGCGCCGCGCGGACGGCGGCCCCTGACGCCACCCTGGCGCACGCGGCCGACAACGCAGTGGAAAACGCCGTCATGCGCGCCCTGTTCCCCCAGGATGCGCTGCGGCGCCGCTTTCTGCGCGCGGTGGGCAGCGGCACCGCCATGGCGGCGGTCGCCGCGCTGTTCCCGCTGGCTGCCGCCAAGGAGGCCTTCGCGCAGTCCACCGGCCCGCTCGAAAAACGCAAGCTGAAGGTGGGTTTCATTCCCATCACCTGCGCCACGCCCATCATCATGGCGCATCCCATGGGCTTCTACGGCAAGCAGGGCCTGGATGTGGAGGTGGTGAAGACGGCAGGCTGGGCGCTGATCCGCGACAAAGCCATGTCCGGCGAATACGACGCCGCCCACATGCTGTCGCCGATGCCGCTGGCCATCTCGCTGGGGGCAGGCGCCAGCCGCCCGCAGCCCTGGACCATGCCGGCCGTCGAGAACATCAACGGCCAGGCCATCACGCTGGCCATGAAGCACAAGAACCGGCGCGACCCGAAGGACTGGAAAGGCTTCAAGTTCGCCGTGCCGTTCGACTATTCCATGCACAACTACCTGCTGCGCTATTACCTGGCCGAGCACGGCATCGATCCCGACACCGATGTGCAGATCCGGTCGGTGCCCCCGCCGGAGATGGTGGCCAACCTGCGCGCGGACAATATCGACGGATTTCTCGCGCCCGACCCGGTCAACCAGCGCGCGGTATATGACGGCGTGGGCTTCATCCACACGCTGTCCAAGGCGATCTGGGATGGCCATCCGTGTTGCGCCTTTTCCGCCAGCCGTGAGTTCGTCACCACCCAGCCCAATACCTACCAGGCGCTGCTCAAGGCCATTATCGAAGCCACCGCCTACGCCCGCGCCCCGGCCCATCGCAAGGAAATCGCCAGCGCCATCGCCACGCCCAACTACCTGAACCAGCCGGTCACAGTGGTCGAACAGGTGCTCACCGGCACCTATGCCGACGGCCTGGGCAACGTGCTGTCGGACCCCGAGCGCATCGACTTCGATCCGATGCCCTGGGGCTCGTTCGCGGTGTGGATCCTGACGCAGATGAAGCGCTGGGGCCAGATAAAAGGCGAGGTGGACTACCAGAAGGTCGCCAACGAAGTTTTCCTGGCAACCGACGCGCTGCGCCTGATGCGCGAGGCCGGCTTGACGCCGCCCGCCGAAAGCGCCAAGACCTTCAGCGTGATGGGCAAGCCGTTCGACGCCAGCCAGCCCGAGGCCTACCTGGCCAGCTTCAAGATCCGGAGGACTTGATGCAGGCGCAGCAACCCTGGCGCGCCACCGGCCTTTCCGTCGCGCTGTTCCTGACGTTCCTGCTGATCTGGCACGTCGCCACCCGCCCCGCCGAAGGCACCGTGACGGTCGATCCGGCCTACGCGGCGCTGGTCGGCAGCGCCGCCGCCAGCGGTTCGGCGACGCCTTTCCCCGGTCCCGCCGAGGTCGGCGCCAAGCTGTGGCAGCACCTGCGCGATCCGTTCTACGATCGCGGCCCGAACGACAAGGGCATCGGCGTGCAATTGGCGTATTCGGTGGCGCGGGTGCTGACCGGCTTCCTGCTGGCGGCGCTGGTGGCGATTCCGCTGGGCTTCCTGGTCGGCATGTCCCGCATGGTCCACCGCGCCGTCGATCCGTTCATCCAGGTGCTCAAGCCGATCTCGCCGCTGGCCTGGATGCCGCTGGCGCTCTATACCATCAAGGATGCCAATACCTCGGCCATCTTCGTGATTTTCATCTGCTCGCTCTGGCCGATGCTGGCGAACACGGCCTTCGGCGTGGCCAGCGTACGGCAGGATTGGCTGAATGTGGCGCGCACGCTGGAGGTCTCGCGCCTGCGAACCGCGCTGCGGGTCATCCTGCCGGCGGCCGCGCCCACCATCATGACCGGCATGCGCATCTCGGTCGGTATCGCCTGGCTGGTGATCGTGGCCGCGGAAATGCTGATTGGCGGCACCGGCATCGGCTATTTCGTCTGGAACGAGTGGAACAACCTTTCCATCGCCAACATCATCTGCGCCATCCTGTTCATCGGCCTGATCGGCATGCTGCTGGACACCCTGCTGGCGCGCGCCACGCGGCTCGTCAGCTATCGGGAGTGAACACCATGAGCCCCCCCTTTCTGCAAGTGCAGGCGCTGGCCAAGCGCTATCCCGGACGCAACGGCCAGGCAAGCGCGCCGGTGTTCGAGCACATCGGCTTCGATATCGCGCAAGGGCAATTCGTCTGCGTCATCGGCCACTCGGGCTGCGGCAAAACCACCATCCTCAATATCCTGGCGGGCATCGACGAGGCCAGCGAGGGCGTGGTCATCATGGACGGCCGCGAAATCGCCGGGCCGTCCCTGTCGCGCGGCGTGGTGTTCCAGGCGCACGCCCTGCTGCCCTGGTTGAGCGCATTGCAGAACGTCGAATTCGGCGTGCGTTCGCGCTGGCCGCAATACTCCCGGACCCAGGCGCGCGAACACAGCCTGCGCTACCTGGACATGGTCGGCCTGGCCCATGCCGCCGACAAGAAGCCCTGCGAACTGTCGGGCGGCATGAAACAGCGCGTGGGTATCGCCCGGGCCTTCGCCATTCAGCCGCGCATGCTATTGCTGGATGAGCCCTTCGGCGCGCTCGACGCGCTGACCCGCGGCACCATCCAGGACGAACTGCGCGCCATTGTGCAGGAAACGCGCCAGACGGTATTCATGATCACGCACGACGTGGACGAAGCCATCCTGCTGTCCGACCGCATCCTGCTGATGAGCGCGGCCCCCCACGCCCGCATCGCCGAGTCCGTCGACGTGGACCTGCCGCGCGGCCGGACCCGCGCCAGCCTGCACCACGAGCCGCGCTACTACGAAATCCGCAACCATCTCGTCGACTTCCTGGTCGACAAGGCTTCCCACAAGGAGTGAATCCCCATGATGTCCCGCGCCGAAGTCACCGAACTGATTGTCACCCGCCGCCTCGAAAAGAAACTCTCCTGGGCCGCCATCGCCGAGGCCGTGGGCCAGAGCAAGGAGTGGACCACGGCCGCGCTGTTGGGCCAGATGACCATGACCGAAACCCAGGCCCAGGCTGCCGCCCGCCTGCTGGACCTGCCCGCCGACGCCGTGACCCAGTTGCAGATGGTGCCGTACAAGGGCTCGCTGCCCACCACGGTGCCGACCGATCCGCTGATCTACCGCTTCTATGAACTGGTCAATGTCTACGGCAGCACCTTCAAGGCGCTGATCCACGAGGAATTCGGCGATGGCATCATGAGCGCCATCGACTTCAAGATGGATCTGGCGCGCGAGTCCGACCCCAAGGGCGACCGGGTGCAGATCGTGATGAGCGGCAAATTCCTGCCGTACAAGATGTACTGACGCGGCCCGGATTGGCGCACCGGCCCGCCGGCGTCAGCCTTCCACCGCCAGTTCTTCCCAGCCCAGGTCGCGGGTGCGCGCCAAGGCGCCGGTCACCGCGGCAGCGGCATCGCGCGCCGCGTCCTCCAGGGGGTCGCCGGCCAGCAGCCGCGCCGTGATCGCCGCCATGAACACGTCGCCCGTGCCATGCACCGACGCCGGGATGGCGACCTCGGGGTGGCGCAGCACCCTGCAGTCGGCGGCCGTCACCACCGCCAACTGCAGGGTGCCAGGCGCCGCCGCTTGCGGCGCGGCGCTGGTGACCACGATCCATTCCGGCCCTTCGGCCATCAGCTCGCGCGCGGCCGCCGCCACCTCGTCGATCGAGGCCAGCGGCCGGCCCACCATCTGCTCCAGCTCGAAATGGTTGGGCGTCATACCGTGGGCCTGTGGCACCAGCCTGCGGCGGTACTGCGCCACCAGCCCGGCGTCCACGTACAGACCGTCGTTGCGGTCGCCCATGACCGGATCGATATGCACGCGCACCTCGGGCCGCGTGGCGCGCAGCCCGCTCAGCCAGTCCGCCAGCAGGTCGGCCTGGGCGGGCTGACCCAGGTAGCCGCAGACCACGGCGCGCGCCACCGCGGTCACGCCGCGCTCGTCCAGGCCGCGCAGCAGCCCCTGGAACCAGTCCGGCGGCATCGCGCCGCCATGCAGCGTCGGATAGTGCGGGGTATTGCTCAGAATCACCGTGGGCAGCGCGATGGCGCGCAGCCCGGCCTGGCGGAACACCGGCATCGCGGCGTTGTTGCCAACGCAGCCGTAGACAACCTGGGATTGGATGGAGACGACGTCGACCCGCGCGGTCACGGCGGGCAACGCTGCGCCGGGGGTCGGGGCAGCGGGATGGGCGGTCATGCGGCAGGCTCCTGCGGACAAAGACGGATTCGGCCTTATTCTATGCCCACTCTTCCGCCGCTGCCCGCTCCGGGCGCCGCCTCAATCGCGCGTCGACGCCAGCCAGCCGGCGCCTTCCAGTACGGCGCCATCGATACCCGCCAGATGCGGCGCGAACGGATAGGCCAGCGATGACACGATCTGGCACTGCGCGCGCTGCGGATGGTCGGCATTCAGCAGGTACTGGAAGCCCCCGGCCAATGATGGCACCCGCAGCAGCAGCGTCTCGCCACGCGCCAGCCAGGCATTGCCAAAAGCGCGCGCCGCCTGCGGATCGCTCTGCCAGCCCGCCGGAGGCCGGGGCGCGGCCACGGCCGCGGCCGGCGCCGTCACCTCCAGCAGAAAGTAGTGGCGCGGCAAGGCGCGCGGATGCGCCACCTCGGCCTGCGCCAGGCGTGCGAACACCGCCGCGGCGGGCGTGGCGTCCAGCATTACCACCGCTGCGCCGGCGCCATGCCAGCGGCCCGCGGGACGGGCGCGCGGCATCAGGTCCTGACTGTTGCTCAAGCGCCAGAGCGCGATCATGGGCCGTTTCCTTCGTCGATATCGATCAACCACTGTTCGATCAGCACGGCGTAGCGGCCATACTGGCACAGCAGCAGCGGCACCCGGCCATGCAGCCGGCGCGTGGGGCTGCACAGCCAGCGCCGCGCGCCTTCCACGCCGCCGAACACCAGCTCGGCCAGCCACGCCACCCGCAACGCCCGGTACAGCACGCGCAGGTCGGCAAGATCGAGACTGCGGTCGCGCAACGGGTCGCGCGGCCGGCCGGGTTCGACCTGCGGCACCAGCGCCAGCCAGTGCAGCAACTCGCCGGCAAACGCGACGCGCAGCGATTGCAACAGCGCGGCCGCGCACTGCAGGCTGGCGGGCGGCCCGGGCTGGCCCAGAGCCTGGCTGAGCCGCGCCTCCAGCGCCGCCGCGATACCGCCGGGTTCACGGAGCCCGGGCGGCGACGGCGGGCTGGGCCACCGTGGCCGCCGCGGTCTGGTCAAAGGCGGCATTGAGGGCCGCGCCATCAATGCTGACGGTTCCCGCATTCAACAACCCCTCCAGGTAAGCCCGCGCCGCCAGTTCCTGGCGCTGGGTCCGCAACGCGGCTCGCAACTCGTCCTTGACCCGCTCGTACGGCGTCACGCTGGCGGCGCGCAGGTCCACCAGCTTGAGAATGTGGAAGCCGGCGGCCGACTGTAGCGGCGCCGACACCTCGCCCGCCTTCAGTTGCTCGACCGCTGGCCGCATTTCCGGCATCAACTGCGCCAGCGGCAAATAACCAATGTCGCCACCCTGGGCACGGCTGGAGCCGTCCTGCGAATAGCGCTGGGCCAACGCGGCGAAATCCGCCTTGGGCGCCTGGGCGCGCTTGACCAGATCCTGGGCCTGCTTGCGCGCGGCGGCCACGGCGTCGCTGTCATCCAACGCTGCCGGCAGGAAAATCTGACTGACGCGGTACAGCGCGGGCTGCGCCAGTTGCGGCTTGGCGCGCTCGTAGGCGGACCGCAGGTCGGCTTCGGCCGGATAGTCGTCGGGCGCGCGGGTGACCGAATCCAGGTAGGTCTGCAGCACGATACGCTCCTGCGCCGCCTGGAAGGCGCGCTTGAGTTCGGGACGTTCCTGCCAGCCCTGGGCGCGGGCTTGTTCGACCAGCGCTTTTTCCGCCAGGCGGGCGCGCAGCCACTGGTCCAGCGCGCCCCGGTTGCCCTTGAGCTGGGCGCGGGCCTCGGGCGGCAACGATTCGAGTTGGCGCACCAGTTCGTCGCGGTCCACCTGCACCGCGCCCAGCGTGGCCACGGCGGGCCCCTTGGCCGCGGCAGGCAGGGTGTCGGCCTGGAGCGGAGCCGGTGCGGCCTCCTTGGCCGGCGCCGCCTTGGCGGCCGTGGGAGGCGGTTCGCCGCTCTGAGCGGGGCTGTCGCGCATCAGCGCCACGGCGCCGGCCAGTACCGCGACCAGCAGCACCGCCATCGTCACGCGCAGCCGCGCCGGTTGATTGGAAAGCATGTTCATGATCGGAACCTCGCTTGCTTGAAAGCGCCATGCGCCGCCGCGGCAGACTGGGGCTGGCAACGCCCGAGCGGCATCGCGCCAGACGCATGGCTCAGTTGGCCACCTCGGCGGCGGCTGCGGCGCCGGTTTCGGCGCCGGCTTCGATGCTGGCGTTGGCACGCAGGAACAGCAGGAATTCCTGTAGCAGGCGATCCCATAGTTCCACCGTGGCGCGCAGATAGTTCCCGGACACGCCGCCGGCCAGGATCACGTCCAGTTCCAGCACCAGGAACACGCCCTGCAGCGTCAAGCGGGCAAAGCGCTTTTCCACGTTCCAGCGTTCGGCCAACCCAGGAGGCAGGTCACCCTGCACGCGCAACGCGCAGCTCAGCGTGTAGTCCAGGTAGCTGCCCGGCTCGATGGCCGGGTTGCCCATGCGCGCGGCGAAGCCCACGCCCTGGCTGGCGCTCAGCAGCTGCACCATGCCGTTCTGCTCGGACACGGTGACGCGGTAGCCGGCCGCCTGCAGCAACTCCTGCAGGCGTTCCACGTTGATTTCCAGAATCAGGCTGGAGTCGGTCATTACAGTCATTCCCAGGTAAAAGAAGCAAAGTTGTTCATTACAATCGTCCCGCATGAAAGGGATAAGACAGCGCCCGGCCCCGCTCAGGGGCGGGCCGGCGCCGCGGCGCCGACCTGCGCGTCGTACAGTTGGTCGCCATAGGCCTGCGCCTGTTCCTCGAACTTGACGCGCGCGCTGCCGGCGAATGGCTGCTTCATGGCGAAAATACCGCCCGCGCCAATGCGCTCGTATGCGTTCAGGATCTGCTTGCCGGCCTCATACATCTCGCGGTTCTTGGCGACGCAGGCCTTGGCCTCGGTGTCGCGCTGCGCCAGAGTGCGGGCCAAAACCTGGCGTTCCGCTTCCTTGCTGCGCGACAAGGCCAGCAGTTCGTCGTAGGCGCCCTGGAACTTGCCCAATTGCGTCTGGCTGGCGGCCACCTGCGCCTGCGCGCTGGCCATGACCGCGTCCTGCTGCCCGGCCAGCTTCTCGATCTGCCCCGTGGCACGCGCCAACTGGCCTCGCACGGCTTCCAGCTCTTTCTGGGCGGCATCGCGCTGAGCCTCGGCCGCCACCTTGGCGGCGTTGACCTGTGCCTGCTCGCTTTGTAACTGCTGCAATTGCTGGGTGGTGCTGCGCAACTGGGCACGCAGCCGCTCTTCCATGGTGTCGGCTCGCGCCGGCACCGCCATGCCCAGCCCCGCGGCGCACAAGGCGACGGCGGCGGCCAGCCGCCGGCATTGCCCGGTCGCGCGGGATGGCCGTACGTCGTTCCGTAAGGTATGCATGTCCATGGCCTCAGAACCTGGCGTTGATCTCGAACTGCATGGTGTCGATGGAAAGCGGCGCGCCGTAGATCTCGCGCGTGCTCATCCAGCGCAACACGCCGTACACGTTCTTGTCGAAGGCGTAGCCACCACCGATGTAGTAGCCGCGCGCATTAGTGCCACCCTGGTGGAACGACGAATCGTTGAAAGCGTCGGGCAGCGCATCGGGCTGGATGTACTTGTAGCCGACGAAAGCCAGCCAATCGCCCTTTTCCTTCAAGTCGTACGATCGGCCCAGCGTGGCCTGCAGCATCCAGGCATTGGGACCGCTTTCGACCTCGCCGTTGTCGCCGAAGTTGTTGACGATATTGCCTTGCGACCGGCTCCACATCTTGCCCTTGCCGTAGGCCAGGTTGCGGATGTAGTTGGCGTTCACGCGCAGGCCCAAGCCATTGAATACGCGCGTATCCCAGCGCAGGTTAAGGTCGAGCAGGTCGAACTTGGAGGCCAGGCCGACGTACTGCGGCTGCGGCGTGTTGGCGGGGTCGAGCGGATTGGAAGTGATGTCGCGCAGCAGGAACAGGGTGTTGCCCTTCTGCATGAAGGCCGGACGTGACCAGTCGGTGTCGCAGTTCTCCTGGCCGGCCCACGGCGAACACGGGCTGGAGCGCTTGCCGGCGATGTTGTCGAAGTGGTAGTAGGCCAGCGCGCCACGCAGGCTGTTGCGGTTGTCGATCTTCCAGTCGGCGCCGGCCTGCGCGGCCAACAGCCATTTGTCCTCGCTCTTGCCTTCAGAGAACGACGACGAGTTCCAGCCGTTCGAGCCGTACTCGGTCGAGAACGCGCCCAAGGTGCCGAACAGGGTTACGTCGCGGCCTTGCAGCGGGTGCTTGAAGATCGCGGCGACACCGTCGAAGTTCAGGTCGTTCGAAAACAGCATGTCGGTCGACTCGAACGGATTGGCGATGCGGCCGCCCGTCACCGTGGCCCATGCGGTGGGACGGTAAGTCAGATAGGCCTGGTCGAGCCAGATGTCCTTCTTGGCCATGCCGCCCCCCAGCGTCTGGGTGGTTGAGACCGGACTGTCGTCGCTGCCAGTGGCCAGGCGGATGCCGGCGGTCCACGATTCCGAAATGTCGGCGCGCACCCCCAGGCGGGCGCGGATGCGCAGTTGGTTGCGACGGTCTTCCCGCGTGTTCAGCATCGGCGGGTAATTGCCGTTGGTGTTGCGGTTCAGGTCGTAGGGGCCCTTGGCATTGAGCTTGGCGAAGTCGACGATCTCGTTGCTGTTGCTGCCCGAGTACAACCGCGACTCATCACGCACGCGCACATCGCCGTCGATGGTGATACGAGAGACCCAGTCGGGAAAGGTATTCGGCTGGGCCCAGTTCTCTTCCTTGGCCTGCACCATCACTTCCGCCTTGACCTCGTCGCGGATCTGGTCGCGCACGGTCTGCGGAATGTACGGCACGCGCACGTCGCCCGGCTGGGCCACGGCGGCGCCGCGATCCTGCGGCGCGGCGCGGGCGGCCTTGGCTTCGGCTTCGGCCTGGGCCACCAGCGCGTCGGCCTGCTCCGCCTTGAGCACGCCCTGCTGCACCAGCAGACGAATCAGGTTGATGGTGGCGTTTTCGGATGGGGCGGGCGCGGCGCTGGCCGTGGCCGGCAACGCCGCCGCGCCAGCCGCGGCCAGGGCCAGCGAGGCCGCCAACCGGTTCAATTGGAACTTCATTCTCTTGGCACTCCAGGATCGGTTCAATTCAGTACTTTCAAGAAGGACGGCGGCCGGTCAGCGATGCCCGGATCGGCATGCTGGCCGAGGCCGGCGGACGTTCATCCAGCCCCGGCACCGCGCGCAGCGCCGCCACCACGCGGGCGTCGACATCGGCATCGCCGCTGGAACGGGTCAGTTCGACACGCGTGATCTGACCGCTGGCCGTAAGCCAGATGTTGGCTTGCAGGCGGAAGGTCAGGTTGCGCGTGCGCTCGTCTTCGCGCAGGATCTTCTGCAGCGCGTAGGCGAGGTACTGGCTATAGGTGGCGTTGCCGGCGCGGCCACCGCCGCCGCCAGCCATGCCCTTGCCCTGGCCGGCGCCGATGTTGAAGGCGTCGGTGCCCGCCTGGGCATCGCCGTCGATCTGCATCGGGTTGGCCAGATCGTCGGCCGGACGCGGCGGCGCCTCGTCCTGCGGCTTGGGCGGTTCGGGCGTGGGCTGCGGCTCGGGTTCGGGCGGCGCCACCGGCTCTTCCTTGGGAGGCTCGGGCTCGGGCGGCTTTTCCGGCTCGGGCGGCGGCGGAGGCGGCGGCGGCAGCGGGATGATCGCGGTGACCTTGGGCGCGTCGCGGCGCACGCCAGCCATGTCGTTGGCCCAGCGCCACAGCGCATAGGCGGCCGCGATCAACGCCACCGCCACCGCCGCCAGCTTGAGCCAGCGGCGCGCGGGATGGGGGGTACGCGGGGAATCGGAGTCGTGGTGCGGCATGACGGTCGCCTCGGCCCCTATTTCGGCTTGCCGGTGACCAGCCCGACCTGAGCCAGCTCCAGCCGGCGCAGCAGGTCCAGCACGTCCACCACTTTCTGGTACTGCACGGTGGAATCGCCGCGCACGATCACCGGAAAGTCGGGATTCAGCGCCTTCTCCGTGCGCAGCCGGTCTTCCAGCTCGGGTAGGGTCACCGGGTAGGCGTCCAGGAACACCTGGCCGGCGTCGTTGACCGAAATGGCCTTGGTCTTGGGCTGCGACAGGGCGATGGACGAGCTGGCCTTGGGCAGGTTGACCTTGATGCCGGCAATCTGCGCCGTGGCGGTCAGGATGAACATGACCAGTACGACCATCAGCACGTCGACCAGCGGGGTGATGTTGATGCCGTCCACGGGCGCGTCGTCGTCATCGTCCTGGGAGGCGGATACGGAAGCCATGGGGTCGTCTCCTTATGCTTCGGCGGCGGCCGGCTGCGGGTCGCGCACGGCCGCGCGGGTGGCGGCGGACGCGAGTACGGCGCTGTGATGGGCGGCTTCCTGGTCCCGGCTTTCGCCATGCACTTCAGCCAGCCGCGTCACGAACTCGTCGACGAACACGCGCATGTCGGCACTGACTTCCTTGTTGCGCGAGACCAGCCGGTTGTAGCCAAACAGCGCCGGGATGGCAACGAACAGACCCATGGCGGTGGCCAGCAGCGCGGCGGCCATACCCGGGGCGATGGCATTGATGTTGACGTCGCCGGCCATGGCGGTGCCCAGGAACACCACCATGATCCCCAGCACCGTGCCCAGCAGGCCGATGTACGGGCCGCCGGCGATGGCGTTCGAGAGCGAGCCGAGCCTGGCACCCAGCAACTGGTTTTCCTTGGTGCGCACTGCGTCCATGGAGGCGCGGATGGCTTCGATGGTGGCGGCCGAGATCGAGCGCGTGTCGGCGCCCTGCGCGCGGCGGGTGCGGATTTCATTAACCGCCACGCGGTACAGACGCCACAGCGAAGCGTGCTCCAGGCGCCGCGCCAGGGCGGCATCGTCGGCCAGCAGCTCCAGGCGCTGGCCGACGGTGGCGAAGGATTCGCGGAAGGCTTCGTTGGCGCGCGCCACACGGGCCACGTTGCGGCTTTTCTTGATCATGATGACCCACGACTGCACCATCATCAGCACCAGGATGGCGATGATGATCCAGGCGTCGACCGGCACCGCCTTGAGCAGGAAGCCCAGGCCGCCGAAGCCGAAGCCCGACTGTTCCTCGTCGTTGCCATAGACCACCAGGCGCGATTCGGCGCCCTGCGAGATCGCGTCGGCCAGGATCAGCGCGGCGGGACGGGAGATGCGCGACAGGCGCACTTCGTCGATGGCGCCGACAAACGGCGCATAGACGCGCGGCGCGGCGGCGGCGGCCGCTTCCAGCGGCTCGGCACCGGCTTCGACGGCGGCGGATGCGGCGGGCGCAACCGCCACGGCCGGCGCCGGCACGTCCCCCCCCAGGGCGGCGGGGGTATTCAGCGGCGGCAGGCTGGCGGTCAACGAAGACGTCGCGCGGCCATTCACATACAGCGTGACTAGGCTGCCATCGGCCGTCACGGCCAGGTGCTGCCAGGCGGCCGGCGTGAGCGACTGGCCGGGCTGGCTGCGCTGGCCGTTCACTTCGACGAAGGGCACGCCCTGGTTGATTCCGATCAGCAGCGCATTGCCGGCGTCACGGCGGGCATACACCAGTTGCTCGCCGGCTGGCTGGTCGGCGCGCACCCAGGCGCTGAAGGTGAAGGCGCCCGCGGCCGGCACGGCCAGCGAAGGGCTGGCGGGCAGCATCAGCGGCGCGCCACCGGCGAATTGCGCGGCGCGGCCAATGACACCATCGATAGCGCCAGCCATCGGCGTCTGGGCGTTGTTGCTGTTGCCGGTGGTATCGCGCGGCGGGACGCCGGCGGCGCCGTCGAAGTGGTAGACCAGCGTGTAGTTGGGATCGAATGTCAGTTGACCATTGGCGGATGCCGGCGCCTTTTGGTTGCCGTAGTACATCCAGATGTCCTGGCGCTGGCCATCGGCCAGTGCCGGCAGATCGACCCAGACCAGCGCCATGCCCAGCAGCGGGTCGAAAGCTTCCAACTGGTGGTTCAACACGGTCTGGTCGTCGCCCGTCACGAAGCGGATGTCGGCGCCCTTCTCGTTGATACCGTCGAAGGTGAAATTGCCGGTGTGCAGACGCACCAGCAGCGGCGCGCGGCCGGCCGCGGCGCCCAACGGCGCTCCCTGCGGCGTACTGTCGACGGTGATCTGCTTGCGGTACTGCCAGTCGGGCTGCCACCAGGCGTTGGCGGCGGACGGCAGCACGCCGGCCAGCACGGTCAGTAGGAGCATCAATAAGCGTTGCATGGTCAGGACTCCGGGATAAATACGGTTGCGCGCGTGCTCAGAAATTGGCACGGACGCTGAAGTTCAATCGGGGATCGTGTTTCTTGGTGCTGGGGCCGTCCTTGAGCGGATAGCCCCAGTCCAGCGAGCCGGACAACCAGTCCAGCACCTGCAGGCGCGTGCCCAGGCCGACGCTGGCCAGCGAATAGCTTGCGTCCTGTTCGGGCAGCGGATCGCGCAGGCGCAGCGTGGCGGCATCGGCAAAGGCGTAGAAGCGCCATTCGTTGACGTTGCTGCCGAGCCAGCGCGCCAGCGACGGCGTGCGCCACTCGACCGAGCCGAGCAAACCATCGTCGCCGGTGCGCTCGGCGGCCAGATAGCCGCGCACGCTGGTGCTGCCGCCGGCGGAGAATTGCTCGTTCGAGACCAGCGCGCCCGAGGCCAACTGGAAGCCGGCGCGCAGGCCTAGCTGCCAATCGCCGAACAGGTTCTGGGTATGGGTGCCGTCGCCGCGCAGCAGCGCGAAGCTGGGGCTGGCGCGGTAGCGCTTGTCGTCGAACTCCTTCCAGTCGCTGCCCAGGCCGAAAAAAGAACGGCTGGCGCCGACGAGCGACAGGCCGATGCTGCTCTGCGACGACTCCGAATAGCGGTAGCCGTTGTACGAGAACGTGAACGGCACGTACTTGAGCGGGATAAGGTCCTCGCTGCCGCCAAAGCGCGTGGTCTCGTCGAACTTCTTGTAGTCCAGGCCGAACGACAGCGAGTTGTACCAATCGCCCTGCGGCGCCAGGGTGTAGATGGCGCTCATGCCGAACGAATAACCCTTGCCCAACACGTTGGTGCCGCCGATGGTGGCGACGTTGCTGTCGCTCTTGTAGCCGGTGAACTGCAGGCTCCATTGGTGGTCAAGCGGCATCGAGTACGAGCCGGACCAGACCTTGGCGTTGTCGGTTTCCTGCGGCGCGGTGAAGAAGGTCAGGCTGACCGAATGGCCCAGTTGCCAGAGGTTGTCATAGCCCAGCGACGCCGTGCCGCGCAGGCGCGTGGTGTCGGCGCTGTAGTCGTTGTTCAGGCCCAGGCTGGCGTGCCACGGGTTCTTGTCCTCGACCTTGAGGTCGACGTCCATGGTGCCGGGAATGCGGCCTTCCTTGACCAGCGGAACCACCTGGCGGCTGGCGCCCTTGTTCAGGTTGGTCAGTTCGGCCTGCGCCTGGTTGAAGTTGGGCACCTCGCCTTCCTGCAACGCCGGCACTTCATCGCGGATGGCCAGCGGCGAATAGTGCTTGGCGCCCACCACCCGCACGCGGCCCACCTTGGTTTCCGCGACCTGCAGGAACACGATGCCGTCGGCTACCTGCTGCTCGGGCAGGTCGACGTACACGGACTGATAGCCACGCTCCTGGTAGATGGTCTGCAAGGCTTCGCGCGCGGCCTCGATGTCGGCCAGCGTGCGGTCCGGCCCCAGGTAGGGATAGACGGCCTTCTCAATGTCGCGGGCGTCCAGCACGGTGTTGCCGCGCACGATGTATTCGTTGACGTTGACGCGGCGCGCCTCCTGCGCGGCCGCCGCCGGCTGCGCCCAGGCCACGTTCGCGGCCAACGCCAGCACCACCGCTGCCGGCGCGCTGCGCATCATGGCGCGCAGCGCGCCGCCCCTGCTCTCGAAATCATGCATAGCGATGCACTCAGTTCCTTGTGTGATGGCCGGTCTGGCACCGGCCGCTACCGTGCAGCGCGCTTGCGACAATCCGGTTACCGCTTTCTGCCCGCATACCCGCGTCTACAGCTTCTGCTTGTTACTAGACGTTCCCGGACGGCGCGGACTGCGCGTTGTAAGAAAAATTTCATGAAACAGCGCGGGCCCCGAGAGAAGGTGCGCGTCAAAGAATCAGGGCCCGGCAAATGCCGGGCCCCGCGGGCTTTTTCACACTCCGTTTTCATGACGGCGGCATGACAGCCGGCCAGTCTTTTCCGCGCCGGTTGCAACCCATCGCGCATCAACCGCCACTGTCCGCACCCTGCACCTGCACCACACCGTCAGGACGGTAGGACGGCACGGCCTCGCGCGGTTGCGGCGCCACGCCGGCCCCGGCCAGCGGTTCCGCGCCATAGCCCAGGATCTGCACGCTGATGACGGACGGCTGGTTCTGGCGCGCCTGCTGGCGGGCACGCTGCGCCGAGTCCTGCGCCGCGCCGGACGCGGCCGAGGAAGCCGCGCTGGCCGACGATAGCGCGCCGGTGTTGACCACCGCCGTCACCGGGATGCCCTTGCTGTCGCCCTGCACCTGGGTGTTGGCGGCATTGACCACGTGCAGCGCCGCCACGTTGACGTTGCCCGACACGCGGATGCCGGCCTCGCCCGCGTCGATAGTGCCCAGCGGCGCGACCAGGTCGACGTCGCCCGCCGGCACTTCGGCGATCGGCGCCAGCGTGGCGATGCCGGCGCCGGTGGACGGCGCCGTCGGCGCCAGGGTGACGTTGCCCAGGGCGTCGTAGACGCGCTTGGGCGGCGTGTACAACACGGTGGTCTTGGCGCCGCGGCCGGCGTTGATGTCGCCCTCGGCCGACCACGCCTGAATGTGGCCGCCAAAGGTGGTCATGATGCGGCTCTGCCCCAGCAGCACGCTGCCCAGCGCGTACAGCTGGATGTCGCCCTGCCCCTGCGTCACCACGCCCGCCGTCGCCGGCGGCGCCGCGCCTTCGATGCCCAGCACCTGCTGCCCGCCCGGCGTCAGCACCTGGATGTCGCCGCCGAACTGCGTGCGCAGGCCGGCGCCGCCATACATGGTGAAGTCGCCCTGGTACAAGCGCTGCGCGCCTTCGGCATCGGTCCGCGGGAACAGCGCCGCGATGGCGCGGCGGCCGCGCAGATAGCTGCCGCTGCGCGGACCGTCCTGATCGGTGTACTCGCGGCCGCCCTTGCGCAGTTCGGCGAAGTACAACTGGCGCGCGTAGATGCCCTGCTGTTCGGACGCCAGGGCGTCCAGGGCGGCGCGCGCGCCGTCCTCGCCGCCGTCGTAGCCTTGATGCGCGCGCAGCCAGTTGACCAGGTGCAACTCGCTTTCCTGGCGATAGTCCTGCATCAGGTCGCGGCGCTTGCGCGACGGATCGGCCGCCACCTCGGCATCCAGTTGCGCCTGGCGCTGCGCCAGTTCGGCCGGCGCGCCGGCCTCGTCGCCCTGGTAGCCATACACCTGGCGCAGCCAGCCGGCCAGCGACAGTTCGCCGGCATAGGACTGCACCACGCGGTCCGGATTGGCGCCCAGCGTCTGGCCGGCGGCCAGCGCCCGCGCCGGGTCCAGGTAGCGCGCCAGCAGGCCGGCGTAGTCCGGCCCCTGCGGGCTGACGCCCGCCAGCACCGCGATATCGGCGCCGGGGCGCGCGTCGCCGCGCACGATGGCGCCGATGCTGACGATGCTGGCCACGTCGTCCTGGCGAATGTTGCGGCCCGCCTGCACCAGCAGCGTGCCGGGGCCCGCCACCTTCAGGTCGGCCCGCACGATGTCACGGCCAGCACTCACCTGCGACAGGTCGTTGGCATTGCTGTGCAGCCCCAGCGCGCTCATCCCCAAGATGTCGCGTCCCGCCCGCACCGAGACCGGCAATGCGGCCTCGTACCAGGTCAGCACGGTGCGCATCCGCCCCTGCAAGGCATCCTCCATGATCCGCGTTTCGGCGCCGGCGCGCAGGCCGACGATATCGCCATCCACGGCATGGAAACGCGCCAGTCCCGTTCCGCCTTGGCGCGGCGAGGCATCCAATGGCGTATTGGGACCGAACGTGAACAGCGGTTTGGGCGAGTTCTGCCAGACCTTGTTGCCCTCGACCGTGGCATTGAAGATGGTCTGGTCGTTGTTCTCGCCCGCATTGACGGCCATGAAGCCGGGGCGCCACGGCGTCGGCAGCGGCGCGTCCGCACCGGAGATCGACACCGCGTGAGCGCCTGCGGCGAAGATCGAGCCGCTGGCCAGCATCGACAATTCACCGCTGGATGACGGCGCCAGCAACAGCACGTGGTTGACGTCGTCCGCCTCGCGCGTAGTGGTGGCCAGGATGATGTCCCCGCCGGCCGCCGTCACGCCCAGCCTGGCGGGGTAGACGTAGCTGATCTGCCGCCGCGCGCCGGTCCGGGTCGAGTCTTCGGTCAGCAGGTCCGTGCCCGGCTTGTAGGTATTGTTAGTGGTCAACGGCGTCACGTTGCCGCCGGCCGAGAACAGATCGATGGCCGTGGCCGGCGTCCACAGCGTGAACCAGCTTTCGGCGCCGCCGCCCTTGGACAGGCTGCCCTGGGTGTAGGGGCTGGTGTTGATCTGGCGCACGCGGCCCGGGTCCGGCGCATCGGCCAGCACCAGGTCGCCGCGCGTATCCAGCGAGGCCACCGCATCGCCCAGCAGCAGGCGCGGCCCGCCCATGGGCCGGCCGCCGGCGACCGCATACAGGTCGGTGGCCCGCAACTGCGCGCCATCGCCATGGAGCAGCGAGATGCCGCCGACGCGGCCCGCCGTCAAGGCCAGTTGCCCGCGCAGGTTGACCAGCAGCCCATTGAGGTCGACGTCTTCGAAGTTGCCGGCATAGTTGTTGCCCACGCCGGAGCGGCCATCGGATTGCTGCATCGCGCGCAGATTGGGGTTGAATGCGCCGCCGACCCGCAGGTCCATGTCGCCGCCGCCGGTCAGCACCAGGTCGCCATCCACCACCCGGCCGGTGCCGGCCACCACGGCCACCACGGCCTGGGAACGGCCCGATGCCATATTGTTGTTGAGCAACGCGTCGCCGCGCGCATCGCGCACGCCGGCATCGCGTCCGGCGCTGATGCTCAGATTGCCGCCGCCCAGGGTGCCGAAGCCGGTGAAACCCACGACCCGCGGCTGCTGGCTGTTGGTCGTGGCATTGGCCGCGTACGTGCCGAAGTTGATCCACCAGCTCGACGCGATATCGGTCACGCCCGGCATGCCCACGCTGCCCTGGCGCCACAGCCAGTTGCTGAGCGCGGCGCTGGGGTATTTGGTGTATTCGACATCCTGGGTGCCATAGCGCTGGGCGTTCATGGAATTCGCGCTCCATGCATCGCCGTAGATGTCGCGGCCCGCCGCCACGGTCAGGTTGCCGCCCTGGTCCGGGTACCAGGCGCGATAGGCGGCCAGTGCCGCGTCGTACTTGCCGTCGTGCTGGATGGAGCCCAGCACGGCGTCGTCATCGGTGGTGCCGCGCGGCAGGTTGAAGCGCGCGTCCAGCGCCGCCCCCAGCGACGATGGCGCGCCGGCCGTGTACACGCCGTAGACCGACGCCATGCCGACGTCGCGCCCGGCCAGCAGCGACAGGTCGCCGGTGCCGGTGCGCAGCACGCTGAACAGCGGCGCGCGGTCAGCGTAGCGGTAGTCGCGCGTAACGGTGGTCTCGGTGCGGCCGCCGCCTGCGCAGTAGCTGGCGTCAAAGCACACCTCGTTCTCATCCATGAACCACTCTTGCGCCAGTTTCCTGACGGAGTAGCCGACGTAGGCGGCATCGCCGAAGTACAACATCGCCCCCTCGAGCGTCAGCGTGCGCGAGGCCGCTTCGCAGTAGCCCGTGCCGTTGCAGAAGTCGTCTTCGGTCATGAAGAAACTTTCGGCAATGGCCTTGGGCGAGGTTCCCAGCAGGGACGGGTCCAATCCCAACTCGTCGATGGCGAGCTGCGTCAGCCCGCGGTCGCCGATGAAGACATTGGTGACGGTCTTGGTGCCGAAGCCCAGCCGGCCGTAGTGCGTGTCGGCCAGGATGATGTCGCCCTGCCCGTCGGCCCGGCGCGCGGCCATGTCGGCCGCCGTCAGGTCGGCGCCCGCCACCGCCATCAGGCTCCAGGCGCTGGCGCCCTCGCCCAGCATCGGCGCCAGGGCCCAGTTGCGGCCCTGCCGGCCGTCCGGGCCGACGGGACGCAGGTTGATGGGTTGATGGCCCGGCAGTTCGATGAAAGTCTGCGACGGGATCAAAGAACCGCGCGCCAGGTCCAGGCGCGCGCTGGCCTTGAGCGCCGCCGGCAGCGGCACGCCCTTGGGCCAGGTGAAGGCCTGCAGCGCCGCCTCGTTGCGCAGCGTGAAGCCCACGCCCAGGCGGGCGCCCGCGCCCAACGCCAGCGCCTCTTGCAGCACCGAGCCGGCGCGCAGCACGCGGCCGTCGGCCAGCGTCAGGTCGCCGGTCAGCACCAGGCCGGCGGGCAGCGCCAGCGGGCCGTCCAGCGTCGCCGCCATCGGCAGCACGGTGCCGGCCGGCAGCGTGGCGGCCTGCGCCGGCAGGTCGTAATTGAGCGCGCGGCCGGCCGGGAACACCGTGCCCGTTTCCAGCTGAACGCCATCGATGGGCACCACCAGGTCTTCGCCAAACGGCGTCTGGCCATTGCCCAGGAAACGCCCTTCGACCAGCTTCCAGCCGCTGTCGTCGAGGGTCTCGGGCGGCGGCGCGAAGCCGTCGTTGATGCTGCCGTGGATGGCCAGGTCGCCGCCGGCGCGCAACACCAGCTTGCCGGGCTCGCCGTAGCCGCGCAGCGCGGCCACCGCGCGGTTGGCGTTGGGGCCGTAGCGATAATTCGACAAGTCGATATCGCCCGACACCGTCAGGTTGCCATCGGGCGTGGCGCTGACGATCTCGACGCCGGGGCGCAGGTGGTACGGGCCCAGGGCCGCCAGGCGGGCAGTCAGCGCGCCATTGCCGAGCGCGGCGTTCATGTAGGCCACGCTCTCGCCGTCGATGCCGTCCAGGTAAGCCTGCGTGATCAGCTGCGGCGTCTTGCCGCTGACGTCCGGCTTGGGCGCCAGCGGCGCATCGTCGTAGCGGCGGAAGGCATTCACGGCCACGGTCTTGGCGCCCAGGATCTGCGGCGTGCCAGTGATGCTGATGGCCACGTCGTTAGCGCCGTCGCCGGAACCGGGAAGCGCGCCGCGCCCGGCGCCGCCGCCCTGGCGGCGGGCGTTCAGGTCGAGCGTGCCGAGCTGGCGGCCGCCCAGGCGGCTGGCATCGTCGGTGCCGGCGCGCAGATCGAAGCGCGCGCCAGCGTCCAGCGCCAGCGTGCCGTCGCGCGAGGTCAGTTCGACGATGGCGCGGTTGGCGGCGTCGATGACCTTGCCGTAGCTATCCAGGCGCAGGCGCGCGCCATGCGTGTCCAGCAGGCCGTTGATGCGCAGGTCGTCGCGCGCCGCCAGGCGGATGCTGCCAACCTGGCGGCCGCTGGCGTCGATGCGGCCATTGACCGTCAGGCTGCCGCCGTCGACGCTGATCTCGACCACGCGCGCGCGCACCTCGTCGCCCACCACCAGGTCGCCTTGCTTGAGCTGGAAGCGACGCGCGCCGGTGACGCCGCCCTGGTTCAGCCGTTGATTCAGGCCCGCGAAATCCGCCAGCGTCTGCGCGCGCAGGGTGATCTCGGCGCCGTCATAGGGCACTCGCGTGCCGCCGGCGTCATACTCGCCGCTGGCCCCGCCCAGCAGCGTGCCATCGAGCGCCACGCGGCCGCCCGCCGCGCCCAGCGCCACGGCCTGCATGCGGCCGCCACGCTGGTTGCGCGCCGACAGGTCGATGACCGACCCGGCAGCCTGGACGATGTTGCCGGCCACACTGTTCAGTTCGAGATCGCCGCCCCAGCTGTAGCGCACCGCGTCGTAGGCCGTGAAGGCGCGGCCCGACAGGTCGATGCGCGCACCGGCCCCCAGGGTGATGTCGTCGTCGGCCTTGACGCTCAGCTTGCCCGACGGCAGCGCCACGGTCGAGTCCAGCGTCACGCGCCGCGCCTTCAGGTCGAGCGTGGCGCCCAGCACGTCGCGCGCCGGCGCCGCGGCGCCGGTACCCGTCAACGCCAGCGCGCCGCCCGCCCGCAACGCCAGCGTCGCGCCGGCCTCGGCGGTCAGCAGCGGCGTGCGCAGCGACAGGTCGCCGCCTTGGTAGCGCCAGCCTTCGCCGGCCACGTAGCCGTCCTGCTTGTGATAGACGTGCAGGCTGCCGCTCGCCGTGCCCGTTATCATGCGGGCGGCTTCCAGGTTGACCGACGCGAAGCCCAGCGCCAGCCGGTTGGCCGGCACCAGCGTGGCCGGCACCGTGTAGGGCGCGTGTTCGAAGCGGATGACGTCGGCCGCGATGGTCAGGCTGCCGTCACCCAGGCGGTCCAGCACCGCGCCGCCCGGCGCGGCGGGGGTATCGTAGCCCAGCGGCACATTGCCGCCCTGATTGGCCATGACCGCGCCCGCCCAGATCACTTCCGGCGCACTGATGCGCGCCGTGTCGCCGGCCGCGCCGTAGCCATACACGGCCGGCGCGCCCAGCACCAGGCGCTGCAAGGCCGAGGGACCGGCCGCGGCGCGGGTGTCCAGCGTCACCGCGCCATAGACGTTGATGGACTCGGCGGCATTGAGGATCAGGCTCTCCAGCGCGGGCGCGCCCAGCGCCGTATTGCCGCGTAGCAATTGCGCCAAGGCATCCTGGTCCAGCGCCAGTCCCGGCGGCAATTGTCCCGCCGCCGCGGCCTGGGCCAGCGCCTGCGGCGAGCCCAGGTTCAGGCCGGACACGCTCAGCATCAGGTTGCGCGTGCCGTATTCCACGTTGTCGCGCAGCGTGAAGGCGCCGTTGGTGGCGGCGCCGATGGTGCCTTCGGACACCAGGCGCGTGACGCCTGCGCAAACGCCCGCGCAGGCGCCCACGTCGATGGCCACGCGTCCGCCTTCCGACGATCGCATGTTGACCAGGCCGTTCGACAGGATCAGCGCGCCGCCGGTCGAGGCACTGTAGTAATAGCCGCCACGCGCATCGCGCGGCGCCGCGCCCAAGCCGATGGTGGACAGGACGGCCCCCTGCTCCACGGTGATGCCGCCGTTGTCGGGCGCGACCAGCACGATCTCCGGGGCGTGCAGACGCGCGCCGCCGCGCACCAGCACCCGCTGGCTCTCGCCGCCCAGGCTGATCAGGCCGAGCGAATCGGCGCTGGTCGAGGCGCCAAAGGCACCGCCCAGCACCATGGCGGCGGGGCGCAACGCATTGAGCGCGTCGGCGGAGACGGCCGCGGCGGCGCCGGCCAGGGCGGGCGTCTGGCCCGGCCCCAGGATTTCCAGGCCGCCTCCCCGCACGTCCACGGCCAGGGTGCCGCCCGCGCCGGCGCTGCCCGGCGCCGCGCCGAAACGCGCCACGCCGTCGAACGACAGGGCCGGCGCGCCCTCGCGCCCCGCGCCCGGCGTCAGCTTCAGACGCAGCATGCCGGCATCGGCCAGCAGCATCGGCAAGGGCGTGCCGGTGCGCGCCGCGTTCGCCACCAGGAAGGCGTTGTACGAGGTCTCGTTGTATTGCGCATGGCGGCGCACCACGTCGCCCGGGGTCAGCAGCAACTGGCTGGCCGGGACCGAACCGGCGTTGGCGCCCGGCGTCGTCATCTGGCCCGTCGTCACCCACGACCCGCCGCGGGTGCGCGCGGCCTGCGCGGCATCGAACACGCCCGGCGCGCCAGCCTCGACGCGGAACGCGCCCGGCAACAGGGCGAAATTGGCCGGCAGCAGCGTGTAGGTGCCGGCCGGCAGCCCCGGCACGCCCGCGCTGATGGTGACGCGCTGCCCGTAGGCGGGCGTGGCGGCATCCTTGGTCGCCGGCGCATAGTCGCCGTTGAACCCGGGCACGATAGCGTAGACGGCATTGCCGGACTTGCTGAAGCCGAAGCCGGGGTTGGCATCGGCCATGGCGTACTTGAGCACGTCCACCGAGCCGCCGCGCCCGCGCACGAACGCGGCGCCGGTCAGCTCGCCGCCGCCGGACAGGTCCAGCAACGAGCCGGCCTCGGCCACGATGGTTTTCGCGTTGATCTGGATCATGCGGGTGGGGCCGCCGGCGATGTCATTGCCGCCCACGCCGCCGGCCCGGATCTCCTGCCCGCCATACAGGTACTTGATGCCGTCGGTGGTGCCGCCATAGGGCATCAGCAAGCCCAGGCCGCTGATCGAGGTGACGCTGCCGGCCAGGAAGCGCACGCTCGACGGCTTGCCCTGGGGGCCGTCGAAGATGATCGAGCCCAGCGGCGCCCGCAGCACCCCGCCCTGGATGATGTTGGGTCCGGACAGCGTCATCGAGCCAAAGGCGGAATACGGCATGGCGGGCAGATCGCCCGCGGCGCGCTGGATGGTGAGCACCGCGTCCGGATTGCTCACCAGGCCAGTCGAGAGGTAGTACTCGCCCGCGGCAAGGATGCCGCCGCCGCCGAGGATCGGATAGATCTGGGCGGCCGTGATGGTCAGGCGGTTGGGCGCGGCCATCCGCGTGGCGCTGTTGGCGTCCTGGCCCATGGAAAACCTCGCCAGGCGCAGGTCGCCGCGCAGGTTCACCTGGACATCGTCGAAACTGCTCAGGTCGCGCCGGCCGCGCAGGTCCATCATGTCGGCGTCCAGCACCAGGCGATGCCCGCGCTTGAGCCAGGTCGGCTCAACCAGCGGCACCTGCGCCACGCTGTCGGCCCCCAACGGCGGTTCGTACGTCGCGGTGTTCAGGAAAATGCGCGGCGCCGACAGACGCACCAGGCTGCCGGCCGGCGCATCCGGGCTCAGCATCAGCGCGCCCGACAGGCGCAGGCTCTGCGGCATGGCCAGCGTCAGGCCGCTGTCGGCCCGCATCGAGGCGAACAGCGCCAGGTTGCCGAAGCCGCCGGCCTCGACGCGGTCCACGCCCAGGCGGCCGACGCCATAGCGCAGGTTCCCGCCGAGTTCGCCTGGACGCAGATCGTCCGACAGCAACGAGTCGCCCTGGCGCTGCGCCAGCGTCAACACCCGTGGCGTCAGCACCTCGGCCTCGGCCAGGCTTCGCAGATAGAAGGCGGGCGCCAGCGCCACGCCCAGGGTGCCTCCCACCGCGCCCGCTCCGCCCGCCGCGGCGCGCAGGTCGCCGTCCAGGTGCAGGCTGTTGGCCGACGCCAGCACCATGCTGCCGCCGTTGTAGGCCAGCAGCGTTGCGCCGCGCCCGGGCAGGTCCACCAGCGCCTGCGATCCGGATGCGTCCAGCAGCGAGCCGGGACGCAGGATCAGGTGCCGGTCCATCGGCCGGCGCAGCGCATGCGCGTCGGCCTCCCAGTCCAGCGCGCCGCCGATCTCGATATTGCCGCCGGCCCGCGCCACGCCGTAGCGTCGGCCGTCGGTGGCCAGCGCGACGTGGCTGTCGCCGGCCACGTCCAGCACCGCGCGCTCGCCGATCCACACCGAACGGCCGTTGGCCTTGGGGGTGTAGTTCTGCTGCGAATCCACCCGCGTATCCAGGATCGAGATCAGGCCGCCCGGCGCCACCAGGCGCCCCAGCACGGTGATCTGGTCGCCGCCGACAAGGCGGATCGACTGGCCCGGATCCACCGCGACCCGCGCGCCCTCGCCGATCTCGAGCACGCCGCCCAGGGCGGCGCGGTCCGAGCGCAGCGTCAGGCTGGCGCCGCCGCGCTGGCTCAGCTTGGCGCGCTTGGGGTCTTCCGTGTAGAGCGGCGGCGCCCACAGCGCCAGGGCCTCGGCCGGGTCGGCGCCCGATACCGGCAGGGCGCCGGCTTCGCGCCGCATGCGCCATACCGGCATGGCGACGGAGATGTCGGCGCCCTCGGCGACCCGCAGGCCGCCATGGCCGTTGATGTCATAGCTGGCGAAGCCGGCCTGGAACAAGGACGGATCCAGCCGCACGGCATCGGCCGCCAGGCCGTCGGCCGGGCCGCCCAGCACAACAGTGCCGCCGCTGGCGAGGCTGAAGGCCCCGCCGCCGCTCATGCCGTAGCCGCGCACCGCGCCGGCCAGCGACACCTCGCCGCCCGACTCGGCCTGCGTGCTGACGGCGTTGGCTTCCAGCGTCACACTGCCGCCGCGTCCGCCCTGCACCGCGCCGCTGGTCAGCAGCGCCGCCCCCGACGACACATCGATGAGGCTGCCCGCCGCCAGCGCCACATCGCCGCTGCCGCGCAGCGACACGCGGCCGCCATCGATGACGGCCAAGCCGCGTTGCGCGGCCGGATCCTGTTTGAGGTTGCTCCACACGCCGCGCGTATCGAGCACGACCCCGCCCGCCACGCGCAGCGCGGCCTTGGCGCCGGCCGCCGGCGCCAGTGCGACGTCTTCGACGCGGCCGGCCTCGCCAGGCTGGCGCAGCACATTGCCGGCCTGGATCAGGCCGCCGCGGCTGACCAGGTCGGCGTTGATGTCGACGGTAGGCGCGTACAGGGTGATCTCGCCGCCCTCGGCGCTGCGCAGGGTGGCGTCCACGCTGATGCCACGGCCGGCGGCGATGCGGATGGCGCCCAGACCGAAGCCGTTCAGCCGGTCGGCATCCAGGAACAGCTTGCCTTTCAGGTCGGCGGGCAGCGCATCGGCCAGGTCCAGGCCGGCGGAACGCCCCGCCAGGTCTTTGCCCACCGCCACCTCGGCGGCCGTGCCGGTGGCGCCCAGTTGGTAGCGCAGGAAATTGCCGGCGGTGTCGTAGTACGGCTTGTAGCTGCCCACCACGAACTGCGCCGCGCGCGCCGCGTTGCGGTGCGACTGGTTGTAGCCGTCCTGGCCGGCCACCGGTGCGCGCGTCTGGCGGTCGCCCTGGTAGGTGTCGCTGATCAGGTCGCCATCCAGCACCGCGTTGCGGGTCGAGACCACCAGCGTGCCGGCGTCGCGGCCCACGGTGTAGCCCGACTCGTAACGCGTCGGCGGCGCGAGCAGCGGGTTGTAGAAGCGCCGCGTGGCGTTCTCGCCCCAGCGTCGCGACACGGACTCGTAGCCCCGGTACAGGCCACTGTAGAGCAGGTCGCCCGGAGCGCGGTCGGCCAGGTACAGGCGGCCGTCCTCGCCGCGCAACCAGCTCTGGCGAATCTGGCCGCTCTGCACGTCGAGCGTGCCGCCCGACAGATTGATGGCCGAGCCGGCCTGCGTGACCACCTCGGCGCCATCGAAGCGCACCACCCCGCCCTGCGCCAGCCAGTGGCTCACCGGCACGCCCAGCGTGCCCAGGTAGCCGCCCACTTCCAGTAGCCCGCCGGCCGTGTACCAGCGGTCGGTGTCGTTGCCGCCGCTGCCGGCGGCCAGGCGCACCAGGTCGCGGCGGTCGAGCCACACCTCGCTGTTGTTCAGCAGCTTGCTGTCGCGGTTGACGGGGGCGTCGCGCTGTTCGTTGCCCTGCAGGTTGATCTTGAGGTTGTTGGACTCCATCGACACGATCACGCCGACCGCGCCGCCCACGTCGATGCGCGCGCCGTCGCGCACCAGCGCGCGCCCATCGGCCTTGACCGCCACCTGGCCGCCGGTGGCCAGCGACAGCGAGCCACCCTGAAAATCCACCGTGCCCTGGCTGCTGATGCGCAGCAGCGACAGGTCGCGGCGGAATTCGTCGCCGGTGACCAGCGCGGTATTGCCGCTCACGGCCGGTTGCAGCAGGCTGCCGCGCTGGCCGTCCAGCGCGGTCGCCAGGCCGGCGTCCACCAGGATGGCGCTGACGGCGCGCTCGGCCAGCGTCACGGCGGCCCCGTTGCCGCGCGCGTCCAGATGGATAGTGCCGCGCGCGTCGACCGAAGTGGTCGACACCACCACGCCGGCCTGCTCCACGCGCTGGGCGGTAAGGGTGACGTCGCCTTGCGGCGCCTGGATGAGGCCGGTGTTGCGCGCCAGCCCGGCGCCGGCCACCTGCACCTCGTTGCCGCGGGTGGTAGACGCGATGTTGCTGTCCGATCCCTGGCCGCGGCGGATGATGAAATTGTCGCCGGCAGCCAGCAGCGCCTGGCCCTGCGGCGTGCTGATCTCGCCGGCATTGAGCACGTCCTTGCCCGCCAGCAGCACGTAGCCACCGCCGCGCGTGGCGCTGCCGGGCGCGGCGGTGGCCAGGCGCGCGCCGGGCTGCACCTCGATCTTGCCGAGCGCGTCCTGGAAAGTGGCGATCTTCCCGTCGGCGTCGGCGTAGATGCCGCGCTCGCGGAACTGCGCATCGCTCATGGTGGCGGCCGCGACCACCAGGTTGCGCGCGTTCACCTGGCTGGTGCCGCTGAAGATCACCCCGTTCTGGTTCACCACCAGCACCGTGCCGTCGGCCTGGATCGCGCCCTGGATCTGGCTGGGCCGGGCCGATGCGCCCACCACCCGGTTCAGCACCGCGTCGTCGGCCTTCTGCTGGAACCGCAGCGTGGTGTTGCGGCCCACGTTGAACGTGTCCCAGTTCAGAATCGCCCGCGACTGCGTCTGCTCGATCGTCACCAGCTGACGCCCGCCCTCGGTGCCGGTGCGCGGCTTGTTGGCGCCCTCCCACTTGGCCTGCGCGCCCTCGGCGATCCACAGCCCGCCCTGCGCCAATCCGTCCGGCAGGGCGGTGCCGTTGGCCGCCGCGGCCGCTCGCGCCGCCGCCTGCGCCGCCTGCTGCGCGGCCACCGCCGCCGCAGTGCGGTTCAGGTTGTCCAGCGAACGTTGCAGTTGCTGGCGCGATTGCGCCTGCTGGCGGGCGCTATTGCCGATTCCCGCCAGGCTGCCGTCGGGCATGCGGCCGGTTCGTTGCGCGGTGGACTGCACCGCGTTCTTGTCGGCGAACCAGCCCGGGCTGAAGGCGCGCGCCTGGGCCTGCGCTGCGCCGCTCCAGCCGCCCGAGATCAGCAGCAGCGCCAACGCCTGGGCGACCGGCGCCAGACGCCAGGCGGGACGGCGCGAGCGACGCGGGGAACTGCGGGAGACAAGAGCGTGATTACGGCTGGGCATGACGGCTTTTCCTTGGTGGAATCGGATCTGGCATCTGCAGCGCCGGGGCCGGTTCGCCGGGAAAAAGCGGCGACGCGGACCGGGCAGTTCTGCGCATGGGTGCCTAGACCGCTTCAAGCGTCATCGACTGCGCCTTTTCACAAAAAATTCATATTCCAGGTTTTGGGACGCGGCGTTATCCGGCCGGACGGCGGGCGCTTCAGCTCAGCAGCACGATGCCGCCAGGCAGCGACGTGACCTGGGCGCCGTACACGTCGCGGATCAGCAGCGCAGCGTCGGCCAACTGGTCCAACGAGAAACGCGCCTGCACCAGGCTGCCCGCCAGACGGTCGCCCACCAGCACGATGCGGCCAGGCCGATAGCGGTTGATCTCGTCGACCACCTGCGCCAGCGGCACGTTATTGAATTCCAGCACGCCACGGCGCCAGGCCGTGACCTGGTCAGGGTCCACCCGCCGCGGCCCGCTGGCGCCGCCAGCGCCCAGCACCACCTGCTGCGCCGCTGTCAATTCCACCGATTCCTGCCGCAAGGTGACGCGGGCGCTGCCTTCCAGGCAGGTTACGCGTACCTGGCTGTCGGTGTAGCGCACGTTGACACACCCCGACGCGGTGTTGACCTGGCCGGCGCCCGCCGTCAGGCTGACGGGCTGTCCGGCCGTCACCAGTTCAACCTCGCCGGCCAGCAGATCAATCTGCTGCGCCTGGCCGCTGCGCGACAGGTTGATGCGGGTCTGAGTATTCAGTTGCACACTGGCATCGCCGGCCAGCGCCACGCGGCGCTGCTCGCCGGTGCCGCTGCGCACATCGGCGGTCAGTTCATCGACCGCCGGCCACAGGCCCAGCGGCGGCTTGAACGCCAGCCACGCGCCGCAGGCCGCCACCGCGCCGCCCAGGAAGGCTCGCCGCGCCGGCCGAGCGGTCCGGGCGCGGCGCGCCTGCGCGGCCTGAGCCTGCCGCGCGGCCGGCGCCAATTGCTGCCAGGCATGGCGCGTTTCCTTGAAGATGCGCGCATGCTCGACGCTTTGCCCGCACCAGCGGCGGAAGGCCTCGCCATCGGCCACGCTGGCCTGGCCCGAGGCCAAGCGCAAGACCCACGCCTGGGCCTCGCGCTTGAGCGCGGCCGCGGGGTCGCCACCGGGGCGGAAGCGTCTGAACAGGGTCGTCATATAGCTAAGACGTTTCCCGGGCCCGGGGACCGTAGCGCTGGACATATTTTTTTTCCAATTTCCCGCAGCAGTGCTCCAGCCCCGCGCGCAATTCCTTTTCCACGGTCCGCAGCGAAATGCCGAAGCGCTCGGCGATTTCGCGGTGCGGCACCTCATCGACCCGCGCCGCGATCACGATCGCCTGGCGCCGCCGCGGCAGTTCGGCCAGCGCCGCCTCCAGTGCCTCGATCTGCTGGCGCCCTTCGGCCACCTGAGCCGGGCCGGCGGCCTCGTCGGCCATGTCATACAGTTCATCGATCTCGGCCATCGACAGGATGCGGGCATTGGCGCGGCGTTGGTCCTCGGCGATGTTCGCGGCGATCTTGAACAGATAGGCGGCCGGATACTCCACAGGCGCGGTCTCGGCCAGGCTGTCGACCCGCAGCCAGGCTTCCTGCATGGCGTCGTTGGCCAGGTCTTCCGACCCCAGCCGGATGCGCAGACGCTTGCGGAATTCCTGGTACTTGGCCAGGAACAAGTTGCGCAGGGCGTCGCCGGTCATGGACATGCGCGTCAACCCGCCGCGCCGGCCAGACGGCAATCGGCGCCCGGATTCGGGCGCGGCGCCAGCACGATGGTCACGGGCTGCGGCAGGTCGGCCGGCGGCGGCGTGTCCATGATCAATCCCGACAACACGCCGGCCAACGCCTCGTCGCGGCGCACATCGCCGGTGCCCGACAGCACGCGCGCCTGGCGCACCACGCCGTTGCGGCCGATCCACAAGTGCAGCGAGGCGCGGTAGCGGCCGAACTGCGCGCCGGTCCACTGACACAGCGCGCGCGTCAGGGTGTTCTGCAATACGCCGGCATAGCGCGTCACCGCCGTAGGCGCCGGCGCCACGGCGGCCGCGCGCGACGCGGCCGCCTCCACCAGGGTGAACGCTGACGTGCTGGTGTAGCGGGCCTGCAGGCCGGTGCCCGTCAGCAATTGGCGCAACGCCTCGCGCGGCGCCAGCCGGCCACGCACCGCGCTGGCCTGGCGGCCGGCAGTCAGGCGGCTGGTTACCAGCACCGCCATGCCCGTGGCCTGGGTGTAGGCGGCCAGGGCCGCATCCAGCGGCTGCGCGGCGATGTCGAACGGCATCAACGCCGTGTCCGCCGCCCGCTGCTGAGCCAGCGCGGCTGGCGGCAGCACCGACAGGCCGAACGCGAACCAGCAGGCGAACGCCCAAGCGGCCCCAGGCGCCTGCGTGACTGTCATAACACCCCGATGTCTCTAAAATGGCGTGGCCACAGCATGCCGGCGAGGGGCCGGACGCAGGGCGGAAGCGGCATGGTAGCGGCCGCATGTGACGGTCGGGTGACGCGCTCGTGACGGTAGCGGCCCCTTTGCCGGCAAACCTCACGAACGCGTCACTGGCCGCCGTAGAGCGTGACATCGCCCTCGTAGGCCCCGGGTGTCGTGCCGGGGAACAGCGCGGCGATGGCCTGGCGGCCAGGTAGCTGCCGTGACGCGGACTGGACTTTTCGTTGTATTCCCGGCCGCCGGCGCGCAGTTCGGCGGAAATAAACCTGGCGCGCGAACAGGCTGCGCTGCTCGGACGGAAAGGCACCATGCCAGGGCGCGTGCATGACGCAATCGCGACACGCCACATCCGCGCCACGCCAGACCGCCATGCAATCGTCACCTGTGCGGCGCGATTCGTCCCTATACTGGTGACATGGCGGCCCCGGGCCACCGGACCCGTTCAAAGGAACCCGCATGCGCACACACAGCCCCTCCGCGCGCCGCGCCTGCCTGCTGATACTGGTGGCGCCGGCGGTAACGCCCCTGACGGCGGGCGCCCAGACGACGCCCACGCCAGTCCCCCAGGCCGCCTCGCCGGCGGCCAGGGCCGCGCCCGGCGGTGCCTGCATCGACACCGAGGTCAACGGCTACCGCGCCCTGTCGTACGACTGCCTCAATCAGAAAATGGCGCCCGACACCACGCCCAAGCCGCCGCCCACGCTGGGCTCCGAGGCCATCACGCAGCGGCCGCCCAACCAGATGGGCCTGCCCACGCCCGCCACCATCGGCAACCGCATGGGCAACACCTTCGGCACCTCGGCCTATCCGCAGCGGCCAACGCCGTGACGGCCATCCACCCTTTCCGCGGCCGGCGGCGACCGGCAGGCCTCAGGCCGTGCGGCTGATGAAGTAGATCTTCTTGACGAACTGGTCCACTTCCCAGCGACCGGTATAGCCCTCGGGCATGACGAAGGCCTCGCCCACGGTCAGTTCGTGCACGGTGCCGTCCGGATCGACCAGGCGCGCCGCGCCCTCGACGATGTAGCCGAACTCGATGTAGCCGGTGGTATTGGACTGGAAACTGCCGGCCGTGCTTTCCCATACGCCGGCCTCGGCGCGGCCGCCATTGCCTTCGAACGCGGTCACGGTGCGGAACGCCGCGTCGCCCGACAGGGGACGCCTGGGCTTGCCGGGCACGGGGTTCTTCATGGGGCCGGCGTCGATGCGGACCAGCCGCGATTGATCATGCTTCACTGCGCTTTCCTTGGAATCAATGCGCCGCCACCACCAGCACCTCGGCCGCGCCGCGGCTGACCGTGCGCATGCGATGCGGCAGTTCGGAATCGAAATAGAGGGAATCGCCCGTTTCCAGGCGGAACGCGCGTTCGCCGACCTGGACCTCGATGGCCCCTTTGAGCACCAGCAGGAATTCCTCGCCGGGATGCGGGAACACCGCCGCCGCGTCGGGAAACTCGCGCGGCGGGTGCACGACGAAGGGTTCCATGGCCTTGACCTTGCGGCGCCCGGCCAGCGATTCGTAATGGTATTCGCTGCCCAGGCCGCGGCGCTGCAGCACCTCGCGGTCGGCCACCCGCACCAGGCTCACCACCTCGTCCTGCGCCGCGCCGTCGCCGCCCACCAGCTGCGACACGCCCACGCCATAGGCTTCGGCCAACCGCAGCACGGTGGAAATCGACGGCTCGCTCAGGCCGCGCTCCAGCTTGGACAGATAGCTCTTGGTCAGGCCCGTGCGCTCGCCCAGCTGTTCCAGGGACAGGGATTGCTGGCGGCGCAGCGTGCGCAGGCGGTGAGGCAGGTCGATCATGGGCGGGCAAATGGCGAAAACGACCGCTAAGCATGCCCGAAACCCGTCCAACCGTCGAGTCGCTCAGCGCCCCGCCCCACCTGGGTAGCCGCCCCGGCGCCAGCGTGCCGCCGGGGCGGCTACGCGCCCAGCACGTCGGGGTGCTGGCGCAGCGCCCGCCGCGCGTAGTACGAAAATCCCACCTGTGAACGCTTGGGCGTCAGGATCCAGTCGTGCGCCTCGCGCCCCAGTGCCGGCGGAATCGGCTGGATGGCGCCGGCCGCCATCGCCAGCAACTGCATGCGCGCGGCGCGCTCGAACTGCAGCGCCAGCACGCAGGCCTCTTCCACCGTGCCCGCGGCCACCAGCATGCCGTGATGCGACAGCAGGATGGCGCGCTTGTCGCCCAGCGCCGCCGAGATGATCTCGCCTTCCTCGTTGCCCACCGGCACGCCGGGCCAATCCTTCAGGAAGGCCACGTCGCCGTAGAGCGGACAGTTGTCCATGTGCGAGACCTCCAGCGGCACCTCCAGCATCGACAGCGAGGCCGCGTGCAGCGGGTGCGTGTGGATGATGCAGTTGACGTCCGGCCGCGCCCGGTAGATCCAGGAATGGAAGCGGTTGGCCGGATTGGGCATGCCGCCGCCCTCCTGCACCCGCAGGTCCTCGTCCACCAGCAGCAGGTTGCCGGCCGTGATCTCGTCAAAACCCAGGCCCAGCCTCTGGGTGTAGTAGCGGTCCGGCTCCGGCGCGCGCGCCGTGATCTGGCCGGCCAGGCCCGAATCATGTCCGCCGTCGAACAAAATGCGGCAGGTCAGCGCCAGGCGCTCGCGCAGGGTCCAGTCGGGCGTATCGAACTGGCGCTGCATCTCGGCCTGCGCCCGCGCGATCAGTTCATCCTTGCCCAGGTGCATCGTATCGGCCATGCTTGACTCCTTGCTATGCCGTTTCCAACAACGGCGTGAAACCCGGCAGGGCGCGCATGCGCGCCAGCCAGGCGTTGAGGTGGCGCAGGGCGGACAGGTCGTAGCCGCCCTGCTCCGCCATGCTGGTGTAGGGATACAGCGCGATGTCGGCAATGGTGGCGGACTCGCCCACCAGGAAGGCGCGGCCCGCCAGATGCGCATCCATCCACGCCGCCGCGCGCATGCCGGCGCGGCGCCATTCGACCATCGCCGGCTCATCCACCTGCGCCGTGCCGCGCAGGTGGATCAGCAACCGCGGCTGCGCGAAGGCATGCATGTGCTGGGTCTGTTCGAAGCTCAGCCAACTGGCCACCTGCGCCTGCGCCAGGCGCCCCTCCGGCAGCCACGGCGTGCCGCGCCCCAGGTACCACAGGATGGCCTGCGACTCCGCCAGCCACACGCCTTCGGGCGTGCGCAGCGCCGGCACCTGGCGCCACGGGTTGATGCGGCCGAATTCCTCGGTCTCCAGATCGCCCTGCACGATGTCGAAGGTGCGGCGCGTCAGCGCCAGCCCCATATAGCCGCAGGCCAGCCGGATCTTCCAGGCATTGCCTGAGCGCAACGTGTCCGCCAGTTCCAGCGGCTGCCCCGCCAGCGGATGAGTCATCATGATCAATCCATCCTGATGTCGGCGCGCTTGACGATCCCGGCCCACTTCTTCTTTTCGGCCGCGATGAAGCGCTGGTATTCATCGGGCGCGCCGCTATAGAGCTGCGTGCCCTGCGCCGCCAGGCGCGCCTTCAAATCGGGCGAGGCCAAGGTCCGGCGCAGCGCCGCATTGAGCTTCTCCAGCACCGCCGGCGGTGTGCCGGCCGGCGCGAAGAAAGCATTCCAGGAACTGATCTGCAGCCCCGCGTCGCCAGCCTCCGCCGCGGTCGGCACCTGCGGCGCCGACGGCAAACGCTGGTCTGCCGCCACCGCCAGCGCGCGCAGCTTGCCCGAGGCCACGTGCGGCATGATCACCGGACTGGCATCCATCACCACGTCCACCTGCCCGCCGATAGCCGCGTTGACCGCCTCGCTGCCGCTCTTGAACGGCACGTGCACGATGTCCACGCCCGCCGTCATCTTAAGCAGCTCCAGCCCCAGATGCGGCGAACTGGCCGTGCCCGCCGAACCGAAATTCAGCTTGGCCGGATGCGCCTTGGCGTACGCCACGAAGTCGGCGAAATTGGCCGCCGGCAGGTCGCCGCGCACCGCCAGCAGATAGGGCGAGCCGGACACCAGGCCGACCGGCGCGAACGTGTCGGGGTCATAGCTGAGCTTGGCGTAGATCAGCGGATTCACCACCTGGGTGCCGACCGTGCCCATGAAGATCGTATACCCGTCGGCCGGCGCCGTCGCCGCCACCTGCGCCGCGATCACGCCGCCCGCGCCAGGCCGGTTCTCCACCACCACGCTCTGGCCGAGCGCATCGCCCATGCCTTTGCCGACCTGGCGCGCCACGATGTCGGTGATGCCGCCGGCGCCGAACGGCACCACCAGCCGGATCGGATGATCCGGAAAAGCGGCCTGCGCGCCGCTGCTTGCGGCCAGCGCCAAGGCGGCGGCCATGATCATGCGTTTCATAGGATTCCCCTTGTGTCCGCCGCTGAATCGCGGTTATGACACAAAGTGTCCTATAGAGCATTGATTTTCCGCAAGGGAAATGTGATTGGGGGAATCCCTGAGCAGCGGGAATAACGTTCGCCTTTCGCGCTGAAAGTTGGAAATCGTCAGCGTCGGAGGCGGCGTGCTTTGCTTTTTATGGAAGGCCCGAACTGATGCAGCACATCAGGCGCGCGTCATTCAGTACGGTACAGGCTGCCGGCGCCTCCCCCTTGCGTTGGCGTGCTGTCGCTGCAGCTTGGCATTGGCAGGCCCTGTCCCCATCCGGCGGCCAAGACCTGCACGTCACGCACCGGGTCGGAGGCCTTGGCCCGCGCGTTGCGCATGCGACAGGTTTCAGGATCGGTGGCGAATAGCCCGCGAGCAAAGCCCCGACCTTGCTCCGCCAGCTTTGCCGTCTTGGGGCTGCGGATCTGCGTGAAGGTCTGAAAGGCCTCATCCAGGCTACCGCCTGCGCCCTCCAGGCACCGCGCCAAATGCCACGCATCCTCCAACGCCTGGCAGGCCCCTTGCCCCGACGTCGGCAACGGCGCGTGTGCGGCATCCCCAACCAGCAGTACATTCGCCCGACTCCACGTATGCAGCGGCTCCAGGTCATGCACCGCAATCAGCCGGATGGCATTTGCGGGCGTGGCACGGATGATGCGCGCGACGGGCTCGGGCCATCCCGCGAACAGATCTTCGACCTCCTTGCGTATCTCTGCAGCCGGTCTGGCTTCAGATAGCGGCCGAGCCTGGGCTGCAGCCCAATACACCAGTTGGGGTCGAATCGCGACGCAACCGAAGCGCTCGCCCGCCCCCCAGAAATCCTGAATCGAAATATCGTCCACCAGCGCATGCTGCCCCTGCGCTACGCCAATCCAATTCACGAAGCCCTGATAGGCAGGTGTGTTGTCACCCGCGACAAACTTGCGAGCCACGGAATCCATGCGGCCGTCGGCGCCAATGAGCAGATCCGGGCAGATGCGCGCACCGTTCTCGAAACGGGCCACAGCCCTGCCATTGGCAGCCAGCTCAATACCCACCGCCCGGTGTCCGAACGCCACCGGTATCCTGGCCCGGACGACATGATCCAGTAACACCTCCTGCAAGTGCCGGCGTAGCACCGTGTAGGTCGGGTATCCCATCGTCTTGTCCAGCAAGGCAATATCGAGGCCTCCCAGTGCATTGCCCGCAGCATCCTGGCGGCGCATTGTCAGCGGTCGGCCGCCCATGGCGTCGATGTCCTGCAACAGCCCCAGTTCTTCCAGCACAAAGCTGGCGTTCGGCCAAAGCGTCACGCCGGCCCCCATGGTTGCCGGCTCCGCCCGGCGCTCATAGACCCTGGGCCGGTAGCCCTGTTTGCGCAAAGCCAACGCCACGCTCAGGCCCGCGATGCCGCCGCCAAGTATTCCAATTTCCACGCTGAGTCTCTCCTGTCCATACGGTGCTCGATGTCGGGCTCGCCGCCTCGCATCGAACAAAATGGCATCTTAGATTTCGCCACCGTTGAGAACTAGCATGCAAAAATGGGAGGTTTTCATACCTCAGGTGGGACAATCAATGCGCGATGCGCTCGATCTGAATACCGTCCGCGTCTATACCGCTGTTGTGGATGAGCAGAGCTTTGCTGGCGCATCGCGTCTTTTGGCGATCCCCTCATCCAACGTCAGCCGCTACGTGGCCGCACTGGAACGCAAACTCGGCACACGCCTGCTGGAACGCAGCACCCGCCACCTGCGTGTGACGGAAGCCGGTCGACTGCTCTACGAACGCGCCAAGCCCTTGCTCGACGCTCTGCTCTCCACGCAGGAAGAGCTTGGTGCGGTACAGCGCGAACTGCGTGGTCCTCTGAAAATGTGCATGCCCGGCGAAGCGCCAAGGTTGTTGGCTCCCATCCTCGCCGAATTCTGTAGCCTCCATCCAGGCATCGAACTGGAATGCGATACCCGGATGACCGGACTGGAAGCGCTTCGAGAGGACGTTGACCTTTCCATCGTCTTCCACCGGGGCCATCAGGAGGACAGTGCCTTCATCACCCGCGAACTCGCCACACTGCCCAGCATCGTGGTTGCAGCCCCCTCCTTGCTGGCCCGGACCGGCATGCCGCGCCACGTTCGCGAGCTGAAGTCCCTGCCCTGTATCACTACCCTCAGTGCGCTCAAAGGCCAGCCCTGGCAGTTTCAGGACGCCGCGGGCGAAATCGTCAAGGTGCCGGTGCGCAGCAGCTATCGCGTCAACAGCGGAGAGCTGGCCGTGGCGGGCGCACGCCAAGGCATCGGTTTCGCCATTGTGGCGGCCTATCCCTGCCAGGAAGACCTTGCTGCGGGCCGATTGCAAGAGGTACCCCTTGACCTGTGTCCCGCCCCCCTGCAATTGCTGGGGGCATACAGCCATCGCCATTCCGTGACTGCGCGGGTTCGGGCGCTGCTGGAACTGATACAGGCACGGTTGGCAGGATCGGCGTGCCCTTCCATGGCCGCCGCACCGCGCGGGACGGTCTAGGATCGAAGCGGCGCGCCGCGGGCGCAGGGCATGTCGGTTCAAGCGCCCGGATGGTAAGCCACGCGCGGCCGAGCCGCGCGATGCCATACAATTTTCGTATGATCGAGTCGAGACAACAGCAACTTCCGGTATGACATCCCATGAATCACGATAACCAGGACCCGCGCATGCCCGCTGAACAGGACACGCCGTCCACGCCATTGCGGCGGCAAGCGGAAAACGCGCTGCGCAAGACCATTCTTTCGGGCCGATTTCAGCCAGGCGAACGTCTCAAGGAACGTGAGCTGATGGAATTGCTCGATGTCAGTCGCACACTGGTGCGCGAAGCGCTACGCCAGGTCGAGGCCGAGGGCCTGATCGAGATCATCCCCAATCGCGGGCCGGTGGTCGCGGTGTTGAGCTACGAAGAAGCGGAAGAAATCTACGAAGTACGAGGCATCCTGGAAGCGCAGATCTGCACCGGCTTCGCACTGCGCGCGCGCAGCGAGCATATGCAGACCTTGACAACCACCTTCGACGCCCTCGCCGCCGCCGCGCGTCGTGGCGACGTCGAGCAGACGGTTGCCCTCAGCGATACGTTCTACGACACGATAGCCGCCGGGTGCGGCAATCGCCTGCTGGGCAACATGCTGCGCCAACTGCACAACCGCATCGTGCTGTTGCGCAGGACATCCTTGTCCGCGCCCAGCCGGTTGCCTGAGACCCTCTACGAATTGACCCAGATCTTCGAAGCACTCAAGGCCCGTGACGAAGCGGCCGCCGGCAAAGCCGCCCTGCACCACGTCCGTCAGGCCGCGCGCACGGCACTCCAGGTGCTGCGAATCCGACAACACTAGGTGTTATCCACTAAATTGTAGTACTAAATTAAAATTTTCCATTTTTTAGTAGTACGATTTGAACCGTCATTCACGTTCTTGGACGGCTGACGGGTTTTACCGTGGCCGATCCCTACCCCTAGGAGCAGGCGGTCATGAAACGCAGATCTTTCACCACAGGGTTGTTGGGCCTCATGGCGGCGGGCGCCTTGGGGCGAACCCCACTGGCCAAGGCCCAGGGCCAACCACTACCGGCACTGATTACCCTGGTGGTGCCGTTTTCCCCCGGCGGAGGCGCCGACCAGCTCGCGCGCGAATTCGCCCACTTCGCCCAGACACACGCGCCCGGCACCACCTTCGTGGTCGAAAACAAGCCAGGCGCCAACGGCGCCATCGCTGCGCGCCATGTCGCGCGCCTGAAGCCTGACGGGACGACGTTGCTGCTGGGCACCTCCAGCACGCATGTGCTGGGCCCGCTCATCGCCAAGACGGCCGCCGCCGACATCACCAAGGAGTTCAGCCCCGTCACCTTACTGGCGACCACCGCCAATGTGCTGGCGGTCGCCAGCAAGTCGCGTTGGAAAACGCTGGATGAATTCCTCGCCGACGCCCGCCAGCAAGCCTTGACGTACGGCACCTTCGGTACCGGCTCGTCGGCACACCTCTACGGCCTGCTGTTGGCCCAATCAACGGGCGCCAAGTTGTCCCATGTGCCCTACAAGGGTTCCGGACAGGCGGTCACCGATCTGCTTGGCGACCACATCGATGCGGTATTCCTGACCAGCAGCGCGCTTGAAAGCCTGGCCCGCGAAGGCAAGGTCCGCGTCCTCGGCGTGACGGGCGAAGCCCGCACGCCGGTTTTTCCCGACAGCAAGACCTTCGAGGAACAGCAGGTGCGGCAATTGGACTTCAGCGGATGGTTCGGCCTGTTCGGGCCCGCGGGCACCCCGGCGTCCATTTGCGATAGCGTCGCGATGCTGGCTGGGAAACTGGGCAAAGACGACGCCGCTCGCCAGCGCATGGTTGGGCAGGGCTACGATTGGGTCGGCTCTTCGCCGGCGGCGCTGCAGGCCGCCGTGGAAAACACCATCGCGATCTATCAAAAGGTTCTGGCGACGGAGCCGGCGGATCTGGGCGGATAAGGAGCCGGGCCGCCCAGGAATCCCCGCACCGCCTCGGCAAACAGCGCCGGCTGGTCATCGTGGACATAATGGCCGGCGTCCGCGATCTCGACCGATCGAATACGCGGATTGAGATCACACATACGCCGCACCATATCGGGCTGCAAGTAGTCCGTCCGGCCGCCGCGCGCCACCAAGGTGTCGCACGCAATCGCCTGCACGCATGGCTCCAAGTCAACGACGCGCGCGGGGTCCGGGTTCAATCGGGTTGCGGCGATGCCCGCGTGATCGTAGCGCCAGGTAAAGCCGCCATCCGCGGCCGGCTTGAGCATGCTGGTCAAACGCTGCTGGCGCGCGGCTTCACTGACTGAAGGTCGCAATGCGCGCATGAATGCCGCGGCCTCGTCCCATGAAGCGAACCGCTCGGGCGTGGCCTGAAGCTCCTGGCAGATGCGCGAGGCCCCCGCGCTGACTTCAAAGGCCCCCGGACCCGCGTCTTCGATGACCAATCGACGGACCCGCTGCGGGTGTCTCGCCGCGAACACAATGGCGTTGATGCCCCCCAGCGAATGCCCGAGCAAATCGAATTGCCCCAGCCCCAGTTGCCCGGTGACGCCCTCCAGATCGGCCACGTAGGCGTCCACGTAGTAATTCCAGTCGGGGTCCCAATCGGACTCGCCGCGGCCACGTTGGTCAAAGGCGATGACGCGCGCCCCGGGCTGCAATGCGGCCGCCAAACGCGAAAAGGTCTCGGCGTAGCCCCGGATGCCATGAAGCATGACGATGGGATAGCCGTCGACGTCGCCCCACTCCACGACATGAAGGCGCAACCCGGATACCGTCAACGAATAGTCTCGGCGATTCATATACCTCTCCCTGAAACCGGCCGGCTCAGCACAAGCCGTCCAGCCCCTTCACCTCGCTGGCGCGCAATCCCCCCAGGCGCGCGTTCAGCCGCCCGCGCGTTGCGAACGCCCAGACCAGCACGACTTCGTCACGGTTCGGGCCGTCGTTGAATTGCGCGGTCACGGTGTCGTAGTGCGACCGCACATAGAGCGCGTCCTTGTGCGCCAGGGGAATATCGATGGCCGTGCCGGGCGCACCACGCTTCCCGGTGGACGGCACCCAGGATTTCGCGCCGCCCAGGCCTTCCCGCACAGGGTTCGCGGCGGGATTGGTGAGCAGGGCATTGCCATGCTCGTATTCTCCGTCCATCCCCACCAGGCACGCTTTGCCATAACTCTCGATCGCCCTTCCCGCGGCCGCCTCGCCGATGCGGCGGCCGAACTCGCGTCCCAACTCGGGCGACGCGTCGATCCACGCGGACAGATCCTGGACATAGCGGCCAGCATAGGGATTGTGGAGGCAGGCGGCAATGACGATCTTTCGCAAGGGTTCGCCATCCGCGGGCGCGCCGGTTTCTCCCGCCAGGGAATCCTCGATCTGGAGATACCACTTGCGGATGTGGAAAGCGCTGAAATTCGGGGTCTTCATAAGGTACGTCTCTTGTTCAGAAAATGGAATGGGATGGGATGAGAAGGCCGCCTCGCGGACACGGCCGGCGCGGCGGCGCTGAAGCGGTCATGTGGCCTGGCTCGGCAATCTGGATTGGGGGTGGGCCTTGACTGGCGCGACGAACGGTGTCCAGGTCACCGCGGTGATCTCACTGAAATCACGCCATTCCTTGAACCAGCTGCGTCCGCCATCCATCGACCGGAACAGGTGCCCATACTTCGTGCCGGCAAACACGAGCGACGGATCGGCCGCATGCGCGCCGAAGGCCCAGAAGGTAGCGTTCGGCGGCGAGTGCAGAATCGCGCGGACCCAAGTGCGGCCACGGTCTTCAGAGCGATATATCCGCGTCCGCGTGCCCGGCGTGCCATCGCCGACCGCCAGCAACAGGACGTCCTCGCCGCCCGGCAGTGGCTGGATCGTGCGGGTGTAGTACAGGCCATCGAAGCGATCCGCCGAACTGGCGCCTTGCCAGGCGCCTTGGGCGTTGTCGACGTTGGTGTAGACCGAATTGACGGTGCAGATCAGGTGCGTGCGCGGAATCTGGCCGCGCGGCGGCAAAACGCTGATGGCGTGGATGTCGCCGCTGACGATGCCGTTGGCGACCGAGTCAATCCGCTGCCAGGAATCGCCCCGGTCACGGCTGCGCCAGGCGCCGCCCTCCTCGACCCCGAACCAGACTTCGCCATTGACGGGATCCACGGCAATAGCCAGGATACGCGGCCGATTCACGCCGGCGCAGAACTCCGGCAATTCGACCGGCAACGCCTCCCACGTCTGCCCGCCGTCGGCCGAGCGGAACATGCGCGCACGCGATGGGGCCCCTGTACCTGCGTAGACCCGCGCGGGGTTGCTCGGGTCCAGTGCCAGGGCCCAGACAGTCTGCCCGTTGGCCGGGGAATCCAGCCGCCGAAAATGCGCTCCGCCGTCGGTGCTCAGGCAGATCCCGGCATCCGCGCCAGCGAACACGCGGGCGGGATCGGACGGGTCGACCGCCAGACAGCGCACGACGCCATCAAATTCGATCGCCTCTTTCAAGCCCAGCCGATGCCAGCTCGCGCCGTTGTCGGCGCTTCGCAATATGCCCTGCCCCGCGGTCCCCACCAAGATCGTGCCTTGCATGATGTCCTCCTCCCCCCTTCTGGGAAATAAGTGCTCGGACAGGGCGCCGCCGTCCCCGGCACGGGTTCTGTCCGAAATCCGGCTGGCCTTCGATGGCTCACAAGAAGCCGCCGACGGCGGGCCGCCGGCCGAGCAAGCGTTTCCCCTAGTTGGAAACAAAGGCTAGCCACGCAAGAATTGTAGTACTGAATTAATTATTTTTCTATTTGTGTACTACCGATTTGAGATAAATCGCCATTTCAATCCGATGCCAGGCAGCCGCGCGCCGCGGCGCTGGCAACGTCATCAGGGAAAGACAGACATGAAGTTCTATCACGAGGTACGGGGTTGCTCGCTGGCGGTCGACATCGTCGCGCGCGAACTCGGCATTGCATTGGATCTGCAATGGGTGGACATGCGCACCAAGCGGTTGGCCGACGGGACGGACTACCTGCTCGTCAACTCGAAGGGCACGGTGCCCACTTTGCAGTTGCCCGACGGGCAGTACCTCAGCGAAGGCGCCGTCATCATGCAATACCTGGCCGACCAACAGCCCGGCACGGCCTTGTTCGCGCCGCCCGGGTCGCTGATTCGCTACCGCATCATGGAGTGGATGAGCTTCATCGCGGCGGATTTGCACAAAGGCGGCTTCATGCCGTTGTTCAAGGCCATCACGCCGCCCGAGTACAAATCGATCGCCCGCCAGTATCTGCACGGCCGGCTGCAATGGCTCAACGATCAGTTGGAGGGACGCGACTTCCTGATGGGCCATCAATTCACGATTGCGGACGCCCATTGCTACACGATCGCCATGTGGACCCGCGCGCACCGCATCGACACCGCCGCCTGGCCCCATCTGGAAGCCTATCTGCAACGGGTCGGCGCCCGTGCCAGCGTACGCGCCGCCGAACAGGCGGCCCATGAAGAAGGCGTGCGCCAAAGCGCGGGCCAGCCGTAACGTCATTGCCCATCCCCCCTTTGGAACATACCGTTCCGGTTGGAGAATCCCCATGAACATGCTGCTCCGTTTGGTCTTTTTGTGCGCGGGCGCGCTGTGCGCCATCCAAGCCGGCGCCGCCGGCAATCCAGCGGGCCCCATCCGCCTGGTCGTCGGCTTTCCTCCTGGCGGAGGCACGGACGGCGCCGCCCGCATCATTGCGGAAAAGCTGCCCGCGCTTCTGGACCAGCCCACGATCGTCGAAAACCGTGGCGGCGCCGGAGGCACCCTGGGCGCATTGAACGTGACACGCTCCGCGCCCGATGGCAACACGCTGTTCTTTGGCACCAGCGCCGAGCTGATCATCAACCCGGTGACCCGCAAGACGGCGCCGTACGACGTGCTCAAGCAATTCACCCCGATTGGCGAAGTGGGTAGCGTCAGCTTTGTGCTGGTCGTGCCCGCCTCCTCGCCCATCACCAGCGTGCCGTCATTGATCGCCCGGGCCAAGGCGCATCCCGACCGCCTGAATTTCTCGTCATTCGGCATCGGATCAACCAATCACATGATCGGCGCGTTGTTCCTGTCTCGCACCGGGATCAGCGCGACGCATATTCCTTACCAGGGCAGCGCGCCGGCAATGAGCGCGTTGTTGGCGAACGAAGTGGACTTCACGTTCGAAACCGCCGCGGTGGCCTTGCCTCATATCAAATCGGGAAAGCTGCGCGCGCTGGCCACGCCCTCCCCCGCACGACTGCGTGACCTGCCGGACACTCCGACCCTGCGAGAGTTGGGCTTTCAAGACATGGCAGCGGAAGGCTGGATGGGCGTCTTGGCCCCCGCCAACGTGGCCCCTGACGTCGTGCAACGGCTCAATGCCGCCTTGAACACCGTGCTGCGTATGCCCGACGTGCGCGAAAAACTGACCGCAAGGGGGGTGGAGGTGTCGCCGGGATCCGCCAGTCAGTTCCGCGACATGCTCGCGGCCGAACAAGGAAAATGGCGGCGCGTGGCCCAAGAGTCGGGCATCTCGCTCGACTGAGCAACCGCGGTTCGCCGTCGAGCCACTGGTCGAACCACGACGCGGCCCCGCCCCGGTGCCTTACGGAGGAAGGGGCGGGCCTTTCCATGGCAGGGATATGGACGTGCGGCATTACAACAAAAACACCATCAATAATGCGAATCCGTATCATCAATAGTATTATCTGGCGCCCATCGCGCCACATCCTATCCTGCCCAGCAACATGCGCCGCCCTGTCCTCTCTGTATGTCTCCTGAATGCCATCGTCCCCACCGCGGTCGCCGCGCCGAATAGTCCCGCTGATGCCGTCGAACTGGAGGCCGTGAGCGTTTACGGCGTCGCCGAGCGGGCCGACGGTCCGGTGATCGGATATCGGGCGACCCGCAGCATGAGCGCCACGCGCACCGATGCCGCCCTGCGCGAGGTGCCGCAATCCATCACCGTCGTACCCCGCGACGTCGTGGAGGACACCAATGCCACGCGCTTGCGCGAAGTGCTCGATTACGCCGGCGGCGTTGGCAGCGCAAACAATTTCGGCGGACAAGGCCTGACCACGGTGACGGTCCGGGGCTTTACCACCGGCGAGTACTACCGCAACGGATTCCCCATCAATCGCGGTTATCCCAACGCGCCCGACGCCTACACCCTCGAAAGGCTCGAGGTCATACGTGGCCCCGCCACGACCTTGTATGGCCGCGGCGATCCCGGCGGCACGTTCAACGTGGTGACAAAGCAACCCGAAGCGCAAGCAAGCCTGAGCACCGGCCTGCAATTCGACAGCCACGGAATGCGCCGCGTCACCATCGACACCACCGGCCCCGTGGACGAGCAAGGCCAATTCACGTATCGCATCAATGCGCTGGCCGAAGGGGGCAATACCTTCCGTGACAACGTCAGCACGGAGCGCTACGCCGTCGCTCCCGTACTCACTTGGCAGCCCAGCGCCGCCACGCGGATTACGCTCGAAGCGGATCTGATGCGTAACAACCATCCGCTGGACCGGGGCCTGACGAACTATCCCAACCAGAGCAAGCGCGCGTCGTCCAGCGTCAATGCCTGGGAAGCCGGCACCACCAACAAACTGCACAACGACAACACGGTCGTCCAGTTGCGCTTCGAACATGCGCTGAACGACGACTGGAAAGTCGCCGGCGGGTTCCAATGGCTCGACGGCACGCTCAAGGGCAACGCGGTGGAAGCCAATGCGCTCCAGTCCGACGGTCGGACGTTGGGCCGCAACTTCAACTACCGCCGGCTGGACTGGACCGATCGGGATTTCCAACTCAACCTGACAGGCAGCTTCAGCACCGGCGGCGTACGCCACACGCTCTTGACCGGCGTGGAGGTTGAAGACTACGACTACCAATCGATCATTCGCCGGTCCGCGGCCGGCGCCAACGCCTACCCCGTCGACCTGTACGACCCGGTGCTTGGCCAACCGCGCCCGCCGCTGAGTCGCACGACGACGCACGATAAGGAAAACCTGAAAACCTGGGCGGCCTTCGTACAGGATCAGATTTCACTCACGGACCGGTTCAAAGTGGTGGCGGGAGTGCGATTCGAACACTTCGAACACCGCTACCGGGATCGCTTGCCCGGCGCGTCGAGCTGGCGCACCCGCGACTCGGCGGTCTCGCCGCGCCTGGGCGTGGTCTATGACCTTACGGAGACGCTCTCCGTCTATGCCAACACCGCGCGCGCCTACAAGCCGAACACGGGAGCCGACCGCCAGGGCAACGGCTTCAATCCCGAAAAGGGCAAGTCGATTGAAGTCGGCGCCAAGTGGGAACTGCTCAATGAAAAACTGAGCGTCGACGTGTCGGCCTACCAGATCGACAAACAGAACGTTCTCACGGTCGACCCCGCGGACATCACCTACCGGGTGGCAGCCGGGAAAGTGCGCAGCCGCGGTTTCGACGTGAATGTGGCCGGCAACCTCACGCGCCAGTGGCGGGTGATAGGCGGCTATGCTTTCGTCGACGCGGCGGTGACCCAGGACAACACCTTGCCCGAAGGCACGCGCCTGGCCAACATCCCGCGAAGCACCCTCAGCCTATTGAATATGTATGAATTCCATGAAGGTCCCGCGCGCGGGCTCGGATTGGGCGTCGGCGTGCGTTACGTCGGCAAACGGGCGGGGCAAACCGCGGCGAACACCTACCGCATGCCAGCCTATGTGGCGGTCGACGTATTCAGCTTCTATCAGATAAACCGTAATCTGCGAGTGAACCTCGACGTGACGAACCTCTTCAATCGCACGTATGACGAGGGCTCGTTCAACAGCTATGTCTACCCCGGGGCGCCACGAACCGCGCAACTGGGCATCAGGTACACCTATTGATGACTGCGCCGGCCGGGTCGCGGCCGCCAGACTCTGGCGCGAAGCTCCCCGGCGGGCGCGCCCCGGCGAAATGGCGCCGGATCTAGGATTCCCGCCGCGGCGGTCGATGCAGCATCGCCACGTGCGATGAACCCTGCCACTTGGGATAGCGGTCCAGCACCGCGGGGTCATGCCCCGGCACTACGTGCTGCTCGGACTGCGCCGCGCCATACAGCTTGGCGTAGCCGGACAGCATCCGGGCCGTTTCATAGACGATCGGAAACGGCCTGCCCTGCCCCATGTTTTCGTAATAATGGCTGGCGTCCGAGGCCAGCACCACCCAGCCGCGTTCGGTATGCACCCGAACCGCCTGCAGGCCTTTGGTGTGGCCGCCGATATGCAGCAGTTCCATGCCCGGCAGCAACGTCCCGTCGCCATCATGGAAGTCCACCCGGCCGTCGTAGACGCGCCGTACCAGCGTGACCACATCCTCCACCGCGTAGGCATGCCGCAGCGGTTCGAAGCACATGCAACGGCCGGTGGCGTAGTCGAGTTCGTCGTCCTGCACATGAAAACGCGCGTTGGGTAGCAGGTCCAGATTGCCCGCGTGGTCGTAATGCAGGTGGGTCAGCACCACGTGCTGCACGGCTTCGGGCTGCACGCCCAGCGGCGCCAGGGCCGCGATGGGGCACTGGATCAGTTCGCGCCGCCGCAAGCGCGCCATGTCGGCATTGAAACCCGTGTCCACCAGGACCACATGGCCCGCGCCGCGTATCAGCCACACGAAGAAGTCCATGGGCATGTCGCCGTCGTGCGGATCGCCGCCCAGGAAGTTGTCGCGGCGCTGGCGCGGCATCCGCGCGTAGCGGATGGCATACACCTCGTATTGCGGAACCGCGGTTTGCATTGCCACGCTCATTTCAGATTCCCAGATAGGCTTTCTGCACGAAGGGGTCGGCCAGCAGCTCGGCGCCCGTGCCGCTGCGCACCACCTCGCCATGCTCGAACGCATGGGCCTGATGCGCCAGGCGCAGCGCCAGCCGCGCGTTCTGCTCGACCAGCACAATGGCGATGCCGCTGTCGCGGTTGATGCGCTGGATGGCGCCCGCGATCTCGGCCACGATCTTGGGCGCGATGCCCAACGAGGGCTCGTCCAGCATCAGCAGACGGGGTTGCGCCATCAACGCGCGGCCGATCGCCACCATCTGCTGTTCGCCGCCGGACAATGAGCCCGCCAACTGTGCGCGGCGCTCCTGCACACGGGGAAACAAGGTGTAGATTTCGTCCAGCCGCGCGCGCACGCGACTGCCCGGCCGGACCCCATGCGCGCCTGCCATCAGGTTATCCAGCACCGTCATGCGGCCGAACAGGCGCCGCCCTTCGGGCGACAACGCCAGCCCGGCCGACACCCGCGCCGCCGAACCCAGCCGCGCGATGTCCCGCCCTTCAAACGCAATGCGCCCGCCCGCGGCCGGCGCCAGGCCGATCAGCGCTTTCAGCGTGGAGCTTTTCCCCGCGCCATTCGAGCCGACCAGCGCGACGATCTGGCCTTGTTCAACAGTGAAGCTGATGCCGCGCACGGCCTCCAGCGGCCCGTATCGAACCGTCAGGTCCTGGACTTCAAGCATGGGCATAGTCGGGCGCTCCCAGATAGGCTTCGATCACGGCGGGGTTGTCGCGGATGGCTTGCGGCGTGCCCTCGGCGACTTTCTCGCCTTGCACCAGCACGACGATGCGATGGCAGAGTTCCATGACCAGCGCCATGTGATGCTCCACCAACAGCATCGTCAACCCTTCCTCGGATTGCAGGCGGCGCAGTAGGCGCCCCAGCTCGTTGCATTCTTCGTGGTTCAGCCCCGCCGCCGGCTCGTCCAACAGCAACATGCGCGGACGGCAGGCCAGCGCGACGGCGATGCCCAGTTTTTTCTGCAAGCCATAGGCCAGCGACCCGGCCGCCGCGTCGCGCCAGCCCTGCAGATCAAGCAGGTGCAGCAGCCGGTCCACTTCGCGCTCGGCCTGCGAGGCCGACAACAAGTCCTGGTCACGCCCGGCCAGATGGCGCAGCCACGAATTTCGAATGCGCGACAGCATGCCGCGCCGAATGTTCTGGGCCACCGTGGCCTCGGGATAGGTGGAAGTGGATTGAAATGTGCGCGCCAGCCCCTGCACCACCACACGGCTGGGTGGGCCGCCGGAAATGTCGCGGCCATCGAAATGCACCGACCCGGCCGACGGCGGCATCGTACCGCTGATGACGTTGAACGCCGTCGTCTTGCCCGCGCCGTTGGGCCCGATCAGGCCGACAATTTCGCCCGGGGCGACGGCGAAGCTGACATCGCGCAAGGCCGCCAACCCGCCAAAGCTGCGCGACATGCCCTGCACCTTCAATAGAGGCTGGTTCATTGGGACTCCTTGTGCCGGCGCGCCTGCCACGGACCCGGCAGGCCGGCCAGGCCCGCCGGTAGAAAACGCAGGATCAGGATCAGCGCCGCGCCATAGAAAATGTGCTGCGTCTGCACCGCGCCGCGAAACAGTTCGGGCAGCGGCGTCAGCACCATCGCGCCGATCAGCCCGCCCCATACCGATCGGCGGCCGCCGATGACCAGCATGATGATGAAGCCGATGGAAATGCTGGCGTTGAACGACTCCGGCGAGACATATCCCACATAGCGCGCCTGCAAGGCGCCGCCGACCGCCGCCAACGCGCAGCCGGCCACGAAGGCGCACAGCTGGATGCGATGCACGCCAAGGCCAGTGGATTCGGCCAGCGCGGGGTTTTCCGCCACGGCGTCGATGGCTTGGCCGAACGGCTGCCTCGCCATCACGCGCAAGAGCGCCACCGACGCCAGGGCCACGCACAACGCCAGGCCGTAGAAGCTGGCGCGCGTATCGAACACCATACCCGCCAGCGCGGCCGGCGGGATGCTGGCGATGCCGTTGGCGCCACCCGACCACGACGAGCCGTCCAGCAGGATCAACCGCACCAGTTCCCCGAACGCGAACGTCACCAGCACGAAATAGACGCCCTTCAAGCGCAGGATGATTGCGCCCAGCGTCAGCGCCACCAACGCAGTCAACGCCACGCCGGCCAACGCGGCGGGCAGAAAGCTCCATCCCAGATAGCGTGCGGCCAGCACCGAGCCATAGGCGCCCAGCGCGACGAAGGCCGCGTGCCCGAGCGACAACTGCCCGCAGCGCGCGATCAGCGCCAAGCCGTTGACGATCAGCACGTTCAGGCACGTCAGTACCGCCAGATGCTGAACGAACGGCCCGGCGAACCAGGGCGCGAACGCCGCCACAGCCAACGCGGCCCACAACAGCCAGCGTAATGGCGCGGGCCGCGCCACACCGGCTTCAAGCGAAATGTCCGTCATGACTTATGCCTCCCCCCGGCCCAGCAGCCCCTTGGGCCGCACGACCAACATCACGATTACGATAGCGAAGATCAGCATGTCCGCCGTGCTGCTGTCGAACAGCAGACTGCCATAGCTTTCCGCCAGGCCCAGCGCCAGGCCCGCGAAGGCGGCGCCCGGAATGCTGCCCAGCCCGCCCAGGATCACCACGATGAACGCCTTGAGCAGCGGCGTGCCGCCCACGAACGGCGACACCGAAAACAGCGGCGCCATCAGCGCGCCGGCCACCGCCGCCAGCCCCACCCCCAGGCCGAAGCCCAGCGGGTAATAGATGCGCGAGCGGATGCCCTGGATGCCGGCGATTTCGAAGTCCTCGACCACGGCCCGCAGCGCGCGGCCCGGCCTGGAATGGCGCAGGAAGCCGTACAGCAAAGCCAGCGCCAGCAAGGCGAACACCACCACATACACACGCGACAACGGCACGACCAGCTTGCCCATGCGGGCGGTGCCCTGCGCCACCGCGGGCATGGACAAGGGGTCGGGGCCAAAGAACATCAGGGCCAGGTTTTGCAGGATCATCGCCAGGCCGATCGTGGCGATCATGCCGTTCAGCTCATCCCGGCGAAACGGCTTGAGCACACCCCATTCCAGCACCGCGCCGCCGGCCACCGCCAAGACGAAGGTCAGCGCCATGGCGGGCAGGAACGAAAAGCCCGCCTGGGTCGTCAGGTAATAGGCGCCAAAGGCGCCCAGCATGTAGAACTCGCCATGCGCGAAGTTCACCATGCGCATCACGCCGAACACCAGCGTGAAGCCCACGGCCATCAACAGATACAGCAGTCCCACGATAAGACCGTTTATCGTGGCCTGCGTCAGCAGAATGCTCCAATCCACGTGGCATCCCCCGCCGCGCTAGCGGCATCCCTCGACGGTGCAGCGCGCGCGGATCACCTCGCGGCCATCCTTGACTTCGGCCACGTAGAACGGCGCGTTCAACTGGTGGTTGATGCCGTACCTGGCCTTGCCCGTCCAGCTCAGCTTGCCCAGCGCACCTTGAAAGCCTTCCAGTTTCTCCAGCTCGACGCGCACGCGGTCCGTGTCCTCGACGGTGCCGGCGCGGCGCATGGCTTCGAACAGCATGTTGGTGCCGTCATAGAAGGCCGGGCTGAAACCGTTCATCGCGTGCTTGTACTTGGCGGCATAGCGCTCGGCATAAGCCTTGGTTTCCGGCAGTTCCGGATCAATCGGCGTATGCACCAGCATGCCCTCGGTGGCCGCCTTGCCGGCCACGTTCACGATTTCCTGCGTGGCGGGGCCGCCAGTGCGCACGATGCGCCCTTCGAACCCCAGTTCCCGCGCCTGCTTGACGATCAGGCCGGCGGTGGTGGGTGAATTGCCGTCCAGTTCGATGGCGTCAATGCCGCGCGCCATCATGCGCGTCAACACCGGCACGAAATCGACCCGGTCGCGTTCGAAGAACTCCTTGACGGACAAGGCCGCGCCCGCCTTCTTGTAGGCCCCTTCCAGGTCGAGCGCAATCTGCTGCCCGGTTTCGTCGTTCGGGAACAGCGCGCCCACCTTGCGCAGGCCTAGCGACTTGACCAGCCAGTCGATCTGCGGCTGCGACACCTCGGCGGTCGTCACGTTCGGGCGGAAGGTAAAGGGCTTGTCCGCGGCCAGCGCCTTGGTGGTAAAGCCCAAAGTCATGACGATCACCTTGTTCTTTTCCGTCATGGGCTGGATCGCCAGCACCGGCGCCGATCCGACCGGGCCGATCACGTAGCGCACCTTGTCCTCGAACACCAGGCGGTTGGCCACGGTGACGGCTTCATTGGCCTGGTACTTGTCGTCATAGGCCACCACCTGCACCCGGTACTTCTTGCCGCCGACGTCCAGTCCGCCCGCTTCATTCACCTGGTCCGCCGCAATCTCGGCGGCGTTCTTCATTCCCTGCCCCCAGGCGGCGCCCGCGCCGGACAGCGTGACCAACGCGCCAAGCTTCAGCGTCTCTTGCGCCTGCGCGGCGGGAACTGCGGCCAGGGCGAAGATGCCGGCCAGAATGATCGGATAACGCATAATGCCTCCTGTGGATCGCGGGCAGTGCCTGCCCGTCGGTAATGCCGCTCTATAGGCCGGCGATGGCGTCCAGCACCGGCATGATGTAGCCGCGAAACTGCTGTGGACTTTCGCTCATGGGGAAATGCCCCAATTCGCGCATGACAGTGACCTGCGCGCCGGGAATGCCGGCGGCAGTGCGCAAGGTGTCTTCGGGTGTGCATGAAAAGTCATACTCGCCCGTCAACAGGAACAGGGGACAACGATCGGTGCGGATGCCGCCCAGCCGCCCCCGCAAATCGCCGTCCACGCGGTAGAAATAAAGGTCGCCGCGAAACACGCCGGGGCCGCTCTGCATGTACTGCCACAAGGTTTCGTGGCGATAGACCGCCGGGGACTGCGGCGCGACCAGCCCGGACACCAGGGCGGCGCAGACCTCGCCGCCATGGACGTCGCCGCGATGCAGCCACGACGTGTCGTACCAAGGCTGCTGGAAATCGGCCGCCTCGACCCCGATCAGCGCACGAAAACGATCCGCGTGCTGATGCGCCAGTTGCAACACGATGCGCCCGCCGATCGAGCAGCCGATCAGCGCCGGGCGATCCAGCGCCAGGGCCTGGCAGAACGCCATCACGGTCTCCACATAACGTTCAGTGGACAGGCGGTATTCCTCATCCTGCCAGCCGGGCGGCGGATAGGACTTGCCGTGCCAGGGCATGTCGAAAGCGATGACGCGATAGCGCGACGTGATGTCCGCATCGCACATCATGTGGCGATACTGGCGGCTGTCGGCGCCGGCGGTATGCAGGCAGACCAGCGGAATGCCCGCGCCGGCCTCCTCGAAGTAGACGCGGCAAGGCTTGCCGCCGATGTCGACGGACAGATAGCGGCCGACGATGGGTTCCAGCGCGGCGTTCATGCTTGCGCCTCGCGGCCGGTGGCCAGCAGGTCCTTGACGAACTGCAAGTGCGCCATCAGCGGCTGCAGGTTGCCTTCGATGGCCAGTTCGCCGCGCTTGCTCAACGCGAAGATGTCATGCCAGCCCGCTTCCGGCACGGCTTGCCAGAAGCGCGACCAGGCGTCTGCGCCGGCGCGCAGCGATACATCGCAGGAAGGCAGCGGCGCGGCGGGCGTGTCGGCGGCGATGACGCGGCCGTCGCGGATGCGGACCAGCAGCGGTACGGCGCCGACGCCCAGCAGCAGGTCCATATCGACCTGACGCGGCCGCGAGAACGACAGCGCGCGGCTTCGGAAGCGGTGCGCAAGCTGCGCGTCGGACGCATGCCGCGCTGCCATGGCGTGGTTATTCATTGTCTCTTCCCACCTATGTTCGCTCTTATTTTTAGAACGTATATTCTTTCTGCCAGAACATTCTAAGTATCGAAAACTCCCCGTGTCAACACGGGGAAAATCCGAGCCGAACCTTATCCCGGTGGCAGCGCCCGCCCATCGTCCGCCCGCATCAACGGGCAATCCGTCACGTCCCGCACGGCGTCAACGCGCGGCCCCGCCACCATGGCACGGATACCGGGCATGCGCCCGGCAATCACGCGCCTCGTTGGGATTACTGCGCGGCGACGGCGCCCGACGCCTTGACGGCCTGGCCCCACTTCTCCTGCTCGCGCGACATGAAGGCGGCGAATTCCTGCGGCGTGCTGTTGACGACTTCGCCGCCCAAGCTTTCGAGGCGGGCCTGCATCGCGGGCGTGGCAACGATCTTGGACACGTCTTCATAGATGCGCTGCGCCTGCGCCGGCGGCAGCGACGCCGGCGCGAGCAGGCCGAACCACGTCGCCGCCTCGAAGCCGGGCATGCCTGCTTCCGCGAAGGTCGGCACGTCGCGCAGCGCCTGCACGCGCTTGCCGTTGGCCACCGCCAGCGCGCGCAGCTTGCCGGACTCGATCAACGGCAGCGCCGACGTGATCGTGGCCAGCATCATCTGCACCTGGCCGCCGGCCAGGTCCGTAAAGGCCGGCGCGTCGCCGCGGTAAGGCACGTGCGTGATGCCCGACTTCGTGGCGATCTTGAAGAGCTCGCCGCTCAGGTGTTGCGCGGTGCCGTTGCCCGGCGACGCGAAGTTCACCGAGCCGCCGTTCTGTTTCAGGTAGGCCAGGAATTCCTGAAGCGTCTTGGCCGGCACCGCCGGGTTGACGACCAGCACCAGCGGCACCCGGGTGATCAGCGTGATGGGCGCGAAGTCCTTGACGGGATCGTAGTTGAGCTTTTTGTACAGATGGCCGCTGATCGTGTGGGCCGACGTGGTCATGAACAGGGTGTAGCCATCGCCTGGCGCGCGCGCCACCGAACTGGCGCCGATCGTGGTGCCGGCCCCCGCGCGGTTTTCAACAATGACCGACTGGCCCCACGACTGCGTCAGCTTTTCGGCGACGGCGCGCGCCACCACATCGGTGGCGCCGCCGGCCGGATACGGCACGATCATCGACACGGGTTTGGATGGATAGGAATCGGCGTGGGCCGTTCCCGCCAACAACGCCGTGGCACATGCCAGCGCGCGCAAGAAATTCCGATGCATTGAGTGGTCTCCTCTTGTCTTCGAATGACGGTCTGTTTATTCTTTCGTTCCTGTAGACAGAACGATTATTCTATTTTATATTTTTTCAGCCGCAGACTGTCAACGAATAAATGCACGCCGGCTGCCAGCGTCCGCGCTGGAACATCCCAACAAGAGAGGAACATCACGTCATGTCCGAATCATCGGAAACCCTTAAACCCATGCTGATCGGCGGCGAATGGATCGCCCAGCAAGACGCCGCGTTCGCGTCCATCAATCCCGCCACCGGCGCGCGGAATTACCTGATAAGCGCGGCCTCCGACGCGCAGGTGGACCAGGCCGTCGACGCCGCCTGGCAGGCGCAACGCCAGCCCGCCTGGCGCGACATGCTGCCGCACCAGCGCGCCGCGATCCTGCGCCGCATCGCCGACGGCATCGAGCAGCATGCGGAGCTGTTGGCGCGTCTGCAGATGATCGAAAACGGCAAGGTCTGGGCCGAATGCAAGACGCAAGTCGCCAGCGCGGCGGCAACCTTCCGCTACTACGCGGGCGTGTGCGAAACGCTGGGCGCGGAGGTCACGCCGGCTCGCGGCAACTACCTGTCCATGACGCACTACGAGCCGTATGGCGTGGTGGTGGCGATCACGCCGTGGAACTCGCCGCTGACGATGGAAGCCCAGAAGGTCGCGCCTGCGCTGGCCGCCGGCAACGCCGTGATCCTCAAGCCTTCCGAGGTGACCTCGTCACCCGCCCTGGCGCTGGGCCGCATCGCGCTGGAGGCCGGCTTGCCCCCCGGCATACTCAACGTGGTCACCGGCTTGGGCGCCACCGTGGGCCGCCGCCTGGTCGAACATTCCGGTGTGCGCATGGTCTCGTTCACGGGCGGCACCGCCAGCGGCCGCGCCATCGCCCACGCCGCCGCCGAAAAGCTGATGCCCGTCGCGCTGGAACTCGGCGGCAAGTCGCCGCACATCGTGTTCGATGACGCGGACCAGGACGCGGCGATCGACGGCGTGATCGGCGGCATTTTCGAAGGCAGCGGGCAGTCCTGCGTGGCCGGGTCGCGGCTCTACGTGCAGCGCGGTATCGCGGCCTCGTTCATGGAAAAGCTGGTGGCGCGCGCTGGGCGGCTCAACGTGAACCTGCCCGACGCCGCCGGCGCCCAGATGGGCCCCATCGCATCGTTCGGCCATCGCGACAAGATCGAAAGCATGGTCGAGTCCGCCAAGCGCGACGGCGCGCAGGTGCTCCTGGGCGCGCAGCGGCCCGACGGCGACGCGCTGCAAGCGGGTGCGTTCTACCGGCCCACCATCCTTGGCGGATTGGCGCGCGATGCGCAGGTGGTGCGCGAAGAGATCTTCGGCCCGGTCCTGTGCGCGCTGACCTTCGACGACGAAGACGACTTGATCGACCAGGCCAACGACAGCGTCTACGGCCTGGCGTCGGGCATCTGGACGGCGGACTACCGGCGGGCCTGGCGCGTGGCCAAGCGCCTGGAAGCCGGCAGCGTATGGATCAACACCTATAAGCAACTGTCGATCTCCACCCCGTTCGGCGGCTTCAAGCAAAGCGGCATCGGCCGCGAAAAAGGCGTCAGCGGCCTGCGCCTGTACCAACAATCCAAGGGCATCTACTTCGGCATGTAAGCCGCAGGCGTCCTTTCGCATTCTTTTCAGGGCCGCAGCGACGGCCCCCTTTTTCTTCGGAGACTCTCCACATGTCTGAATTTCAACGAGCCGGCTTCATCGGCCTGGGCGTCATGGGCGAACCCATCTGCCGCAACCTGGCCACCAAAGGCGGTCTGCCCGTGCTGGGCTGCGACACCGACACCGCCCCCTTGCAGCGGCTGGCTCCGCATGGCGTGGTGGCCGCGACGGCGCAGCAGATCATGCGCGACTGCGACGTGGTGTTCCTGTCCCTGCCGTCCGGCGAAGTGGTCGCGCAATTGGCGCGCGCCGCCGACGGCCTGCTGGCCAATGCGCGCGGCGGCCAGTTGATCGTGGACCTGAGCACGTCGCCGGTCGATGTGACGCGCGAGCTGGCCGCCGAATTCGCCGCCAAGGGCGCCCTCTTCATCGACGCGCCCGTTGCCCGCACCCGCGCCGCCGCCGAGGCCGGCACGCTGTCCGTCATGATCGGTGGCGAGGCATCGACGTTTGAGCGGGTCAAGCCACTGGTGTCCACCTTCGCCAGCGAGATTACGTACTGCGGGCCGGTCGGCAGCGGCCAGGTCGTGAAAATCCTGAACAACATGGTGCTGTTCGAAACCGTGGTGGCATTGTCGGAAGCGCGCGCAATTGCAAGGCGTTCGGGGGTGGATCCCCAGGTCTTGCTGGATACGTTCACGCGCGGATCGGCCGATAGCTTCGCGTTGCGCAACCACGGCTTAAAGGCTATTCTGCCCGGTGAATTTCCCGAAAAAGCCTTCCCCGTGGACTACGCCCGCAAAGACCTGCGCTACGCACTGGCGCTGGCCGAGCAAACCGGCGTACAAGCGCTGGGCGCCCGCAACGTTGAGCACTGGTTCAGCGCCGCGTTGGCCCAGGGCCATGGCAACCGCTATTTCCCGGTCATCAGCCGGGTGATCGATCCGGATTCGGGGACCATCGCCTAATCACCCCTACCATTCCAATGAGTCGCACCACTACTCAGGACAATTCCACTGACGGCGTTGCCGCCGTCGAACGCGCCCTGACCATCGTCGGGGCCGTTGCGCAGCGCACCGAGCCCATCACGCTCGCGGATCTTTCCCGGGCCACCGGGTTCTACAAGAGCACGCTCCTGCGGCTTATTGCTTCGCTTGAAAAGGCCGCGCTGGTGGTGCGGCGCGCCGACGGCCGCTATTCCCTGGGGCCCTACGCGCATCAACTGGGACGCGCGTACGAGGCCACCTACCGCCTGACCGAGACCATCCTGCCCCTGCTGCAGGCCCTGGTCGACAAGGGCACGGAAAGCGCCTCGTTCCACGTCTACCATGACGCGAGCTCGCGCGCCTGCGTGCTGCGCGTGGACTCACACCATTCCACGCTGGACCGTATCCGCGTCGGCGACCTGCTGCCGCTGGACAAGGGCGCCGCCGGCAAGCTGCTGACCGCCTACCTGGTCGATGGCAAGTCGCCGGCCGAGGTCGGCCTGATGCTGACATCCATGGGCGAACGCGACCCCAACTGCGCGGCCGTGGCCAGCCCGGTATTCGGCCCGGATGGCGACATCTGCGGCGCCATCTCGTTGTCGGGCCCCAAGGAACGCTACTCGCCGGCCGCCGTCAAAAAGATGGCCAAGCTGGTGCAGGAAGCCGCGGCCGATGCCACGCACGCACTGGGCGGACGCTGGCCTTCCGTGAAGTGAAGCCATGGCGTGCTGACTCAACCGGGTCACCGGAGATGAAAACCACGTGGCGGGACCTCCTTGCCACTGGCGTCGCCCGGGCCTTTCGATCCTGAAGCAGGCTTCCTTCGCGCCGGGCCGATCGCGCAGCACACCGCAACGTGTGGCCCCCATCGACCCGATGGGAGGCCACCGCGCGTGGCGTTGCCTTGCCGCGCGAACCCTCACCCCCGCGGGCGGCTTGCCTCGAAGCTGATGATCCGGGCCCCGCTGCGGGGTGGGCATCCATGCTGGTAATCGCCTGACACCACCACATCCACGAAACCGGCTTGCAGCAATGCGAAGGCCAGCTCGTCGACACCCCACCAGCGCAAATGGAATAGATCGAGTTCCGCCGACAGCAGCGCGCCCTCTCTCCAGTGTTCGTAGTGCAGATGGGACAGGGTCGTCTGCGTGATGTAGTCAATCCCGGCGCGATGGCTGGTCATCGTGAGCAGATCGCCGCCGCCTGCCGCCCAACTGCGCGCGGCGCTCGCCGCTCCGATGAGGCTCTCGATGGGATCAATGTCCACGATCAGCCTGCCACCGGGCAGCAGATGATCCCAGAACCGCCTGAGCACCGCCATTGCCGACGCAGTCTCGGTGATCAATTGGATCGATCCCGCCGGCATGACAATGCAGGCAAAGCGCCGGTCGTAGCCAAATTGCTCGAATGTCTGGCATGTCAGCGCGGGCCGCAGTCCCCGGCGCTGACATTCCTGCCGGCAGAGTTCGAGCATGTCTTGCGATGCGTCGAACCCTTCGATGGCCAGGCCCTTCTCGAGCAGCGGTATGAAGATGCGGCCATTGCCGACCGCGGGTTCCAGGATGGGGCCATCACACCCTGCCAGGCGCTCCAGATAGTATTCCAGGTCGCCGAAGGAATGGCCGATGGGTTTATCCAGGTGATAGACCCAGGAAGCGAGCTTTCCGTACCTGTTTGGCACTGTTGTTCTCCATGTCAAGGGGCGTAGACTACCTCATCACATGGCCCCCGGCCGAAGGCGCGGACGAAGGCGCTCACCCCCGTCCCGCAAAATGCGGCGACTGCCCGAAATGCTCGATCGGCAGGTCCGTCAGTACCCGTATCTTTCATGCCGGACGCCGGCCGGGCGGGCGATCGCGGCCGGGTCCCGCCCTATCGGGAAAATACCGATTCGATCCGATTGCGGCCGCGCTGCTTGGCGTAATAAAGCGCCCGGTCGCTGCGGCTGAGCGCCAGCTCCGCGTGGTCGTCCTTGGCGTGCAGCGCGGAAATGCCGATGCTGACCGTCAAAGGCACCTGCAACCCGTCCGACAGATACGGCGTATCGGCGATCCGATGCTGCACGTCGCGCGCGAACAGATGCGCGCTTTCGATGCTGGTATCGGGCAGCACGACGGCGAACTCCTCGCCGCCGATACGGCCGACCAGGTCGATCTCGCGCAGTTGGGCGCGCAGCATACTGGCGAAATGCTGCAGCACCCCGTCGCCGATGGCATGGCCCCAGGTGTCGTTGATGCGCTTGAAGTGATCCAGGTCGCACATCAGCACCGCCGAACCCTGGCCGCCGTGGCGCTGCAGGCGCGTGAGCTCGGCGGCGATGCGCGACATGAAATGGCGGCGGTTCGGCAGACTCGTCAGCGCGTCGGTGGCGGCGAGTTCGCGCAATTCGAGTTCAGCGCGCTTGCGGTCGGTGATATCCGTGACGAACCCGTGCCAGACCACGCCGTTGTCGGGGTCGCGGCTCGGGCTGGCATCCCCCTGCCGCCATCGCACCCCCTGCAACGGCAGGCACACGCGGAACTCCAGGTGCCAGCGCGTCAGGGCGGCGGCGGCCTGCTGCTGCGAGGCGCGATAGGCGGGCAGGTCCTCGGGATGGATGCGCCGTTCGATCGCGGTGGTGCTGGCGCGCACGTCGTCGGCGGTCAGCTCGAACATGTCCCAGATGCCGGCGCTGACATACGAGAACCGGGAGCCCCCCTCTGCCGCGGACTGGCACTGGAAGACCAGCCCGGGCACCGCATCGGTGAGGTTGACGACCAGATCCGCCGTGAGCCGGAGCCGCTCGGCCATGGCGCGCACCGTGCTGATGTCGGTGGTGGTGCCCATCATCCGCAACGCCTTGCCCGATTCGTCCCGGCTGATCACCTTGCCGCGGCTGCAGATCCACTTGTAGCTGCCGTCCTTGCAACGGACGCGGTGCTCGACCTCGTAGCTCTCGGTCTTGCCGTCGAAATGATCCTGCATGGCGGCCTGCACGAAGTCCAGGTCGTCCGGATGCAGCCGGGTGTAGGCATCCTCGATGCGGGTCGTGAGTTCCGAATCCGAATAGCCCAGCAAGGCTTTCCAGCCGGGCGAATAGATGATCTCGCCCGTCACCACGTTGCGGTCCCAGACCCCGGTGCCGCTGCCTTCGATGGCCAGCGCCAGCTTCCTGGCCTCTTCGCGCCAGGAGTCTTCGTCGGCGCGCCGGCTTGACTGCGCATGGTGTTGCGCGATGGCCGCGGCGGCGAGATCCGCCAGGTCCGCCAGGTCCTGGCGGTCGCCGTCGGTGAACTCGCGCGGCTGGCCGTGCAGCAGGCGCAGGCCGCCGAGCAGACGGCCGTCGGCGGCGCGCACGGGGCACTCGATGGACCAGGACGGGGAATGCGCGGGCGGGGTGCCGTCCACCCCCTGCAATGCGCCAGCGGCCACGGCACAGTCAAGAACCGCCATGTCCACCTGGAACAGGCGCCGGGCCAGGCGCGCCAGCCGGTCCAGGCGGCCGTCGGATTCGGAATGCGCGCCACCCAAGCCATCGCCGGAAGGTCGGGTTGGGTACGGGTCGCCGATTACGGGCATGTCAGGACCTGCTCAATACGGGGTTCAGCGATACAGCGGGCTCGCGCTTGCCCGACATTCTGTCACGTTACGCACAGATTTGGCATCATTTTGGAAGCCCGGTCGCGGTCCGGGCCACGCGCTGTCAGTGCGCGTGGTGTTCACACAGCGTTCACTCGAATTTTTTTTCGCCCCCCCTTGCGCACAGGAAAAATTGAGGGATATCCCGGAGAAATTCAGTAGTTTCACCCGGTTCTCATGAAAAAGCATGTCGCGTAGGATGCACGCACGCTTTCAGATCACTGTCGAAAAACCAACATCTACGACAGCTTCTGATGCGCATATCAAGCGCGTTCTCATCCGCATTACACCCGAGTGGGAACGCCACACTAGGGAGACAGCAACTTGATAAGGAACAAACAGGATTTCTGGTCTGGGGGGATGTTCATCGCCCTGGGCACGGGTTTCGCGCTGCACGCAACGCAGTACAGCATGGGGACCGCGGCACGCATGGGTCCCGGATACTTCCCCTTTTGGCTAGGCGTCGTCCTCGCGCTCGTAGGCGCGATCGTGCTGCTGGGCTCGCTATCGCGGCGCGCCATGCAAACCACCGTCAGCCGCTTTGATTTCCGCATCGTCGCCCTGGTGGTGGGGTCGGTCGTGCTGTACGGCTTCGCGCTGCAATGGCTGGGGCTATATCTCTCCGTCTTTCTGCTGGTGGTGGTCAGCAGCGTCGCCAGCCATGAATTCAACTGGAAAGTGGCGGTCGCCAACGGATTGTTCCTGGTGCTCTTCTCCTACCTCGCTTTCATTCGCGGACTGGGCCTGATCTTTCCGCTCTGGCCGAGCTTCATGAGCAACTGAGCGGGGAAAAAAATCATGGAATTGCTTCACAACCTGATGCTGGGTTTCTCGGTGGCGTTCACGCCCGAAAACCTGTTCTACGCGTTCCTGGGCTGCCTGCTGGGCACCCTGGTGGGCGTGCTGCCGGGCCTGGGCCCGGTGCCCACCATCGCCATGCTGCTGCCCATTACCTATGTGCTGCCGCCGACCGCCGGCCTCATCATGCTGGCGGGCATTTACTACGGCACACAGTACGGCGGCTCAACCACCGCCATTCTGGTGAACCTGCCAGGCGAGACATCGGCGGTGGTGACGGTGCTCGATGGCCATCAGATGGCCCGCAACGGACGCGCCGGATCAGCCTTGGCGCTGGCGGCCATCGGCTCGTTCTTCGCGGGCAGCGTCGCCACGGTGCTGATCGCGGCGTTCGCCCCGCCGCTGGCCGAAGTGGCATTCGCGTTCGGGCCGGCCGAGTACTTTTCGCTGATGGCGCTGGGCTTGATCGGCGCGGTCGTGCTGGCGTCGGGATCGTTGTCCAAGGCCATCTGCATGATTCTGCTGGGTCTGCTGCTGGGCATGGTGGGCACCGACGTGAACTCAGGCGTTGCCCGCTATGACTTCGGCGTGCCCGAGCTGCAGGACGGCATTGATTTCGCGGTGGTGGCGATGGGCGTGTTCGGCCTGTCGGAAATCATGGCGAATCTCGAACTCAAGGAGCAACGCGTCGAGATCACCGACAAGGTAGGCTCGCTCTATCCCAGCCGGGAGGAATTCCGCGAGGCCGCGCCCGCCATCGTGCGCGGCACGGCGCTGGGCTCGGCGCTGGGGATCCTGCCAGGCGGCGGATCGGTACTGTCGGCGTTCGCGTCCTATGCGCTCGAGAAAAAACTGTCCCGACAGCCCGAGCGCTTTGGCACGGGCCATCCGGCCGGGCTGGCCGGCCCCGAGTCCGCCAACAACGCAGGCGCCCAAACCTCGTTCATCCCGCTGCTGACGCTGGGGATTCCCGGCAATGCGGTGATGGCGCTGATGGTCGGTGCGATGACCATCCACAACATCCAGCCCGGCCCGCAAGTGATGTCGAGCCATCCCGAGCTGTTCTGGGGCTTGATCGCCTCGATGTGGATCGGCAACCTCATGCTGGTCATCCTGAACCTGCCGCTCATCGGCATCTGGGTGAAGCTGCTGCGGGTGCCCTATCGCATGCTGTTCCCGGCGATCCTGGTGTTCTGCACGATCGGGGTGTATTCACTGAACTACAACACCTTCGACATCTTCATGTTCGCCATCTTCGGCATCATCGGCTACATCTGGAGCAAGCTCGGCTGCGAAGGCGCGCCGCTGCTGCTCGGCCTGGTGCTGGGCCCCATGATGGAAGAGAACTTCCGGCGCGCGCTATTGCTGTCGCGCGGCGACTTCAGCACCTTCGTGACGCGGCCATTGTCGGCTTCGTTGCTGGCGGCCGCCGGCGTGCTGCTGGTGCTGGTGGCGCTGCCCGCCCTGCGCAAGAAACGTGAAGAAGCGTTTGTCGAGGCCGACTGAAAGAAGCAGTATCAACAGTTGGCTCTTGGCCTGGGATCGGAACCGATGCCCAGGCCTTTTTTTGCCCGCGCCCCCTGCCCTACCTTGCCGCCGGCCGCGTCAGGATCAGCGGATTGCCGCGATCTCCCCCAGGGCCGGTCCCCGCGCAAAGCCCGAGAAGCGCGACAAAATCTGGCACTTGCAACAGGGAATGGCAGGTCCGGCAATACCGGCAGCGGCGCGCGTATGCTCTGTATCTCGAGACGCCCGGGGCCGGCCCACTCCAACACTCATTCCGCCCAGACCCCGGCGCAATCACCGGCAGGGGACATGCCGCCTTTCCATTACGACGGCGGATATGCCATGCCCCCGCGTATCTGAAGAGGAGCAGACAGTTGGCGAACACCCCGAATACCGAACTCAAGGGCGGTCTCAAATCCCGCCACCTCACGATGATGTCCATCGCCGGCGTGATCGGCGCGGCGCTCTTCGTGGGTTCCGGCAAACAGATTGCGCTGGCCGGGCCCGCCGTGATCCTGGCGTATATCGGCGGCGGCATCCTGGTCATCCTGGCCATGCGCATGCTGGGCGAAATGGCGGTGGCGCAGCCGGACACCGGCTCGTTCTCGACCTATGCGGACCGCGCTATCGGGCGCTGGGCCGGCTTCACCATCGGCTGGCTCTATTGGTATTTCTGGGCCCTGCTGATGGGTTGGGAAGCCTACGTCGCCGGGCAGATCCTGCACGGCTGGTTTCCGATGCTGCCGGCCTGGGGCTACGCATTGCTGGTAACGGTCTCCCTGCTGATCGTCAACTTCCTGAACGTGCGCAATTATGGCGAATTCGAATTCTGGTTCGCCCTCATCAAGGTCGTGGCCATCGTCCTCTTCCTGGTGATGGGCAGCCTGGCGCTGGCGCACCTGTGGCCGTGGGGCGGCGCCAACGGCTGGAGCCACCTGACCAGCCAAGGCTTCATGCCCAACGGCCCCAAGGCCGTGGTGGTGGCGCTGCTGGGCGTGATGTTCGCCTTCATCGGCGCCGAGATCGTCACCGTCGCCGCCGCCGAATCGGCCGATCCGGGCCGCGAAATCATCAAGACCACGCGCTCGGTGGTGTGGCGCATCTGCCTGTTCTATGTGGGCTCGATCTTCATCGTGGTGTGCCTGGTGCCGTACAACGCGCCTGGATTGACGCAACCGACCCAGGGCACCTACAACGTCGCGCTCGACGCCCTTGGTATTCCGCATGCGCAGTTCATCGTCAATTTCATCGTGCTGACCTCGGTGTGCAGCTGCTTCAACTCGGCGCTGTATACCGCCTCGCGCATGCTCTACTCGCTTGCCAGGCGCGGCGATGCGCACCGTATCATGCAGATCACCGGGCGCAAGACCGGCACGCCCTACGTCGGCGTCCTTATTTCCAGCCTGTTCGCCTTTGCCGCGGTCTGGATGATGGCCACCTCGAAAATGGATGTCTACGACGTGCTGATGCAGGCCACCGGCACCATCGCGCTGTTCGTCTATCTGGCGATCGCGTGCTCGCAGCTGCGCATGCGCCAGCGTCTGCAGGCGCGCGGCGTTGCGCTGCAATTCAAGATGTGGTTGTTTCCCTGGCTCACGTATGCGGTGATCGTCTGCATCATCGCCGCGCTGATCACCATGGTGGTCGAAGGCACCTATCGCAACGAGGTGCTCTACACCTCGGTGCTCGCGGCGGTCATCGTCGCCATGGGCATCGGCGCGCAGGTGTTCGGCATCGGCACGCGCGGCCGGACCCGCGCCGGGCCGGCAGCCGCCGGCGCGGACTGAAGCGCGCCACGGCAACGCCGGTCACTCGCCCGCGCGGCCCGTGGCCCGGGACAGGATGGCGCGCAAGCCCCCCGGCCGTCCCGGCGCCGGCGCGCGCGTTTCATAGCGCAGGGCAAGGCCATGATTGCGGGCGATCCGCTGCGCGATCGACACCCCCAGGCCGCTGCCCGATTCCTCGTTGCCGGCCGCCCGCAGGAAGCGGTCGCCCAGGCGCGCCGCGACCTCGGGCGCCAGGCCCGTGCCTTCGTCATCGACCAGGATGCGGGTTGGCTCGAAACGGATGCGGACCCGGGCATGGCGGGGCCCGTAGCGGATGGCGTTGTCGAGCAGGTTCTTCAACAGGATGGCCAGCGCCTCGGCATCGCCGGCCACCGGCAGCGCCACCTGGCCGGCGGCAGGCCAATCCACCTCGATATCGATGTCGCGCCGGTTGGCGATGAAGAGGCAGTCGCCGATCGCCTGTTCCGCCACGGCGCGCCAATCCACTTCGGAAGCGAAGGCGATTTCGCCAACACTGTCCAGGCGCGCCATGGTCAACAGCTGCGTCACCAGCCGGTCCATGCGGTCCAGCCCGCGCGTCACGCGCGCCTGCGCCTCGGCGCGCAGGGCCGGATCCTGGGCGCGCTGCACCACTTCCCATTGCACCCGCAACGCCGCCAAGGGCGTGCGCAACTCGTGCGCCGCGTCCGCGGTCAGGCGCCGCTCCTGTTCGATCAGACGACCGGCCCGCGCCAGCAGGCCGTTCATCGCGGTCACCAGCGGCTTGAGTTCGCCTGGCGCGTCTTCGGACAATGGCGTGGCATCGTCGGGGCGCCGGTGTTCCAGGGCGCCGGACAAAGCCCGCACGGGTTGGATCGCGCGGCGCACCGCGATCATCAAGGCGATGATCAGCGCCGGCAGGCCGACCAGCAGGGGCGCAAGCTGGCTCATCAGGTAGGCGACCACCAGATCCTCGCGTTCGCCGACGCGCTGCCCCACCGCGACGCGTGTCTGGCCCGTGGCGTCGCTCAGGTAATAGAGCCGCCAGGGCCGGCCATTGACCATGCTGTCGGCAAACCCCTGCACGCCGTCGCCTCGGGGAAACTGCGCCGCCTCGGCGTCCATCACCAGCGGCTCGCCCGCGCCCCGCCAGATCGCCACCGACAGGTCGCCGTGGCTGGCATCGCCGGAATCGGGGGCCCGCAGCGGCAATGGCGCGTTCAGCGAGCCCACAGGCGGCAGCAGCGACGCCACGGCCAGCGTCTGTTCGGCCAGCCGCAGCATGTCGGTGTCGTACAGTTCGTTGATCTCGTGCTGCGCCCGCCAGTAGGTGGCGGCGATGGTCAGCAGCCAGCCCAGCGGCACGGCCAGCAGCACCGCGATGATCAACCGGCGCTGCAAGGTCATGATTCGGCGTCCGGCTGACCCAGCGCATAGCCGGAGCCCCGCAGGGTCCGCACGATCTTGGGATGGATCTTGCGCCGCAGGTGGTGCACATGCACCTCCAGCGTGTTGCTGCCTTCGTTGTCGGTGTCCCAGTCATACAGCTTGTCGCGCAGAAAATCACGCGTCAGCACCCGGCTCGGGTGCGACAGGAACAGCTCCAGCAATTGCGCCTCGCGAAAAGTCAGGTCGACCGGCTGGCCCTTCCAACGCGCCTCGTGGGCCGAGGGCTGGTATTCCAGGTCGCCATGGCGCCACACCGGTTCCGGCTTGCCGGCCACCCGCCGGGTGACCGCGCGCAGGCGGGCGGCCAGTTCGTCCAGGGTGATGGGTTTGATCAGGTAATCGTCGGCGCCCGCATCCAGGCCCGCGATGCGGCTGTCGACGGCGTCGCGGGCGGTCAGGATGAGCACCGGCAGGTCGTGTCCGGCCCGGCGCCAGCGCAGCAACAAGGCGGCGCCGTCCTCGCCGGGCAAGCCAAGGTCCAGCACCACCGCGTCGTACTGCACCACCCGCAGCGCCTGATCGGCTTCGGCGGCGCTGCCGAACCAATCGACGGCGTAGCCCAAAAGGCGTAGGCCCTTCTTGATGCCATCGCCGATCAGCGGATCGTCCTCGACGATAAGGATACGCATTTTATCCCCCAGCAGTCCGATGACTCCGAGATTACCACCGCCGCACGCTTAATTTGCGATTAAGGTCCGGCCTCTACGCTGCGGGCCATCGTTAAAGGAACTCGACGATGCGCCGACCGGAATCTTTCATGCCGCAGTTCAAATCCTCCTCGCTCCTTGCCGCCATGGCCCCGCACACCACGGCCCGCCCCGAACGGCCGGTGCTGCACGTCCATCCCGAGGGAGATCCCGCCCGCGCCCGGGTCGAAGCCTATATCCACGAACGCTACCGGCAACGCTTCGGCGCCCAGCTCAAGCACTGGATGCCCAGCCTGGTAAGCCTGCGCATCGGCGAGGAGATCCTGGCCGCGGCCGGCTACCGCGATGCGCGCGAGCCGCTGTTCCTGGAGCGTTATCTGGCCGCGCCGATCGAGCGTTACCTGGGCGAGCGCGGGTTGCCGGTGGCGCGCGCGCACATCGTCGAAACCGGCCAGTTCGCCGCCGCGCGGCCGGGCGCCGGCCGTCTGCTGGTGCCATTGCTGGCGGATCACCTGCACCGCGGCGGCTTCGAATGGGCGGTGGGCACACTGACCAAGGAACTGCACCATCTGTTCTCGCGCATGGGCCTGGCGCACCAGCCGCTGGCCATCGCCACCGCCCGCGGCCTGGACGCCGCCGACCGCAAGGACTGGGGCACCTACTACGAGCATGAACCGAAAGTGTTCGCCGGCCGCCTGGACGCCATCCTGGCCCACATCCCGGAGCGCGAAGCATGAGTGTCAATGCCTTCTTCGCCGCGCTGCGCGACCCCGCCCGCGCCCAGCACCTGGCGCTGCGCTCGCCCGCGGACACGCTGACCTATGCGGCCCTGGTCGATCGCGTGCGTGATTGCAGCGAACAGCTGTCGCGCAGCGGCGCCAGCATCGTGGCCTCGCTGCTGGACAATGGCGTCGATTGGATCGTGCTCGATCTGGCGTGCCTGGCGAGCGGCGCGGTGCATCTGCCCCTGCCCTTGTTCTTCACGCCCGAGCAGATCGCCGCAACCCTGCGGGCCAGCGGCGCGCAAGCCCTGGCCTGCGCGGCCAGCGATGCCGGCCGCCTGGCCGGCTTCGGCTTCAGCCCCAGCTCGGTCGCGGGCGAACTGGCCCTGTTGCGGCGCCAGGCACAGCCGGCGCAATTGCCGGCGGGCACCGACAAGATCACCTTCACCTCCGGCTCCACCGGCCTGCCCAAGGGCGTCTGCCTGGGCGGCGCCGCCATGCTGGCGGTGGCCGCCGGCCTGGCGCAAGCCACCGCGCCGCTTGGCATCGCCCGCCACCTCGTGGCCCTGCCCTTGCCAGTGCTGCTGGAGAACATCGCCGGCGTCTATGCGCCGCTGCTGCACGGCGCGATGGTCGACGTACGCCCGCTCGCGCAGGTCGGGCTGTCCGGCTCCTCGCAGTTCGAGCCCGCAAAGCTGCACGCCGCGCTCACCGAGGCGCGCGCCGACAGCGTCATCGTCCTGCCGCAGATGTTGCGCGCCTACGCCGGCTGGCTGCACGCCACCCGTCACCCCGCGCCCGCGGGATTGCGCCTGGTGGCGGTCGGCGGCGCCGCAGTCGGCACGACACTGCTGGGACAGGCGCGCGCCGCCGGCCTGCCCGCCTATGAAGGCTACGGCCTGTCCGAAGCGGCGTCGGTGCAGACGCTCAACCTGCCCGGCGCCGACCTCCCCGGCTCGGCGGGCCGGCCGCTGCCCCATGCGCGCGTGCGCATCAACGATGCGGGCGAGATCGAGGTCGCCGGCAGCCTGGCGCTCGGCTATCTGGGCGAACCGGCTGCGCGGCGTGCATGGTGGCCCACCGGCGACCTGGGCCGGATCGACGCGGCCGGCTTCCTGCATATCCAGGGACGCGCGAAGAATGTGCTGATCACCGGCTTCGGCCGCAACGTCTCGCCCGAATGGGTGGAAGTGGCGCTCACCAGCCAGCCCGAGATCCGCCACGCCGTGGTGCTGGGCGAGGGCCAATCGGCGCTGGGCGCCGTGATCTGGCCGCAGGGCGCGCAGGATGACGCCGCCTTGGCGCGCGCCATCGCCCGCGCCAACCAGCACCTGCCCGACTACGCGCGCATCGGTCCATGGACCCGCGGCCGCGCCGATTTTTCCGCCGCCGCCGGCCTGGCGACGGCCAATGGCCGGCCCCGCCGCGATGCTATCCACCAGTGCCACGCCGACCTGTTCCCCCCCTCCGAGCAACCCTTACAGCCCTGACCCACCATGCCCTTCTATGACACCCTGCTGAGCGAGACGCGGCAACACCGCGACCGCCTGATACAGACCCCTATCATCCAGGAATGCCTGCGCGGCGAGGTCACTCTGCCCGGCTATGTCGCCTTCCTGCGCGAGGCCTACCACCACGTCCGCCACACCGTGCCGCTGATGCACAGCTGCCGCGCGCGCATTCCCGCGCGCCTGGACTGGCTAGACGAAGCGCTGGACGAGTACATCGAGGAAGAGACCGGCCACGACGAATGGATCCTGAATGACCTGCGGGCGCTGGGCGAGGACGCGGACGCGGTGAAGCGGGCCGGACCCGGTCCGGCCACCGAGATCATGGTGGCCTATGCCTACGACACCATCAACCGCAACAATCCGGTCGGCTTCTTCGGCATGGTGCATGTGCTCGAAGGCACCAGCGTCGCGCTCGCGCTCAACGCCGCCGACCGCATCCAGCAGGGCCTGGGGCTTCCGCCCGCGGCCTTCAGCTACCTGCGCTCGCACGGCACGCTGGACCAGGAACACACGGCGCATTTCGCCGAACTGGTGAACGACCTGGACGACCCCGCCGACCAGGCCGCGGTAGTGCATGCCGCGCGCATGTTCTATGGCCTGTACGGCGGCATCTTCCAGGGCCTGCCGCGCGCCGCCGCAGATGAGGTCAGCCGATGAATATCCGCGAAGCCTCCGTCGTCCTGACCGGCGCGGCCGGCGGTCTCGGCAGCGCCATCGCTCGCCGGCTGCGCGCCCAGGGCGCCCGCGTGCTGCTGATCGGCCGCAGCGCCGACCCCCTGCTGGCGCTGGCGCAATCACTGAACGCGGGCGGCACCGACCGCAACGCGGTCGACGCGCTGGTGGTGGACGTCACCACCAGCGGCGGCCGCGCCGCCATTGTCGATGCCGCCGCGGCGCGCGGCGCCAACGTCCTCATCAACAATGCCGCGCTCGCGGCCTTCGCCCCGGCGCAGGACCTGCGGGCCGACCAGGCGCAGCAACTGTTCGCGACCAACGTGCTGGCGCCGATGCTGCTGACCGGCGAAATGCTGCCGCACCTGCGCGCCCTGCCGCGCGCGCAGGTGCTGAACATCGGCTCGGTGCTCGGCAGCCTGGGCGTGCCGGGGTTTGCGGCGTACGGCGCCTCCAAGGCGGCCCTGCGCGTCTACACCGAGGCGCTGCGGCGGGAACTGGCCGGCAGCGGTGTCAAGCTCCAGTACTACGCGCCGCGCGCCATTGACACGCCATTCAATTCGCCCGAGGTCATCGCCTTCAACCAGGCCACCGGCTCGCCCAGCGACTCGCCCGACAAAGTGGCCCTGGCGGTGCAGCGCATGCTCGAAAACGAGTCGCCGCAGCGCTTTGCCGGCCTGGTCGAAGCCCTGGCCGTGCGTCTCAACACCCTTTGCCCGCGCCTGCTGGACGGCGTCTTTGCCAAGCACCGGCGCGCGCTTGGCGCGGTATTTCCCAAATCAGGAGTCTCCTCATGAATCGACGTCATCTGTTGCGCGCCGCCGCCGTCGCGGCCATCACCTGCCTGTCCCTGGCCGGGCCGGGCCTGGCCAGGGCCGAACCGGCCGAACTCGATCAAGGCATACATGCCCTGCAATCGGAATGGGCCGTGATCCAATACCAGACGCCGGAACGCGAGCGCGAAGCGCGTTTCGAAAGCCTGTCGCACCAGGCGCATGCGCTTACCGCGCGCTACCCGGACCGCGCCGAGCCGCATATCTGGGAAGGCATCGTGCTCAGTTCCTGGGCCGGCGCCAAAGGCGGGCTGGGCGCGCTCAGTCTCGCCAAGCAGGCCAAGGCGGAATACGAATCGGCCATCAAGATCGATCGCAAGGCCCTGGATGGCTCGGCGCTCAACAGCCTGGGCGTGCTGTACTACAAGGTGCCCGGCTGGCCGGTGGGTTTCGGCGACAACAAGAAGGCCGAGGCGCTACTGCAGCAGGCGCTGGCGCTCAATCCCAACGGCATCGATCCGAACTACTTCTATGCCGACTACCTGATCTACCGCAACCGGAAAGTGGAAGCCCTGCCCTACCTGCAAAAGGCCCTCAAGGCGCCGCCGCGTCCTGGCCGGGAAGTGGCTGACCAGGGTCGCCGGGCCGAAGTCCAGGCGCTGCTGCGTCAGGAAAACTAGGCGCGGCCGCCGCCGTCCGGCTTGAAATCCAGCGCCTTCATGGCCGCCGCCAGCGCCTGCGGCGCATAGCCGTCCCACGGCGCATCGCCAACATCCAGGCGTTCATGGATGTTGGAGATGGTCCACTGGGCGCTGGACCGGACCTGGTCCAGTTCGTCCCACGCCAGCGGCACCGACACCGCCATCCCCGGCCGCGCGCGCGCCGACCACGCCGCCACCGTGGTGGCGCCGAAGCCGTTGCGCAGGTAGTCGGCGAAGATCCTGCCGACGCGGTTCTTCGGGCCGCTCTTGGCCACGAACCGCTGCGGCAGGGTGCGGGCCAGATGCGCCACGATGGCCTGCGAAAACGCCTTGACCGTGTCCCAGCCATACTGGCGGCGCAGCGGCACCACCACGTGCAGGCCCTTGCCACCACTGGTCTTGAGCCAGCTCTGCAATCCGATCTCGTTCAGCAACGTGCGCAGCAACTGTGCGCCCTGCCGCACCGCGTCCCAGGTCACGCCCTCGCCGGGGTCCAGGTCGAACACCATGCGGTCGGGCTTGCCAATGGCGCGCTTGACCGCATTCCAGGTATGGAACTCCACCACGTTCATCTGCGCGGCCGACAGGATCGCTTGCGGCGTCGGCACTTCCATCAGCGGCGGATGGTCCGGGTCCAGGGCCTGCGGCAATGACCTCACGCCCGGCATCGGCGCTTCCAGGTGCTTCTGGAAGAAGAGCTCGCCCTTGATGCCGGCCGGGGCGCGCAGGAACGATACCGGGCGGTCCTTCAGGTGGCGCAGCAGCATCGGCGCCACCAGGCCGTAGTAGCGGGCCAGGTCCAGTTTGGTCAGGCCGGTCGACGGATCGATGATGCGGTCCGGATGCGTAAGCTTGCCGACGGTGGTGGCGGCCTTCTCCGTGTGCTTGCCCGCCGCCATGGTGGTCGTCCTCGTGCTTGTCCTGGCGCTCGCCTCGCGGCCTTGCCGCGCCGTGCCTCCGGCCTTGGCGTCCCGTATCGTATCCGCACCCATCGCCACCTCCCGCGTGATCGCGCGCACCGGTTTATCGGTGCGCAGTCCACGGAACACGGGATGGCGCACATGCCCCGATTCCGTCCATTCGCCAAACGACACTTCGGCCACCAGTTCGGGCCGCACCCAGTGCGTGTCACGGCCGGCGCCCCCCGCCTTGACGCTGGCCTGGCGCGTCCGCAATGCCTGCAGCCGCTGGCGCAGCGCGGCCAGCCCGGCGTCGTCGAACCCGGAGCCGACCTTGCCGGCGTACACCAGCCGGCCGGCCGCGTCGTGATACGCCAGCAGCAAGGCGCCCAGCCCTACGCGCGTGCCCTTGGGATCGGTATAGCCGACGACGACGAATTCCTGCCGCCGCGCGCACTTGAGCTTGAGCCAGCTGTCGCTGCGGCGCGCGACGTAGGGCGAGGACAGGCGCTTGGCGATGATGCCCTCCAGCCCCATCTTGCAGGCCGACGCCAGCAGGTCGGCCGGCGCCGCGTCGAAGGCATCGCTAAAGCGCAGCGGGTCGCCGCCGGCGGCCGCCATCACCCGCGCCAGCACCGCGCGGCGTACCTGCAACGGCTCGCCGCGCAGGTCGCGGCCGGTGACGTAAGGCAGGTCGAACACATAGAACAGGATGGCGTCGGTGCGTTCGCCATCGAAGGCGTTCTGCAGCGCCTGGAAGCTGGGCGCGCCGTTATCGGCCAGCATCACGATCTCGCCGTCCAGCCACGCCGTCTCCAGCGGCATGCGCCGCAGCGCCGCCACCAGGTGCGGCAGCCTGGGAGCCCAGTCGTGGCCATTGCGCGTGTACAGGCGCACCTCGCCATGATCCAGCCGCGCCAGCAGCCGGTAGCCGTCGAATTTCATCTCGTAGAGCCAGTCGTCGCCCGCCTGGGCCGGCACGCCCGCCACCAGCGTGGCCAGTTGCGGCTTGAGTCGCCCAGGCAGGTCGGCCGCCTTGCCCGGCAACGGGCCCGCCACGGGCGGATCGTCGGGCGGGTCGCCGGGCGCCGCCATGGCGGACGGCGCGACCACGCTGTCGGGCTGTTCGTCGACCACGCTGAACTCGCTTTCGGCGCGGGCGAAGTCGTCGCGGTCCTTGACCAGCAGCCAGGGCGGCTGCTTTTCGGACTCACGGCCTTTCATGCGGATCAACGCCCAGCGCCCGCGCATCTTCTCGCCATGCAGGTCGAACTTCAGGTGCCCGCGCCGATAGCCCTCGGCCGCATCGCCCACGGGCGTCCAGGTGCCGCGGTCCCAGATGATGACCTTGCCGGCGCCATACTGGCCCTGCGGGATCTCGCCCTCGAAGCGGTTGTAGGCGATGGGATGGTCCTCCACCTGCACCGCCATGCGCTTGACCGATGGGTCGTAGCTGGGCCCCTTGGGCACGGCCCAGCTCTTCATGGCGCCGTCCAATTCCAGCCGAAAGTCGTAGTGCAGCCGGCTGGCCCAGTGCTTCTGGATCACGAAAGCGCGCGCGGCCTGGTTGGGCTGACCGCCGCCGGCCGGCTCCGGAGTCAGCGTGAAGTCGCGCTTGGCGCGGTATTTCGCCAGGGTATCGGCCATGGTCACGCCGCCTTCGTGGCTTTCCGAGCCGCCGTCTTGCTCGCCGCTTTGCCGACCGCTTTCCTGGGGGCTTTCTTCGCGGTCTTCTTCGCGGTCTTTTTTGCCGCCGTCCGCGGCCCGGTCCCGTCCGCGGCCCGGCCCTTCAGGCTGCGTTGCAGCAGTTCGGTCAGGTCGATGACGTTATCGGCGTAGGCCGGCGATTCCTCCCGCGGTTCGATCACCGTCTCGGTCTTGCCCGCCTTGACCTTGCGCGCCACCAGATCCATGACGGCGGCCTTGAACTCGTCCTTGTATTGTTCCGGGTCCCAGTGGCCGGACATGTCGTCGACCAGCTTCCGCGCCATCTTCAATTCGCTGGCGCTGGGCGCGGAATCCTTGGCGCCGGCCTTGGGCAGGTCCAGCTCGTCGGTGCCCTTGACCTCGTCGCCCCAGCGCATCAGGTTCAGCACCAGCGCGTCGCCCGCCGGGATCAGCGCCGCCAGGTGCTGCCTGGTCTGGATCACCACCCGCGCGATGCCGATCTTGCCGGTTTTGGCCAGCGTATCGCGCAGCAAGGCATAGACCTTCTGGCCCTTGCCGATCGGCGCCAGGTAGTAGGGCCGCTCCAGGTACACGAACGGCACCTCGCCGGCCTCGACGAATTGCTGGATCTCGATGGTCTGGGTGGTGCGCGGATAGGCGTCGGCGATCTCTTCGGGGGAAATGATGACGTACTGGCCGTCCTCGTATTCCACCCCCTTGACGATGTTGTCCTTGTCGATCTCCTTGCCGGTGCGCTTGTTGATACGCTTGTAGCCGACCGGGTCCATCGAGCGTTTGTCGAGCCAGTCGAAGTCCACGCCCGATTCGCTGGTGGCCGTATGCAGGCCCACCGGGATGTGCACCAGCCCGAACGAAATCGCGCCTTTCCAGATGGTTCGCGTCGCCATGATGCCGCTCTCCTCAGGGGCGCCGTTGCCGCCCCGTCCACTGTTTGGGTTGACCGCCTGCCTGCATTGTCGCAGCGCCGGGCGCGCGCGCCAACGCCGGCATGAGGGTGTCGCGCCAGCAAGCGGCGTGCCCGCCGCGCCCCCAGCCCCCCGGCACGGCCCAGGCCCCTATGGCGTCCCGCCGTCGTCCTCGCGCGTGGCGCGCAGTTTCTTCCACAGGGTCGTGCGGGAAATACCCAGCCGCTTCGCGGCGCTGCCCAGGTGCCCCCCGGATTCGGCGATGGCCTGCTGGATGGCGCGCTGTTCAGCATGGGTGCGGCGGGTCGCCAGATCCGACGCGCCTTCCAGCTTGAGTTCGGGAAAGACGTCGCTGGCGTCCAACTCGGGGCTGTCGGCCAATACCACCGCCCGCGCGATCCGGTTTCGCATCTCGCGAATGTTGCCCGGCCAGTCATGGTCGCCCAATGCCCGCAGCGCCGCGGCCGAAAATCGCTTGCCCATGGCCTGCGGCGACTCCGCCAGCAGGGCTGACGCCAACGGCTCCAGCGCCGCCGGCCGCTCGCGCAGCGGCGGCAACCCCAGTCGCGCCACTGCCAGCCGGTAATACAGGTCGGCCCGCATGCGCCCCTCGGCCACCGCCGCGTCCAGCGGACCGCAGGTGCTGGCAATGATGCGGCAGCGGGTCTGGCGGCTCTGGATTTCGCCCAACGGCCGGTACTCGCCGTTCTCCAGCACCCGCAACAGCGCGGACTGGGTCTTGGGGGCCAGTTCTGCCACCTCGTCGAGATAGAGCGTCCCGGCCTGGGCCTCGGAGAAAAAGCCCTCTCGCGCGGCGTTGGCGCCGCTGAATGCCCCCTTGGCATGACCGAACAACAGGCTCTCGGCCAGCTCGGGCGCGATCGAGGCGCAATTGACAGCCACGAACGGCCCCGCCGCGAACGGCGAGCGGGCATGCGCATAGCGGGCCGCCCGATCCTTGCCCGTCCCGGTTTCGCCTTCCAGCAGCAGCGGCAGGGAACTGGCCGCCAGGCGTTCGAGCTCGCGCGCCAGCGGGCTCGCGGGATCGTCGAAACGGAATGGGTTGTCGCGCACCTCGCCAGCCACGCCGGCGGGCTGGGCCGCGATCACCGCGCGCATGCGCGCCACCAGCGCGTCGGTGTCATAAGGCTTGGTCAGATAATCGCTGGCGCCGGCCGCCACCAGCCTGACCGCCTGCGCGATCTCGCCATAGGCGGTGGCGAACACCACGGTGGCCTGCGCCAGATAGGGAATCAGGCGCCGGTACAGGTCCTCGCCGGAACCATCCGGCAGGCGGATATCGGCCAGCACGAAGGCGGGACGCTGGCGCGAGCGGCGGAACCACTCCACCGCCTGCGCGCAGCTCTGCACCCACTGCGCCGACAGGCCTTCCAGCCGCAGGCGCTGCAACAAGGCCCCGCCCAGCACCGGATCGTCCTCGATCAGCAGGATCTGGGTATCGTTCATCGCGGTTGCCCCCCTTGCGGCAATGGAATGCGCACTGAAATCCGCGTGCCCGGCCCCGCCGCGCGCACACGCAAGCGCCCCTGCATGGCGCGCACCAGGTCGGCGACGATGCCCAGGCCCATGCCGTCGCCGCCGGGCGAGCCGCCCGCCAGCGCCGAGCGCGCATCCGGCGGCAGTCCGGCGCCGCTGTCCGTCACGTGCAGGCTGAGCCAATGCCGCCCGGCCCGCGCCGCGACGCAGACCGCGCCGCCCGGCGGCGACGCCTGCACCGCATTCAATACCAGATTGAGCAGCACCTGGCGCACCGGCCCGGCGGGCAAAGGCAAGGCCTGCTCGCCCATCCCCCGGCACGCCAGCGCCACCCGCACCGCGTCCTTGGCCGCCTGCGACCTGACCATCAGGCGGATATCCTCGATGTCCGCACGCCGCAGCAACGCCGTGCCCGGCCGGAACGTACGCAGGCTGGCGTCGACCACGGCCTGCAGCGCCTCGACCCCGCGGTCGATGAAGCCGAGCGACTCCTGCCGCACTTCAGCGCGATCGCCGAACTGCCGCAATGTCTGTACGGCGGTGCGCAGCCCGCCCAGCGGATTGCGCACTTCATGCGCCAGCGCCGCCGACATGCGGCCGAGCATCGCTTCGCGCTCGATGTGCGCGTGGCGCTGGGCGAAGGCCTCGCGCTCGCGCACGCTGGCCACCATCCAGTTGTAGGCGGCCAGCAGTTCCTGCAATTCCGGATCGCCGGTGCGCACCGCCATCTCGCGCGGCTGATCCTCGCGTCCGGCGCGCAACGCCTGGGTCAGCGAGATGATGGGGCGCTGCAGCCGCCGCGCCATGCCGTAGCACAGCCCCGCGCCCAGCAGGCTGACGGCCAGCCCCACCAGTCCCAGTTCGAGCGCCAGTTCGCGCCGCTGCTGCAGGAATTCGCTGACGTCCAGGTTGGCGATCAGGGTCCCCAGCCGCGGCTGCGCGCTGTCGAGCAGCCGCCAGGTCCAGACCCCTTCGGAACGCAGGCTGATCAGGCTGCCGGACCCGCCGTGCAAGGCCGCCAGGGGCACCGGCTCCACTTCCGGATAGCGCGCCACATGCGCCAGCAGACGGTGATCGGCCGTGACCACCGCCAGGGTACGGTCCACCACGCCCAGATGGGTATCGAGCGCGCGATTGAGCACTTCGGTCATTTGGGCGCCATCGTTGGCGCGCACCGCCGGCAGGATCGCCGCCGACAGTCCGTCCAGGTAGACCTGCCCCAGATTGGCGACCTGGCTGTCGAACTGGCGCGACAGCCCGTGCAGCGCCAGCGATATCAGCGCGGCGGAAATCACCAGGAACAACAGGGAAACCGCGAGCGGAATCCGCGCGGTAAGCGGCAAGCGAAACATGATCGGCGCGCATGACAGCAAAAACGTGATTATGCCGTGGCCACTGCCTCCCCCCAATTTGCAAGATTTCGCAAGCGCGCCCGCAGCGGGCAAGAAGCGTGCCGACCCCGGTTTCGGGCGCTTTTCATCTTGAAATGTTCACTTTTGTGAACATGGCGATTACAGCTTGTTCACCCTTCGTTACTCCCGCGCGCGCCCCTACCCTCGGCCTCATGGTTATCCCGCAAGCCGGGCGCAAACGAACGAAAGCAGAATGCAAGCCGCCCTCCTTAAAGTCCCGGCTCCCTGGGTCGTGCGCCGCACGGCCCGCGGTCTTGTCATCAACAAAAAACGGGGAGCACGCCATGGGCAGCACCATATTCTCTAGAAAGCGCGATCTGTGGGGAGGCGCATTCATCGCCCTCTGCGGCGCGCTGACCCTCTTCGAGGCCACCTCATACAACATCGGCGAACTGGCGCGCATGGGGCCGGGATATTTCCCGATGCTGGTGGGGTGCTTTTTGGTCGCCCTGGGCGTGCTGATCCCCCTCTGCCCCGACCCCGATGAAGTGCAGGAAGAGCAGCTCGAAGAACAGCTGCCGCAGCCGACGCGGCGCGAGCGTCTGCGTGGCATGGCCTGCATCGCCGCCGGTATCGGGCTGTTCATCGTGCTCGGCCAGACCCTCGGATTCCTGCCGGCCACCTTCGCCCTGGTGTTCGTTTCCGCGTTGGGGGATACGTCCAACACATACAAATCCGCCGCCATCCTGGCCGCTGCCATGACGCTGTTCGGCGCGATCGTCTTCTCGTGGGCGCTGCAATTGCAGTTCCCGATGCTGCGCTGGGGTTAAGCCATGGAATTGCTCGATAACGTTCTGCACGGCTTCTCCGTCGCCTTCCAGTGGGAAAACCTGCTCTGGTCGCTCTTTGGCGTCTTCATGGGCAACATGATCGGCGTGCTGCCCGGCATGGGCGTGCTGGCCGCGATATCCATCCTGCTGCCGCTCACCTACGCCATGACGCCGGTGGCCGCCCTGATGATGCTGGCCGGCATCTATTACGGCGCGCAATACGGCGGCGGCATCACCTGCATCCTGCTGAACCTGCCCGGCACGCCGTCGCACGCCGTCACCTGCCTGGACGGCAACCCCCTGGCACGGCGCGGCAAATCCGGCTCGGCCCTGTTCATGCTGGTGCTGGCCTCGTTCATCGGCGCCAGCGTCGGCATCATCATCATGATCCTGTTCTCGCCGCTGCTGGTGGAAGTCGCCTTCCAGTTCGGTCCGGCCGAGTATTTCTCGATGATGATGCTGGGGCTGTTCGCCGGCGCGACCCTGGCCAAAGGGTCGGCCATCAAGGGCGTGGCTATGGTGTTCCTGGGCTTGCTGCTTGGCGTGGTCGGCACCGACGTCAATACCGGCACCATCCGCTACGCCTTCGGCGTGATCGAACTGAGCGACGGCGTGCAACTGGTGGCGCTGGCCATGGGCCTGTTCGGCCTGGCGGACTTCTTCGCCAACGTCAACCGCATCGGCCGGGCCGCCACCGTCGGCAACGCCACCAAGATGTCGGTGCGCCCCGAGCCGGGCGACGTCAAGCAATCGGTCATGCCGATCGCGCGCGGCAGCGTCATCGGCGCGGTCCTGGGCATCCTGCCGGGCACCGGCGCGACCATCGCGTCGTTCATGTCCTACGCCGTGGAAAAGCGCGTATCGAAGACGCCGAACCGCTTCGGCAATGGCGCCATCGAAGGCATCGCCGGCCCCGAGGCGGCCAACAACTCGGCGGCGCAGACCAGCTTCATCCCCACCATGAGCCTGGGCATCCCCGGGGATTCGGTGATGGCGCTGATGCTGGGCGCGCTGATCATCCATGGCATCCAGCCCGGCCCGCAGATGGTGACCGAGCATGCCGACCTGTTCTGGGGGCTGATCGCCAGCTTCTGGATCGGCAACGTCATGCTGGTGGTCATGAACCTGCCCCTGATCGGCGTGTGGGCCAAGCTGCTCAAGGTGCCCTACAAGTACCTGTTCCCGTCGGCGCTGTTCTTCGTCTGCGTCGGGGTCTACAGCACCAACAACAACCTGTTCGACGTTGGCATGGTGCTGGTGCTGGGCATGGTCGGCTACCTGTTCCTGAAATTGCATTTCTCGCCCGCGCCGCTGCTGCTCGGCTTCGTGCTGGGACCGATGGTCGAAGAGAACTTCCGCCGCGCCCTGCTGCTGTCGCGTGGCCAACTGAGCATTTTCATTGACCGCCCGATCAGCGCCGGCTTCGTCTACGCGATTTTCGCGCTGGCCCTGTGGCTGGCCTTCTCCACCGTTCGCAACCGCTACAAGGTGCGCGCGATGGCGCAGGCGCAATCCTGATCGTCAACACCAAGCAAGACCCCGGGGCCGCCGCCAGGTGGCCCCGGGCGCAACACCGGGAGTACGCCATGAGATCGCACGATGGTGACGGTCATGCCGCAACGGCCATGCCGATCGCACGCGGACTGTCGTTCGTGGAGCTGATGGAATTGCTGGAATTCAGCCGGCTGCGCTTCGAGGCGCCCGGCACGGATGCCTGCGCCACGCTCATCGGCACGCAGGAGTGGCGCCGCGGCGTCGATGGCAATGCCCTGGCGCCATCCGCCATCTACATCTGCTCGACGCTGGACGCCCTGCGCGATGCCGTGCTGCCCCCCGCCGACGCCCGCCTCGACATCGACATGCCGTCGCTCGGCCGGGTCCGGCTGATGGCCACGATGCGCCGGCAGGTCACGCCGCTTCCCCAGCCGTGCCTGCGCGTCGACCTGCAAGCCCTGGTGCGCCGCGTTCTGGTGCCGGCCGAGGCCCCGCCGCACCTGTATGATCTGGTGCGACATGTCGTGATGGCGCGACTCTGGATCGAAGTCGCGCGCATATGAAATAGCTACCGAGGAACCCCGCGCGTGACAGACAAGCCGATTGAGATCATTGCCGCGATCGTCTTCGCGATCGCCCTGCTGCACACTTTTTCCACGCCCCTTTTCCTGCGCCTGGCGCACCGCAGCAAGCGCCATGAAGGGCTGTTGCACCTGCTCGGCGAAGTCGAGGTGGTGTTCGGCTTCTGGGCCGCCATCCTGCTGCTGCTCATGGCCCTGGCCGCATCCGGCGACAGCGCGCTCGCCTACGCGGAGTCGCGCAACTACACCGAGCCGGCATTCGTCTTCGTCGTGATGGTGATCGCGGCGTCGCTGCCGGTGCTCACCGCGGTCATGCGGCTGGTCAATCGGCTGGCCCGCCTGATCCCGGTCGCCGACCGGACCGCGAAGGCCTGGCTGTGCCTGGCCCTGGTGCCGCTGGCCGGCTCGTTGATCACCGAACCGGCCGCCATGACCATCGCCGCGATGATGCTGGCGCCGCAGGTGTTTCACCGCGACATGCCGGAACGGCTCAAATACCTGGCGCTGGGTGTGCTGTTCGTGAACATCTCGATCGGCGGCACCCTGACCTCGTACGCCGCGCCGCCGGTGCTGATGGTGGCCGCCACCTGGGGCTGGGACAGCGCTTTCATGCTCAAGGCGTTCGGCTGGAAGGCCGCGCTGGCGGTGCTGATCAACGCCACCGCCATCACCTGGCTGCTGCGGCCGCACCTGCAATCGGGCGACGTCATGGCGCGCGGCGACCAATCCGCGCCGATATCGTCCACGGTCATCGTGGTGCACCTGCTGTTCCTCGCCGCCGTGGTGCTGAGCGCCCACCACCCCGTGATTTTCCTCGGGCTGTTCCTGTTCTTCCTGGGCTACACCCAGGCCTACAAGGCGCACCAGAGCCGCCTCATCATCAAGGAAGCGCTGCTGGTCGGCTTCTTCCTGGCCGGACTGGTGGTGCTGGGCGGCCTGCAGCAATGGTGGCTGCAGCCGATCGTCAGCGCGCTCGAACCGCGCGTCCTGTTCTTTGGCGCGCTGGCCCTGACCGCGGTCACCGACAATGCCGCCCTGACCTATCTGGGGTCGCTGATCGACGGCATCTCCGCGCAGGCGCAATACATGCTGGTCGCCGGCGCGGTCGCCGGCGGCGGCCTGACCGTGATCGCCAACGCGCCCAACCCCGCCGGGGTGGCCCTGCTGCGCGGCGGGTTCAGCGATGGCTCGGTCAGCATGGCGGGATTGCTGGGCGGCGCGCTGGCGCCCACCGCGGTGGCGGCGGCGCTCCTGTTCCTGCTGTGACCGGCCGCGCCTGCTGCCAAGCCCGCCCCCCGGGGCGAGGCCGGCATCGGCGCGGGCCCGTTTCCCCTCGGCGCGGCGGCCCGAAAGTGGCTATATGAAATAACCTGGATTGGCTATTTTTTGCCAAGCCAATTTTGCCTAGGATGGCCGGATTGACAGTCAACCCCGAGCACATCCATGCCAGAACTGACTCCGGCGCTGCGCCAGCGCATCCTCCAAGCCGTGGACGCGGGCTTCGCGGCCCAGACCGAATTGACGGCGCAACTGGTGCGCCTGCCATCGCAGCGCGGCGAGGAAGCCACCGCGCAGGACTTCATGGCGGCGCGCTACGCCGAACGCGGCTATGCGGTGGACCGCTGGCGCATCGACGTCGACGCCATCCGCCACCTGCCGGGCTTCTCGCCGGTGGCGGTGTCCTATGACAACGCCTACAACGTGGTCGGCGCGCACCGCGCGCGCAGCCTGACGGGCCGCTCGCTGATCCTGAACGGCCACATCGACGTGGTGCCGGTCGGCCCGCTGGCGCAATGGAGCCGCGATCCCTATGACCCGGCCATCGTCGACGGCTGGATGCACGGCCGCGGCGCGGGCGACATGAAATCCGGCCTGGTCGCCTGCCTGTCGGCCATGGACGCGCTGGCCGCCATCGGCCTGGCGCCGGCCGGCGACGTATTCCTGCAATCGGTGGTGGAAGAGGAATGCACCGGCAACGGCGCCCTGGCCTGCCTGGCGCGCGGCTACCGCGCCGACGCCGCCTTCATCCCGGAGCCGCTGCTGCCCATGCTGATGCGCGCCCAGGTCGGCCCGATGTGGTTCCAGGTGCAGGTCGAAGGCGACCCCCAGCACGCCTCGGCCGCCTTCACCGGCGCCGGCGCCAACGCCATCCAGAAGGCGATCTTCCTGATCCAGGCGCTGGACGAGCTGGAAACGCGCTGGAACGCCAACAAGTGCGACCACCGCCACTTCTGCGACCACCCCCACCCGATCCGCTTCAACCTCGGCAAGATCGCCGGCGGCGACTGGCCGTCCAGCGTGCCGGCCTGGTGCACCTTCGACATGCGCGTGGCGGTCTACCCCGGCCAGAGCCTGGAGGCCGCGCGCGCCGAGATCGAGGCGTTCGTGGCCCAGGCCGCGGCGCGCGATCCGTTCCTGGCCACGCATCCGCCCAAAGTGGTCTACCACGGCTTCATGGCCGAGGGCTACGAATTGCAGAATGCCGACCAGGCCGAGGCCGCGCTGCGCGCCGCGCACGAACAGGTGTTCGGCGAGCCGCTGCGCGAATACGCCACCTCGGCCGCCACCGACGCCCGCTTCTACGGCCTGTACGCCGATACTCCCGCCATTGTCTACGGCCCGGAATGCCGCATGCCGCACGGCTATGACGAGGCGGTCAACCTGGAATCGGTGCGCAAGGTCACCCAGACCATCGCCCTGTTTATCGCCGAATGGTGCGGACTGGAAGAGCGCCACGCATGAGCCGCAGCCATCTTCCCAGCGCCGGCCAGGCGCTGTTCGCGGCCGAGCCGCCCAAGTTGTCCCTGCCCCAGGCCGAGGCCCTGGCGCAACGCCACTACGGTCTGGCGACACGGGCCACCCTGCTGTCGAGCGAACGCGACCAGAACTTCCTGCTGCGCGCAGCCGATGGCAGCGCCTACGTGCTCAAGGCCACCCACCCCGCCGAGGACCCGGCGGTCACCGACTTCCACACCCAGGCGCAGTTGCGGCTGATGCTGGCTGGCGGCCAACCGCCGGTGCCGCGCCTGATCCCCGACCTGCAAGGCGACTATGTGCACTGGCACGACGCGGGCGACGGCGCGCGCCGCGCCCTGCGGCTGATGACCTTCGTGCACGGCGTGCCGCTGCACCAGGTGGCGCGCAGCCCGGCGCAATACCGCGCCCTGGGCCGCGCGCTGGCGCAGTTCGACCTGGCGCTGGCCGGCTTCGACCACGCCATGGCCGACCACGAACTGCTGTGGGACCTGCAACACGCCGAGCGCGTGGCCGACCTGCTGCCGAAGATCCCTGAAGTGGCGCGGCGGGGACTGGCCGAGCGCCAGCTGGAGCGCTTCGCCAACGGGCTGCGGCCGCGCCTGGGCGGGCTGCGGCGCCAGGTCATCCACAACGACCTCAATCCGTACAACGTGATGGTCGCGCGCGACGATCATGCCCAGGTCGCGGCGCTGCTCGACTTCGGCGACATGGTGCGCGCGCCGCTGGCGCAGGACCTGGCCGTGGCCGCCGCCTACCTGCTGGACGACGCCCCCGACCCGCTGTCGGCGGGCCTGCGCCTATGCCTGGCCAGCTACCATCAGACGCTGCCCCTGACCGAAACCGAAATCGCGCTGCTGCCCGACCTGATCGCCACGCGCCTCTTGATCACCGTGGCCATCACCGGCTGGCGCGCGCAGCAGCATCCCGAGAACCGCCAATACATCCTGCGCAACAACGCCCTGGCCTGGGCCGGCCTGGCGCGCCTGGACGCCCTGCCGCGCCAGCAGGCCAGCGAAACCCTGCTGGCCGCCAGCCAGACCCCGATGGAGACCCTTGTATGAGCCGAGACCAAGCCATGCTCAACGCCTTCGACCCCGCCGCCGCCGACGCGCTGCCGCGGGCCGAACGCGACCTGATCGCCCGCCGCCAGCGCGTGCTGGGGCCGGCCTACCGCCTGTTCTACGACCAGCCGCTGCACATCGTGCGCGGCGAAGGCGTGTGGCTGTATGGCGCCGACGGCGAACGCTACCTGGATGCCTACAACAACGTGGCCTCGGTGGGCCACAGTCATCCGCGCGTGGTGCGCGCCATCGCCGAACAGGCCGCGCTGCTGAACACCCATACCCGCTACCTGCACGACGGCGTGCTGGACTACGCCGAGCGCCTGTTGGCGACCTTCCCGCAGCCGCTGTCGCAGGTCATCTTCACCTGCACCGGCAGCGAGGCCAATGACCTGGCGCTGCGTGTGGCGCGCAGCCATACCGGCGGCACCGGCGTCATCGTCACGCAGCTGGCCTACCACGGCGTCACCGCCGCGGTGGCGGCCGTATCGCCGTCGCTCGGCCAGGCGGTGCCGCTGGGCGTGGACACGCGCGCCGTAGCCGCGCCCGACAGCTACCGCCACGATCCGGCCACGCTGGGCGCGTGGTTCGGCCAGCAGGTGCAGGCCGCCATCGACGACCTGCGGCGCCACGGCATCAAGCCGGCCGCGCTGCTGGTCGACACGATTCTGTCCAGCGATGGCGTCTACAGCGACCCGGCCGGCTTCCTGGCGCCGGCGGCACAGGCCATCCGCGACGCCGGCGGCCTGTTCATCGCTGACGAGGTGCAGGCCGGCTTCGCCCGCACCGGCTCGCGCATGTGGGGCTTCCAGCGCCACGATCTCGTGCCGGACATCGTCACCATGGGCAAGCCGATGGGCAACGGCCATCCCATCGCCGCCATGGTCTCGCGCCCCGACATCCTGGAACGCTTCGGCCGCGAAGCGCGCTACTTCAACACCTTCGGCGGCAATCCGGTGGCCTGCGCCGCGGCCCAGGCCACGCTGTCGGTGATCGAGGACGAAGGGCTGCAGGCCAACGCCGCGCGCATCGGCCAGTACCTGCGCGACGGCTGGCGCGCCCTGGCCGAGCGCCATGCGCTGATCGGCGACGTGCGCGGCGACGGCCTGTTCATCGGCGTCGAACTGGTGCGCGACCGCGCCACCCAGGCACCGGCCAAGGAAGAAACGCATCGCTTCGTCAACCTGATGCGCCGGCGCCGCGTGCTGCTCAGCGCCACCGGCCTGCACGGCAACGTGCTCAAGCTGCGCCCGCAACTGCCGTTCGCGCGGGAACACGCCGACCTGCTGCTGGCGGCGGCGGATGAGACGCTGGCGGCGCTGTAGGCGGCAACGCGGCGCGGCCCGGGCCCTGGCCGGCCATGCGCCGCGGTAGCGGAACCACGGCGTCATGGCCGGCCACCCTGACCGACCAACGCTCACCGCCACAAAGCTCAGCGCTGCGCCCGGCGCGCGGGCCCGCTCTCGCCGGCCCGCGCCAGCGCCCGCGCAAAGCGCGCCACGCCATCGCCGATGCGCTCGCAGGGCACGCCGCCATACCCCAGCACCACCGCTGGCGCCGCCGCCCGCGCCGCATCAGGCAGGTAATGCGGCAATCCCACCACGATGCCCTCTTCGCGGGCGGCCTCGGCCAGGCGCGGCACCGATACCTTGCGGTCGAGCCGCGCATATACATGCAGCCCGGCCCGTGCCTGCGACAGCCGCACCTGTTCACCGACCCGCGCCGCCAGCGCCTCGCGCAGCACGATCTGGCGGCCGGCATACTCGGTGCGCATGCGCTTGATGTTGTGCGAGAAATGGCCGTCCGCCATGAAATCGGCCAGCGCCGCCTGCAGGTGCAACTGGCCTGGCCGGTAGATGCTGGCGCAGGCCCGCGAAAATGACTCGGCCACCTGCGGCGGCACCACCATGTAGCTCATGCGCAGACCGGCGAACATGGTCTTGCTGAAGGTGCCCAGGTAGACGACGCGGCCGTCGGCATCCAGCCCCTGCAACGACGGAATCGGCGCGCCGTCGTAGCGGAATTCGCTGTCGTAGTCGTCCTCCAGCACCCACAGCCCGCGCGCCCGCGCCGCCTGCAGCAGCTCCAACCGCCGCGCCAGCGGCATCACCACGCCAGTGGGGTACTGGTGCGACGGGCTGGTGATCAGCAGCCGCGCCCGGCGCGGCAACTTGCTGGCCGCCAGGTCCAGGCCCTGCTCGTCGACCGCCGCCGCATGGGCGCGCACGCCCGCCGCCCCCAGCACCGGCGGAAAGGCCCAATGGCACGGGCTCTCGACCAGGGCGGCATCGCCCGCGCCCGCCAGCATGCGCGCGCACAGGTCGACCGATTGGTGCGTGCCCGCCGTGACGATGACCTGCTCGGGCTCGCACACCACCGCGCGTGCCAGGCGCAGGTAGCTGGCGATGGCCTCGCGCAGCGGCAGAAAGCCGGCGCCATCCTTGGCATAGCCCGCCAGCGCCAGGTTCGACTTGCCCAGGTGGCGCGACACCAGCCGGCGCCACAAGTGGAACGGAAACAGGCTGGCGTCGGCCACGCCCGGCACGAAGGCGCCGGTGTGCTGGCCCAGCCCGGCCGCGCCGCCGGCGATGCCCTCGCCGCGCGTCGACAGGCCCGGCACGTGACGCTGCACGTGCTCGGGAGAAGCCGGCGGCAACAGGGGCCGGTCCACCGTCTTCTCGACGAAGGTGCCGCTGCCGCCGCGCGCGCTCAGGTAGTTCTCGGCGATCAGGCGCTCATAGGCCAGCGTCACCGTGATGCGTGAAATGCCCAGCTCCTGCGCCAGCACGCGCGAGGACGGCAGGCGCTGCCCCGCCACCAGGGTGTGGTCCAGCACGCCGCGCCGCACGATGTCGTAGATCTGCTTCTGCAAGGGGTCGGCCGATTCGCGCGACAGCGCGCCCGACAGCAGATCGGCAAGCAGGACTTCCTTCATGAAGTGGCCATATATGAGAGTCAATTGTGGCTATACAAGATATAGCCAGTAGTTGCTATCGTCAACGCCGGTATTCGACATCGCGGCGCCACCTGGGCGACCGCATCAAACAAGGGGAATTCCATGCACGACAGCAATGGCCGCAGACAGCCGGTCAGGGCCGCGGCCGCGGCATTTTTCGGCACCATGATCGAGTGGTACGACTTCTATTGCTACGCCACGGCGGCCGCCCTGGTGTTCGGTGATGTGTTCTTCGCCACCAACGATCCCTACATGGGCACGCTGGCTTCGCTCGGCACTTTCGCCATCGGCTTTTTCGCGCGGCCGGTGGGCGCGGTGCTGTTCGGTCACCTCGGCGACCGCGTCGGCCGCAAGCAGAGCCTGGTCATCACGCTGCTGCTGATGGGCGTGGCCACCACGCTGATCGGCCTGCTGCCTTCGTATCATTCGATCGGCCTGACCGCCGTGGTGCTGCTGGTGGCGCTGCGGCTGGTGCAGGGCATCGCGGTGGGCGGCGAATGGGGCGGCGCGGTGCTGATCGCGGCCGAACACGCGCCGCCCAAGTGGCGCACCTTCCTGGCCTCGGCGCCGCAGTACGGCAGCCCCATCGGCCTGATCCTGGCGACCGGCGTGTTCCGCCTGGTGTCGGACCTGCCCAAGGAAGACTTCCTGGCATGGGGCTGGCGCCTGCCCTTCATCATCAGCGGCGTGCTGGTGCTGGTGGCCTTCGTCATCCGTCGCGGCGTCAACGAAAGCCCCGAGCTGCAGGCGCGCCTGAAGGAAAAGCAAAAGGAAGCCACCGCCCCCATCGGCATGGTGCTGCGCGAACGCAAGCGCGCGCTGCTGCTGGGCATCGGCCTGTGCCTGCTGGGCATCTCGGGGTTCTACTTCGTGACCACGCTGATGATCACCTACACCACCACCTACCTGAAGATCACCCGCAGCCAGATCCTGGACGTGGTGACCTGGGCCGGCGTGGTCGAGCTGATCAGCTTTCCGATCGCCTCCTACATCGCCACCCGCATCGGCGAGCGCCGTTTCCTGATCTGGGTCACCGCGCTGTCGACGCTGTGGGCCGTGCCGATGATGATGCTGATCCTGACCGGCGACATCCAGAACATCGCCATCGGCATCCTCACGGCCATCTTCCTGATCGGCGCCTACTATGCGGTGCTGGCGCCCTATCTGCCGCTGGCCTTCCCGGTGGAGATGCGCTACACCGGCATTTCGCTCAGCTTCCAGCTATGCGGCGCGATCTTCGGCGGCACCACCCCCCTGGTGGGCCTGTGGGTGGCGCACACCTTCGGCCTGACCTGGCAGCCGTTGGCGCTGATGTTCGCCATCATCGCCGGCGCCAACCTGCTGTGCGCGGTCTACCTGCCGACGCCGGAGCGCGAGGCGGCGCGCCGGCGTGGCGCCGCGCCGGGCGCGGCCCAGCCCAGCCGGGCGTCGTAACGGCCGAGCCATCGGCCTGGAACCCGCGGCGGCCGCGTCCGGTCCCCGCCGCCGCGCCGCGTCAGAACCGGGTGCGCAGCGTCAGATTGAAACTGCGCCCCGGCTGCAGCAGCGGATTCTGGCCGGTCATGGCGTAGTTCACGTTCGACGCCGTAGCGGCGGTGCGATAAGCGCGGTCGAACAGGTTGCTGATGCCCAGCACCGCCTGGGTATTGCCCAACTGCGGCATTCCGAGCTTGTCCAGCTGCAATTGCGCGTACAGGTTGACCACGCCGAAGCCGCCGGCCGGATATTCCCGGCGATCGTCGTAGCGATTCTGCCCCTTGGCCCACTGCAATTCACCGCTCAGGGCATAGGCCTCGTTCGGGCCGACGTACTGCAATCCCATCAGGCCGCTGAGCGTGGCGATCGACGGCAACGGCCGGTGGGTGACCTGATTGGTGGCGTGCAGGTAACTGGCGCTGCCATACAGGTTGAGCGCATGGGTCACCTGCCAGCGCCAATCGCTTTCGAGTCCCTGCACGCGCGCCCTGCCGACGTTGCGGCGCTGCGTGGCGGGCAAGCCCAGGTACATCGTGTCGACGCTCTCGATGAAATCGCGGAAATTGCTGCGGAACGCCGTCAGGCCGACCGTGGCATTGTCGAAATGCAGGCGGGCGCCAACGTCCACGTTGGTGCCGCGCTCGGGCTTGAGCTGGGGATTGGGAAAGGTGTAGCTGGTGCCCGTGAAGCCGGCGTCGAACATGTCGAAAATCCAGGGCATGCGGAACGAATTGCCCACGCTGCCCAGCAGTTCAACCCGCTCGGTGGCGCGGTACGACAGGCCCAGGCTGCCAGTGAGAGCGGTCTGCTGATTGTTCTGTGCCGCGCGGAATGCCGGCAGCAGATCGGGCGACGGCAACGGACTCAGCCCCACGTCGGAGCGGTACCAATCGAAGCGGCCGCCGGCGCTCACCGTCCATTTCGGCGCGGGGTTCCATTCGTTGCTCAGGAACAGGCCGATGTTGGTCTGGTAGCGGGTCGGACCGGTCCGGACCCAATCGCCGCGATTGACGGCGCGGCTGCCGTCGGGCTGGCGCACTGTGGTCTGGGTAAGCAGCTTCATGCCCGGCCAGGTTTCGTGCATGAAGTCCATGCCCACCGTGGTGGCGACACTGGCCCACGGGATGGTCGCCGCGACATTGCCGCCATAGACGAGCGGTCCGATGACGTGACGCCGCACGTCGACCACGCGCGCCGCGTTGACCTCATTGTGGGCGGCCAGGGTGGTATCGAATTCGTTGACGTAAAGGCTGGCCCGCAACTGGCTGATCAGGCCGTCGAATTCGCCCGCGTAGGCAAGCTTGCCCTGCTTGACGGCCAGCGGATCGCGATGGCTGCTGGCCAGGGGATACGGCGGCACCGCGCCGGCCGCATCGTCATTGACGTGCGCCATGCGGCCGCTGATCTCGATGCGTTGGCGCGCGTCCGGCATGTAGCCCAGCACGATGCCGCCGCCCGCGCCGCGAAAACCGCTGTTGGGCACCTCCTCGGCGGCGCTGCTGAAGTTGCTGGCGCGCCGTCCGGTGGCGTAGACGCGCAGGTCGAAGCCGTCGCCGGCGGCCTCCAGCGCGGCGCTGGCCTGCATCGCATTGGCATTGCTGCGCCATGCGGCCGACACCTCGCCCCCATTGAGCTGGAACGCATGCTCCAGATTGCCGTGGGCGCGCCGGGTGACGAAGTTGATCAGGCCACCCAGCCCGTCACTGCCGAAGCGCGCCGAATCCGGTCCCCGCACCACCTCGACCTGCTCCAGCTCGGTCGGGCTGATCAGCATGAATTGCAGGGTATTGCGGCCGCGGAAGCGATTGCCGTCGATGAAGACAGGCACCCGCATGTCGTTGGTGTTCATGCCGCGCAGGAACACCGTGCCGGCGATGCCGCCCGTGTGGTTGATGGTGGCGTTGGGAATCCGGCCGATCAGCTCCAGCGTGCTGATGGGACTGAGCCGGTCGATGTCCTGGCGGTCGACCACCGACACCGATTGCGTCACCGCATGATCGAGCGTCGCCGCCGGCGGCACCGCGCCGATGGCATGCAGGCGGCCATCGTCGACGGCATCGTCATCGGCCGTGACCCGGATGGCGGGCAGTTGCGCGGCGGTGTCGGCGGCCGTGGCGGGCGCGCCAAGGGTGATGGCCGCGAGCAGGAAGGCGCGAACCAGAGGCGAAGGCAGAAAGGATTGAGTCATACAGGAGCGCAAAAGCAAAGCCCGAAGGCGGGAGGCGCGCCGCCTCGGGCGGCGGCGATGGGATCTTGCAGCCGGGACGACATCGCCCCGCGCGGCAGGCTCAGAAGCGCGTGCGCAGCGTCACGCTGAAACTGCGTCCGGGCTGCAGCAACGGATTCAGGTTCGTCATCGGGTAGTTCACATTCGACGCCGTGGCGGCGGTGCGATAGGCGCGATCGAACAGGTTGTTGATGCTGAACACCGCCTGGGTGTTACCCACCCGCGGCAGGCCCAGCTTGTCCAATTGCAGTTGCGCGAACAGGTTGACCACGCCAAAGCCGGCCGCCGGATATTCCTTGTGGTCATCGTAGCGGCCCTGCCCCTTGGCCCACTGCAACTCGCCGCTCAAGGCGTAGGCCTCGTTCGGGCCGACGTACTGCAATCCCATCAGGCCGCTGAGCGTGGCGATCGACGGCAACGGCCGGTTCGTGATCCGGTTGGTGGCATGCAGGTAGCCGGCGCTGCCATACAGGTTGAACGCGCGCGTCACCTGCCAGCGCCAGTCACTTTCGACCCCCTGTACGCGCACCTTGCCGACATTGCTTTTCTGCGTCGCGGGCAGGCCGTTGTACAGGGTGTTGACGTTCTCGATGAAATCGCGGAAGTCGCTGCGGAACGCCGTCAGGCCGACGGTGGCATCATCGAAATGCAGCCGGGTGCCCACATCGACGTTGACACCACGCTCGGGCTTGAGTTCGGGATTGGGGAAGGCATAGCTGGCGCCGGTAAAGCCGGCGTCGAACATGTCGAAGATCCACGGCATGCGGAACGAGTTGCCGACGCTGCCCAACAGTTCGACCACCTTGGTGGCGCGGTACGACAGCCCCAGGCTGCCGGTGGTGGCGGTCTGCTGGTTGTTCTGCGCCGCGCGGAAGGCCGGCAGCAGATCGGGCGATGGCAAAGGCGAAAGGTCGACGTCGGACCGGTACCAATCCACACGGCCGCCGGCGGTCAAGGTCCATTTCGGGGACGGCGTCCACTCGTTGCTCAGGAAGACCCCGATATTGGTCTGGTAGCGGGACGGGCCGCTGGGAACCCAATCGCCGCGATTGACCGTCGTGCCGCCATCCGGTTGGCGCAGCGTCACCTGCGTGCGCCGCGCCTGGCCAGGCCAGTTCTCGTGCATGAAATCCATGCCGACCGTGGTGGCGACGCTGGCCCACGGAATGGTCGCCGCCAGATTGCCGCCATAAGCCAGCGGCCCCGGCACGTGGCGCTGCACATCCAGCACCCGGTTTGGGTTGGCCTGGTTGTGCACCACCAGCGTGGTGTCGAACTCGTTGACGTAGAGGCTGGCGCGCAACTCGCTGAGCACGCCGTCGAACGCTCCCTGATAGGCCAACTTTCCCTGCTTGACGTTCAAGGGATCGCTGCGGGTGGTGGCCAGCGGATACGGCGGCACGGTGCCGGCCCACCCTTCGTTCACGTGTGCCATGCGGCCGCTGATCTCGACGCGCTGGCGCGCGTCCGGCATGTAGCCCAGCACGATGCCGCCGCCCGCGCTGCGAAAATCACTATTGGGCACTTCATCGCTGGCGCTGCGGAAGTTGCCGGCGCGCCGCCCGGTGGCATAGACACGCAGGTCCAGGCCGTCGCCGGCCGCCTCCAGCGCCGCGCTGGCCTGCATCCCGTTGCCATTGCTGTTCCAGGTGGCCGACAGCTCACCGCCATCGAGCGCGAAGCCATGCGCCAGGTTGCCGTGGGCGCGCCTGGTGACGAAGTTGATCAGGCCGCCCAGCCCATCGCTGCCGAAGCGCGCCGAATCCGGCCCGCGCACCACTTCGACGGCCTCCAGTTCGGTCGGACTGATGAGCATGAACTGCAGCTTGTTGCGGCCACGGAAGCGATTGCCGTCGATGAACACGGGCACCCGCATATCGAGCGTGTCCATGCCGCGCAGGAACAACGTGCCGCCAATGCCGCCGCCCAGATTGATGGTGGCGTTGGGAATCCGGCCCAGCAGCTCCAGCGTGCTGATGGCGCTGAGCCGGTCGAGATCCTGGCGGTCGACCACCGACACCGATTGCGTGACCGTATGGTCGAGCGTCGCCGCCGGCGGCACGGCGCCGCTGGCATGCAGGCGGCCGTCGTCGGCGGCGGCATCATCGGCCGTGACCCGGATGGCGGGCAGTTGCGCGGCGGAGTCGGCGGCCATGGCGGGCGCGCCGAGACTGGCGGCGGCCAGCAGGATGGCGTGGGCGAAAGGCGATAGCGGGAAGGAATGAGTCATACGAGAATGCAATGGCAAAGCCCGGAGGCCGAAGGGACGCCGCCTCAGGCGGCGGGGGTGGAATCTTTCAGCCACGGCAGAAAGCCGCGCAGGAAACGGCTGGTGGCCGGCATGAAATAGCTGCCGTGGTGATACATCGGATCCAGCGAGGTCACGATCAGCCGGCCCGCCGTGCTGCGGCAGTCCTCGTACAGCACCGAACCGGCGCCGACCTTGTCGACCAGCGATACCGCGCCCGGCGGCGGCGCGTAGGTGCCGTGCTGATGCCAGGTGACATCGGCCAGCGTCAGATAGCGGAACAACGAATGGCCGGGCGCCGCCAGCCGCAGGCCGGGATCGGCGCCGGGCGTCTTCCACCACCAGAAGTTCACTTCGCAGTCGGTCCAGCGCACCCCGTCCAGCCAGCGGTGCGACCCGGTTTCGCCCATCGCCACCAGCGTCTTGCCGGCGGCCAGGAAACGGGCGAAGCGGTCGCGCTGCGCCACCAGCAGCTCCGGGTTGATGCGGCACGACACGATCAGGGCGTCACAGCCGTCCAGGGCGGCGTCATCCAGCTCCGGCAGGTAGATCCCCCGGTCGATGTACGGCGCCAGTTCGGGCGTGCGAAAGGTGCGGTGGTGGTAGTAAGTGCCGGCGTCCAGCGCGGCAATCACCGGCTCGCGCCGGGCCGGGTCGGGGTGACGGGCGCCAGTCATGCCGCCTCCCCGTGCAGCCAATCGAACAGCTGCGGCACGATGCGGCAGGTGCTGTCGGCGCTGCCGGCATACATCCACATATCGTTGCCGGAATGCGTCAGCAGGCGGCCGCCCCCGGGCAGCGCCAGCACCCAATCCACCGGCACCGCGTCCGGCCCCAGCGTGTGCAGCACCCTTGCGCCGGCCGGCGGCGGGTTGCCTCCGCGCGCATAGAAGCCGGCCACGCCGCGGCGGAAGGTCAGGTGTTCCGGATCGACGCCCTCGAACACCGGGTGGGCATCGGCGCGGTGCAGCCGCAGGCCGTCGATGCCGCGCGCCGGACCGGGCACGAACGGCGCCAGCCAGCGCAGGAAGGGGTAAGCCACATGGCCGTTGAACACCATGGTGCCGCCGGCCAGCAGCCAGGCCTCGAGCCGGGCCTGCTGAGACAGCAGGTAGCGCTGATCGGTATTGGCCGGCACCAGCAAGGCGCGCACCGTCGCCAGTTCCAGGCGATGCAGGGCGTACAGCGGTTCGGCAATGGCCGGCGGCGCCTCGCCGCCGGTCAGCGCGGCGGGACCGCTGCCGGTCCAGTGGTTCAGATAGACGATCGTGTTCATCGGGTTCAATGGAAAAGCGGAATCACGCCCGGCACCTCGCGGCCGTCGGCGGCGATGGCGGTCACCCGCAGCGGCAGGCCGTAAAGGCGGGTCAGGCGCTCGTCGGTGCACATCTGGCCAGTGGGGCCGGCCTCGCAGGCGTCGGGATGCATCAGCAGGGTCTGGTCGGCGATGTGCTGGGCATGCTGCGGCTGATGGGTGGAGAACACCACCGCCATGCCCTCGCCCGCCAGCCGCCGCAGCAACGACAGGATCACGTCCTGGTTGCGCAGGTCCAGCGCCGCGCTGGGCTCGTCCAGCACGATGATGGGGCTGGCGCTGGCCATGGCCCGCGCGATGCAGGCCAGTTGCTGTTCGCCACCGCTGAGCGCATGGAACGGCCGCCCCGCCAGATGCTCCAGCCGCACGGCGCGCAGGCATTCGCGGGCGATTTCGCGGTCGCGCGGGCCCGGCGAGGCCCACCAGCGCAGGTGGCGCACGCGGCCCATGGTCACCATGGCCAGCACGTCATAGGCGAACAGCGAATCGGTGCGCTGCGGCACGTAGGCGGCATGGCCGTTCAGGGAAACCGTGCCGGCGGCCGGCGGCTGCAAGCCCAGCAGCGTCTTGAGCAAGGTGGTCTTGCCCCGGCCATTCGGCCCCAGCACAGCCAGAACGCCGCCCGCCGGCACGCGCAGCGACAGGTCCGACAGCAGCAGGCGGCCGCCGGCCTGCACGGCAAGGCGATCCAGTTCAAGCATGGCCCGCCTCCCGGCCTTGCGTGCGGCGCAGCAGCCATGCGAACAAGGGCGCGCCGATCAACGCGGTGATCACCCCCAGCGGAATCTCGGCGCTGGTGGCGCTGCGGGCGACGGTATCGACCCACACCATGTAGGTGCCGCCAAGCAAGGCGCTGGCGGGCAGCAGCACGCGGTGGTCGGGGCCGACCAGCATGCGCGCGATGTGCGGCACTACCAGTCCGACCCACCCCACCGTGCCCGATACCGCCACGCTGGCGGACACCACCAGCGTGGCGCAACCCAGCAGCATCCAGCGCAGCGGTTCGACCGCCAGCCCCATAGCGCTGGCCTGCTCGTCACCCAGCGACAGCACGTTGATGCGGAACCGCAGCGCGAACAACAGGCCCATGCCGGCCATGATCGGCGCCAGCGCCGCCGCCAGCTTGACATACGACGCCGTGGCGAAACTGCCCATCAGCCAGAACACGATCGCCGGCAGGCTGTCGTAGGGATCGGCGAAGTAGGTGGCCAGCGAGATCAGCGCGGAAAAGAAGGCGCTGGTGACCACGCCCGCCAGCACCAGCATCAGGATGGTGGTGCGGCCCTGCGAACGGCCCAGCAGGTAGACGATAGCCACCGCCAGCAACCCGCCGGCGAAAGCCAGCCCCAGGGTGGCCCACAACGACGAGAACAGCAGGATCGCGGCGCAGCCGCCGAATGCCGCGCCGGAGGAGATGCCGAGTATCTGCGGCCCGACCAGGGGATTGCGGAAAGCGCCCTGCAAGGCCGCGCCGCACAGCGCCAGGCTGGAGCCGGCCAGCAGCGCCAGCAGCACCCGCGGCAGGCGCACCAGCAGCACCACGCGGCGCTCGGCATCGGCAATGGACGGCAGCCACGCGGCCAGGCCATCGGGCAACAGCGCCTTTCCCAGCACGGCGGCCACGTGCGACACCGGCAAGGCATAGCGTCCCACGCACAACGCGGCCAATGCCGACAGCGGCACCGCGGCGATCATCAACCACCAGGGCCACGCGGACCGCCGGCCTTCGCCGCGCCCGGGGGCGCGTTCAATGCAGGCGGTCATAGCCGGCGGCCCCTTGGTTCAATCGCATGCGCAGCACCCTGTCGATATCGGCGGCGCCGATGTCATAGCCGTACAACCAGGCGTAGGCCTGCGTGATGTGCTCGCGCAGCGGCCAATCGAACCGCTCCGGATGCAGCAACTGGCTCAGCCACTGCCAGTACAACGGCGATTCCTGGCTGGGGGGATCCCAGATGTAGCCTCCCGCCGGAATCAGGTAGACGCGGTGGCTGCGCACGGCCGGGATGTCCGCGAACAGCGGATCGGCGTAGATCATGGCCGGCGTCAGGCCCGACTCGAAATTGTTCAGCAGGATCACGTCCGGCGCCCAGGCCATGATCTGCTCGATGCCGACCGACTGGCCGGTGCCGACCACCGCGGCCGCCACGTTGCGCCCGCCGGTCAATTGGATGTCGTCATCGAAACTGCTGCCCGCGCCCGAGGTGCGCAACTGCGGCCGGTATCGCGACAGATACAGCACGCCGGGGCGTTCGTCGGCGCGCAGGCCGGCAGTGACATCGAGAATCCGCGCGCGCACCTCATCGCGCCACGCCAGTTGCCGGGCGGCGTGCGCGTCCTGCCCGAGCGAATGCCCCATCAACCGGATCCACTCGCGGGTGCGCACATCGGTGCCGTACAGCAACGCGGCCACCGGCAGGCCGGCATTGCGCAACGGCGCGAGCAGATCGTCGCCCATGTGGCCCCACTGCCACACCATGTCGGGCTGGATCTGCAGCAGGGTTTCCACGTTCGGCACGAAGCCCGAGCGGGTGATGTCCGAGCGCACGCTTTCCATGTGGGGAAACAGGCGCGAGGGCAGCGGATCCGCCATGCGTGCATAGGAATCGGGATGCATGCCGGCCAGGTGCCGCGACGAACCGCCGTCCAGCGACATCAGCAGCGTGCCGCCCGGCATCGGCAGCGAGACCGCGCGCGTCGAGGGCGCGGCCTGCGTGACCGGATTGCCGAGCATGTCGTTGAAGGACAGCGGCGCCGCCAGCGCGCCGGACGCGGCTGCCAGCGCCAGCAAGGCCGCCGGCACCATAGGGAGATTTATAAGGCGGCGCGATTTCGGCGGCGTCCTGGCCTCGCATTTTTTCACGGTGATAGCATCTGAACAAGAATCATTTTCGATTCGAATTCTAGGTATCCCCCCCTGCCATTCAAATGACTATTGTCAATTCGTCCCGGTCGCTTGTGCTCGCCGCGTTGCGGCGCCATCCCTGGTTCGAAGGCATCCCCGAGGCGGCGCTTGGGGCGCTGGCCGCGCACGGCCGCTGGCTGCGGTTCGCGGCGGGCGACACCCTGTTCTCCGAGGGCCAGTCGGCGACTTCATGCCTGCTGGTGTGCGAGGGGTGGGTGCAAGGCCTGCGCTATACCGCCGACGGCGGCGAAAAGGTATTCGGCGAAGTCGGCCCGGGCGGCTGGCTGTCGGTGCTGACCCTGTTCGAATCCGCCCCGCGCCATCTTCATCACATCCGCGCGCACCGCGACGGCAGCGGTTGCCTGGTGCCGCACGGCGCCTTCCTGCAACTGTGCCGCGACGATGGCCGCCTGGCCTGCCGCGTGGCCTCGCATGGCGCCTGGCTGGTGCGGCACCACACCGACCGCATCGACTGGCTGACGTCCAGTTCGGCGCAGCAGCGGCTGGCCGAATACGTGCTGCGCGCCGGCAAGCCGCGGGCTGGGCAGCCGCTCGTCCTGCCCTTGAGCCATTCGCAGATCGCGGTCAAGCTCGGCATGCGCGCCGAGACCCTGAGCCGCATCTTCGCCAGGTGGCGGCGCGAAGGCATCGTCGCCAACCGCCAGGGCAAACTCTACGTGCTGTGCCTCGCTCCGCTCGAACAGCTCGCGGCCGGCGGCGCGGCGCCGGCATCGGCCGGCCGCTGAACTACGCCTGCTCGGGCAGGTAGCCGCTGTACCCCATCAGGGTCGACAGCCGCTGCGCGATATTGCCGACGATCTCCTGCACCTGCGCGATGCTGGGTGATTCCTTGCGGTCGATGCGCTCGATGTGCGGCACATTGATGGCGGCGATGGCCTGGTCGCCCGCGCCCATCACCGGGAAGGCGACATTGGTGATGCCGCGGATCTGGCGGCTTGGCATGCAGGCGCAGCCGTTCCTGCGCACGTCGGCCAGGAGCGGAAACAACTCGCCCGGGTCCGATTCCAGCTCGCCTTCCACCTTGATATGGGCGGCCAGCATGCGGGTGCGCTCGACCTCGTCGCGGAAGGCCAGCAGCACGTGGCCCGAGGAGGTGTCGGTCAGGCCCATCATCACGCCCACCTTCAGGCCGAACGACCAGCGCTCGGGGCTGTCGACCTGCGCGATCACCACCACCCGGCCCGCCTGGTAGACCGCCAGGTGGCATGACTGGCGCGAACGGTTGGCCAGTTCGCGCAGCAGCGGCAGCGCCACGCTCACCAGCGATTTGAGCGGCTGCTGGCGGTGCGCCAGCTCGAACATCTTCAGCGTCAGCGTGTAGCGGTCGTTGTCGTCGACCTGCACGTAGCCGCGCCGCTGCAGCGTCACCGCCATGCGGAAGATCTCGCTGACGCTGCGGCCGATCTGCTGCGCCAGCTCGGCCAGCGTGTAGCCGGCCGGGCTGGCGGCCAGCGCCTCCAGGATGTCCAGCCCCTTTTCCAGGGCGGGCGCGGCATAGCGCTGCGCGCCCGGCGCGTCCGGGACGTCGGCCTCGGTCGGCATGGAATCGGCGGCGGAAATCTTGGAAGCGGTCATGGCGTCGGCGTGGGGTTGAAGCCCGATTCTATTCGGCCCGGCGCCAGGCCCGCAGGGCCTGGCGCTGTTCGCCCAGCCCGGCGATACCCAGGCGCATCTCGTCGCCCGCCTTCAGGTACACCGGCGGCTTCTGGCCCAGGCCCACTCCCGGCGGCGTGCCGGTGCTGATGATGTCGCCCGGCATCAGCGACATGAAGCGGCTGATGTAGCTGACCAGCGTCTTGACCCCGAACACCATGGTGCGCGTGCTGCCGTTCTGGAACCGGTGGCCGTTTACCTCCAGCCACATGTCCAGGTCCTGGGGATCGGCGATCTCGTCTCGCGTCACCAGCCACGGGCCGACCGGCGCGAAGGTGTCGCAGCCCTTGCCCTTGTCCCACTGGCCGCCGCGCTCGATCTGGTATTCGCGCTCGGACACATCGTTGACCACGGTGTAGCCGGCCACGTAGTCCATGGCCTCGCTTTCCTCCACGTACGACGCCTGCTTGCCGATGACCACGCCCAGCTCCACTTCCCAGTCGGTCTTGACCGAGCCGCGCGGGATGATCACCGGATCGTTGGGGCCGCTGAGCGACGAGCTGGGCTTGAGGAACAGCACCGGCTCGGCCGGCACCGGCAGGCCCGATTCGGCGGCGTGGTCGGCGTAGTTCAGGCCGACGCAGACGATCTTGCCGACCCCGCTGACGGGGCAGCCGTAGCGCACCGCGCCATCCACGCGCGGCAGGCTGGCCGGGTCGAGTTTCGCCAGCCTGGCCAAGGCGGCCGGGGCGATGGCGGCGCTATCGATGTCGGCCACCGCGCCCGACAGGTCGCGCAGCGCGCCCTGGGCGTCGATGAGGCCGGGTTTTTCCTGGCCGGGTTGGCCGTAGCGTACGAGTTTCATGCAGAGTCCTTGAAAGAAAAAAGCGCGCGCGAGCGGGTCAGTTGGACCAGCCGCCGTCGATGACGTGGGTGGTGCCGGTGGTGAAGGCGGATTCGTCGCTGGCCAGATAGACCACCAGCGCCGCGACTTCTTCGACCCGGCCGACCCGGCCGATCGGCTGGCGCGCCACGAAGGCGGCGCGTACGGCCGCCTCGTCGCTGCCCTGCTGGCGCGCCTGGGCGGCAATGCGCTCGCGCAGCGAAGGCGATTCGACGGTGCCGGGGCAGATGGCGTTGCAGCGGATGCCGCGCGTCACGAAGTCGGCCGCCACCGCCTTGGTCAGGCCGATCACGGCGGCCTTGGAGGCGCCATAGACGAAGCGGTTGGGCACGCCCTTCACGCTGGAGGCGGCCGAGGCCATGTTGATGATCGAGCCGCCGCGCGCCAGCATCGCCGGCAGGTAGGCGCGGATGGTGCGGTACATGGTCTTGACGTTCAGGTCCATGCTGAAGTCCCAGTCGGCTTCCTCGCAGTCCAGCACGGTGCCGGCGTGGACGAAGCCGGCGCAATTGAACAGCACGTCCACCGCGCCGGTCTCGCGGGCGCAGGCCGCCACGGCCGCGCCGTCGCGCACGTTCAGCACCCGGGTGCGAAGCCCGTCCAGACCCGCTTCGCGGGCCTCATTCGCCAAGTCGGCGAGCGCGGCCTCGTTGATGTCGGTGGCCCAGACCTGGGCGCCCTCGCGCGCCATGGCCAGGGCGCTGGCGCGGCCGATGCCGTTGCCGGCTGCCGTGACCAGCGCCCGCTTGTCTTGCAAACGTAGGGTCATGTCTCTTCTCGTCGGTGGGAAGGTCGGACGGCGCGAACGCCGCGTCTCATGAAATTCTTTTTTATTGATAAAACAAATTAAGAGAATTCCAGCCTTCCCACAAGACACGGGACTTAAGTATTTACCCTTATGTTTATAGCAATCACTCCTGATTCTTGCTTCGATTGGCCCGGCTTCAATCCAAAATCAGTTTTTATTGATAAAAACTTAGAACTCGCGGTCACGAGCCGTCCCCGGGTCACGCGACAGCGGCATCCTCCAGGATCATCTCGGCGCCGCGCTCGGCCACCATCATCACCGCCGCCTGGGTATTGCCGGACACCATCCTCGGCATCACCGACGCGTCCACCACCCGCAGGCCGGCGATGCCGTTGACGCGCAGGCGCGGGTCGGTGACGGCATCGGCGTCCACGCCCATGCGGCAGGTACCGATCGGGTGATAGATGGTCTGGCCGTTGCGGCGCAGGAAATCCAGCCACGCGTCATCACTGTCCACCGCCGCCCCCGGGCTCAACTCGCTTTCCACATAGTGCCGCAGGGCCGGCCGCTGCACGATGCGCCGCGCCACCCGCATGCCACCCACCAGACTGTCGCGGTCGACCTGCGCCGACAGGAAGTTCGGCCGGATCGACGGCGCCGCCAGCGGGTCGGCCGACTTCAGGTGGATCGAGCCCACTGACTCCGGCCGCAGTTGCGCCACGCCGATGGTCATACCCGGCGCGCGATCGAGGATGCGCTCGGCCGCGTTGGCGTAGCTGGCGTGCACGAAGAAATACTGCACGTCGGCCGCCGGCAGGTCCGGCGCGCTCTTGACGAAACCGTGCACCAGCCCCGTTCCCAGCGTCAGGATGCCCTTGCGGCGGGTGTAGTAGCGCGCCACCTGCTGCGCCAGACGCCAGCCGCGCGACATCTCGTTAAGCGTCACGGTGTTCCTGACCCGCCAGTTCATGCGCGTGGCGAAATGGTCGATGTAGTTCTCGCCCACCTGCGGTTGGGCGTGCACCACCGCGATGCCGAAGGATCGCAGCAGCGCGGGGTTGCCCACGCCCGACAGCTCCAGCAATTGCGGCGACTGCACCGCGCCCAGGCACAGCAGCGTCTCGCGCCGCGCCCGCACGGTAAATTCCTGGCCGTTCTTGCGGTACGCCACGCCGACGCAACGCTTGCCCTCGAACAGCAGCCGCGTCACGTGGGCGCCGCATTCCACCGTCAGGTTCTTGCGGCCGGCGGCGGGTTTCAGGTAACCGTCCACCACGCTCCAGCGGCGCCCGTGGCGCTGCACCACCTGGTAATAGCCGACCCCGTCCTGGCAGCCGGCGTTGTAGTCGGGATTGAGCGGCAGGCCGTCTTCCTGCGCCGCGCGCAGGAAGGCGTCGGACAGCGGAAAGCGCTCGGCCACTTCCTCCACGTGCATCGGGCCGGACTTGCCGCGGGTCGGGCCGCCCGGCTCATAGCACTCGATCTTGCGGAACACGCGCTCGGCGGTGCGCGCGCCCCAGCCGGTGGCGCCAGCGGCCTCCCAACCGTCGTAGTCCTGCGGCCGGCCGCGCACGTAGATCATGCCGTTTATAAGCGTCGAGCCGCCCAGGCCCTTGCCGCGCGGCACGGCAATGGCGCGGCCGTAGACGTTGTCCTCCGGCTCGGTGGCAAAGCGCCAGTTGTAGTCGGGGTTCACCAGCAGCTTGGAAAAGCCCGCCGGGATCGAGATCCACATGCTGCGCGCCTCGTGCCCGGCCTCCAGCATCAGCACCCGGTGGCGCCCGTCGGCCGTCAAGCGGTTGGCCAGGATGCAGCCGGCCGTGCCGCCGCCCGCGATAATGAAGTCGTAATCGCCCATCGTCTGGTCCGTCGCCGCCTCATGCCCGCGCGGCCGGCGCCACGCCCATCATTTCCGCCATCAGCTCGATCTGCCCGGCCAGCATCGGCGCGCCGTAGTGCACCTTGCAGCCGCGCGCCCGCGCCGCCACCAGCAACGGCGTATCGGCCGGCTGCATGATGACCTCGCACACCAATTGGTCGGGCGTCAGGCGCGCCGTGTCCAGCGGCAGCGCGTCGTCCGGCTTCATGCCCAGCGAAGTGCCGTTGACCACCAGGTCATGGCCCGCCGGATCGGCCGTGCCGACCGTGATGTCGGCCCCGGGATGCAGCGACAGGATGCGCGCCTTCAGGTCCTCGGCCTTGGCCGGCGTGCGGTTGGCGATGGTCAGCCGCGACACGCCCGCCTGCACCAGGGCGAAGCCGATGGCATTGGCCGCGCCGCCGGCCCCGGCCAGATAGGCGCTCTTGTCCTCGGGCGCCACGCCGTGCGTGCGCAGGCCGCGCACGAAGCCCTCGCCGTCCAGCATGTGCGCCACCAGGCGGCCGTCGGCCTCGCGCCGCACCACATTGGCCGCGCCGATCTTGCGCGCCACCGGCGTGGCGTCGTCGGCCAGCGCCAGGATCGCCGCCTTGTGCGGCATGGTGATGATCAGGCCGCCCAGGTTCTCCAGCCGGCGCAACCCGGCCACCACCTCGGCCAGGTTATCCGGCCGCGCATGGAACGGCACGCAAACCCCATCGAAGCCGATGCGGGCGAAATGCTCGTTCAGGCGCTGCGGGGTTTTGACGTGATAGATCGGGTCGGCCAGGATGCCGAACAGGCGGGTATTGCCGCTGATTTCCTTCATTGCTTGTCTCCGTGTCGTGGCGCCGCGCCGGGCGCCTTTCAATGCCGCCATGCCCTATCGCTGCAGCAGTTCGCGCGCCACCGCCTCGATGCCGGCGCCGTCGAGCCGGTAATGGGCGTACAGCGTGGTAGGCGGCGCGATCAGGCTGTATTCGTCGTAGATGCCATGGCGCCGCAGGCGCGTGCCGCTGCCGGCGTCCGCCAGCACCTCGGCCACCGCCGAGCCCAGGCCGCCCATGACATTGTGTTCCTCCACCGTCAGCAGCGCGCGCGCCTGCCCGGCCGCATCCAGCACCGCTTCGCGGTCCAGCGGCTTGAGGGTCGGCATGTCGATCACGCCTACCGACAGGCCATCTTCGCGCAGCCGCGCGGCGGCCTCCAGCGCCGCGTGCAGCGTGATGCCGCAGGCGATGATGTTCAGGTCGCTGCCGCGAGAATGGACGATGGCGCGGCCGAAGGTGAACGACGTGCCGTCGTCATAGACCTGCGGATCGCGGCCGCGGCCGATGCGGAAGTAGATCGGCTCGGGCCAGTCCGCCGAGGCCTTGATGGCCGCCGCCAGTTGCGGCCCGTCGGCCGGCGACACCACGGTCAGCCCGGCGATGGCGCGCATGGTGGAGATGTCTTCGGTGGCGTGGTGCGACGTGCCGTAGAAGCCCAGGCTGATGCCGGTGTGATGGCCGATCAGCCGCACCGGCAGCTTGGTATAGGCCACGTCCATGCGGATCTGTTCGCAGCACAGCAAGCCCAGGAACGAGGCAAAGGTGGCCACGAACGGCATCGCGCCGGTGGTGGCCAGGCCGGCCGCGGCCGACACCATGTTCTGCTCGGAAATGCCGAACTGTACGTAGCGGTCGGGGTAGGCCGAGGCGAAGCGGTTCAGGCCATTGGAATATTGCAGGTCGGCCGAGCCGGCCACCACCGGATGCCCGGCCCGCGCCAGCTCGATCAGCGCGTCGGAAAGATACGACAGCCCGGGGTTCACCGCGTTCAGGGCGCGGTACTGCCAGGAATCGGGGGAAAGCGTCTGTGCCTGTGCCATTCAGATCTCGCGGGTCATGATTTCGTCGATGGCGGCCTGCGCGTCCTGCGGCGCCAAGTAGCCCAGATGCCAGCCAGGTTCGGTTTCCATATGGGAAACGCCCTTGCCCTTGATGGTTTTGGCGATGACGCAGGCGGGCCGCGCGCGCGCCTGGTCGGCGCGCAGGCGGCGCAGCAGCGCGGTCAGCGCCACCAGGTCGTGGCCGTCGACCTCGTGCACCTCCCAACCGAAGGCCTGCCACTTGTCGCGCAGCGATTCCACGCCGATCACGTCGTCAACCTTGCCGTCGAGCTGGTAGCCGTTGCGGTCGATGATGGCGACCAGGCGCGACAGTTTGTGATGCGCGGCGAACAGCGCCGCTTCCCACACCTGCCCTTCCTGCATCTCGCCGTCGCCCAGCATCACGAACACGTTGAAGTCGCGCTGGCTCATGCGGCCGCCCAGCGCCATGCCGGCGCCGTTGGACAGCGCGTGGCCAATGGAGCCGGAACTGAAATCCACCCCCGGCACCTTGGTCATGTCGGGATGGTCGCCCAGCGGACTGCCCAGGCGGGTGTAGCCGTCCAGCAGCGCATGCGGGATAAAGCCGTGGTCGGCCAGCACCGGGAACAGCCCTACCGCCGCGTGGCCCTTGCCCATCAGGAAGCGGTCGCGGTCCGGCCAGGCCGGCTCGCCCGGCCGCAGCCGCATCACGTCGTAGTACAGCGCGGCAAAGATCTCGGCGCATGAAAACACCGAGCTGTAGTGCCCGACCTTGGCGATCTCGATCAGCCGGATGGTTTCCAAACGGATATGACGGGCCTTTTCCCGCAGCCTCCGCAACTCGTCTTCTGTGGGGTCACCCCGGTCCTGGCGCATGGCGTCTCCTCCGCGCATTAGAATATATGATATATAATATACCCATCGCGCTTGAATTGGCCAGGGCGGGATAGAATTCAGCCGGGCGCCGTTTCACGGCTTGCCCCCATTCCATCGAACCCGCAAGCCTCGACCGTCATGCCCAGCCTGAAACCGGTAAAAAAAGAGAACCTCTCCGTCAAGGTCTACAACGAGATCCGCAGTGCCCTGATCAACGGGCAGTACGAACCCGGAGAGCGCCTCATCATTGGCGAGCTGGCCCAGGAAATGGGCGTCTCGATCACGCCCGTGCGCGAGGCCATCTTCCGCCTCATCAGCGAACAGGGCCTGGAAATGCAGGCCGCCACCGCGGTCTACGTGCCCTACGTCAATTCGGAAAAGCTGCGCGAGATCCAGCAGATCCGCTTCCATCTCGAAGGCATGGGCGCGGCCGAGGCCGCCAGGAACATCACGCGCAAGCAACTGGACAACCTGATCGCGCTGCAGAAGGACTTCATCTCCTGCACCTCGACCGACCCCAAGCGCGCCAGCTACCTGAACCGCAAGTTCCACTTCGGCATTCTGGAAGCCAGCAACAAGCCCATCCTGCGCAACACCGTGGAATCGTTCTGGGTCATCACCGGCCCGATCCTCAAGGTGTTCCACGTCAAGACCGCCGGGCTCGACTATTCCCAGGACGAGCACCGCCACGAAGCGGTGCTGGCCGCGCTGGAGGCGCGCGACCCCGAAGCCGCCACCAAGGCGATCCAGGCCGACCTGGTGTGGGGCGGCAAGATCATGATCGACTGGTTGGTCGAACGCGAAAAAGAACTCGACTACCGCCCGCCCGGGCCTCGCAAATAGGAAGATTCGATGCTGAAGATTTTCGGTGCTCCCGGCCGCTACATCCAGGGAGCCGGCGCCCTCGACGCACTGGGCGGTTACGCCGCCCTGTTCGGCCGCCGCGCCGCCCTGGTCATCGACCGTTACGTGCAGGGCGTGCTGGGCCCGAGAATCGAAGCATTGTGCGGCGCCCACGGCGTGGCGCTGACGGCCCTGCCGGTTGAAGGCGACATCACGCCCGCGTCGATCGCGGCGCTGCGCGCGCAGGCCGCGGCCGCCGGCATCGACATGGTGATCGCGGTGGGCGGCGGCAAGGCGCTGGACGCCGGCAAGGCGGTGGCCAAGGCCGGACACTGCCACCTCGTCACCGTGCCCACGGTCGCCTCGAACGACGCGCCCACCAGCAAGAACTACGTGCTGTACGACGCCCATCACAACCTCCTGGCGGTCGAGCACATGCTGTTCAACCCGACCATCGTGCTGGTCGACACCGCCGTCATCGCCACCGCGCCCGCCGCGTTCTTTCGCGCCGGCCTGGGCGATGCCATCTCCAAGAAATTCGAGGCCGAACAATGCGCCCGCAACGGCGGGCGCAACATGTACGACGGCGCCCCGCCGCTGACGGCCCAACTGATCGCCGACGGCTGCCTGCGCACGCTGCTGGCCGACGGCGCCGACGCGCTGGCGGCCGCCGGCAGCGGCCAGCCCACGCCCGCCTTTGAACGCGCGGTGGAAGCCATGATCCTGATGAGCGGCCTGGGTTTCGAGAGCGGCGGCCTGTCGATCGCCCACGCCCTGACACGCGGCCTGCCGCAGATCAACGGCCTGGCCAGCGCGCCGCACGGGCTGCTGGTGGCCGTCGGCCTGCTGGTGCAGCTCGACCTGGAGGCGCGCCAGGACGGCATGCTGGCTACCCTGACGCAATGGTACGAACAGGTCGGGCTGCCGACCACGCTGGCGGCACTGGGCGCGCCCGCGCCGTCCGCGGCCGAACTGGCGCAGGCCGCCGAACTGACGCTAGCCGCGCGCCATGCCGCCAATTTCGATCGTCCGCTGGACATCAAGACCCTCGTCGACGCTTTGCGCCGCCACGCCTGACCCGCGCCGGGCCATCCGCCCGGCGCCATGGCCCGCGAACCCGGCGCCGCGCCGAGGCGTCACCCCGACACGCGGCGCCGGCGCGGCCGGCGCGTGCTAGAACGCCACGTTGTCGCCGCCTTTCAAACCCAGCTTGGCGCGGGTCTCGGCCGGCGTGGCCACCTCCAGGTTGAGCGCTTCCAGTATGGTGCGGATGCGCTCGACCTGCGAGCGATTCGACTCGGCCAACTGGCCCGGTCCGATCCACAGCGAATCCTCCAGCCCCACCCGCACGTTCGAGCCCATCGCCGCGCCGATGGTGGCCAGCGGCATCTGGTTGCGGCCGGCGCCCAGAATCGACCATTCGTATTCATTGCCGAACAGGCGATCGGCGGTGCGCTTCATGTGCATCAGGTCTTCCGGATGCGGGCCGATGCCGCCCAGGATGCCGAACACCGACTGGATGAACGGCGGCGACTTCACCAGGCCGCGATCGACGAAGTGCGCCAGGTTGTACAGGTGGCTGATGTCGTAGCACTCGAACTCGAAGCGGGTGCCGTTGGCGTTGCCCAGTTCCAGGATCGATTCGATGTCCTGGTAGGTGTTGCGGAAGATCAGCGAGCGGCTGTTCTCCAGGTGCTCGCGCTCCCACTCGTGCTTGAAGTCCTGGAAGCGGCCCAGCATCGGAAACAGGCCGAAGTTCATCGAACCCATGTTCAGCGACGCCAGTTCCGGCTTGAAGGTGGTGGCCGGGCGCATGCGCTCCTGCACCGTCATGTGCGGACTGCCGCCGGTGGTGATGTTGATGATGGCGTCGGTCTCGGCCTTGATGCGCTTGAGGAACGGCTCGAACAGCGCCGGGTCCTGCGACGGCTTGCCGGTCTCGGGGTCGCGCGCGTGCAGGTGCAGCACGGCGGCGCCGGCGCGGGCCGCGCCGATGGCGGCCTCGGCGATCTCGTCGGCCGTCACCGGCAGGTGCGGCGACATGCTGGGCGTGTGGATGGCGCCCGTCACGGCGCAGGTGATCACGACTTTCTGCTTGGCTTTAGCCATTTTCGTCTCCGTTGTCTTGCTGTTGCTTGTGGCGCATCAGGCGCATCAGTTGTTCGTCGCGCCAGTAGCGGCGCGCCGTCAGCTCATCGGCCGGCAGCAGGCCGCGCCGTTCGGCCGCCAGGGCCTCGACCCGCGCGCCGTCCCAGGGCACGGCTTCGCGCTGGGTGGCGCCGATGGATTGGTACAGCCCGCCGTAGCGCGCGCAATAGTCGGCGATGCCGCCGGGCGCGTTCAGGTCGATGGTCTCGAACGGTCCCATGAACGACCAGCGCAGGCCCAGGCCGTCCTTGACGGTGGTGTCGATATCCTCGGCGCTGGCGATGCCGGCCGCGGCCAGGCGGAAGGCCTCGTGCAGCAGCGCGCCCTGCAGGCGGTTGAGGATGAAGCCCTCGATCTCGCGCCGCATCGTCACCGGCTTCTGACCAATGTCCAGCATGATGTCGCGCGCCGCCTGCATGACGGCCGCGCTGGTCCAGGGCGCCGGGCACAGCTCCACCACCGGGATCAGGTAGGGCGGATTGACCGGATGCGCCACCAGGCAGCGGTGGCGGCCGGGCAGGTCTTCGGTGAATTCGCTGGCGGGGATGCTGGACGTGGAACTGCCGATGATCGCGTCCGGTTCGGCCGCCGCGTCCAACTGCGCGAACAGCTCGCGCTTGAGGTCGCGCCGCTCGGGCGAGTTCTCCTGGATGTAGCGGGCGCCGGCCAGCGCCTCGGGCAGGCTGGCCGCCACCTCGATGCGGGCGGCGGCGGCCGCCGCGTCGCGCAGCAGGCCGTGCGCCTGCAGTTGGTCGAGCTGGCGCCGGATCAGCGTACCAGCCTCGGCCAGCATGGCGCCGTTGACGTCATGCAGGCGCACCTGCCAGCCCTGGCGCGCGAACACGATGGCCCAGGCCTGGCCGATCAGGCCGGTGCCGATGATGGCGGCGCGGCGCCGCTGCGGATCGGCCGCCATCAATAGAGCTTCTGCGTGAAGCCGTCCACCACGATGGCCTGCCCGGTCACGCTGCGGGCGGCCTCGCTGGCGTTGAACAGCACCATGTTGGCGATGTCGCGCGCCGTCACCATGCGCCCCAGCGCCGCCTGGTTCTCGTAGAGCGCGGCGATTTCCTCGACCGGCTTGCCCAGCGTTTGCGCCTTGGCGTCGATCACGGCGCGGATGCGCGGCCCCTCGACCGCGCCCGGCAGGATGGCGTTGACGCGGATGCCGTGGCCGCCCAGCTCGATCGCCAGCGACTTGGTGAAGCCGATCACCGCCCATTTGGAGGCCGAGTAGACCGAGCGTCCGGCAAAACCCAGATGGCCGGCGGCCGACGACAGGTTGATCATGACGCCGGCGCGCGACTGCTTGAGCAGCGGGATGGCCTGGCGCGCGCACAGGAACTGGCCGGTGATGTTGACCGCCAGGGTGCGGTCCCAATCGGTCTTGGAGAGGGTCTCGACGAAACCGGTGGGGCCGGCCACGCCAGCGTTGTTGACCAGGATGTCCAGCCCGCCCAACTGCTGGCGCACGGCGTCGAACAGCGCAGCCACGCTGTCTTCATCCGACACGTCCGCGTATACCGCCCGCACGCCGGGCAACTCGGCCGGCAAGGCCGCCAGGCGCTCGCGATTGACGTCGCACACCAGCACGGCGGCCCCGGCCCGGTGAAACACCTGCGCCATTTCCAGGCCCAACCCATCGGCGCCGGCGGTGATGAGTACCTTTTTGCCGGCGAAATCCACTTCCTCGAACATGCTCCTGTCTCCTGGATTTTTCTGCTGAAACGCCTTTTGATCATATAGGATATATGATTTGAAGGGGAGTTTTCTTGCTTTCGGCGGAACCCGGAAAGTATCCGAAAATAAACATCCGCACAGCGGAATTCAGCCTGGAAGGCACCACAAAATCGCCTGGAAACGCTTTATCCATGCGGCTTGAGGGAAATCCCCGATTCAGCCGGACGAGTCCGGCACTAGAATCCAGGACGAGGTCTTTGACCCCCTCCGGCCCATATATCATATATTTAAAAACAGACGGACGAGACAGTAGAAAGTCCGCACCCCATACCCACAAAGGAGCGTAGACAGTGTTCAAGATCAATAAATTCGCCATCGCGCTGGGACTGTGCGGCGTCCTGGCCAGCGGCACCGCGGCGGCCGACATGAAAGTGGGCGCCCTCTTCCCGTTCAGCGGCGCCCTGGCGCTGCTGGGACAAGAGAGCTACCGCGGCCTCGAACTGGCCGTCAACGAGATCAACGCCGCGGGCGGCATCAACGGCGAGAAGATCCAGATCATCAAGGCCGACGCGGTGGACCCGACGCAGGCCGTGTCCGAAACCAAGCGCCTGATCTCGTCCAACGTGGTGGGCGTGTTCGGCAGCTACGCCTCGGGCATCTCGTACGCGGCCTCGCCCGTGACCGAACTGGCCGGCGTGCCCTACTTCGAACTGGGCGCCACCGCCCACAAGATCACCACGCGCGGCTACAAGTACCTGTTCCGCAGCAACCCCAACACCGGTCTGTACGGCGTGGCGGTGGTCAATGCGCTGCATGACATCATCGCGCCCGGCATGGGCCTGAACCCCAAGGACATCCGCATCGGCATCATCCACGAGGACGGCCCCTACGGCACCGACGTGGCCGCCACCGAGAAAAAGCGCGCCCAGGAATTGGGCTACACCGTGGCCGAAGTGCTGCCCTACTCGGCCAAGACGGTCGACCTGTCCTCGCTGATCCTGCGCCTGAAGGGCGCCAAGGTCAATGTGGTGCTGCAGACCGCGTACCAGAACGACGCCATCCTGTACTTCAGCCAGGCGCGCGCCGCCGGCTTCAAGCCCGAGGTGGTGATCGGCGCTGGCGGCGGCTACTCGCTGGCCGACACCGCCAAGGCCGTGGGCGCCGACATGAACGGCGTGTTCGACCTGGACTTCCCGCAGGCGTCCATCAACCCGGCCGGCGCGCCTGGCCTGGAAAAGTTCCTGCAAGCCTACAAGGCCACCTACAAGAGCGACCCGCAATCGGGCCACAGCCTGACCAACTATGTCGGCGCCAAGGCCTTCTTCGCAGCCATCGCCAATGCCAAATCGACCGACAAGGACAAGATCCGCGCGGCCGTGCTGGCCTATAAGAAGCCGGCGGGCCAGACCGCCAACGGCTGGGGCTTCGATTTCGGCGAAGATGGCCAGAACAAGGCCTCCACGTTCTACGTGATGCAGTGGCAGGACGGCAAGCTGGTCACCATCGCCCCTGACAACCTCGCGCTCGGCAAGCCCGTCTTCAAGAAATAAAACGCCAGGGCCGGCGCGATGACGCCATCGCGCCGGCCGCGACGACTTGCCGGCAACCGGACGCTCGGGGGCGTCCGGCGTTTCACTGGGGCCCGCGGCCCCGGCCCCGCCGAAGACGGCGCGGCGCCGGGGCCAGCCCCGCTCTAAGAGGTTGCACCATGGATATCTTCATTCAACTGGTCATCAATGGCCTGTTGCTGGGCGGCGCCTACACCATCATCAGCCTGGGGCTGACGCTGATCTTCGGCGTGGTCCGCGTCGTCAACTTCGCGCACGGCGAATTCCTGATGATCGGCATGTACGCGGTCTACCTGATCGCGGCGCAGTTCGGCGTGCATCCGTACATCGGCCTGGTGCCGGTGGCGGTCATCCTGTTCGCGCTGGGCGCGCTGACGCAGAAGGGCATCATCCAGCCGCTGCTCAATGCCGACCAGCACATCCAGATCTTCGCCACGGTGGGCGTCTCCACCATTCTGCTGAACCTGGCGCTGGTGATATTCGGCGCCAACGTGTACCGCGCCCCGGTGCAACTGGGCACCAGCACGCTCGACATTGGCAACTACACCATGGTCACCGGCCAGCTGGTGACCTTCGTGGTCGGCCTGGGCCTGGCCGTGCTGCTGCACCTGTTCATGCACCGCACCTATCTGGGCCGCGCGCTGCGGGCGGTGGCGCAGCACCGGTACGCCGCCACGCTGATGGGCGTGAACGTCAACAACGTCTATGCCATCGCCTTCGGCCTGGGCACCGCCTTCGTCGGCATCGCCGCCGGCCTGCTGGCGCCGCAGTATCCGGTGTTCCCGACGGTGGGCACGTACTTCGTGCTGACCGCCTTCGTGATCGTGGTGCTGGGCGGCCTGGGCAGCCTGTATGGCGCGGTGGCCGGGTCGATGATCATCGGCATCGTCGACACCCTGGCCGGCTACTACATCGCCCCCGACCTGAAAGAGGTCGTCTATTTCGGGATCTTCCTCTTGATCCTTGTCCTGCGTCCGACCGGCCTGTTCGGCGTCGGCACAGAGTGATCAGAGCCACAAGGAGCGAGACGTGTTTCCCGACTTTCGAAGCCCCAAAGCCTACGTCAGCCTGATTCTGCTGACCGCCATGTTCATCGTGCCGGTGGTCGCCGGCACGCCATTCTGGACCAACCTGTTCGTCCTGCTGTTCGTCTTTTCCGCGCTGTCGGTGGCCTGGAACATCGTCGGCGGCTACGCCGGCCAGCTGTCGCTGGGCCACGCGGTGTTCTACGGCATCGGCGGCTACACCGCCACCCTGCTGACGCAGAACTTCGGCATCTCGCCGTGGTTCGGCATGCTGGCGGGCGCGGTCATTTCCGGCGCCGTGGCGATCCTGATCAGCTATCCCACGCTGCGCCTGCGCGGCCCGTTCTTCGCGCTGGCCACCATCGCCATCCTGGAGGTGGTGCGGCTGCTGGTGATCCACGAAGAAAGCTGGACCGGCGGCTCCAGCGGCATCAGCCTGCCGTTGAACATCGGCTGGACCTGGATCGTGTTCCGCGAAAAGATCAACTACGTGATCATCGCCTTCGGCCTGTTCCTGCTGGTGACCTGGGTATCCTGGTACATCCGCAAGTCGCGCATCGGCCACTACCTGATCGCCATCCGCGAGCGCGAGGACGCGGCGCTGGCGGTCGGCATCCACACGGTGCGCGTCAAAATCATCGCGGCGGTGGTGTCGGCCATGCTGACCAGCGTGATCGGCACCTTCCATATCACCTACCTGACCTTCGTCGACCCCAGCTCGGCTTTTTCGCTGGAGCTGTCGATCCAGGTGGCGATGTTCGCGCTGATCGGCGGCCTGGGCACGGTGGCCGGCCCCATCGCCGGCACCTTCCTGGTGCTGCCGATCGCCGAGCTGGCGCGCGGCTGGCTGTCGAGCGTGGGCAACGGCATGCATGGGCTGATCTACGGCCTGATCCTGGTGGCGGTGGTGCTGACCATTCCGCGCGGCCTGGCCGGCGCCTTCGGTCCGGCGATCGAGCGCGCGCTGGCGCGCCTGCCCTACCTGGGCACGCCGCGCGCCCGGCGCCAGCGGACCGAGCAGGCCCGTCCGACCGATGCCACGCGGCGCGAACAACCGGTGCTCAAGGCCGAAAACCTGTTCAAGAGCTTCGGCGGCCTGCGCGCCACCAATGACGTGTCGCTGACGCTGAACCAGTACGAAATCCTCGGCATGATCGGCCCCAATGGCGCCGGCAAGACCACCGTGTTCAACCTGCTGTCCGGCTTCCTGTCGCCGGACAAGGGCGCGGTGTCGATGGTGGATGCCAAGGGCAACTGGGTCTCGTGCAGCACGCCCGACGAATTCGCCCACCACGGGCTGGGCCGCACGTTCCAGATCGCCAAGCCCTTCACCGGGTTGACGGTTCTGGAGAACATCATGCTGGGCGCGTTCATCCATACCGCCGACCGCGAAGAGGCCGAGCAGATCGCCTTGAAGGTGGCCGAGGAAACCGACCTGCTCAAGTACCTGAACACCGAGGCGCGCAGTCTCACGGTGGGCGGCATGAAGCGGCTGGAGATCGCCCGCGCCCTGGCGATCCGGCCGCGCATCCTGCTGCTGGACGAGGTCATGGCGGGGCTGAACCCGACCGACATCGAAAAGTCGATCCAGATGATCCGCCGCATCCGCGATTCGGGCGTGTCAGTGCTGCTGATCGAGCACATGATGCAGGCCACCATGGCGCTGTCGGACCGCATCATCGTGCTGAACGAAGGCGCGGTGCTGGTGAGCGGCGCGCCCCGCGACGTGGTCGAGAACCCCGCCGTCATCGAAGCCTATTTGGGCAAGGAGTACCAGGATGCTTAAGGTTTCGGATCTTTCGTCGGGCTATGGCAAGAGCCAGGTGCTCAACGGCCTGAACTTCGAAGTGCGGGCCGGCGAAATCGTGACGCTGATCGGCGCCAACGGCGCCGGCAAGACCACCACCCTGAAAACGCTGTGCGGCGTGGTCGCCGCCACCGCCGGCCGGGTCGAGTTCGAGGGCCAGGACCTGACCAACCGCACGCCCTACGACATCGTCGACGCCGGGATCACCATGATTCCCGAAGGGCGCCAGCTGTTCCCCCATTTCACGGTGCGCGACAACCTGCTGATGGGCTCGTACAAGCGCGCCGCCCGCCCCATCGTGCAGCGCAAGCTGGAGGAAGTGCTGCAGATCTTCCCGCGGGTGCGCGAACGCCTGGGGCAATACGCCGGCTCGCTGTCCGGCGGCGAACAGCAGATGGTGGCGATCGCGCGCGGCATGATGGCCGACCCCAAGCTGCTGGTGTTCGACGAACCCTCGCTGGGCCTGTCGCCGCTGCTGGTGCAGCAGATGTTCGACATCATCCGCGACGTCACGTCCCACGGCGTCACGGTGCTGCTGGTCGAGCAGAATGTGTTCCGCACCCTGCGCCTGGCCGATCGCGGCTACGTGCTGGAGAACGGCGCCATCGTGCGCACCGGCACCGGCGCCGAGCTGCTGGCCGATCCCCATGTCAAGAAGGCCTATCTGGGCCATTGAAACCCGAAGGACCGCATTCATGTCTTTACGCTGCACATTCATCGACCACGGCGCCGGCGGCGCGCCCGATTGCCTGCGCCTGGCCGAACGCGAGATGGCCGCGCCCAGCGGCCGCCAGGTGCTGATCGAGGTCGCCTACGCCGGCGTCAACCGCCCCGACGTGCTGCAACGCTCGGGCTCGTATCCGCCGCCGCCCGGCGCCTCGCCCTACCTGGGGCTGGAGGTGGCGGGCACCATCGCCGCCGTCGGCCCCGACGTCACGCAGTGGCGCGTGGGGGACCCGGTCTGCGCGCTGACGCCCGGCGGCGGCTATGCGCAGTACTGCCTGGCCGACGAACACCATTGCCTGCCGGTGCCGCGCGGGCTGGACCTGCTGTCGGCCGCCGCCATACCGGAGAACTACTTCACCGTCTGGACCAACGTGTTCGAGCGCGCCCGCCTCGCGGCCGGCGAGAAGTTCCTGGTGCACGGCGGCTCCAGCGGCATCGGCCTGACCGCCATCCAACTGGCGCGCGCCTTTGGGGCCGAGGTCTGGACCACCGTGGGCAACCCGGAAAAAGCCGAGGCCTGCCTGAAGGCCGGCGCCCACCATGCCGTGGTCTACCGCGACACCGACTACGAGGCCGAGATCCGCCAGGCCACTGGCGGCCAGGGTGTGGACGTGATCCTCGACATGGTCGGGGGCGCCTATATCAACAAGAACATCCGCTTGCTGGCGGTCAACGGCCGGCTGGTGCAGATCGCCTTCCTGGAGGGCAGCAAGGCCGAGATCGACGCGCTGCCCATCATGACCCGCCGGCTGTCGTTCACCGGCTCCACCCTGCGGCCGCGCTCGGACGAGGACAAGGGCGCCATCGCCCGGGCGCTGGCAGACAAGGTGCTGCCGCTGATGGAACAGGGCCGCTGCCTGCCGCTGATCCACCAGGTGTTCCCGCTGGCGCAGGCGGCCCAGGCCCACGCGCTGATGGAAAGCAGCAGGCACATCGGCAAGATCATGCTGCAGGTCAAGCCATGAGCGCGCGCTTCCAGGATCAGGTCATCGTTGTCACCGGCGCGGTCGGCGGCATCGGCTCGGCCATCGTCGAGGGCTTCCTGGCCGAAGGCGGCAAGGTGGGGCTGATCGACTTCAATTCGCAGGGCGGCCAGGACTATGAAAAGGCGCTGAAGCAGCGCGGCCACGCGGTGAGCTTCGCGCAGGCCGACGTGGCGCACTTCGACCAATGCCAGGCCGCGTATGACCGCATCACCCGCGACCTCGGCCCGGCCACCATCCTGGTCAACAATGTCGGCATCTCGCCCAAGACCGACGGCCGCGCGCTGAAAGTGTGGGAAATGACGCCGGGCGAATGGGACAAGGTGGTGGCGGTCAACCTGAACAGCGTGTTCTACATGACCCGCCTGGCCACGCCGCACATGGTGCGCCAGCGCCAGGGGCGCGTGATCAACATGTCGTCCGTGGCCGGCAAGGCCTATTGCGATATCGTCGCCGCGCACTACGCCGCCACCAAGGCGGCGCTGCTGGGCCTGACGCGCCACTGGGCCGCAGAACTGGGCGAGCACGGCATCACCGTCAATGGCCTGGCGCCCGGCCGCATCAGCACGCCGCTGCTGAAAAGCGTGCCCAAGGAAATCAACGACGCCGTGGCCGGCGTCACCGCGCTGCGCCGGCTCGGCACGCCCGAGGAAGTGGCCGACGCCTGCCTGTTCTTCGCCTCCGACCAGGCGCGCTTCGTGACCGGGCAGGTGCTGGACGTGGCGGGCGGCTGGCTGATGACCTAGCGCCGCGCCGCCAACCCCGCCGCGCCAAGACAACGCCCCGCCGGCGAAACCGGCGGGGCGTTGTGCGTTTGCCTGCGCGGCGCCCGCCTCGCGGCGGGCGCTTCGGGCGCTCAGAAGTCCATGCTGGCGCTCAGCAGGAAGGTGCGCGGGCCGCCCAGCACCAGGTAGCCGTTGCCCGGGTAGCCCCCCACCGACGACCAGTAGTTGCGGTTGGCGATGTTCTCGACGCGGGCGCGCAACGTCACCACGTGGCCGTCAACGTCCATCATGTAGCGCACGCCGGCATCGAAGCGGGTCCAGCCCGGCACTTTGAGGGTGTTGGCGTCATCCGCGTAGGACGCGCCGGTGTAGACCACGCGGCCGTCCACCGCCAGGCCCCGCACGCCGGGAATGTCCCATTCCGCGCCCAGGTTGGCCTGAAAGCGCGGCACGCCGATGACGCGGTTGCCGTCGATGCTGGCATTGCCGGTGGACCGCTGCTTGGCATCCAGGAAGGTCAGGCCGCCCAGCACGCGCACGCTCCTGACCGGTTCGCCGAACACGGTCAGTTCGACGCCCTGGTGGCGGTCCTTGCCGGAGGCGGTGAACGCGTTGCTGGCGTTGTAGGCCGCGCGCGGCTTGTCGGTGGAGAACAGCGCCAGGCCCGCGCCCAGGCCGCCGCCGTCGTACTTGACGCCGATTTCCTTCTGCTTGGAGACGTACGGCTGCAGGCTCTGGCCGGCGTTGGCCACGGGCTTGCCGTTGGCGGTCTGCGGCGCGGTCTCGCCGGCCACCAGGGCCTCGATATAGTTGGCGTACAGCGACACGCTCGGCGTCACCTTGAAGACGATGCCAGCGGCGGGCGAGTTGCGGCTGGCGTCGTAGGCGCCTTGTTCCTTGCCGGTGTTATAGAAGTAGTCCCTCTGCGACAGGCGCTGGTGGCGGATGCCCAGCGTCAGCAGCACCTTGTCGTCCAGGAATGACATGGTGTCGCCGAACGCGTAACTGCTCAGGCGGGTACGGCCCTGCAGCGCCGGATCGTCCAGGTCGTTGCCGAACAGCGCCTTGGAACTGTAGGCCGGACGGTCATTGCGCACCGGGTCGTAGATGTTGGTGGCGAAGGTATTCAGATAGTCCATCACGTACGCGTTCTTCTTTTTCAAGTCGAAGAAGGACGCGGAGGCGACGAACTCGTGGCCGACCGGGCCGGTGCGCACCTTGGCGCGCAGGCCCATTTCGCCAGTGTTGACGCTGTCCTTGCGCGTATTGTCGAAGCGATAGAAGTTGCCGTCGCCAGTGCTGCCATTGGTCACAGTGACATTGGCCAGCGAGTTGGCCTCGTCGCTGCGGCGCATGCCGAATGCCGCCCAGCCGGTCAGCTTGTCGCTGAAGTCGTGCTCGGCGCGCACGGTGCCGAACACGTCGCGTTCGTTCGAGTATGACCAGGGCTGCGCATAGTTGGAACTGGCGTGCGGCGCGTCCGGCACGCTGGTCACGCCGCGCAGCGTGACGTTGGGGCGGGCGCGCTTGAGCTTGTTTTCCTGCCAGCCGATATCGGCCGACAGGCGCGTGTCGGCCGAGCGCCAATCCAGCCCCAATGACACCAGGCTGGTGCGCGAGTGCTCATCGTCGATGGCCGTGTCGCCACTGCGATTGGCCACGTTCAGGCGGATGCCGGTGCTGTCGCCCGGGCCGAAGCGGCGCGCGATGTCGGTCGAGACCGAGAACTGGCCGCCGCTGGAAATGCCGGTGGTGAAGCGGGTGAGCGGCTCGTTGGGCGCGCGCTTGGGTACCAGGTTGATGGCGCCGCCAATGCCGTCGCCGCCTGGCGAGGCGCCCGTCAGGAAAGCCGAGGCCCCGCGCAGCACCTCGACCCGCTCGAACAGCTCGGTGGCGATGTACTGGCGCGGCAGCAGGCTGTACAGCCCGTTGTAGGCCACGTCGTCGGAACTCAGGATGAAGCCGCGGATGAAGTACGACTCCTGGAAGTTGCCGAAGCCGCGCGCCACGCGCACGCCCGCATCGTTCTGCAGCACGTCGCCGACGCTGCGCGCCTGTTTGTCCTGGATCAGTTCGTTGGTATAGCTGGTGATGCTGAACGGCGTGCTCATGATGTCCTGCGTGCCCAGCACCCCCACCCGGCCGCCGCGGGCCACCTGGCCACCGGCGTAGGGCTGGGCCAGGCCGCCCGCCGAGGCGTCGGCGCTGGCCTCGACCTTGATCGCGTCCAGCGACACGACCCCGGCGTCGGAGGCGGGCTTGGCGGATTGGGCATGGACGGCGTACGGCAGGGCCGCAACCACATAGGCGAGCATTCGAATGTTCATGTCGGGATGTCTGTAGGCAGGCGCTTCGCGAGAAGCAGGGAATCGCAAAAATCCCGATGGGTCACGCTCGGTAACGGCCTGCCACTCGAACTGCCGCGGAACCGGTCTGCCCGGCCTTGTCGAGCCCGTTCACCAAGGGGTATCGAGATCGTGCGGGCTTGATTCTATATAAAAGGAAATCATTCTCATTGCGTCCCTTATATAGAAAATCACTTTGTTGCCATCACACAACGACACTGTCCCCATTCCTGACGGGAGCCTGTCCGGGCCGGGCGGCCGCGCCGGCCCGGACCCCGGCGGCCCGCCTGCGGCCATTCAGACGGACAGCCCGGCCTCCTCGCGCACCTGGCCGAACGCACCGGCCTCATAGGCCGCCATGGCCTGGGCCAGGGCCCGCGCGTCCGCCATCACGAAGGGGCCGCGCTGAATCACCGGCTCGTCGATGGCCGGCCCCGCCACCAGGATGAAATGGGCCGGCGCGCCGGCCGCCAGCAGCTGCAGCAGCCCCTCGGCATCCGCCGCGGCCGTCAGCGCGGCGCCGGGCGGCAGGACGGCGAAATCGGGATCGACGGCTCGCCTGGCGGGCGCTGGCATCCGCCTGGCCGGACGGTACGGCGCCAACGGCGCGGCCGCCGCGGGCGGCGGCGCCGTTGGCGTGGCGGTATGCCAGGCGCGCACCCCCAGTTCTCCCTGCGCCGTGTACAGCCAGGCATTCCAGCCCTGCGGCAACGGCACCAGACGCGATGCGCCGGGGCGCAGCCACCCATCCAGGATCAACAAGGGCGCGGGCGTCGCCAGCGGCGACTGCCATCCTTCGTAGCGCCCCGAGACCAGCCGCACCCGGCCGGCATCGCTCTGTATCACCGGCATTTCCCAGGCCCGCAGCAGCGCGACCGACGGCGCCACGTCCTTGAGCCGCAACGGCAGATTGACGTACAGGCGCAGGCCGTTCAACCGCGATGCGTCCACCGGTTGCTGGTCGTGGACAATGCCGCGCCCGGCAACGGTCCAGTACAGGTCGCCGGGCCGTACCTCGTGGTCATTGTCCAGGCTGTCGCGGCTGCGCAGCGCGCCGCGGCTGTCTTCCAGCAACAGTGTCACCGACGACATGCCGGCGTGGGGATGGGGCGCGAAACTCGGTCCCGTCAAGACAAAGTGCTCCGCCAGCACCAGGGGCGACATGCCTCCCGGGAAATCCGGGGAGCGGAATTGCCGGAAGGAACGGGCATTGCCCGCAGGCTCGAAGGGCTTGGCCACGGGGGGGGCTGAGGCGGATCGTCAAGGATGTGCTGCCAGGAAGTTGCGGAGGCGCAAAGCTTATGGGTTCCGCGTTCGACACAGTAGAGGGTAATTTCAGGAATAATTGTCCTGCCTCACAGGACAATTCCACCCGCGGACCCATGCATTCCTATATCCACCACCTCGACGACCTGTTGCTTTTCACCGAGGTGGTCGAAAAAGGCGGCTTTTCCGCCGCCGCCCGAGTCCTCAATCTGCAGCGCTCCAAGCTCAGCCGCCGGGTGGCCGAACTGGAGGCGCGCCTGGGCCTGCGGCTGCTCCAGCGCAACACCCGCCGGGTCTCGCTGACGCCGATGGGCGAGCAGATCTATGTGCATGCGCTGGCGATGGCGCGCGAGGCCCGCAGCGCGTTCGACCTGGCGGCGACGATGGGGGACACCCCCAGCGGCCTGCTGCGCATGACGGCGCCCTCGGCACTGGCGGTGACGCTACTGGGCGAACTGGTGGCCCGCTTCTGCCTGCAGCATCCGGGCGTGCGGGTGCTGCTGGATACCCGCGACCAGATCATCGACCTGGTGGGCGAAGGCTACGACCTGGCCTTCCGCGCCCAGGGCGCCTCGCTGACCGATTCGCGACTGGTGGCGCGCGAACTCGCCCCGGTACCGCAGATCCTGGTGGCGGCGCCCGCCCTGGCGCGACCGGCCCCGCGCCGGCCACGCGACCTGAACGCCCTGCCGCTACTGGCCCATGCCACTCATGACAGCCCGCAAAGCTGGCACTTCACCGGCCCGGCGGGCAATGCCGAGTCGGTCGAATACCGCCCGCGCTGCCTCAGCAGCAACCTGGCGGTGCTGCGCGAAATGGCGCGCGCCGGCCTAGGCGTGGCGTTGCTGCCGCACTATCTATGCGCCGGCACATTGGCCAAGGGCGACCTGGTCCAGTTGTTGCCCGCCTGGCAGGCCACGCCGGCCCGCATCTATGCCGTCATCCCCGCCCGCCGCGGCGCGCCGCTGGCGCTGCGGCGTTTTCTGGATTTCGCCGCGGCGGAACTGCCGGCGTTGCTGGCCTGATCCGGCGCCCTGCCCCGCCATGCGGCGGTAGGACTTCTTTGGTAAAAACCGGGGGACTTGCAGGGAGACCGCGCGTGCGCCACAGTAAGGTGTTGCGCGCTCGCCGTGCAATCGCCACCGGGCGCGGGGCGGAACTTTGACGCGCCCCTTGAGTCTTATATAAGATATAAGACATGTATCGCGCCCGCGCCGCTGTCCCCCGGAATGACAAACGCGCCGAAACGCCTGAAAATGCCGGCTTTACGCGGGCAAAACCACGGAGTCCATCATGCCGCACAACACCCTCGACACACTGAAGAATTTCAAGATCGGCAACAAGTCCTGTCAGTACTACTCGCTGCCGGCGCTGGGCAAGGCGCTGGGCGTGGACGTACAGCGGCTGCCGGTCTCCATCCGCATCGTGCTGGAATCCGTGCTGCGCAACTGCGACGGCAAGAAGGTCACCGAGGAACACGTGCGCCAGCTCGCCAGCTGGCAGGCCAACGCCAGGCGCGAGGATGAAATCCCGTTCGTCGTGGCCCGCGTGGTGCTGCAGGACTTCACCGGCGTGCCCCTGCTGGCCGACATCGCCGCGATGCGCTCGGTGGCCGACAAGATGGGCAAGAGCCCCAAGAGCATCGAGCCGCTGGTGCCGGTGGACCTGGTGGTGGACCACTCGGTCATGATCGACTACTTCGGCACCAAGAACGCCCTCGACCTGAACATGAAGCTGGAATTCAAGCGCAACCAGGAGCGCTACCAGTTCATGAAGTGGGGCATGCAGGCCTTCGACACCTTCGGCGTGGTGCCCCCGGGCTTCGGCATCGTCCACCAGGTGAACCTGGAATACCTGGCGCGCGGCGTGCACCAGGACAAGAAGAACAACGTCTACTACCCTGACTCGCTGGTGGGCACCGACAGCCACACCACCATGATCAACGGGATCGGCGTGGTTGGCTGGGGCGTGGGCGGCATCGAGGCCGAGGCCGGCATGCTGGGCCAGCCGGTGTACTTCCTGACCCCCGACGTGGTCGGCGTGGAACTCAAGGGCAAGCTGCGCGGCGGCGTCACCGCCACCGACCTGGTGCTGACCATCACCGAAATGCTGCGCCGCGAGAAGGTGGTCGGCAAGTTCGTCGAGTTCTGTGGCGAGGGCACGGCCAGCCTGTCGGTGGCCGAGCGCGCCACCATCGGCAACATGGCGCCCGAATACGGCGCCACCATGGGCTTCTTCCCGGTCGATGATCGCACCATCGACTACTTCCGCGGCACCGGCCGCACCGAAGCCGAAATCGCCGCGTTCGAGGCCTACTTCAAGGCCCAGGACATGTTCGGCGTGCCCGCCGCCAAGGACATCAACTACACCAAGCTGCTGACGCTGGACCTGTCCACCGTGGCGCCGTCGCTGGCCGGCCCCAAGCGTCCGCAGGACCGCATCGAGATCGGCAACGTCAAGAGCACCTTCATCGACCTGTTCTCCAAGCCGGTCTCCGAAAACGGCTTCAACCAGCCGGCCGAGAAGCTGCAGCAGACCTTCACCACCAGCACCGGCACCAAGGTCAAGAACGGCGACATCCTGATCGCCGCCATCACCTCGTGCACCAACACCTCCAACCCCAGCGTGCTGCTGGCCGCGGGCCTGCTGGCCAAGAAGGCGGTGGAAGCCGGCCTGAAGGTGCCCAAGCACATCAAGACCTCGCTGGCCCCCGGCTCGCGCGTGGTCACCGAATACCTGACCAAGACCGGCCTGCTGCCCTACCTGGAAAAGCTGGGCTTCGACGTGGCCGCCTACGGCTGCACCACCTGCATCGGCAACGCCGGCGACCTGACGCCCGACCTGAACGACGTCATCACCAGCAACGACCTGGTGTGCTCGGCGGTGTTGTCCGGCAACCGCAACTTCGAGGCGCGCATCCACCCGAACATCAAGGCCAACTTCCTGGCCTCGCCGCCGCTGGTGGTGGCCTACGCCCTGGCCGGCACCGTGACGCGCGACCTGATGACCGAACCGGTCGGCCGCGGCAAGAACGGCGACATCTGGCTCGGCGACATCTGGCCGACCACCGAGGAAGTCGAGTCGCTGCTCAAGTACGCGCTGGACCCCAAGGCCTTCGAGGCCAACTACGGCCAGGTCAAGAGCAACCCGGGCAAGCTGTGGGAGAACATCAAGGGCGTCAAGGGCGATACCTATAACTGGCCCGACTCCACCTACATCGCCGAGCCGCCGTTCTTCGAGGGCTTCGGCATGACGCCGGGCGCGATGCCGACCGTCAAGAACGCGCGCGCGCTGGGCGTGTTCGGCGACTCCGTCACCACCGACCACATCTCCCCGGCCGGCTCCATCAAGGAAACCTCGCCGGCGGGCAAGTGGCTCAAGGAACACGGCGTCATGAAGGCCGATTTCAACAGCTACGGGTCGCGCCGCGGCAACCATGAAATCATGATGCGCGGCACCTTCGCCAACGTGCGCATCAAGAACCTGATGATTCCGGCGCTTGCGGACGGCAGCCGCTTCGAAGGCGGCGAAACCCTGTTCCAGCCGACCGGCGAACAGATGTCGATCTACGACGCGGCCATGAAGTACGTGGCGGCCGGCACGCCCACCATCGTGTTCGGCGGCGAAGAGTACGGCACCGGCTCGTCGCGCGACTGGGCCGCCAAGGGCACCCAGCTGCTGGGCGTGAAGGCCGTCATCGCGCGCAGCTTCGAGCGCATCCACCGCAGCAACCTGGTGGGCATGGGCGTGCTGCCGCTGCAGTTCAAGGGCACCGACAGCGTGCAGTCGCTGGGCATCACCGGCGAAGAGACCTACGACATCTCGGGCCTGGAAAACGGCATCAAGCCGATGCAGGACGTAACGCTGACGATCACCCGCAAGGATGGTTCGAAGCAGGACGTGACGGTGCTGCTGCGCATCGACACCCCGATCGAGGTCGACTACTACCAGCATGGCGGCATCCTGCCCTTCGTGCTGCGCCAGCTGCTGGCCGCGTAACCCGCCGCCCGCCAAGACAAAGCCCCTGGAACCGTCGGGTTCCAGGGGCTTTTCTCATGGCGCCGCACGTGCGCCGCGTCAGGCGCGCCGCGTCATTGGGCGACCAGTTCGACCCGGCGGTTCCTGGCGCGGCCGGCCTCGGCGTCGTTGGCGGCCACCGGCGCCAGCGATGCCACGCCGCGCGGCGACAGGCGCGCGGCGGGGATCTTGTAGCCCGTCTCCAGCGCCTTGACCACGGCGTCGGCACGTTTTTGCGACAACTCCAGGTTGCCGGCCAGCGTGCCCTGGTTGTCGGTGTGGCCCACCACATAGACTTTCAGGCCGGGATTGGCATCGAGCAGCTTGCCCATCTCGTCCAGCGCGGCCTTGGACTCTGGCTTGATGTCGGCCTTGTCGGTGTCGAAATACACGCCATAGACGGCGACACGGCCCGACTCGGCCAGTGACTTCTGCATGGCGGCCATGTCCAGCACCTTGACCTGGCCGGTCTGCATCGGCTTGGTCTCGACCACTTGCTGGAACACCGGCGTGATGTGGTTGGCGCTGTCTTCCATCACATCCAGGAACACGTAGAGATCGCCCGTGGGCGCCTCCTTCTTGGCCAGCACGGCGTAGTACTTGCCGCCGAACGCCGCGTCGCCCTGCCCGGGCTGACTGACCTTGCCGCTGTTGATCACGAACGACTGGAAATCCTCGCCGCATTGCCCGTCGCCCTTGCATTCGAACAGGGTCTTGAAGCCGCCGGCCTGGAGCGCCGCCTGGTAGTTGCGATAGACCTCCAGCGCCGATTTGCTGCCGTCGATGCGATAGGCGATGCGCGTCAGCTTGCCTTCCAGTTCCAGGCCCTTGGGCTCGGCTTGCCGCGCGACCGGCCGGTCGGGCATGACGGCCTCATCGTAGTCCTTGTGCTCGTAGGCGCGGATCTCGGCGCCCTCGAAACGGGTCAGGGCCGGATGGTCGCGGGAACCCTTGACGTCCTCGGCCCAGGCGGACGCCGCCGTCCCCAGCATGGCGGCGGCGAGAGCCAGACAGGCGGATTTCACGATGTGCGCTTTCACGATCTCTACACTCCCGGCCGGCGGGCGCCGGCATGCGTCCAGAACAAGGAAACGCCCGCGGCGCGGGCGGCAGCCATTATGCATAGACGGTGCGCGGATTGAAACCGCGCCGGGTAACCAAACGTAGACTGCCGCCCACCCCGGCGCGCGGCGGGCGGCGTCAACGGGCGCTAGTCGAACGCATAGGCATCCATCGCCAACGCGCCGTACGACACTTCGTCGTTCAGGCGCCTGGCCTGGCCGCCGCCCGCGCCCAGCGCCACGTATAGCGGCATCAGGTGGTCGTCGTGCGGATGGGCCTGCGCCGCGCCCGGCGCCCGCGCTTGCCAGTCGAGCAGGGCCGGCACGTCGTTGGCCGCGAGATGCCGCGCATACCAGTCCTGGAACGCCGGCACGTAGGGCGCCGGCGGCGCGTCCTGCGGCATGCGCACGTCGCGCAGATTGTGCGTCAGCGAGCCCGAACCAATGATCAGCACGTCCTCGTCGCGCAGCGGCGCCAGGGCGCGGCCCAGTTCGAGCTGCCCGGCGGCGTCGCGGCCCATGTCCAGCGACAGCTGCACCACCGGCACGTCGACCTCGGGATACAGGTAGCGCAACGGCACCCAGGCGCCATGGTCCAGCGGCCGGCGCGGATCGCGCTCGGCGGCGATGCCGGCGCCGGCCAACAGCGCCTGGGTGCGTTCGGCCAGTTCGGGTGAGCCGGGCGCGGCGTACTGCAACGCGTAGAGCTCGGGCGGAAAGCCGCCGAAGTCGTGCCAGGCCACCTGCTGCTCGCGGGTGGACAGGGCCAGGCCGTGGCCCATCCAGTGCGGCGACACCACCAGGATGGCGCGCGGCTTGCGGCCGAACGACCGGCTCCAGGCGGCCAGAGCGGGACCGGTCGAACCGGGCTCGACGGCCAGCATGGGAGAACCGTGGGAAACGAAAAGCGTAGGCCAGCGCATGGCGATGACTCCGGAAAGCATGACGATGGAATCATTTTCGTCCGATTCTGATCGGCAATAAACCCATCCCAAAGGGATGATCTGTTGCCAGATCAGCACCAATCGCGGAGCGACGCGGCGCCGCCGGCCCCCCCTGCGACCAGCGCGAACCGCGGGCGCCAGGGCACGCCGGCGCCCGCGATCGTGGCGGGCGTTAAACTACGCCGTTGCACACTTACTGGACGTCCTCCGAAGTTATGGCCCGATCCCGCAGCCAATCCGCTCCCCGCTTGACCCGCGATGCCACTCGCCTGATCACGCTCGCCCAGTCGCTCAACCGCTCGGGCAGCCGCGTCGAAGACGTGTACTGGGAGAATCAGCTTGGCGAAGCGATTCCGAAGCTGCTCAAGGCAGGCCAGGATGCCCCGCTGGAAGCCGCACTGGACCATCTGGCCCAGAACGATGTGGGCGCCTATGAAGTCCTGATCGAGCAAGCCGAAACCCCGTCCGAGTCGATGAAGATCGACAAGAATGGCGTGCGCCATGACGTCCTGCTGATCGTCGCGCCCATCGTTGCCTGGACCCGCTACGCGATTCCCACCGGGCCGGTTTCGGCCAGCGTCCAGCAGGCCCTGCTGGCGCAACTGCATGGCCACGTGCTGTCGAGCCAGGCGCGCAGCGCCCTGATGCCGTACCTGGTCAGCGTCGACCAGATGCCGCGCACGTTCTCGGAAACCTGGCAATGGCTGCAACGGCTGGGCACGCAGGCGCTGGGCGCCGAGACCACCAAGCCGGCGCTGAACACCGAGGCCGAAACCGCCAACATGCTGGCCGATACGCGCTATATCGTGGCGGCCGTGGCGGTGCCCGAGTTCGCGCCGGTATTCCGCTGGCAGGAGCAGATCGGCGACGCCGAGGCCAGCCGCGACGCCTGCCTGGCGCAATGGGCCGCCCAGGCCCAGCCGACGCTGGCCGGCCTGCTGCCGGGCTGCGGTTTCGAGGCGCTGCTGCCCGACGCCTATTACGTCAGCAACCGCGAGGCCGACCGCCGCGTGCGGCCGCTGTCGCTGCGCGCCGCCGTGAGCTGGCTCGAAGGCGCGGTCAACCTCGAGGCTTCGCAACTGCGGGCCGTGGTGGCCGGCTGCGGAGAAAGCCGCATCGACGAATACCGCATCGGTTTCACCGCGCGCAACAGCAACGACGTCTACTACGGCTGCGTCTGGCCGCTGTACGGCCGCGAGGATGACGTGCCGGCCGACGAGGGCCTGCCCGACGTGGTCGACGAGATCGCGGCCCTGCTCAAGGAATACGGCGTGACCGACGTGCGCCGCATTCCCGGCGTGCTGCCGCCGGAATACTGCGAGGATTGCGGCGCGCCCTACTTCCCCAATCCGCTGGGCGAACTGGTGCACGCCGAGTTGCCCGAGGACGCCGAGGCCGCGCCCGCCAAGTTCCACTGAGCCGCGTCGATGCAAGCGGACATCTTCTGCCGCGTGGTCGACAACTACGGCGACATCGGCGTCTGCTGGCGCCTGGCGCGGCGGCTGGCGCACGGCCATGGCTGGGACGTGCGCCTGTGGGTCGACGACCTGGCCAGCTTCGTCCGCATCCAGCCCGGCATCGACCCCGGCGCGGCGCGCCAGGCCTGCCAGGGCGTGGATGTGGTGCGCTGGTCGGCCACGCCCGGCCCGGGACTGGCCGCGCGCGACGTGGTGATCGAGACTTTCGCCTGCGATCCGCCCGACACTTTCCTGGACAGCATGCGCCAGCGCCATCCGGCCTGGGTCAATCTGGAATATCTGAGCGCCGAGGCCTGGGTGGAAAGCTGCCACGGCCTGCCGTCGCAGCGGCCCGACGGTCTGGTGAAGCATTTCTTCTTCCCCGGCTTCACGCCGGCCACCGGCGGCCTGCTGCGCGAGCCGGGGCTGTCGGCCGAGCGCGACGCGTTCCAGGCCGATCCCGCCGCCCAGGAGGCGTTCTTGCGCGGCCTGGGCGTGGCCGACGGCCTGCTGTCGCTTCGCCGCAACGGCGCACGCACGATGTCCCTGTTTTGCTACCCGGGCGCCCCGGTCGATGCCCTGGCGCGGGCGCTGGCGGCTGACACGCGTCCGACCCTGCTGCTGGCGCCCGTCGGCGTCGCCCCCGGCCTGGAGGCGGCTTGCGCCCTGCCCGGCGGCCCGGCCGTGGCGCGCCTGCCGTTCGTGGCCCAGCCCGACTTCGACCGCGTGTTGTGGTGCGCCGACCTGAATTTCGTGCGCGGCGAGGACTCTTTCGTGCGCGCGGCATGGGCGGCGCGACCGCTGGTCTGGCAGATCTACCCCCAGGCGGGGAACATCCATCTGGAAAAGCTCGACGCCTGGCTGGCGCGCTATCCGGCCCCGGCCCCCGCCGCCGACCTCATCCGCGCCTGGAACCAGGCGGACGCGGCCACCGCCGCCGAAGCCGCGCTGGCAGCGGCCCTGGAACCCGGCCCCTGGCAAGCCTGGAACCAGGCAGCCCGCGACTGGGACGCGGCGCAGGCGGCCCGGCCCGATCTGGCTGAGAGTCTGGCTGTTTTTTGCGCAGAGTTGGCCAAGAAACGCTAGAATAGAGAGTTTTCTGAGTCGCCCTGGATTGTCGGCGCCTCAACTATGACGCCTCCCGGGGTGTGCATGAAGCCAGATAGGCGGGCTCGTTTTCATGGGTTCCGCAGAATCTCCAGGCTGATGGCGATGGGCCTTGCGGCCCGCTGCCAGGCGCCTGCGGCGGCTTTCTGCAAGCACGGCGAGTGCACCCTTTCCCCCCGGAGTTTTATCGATGAAAACCGCTCAGGAATTGCGAGTCGGCAACGTGGTCATGGTCGGCAAGGATCCCCTCGTGGTCCAGAAGGCCGAATACAACAAGTCCGGCCGTAACGCCGCCGTCGTCAAGCTGAAGTTCAAGAACCTCTTGACCGCCTCGGCCAGCGAATCGGTCTACAAGGCCGACGAAAAGTTCGAAGTCGTCCAGCTCGATCGCAAGGAATGCACCTACTCGTACTTCGGCGACCCTATGTACGTCTTCATGGACGAAGACTACAACCAGTACGAAATCGAAGCCGAAAGCATGGGCGACGCGCTGAACTACCTGGAAGAAGCGATGCCCGTGGAAGTGGTCTTCTACGACGGCCGCGCCATCTCGGTGGAACTGCCCACGACCATCGTGCGCGAAATCACCTACACCGAACCGGCCGTCCGTGGCGACACGTCGGGCAAGGTGACCAAGCCCGCCAAGATCAACACCGGCTACGAACTGAACGTGCCGCTGTTCTGCGCCATCGGCGACAAGATCGAAATCGACACGCGCACCAACGAATACCGCAGCCGCGTCAACAACTGATCCGGCCGCAGGTACCAAAAAGCGCCAGCCCTTCGGGGTCTGGCGCTTTTTTTTCGCCTGGCGGGGCCGGCGGGCGGCGCCTTCCGGCGCGCTTATTGCAGGCGCTCGTCGTCCAGGAAGTCGGGCACCGCCATCACTTCGATGCCGTCATCGGCCAGGGCCTCGCGCTCTTCGCGCGTGGCGGTGCCGCGGATGGGACGGTCGTCGGCGTCGCCGTCATGGATGCGGCGCGCTTCCTCGGCAAAGCGCGCGCCGACGTTTTCGGTGTTGCGCAACAGCGCCCGCACCTGACGCATGACCACCGCCTGCAGCGCCGACATCTTCTCGGCGTCGGTGGCGCCGGCCGGCGCCGCCGGCCGGGCCTCGGGCGCGTGCAGATGCGCCACGTTCAGCCGCGGGGCGGACAGCCGCTTGGTGATGCTGGCCGAGCCACAGACCGGGCACGACACCAGGCCACGCGCCTGCTGCGCGTCATAGTCGTCGTGCGAACCGAACCAGCCTTCGAAGATGTGGCCGTGTTCGCACTGGAGGTCGAAAACTTTGAGAGCCATGGTGGAAATATGGGGACTGGCGGCCAGAATACAAGAAAGTGGCCGGATGGGCCCGGGCAGCCGGCCATCGGGGCGGATTTCGGCCGGTCCAGGCGGTTCCAGCGGCATTTTCGCCACAGTGGCGGTGGCCGGCAGGCAATGAAAAGCGGGCCCGAGGGCCCGCTTGCTGGCGTGCGCGGCGCTTACTTGCCGCGCTTGGGCGCGGCCGGCATGCGGCCGATCTGCGCCTGCTGCGCCTGCAGCGCGTCGATCTGGCGTTGCAGGTCGCGCAGTTGCTGGCGCACGTCCTTCTGCTGATCAGCCAGCGCCGTGGCTTCCTGGCGCGATTGCTCCTGGCGCGCGGCGACCTGCTGTTCCTGCTGCATGCGCAGGGTGCGGTCGGCCTGCAGCGTGCTCAGCTCGGCATTGCGGGCGGCCAGCAGTTTCTCGGCATGGGTGTATTCGGCCTGCAGCTTGATGCGCTTGATGTCCACTTCGGCCAGATCGGCCGACTGGGCCGCGAACGCGCGGTAGGTGGCTTCCGCCTGCTTTTCCGATTCGGTCTTGAGCACCCGCCAGAAATCCTTCTGCTGGAACAGGGCCACGTAGTAGGTCAGCTCGTCCGGCTTGAACAGCAGGCTGGCGCCGTAGGTGCCGTTGTAGCTCGTGCGCAGCTCGGACACCTGGCGGTTCTGGATCAACCCCTGCAGTTCGGCCACGGTGGAGGCCGGGCGCGCCGCGGGCGCCGGCGCCGGCGGCGTCACCGGAGTGGACGCGGGCTGCTTGTCCTCGACCTGCTGCACCGTGGGACGCGGGGGCTCGGATTGCGCGCTGGCGCAGGCAGCCAGGCCGGACAGGGCCGCACCCAGCAGCGCCATGCGCGCGGTGGCACGGATAAAGTGGACGTTCATGCCTTCCCCAATAAAATCGTTGCGGAACTATAGCAATTTATTTCGCTCGCGGCTGACACGCTGACATAGCACACGGCCATAGTGTCGCGCGCTAAGGGCCATTCCCTATTGCGCCACGCCGGACCCGCGCGGTGGCCCCTCACGAGGCCTCCACGATGCCGTCGGCGGTCTCGCCCTGGCCGCCGCCCAGATGCAGCTTGCGCATTTTTTCCCACAGCACCTTGCGGCTGATCCCCAGGGTGTTGGCAGTGTCCTGGCGGCGCCAGCCATTGACGTCGAGCGCCGCCAGGATGCGGGCCCGCTCGGCGCGCTCGGCGTCGCTGAACACCGGCGGCTCGCACTGGGTGCTGGCGGCCGCCGCGGCCAGCGCGCCAGGCACCCGCAGCGGCTCGGCCAACTGGTCGAAGATGCGTTCGATGCGCGGCTGGTCCCAGGCCTGGAACTGGCGCCGCACGATGGCCACGCGCTCGGCCACGTTGGAAAGCTCGCGCACATTGCCGGCATAGCGCGTGCGGGCCACCCGTTCAAGCAACCAGTCCGGCGGCTCGCCCTCGGCCCCGAGCCGTTCCAGCAGGGCGCGGAAAATCGCCGCCTTTTCCTCGGCGCCGCGCTGCTCCAGATTGGGGATGCGCAGCTCGATCACCGCCAGGCGGTAATAGAGATCGGCGCGGAATTCGTCCTGGCCCACCAGCACCCGCAAGTCCTTGTTGGTGGCCGCCACCAGGCGGAAATCCACCGGCACTTCCACGGTCGAGCCCAGCCGCGTCACCGCGCTCTGCTCCAGCACCCGCAGCAGCTTGACCTGCTGGTACAGCGGCAGGTCGCCGATTTCGTCCAGGAACAGCGTGCCGCCATTGGCCTGCTCGAAATAGCCTTTGTGCGCGCCCACGGCGCCGGTGAAGGCGCCCTTGGCATGGCCGAAGAAATGCGCCTCGAACAGGCCTTCCGGGATGGCGCCGCAATTGACCGCGACGAAGGGTCCGTCCGACCAGGCCGCGCGGTCGTGCAGCAGGCGCGCGATACGCTCCTTGCCCACGCCGGTCTCGCCGTGTATCAGCACGTTGCTGCGGCAGTCGGCGAACATGTCGGCCTCGGCCAGCAACGCCCGCATCGGCTCGGACACCGCGATCAAAGGCTGCTCGCGGCGCGGCGCGCTGCGGCTGAACTGGTCCAGCGTGCCGAGCAGCTCGAACAGAAACTTGCGCAGATCCGAGGAGGTGAAGGCCAGCGGCAAGGTGTACGAGTACTCCGGCGGGTAGTAGCGCGGATCGCGGCCGCGCGCCTCGGACGCCACCCAGATCACCGGCATGGCCTGCCCCGACAACCAGTCGTAGCCGCTGAAGCGGTTGTCGCCCATGACCGAGACCGACACCAGCGCCACGGCCGGCCGCGACGGGTCGCGCGGCGGCGGGAACGCGGTGCCGGCGTCGGCGCGAACCAGCGACACGTCCATGCCCGCCAGGCAGCGCTCGGCGCGGCTGGCGATGTCGGATGTGCCTTCCCAGACGTAGACGTCGAACTCTTCGCGCGAGAATTTCTGGGTCATGGCGACCACCGCGCCGGCCAGGAAGGAAGGGGAATCACGGGCTTCATCATCAATACACCAGACGGGGCTTGCCGCAGTCCACGGACAGCAGCGATACATCGGTTTGGCCAACGCTCAGGCCGAGCATGTCCAGCAATTGCTGCAGCAGGTTCGACAGCATGCCCAGCAGCGGCTGCAACAGCGTGACCACGATGGACAGCACGCCGCCCACCTGGTTGCCGCCGCTCAGGGCCAGCGAGGACACCGCATTGACACGGCATTGGCGGATGGCATCGGGGGTGATCGCCAGCGCGCAAGTCAGGTCGCTCAATGGCGCCAGCAACAGTGAATTGAGCAGATTGCCCACCAGTTGCAGCGTGCCGCCCAGCACCCCGGTCAGGCCGCCCGTGGCCATGCGCTGGCCCAATTGGTTGAGCGCGGTCGAGGACCACTGCATGTCGTTGACCACCTGCGAAATCGATTTTCCCGGATTGCTGCCGCCGCCGCCCACCAGCGTAGTGGCGAGCGAGGTGCGCTGCGCGGCGGTCAACGGCGTGCCGGTGCCGATCAGATCGCCCAGGATGCCGCCGACCACGGCGTCGGCCAGATTGCCCGCCAACGCGCCCAGATCGACCGAGGTGGCGTTGACGGTGGCGGTGGAATCGGGCGATGGCGGCTCGGTCAGCGTCACCGACACCGGCGCGGTCGAATTGAAGATCGGCAGTGTCACCTTGCTGGTGAGCGGCAGGATGCCGAGCACCTTCAGCACCTGGTAGCGCTGGATCGCCGCGAACGAGCCCGGCTGGCAGCTGTTGGTGAGGGACAGGAAATTGGCCTGCACGGGGTCGACGGCGGACGCCATGCCCGGGAAGCGCCCCAGGCAGATATTGGCCACCGACGAGGTCACGTCAATGGTGGCCTGCGATTCGGTCAAGGGCGCCTGGCACAGCTTGGATACGGTGCCGGTGGACTGCGCCACGTCGATGATGACCGGCAGGTCGATGTACGAGCCCAGGGTGTTGGCCAGCAGCGGCCCGACCAACGGGATATTGCTGGTGTTGGCCCGCAGGTAGACGCGGATGCCGGCGCTGGTGGCCTGGGCGCCGACGCCGCCGACGCCGATGGTGGGCGGCTCGACGATGCGCACCTGCGACTGCAAGCCCAGCAGCGGCACGCTCAACCCCAGGTCCACCAGGTTCTGGCCGTTGGCGACGACCAGCGCGGTCTCCAGCACATTGAGCGCATTGACGTTGGCCTGCAGCGCCGAACTGACGTCGCCGCCGATGACATTGAGGTCGAGCACGCCGCCGTCGCCGAACAGCTTCACCGGCAGATTCAGCGGCATCACGTTGAGCACCACGTTGATGGCATCGGTCAGCAGCCCGACGCTGGCCCCGGCGGTGCCGCCGGCCTTGTTCATCACCGTGAGCGTGGCCTGCAGCAGTTGCCCCAGCGTCAGGTTGCTGAGCGCGGCCAGTTGCTCCGGGGTGCCCACGCCAGTGGCCACCGACACCGGCAGCCCGAGCGCCTCCAGCAGGCCGGAAGGCGTGATGTTGACACTCGCCAGGCCGGCGGCGTCAAGCACGTCCAACTGCGCCGGGGTGGCGCCGACCGTGGTCAGCAACTGCGACAGCAGGCCGCCCCGCTGCAGGCGCAACAGGCGCGAGCCAACCGTGAAGACCGCGACCGGCTGGGTGTTGGTGGCCACGGAAACTACCCGGACCGGCGCGCCGTCGGCAATCCCCGGCAACAGGCTCCGCAGGGACTTGCTCAGCGTGATGCGCAGCGCATTCGGCGCCTGGCCGCCGGCGGGGTCGAACACGTACATGCCGTTGGCATCGGCGCGGCTGGTGTCCCACACCTTGCACTCGACGGTCACGTCGGTGGCGGAGAAGGTTTCGAGGATGTTGGGCACATTGGCCAGCACCGCCGCCTGCCCCGCGGCCTGGGCCCGGGCGCAATCGGCGGGCGCGCCCAGGCCCAGTACCTGTACCGCCGACAAGGCGGCCAGGTCCGACGCCTTCTGCATTTCCCGCTTCATGTAGTAGGCGTAGCCCAGTTGCGCCACGCCCAATAGCACCACGCCGACGATGACCACGAAAATGATGGCCACGGTCATGCTGCCACGCTGCCGCGGGCAGATCGCAGAATGAAGCGGGATGGCTGGCATGATCGTGGCTCCGTGGCTCGATGAGGCGGGCGAGGCTCCTTGGTGCGCCTAGTTGGTGTTATTGGTCTGGACCCGCTTGGTGAACCATTCGGGGATCGGGTGGCTGAAGCTTTCGAGGTAGCGATTCCAGGCCGCCGTGGACGTCGCCCCCAGCACCGGCAGCGCGGCGCCGGCACGGCGGCCGTCGGCCTGCGCCGCCAGCAGGCCGCGGGTGATGTCGCCGAATGCCTCGGAGGCCGGCGCGGCCGGCTGGGCCGCCGGCGCCGCGGCCTGCGGCAGCGGCGTCTGCACCTGTTGCACCACGGGCCGGGCCGGCATCGGCGCGGCGGCCGCAGGCGCTGCCGGCACCGGCGTGGCCTGGGCCGCGCCGCCGCTCATGGCGCCGGTCAGAGGCGCGTTCGATTGCGCCTGGCAGGCCCAGGGCACGGCCCCGCCCAGCGCCAGGGTGAGAGAAAAGAAGGTAGCGGTTCGAGACATGGTGGCGGTTCCTGGTTAGCGCACGATCGGGCCATTGCCCAGTCTGTCCATCAAGGGGCTCATGACCGGCAGCACGATGCCCTCCCCGCGCGATACCCGGGTGGCGGCCGCTTCGGTGGCCGACGGGATCTGCGTCACCGTGGCCGTGGCGCCTGCCGGCGTCCCCGGCGCCACGGCCAGCGGCGCGGCGGCCTGGCTGCGGATTTCGGTCGCCAGGCGCAACACCTGGCCGCGCGCTTCCTCGCTGAGCCTGGCACGGTCCATCACGTTCTGGGCCCGCACCGGCTCGCCCTCGACCAGCAGCAGCAGGGCCAGATTGGCCAGCACCTTGGCGTTCTCCGGCGCCAGCTCGGCGGCCTGGCCCAGCGGCACGCGCGCGCCGGCCGGATCGCCAGCCCGCAAGCGCGCAAACCCCAGGTCGCCCAGGATGCCCGGGTCCATCGGCGCAAGCTTGGCGGCGCGGGCGAAATCGTCGGCGGCCTGCTCGAACTGGCCGCGCGAGCCGGCGATCAGGCCCAGTCCGTGCCAGCCCTCGGCCGCCTGCGCGGTGCCGATCAGGGCGCGGTAGGCCTGCTCGCTGGACGCGGTCTGGCCGGTCTGGCGCAGCGCCTCGGCGCGCAGCACCGCGATGCGCGGATCATTGCCGAACTTCTGCTGGAACGCGTCGATGTAGGCCAGGGAGGCGAAATACCGCTGCTGGCGCTGCGCCTCGGCGATCATCGACAGCATCATGTCCGGCTCGGCCGGCTTGCGCCGGTTCTCGGCCTCGTCCTCGCGCTGCCGCATCAGCGCCTGTTCCTGCTGTTGTTGCTGGATCAATTGCCAGGCGGTCTCGGCGTTGTTGCTCTGGCAGCCGGCCAACGCCCCGGCGCCCGCGACTACCGCCGCCAGCAAGGTCCAACGCCACGCACACCGCGCCCTTCCCATTGCGCCCGCCATCACATGCCCCCCATGCGCGACAAACCGCGCAATACCGCCACGAAGCCCGCGCCGCCGGTCACGATCAACAGCGCCGGCAGCAAGGTCACAATCATGACCGCCGTCATCTTGACGGTGGTCTTGCCCACTTTTTCCTTCAATTCCAGGCGGCGCTTCTCGCGCAAGCGCTCGCCGAAGCGGTTGAGCGGCTCCTGCACCGCGCCGCCGTGCTGGTCGACCTGCGCGATCAGGCGGCAGATGGCCGACAGATCGTCGTTGTCGAAGCCCGTCGCCAGCCGCGCCAGCGACTGCTCGCGGGTGCGGCCGCGCACATACAGTTCGGACGCCAGCCGCAGTTCATGCGTCAGCACCGGCAGCACCTGATTGAATTCCTTGGTCAACACTTGCAGGCTCTGATCGATCGACAGCCCCACCCCCTGCAACAGCCGCAGCAGGTCGATCAGCAGCGGCAGTTCGTTGGCCGCCTGCCGGCGCCGGCGCGACACGCGGCGGCGCACCAGCCATTTGGGCAGCATGTAGCCGATGGCGAAGCCGAAGAACGCGGCCACGAACAAGCCCAGCGCTGAACCGCTGACCGTGCGCCCCAGGTCGAACGCCACCGCTGCGGCCGGCAACAGCAGCGCCAGGGTGAAGCGCGCCACGATGAAGCGCAGCCGCGCCGTGACCGGGTTGTCATAACCCGCCAGGTCGACCAGCTTGCGGTCCTCGCCGGCCAGCAGGGCCTCGGCGAAGCGGCCTTCGCTCAGGCGCTTGCCGAACGAATCGGCCGCGCGCGTGGCCGCCGCCAGCCGCCCCTGCCCGCCTTCGGCCGGCGCCGGCGCTTCGGCCGGCGCCCTGGCGCGGCCCTCCCGCTTGGCCAGGGCCTGGTCCACCACCTGGCGGCTGCGGTCCTGCCCGCGCAGGCGCCGTGTCATGCTCAGGCCCACGATCAGCATCGCGGCGGCGACCAGCATCAACGCCACCGCCAGCACGGTCGAGACATTCCAGGATTCGATCGCTGGCATCCGCGGCGTCCTCAAATGGCCTTGGCCATGCGGTACAGGATGTACGAGCCACCCAGTTGCAGACAGACCGCCGTCATCAGCATCTTGAAGCCGAGCGGGTCGACCCACAGTCCCATGAACAAGTCGTTGTTGGCCACCATGATGAAGCCGGCGATGCCCAGCGGCAGCAGCGCCAGGATCCAGGCCGACAGCCGGATCTCGGCCGAACTGGCCGACAGCTCGGCGCGCGCCTGGCCGATGTCGCGCATGAATGCCGCCATGCGTTCCAGCACCTGGTCGCTGCGGCCGCCAAAGCGCAGCGCCACCGACACCACCGCCGCCACCATGTAGAGCTCCTTCATGTCGTACTGGCGCGAGACCTGCACCAGCGCCGCATCCAGTTCCTTGGCCGAGCGGCTCAGCGCGGCCGCGGTCTCGACCACTTCGCGCAGTGGTTCGTCGGTGGCGGCCGCGGCTGTCTGGAAGGCCGCCGCCATACTGTTGCCGATGGTGACCAGGCGCACGATGTTGTCCAGGAACGCCGGCAGCTGCGACACCCGCCGCCGCTGGCGCCGGTCGGCGCGCAGCCACAGCAGGAAATAGGCGAACACCGACAGCAGCACCAGCGCCACCAGGGCCGACAGCCAGCCCAGGAAAGCCCAGGCCAGCAGCGCCCCCACCACGATGGGCAGGATCAACTTGGCGTAGAAGCCCGGGCTCTGGCGCACCCCGCCCTGCAGCAACAGCATGTCCCAGCGCGAAAAGCCGCTGCGCAGCGCGCGCGCGCCCTGCGCGAACGGCATCTTGCCGCTGACCGGCGCGCCGCGGCTGCGGCGCAACTGATCTTCGAGAAAGGCCGAACTGGCGGCGCGCCGCTGGCCGCTGTTGGCGTGCCGCCACAGCAGCACCGCCGCCAGGGCCAGCACCAGCGCCAGTCCACCGATCACGCCGGCTTGCAGCATCAGCGCCTCCTGCTCCAGAAGCCGCCGCCGTCGGATTCGGGCGGCGCGTTGTCGGGCGGCCGCTGTTCATTGCGCAGCTTGGCCAGCTTGGGGGTATGCGGGTGGATGCCGAGCCAGTTCCAGCGGTCCTTTTCCTCGCCCTCGGGCGTGGTGAAGGATTCGTGGCGGTACAGTTCCTGCGTCGAGATCACGCTATCGCCCATGCCGGTGACTTCCGTGACCGACAGCACCCGGCGCTTGCCGTTGGACAGGCGGCCGATCTGCACAATGAAGTCGAGCGCGCTGGCGATCTGGCGCCGCAGGCTGTCTTCGCTGCCCTGGAAACCAGCAAAGCCGGCCAGCATCTCGATCCGGTACAGGCACTCGCGCGGCGAATTGGCGTGGATGGTGGCCATGGAGCCCTCGTGGCCGGTGTTCATGGCCTGCAGCATGTCCATGACCTCGGCGCCGCGGACTTCGCCCACCACCACGCGATCAGGGCGCATCCGCAGGCTGTTGCGGATCAGCTCGCGGATGCTGACCGCGCCGCTGCCGTCAAAGCCCCCCTGGCGCGATTCCAGCCGCACCACGTGCGGGTGGTTGAGCGACAGTTCCGCCGTGTCCTCCACCGTCACCACGCGTTCGGTCTCGGGAATGAAAAAGGCCATCGCGTTCAGCAGCGAGGTCTTGCCCGAACTGGTGCCGCCGGACACCAGGATGTTGCAGCGGTTCTTTACCGCCTCGTTCAGAAGGCGGTAAATGTCCTCGTCGAAGGTGCCCAGCGTCAGCAGGTCGGCCGGCTTGAGCGGGTCCTGGCGGAATTTCCGGATCGAGACCATCGGGCCATCCACGGCCAGCGGTTCGATCACCACGTTCAGGCGTCCGCCATCGGGCAAGCGCGCGTCCACCATGGGGCTGGATTCGTCCAGCCGGCGTCCGATCGGCGCCAGGATGCGGCGCACGATGCGCAGCACATGCTGGTTGTCGGTGAAACGCAGCGTCTCGCGCGCCAGCACGCCGCGGCGCGAGACGAATACGTTGTCGTAGCCGTTGATGAGAATGTCCTCGACCGCCGGGTCGGCCAGCAGGTCCTCCAGCGGCCCCAGCCCGGCCAGTTCCTTGGTCAGGGCCTCGGCGATCTGACGCATCTCGCCTTCGTTGATCGGCACCCGCCGCAGGCGCACGAAGCTGGCCACTTCGATGTCGACGAACTCCTGGATCGCCGAACGCGCCCAGCGGCCGAACTCCGCGCCCAGTTCCTCGATGCGCGAGAGCAGGTGTTCGTAGGCCGCCGTCTTGACTTCCTGGAAGCGGTTGGATGCCGCGAAGCCCTTGTCGCCATCGCCGCCGAATTCTATGGTCGCTGTCATGATCATGTGGGATCCCGCCGCCTGCGTTACTCGACCACCATGCGGCGGTGCACGCCGGGCAGCCAGGTGGCCAGCCAGCTTGCCCGGCCGCCGGGCGTGTTTTCTTCCGCGCTCAGCTTCTCGGCCAGCGCCTGCACCGCGCGCACGTAGATGTCGCGCTCGGCCTCCTCGTGCAACAGGTGGCCCTGGTTGGTACAGACCATCAGCGCCAGCGTGCGGTCCGGCAGCGTGCCGATCAGATCGAGCTGGAAACGCTCGGCGATCTGCTGCGCCGTCATGCCATAGCGCTCGTCGTAGCGGTTGACGATCAGGCCCAGGCTGCGGCGGTCCACATGCAACTGCTCCAGCTCCTGCAACAGCCCGGCCAACGACACCAGCGCGCCCACGCTCTGGTCGGTGACGATCCAGTTATGCTGCGAGGCGCGCGCCAGGCCGGCGACGAATTCGGGATTGCTGAACCCGCCCGAATCGGCCACCACCACGCCGAAATGCTGGCGCATGCGTTCGAACACCAGCAGCGAATCGGATTGCGACACCTCGCGCATCTGGCTCAGGTCGCGCGGCAGCGCCAGCACGCTCAGGCCATTGGCGGTATGCGACATGGCCGAACTGAGCAAGGTCGAATCGAGGCGGCGCAGGTTGCGCGCGGCCTCGGCGAAATCGAAATCGCCGCCGATGTTCAGGTACAGCTGGCAATCGCCCACCGGCCAGCCCAGGTCCATCAGCGCCACCCGGCTGTCCAGGGGCAAGTGGCTGCCGTTGTCGCTGGCCGGCTTGGCGCCCTTGACGCCCGAAGCCGCGCCGCGCGCGGCGGATTGCTGCTTGAGACGATCCTGCACCATACCCGCCAGGTGCACGGCCAGGGTGCTGGTGCCGACGCCGGGGCGGGCGCCCAGCAGCAGCACGCTGCGGCGCGAGCCATCCATGCGGCCATCGCCGGCCGGCCCGTCCAGCAGGCGCTGCACCACGTCCTTGACTTCCTGCGGCGCCACGGTCGGATCGACGAAGTCGCTGACCCCGGCGCGCAGCGCGGCGATGGCGCCTTCCGGCTGGCTCAGCAGGCCTACCGCGACACGCGGGATCGCCGGCGCGATGCGCGCCAGCAGACGCGCCAGCTCGGCCGACTTGAACAGCTTTCCGGGTTCGTCCTCGCTCAGGGTGAAGTCCAGGAACACCACCTGCGGCTCGATCTCGGCCAGGCGCCTGCCGAATTCTTCGACGCCCGGGACTTCCTGGGTCAACATGCCCATGTCGCCCAGCGCCTGGCCGAGCTGCGCGGCGACGCTGTCGCCCCTGGAACAAAACAGAAACCGATTGCCGTTCTGCAAGCCAACCCACTCCCTGGCATGTGTCTTCATATCGCTCACCGTGAAAAGCCCGGCATTTGCTGCCCGCCCGCAGGCCCCATGAGGTAGTACCCCCAAGCGTTGAACGCGGTATCGGCCGCCTCCTGCCTGGCCCCGGGCAGCGGCAGCGTGACACCGCGCGCAATGGGCCGCACCAGGCGCGGCGTCACCACGATCACCAGCTCGGTGTCCTCCTGGGTGTAATCGACGCTGCGGAAAAACGAACCGATGATGGGCAGGTCGCCCAGCATCGGCACTTTATTGACCAGCGCCCGGGTCTGGCGCGACACCAGGCCGCTGATGACGAAGCTCTCGCCATCGCCCAGTTCCACCGTGGTGTCGGCGCGGCGCGTGCGCAACGCCGGGATCAGCGTGGTCGAATTGGTGCCGTTGGAAACCGCGATGGCATTGCTGTAGTCCAGTTCGCTGGCCTCCGGCGCCACCTTCAGGGCAATGCGCTCGCGCGACAGCACCGTGGGCGTGACGGTCAGGCCGATGCCGAACGGCTTGAACGTCACCGTGGTGGTGCCCAGGCCGCCAGCCTCGGGAATCGGCAGTTCGCCGCCCGCCAGGAAGCTGGCGCTCTGGCCCGTCAGCGCCACCAGCGTAGGCTCGGCCAGCACGCGCGCCATGCCATTGTTCTGCAGCAGCCGCAGGCGCGCGCTGAAATCATTGGAGTCGTAGAACAGCGAGAAGCCCGAGGCCAGCGCCGCACCCTTGTTGAAGCCCAGCGGCGCGGAAAAGCCGTCCGGGGTGATCGAGTTGGTGCCGCCCCACGGACCGCTGCGGCCGGCGAAACTGATGCCGGCCTGCTTCATGACCGAGCGCGAGACCTCGACCACCTTGACCTCGACCTGCACCACGCCGCCCGTGCCGGCGGTCGACACGTCGACCACGTTCTTGCCGCCCACCGTCGCGCTGGCGGCGGCCACCGAGGCCTGGTGCGTCAGTGGCGAGTCGGCCTGGCCCGAGATCACCGCCCGGTCGCCCGCCACGTCGACGTTGGCGCCGCCGGACACGCCCCGCCCGGCCATGACCTGCTGCACCTCGCCGGCGACCCGCAGGTTCCAGCGCTGCGGCGCGGCGTTGGCGCCGGTCCAGACCTGTAACTGCGTGGTTCCGGGCTTCCTGCCATACAGCAGCAACGCCGCCTGGCGCTTGCCGGAGGCCGGCAACACCTTGATGTCGGCCACATCGGGATCGCCGATGGCGATACGCGCCGGCGCGCCGTCCAGCAGGAGCGTCTGCTGGCCTTTGACGCCAACCACGATGTCGCGCGCGGGCGCGCTGGCGCCCGGCGCGGTTTGCAGCGCGGTCTGCGCCAGCGCGGCGCTGCCGCCGGCCATCGCCGCCGCGGCCGACAGGACACAAGTCAGGGTGGTGCGCTGAAATCTCTTCATTTGCTGGATCTGAGTAACAGGTAAGGTCCAGCCGCGGGCGGCACCAGGCCACGCGCAGCCACGTTTCAATAGCGCACGCGCTCGGATTTTTCTCCTCGCAGTATTTCCACGGTCCGGCCGCTGCCGGCGCGGGCCGGCGCGGGCCTGGCAGCCGGGGCCGGCACGGGCTTGGCGGCCGGCGTAGGCGCGTCCAGTTGAGCCAGGCTGTCGCCGGCGTAGGCGCGGTTCGGGCCGCTCTGCAATTGTTCGAGTTGTTCGGCGGTCAGGTCGGCGCGCGCGGGCAGCACGGCGCTGCGCTGCGCGAACAGCCGGGTGTCGGGCTTGCCGTCGTCACCGATCGGCCGCAGCGCCAATTGCAAGCGGCCGGCGCGGCTGGCCAGCATCAGTTCGTTGACATGCTCGACCGGCACGGCCAGCACCGCCGTCCTGGCGGGTTGCCCCGGCGGCCCGGGCAACAGGGATTTTTCCTCGGGGCCGTCCACCGAGGCCGCGCCGTATGCCAGCACGCGCACCTGCGATTGCAGCAAGCGCGCCTGGCCGCCAGGGATCTCCAGGCCCTTTTCCACCACGAAGAACACATCCACCAGGTCCCCCGGCGCAATGCGGTTGGCGCCGCCCACCACCTCGTCGACGGCGATCGCCAGCGCGCGCTCGCCCGGCTTGAGCTGGCGCGCCAGCCCCTGCGCCAGCATGCTCGGCAGCAATGGATCGCCGGCGGCCAGGTCGACCCGCGTATAGGCTCCCTGCAGCGGCTTGATCGAACTGTAGCTGCCCGACAGCGCCACCTGCCATTGATCGATCCTGAGCTGCTTGTCGCCTTCGAGGCGCGTGCCCGCGGGAATCGCCGCGGCCGCCACCACCACGGGATAGCGCTTGACCGGCGCCTCGGCCGGCGCCGGCGGCGTGGTCGCCACCGGGCTGGCCGGCGCCGGCGCGGGTGGCGGCGGCGCCGAGGCCAGCCGCCATGCCACGAACGCCAGCACCAGCCCCGCGGCCAGCAGCACACCCGCGATGATTTTGCTCAGACTGCTCATGGCGCCCCTTGGGAAATTTGCACGATGGCCCTGGACGACAGCCGGGTCGGAATCCAGTTCTTGTCGGTGCCGGGCAACATGGCGATGAACGCCTGGAAGGTCGACAGCACCGGCCAGGCCTGCACGTTGAACGTCATGGCAACGGTGCTGCATTGCGCCGTCTGCCCGCCCGACCCGCTCCAGGCGCAGGGCGCGCTGGTGGTGCGGCAGGCAACCGCCGAGCCGCTGCCGAACACGCTCATCGCCGCCGAACAGGCCGCGCCGGGCACGTCCGCCTCGCCGGCAAAGCGCGCGTGGACCGCGGCGCGCGCGCCCTCGGAGGCGGCCGCGGCCAGCTGCTGCTGCATCCAGAACAGCACGCCATAGCCGACCACGGCGCAGACGAACATCAGCAGCATGGTCACCATCAACGAGAATTCGAGCGTGGCGATGCCGCGCTGGCGGCGCCCGTGGCCGCGCATGGCGGGAGCGGCGGCGCGCGCGGCCATCAGTTGCTCCCGTCCAGGGCATTGCCCAGATGGACCGTGGCGCGCGCGCTGAGCACGCTGGAAGGCGGCATCAGGGCCTGGGCCAGAAAGGGGAAATTGGGAATCAGCGGATTGGCGCCGTAGGGGTAGCTGACCGTCACTTCGATCTGGTCGGCGCTGAGCGGCTGGCCGCTGCAGGCGCCGCCGGCGGCGCTGCTGAGTGTGCCCGCGGCCCCGCACACCGCCACGGCGACGGCGGCCGAGGACATGGTGGTGATCCAGCCGGCGCGGTCCAGCGCGATATCGCGGCCGGCGTTGGCGCGCATGGCCAGCGAGGTGGCGCCCGGCTGCCATTGCAGCACTTTGCGCGCGCCGTCCTGCGCGGCCAGGGTGACCGAGTGCTGCGCGGTGAACACCAGTGCGTACGTCAGGATGGCGTAGAACACCAGGAAGAACACCACGAATACCAGTCCGAATTCAAGGGAATAAACGCCACGCTGAGGGCGGCCAGGCCGAGGTAGGCGCCGTAGGGGATCTGACGGGCCCGAAGCGGCAACGTCCGGCTGCGGGCGATGAACCGGTAGAGCAAGGCATGCAGGCCGGCCAGCAGGCTGGCGGCCACTAGCGTCATCGACAAGGGAGCAAAGCCCATCAAGAGGCCGAGGATGGCGATCGCCTTGACGTCGCCCGCGCCCATCAGGCGCCGGGTCCAAAGGGGAAAGAAGGGCAATGCCAGCGCAAAGCCGGCGAGCGCCATGGACCAGCTGGTCCAGCGCGGCGGGTAGCTCCAGGCCGGCACCAGCCATGCGGCCAGCAACCACAGCGCCTGTCCCGCGAATCCCGCGACGATGAGCGAGTTGGGTACGCGGCGATAGCGCAGATCGGTGTATATCAACACCAGATTCCAGCATGCGAACAACAGCCACCACAGCACTTCCCCTGGATACAAGGCAGGACCTTCCGACGGTTTCGGATTCAACAACGGGAGTGTCCGTCCAGACGAACACCGTCTCCTTTCTCTGACCGACTGGCAAAGCCGGGCCGCGCCCGGCGCTCACGCCGCCGGGCGCAACGCCGTCAACCCGCAACCGCCTCGATCCGCCGCGCGGCAAACGCAGTCAACATCGATTCCGCGCCAGGCGCGGCGGCCGGCCCGGCCGCCCGGCGTTGCCTGGCCACGGCCAGGCCCGCCGGCAACCGGCCGGGCCCCGCGGCCTCACGTGGAGGCAGCGGCGAGCTTGGCCTGCAGCGACGTGAACAGGCCGCTGAGCGCGCCCGTGAATGTCGCCAAAGCCGCCACCAGCGCCACCGCGATGGTGCCCGCGATCAGCCCGTATTCCAGGGCGGTAATGCCATCTTCGTCGTTCCAGAACTGCGCAAGTTTCGCTTTCATGTCGAGCTCCTGAGGTCTCGCTTGATGATCGAGCCAAGCCGCCGGGACGGCACTGGCCCCCTAAGCCCGGAACTGCCGGTGCGCTGGCGTGTTCCACACCCTCGCCCCTTCCGGGTACCGCAAAGCCTGTGGACAGGCCCTCAACCCGGCCCCAGGGTGGAGCCGGGCGTCCTGCCCGGCTCCACCGCGGGGACCGATTCAATGATCGAATCGATGCGTTGCGCCAGGCGCGCGCGGAACCGGCGCGAGGCACGCTGCAGATGCCAGCGCATCACCAGCAACATGACCACCGACAACCCGAACGCGATGTACGGCAGCATCACGCCGCCGATCTGCATGCTGGAAAAATCGCGCGGGGCGGTACAGACCACGGTGCCGGCCGCGGCGCCGGTGTAATGCATGCCGCACACCGCGATCGCCATCAAAACAGCCGCCGCGGCGCGCTGAAACTCGTTCTGCGTATTGAAAGCCAGCCACAGCGCGGCTGACGCGGCAATTACCGCTATCAATACCGATAAAACAACCATCGGCAGGTTCCACATGAATATCGCCGGCATGCGCATGGCGCTGATGCCCACATAATGCATCGCCGCCACGCCAAGGCCGGCGGCCACGCCACCGACCAGGCAACGCATAAATGTGAAGCGGTCACGGCCTACATACCAGAAGGCCCAGCCGGAAAACCCTGCCGCCACCACGAAACTGAGCACCGTCATACCGACCTGGTAACTCACGCTGAACGGCAGCTCCTGGGCCTGCATGCCGATGAAATGCATGCTCCAGATACCGACGCCGCCCATCGCCAGGGCGCCGATGATGATGTAACCGATGCGGATCTCGCCGTCCTGCGTTTCGGCACGGATGCCGACCGCGGCCAGCAGCGCCACATAGGAGCCGAGCACCGCGATCAGGAACGAAAGCCCCACCAGACCGGCATTGAACGAAAGCGGAACGATGTCGCCCGGATTCATGCGCGCCCCCCGTGAACAGGCCGCCGGCAAGTCATTGCGGGCGCGCTGCTTTCGACGATTCTGTTGCGGTCATCCTGGTCCATCTGCGGACTCCCGAGAGCCTGTAAACCTGATGTGTTTTGAAACGTTTATATAGTCTTATCTATTAACAATTAATACACATCAGGGTTTGTACCAGTATTCACAACACTGCGACGGCTTACTTGTAACGAATATTCTGAAATTCACCGACACCATTTTCCCGTATGCAGGAAAACGCGAGATCGGCGTTGCCACAATTGCATTTCATTGCGCTCTGTTGTTATATCCAGTTCCCAGGCAGTCACAATGAAATAATTTGTCATTGCCTCCCCGCGCTGGCAACATACCGCCTGTGCGGCGCGCGACCGGGTTTAGTTATACGGCGGCCGCATATATCCAAGTCTTATTCGGACGATTTATCCGGAGCCTGTTTAAACGGCGCTTGCGGCAAACAAGAGACACCACGGCATGAGACGCACGCTTCCTGCAAGTCCGCTTTCCCTCGCCTTGATCTGCATGTTGGCCCCCCTGGGCGCGGCGCACGCCGACGGCCCATTGCGCGGCAACCCGGTGGATGCCCTGCCCCAGATCGAGCGCCCGCCCAGCGCCACCCAGCCGCCGCCGGTGGTGCAGACGCAGACACCGGAACAACGGGCGCTGCAGGCGCGCCTGGCGCAGCGCATCGTGCCGCGGCATTTCGATGTCACCGGCGTGCATGCGATACCGTTCGAGGACGTGGCCGCGTTGCTTTCGCCGCTGTCGGGCAAGGAGATCAGCCTGGGCGAGCTGGTGCAGCAGGTCGACAAGATCACGCAGCTGTACCGCGAGCGCGGCTATCCCCTGTCGTTCGCGCTGGTACAGAACCAGAACTTCGCCAACGGCCTGGTGGTGGTGACCGTGGTCGAGGGCTACATCGGCACGGTGCGCATCGAGGGCGACATCGGCAACGCGCAGGACCGCCTGGAATCGCTGGCCGAGCCGCTCAAGCAGGAAAAGCCGCTGCAGCAGGCCACGCTGGAGCGCGTGCTGAATCTGATGCGCACGGTGCCCGGCGTGAAATTCACGCCCTCGCTGGACCTGCCGCGCCGCGCCGACGGCGCTACCGAACTGGTGCTGGCGGCATCGCGCCAACCGGTCAGCCTGACCGGCGGCGTGGCGGACCTGGGCACCGGCATGCAGCCCCTGGTCAACGTCGCCACCAACAGCCTCACCCCGCTGGGCGAACAGGTCAAGCTGACGGCGTCGGTGCCGTTCAATACCGACGACGTCAAATACGTGTCCGGCGAAATCCGCGTGCCGCTGGGCAACGACGGCCTGGCGGTCAAGGTGGATGGCTACCACTATGACGCGCGGCCCAAGGACGAGGCGATCGAATACCTGGGCTTCAATCGCCGGGTCAAGAACGACCGCATCGGCATCGGCATCAGCTACCCGTTCCTGCTGAACAACACCCGCTCGCTGACCGGCACGCTGGGGGTGTACGCCGCCAACTCGAAGGACCGCTATGAGGCCAAGGCATCCGACCGCTGGTTGCAGCAGGATGCCCAAGTGCGCGCGGCCAACCTCGAAATGCGCTATATCCAGGTGTCGGAATCCATGACTTCCGACGTGACGCTGGCGGTCGCCAAGGGCTTCGACGCCGCCGGCGCCAAGAAGGAGATCAACACCAACTACGGCTATTCGGCGGTGCCGGTGCTCGACCTGGATTTCACCCGCTACAACCTGAATGCCAAGCAGACTTTCGCGCTGCCGGCGCAGTTCGGCCTGACCCTGTCCGGCGCCGCGCAGTACTCCAGCAACATCCTGCCGTCGTCCGAACAGGTGTCTTTCGGCAGTTGGCGCTACGCGATGGGTTATCCGCAAGGCGAGCAGAGCGGCGACAAGGGCGTCGGGGTTTCGGCCGAGGTGAATCGCCGCTTCGGTATCGGCTGGCAATATCTGACCAATGTGCAGCCGTATGCGCTGATCGACTATGCGCGCACCTGGTACAACAATTCGAGCCTGCAGCAATTGAATCAGCGCCATCTGTCTTCGGTGGCCCTGGGGCTGCGCTTTACCGACGACAAGTACTATCTGTTTGATTTCAACGTGGCCAAACCGATTGGCTCGGCCACCGTCAACAACAATCGCGACGTGCGTTTCAACGCCAATTACTCGCTGTATTACGACGCCTTCTGAGGCGCCGCGCCGATGATCCCGCGCCTGTTGCGACAGGCGCTTTTTTTTGCCTGTTGCACACACCGCGTTACGTAACGTCGCCCGTAACGTAACGGCTGATACGGGCTCGAACGTAACATTCGCAGGCTGCGCGTGATCGTAAAAATGGGGGATTCTCAATATTGGTACAAACCCTCTGTTTTATATTTAACTAATTGATTTTAAACGATTTTTTATAAACAAAAATCAACCCAAAAAAGGACTCGAACGGCATTCGGAAAATATTGGCATGGTTTATGCGTGTAGGGATGTATCGGGCAGTTTCGCCGCCTGACACATCCCCCACAGGAGCTCGCCATGAATGCCAAGATTGAAACGCAACGCGTACAACGTATTCTGACTTCCACCGTTATGGCAGCCGCGCTGATGAGCGCCCTGGCCGCGTGCGGCGGTGGTGGTGGTGGTAGCGACAAGAGTTCGGCCTCCCTGCCCGGCACGAATGTGCCGACCAACCCGGGCGGCCCGAGCGATCCGAACAACCCGAATAACCCGACCGATCCCGTCACCACGGGTTTGCTGCAAACCACGCTGGGTAATACCGGCGGCGCTGTCGACAATGCCCTGCCCCTGAATCTGGACACCACGCTGGGTGGGGTCGGCAAGGCGCTCGATCCGACCGTCAAGCCGGTGGTCGACACGGTGGTGGGTCTGACCCAGCAAGTGGGCGCGACCACCGGTCTGGGCCAGCCGGTCGACGGCACCGTCCAGCAAGTGGGCGGCCTGGTCCAGGACCTGGGCACCACGGTCAAGGGCACCGGCCTGCCCGGCGGCCTGAGCAGCGGCGTCGGTGGCCTGGTCGAAGGCCTGGGCAAGACGGTCGCCAGCACCGGCGGCCTGCTCAATGCCGACCCGCAGAATCCGCAACCGCTGACCACTATCCTGGGCAACGCCACCAACGCGGTGGGCGCGCTGACCGCCGGCCTGTCGGGCCAGGGCGGCCTGCTGAACCCGGTCAACCAGTTGGTCGGCGGCGTCACCGGCGGCGTGCTCGACGGCCCGTCCAAGCCCTTGCTGGAACCGGCCCTGGCCAATGTCGGCAAGACCGTCGACAACGTGCTGCCGCTGGGCCTGCAGCCGACGCTGGGCGGCCTGGGCGCGGCCCTCGACCCCACCGCCAGCCCGCTGGCCGGGACCGTGGTCGGCCTGACGCAGCAAGTCGGCGCCACGACCAAGTTGGGCACGCCGGTGGCCGGTCTGCTCAACACCCTGGGCGGCACGGTCAGCAATCTCGGCACGCAGTTGCCCGGCGGTGATGTCGCCGGCCTGAACGGCGTGCTGCAGGGCCTGGGCGGCGCGGTCAGCAGTGCCGGCGGCCTGCTGAACGCCACGCCGGGCAACACCAACCCGCTCGGCAACACACTGGCCAATGCCACGGGCGCGGTCGCGTCCCTGACCAGCGGCCTGGGCCTGGGTGGCGCGGTCGGCGGCAACAATGGCGGCCTGCTCAGCCCCATCACCGGCATCCTGGGCGGCGTGACCGGCGGCGCCGGTGGCGCCAATGGCGGCCTGCTGGCCCCGGTGACCGGCCTGCTGGGCGGCGTCACTGGCAACCTCGGCGGCGCCACGGGCGGCGCGGCCAACGGCGGCCTGCTCGGCGGCCTGCTGGGTGGCGTGACGGGCGCCACGGGCGGCACCGCGGGTGGCGGCACCACGGGCGCCAACGGCGGCCTGCTGGGCGGTCTGCTGGGCGGACTGACGGGCGGCGGCACGGCCAGCGCCGGCGGCAGCGGTTCCTCCGCGGGTTCGGCCAGCAATGGCGGCCTGCTCGGCGGCCTGCTGGGCGGCGTGACGGCCGGCGTCAACGGCGGCACCAGCAGCGGCAGCGGCTCGACCAACGGCGGCCTGCTGGGCGGCTTGCTGGGCGGCCTGACGGCCAACAAGTGATCAACCGGTCCGTGAGGGAGCGACGCCATGCTGCAACAAGAAACCATCGTCCACCATGAGCATGTCACAGTGATGCCTGAATCCCGCCATAACGATCTGCGACCGGGAACGCTCGACGACATCGCCCTGATGCTGGGCCGGCAGTTCGCCGTGTACAACGCGGCGTGCCAGTCGGCCCTGGCGGAGAAACTGGGTATCCCCCTGGCGGATCTGAAGGCGCTGGAATTGGTCATGGAGTTCGATGCCCTGCCCACCGGGCAACTGGCCCAGTTGATGGGCATCAGCTCCGGCGGCGCCACCGCCTTGATCAACCGTCTGGAAGCGGCCGGCTATGTGCAGCGGGGCCGCCATCCGCTGGATCGTCGCATGATCGTGATCCGGCCGGTCGAGGAGCAATGTCAGCAATTGGCCCAGGAGCGCCAATGGGTGGCCGAAGCAGTGGTGTTGATGGCCCGGCGCTACGACGCCAGCGAGCTGGAGGTGGTGCATGCCTTCCTGGCGCAGTGCGTGCGCGCCCTGCGGCACGACACGCTGGTCTGGCTGGAAACCCGCAACGCCCACGACTGAACGCCGCCGCGCAGGCAGGCCGCGCCCCGGTTCGCAAGGACCGGGGCGTATTTCATGGGGCCGGCCCCGCGGGCGCGGCGTGGCCAGGGATCGGGCCGGGAACCCGCCGACGCGCCTCAGGCCGAGCCGAATTGCAGGCGCGGCACCGCCTGAAGCAATCGGCGCGTCATGTCCTGGCGCGGCGCGTGCAGCACCGCGTCGGCCTCGCCCAGCTCGACGATGCGGCCGCCGTCCATCACCGCGATGCGGTCGGCCAGGTATTCGACCACGCCGAAGTTGTGGGTGATGAACAGGTAGGCGATGCCCAGCTCGTCCTGCAGCTCGCGCAGCAGGTCCAGGATCTGCGCCTGCACCGACACGTCCAGCGCCGAGGTCGGCTCGTCGCAGATCAGCACCTTCGGTTCCACCGCCAGCGCGCGCGCGATAGCGATGCGCTGGCGCTGCCCCCCGGAGAACTCGTGCGGATAACGGGCCAGCGTGTCGGCCGGCAGGCCGACACGCTCGATCAGCCGGGCGGCGCGCTCGCGGCGTTCGCGCGCGGCCATGCCGCGGCGCAGGGACGCCAGGCCTTCGTCGAGGATGTCGCCGACCCGCATGCGCGGATCGAGCGACGCATAGGGGTCCTGGAACACGATCTGGATGTCCTGACGCAGGCGCTGCAAGCGGGCGCGGTCGGCGGTCAGCAGGTCCTGTCCCTGCAGCATGGCGCGGCCGGCGATATGGGCGCCATCGATCAGGCGCAGCAGCGCCTTGCCGGTGGTGGTCTTGCCGCATCCCGATTCGCCCAGCAGCGCCAGGGTTTCGCCGGCGCGCAGCGTGAAGGTCACGCCATCGACCGCCTTGACCCACGACGCCACGCGCCGCAGCGGCCCCTTGCGCACCGGGTAATGGACTTTCAGGTCCTGCACGTCCAGCACCACCCCCGGTTCGCGCGCGCGGCCTCGGCGCGTGTCCGTCTCTGCCGCCGCGGCCGCGCGGCCGGCCTCGCTGAGCGGCCGGCCACGCTTGCCGAAGGTGGGAATGGCGTCGAACAGCTGGCGCGCATAGGGGTGCTTGGGCGCGCGAAAGAATTCCTCGGCGTCGGCGCTCTCGACGATCTCGCCGCCGCGCATCAGGGCCACGTGGTGGGCGACATTGCGCACCACCGCCAGGTCATGGGTGATGAGCAGCACGGCCATACCGATCTCGCGCTGGATGTCGGCCAGCAGCGCCAGCACCTGCGCCTGCACGGTAACGTCGAGCGCGGTGGTGGGTTCATCGGCGATCAGCAGCAACGGCTCGGCCGCCAACGCGATGGCGATCATGACGCGCTGCTTCTGGCCGCCGGAGAACTGGAACGGATAATCGTCGATGCGCCGCTCCGGCTCCGCGATGCCGACCCGCCGCAGCCAGTCGATGGCGCGGGCGCGGGCCGCGGCGCCGCGCAGCGGCGTGTGCGCCACCAGCGTCTCGATGATCTGGTCGCCGACCCGCATGACCGGGTTGAGGCTGGTGGCGGGTTCCTGGAAGATGATGCCGATGCGACCGCCGCGCACGCCGCGCATCGCGCTTTCGGGCAGGCGGTTGAGGTCTTCGCCATCCAGGTCGATCTGGCCGCCGACGATGCGGCCGGCGTCCGGCAGCAGGCGCAACAGCGCCAGCGCGGTCATGCTCTTGCCGCAACCGGACTCGCCCACCAGCGCGAACGTCTCGCGCCGCGAAATCGCCAGCTCCAGCCGCTTGACCGCGTGCGTCATGCCGCTCTCGCCGGCGATGTCGACGTCCAGGCCGCGCACCGCCAGCAAGGGCGCGTCCTGGCGGATATCCTGGCTCATGGCGTGTCTCCCGGCTTGACGGCGCGGGCATCGGCCGCGAGGACCGCGCCCCGACGGCGGCCGAACCCGCCGACGCTGGGCGGGCGGGCCGGCTTGTAGCGGCGGGTGCGCGGATCGAAGGCATCGCGCACCGCGTCGGCGAACAGGTTGGCGGCCAGCACCAGCGCCAGCATGAAGAGAAACGCGGTCATCAGGTTCCACCAGATCATCGGGTCGCGCGACATTTCCAGCCGCGCGCCGTCGATCATCGAGCCAAAGGAATTCATGCTGGGATCGACGCCGATGCCCAGGTACGACAGCACCGCCTCGTACAGCACCAGGCCAGAGAATTCCAGCACCACGGTGATCAGCACCAGATGCGCGACGTTGGGCAGCAGGTGGCGCGTCATGATGCGCCAGTGCGACACGCCGAACGCGCGCGCAGCCTGCACGTACTCCAGTTCGCGCAGCTTGAGGGTCTCGGCGCGCAGCAGGCGGCACAGGCCGGCCCAGCCGGTGAAGCCGAGGATCATGCACAGCAGGAACAGGCGCAGGTCTGCGCGCGCGGCCGACGTGTCGAACAGGTCGGCGTGGTTGTCGATGTAGACCTGCATCATCAAGGCGCAGGCGGCCACCAGCAGCACGCCCGGGATCGAGGTGATGGTGGTGTAGAGATATTGGATGGCGTCGTCGACCTTGCCCTTGAAGTAGCCGGCCGCGATGCCGAACACGATGGCCGGCGGCAGCATCGCCAGCGTGGTCAGGCTGCCGATGACCAGCGCCGTGCGCACGCTCTTGAGCGCTTGCCAGAGCACGTCGTTGCCGATGCGGTCGGTGCCCAGCGCGTGATAGCCGCTGGACAGGCCGGCCAGCGCCCCCGCCACCAGGCATAGCAAAGTGAAGGTGACGGCCATGGCGCGCCACGGCACCTCGGCGCGCCCGCCCAGCAGGGCCTCGGCCGCCGCCGCCGCGCCGCCGCGCCGCG
>NZ_CADIJV010000008.1 GCF_902859765.1 Achromobacter pulmonis
CGAGGCCGCGCCACGCCGGCGCGGCGCCAGCGCTGCTCGGCCAGGGCCGCGGCCAGCTCATCGGCCGTGCCGGGCCGGAAGAACAGGAAGCCTTGCAGCAGGTCGCAGCCGGCTTCGCGCGCGGCGCGGCAATGCGCCTCGGTCTCGATGCCCCCGCCCACAGTGGTGATGTCCAGGTCCCGCGCCAGCCGGCAGATCGACGCCAGCACCTTCTGCGCCTCCGCCTGCCGCGCGGCGCTCCAGATGATCGACTTGTCCAGCTTCAGGCCCGCCAGGGGCAGCGTCGACAGCCACTCGAGGTTGTTGTAGCCCTTGCCGAAATCATCGAGCCACACCTGTATGCCGCGGCTGGTGAAGGCTTCCAGCATCGACCGGATGTCGGCGGACCCGGCGTGCAGCGCCGCCTCTTCGGTCAGCTCGATGCGGATATCGCCGTACGCCAGGCCGCAAGCGGCGATGTCGCGCAGGATCGCGCCGACGAAATCGCGGCGGGCAAAGCTCTGCGGCGAGATCTTGATGTTCACCGCCAGCCCTGAGCCGTGCGCCGCCTGCCGCCAGCGCGTCTGGTCACGGGCAATGGTGTGCAGGCCCCAACTGATCAGGGCCTGCGCCGCCTCCGGGGCGCAGGTTTCGCGTAGCAGGCCATCGATGCCCATGGTTTCGCCGCCGGCCGCGCGCCAGCGCAACAGGGCTTCGGCGCCGACGATCTCCAGATCCGTGGCGGTGACGATGGGTTGGTAATGGAACTGCAGCCGGTCGCCCTGGATCGCGGCCAGCAGCGGCGACACGGCGCCCTCCTTGCGGGCGGCTGGGGTTTCCTGGGCCTCGCCGTCCTGGGACAGCGCGGCCGAGAACGCATAGCCCTTGCCGCGCAGGCTGCGGATCGGGATGGCCATGCCGGCGGCGGCGCCCTTGCGCTTGAGGCGGCTGATGACCAGGTCCAGCGCGCGGCCGTTGCCGGCGATGTCCAGGCTGGCGACGGCAAAATCCGCGCGGCGGATGAGCCGCTCGGGGTGATCATGCATGCCCTTGAGCACCGCGCGCTCCATGGGCGTGAGGGTGATGCCCTGGCCGCCCGGCGACACCAGCGTCCATTCGTTCTCGCACAGCCGCCAGCTTTGTTCCGCCACGGGCGCGCCGGCGACCACGTCCGGCCGGCGCGGCGCGGACGCCGCGGGGGGCTGGCACAAGGTCAGTTTGCGCTGCGCCGACTGGATCGCCGCCGCCACCTCGCTGTAGCTGATGTTGGCGCCGTAGCAGCTGTCGGCGCCGGCCAGCAGCGCATTGATCCGCACCGCCGGGCTTTCGATATGGCGGATGGCGATGATGGTCGAATGGGCGAAACGCGCGCGCAATTGGCCGATCGTGATGTCCAGGTCCCGTGGCAGGCACAGGTGCACCTGGATTTCCCCAGCGTGACGCGCCGGCGCCGGTTCCTGGAGCGATACGGGATTCAGAACGAAGCCGATCTGCTGGAGCGAATCGGAAATGCCCTGCTTGGCGAATTCATTGTCGAAAATAAGGATAATGCGCGACCGATTCATGATGATTGAGCCCTGGAGAAAAACGCTTTCCATCGAACGGTATTGAAATGTTTTTTTGCATCTCCATACCTTGAACAGGGTCGCAAAAAAAAAGCGCTCAACCCCCTGTGTTGCCGCGCAAAGTCAAAAATAATTGAATTTCACTCATTATTAAATGAGTGGAATTCAATATATCGAAATAAAACTCACCGGTTGGTGAAACGTAGCGACACGCGCGCCGCTACGGTCCGCGCGGATTCTGACGCCATTGCGGCGTCAGTCGGCAACGCGTCCCGGCGGGCCGCCTGGCACATCCCGGCACGGGGATTCGTTGTTATTGCCTGGCCGGCGGACGGCTCAGGCTTCGCCCTGCGCCTGCCACTTGTCCCAGCCGGCCCGGCGCAGCTTGCAGGCAGGGCACTCGCCGCAGCCATAGCCCCAGGCATGGCGCGCGCCGCGCTCACCCAGGTAACAGGTGTGGCTTTCCTCGACGATGGTCTCGACCAGCGCGTCGCCGCCCAGTTGCCGGGCCAGCGCCCAGGTTTCGGACTTGTCGATCCACATCAGCGGCGTCTCGATGGTGACGCGGCTGCCCAGGCCCAGGCCCAGCGCCACCTGCTGCGCCTTGATGGTGTCGTCGCGGCAATCGGGGTAGCCCGAGAAATCGGTTTCGCACATGCCGCCCACCAGCACGTCCAGCTGGCGCCGGTAGCCCAAGGCGGCCGCCAGCGTCAGGAACAGCAGGTTGCGGCCGGGCACGAAGGTGTTGGGCAGGCCGTTGGCCTGCATCTCGATGGCGCGGTCGCTGGTCATGGCGGTGTCGCCCACCTGTCCCAGCACCTTCAGGTCCAGCAGATGGTCTTCGCCCAGGCGCGGCGCCCATTGCGGAAAGCGCGCGCGGATCTCGCGCAGCACGTTCAGGCGCGCGTCCAGTTCGATGCGGTGGCGCTGGCCGTAATCGAACGCCACGGTTTCCACATGGGCATAGCGCTCCAGCGCCCAGGCCAGGCAGGTGGTGGAATCCTGGCCGCCCGAAAACAGCACGAGCGCGCGACGTTGGTGATTCAGCATAAAAGGGGGCTTCTGCAAAGACAAAGGGATAGGCCAGACTTTACCGCAGCCAGCGGCCTGGCCCGTAAGGAAGCCTGCGTAAAATCGATGCTGTTCTCGTTCACGGTTTACCCCGCAGTGCGCATCACCTGACCCTTCCTCTTTCTCCAGCAGCCCGACGGATCCCCCGCCCGATGAATGCCAGCCGCCCGCAGTCCGACTCCGCAGAACCCTTGCGTCACGATATCCGGCTGTTAGGCCGGTTGCTTGGCGAAGTCATCGCCGAATGCGAAGGCAGACGGGTTTTCGACACCATCGAAACCCTGCGCCGCACCGCCGTCAAATTCCGCCGCGAAGGCAACAAGGCCGATGGCAAGCTGCTGGAACAGCGCGTCAAGCTCCTGCAGGGCAGCGACCCGAACTCGGTGGCGCGCGCCTTCAGCTATTTCCTGCATCTGTCCAACATCGCCGAGGACCGCGACCAGAACCGCAGCCAGCGGGCCCGCGCCCTGGCCGGCGACGCGCCCGCGCGCGGCAGCCTGCGCGATGCCGTGCAGACCCTGGGCCGCCACGGCGTGACGCCGGCGCGCATCCGCCGCCTGCTGGCCGAAGCCTGCGTCATGCCGGTGCTGACCGCCCATCCCACCGAAGTGCAGCGCAAGAGCACACTCGACCTGCACCGTGAAATCGCCGCCGCACTGGCGCAGCGCGACCAGCCACTGACGCCGGAAGAGCTGGCCGAACTCGACGCCGCCTTGCTCGGCCGCGTGGCCACGCTGTGGCAGACCCGCATGCTGCGCTACACCCGCCTGACGGTGGCCGACGAAATCGAGAACGCGCTCTCGTACTACCGCAGCACCTTCCTGCAGGTCATCCCGCGCGTCTACGGCGACCTGTCCAAGCTGCTCAACCGCGATGCCAAGCCGTTCGGCGCCCCGCCGCCGCCGCTGGAACCTTTCCTGCGCATGGGCAGCTGGATCGGCGGCGACCGCGACGGCAATCCCAATGTCGACGCCGGCACGCTGGAACGCGCCCTGCTGCGCCAGGCCACCGTGCTGTTCGAGCACTACCTGCAGGAAGTGCACGCGCTCGGCGCCGAGCTGTCCATCACCACGCTGCTGATCGCGGTCGATCCGGCGCTGCAGGCACTGGCCGAGCGCAGCGGCGACGACTCGCCGCATCGCAGCGACGAGCCCTACCGGCGCGCGCTGGTCGGCGTCTATGCGCGCCTGGCCGCCACCGCGCTGCGCCTGACCGGCCAGAACCTGGCGCGCCGCAGCACCGTCGCCGCGCAGCCCTACGACACGCCACAGGAATTGTCGGCCGACCTGGCCGTCATCGCCGCCTCGCTGGCCGCGCACCACGGCGCGCCCGTCGCCCGGCTGCGGCTGGCCGGGTTGCAGCAGGCCGTCGAAGTGTTCGGCTTTCACCTCGCCACGGTCGACCTGCGCCAGAGTTCCGACGTGCACGAACGCGCGCTGGCCGAACTGTTCAGCCGCGCCGGCGCCACCCACGACGGCCGGCCGCTCGATTACCTGGCGCTGGACGAAGACGCGCGGGTGGCGCTGCTGCGCGCCGAGCTGGCGCAGGCGCGGCCGCTGGCCTCGCCCTGGATCGCCTACAGCGAAGACACCACGCGCGAACTGGCGGTGCTGCGCGCCGCCGCCGCCGGCCGCCAGCGCTACGGCAAACAGGCGGTGCGCCAGACCATCGTCTCGCACACGGAAACCCTCAGCGACCTGCTCGAAGTGATGGTGCTGCAAAAGGAAGCGGGCCTGACCGCCCCTCCCGGCCAGGACATCCTGCCCGAGGATGGCCTGATGGTGGTGCCGCTGTTCGAGACCATCCCCGATCTGCAGCGCGGCGCCGGCATCATGGCCGCCTGGCTCGACCTGCCCGAGATCCGCGAGCGCGTGAAGCGCGCCCAGAACGGCGCCCAGGAAGTCATGCTGGGCTATTCCGACAGCAACAAGGATGGCGGCTTCCTGACGTCCAACTGGTCGCTGTACCAGGCCGAGCGCGCGCTGGTCGACGTGTTCTCCAGCCGCCACGTGCGCCTGCGCCTGTTCCACGGCCGTGGCGGCTCGGTGGGCCGCGGCGGCGGTTCCAGCTTCGATGCGATCCTGGCCCAGCCGCCGGGCACCGTGGCCGGCCAGATCCGCCTGACCGAACAGGGCGAGGTCATCCAGAGCAAGTACAAGGACGCCGAGGTCGGCCGCTGGCACCTCGAACTGCTGGTCGCCGCCGCCCTCGAATCGAGCCTGGCGCCGCGCGCCGCGGCCACCAGCGCCGAAGACGCGCACATGGCCCAGCACGGCCCGGCCATGTCGTTCATGTCGGAGGCCGCGCAGCGCAGCTACCGCGGCCTGGTCTATGACACGCCGCGCTTCGCCGAATACTTCTTCGCGGCCACCCCCATCGCCGAGATCGCCGGGCTGAACATCGGCTCGCGCCCGGCCTCGCGCAAGAAGGGCCAGCGCATCGAAGACCTGCGCGCCATCCCGTGGGGCTTTTCCTGGGCCCAATGCCGCCTGATGCTGACCGGCTGGTACGGCATGGGCTCGGCCATCGAGGCCTACCTGGAAACCGGCGCGCCGGGGGCGCCGCGCTCGCGGCGCGCCCGCCTGGCCCAGCTGCGCGAAATGGCGCAGGACTGGCCGGCCTTCCGCACCCTGCTGTCGAACATGGAGATGGTGCTGGCCAAGTCCGACCTGGCCATCGCCGCGCGCTATGCGCAACTGGTGCCGCAACGCGCGCTGCGCGAGAAGATCTTCGGCATGATCAGCGCCGAACACGCCCGCACCCTGGCCATGCTGAAACTGCTGACGCGGCGCGAACTGCTGGCCGACAATCCCGCGCTGCAAGCCTCGCTGCGCGAGCGTTTCGCCTATATCGACCCGCTCAACTACCTGCAGGTCGAACTGATCCGCCGCCACCGCGCGGCGCAGAAGTCGGCCGGCGGCGACGGCGACGAACGCGTGCAGCGCGCCATCCACCTGACCATCAACGGCATCGCGGCCGGGCTGCGCAACTCGGGGTGAAGATTGAAGGCCGGCAGGGGCGGGCGCGATGCCCGTCCCTGCCGGCCTGGTGCCCCGCCGCCGGCGCGTCACGCGCCATTACGTCCACCAGACGAACATCTCAAATCGCGTATTTGTCCGCTCCCGGCAACTTTTAGTACTATCTTCGCCAGAAATTCTATATACGCACAAATGTTCGTATATAGAACACAACGATTTTTCTGGCCCGCGCACAGGAAGACACCGACGGAAGAGACAGATCGCAGCTCCCTGGTTCCGCCCGTGCCCTTCTGCCGCACCGGCCTGTAAGGCTGCAAGCGAACCCTCATGGATACTCCCCTCAAGCATCTGGCCGTCATCGGCGCCGGCGCCATGGGCAGCGGCATTGCCGCGCTCTTCGCGTCGAAGGGATTGGACGTAGTCCTGGTCGATCCCATGGACGGCGCGCTGGATCGCGCCCGCGCGGTCATCGAGCGCCAATTGAATGTCTACGCCCCCGGCCAGATCGACGCCGTGATGCAACGCATCCGCATGGCGCCCGGCCTGGACGCGGCCGCCGCCTGTGATCTGGTGATCGAGGCGGTGCCGGAGAACCTGGAACTCAAGCGCGGCCTGTTCGCTCAGCTCGACACGCTGTGCCAGCCCGAAGCGATCTTCGCTACCAACACCTCGGGCCTGTCGATCAACGCCATCGCCAGCGCCGTGGCGCGCCGCGACCGTTTCGTCGGCACGCATTTCTTCACCCCCGCCGACGTCATCCCGCTGGTGGAAGTGGTGCGCAACGACGCCACCTCGGAAGAGACCGTGGCGCGCGTCATGGCCACCTTGCGGCAGGGCGGCAAGCGCCCCGTGCTGGTGCGCCAGGACATCCCCGGCTTCATCGCCAACCGCATCCAGCACGCCCTGGCGCGCGAGGCGATCTCGCTGCTGGAAAAGGGCGTGGCCAGCGCCGAGGACATCGATGAAGTGGTCAAGTGGAGCCTGGGCATCCGCCTGGCGCTGTCCGGACCGCTGGAGCAGCGCGACATGAACGGCATCGACGTCCACTACGCCATCGCCAGCTATCTCTACAAAGATCTGGAAAACCGCACCGAGCCGTCCGAGCTGCTGAAAAGCAAGGTCGAAAACGGCCAGCTCGGCGCCAAGAGCGGCCAGGGCTTCTATGCCTGGAGCCCCGAGCGCCGCGAACAGGTGCTGCGCGAAAAGAGCGCGGCGCTCGGCGAGTTGGCCGCGTGGCTCAACGCCAAGGCCGGCGACTCCTGACGCGGCGACCACTGCACCGAATACCTACACCATAAGGCGCGCGGCGACCCGCCCGACGCGCCAGCGGGCCACCGGCCCAACCACGCAAAGAAACCGACCGTCCCGCCACCGCGCCCCCACCCGGCGCGCCACGGCGCAAGACACCAGAGCAATAGGCCTTACCGGAGTTCGTTGGAGGCACCATGAATAAATTGGCATCTTTTTTCACTGAGCTGATGCGCAAGTATCTGCCCGATCCCTTTGTCTTCGCGATCGCGCTGACCTTGCTCACCGTGCTGCTGGCCATGGGCATCGAAGGCCAGAGCATCGGCGACGTGACCCGCGCCTGGGGCAAGGGCTTCTGGAGCCTGCTGGCCTTCACCACCCAGATGGCCGTGATCCTGGCCATGGGCTACGTGCTGGCCACCGCGCCGCTGACCGACCGCCTGCTCAACCGCATCGTCAGCCATGTGCACAAGCCGCACACCGCCATCATCGTCGCCACCCTGGTCGGCGGCATCGGCAGCTACCTGAACTGGGGCTTCGGCCTGGTCATCGGCGGCATCGTCGCCAAGAAGCTGGCGCTCAAGGTCAAGGGCGTGCACTACCCGCTGATCATCGCCGCGGCCTACAGCGGCTTCACCATGTACGGCCTGGGCCTGTCGGCCAGCATCCCGGTGCTGGTGGCCACCCCCGGCCACCCGACCGCCAAGCAGATGGGCACCATTCCGCTGACGGAAACCATTTTCTCGGTGCCGATGCTGATCACCAGCCTGGTGATCATCGTGACGCTGCCGCTGCTGAACGCCTGGCTGCATCCGAAAAAGGGCGAGAAGATCGTCGAAGTGGACCCGGCCATCGACCGCGACACCCACGCCGCCGGCGGCGCCGACGACCTGCTGGAAAAAGGCACGCTGGCCTCCAAGCTCAACAACAGCCGCCTCCTGAGCCTGCTGATCGGCGCGCTGGGCGTGGCCTATGTCGTCTTCCATTTCATGGATGGCGGCTCGCTCGACCTGAACCTGATCAACTTCATCATCCTGTTCCTGGGCATCATCCTGCTGGGCACGCCGGCCGCTTACGTGGCCAAGCTGACCGAAGGCATCAAGACCATCTCCGGCATCATCCTGCAATACCCGTTCTACGCCGGCATCATGGCCATCATGGCCGCCTCGGGCCTGGTGACGTCGATCTCCAAGGTGTTCGTCGACGTGGCCACGCCGGCCACGCTGCCGTTCTGGGGGCTGATCAGCTCGTTCGTCATCAACTTCTTCGCGCCCTCGGCCGGCGGCCACTGGGTCATCCAGGGGCCGTTCATGATCGACGCCGCCCGCGAGATCGGCAGCGCGCTCAACCAGACCACCATGGCCGTGATGCTGGGCAACGCCTGGAACGACCTGGTGCAGCCGTTCTGGATCCTGCCGGCGCTGGCGCTGTCCAAGCTCAAGCTGCGTGACGTGATGGGTTATACGGTCATCATGATGCTGTGGGTCGGGGTGATCCACATCACCGCCGTCCTCGCTTGGGGTTATTTGACTCATTGAGAGGGCCCCCCCGTACGCGCTGCGCGCGCCCCCCAGGGGGCGACACCTGCAGACCGGCAGCGCCGGATCTGGCGGTGTCCTCGCTGGGGAGGCAGATGGAATGGTGAAAGGCGGTGTTCTTGAGAATGTCGCGATTGAGAATTGAATTGGGAGCTGAGATGAGCAAACCTACCGCGTATCTGGTGACCGGCGGCAGCGCCGGGATCGGCGCCGCCATCATCCGCATGCTGCTGGATGCCGGGCACAAAGTGGTCAACATCGACTACCGCCTGCCCGAGCACCCGCCGGCCGGACTGGTGTCGTACCAGGCCGACCTGACCGACGAGGCGCGCACCAGGGAAGTGGCCGCCGAAGTGACCGCCGCCTACGACATCGTCGGCCTGGTCAACAATGCCGGCGCCACCCGTCCGGGCACCGCCGACACCGCCACGCTGGCCGACCTGGACTACGTGGTCAACCTGCACCTGCGCACCGCGCTGATCCTGGTGCAGGCCGCGCTGCCGGCGATGCGCGCGGCCGGCTTCGGCCGCATCGTCAACATGTCGTCACGGGCGGCGCTGGGCAAACCGGAGCGCGTGGTCTATTCGGCCACCAAGGCCGGCCTGGTCGGCCTGACGCGCACGCTGGCGATGGAACTGGGCGGCGACGGCATCACCGTCAACGCCATCGGCCCCGGCCCCATCGCCACCGATCTGTTCACCAAGAGCAATCCGGCCGGCGCGCCGCAGACCGAACGCATCATCAACAGCATCGTGGTCAAGCGCCTGGGCACGCCCGAGGACGTGGCGCGCGCCGCCATGTTCTTTCTGTCGCCCGACAACGGCTTCGTCACCGGCCAGATGCTGTATGTCTGCGGCGGCACGACGCTGGGCGTCGCCCCGATCTGAGGCCCGCCGCCATGTCCGCCCGCTTGGTCGCCCCCACCCGCCCGCGCCGCCTAACGGCGCAACAGCGCGTGGTTGATCTGGTCGGCGGCGTGGCGCAGCGGCGGCAGGAAGGCCGCCAGCATTTCCTCGCGCGTAAAGCGGTTGGCATGGCCGCTGACGTTCATCGCGGCGATCACGCGGCCGCTGCGATCGACGATCGGCACCGCCACGGATTGCAGGCCGGGTTCCAGTTCCTGCGCCACGCAGGCGTAGCCGTCGGCGCGCACGCCGGCCAGGATGGCCTTGAGCGCGGCGATATCGGTAACGGTGTCCTTGGTGTAGGCCCGGATCTGGCTCATCGCCAGCGCCCGGTCCAGTTCGGCCGCGGGCAATCCGGCCAGCAGCACCCGGCCCATCGACGTCACCCAGGCCGGCAGGCGGCTGCCCACCGCCAGGTTGATGGTCATGACCTTGTGAGTCGACAGCCGCAGGATGTAGACGATGTCGGGGCCTTCCAGCACCGACACCGAGCACGACTCGCGCGTCTGCTCGGCCACTTCTTCCATGTAGGGCAGCGCCAGGTTCCACAACGGCGTGCCCGACAGGTAGGCGTAGCCCAGTTCGAGGATGCGCGGGGTCAGCGCGAACTTGCGGTCCTCGACCGTGACGTAGCCCAGGTGTTCCAGCGTCAGCAGGATGCGGCGCGCGCCGGCGCGGGTCAGCCCGGTCACGGCCGCCACCTCGGACAGCGTCATCTGGGAACGTTCCGGGCCGAACGCCCGGATCACGGACAGGCCGCGCGCAAAAGATTGAACGTAGCTGTCGCTGGGTTGCTGGGTTGCTTGCTCGGCCATCCGTCTACCGCGAGAAAAAACGTTGCCGCTGCCGGCAACCCTGAACGGGGGGGATCGCACCGCGCCGGCTTGCCTTGACGGTCGACCATCCCCATGAAACGATGTTCTTCAGAAGAACGAAAGTTCTAATTGAGAACAAATTATGACACGCCACCTATGAGCGAACACCATGATTTCTAAGCTTGTTGCAAGCGCGGCGGCCGCCCTCGCCGACGTCCCCGACGGCGCCACCGTCATGATCGGCGGCTTCGGCACCGCCGGCCAGCCCATGGAACTGATCGACGCCCTGCTCGAACAAGGCGCCAAGGACCTGGTCATCATCAACAACAACGCCGGCAACGGCACCACCGGCCTGGCCGCCCTGCTGGGCGCCAACCGCGTGCGCAAGATCATCTGCTCGTTCCCGCGCCAGGTGGACTCGCAGATCTTCGACGGCCTGTACCGCAGCGGCAAGATCGAACTCGAACTGGTGCCGCAGGGCAACCTGGCCGAGCGCATCCGCGCCGCCGGCGCCGGCATCGGCGCCTTCTACTCGCCCACCGGCTACGGCACCCCGCTGGCCGACGGCAAGGAAACCCGCGAGATCAACGGCCGCCAGTACGTGCTGGAATATCCGCTGCACGCCGACTACGCGCTCATCAAGGCCGAGCGCGGCGACCGCTGGGGCAACCTGGTGTACCGCAAGACCGCGCGCAACTTCGGCCCCATCATGGCCAGCGCCGCGCGCGTGGCCGTGGCCCAGGTGCGTGAAGTCGTCGAACTGGGCGCCCTCGATCCGGAAACCGTCGTCACCCCCGGCATCTTCGTGCAGCGCGTCGTGCAGATCGACGCCGCCCAGGCCGCCAAGGAGCAGCAATGAGCACCAAACTGACCCGCGACCAGATCGCCGCCCGCGTCGCCCAGGACATTCCTGAAGGCGCCTACGTCAATCTCGGCATCGGCCTGCCGACGCTGGTGGCCAACCACCTGCCGGCCGACCGCGAAGTCATCCTGCACACCGAGAACGGCATGCTGGGCATGGGCCCGGCGCCGGCCAAGGGCGAGGAAGACTACGACCTGATCAACGCCGGCAAGCAGCCCGTCACCGAGCTGCCCGGCTGCTCGTTCTTCCACCATGCCGACTCGTTCGCGATGATGCGCGGCGGCCACCTGGACATCTGCGTGCTGGGCGCCTTCCAAGTGTCGCAGCACGGCGACCTGGCCAACTGGCACACCGGCGCGCCCGACGCCATCCCCGCCGTCGGCGGCGCGATGGACCTGGCCATCGGCGCCAAGGACGTCTTCGTCATGATGGAACTGCAGACCCGCGAAGGCCAGAGCAAGCTGGTCGACGCCTGCACCTACCCGCTGACCGGCGTGCGCTGCGTGTCGCGCGTGTACACCGACGTCGCGGTGTTCGACATCCGCGCCGACGGCGTCACGGTGATCGACATGTTCGGCGACATCACCGCCGACGAGCTGCTGCGCCTGACCGGCCTGCCGCTGAAGTTTTCCAACTGATCCCCCCCGCGCCCCGGCCGTGCCGGGGCCGCTTTCCTGGAGACACCCATCATGTTGTTCATGGTTCAAATGCAGGTCAATCTGCCCGTCGATATGCCGGCTGCGCAAGCCGACAAGCTCAAGGCCGACGAAAAGGCCCTGGCGCAGCAACTGCAACGCGACGGCAAGTGGAAGAGCCTGTGGCGCGTCGTCGGCCGCTACGCCAACGTCAGCATCTTCGACGTGCAGGACAACGACGAACTGCACACGCTGCTGTCGTCGCTGCCGCTGTTCCCCTACATGGACATCCAGGTGACGGCGCTGGCGCGCCATCCCTCGGCCATCTGAACGGAGCCGCCCATGCCCTACATCATCGAGACCTTCGACAAGCCGGACCACCAGGCCGTGCGCCAGCAGCACCGCGCCGCGCACCTCGAATACCTGGACGCCAACAAGCACCTGCTGCTGGCCTGCGGCGCCAAGCTGCAGGATGACGGCACGGACCTGGGCGGCGGCCTGTACATCGTCGACCTGGACACGCGCGAGGCCGCGCAGCAGTTCATCGACGCCGACCCCTTCGCCCAGGCGCAGCTGTTCCAGCGCGTGACCATCACGCGCTGGCGCAAGGCCTACGTCGACGGCACCTGCCACCTGTAATCGCCACGCGGCCGCCCGCGGGCGGCCGCGCCTTCATTCCCCGAGGATTTCCCGCATGTCTTACGCCGATCTCAGCCAGGCACGGCTGTACTACGTCATCGATGGCCCCGCCGACGCGCCGGTGCTGGTGCTCTCCAATTCGCTGGGCACCTGCGCCGACATGTGGGCGCGCCAGATTCCCGAACTGAGCAAGCACTTTCGCGTGCTGCGCTACGACACCCGCGGCCACGGCAAATCCTCGATCCCCGACGGCGAATACAGTTTCGCGCAGCTAGGCAACGACGTCGCCGAACTGCTGGCGCACCTGGGCATCGAACGCGCGCACTTCTGCGGCCTGTCGATGGGCGGCCCCACCGGCCTGTGGCTGGCGCTGAACCGCCCCGAACTGATCGGCAAACTGATCCTGTGCAACACCGCCGCGCGCATCGGCTCGGCCGAAGGCTGGAGCGCCCGCATCGCCGCCGTGGCCGAACAGACGCTGGAAAAAATGGCGCCCACCCTGGTCGAACGCTGGCTCACCGACGGCTACCGCGCCGCCGAGCCGGGCCTGGCGCAAGTGCTGGTGGACATGCTGCGCCGCACCTCGGACGCCGGCTACTCGGGCAACTGCGCCGCGCTGCGCGACGCCGATTTCCGCGAGCAGGTGTCGGCCATCAAGGCCCCGACGCTGGTCATCGGCGGCACCCACGACCTGGCCGCCACGCCCGCGCAGGGCCAGGAACTGGCCGGCGCCATCCCGGGCGCGCGCTACCTCGAACTGAACACCTCCCACATCTCCAACTGGGAACAACCGGAAGCCTTCACCCGCGCGGTGCTCGACTTCCTCACGCAATAGGCCATGCAGCGCGGCCGATGAGCGGCCCGCCGCTGCGCCTGCCGCGCGCGATCGGCTCGCCGGTCACGCCGATCGCCACGGCGTGACCAGCGGCGCAAACAAAAGCGCCGGTCCGAATGCACGGCCGGCGCTTTTCGCATGAGGCGGTATTCAGCCTTTCAGGCAGGTGCTCATGAAGGTCTTGCGCTTGTCGCCGGTCAGCTTCTGCTCGCTGGCCTTGGCGTTGCAGTCCTTCATCTTCTGCTGCTGCGGCGTCAATTGCTTGGCGGGCGGCGGCGCCTCGCCCTTGAGACAGGCGCTCATGTACGCCTTGCGCTCGTCACCCTTCTTGCCTTCGGCCGACTTGTTGCAGTCGGCCATGCGTTGCTGCTGCGCGGTCGGTTTCTTGGCCGGCGCGGGCGCGGAGGTCTGGGCGTTGACGGCGCCAAAGCAACAGGCGGACAACACGATGGCCGAGGCCAATTGGCTGGTACGGGAAAGCATGAGTTCCTCCCTTGAGCGCCCATGGACGCCACCCTGGCGCGCAACCGGGCCGCAAGATCCACCGGCCACATTGCCGGCGTGGTCATCATCGAACAAAGCCGGGCACGACGCAAGCGTCGAAAAGACAATAAATGCCAACGCCGGCGCGCCAGGGGCAGCCAGGCGCCCGCCCCCCGCCAACCCCCACAAATTGGAGACATTCCGACGCATTTGTGGCATCCGCGGAAGAATCTGCGGCTATCCCCTGCAACCTGTTACCCATTCATCCATTTGAGCCGTTGTGCGGCGGGCGGGAAAGGTGTGAGATAGGCACATGTCCCCGGACACGCGGCCCGCAGAGGCCGCGGCGCGGACAACCCGGTACCCGGGTCCCACAGGAGACCGCCATGAGAACCGCTCTTGCCTCCCTTGCACTGCTGGCCGGCCTGACTGGCGCGGCCGGTGCGCAGAGCCTGTACGGCATCACGCTGGGCAACATCCAGGCCATCCGCGACACCAACGAAAACCTGTCGACCATCACCGGCTCGCTCGCCAACCAATCGATGCGCGCCGTCAACTACGTCATGCTCACCTTTGTCCTCTACGACGAACAGGGCCGCGAAGTCGGCCGCGTGCGCGACGACGACATCGGCCCGCTGGCGCCGGGCCAGATCAAGACGATCCGCGCCATCACGCCACTGCGATTCGCCAAAGTCACCGCCCTGGACATTCGCGCCCGGTGACCAAAAAACCCTTATCTGGATAGGGTTTAGTCAAGCGGGCGGCCGCCCAATTGTGGGAAAATTCGGCAGCCGACTCGACAAAAGGGGCTTCCACACGAAGCCCCTTGTTGCGTCCGCCGGCACGCCGGCATGCCCGGCCTCGTTACCAAGGAAGTGAAAAGATCATGTTTCCCAAAAGACTCACCGAAGGCTATCAATCCTTTCTCGCCGGCCGCTTCCATTCCGAACGCAGCCGCTACGAAAAACTGGCCGAAACTGGGCAAAGCCCGGAAATCCTGATCATCGGCTGTTGCGACTCGCGCGTCTCGCCCGAAGCCATCTTCGACGCCGGCCCCGGCGAGATGTTCGTGGTGCGCAACGTCGCCAACCTGGTCCCGCCCTGTGATCCCGATTCCGAATCCTCGTACCACGGCACCAGCGCCGCCATCGAGTTCGCGGTCAACGGCCTGAACGTCAAGCACATCGTCGTCCTCGGCCACGCCTCCTGCGGCGGCATCCGCGCCTTCTTCGACGACGCCAAGCCGCTCACCAAGGGCGACTTCATCGGCAAGTGGATGTCCCAGATCGCCCCCGTCGCCGACGAACTCGGCCCCGGCGGCGACGACCGCGCCACCGACCTCAAACGCCTCGAACTCGCCGTCATCGGCCACAGCCTGAACAACCTGATGACCTTCCCCTCCATCCGCCGCCGCGTCGAAAACGGCGACCTGGAGCTGCACGGCACCTACTTCGGCGTCGCCACCGGCGTCCTGTTCCTGCGCGACCCCGCCACCGGCGAATTCAGCCCCTGCCTGGAAACCGGCCTGCCCGGCTGATCGCTCCGCGAACGCGGCGGCCCGGCCAGCGCGCAGCGCCACCGCCCCGACGCCAGCCCCCCAAACGCCAAAGGCGGCCGCCCCCCACGATTGCCGACAAAAACGCCAAGCAGCCAGCCCGCCTCAACGGCCGCCGTTAAGTCTCATCGCGAGCGGGTGACGGGGCCGGCGGGGGATGGCGGGGCGTGTAGATGCGCCCGAGGGAATCTGAAGGAACAGCCGTCACCCGCGCCTAAAGAACCCAACAGCCCCGCCCACAGCGACAACAATCCCCCTCAAACCCGATAGGCCTGCGCCAACCTCTCGTAATTCCCCTTGAGAATGATCCCCGCGTAGTAGACATGCTCGCGCATCAGATCCTCGGCCCGCGCCCCATCCCGCGCAATGATGGCATTGACGATCCGGTGATGATCGTCATGCGACCGCAGGATGATCCCGTGATCTTCCCAAAGGATGATCCGATCCGACGCATAAGGAATCGCCTGCGCCTGCGTCGCGAACCGCTTCACCCACGGATTGCCCGCCGCCTCCAGGATGCCGTTGTGCAGCGTGATGTTGACCTGCTGGTAAGGCAGATGATCCTCCGCCAGCAACACCCCCTTGCCGAGAATCCGATCGCCTTCGTCCAGGCAATTCTTCAGCACCGCCACCGCGTCGTTCGATAGTCCGCGCAGCGCCGCCTGCCGGCAGGCCAGCCCCTCCAGCGCCGCGCGCACCTCATAGGCCGCCACGATCTCCGCCAGGTCATAGGCCCGCACCGTATAGCCGCGCTTGGGCAAATGCTCCAGCAGCCCTTCATTGCCCAGCGTCGCCAGGGCCGCCCGCACCGGCGTGCGCGACACCCCCAGCTTCTCGGCCAACGGGATTTCCTCCAGGCGGGCGCCCGGGCTGAATTTGCCATGCAGCACCCAGTCCCGCAGCGTATCGGTCACGTGTTGAGATAGCGTATCCATGCCCGCATTGTATACATGAAGAATACATGCGATACCGCTCCTTACCACCCCGCTAGGGCTTTCCCCAATGAGAACAATCAAAGCCAGCGCACCACTACGGGAAAGCCCCTATACCTGCACCATGCTCATGTATACATAATCGCCAAAAATTCAGATCGACGGACGCCTACTCCAAGGCAGGCGAATCCGTGCAATAGGAGACAGCATGTCCAATGTATCCACGCCGGCCGCGGGCCCGGCCGCGCGGCTCGCGCTCGTCACCGGCGGCGGCGGCGGCATCGGCGCCACCATCTGCCAGGAGCTGGCCCGCGCCGGCTATCGCGTGGTGGCCTCCGACCTGGACGCCCGCCGCGCCGCCCGCGTGACCGACGAACTGGGCCCGCCGCACAGCGCCCACGCCTTCGACGTCAGCGACGAAAACGCCGTCGAAACCGCGTTCGACCAGATCGAACAGGCCCACGGCCCCATCGCCGTGCTGGTCAGCGCCGCCGGCCTGCTGCTGTTCCAGCCCAACGGCGAACGCCCGCTGATCAAGGACACCCCGCTCGACATCTGGGAACGCAGCTTCGCCGTCAACGCGCGCGGCGTGTTCCTGTGCGGCCGCGCCTACCTGCGCCGGCGCGAAGCCGCGCCGCTGCGGCATGGCCGCATCGTCACCTTCACTTCGGTCGCCGCGCAGTTGGGCGGCTACCGCTCCAGCGCCTCCTACATCGCCGCCAAGTCGGCCGTGCTGGGTCTGACCAAGGCCATGGCGCGCGAGTCCGCGCACCTGGGCGTCACCGTCAACGGCATCGCGCCCGGCCTGATCGACACCGACATGCTGCGCAGCACCGTCACCAGCAGCGGCGCGCTCGCGGCCGCCGCGCAGGCGATTCCGCTGGGGCGCATCGGCACCGTGGACGACGTGGCCGCCGCCGTGCGTTTCCTGGCCTCGGAAGAAGCGGGCTACATCACCGGCAGCGTCATCGACGTCAACGGTGGCTACCGCATGCAGTGAACCCAATCCGGCGGCTCCGCCGCCCTCGCAGCAACGCGCCATGGATAAAGGCGCGCACACATAAAACGGGAGACAAACCATGAAGCACCTTCGCCGCCATGCGGCTGCCGCGCTATGCGCCCTCGCCCTGGGCGCCTCCGCCCAGGCCCAGCAGGAACCCGGCATCACCGACAAGACCATCAGGATCGGCCTGTTCGCCCCGCTCTCGGGCAGCGGCATGGCCTATGGCTTCGACGTGCTCAACGCTGCCAAGATGTGGTACGCCAAGGTCAACAAGGAAGGCGGCATCAACGGCCGCCAGATCGAACTGGTGATCGAGGACGACCGCTGCAACGCCAACGACCTGGTGGCCGCGGTCAAGAAGCTGACCGAGCAGGACAAGGCGTTCCTGCTGAACGGCGGCTCATGCTCGGCCGCCGTCGTGGCCGCGCGCGAATACGTCGAGCGCGAGAAGGTGCCGCTGGTCATGCTCAACGCCTCCGGCGACGGCGCGCTGTACCCGCCGTCCAAGTACATCTACGGCGCCTTCTCGATCTCGCAACACGCCGTGGGCGGCTCGATGGTGCAGTTCGCCGCCGAGCACCTCAAGGGCAAGAAGATCGGCTACATCAATCACGACGACGCCTACGGCGGCTGGAACCTGGAGGCCGCCCAGGCCCAGGCCAAGCACCTGGGCGGCGTGAGCCTGCAGGTGCAGTCGGTCAATCCCAACATCACCGACGTTACCGCGCCGATGCTGAAGATCCGCGCCGGCAACCCCGACGTGCTGCTGCTGACCACCTACGCGCGGCCCGCCGCGCTGATCATCAAGAAGGCGCAGGAACTGGGCTGGAACAAGCCCATCGTGCTGGCCGTCAACGGCACCGCCGACCTGAAGCAACTGGTCGAGAACGTCGGCAACAAGGACGCCTTCAAGAACGTCTACATCCAGGAAGTATTGAGCGACATGCCTGGCGGCGCCAAGCTGAGCTGGGTCTACGACATGTACAAACAGGCCTATCCGGACCTGGCCTCCAAGCCCGGCCATCCGCAGACCTATATGCCCTACGGGCTGCCGTCGGCGATGGCGGTGGTCAACGCGCTCAAGGCCGCCGGCCCGCAGCCCACCCGCGAGAAGGTGCTGGCCGCGCTGGAGACCATGAAGTTCGATTCCGGCGTCATGGCCGGCCCGATCGAATTCGGCCCGAACGACCGCGCCGCGCAGGAGTCGGCCATCTACATCAAGTTCGACGGCAGCAACATGTCGCTCGTGCCGGGCGCCTTCAAGAGCGTCTGGCAGTACCAACCGTAACCGCCGCCACAGGCAGTGTGCTGTCCCGTAGATACGTGCGCATGACGAAATTCATCCATTGGCGTCAGGGCTAGGCGCAAACCGCAGTGCTACCCGTAGGTAGCGCGAGGATTTGCAACGACGCCATGGCGTCAAGGGGTGGATTTCGTGCGGGCGTATCTGCGGGACAGCACACCCGGTCCGCGCCGCGGCGCAGCGCCGCGCGGACCGCCGGAGACCATCATGAGCTTTGCCGATATCTGGTTGTTCCTGCAGCAGGGGGTGCTGTCGGGACTGGTGACGGGCAGCGTGTACGCGCTGCTGGCGGTCGCCGTCGTCATTATCTTCAAGACCACCGACGTGCCCAATTTCGCCCAGGGCGAGATCTTCATGGTCGGGGGCTACATCGCCCTGTTCCTGACCCTGGTGATGGGCTGGCCCTACCTGGTGGTCATTCCGGTGACGCTGGCCCTGGTGGCCGTGGTCTCCGGCCTGTTCCAGCGCGTGGTGATGGAGCGCGTCATCGCCTCCAAGGGCGTGGGCGTGCAGATGGTGATCGCCACGCTGGGCCTGGCCTACGCCCTGAAGGGGCTGGTGCGCCAGAGCGGGCTGGGCGACACGCCGCGCTCGCTGCCGCCGCTCGCCCCCACCGACGCCATCCTCATCGGCGACGCGGTGCTGACACAGCTGGACCTGGTGATCTTCGCCGTGGCCGTGGCCGTGATGCTGCTGCTGTACGCGATGTTCACCCATACCCGCGTGGGCAAGGCCATGCGCGCCGTCGGCATGAACCCCAAGGCCGCGCGCCTGGTGGGCGTGAACCTGACGCGCATCCGCATGATGGTGTGGGCGCTGTCCGGGCTGATCTCGGCCGTGGCCGCGCTGCTCATCACGCCCAAGATCCTGATCACGCCGGACATCGGCCACATCGCCATCCTGGCCTACGCGGCCGCCATCGTCGGCGGCATCACCAGCCTGCCCGGCGCGGTGGTCGGCGGCTTCGTGATCGGCGTGGCCGAGAACCTGGTGGGCCTGTTCATTTCGACCAACGCCATCGTCGTGGCGCCCTTCGTCGCCATCATGGTGGTGCTGCTGCTGCGCCCGCAAGGCCTGCTGGGCGGCAAACTGCAGGTGAAAAAAGTATGAAATCCAAGACCGACCGCGCCGTGCTGGCGCTGATGGCCGTGGTGCTGGCGGCCCTGCCGTTCATGGCCAGCGGCTACGTGATCTATGTCGTCAACCTGCTGATGGTGTTCGTGGTGCTGGCCCTGGGCCTGCATATCGTCATCGGCGAGACCGGGCAGTTCGCGCTGTCGCACGCCGCGTTCTACGGCGTCGGCATCTATACCGCCGGGCTGATCAACAACCTGTGGCATCCGCCCTTCTTCGTCTCGATCGTGGCGGGTGGACTGCTGGCCGCGCTGCTCGGCTACGTCATCGGCGCCCTGGCGCTGCGCATGCGCGACATCTACCTGGCGCTGTCGACCTTTGCCTTCGGCGAGGCAATGCAATGGGTGTTCCTGAACTGGCAGTCGGTGACCAACGGCTCGAACGGTTTTCGCATCTCGCCGGCCACGCTGTTCGGCTATGAACTGGTGTCCGACATCAAGGCCTACCCCTTCGTGGTCGCGATCGCCGCGCTGCTGCTGTGGGTCACCGTGGCGCTGTCGCGCTCGCAACTGGGCTCGGCCTTGCGTGCCGTGCGCGAAAGCGACGTGGCGGCGCAGGCGATGGGCGTGAACGTCAACGCCATCAAGCGCACCGCCTTCACGCTGTCGGCCGCCTACGCCGGCATTGCCGGCGGCATGTACACCACCTTCGCCTCGTTCATCCATCCGGAAAGCCTGGGGTTCCAGACCACCATCCTGATCCTGACCATGGTGGTGGTCGGCGGCATCGGCTCGGTGCGCGGCGCCATCGCCGGCGCGATCGGCTTCGGCCTGATCTCGGAACTGCTGCGCCAGGCGCTGTCGTTCCAGGAAATCATCTACGGCGTGATTCTGATGGGCTTCATGATGTTCGCGCCCAAGGGCCTGTTCGCCGGCCGCGAGGCCCGCCGCCGCGCGCCGCCCCCGGCCGCGCCGTTGCCCGCGCGCCAGGACGCCGCCGCCAAACCGACGCAAAGGAGCGCCGCATGAGCGCCCAACCCTATCTCGACGTCCAGGACCTGACGGTGAAGTTCGGCGGCCTGACCGCCATCAACGGCCTGTCGATGCAGGTCGAGCGCGGCCGCATCCATGCGCTGATCGGCCCCAACGGCGCCGGCAAGTCCACCACCTTCAACTGCGTCTCGCGCTACTACCGGCCGACCCAGGGCCGCATCGTTTTCGACGGCGTCGACATCACGAAAAAGAAGCCGCACGAGATGGCCGCGCTGGGCGTGGCCCGCACCTTCCAGAACCTGGAGCTGTTCAGCGCCCTGAGCGTGCGCGAGAACGCCTTGCTGGGCACCTATGCCCACGGCGCCAACACGGCCGCGCGCCTGCTGCGCCCGGCCAATGCCGAGGCGCGCGAGCGCGTCGAACACCTGCTGGAGCGCGTCGGCCTGGCCGACTTCCTCGACACACCGGCGTGCAGCCTGGACTTCGGCCGCCAGAAGATGCTGGAGCTGGCGCGCGCCCTGGCCATCTCGCCCAAACTGCTGTTGCTGGACGAGCCCGCCGCCGGCCTGCGCAACCGAGAAATCGAGACGCTCGACCGCATCCTGACCGAACTGTGCCAGCGTGACGGCATCACGGTGCTGCTGGTCGAACACGTGATGCAGCTGGTGATGTCGATCTCGGATCGCATCACCGTCATGTCGTTCGGCGAGAAGATCGCCGAAGGCACGCCCGCGGAGGTGCGCAGCAACCCCCGCGTCATCGAAGCCTATCTGGGCAAGGGAGCCGCCGGTGGCTGAAAACCTGCTTGAAGTCGAATCGGTCAGCGCCGCCTACGGCAACATCCGCGCCCTGCAGGATGTCTCGCTGACAGTGCCGCAAGGCGCCATCGTCGCGTTGCTGGGCGCCAACGGCGCCGGCAAGTCCACCACGCTCAACGTGATCTCGCGGCTGGTGACGCCCACCGCCGGCAGCGTGCGCTTTGCCGGCGAGGCCATCCACCGCCAGTCCGCCGACGCCATCGTCGGCCGCGGCATCGTGCAAGTGCCCGAAGGCCGCGAGATCTTCCGTGAAATGAGCGTGCGCGAGAACCTGGAGATGGGCGCCTACCTGCGCCAGGACCGCCAGGCGATCAAGACCGACCTGGACATGGTCTGCGACACCTTCCCGCGCCTGCGCGAGCGCTTCGAACAGAAGGCCGCCACGCTCTCGGGCGGCGAGCAGCAGATGCTGGCCACCGGGCGCGCCATGATGGCGCGCCCGCGCATGATCCTGCTGGATGAACCCTCCATGGGCCTGTCGCCGCTGGTGGTGGAACAGATCTTCGACATCGTGCTGCGCCTGAACCGCGAGCAAGGCATCACCATCCTGCTGGTGGAACAGAACGTGAAGCTGGCGCTGTCCGTGTCCAGCTACGCCTACATCCTGGAGAACGGCGAGATCGCGCTGGAAGGCGCATCGGCCGCGCTGGCCAGCGACGCAGGCGTGCAGCGCGCCTACCTGGGCGGCTAGGGAGAACACCATGGGCATGATGCAAGACAAGCGGGTTCTCGTCACCGGCGCCGGCCGCGGCCTGGGCGCCACCATCGCGCAGGGCTTCGCCCGCGAAGGCGCCACGGTGATCGTGGCCGACCTCGACCCCGCGCTGGCGCGCGCCAGCGCCCAGGCCATCGCCACGGCGGGCGGCCGCGCCGTCGATGCCGCGCTGGACGTGACCGATGCGCAGGCAGTGCGCGCCTTCGCCGCCGAATGCGAAGCGCGCCATGGCGCCCTCGACGTGCTGGTCAACAATGCCGGCATCTCGGCGCGCGCGCCGTTCGACGATCCCCAGACCCCGCAGATCTGGGAACGCGTGATGAACGTGAACCTGCAAGGCACCTTCAACGTCACCCACGCCTTCGTCGAACAGCTCAAGGCCAGCCGCGGCGCCATCGTCAACCTGTGCTCGATCGTGGCCTATGGCTGCGGCATCTCGACCGCCGGCTACGTGGTGTCCAAGGGCGGCGTGCGCTCGTTCACCGAAGTGCTGGCGCGCGACCTGGCGCCGCACGGCGTGCGCGTCAACGCCGTCGCCCCCGGCCTGATGGAAACCGAGATGACCGCCGGCCAGCGCGCCCAGGCCCACGGCACCGACTGGTACCTGCGGCGCGCGCCGATGGCGCGAACCGGACGCGCCGACGAAATCGTCGGCCCCGTGCTGTTCCTGGCCTCGGACATGGCCAGCTATGTCAATGGCGTGGTGCTGCCGGTGGACGGCGGCTACCTGGCCGTATAGGAATCGAAATGGAACCTCTCACCTCCCCCGGCACCGCGCTGGTCACCGGCGGCGCCAGCGGCATGGGCCTGGCGATCGTCGAACGGCTGGCGCGCGACGGCTTTCGCGTCGTCATGGCCGACCGCAACGCGGCCCTGGCCGACCAGGAAACCCAGGCGCTGCGCGCGCAAGGCCTGGACGTGGACTACCGCGTGGTCGACCTGGCCGACGAGCACGCCACCCGCGCCCTGGCGCGCGAACTGGCGCCGCTGGCGGCGCTGATCAACAACGCCGGCCTGTTCGACGAGCGCAAGTTCTTTGACGTCACCAGCGACGACTACCGCCGCATGTACGACGTCAACCTGCTGGCGGTGGCCACACTGACGCAGGAGGCCGCGCGCGACATGCCCGCCGGCGGCAGGATCGTCAACATCGCCTCGCGCGCCTACCTGGGCGCCCGCAATCATCCCCATTACGTGGCCTCGAAGGCCGCGCTGGTGGGCTACACCCGCGCCTCGGCCATGGAACTGGCGCCGCGCGGCATCCTGGTCAACGCCATCGCTCCCGGGCTGATCGACACGCCGCTGCTGCGCAACCTGAGCGCCGAGCGCCTGGCCGCCCAACTGGCGCTGCAGCCCACGGGCCGCGCCGGCCGGCCGCAGGACGTGGCCAACGCGGTGGCGTTCCTGGCCTCGCCGCGCATGGATTTCATCACCGGCCAGGTCATCTTCGTGGACGGCGGCAAATCGCTGGGCGGGTCGGGAGCATAGGCGGCATGGACAGCATCAAGTGGGACAAGGAAGTCGACGCGCTCGTGGTCGGCTCGGGCGCCGGCGGCATGAGCGCCGCGCTGACCGCCAGCGTGGCGGGGCTGGACGTACTTCTCATCGAAAAGACCGGCCGCATCGGCGGCTCGACGGCTATCTCCGGCGGCGCGCTATGGATACCGCTTAACTCGCAGACCGAGGCCGCCGGCCATCCGGACAGCTTCGACAAGGTTTGGACCTATCTGACGGAGACCGTCGGCGACGGCGCTGCCGACGCCATGAAGCGCGCCTACCTGGAGGCCGGCCCGCGCATGCTGGACGACCTGGTCGCGCGCGGCTTCCTGCAAGTGGCCGCGCGCACCGCCTCGCCCGACTATTACCCCGACCGGCCCGGCGCGGCCATGGGCGGCCGCTCGCTCGATCCGGTGGAATTCGACGGCCGCAAACTGGGCCGCCATTTCAAGACGCTGCGCGATCCGCTCAAGGAATTCACGGTGCTGGGCGGCATGATGGTCAGCATCACCGACGTGCGCCATCTGCTGCGCGCCACCCGCGCGTTTGCGTCCTGGCGCCATGCCATGAAGCTGGTGCTGCGCTACGGCGCCGACCGCCTGCGCGGTTATCACCGCGGCACCCGCCTGCTGCTGGGCAACGCGTTGGCCGCGCAGCTGTTCCACGCCATGCTGACGCGCCAGGTGCCGTACTGGCTCAACACGCCGGCGCTGACCCTGCTGCGCGACGCTGGCGGCGCGGTGCTGGGCGCCACCGTCGAACACCAAGGCCGGCGCCTGAACATCCGCGCGCGCCGCGGCGTGGTGCTGGCCACCGGCGGCTTTCCCTGGGATTCCGCCCGCCGCCGCCAAACCTACCCGCATCCCACCGGCGACTGGTCGATGGCGCCGCGCGACAACACCGGCGACGGCATCCGCCTGGCCGAAGCCGCCGGCGCGACGCTGGGCCAGGGCTATTCCAGCCCCGCCTTCTGGGCCCCAGTCTCCATCCTGGAGCAGCCCGGCGGCAAGCGGCTGCATTACCCCCACCTGGTATGGGACCGCGCCAAGCCGGGACTGATCGCCGTCAACGGCGCCGGCCGCCGCTTCGTCAACGAATCGACCTCGTACCACGCCTTCGTGCAGGCCATGTACCGCAGCCACGAACAGGCGCCGACAGTGCCCGCCTTCCTGCTGTGCGACCAGCGCTTCATCGACACCTGGGGCCTGGGCCTGGCGCTGCCGGGCGGACGCCCGCGCCAGCACCTGATCGACGCTGGCTACCTGTTGCAGGCGCCAACGCTGGAAGCACTGGCGCAGAAGCTGGGCGTGCCGGCCGACGCGCTGCGCGCCACCGTGGCGCGCTACAACGAACACGCGGCGCTGGGGCAGGACCCCGACTTCGGCAAGGGCGGCACCGCCTACAACCGCTACCTGGGCGACCCGGAACACCAACCCAACCCCTGCCTGGCGCCGCTCGGCGCCGGTCCCTACTACGCGGTCAAAGTCTATGCCGGCGACATCGGCACCGCCTGCGGCATCGCCGCCAACGGCAACGCGCAGGCCCTGGATGCCACGGGCCAGGTCATCGCCGGCCTGTACGTGGCCGGCAACGACATGCACTCGGTCATGGGCGGCGCCTACCCCGCGCCCGGCATCACGCTCGGACCCGCGCTGACGTTCGGCTGGGTCGCTGGACAACATCTGGCTCATGGCCAACACTGACGCTCCACCCTGACAAGGACTCCCATGAAGATCTACTTCTCGCCCGCCTCGCCCTTCGTGCGCAAATGCATGGTCATCGCCCATGAGCTGGGGCTGGCCGACCGCATCGAAAAGCTGCCCAGCGCCGCCGGCCCCGTGGCGCGCGACCAGACCATCATCCCCGACAACCCGCTGGGCCAGGTGCCGACGCTGATCACCGACGACGGCCAGCGCCTGTTCGACAGCCGCGTCATCTGCGAATACCTGAACGACCTGGGCAAAGGCGCGCTGTTCCCGGCCGGCGCCGCCCGCTGGCACGCGCTGACCGAGCAATCGCTGGGCGACGGCATGCTGGGCGCGGCGCTGCTGGCGCGCTACGAAACCGCGCTGCGGCCCGAGCCGCTGCGCTGGGACGGCTGGTACGAAGGCCAGATGGGCAAGGTGCGCGACGGCCTGGCGCTGCTGGAAAAAACCGCCGCCAGCCTCGAAGGCCGCCTCGACATCGGCACCATCACCATCGGTTGCGCGCTGGGCTACCTGGACTTCCGCTACCCCGATTTCGACTGGCGCGCCGGCCACCCCGCCGTCGCCGCCTGGTTCAAGGCGTTCAACCAGCGCCCGTCGATGCAGGCCACGTTGCCGCCCGCCTGAACCGATTTTGGGTCGGCGCCACGCCTGGAGAACCCGCCGGGCTCCCGGCCGGGCGCCGGGCCGGTACGGCGCCCCCTTTGGGTTCGCCGCTCGCCCCTGGCTTTTGCCAGGGGCTTTTTTTAGGTTCATCGCGAAATAGCCTGAACCGATCACGCGAGTTTTCAGAAAGATATCGCGGCGATCAACGCTCGATTCCTTGAAACTTATTGCGGCGTTTTTCCGACTTACAGCATGACTCATCAGTTTCAGACTGAGTGAAGGGTGAATAGGGAACTCACCCCTGTCATACATATTGATTTCACGATGCCGGATCGGTAACCATGTTGATCAAACAGCGGTGGCTCGATGCGCGCATTGCCGCTGGGCCAGATCAATCGTTTTGCTGTAAGCGTTGCACCACCGATTCATGAGCAAGCCTGTTCCAAAATTTCCCACCAGCGGCATCTATCCCTGGGTCAAGCAATACATCCAATCAATGCCGGCACTACATGGCAAGGTTGCTCTTGACATCCCCTGCGGCGATGGCCGTGCAACCGCCGTTTTGCGCGAATCCGGGGCCAACGTATTGGCCTACGATCTTTTTCCCGAGAGCTTTTTGCTGGACGGCCAAGCCCAATTCGCGGATCTGGCCGAACGCCTGCCTCTTCCGGATGACTCGGTCGATCTCGTCGTATGCCAGGAAGGCATCGAGCATCTGCCGAATCAATTGCTCGCCTTGCAGGAATTCCACCGTGTGCTGAAACCCGGCGGCACGCTGATCATCACGACGCCCAACATTTCCAACCTGGTCGGCAGATTGGCCAACCTGGTATTCGAGTCGCAACTGTTGCGTGATACGCCGTATGCCGCCGAAGAATCCGCCTGGCGCATGGAGCATGCCGGTCCGGACGGAGCCTCTCAGGCGCGGACGTATTACGGCCACATTTTCCTGGCCGGCGTCCAGCGCCTGCGCACGCTACATCGCTTGGCCGGCTTCACTGACATTCGTGAGCTGCCGACACACAAGAGCACTTCTTCCTTGCTGCTCGTTCCATTTCTGCTTCCCATCATTGTCCTGCTCAATCTCAAATCCATGTGGAGAGCGAAAGGGCGGCTGCGAAACAACCCCGTCCTCTGGGCGGAAAAACAAGCGCAGTTCCGGACCAACCTGTCACGCCCGACATTGTTCAATCGGAATCTCTTCCTGGTGAGCCAGAAAGGTTCTTTGGCATGCAGCGATTCGGCCTGACCGCACAGGCTGATTTGAATCGGTTGCGGTTTTTCTCTTACAGATGGAAATGCGGCCGCGCGCGGCGCCGTCTATATTGAACTTTCGAGATACCGGCCAGACCAACCTGTAACCCTCATCGAACCGGGAGCCCACGCATGAACGTGTCCGCCGTCTCCCCCATCGCCCGAGTCGCCGCGCCGTATGCCGCGCGCATTCCGCTGCTGGACGATACCCGCCCCGTCTGGGAGGCCGAATGGGCCGCCCGCAATGCCGCCACCCGCCGGGCCCAACGCAGCGCGCAGGCGCAGGCCGCCTGGCAGGCCCAGCGCATCGCCCGTGCTGGCGCCTCGCCGCAGGCAGAAGACGCCGATGCCGGCCGCGCCGTCACCAACACGCCATCCCGGACGGTTGCCCTCGCGGCCGCGGCGCCCGCCGCCGTCAACGTCGACCAGTTGCGCGAGCTGTACGCCGATGCCCGCCTGCGCCGCGCCGTCGACGAATTTGCGGCGCGCCCCGACCCGGTGGCGCTGCGCGCCGATAGCGCCAACGATCTCGGCACCATCGCGGGCCTGGCGCCGCTGCAGCCCTATCGCGTGGCCATGGGCAACCCGCAAGTGCAGGATTTACAGACCACCGTGGCCTTGAAGGCCGCCGGCCTCGGCATTCCCAAGGTCCAGAACATCGGCCCGACCGAGAACGTCACCGACAACGCGCGCTACCGGCCCAACGCCCGCACTTGACTGAACCGCGCGGGCGCAACCCGCGCCTTATGGCCGCTCGGCGCCGTACACGAAGGGCTCGTGCAGAAACGCCTCGTGCGCGCCACTCCCGCCGATGCAAGCAAGAAAAAGCCGCCCACAGGGGCGGCTTATCGCTTGCCGGACGGCGACATCCGATCAGTGGAAGAACTCGGCGATCATCGTCGCGCCCATGAAGGTGCCGGCGTTGGCCGCCAGCGACACCACCACGATCTTCCAACCCAGCTTGCGGAAGGCCGGCAGGTCCTTCAGGATCGACAGGCCGGCCATCGCCAGGATCACCGTGGTGAACGGCAGGAAGTTCACCTTGTTGACGGCGGCGATGATCTGGTCCGAATACGGCACCACGCCAGGGCAGCCCACGGTCATCGCGATCAGCGACAGCACCGCCACGGCCGGCAACTTGGGCACCACGCGCAGCAGCAGGTCGGCAATGACAACCAGCAGGATGATGATGAGCATGCCGGGCAGCGCGTCCAGGATCGGCACCTTGTAGCCGAACTGGTTGCCAACCAGCGCGAACAGGCCGCACACGGCATAGGCCGTCAGGCGGTCGCCGAAACCCATCTTCACCGCGTGCGACGGCGCATCGGTCGCCGCCGAAGGCTCGGCGGCGGCGTCGGCCTTGCCGCGCGTGAAGCGGCCCAGCACCGGCTCCAGCTTGCCATACAGGAAGACCGTGGTCGGCAGCGAAATGAACAGCGTGAAGTACACGCCCACCACCGTGGTCAGCAGGTTGGCGGCGGCGGCCAGCGCGGCCACCTGGTGCGCCACTTCCGGCGTCTGCTGCGAAGCGATCGCGCCCACGCCAGCGGCCATCATGCTGCCCGAGCCCACGCCGGCGCCCATGGCGAGCGAACGCGGGTCGAAGATGTTCAGGCTGGTGATGAAGCCGGCCATCAGCGCCACGAACAGCGCGCCGATCACGGTGCCGGTGATGTACTCGGCCATCACGCCGCGGCCTTCGGGCGAATTCATGCCGTAGCGCTCGCCGATGATCGCCAGGCTGGGCTCGCGGCCCACCGAGAACGTCGCGCCAATGGCTTCGCGCTTGATGCCCAACAGCAGCGCCAGCGGCAGGCCGATGGCCATGGTGCCGAAGAAGTGGCCGAATTCCTGGAACACCAGCGCCCAGCCGGCCTCGCGCACCTGCGGCAGCGAACCGCCGACCATCAGGCCGAGTTTGGCCAGGAACGGCAGCAGCGCGTATTGCAGGTAGCCGCTGATGCGGGTCTGCATGGCGGTGTCGATGCCAGCGCCGGCCGGCATGCGCTGGCCGACGGCGGCCACCACCGCGCCGATGAAGATGGCCCAGAGCATGGGTTGCAGAACGATCTTGCCCGGGCCCACCGCGAAGGTGGCGCTGCCGATCGCTTCGGACACGAGTACCACCAGCAAGATGGCGACAAGCATGCGGATGCGGCTGGACAACGACATGGCGGGCATGGCCAGGCTGGCGCTGGCATGAGACATCGGATTCCCCTGAGTGCGTGAATAGGTATTAGGCGCGGCCCTCTCGTCGCATCCACGGCGGCCGCCTCCGGCGGCAGGGCCAGTGCGGGACGGCTCGCGGCGCGGGCGGGCGGGCGGCAGCGGCGATTTTCGCCCGGGGGCCGGCGCGCCAACCATGACAGCGCTGGGGCTAATGTGTTGCGTAAAATGCAACAGATGCCCCTGGACGGGGAATTTTTTGCAAGAACCGACCGTCCACCAGGGTAAACCCTTTATCTATTGCAAGCCGAATCGACGCTTCTGCGCCACGGAGCCACCGCCATGGACGAAAAACTCGACGCCCGCCGCACCCACTACTTCATGCAGGTCATGAGCCGGGGTTCGGTGCGCGGCGCCGCCGAAGTGCTGAACATGGATCCGTCCGCCGTCAGCCGCGCCATTGCCGCGCTGGAACGCGACTGCGGCATGGCCCTGTTCGAGCGGCGCGGCCGCGGGGTGGTGCCGACCGACGCCGGCCACATCCTGGCGCGCTACGTCAAGCGCCAGCAGAACATCCAGGAAAGCTTCTTCTCGGAAATCGACAGCCTGCGCAAGGCCGAACGCGGCCACATCGACCTGGTGCTGGGCGAGGGCTTCGTCGAAATGATGTTCGACCAGGTGCTGCCCGGCTATTGGCGCCACCATCCCGAGGTGACGCTGGACATCGACGTGGCCCGCACCTCGGAGATCGTGCAGCGCATCGTCGACGACCTGGCCTATATCGGACTGGTGTTCCAGCCGCCCAACGACGCCCGGCTGCGCACGCACTACTCGCGGCCGGAGCCGATCCGCGCCATCGTGCGCCAGGACCATCCGCTGACGCGCCTGCAACGGCCGCTGCTGCTGACCGACCTGGTCGAGTATCCCGGCGCCTCGATGCAGGAAGGCTTCGGCGTGCGCCAGCACATCCAGGCCGCCGAGATCAGCGAACAGGTGCGCCTGCGCAACGTGCTGACCACCTCCTCGTTCAAAGCGCTGTGGCAGTTCGCCGCCACCGGCATCGGCTACGCCCTGACGCCCCCCATCGCCGTCACCGCCGACATGGCCGCGATGCGCCTGGCCAGCCTGCCGCTGGCCAACCCGATCCTCAACCAGGGCAGCCTGCACGTGCTCAGCCGCGCCGGCCGCCATATTTCGCCGGCCGCGCGCGAACTGCTGGACCACATCGTGCGCGGCATCGGCACGCCCGGGAGCGGCGCCATCTGATACGGTCGCGCGGGACCAAACTGCATCTGCCCCGGCCGCGCCGGGCCGGCTACAGTGGTCCCATCCCCTGTCAGGAGACCTTCGCCATGCTCAGCTTCCTGCGCACGGTCAAATCCGTCCTGTGGGGCTTTTTCGGCGTGCGCCGCGGCCGTGGCTACGACGCCGACATCGCCCACAACAAGCCCGCCCCACTGATTCTCACCGGCCTGTTGATGGCCGCCTGCCTGGTGGCAATCCTGGTGCTGGTGGCCCGCTGGGCGGTCACTGCGGCCCTGTAGGCGCCGCGGGGGCATACCGTTATTACCAGAATGACTTAGACGGTCGGAACGGCTGCCTGTTACGGTTATGAATCCCCCGTCCCCGTCCGCGGTGGACCGTGCTCCCGGGACCAGACCGAGAAGACCTCAAGGGCAGTAGACATGTACGTGTATGACCCCGTCGACCAGCAGCTCGTCGAGCAGCGCGTGGCGCAGTTCGCCGACCAGACGCGCCGCTTTCTCGACGGCCAGCTCACCGAAGATGAATTCCGCGTCCTGCGCCTGCAGAACGGCCTGTACATCCAGCGCCACGCGCCGATGCTGCGGGTGGCCATCCCCTACGGCATCCTGGCCTCGCGCCAGCTGCGCACCCTGGCGCACATCGCGCGCAAGTGGGACCGCGGCTACGGCCACTTCAGCACGCGCCAGAACATCCAGTTCAATTGGCCCAGGCTGGAAGACGTGCCGGACATCCTGGCCGAACTGGCCACGGTGCAGATGCACGCCATCCAGACCAGCGGCAACTGTATCCGCAACACCACCACTGACCACTTCGCCGGCGTTGCGCCGGACGAACTGATCGACCCGCTGGTGTGGTGCGAGATCATCCGCCAGTGGTCCACGCTGCACCCCGAATTCGCGTTCCTGCCGCGCAAGTTCAAGATTGCCGTCAGCGGCGCCGTGCAGGACCGCGCCGCGGTCGGCGTGCACGACATCGGCCTGCAGGCGGTCGAGCGCGACGGCAAGCTGGGCTTTCGCGTCTGGGTCGGCGGCGGCATGGGCCGCACGCCGATCGTCGGCAAGCTGATCAACCCCTTCGTGCAGTGGCAGGACCTGCTGACCTACCTGCAGGCCGCGCTGCGCGTCTACAACCTGCATGGCCGCCGCGACAACAAGTACAAAGCGCGCATCAAGATCCTGGTGAAGGACCTGACGCCGGAAGTCTACGCGCAGCAGGTCGATGAACAGTGGCAATTGATCAAGGGCGGCCCCGACACCATCACGCAGGAATTCGTCGATTCCATCGCCGCGCGTTTCATCCGGCCGCAATACGATCCGGCCGCCGCCAACGACACCGACGACACCGCCGCGCTGGCCGCGGCCGACCCGCGCTTCGCGCGCTGGGTCCGCACCAACGTGCATGCCCACAAGGCCCCGGGCTACGCCGCCGTCACGGTCTCGCTCAAGGCCACAGGCGTGCCGCCGGGCGACATCACCGCCGACCAGATGGACGCGGTGGCCGCGCTGGCCGATGAATACGGCTTCGGCGAACTGCGCGTGTCGCACGAGCAGAACCTGATCCTGGCCGACGTGCGCCGCGCCCGCCTGCACGAACTGTGGGGCAAGCTGCAGGCGCTGAACCTGGCCACGCCCAACGTCGGCCTGCTGACCAACATCATCGCCTGTCCGGGCGGGGATTTCTGCGCGCTCGCCAACGCCGTGTCGATCCCCGTGGCCGAGGCCATCCAGCGCCAGTTCGACAACCTCGACTACCTGTTCGAGATCGGTGAACTGGACCTGAACATCTCCGGCTGCATCAACTCCTGCGGCCACCACCACGTCGGCCACATCGGCATCCTGGGCGTGGACAAGGCCGGCGAGGAGTGGTACCAGGTCACCATCGGCGGGCGCCAGAACGGCGCCGCCAAGCCGCTGCCCGACATCGAATCGACGCGCGGCGGCGGCGCGGCCATCGGCCGCATCATCGGCCCCTCGTTCGCGCGCGACCAGGTGCCGGGCGTGGTCGACCGCCTGATCCGCACCTACCTGGGCCTGCGCGACAGCGAGGAGGAACGCTTCATCGACGTGGTCGACCGCGTCGGCATCGAGCCCTTCAAGCAAGACGTGTACGCCGATCCGGCCTTCGCCAAACCCCAGGCGCAGGAGGCCGCCCATGTCTGAGCCCTATGCCCACGACGCCCCCGGCCCGCACCTGATCCGCAACGGCCGGCTCGAAGCCGACGATGCGCGCCCCTTCGTGCCTGACCCGGAAGTCGCCGCCGAAGGCCAGGTGCCTGCCGACGCGCCCGGCTGGATCGTGCCGCTGGCCACCTGGAAAGCCTCGCACGCCACGCTGCGCCGCCATCGCCACCCGGTCGCAATCCTGCTGGAGCCGGACGCCGACCTGCGCGACCTGCTGGAAGCCGACGGCACGCTCGACCCGGCCGGCATCGCCTTCATCGCGGTGGACTTCCCGGTCTACACCGACGGCCGCGGCTATTCGCTGGCGCAGCTGCTGCGCACCCGCTACCAGTGGACCGGCGAACTGCGCGCCGTTGGCGACGTGATGATCGACACCATCCACTACCAGGCGCGCGTCGGTTTCGACAGCTTCCTGGTCAAGCCGGGCCACGATCCGCGCAAGGCGCTGGACGCGTTCAAGACCTTCACCGTGCATTACCAGAAGACCTACCGCGCGCCGGCGCCGGCCCAGGCCTGACGCGCAGCGCCGGCCTCGATGCGATCGGGGCCGGCGCGTTCCCTCAATCCGCCTCGTCCGCCGCGCCCGGCAGGCTCCAACGCTGGCGCCTGACCTCGTCCTGCGCCAGCTGGCCGCGGATCAATTCGGCGATCGCACGCTGGCGCGGCGCCTGCATGCGGTCGATCAGGCTCGATACGCTGACCGCCAGCCGCGGGTAACCGCCAGCGTCGCACAGCGCCACGCCCACGCCCAACACCCCCGGCACGGCGGCGTTGCCCACCACCGCCCACCCTCGGTCACGCGTGTTCTCCGCCAGCCGCCGCATCTGCGCCACCGTCATGCCGCCATAGGCGCGCAAGGCCTGTTCGTTCTGCGCGATCACCTCGTCGGCCTCGGCCGTCGGCAAGGCGCCCAGCAGCGCCAGGCCGGCCGCGCCCACCCCCAGCGGCTGGCGATGGCCGATCGTCACCGCCAGCACCTGCACCGGGTAATTGCCCACCTCGCGGTGCAGGCAGAGCGAATCGCCGCCGGCGCGGCAGATCAGGAACGCCGAATCGCCGCTCACGTCGCTGATCTGCCGCAGCACCGGGCGCAGGCTGCGCACCGCCTCGGCATGCGGATCGCCGGCCAGCATCACGCCCAATTCCGCCATGCGCCAGTGCGGCGCGTCCGGCTCACGCAGCGCATAGCCTTCCTGCGCCAGCACATCCAGGTAGCGGTACACGGTGGAACGCTGCATGCCGGCGGCGCGCGCGATGTCGGTGACATGCATGCCGGCCGCGCCCGCCCGGCGCAGCACGCCCAGGACCCGCAACCCGCGCCGCAGCACCCGCGGGCCGCCATCGTCGTTTTCCGGCTTGTTCATTTTCTGGACACCTTGCATTGATGAGGCGCTTATCAAAGCCCAATATGAAGTCGGGCAGGCATAGATCTGTCCAAATATTAGACAAACAGGACGGAGACAACCATGCAGACATTCAGCAAGCGGCTGGCCGCGAGCGTCGCGGCCCTGGCGAGCGCCCTGGCCTTCAGCACCCCCGGCCATGCCGCCGGGGCCTACCCCGACCGCCCGGTGACCCTGGTGGTCGGCTATGCCGCGGGCGGCGCCACCGACATCGTCGCGCGACTGGTGGCCAAGTCGCTGGCCGAGGAACTGGGGCAGACCTTCGTGGTCGAGAACAAGACCGGCGCCAACAGCAATATCGGCGCCGAAATCGTCTCGCGCGCCGCGCCCGACGGCTACACCTTGTACGTCGGCTCGATCGCCAACACCATCAATCGCTCGCTCTACAGCAAGCTGAACTACGACTTCGTCAAAGACTTCAAGCCCATCGGCCTGCTGGCGACCATCCCGAACATCCTGGTGGTCAACCCCAAGCTGCCGGTCAAGACGGTGCAGGAGTACATCGACTACGCCAAGGCCCATCCGGGCAAGCTGACCTGCGCCTCGTCCGGCACCGGCTCATCCATCCACTTGTCGTGCGAGCTGTTCAAAATGCGCACCGGCACCGACATCCTGCATGTGCCGTATCGCGGCAGCGGCCCGGCGGTGGCGGACCTGCTGGGCGGCCAGGTGGACTCCATGTTCGACAACCTGCCCTCGTCGCTGCCGCACGTGCAGGGCGGCAAGCTGCGCCCCATCGGCGTGACCTCGCCGCAGCGCCTGGCGGTGCTGCCCGATGTGCCGACGCTGGCCGAATCCGGGCTGCCCGGCTTCGACGTCGAATCCTGGTTCGGCTTGATGGCGCCCGCGGGCACGCCGCAAGCCGTCATTGACCGCCTGAACCAGGCCATGAACAAAGCGCTGGCCAGCGCCGCCTTGCAGGCGTCCTACAAACAGGCCGGCTTCTACGCGCCCAAACCGCCCAACACGCCGGCGACCTTCTCCACGAAGATCGCCAGCGAAATCGACAAGTGGGGCGCGGTAGTCAAACGCGCCGATATCAAGGCCAACTGAGGAGCCACAGGGTGTACCCGATCGATTTCTTTTTCCGCGCCGCCGAGCAGTATCCGGACCGGGTGGCGCTGGACGCGCCCGAGGGCCAGGTCACTTATGCGCAACTGGCCGCGGACGTGCGCGCGCTGGCCGCGGCGCTGCAGGACCTGGACCCGGCGCCGCAGACCCGCGTCGCGCTCTGCGCCGGCAACACCCGCCGCCACATCCTGGCGCTGCTGGCGGTGCTGGCCAGCGGCAAGGTCTGGGTGCCGCTCAATACCCGCAGCACCGCGCGCGAGATCGGGCGCATCCTGGAGGCCACCGAGCCGTCCATCGTCATGGTGGACGGCGCCGGCGACGCGCTGGTGGCGGCGGGCGCGCCGCACCGCGTCAGCCTGTCGGCCGAGGCCGCCGGGCTGCAGGTCGAGCGCCTGTTGCAGCGCGGCGCCGGACGCGAACCGGTGCGCCACGCGCTGCCGCGCGACGCCACCCAGGCCATCAAATTCACCGGCGGCACCACCGGCCTGCCCAAGGGCGTGATGCAGCCCTATCACGCCTGGAACGCCGCCATCATCAACCAAATCCACAGCTGGGGCCTGACGCACGAGGACCGCTACGTGGTCGCCGCCCCGGTGACGCATGGCACCGGCACCTACCTGCTGCCGGTACTGGCGCGCGGCGGCGCGCACGTGCTGCTCGACAGCGCCACGCCGGCCAGCATCACCGCCGCCTTCCGCGAGCGCGGCGGCACGCTCAGCTTCATGCCGCCGACCCTGATCTACATGATCATGGCCCAGCCCGGCGTGTCGCGCGCCGATTTCCCGACCCTGCGCAACCTGATCTACGGCGGCGCGCCCATGCCGCCCGAGAAGATCGACCGCGCCCGCGCCTTCTTCGGCCCGGTGCTGGGCACCACCTACGGCCAGACCGAAGCGCCGCAGATCGTCACGGTGCTGCGCCCCGGCGATCTGGAATCCCCCGAGAACCGCGCCTCGGTCGGGCGCGTCACCTGGCTGTCGGACGTCGCCATCATGGACCCGGCCGGCGCCCTGCTGCCGCGCGGCGCCATCGGCGAAGTGGTGGTGCGCGGCGACCTGGTGATGTCGGGCTACTGGCGCCTGCCCGAGAAGACCGCCGAGACCATCGTCGACGGCTGGCTGCACACCGGCGACACCGGCCTGATCGACACCCGCGGCTATCTGTTCCTGAAAGACCGGCTGCGCGACGTCATCATCACCGGCGGCTTCAACGTGTACCCCGTGGACGTCGAGAACGCGTTGTCGGCCCACCCGGCGGTGTACGAATGCTCGGTCTTCGGCCTGCCCGACGACAAATGGGGCGAGGCGGTGCACGCCGCCGTGCAACTGCATCCCGGCATGGCCGCGGATGCGGAAGCGCTCAAGGCCCATGTGCGCGGCCTGCTCGGCCCGGTCGCCACGCCCAAGCAGATCCATATCCACGACAGCCTGCCGCGCTCGCCCGTCGGCAAGGTGCTCAAGAACGCCGTGCGCGACGCGGCCCTCCAGGAATCCCCATGAACACGCCCGAAACCCGTCTCTGCGCCCATCACCTCACCGGCATGTCGTACCGCGACGTCGACCTGGTCGATGACCTGATCGGCAAGAAGACCTTCACCGAAGTCATGATCATGCAGATCCTGGGCCGCGAGGCGCGCCCGGTGGACATGCGCATCGTCGACGCCGTGCTGGTGACGCTGATGGAGCACGGCCTGACGCCCAGCGCCATCGCCACCCGCCTGATCTACATGAGCGCGCCCGAGAACCTGCAGGGCGCGGTGGCGTCCGGCCTGATGGCGGTCGGCAGCCAGTTCGTCGGCACCATGGAAAACTGCTCGCGCCTGCTGGACCGCATCCGCCAGGCCGCCGACGGCCGCGCCGAAGCGCTGGCGATCGCGCGCGAATTCCGCGCCGGCCGCCAGGCGCTGCCGGGCTTCGGCCACCACCTGCACAAGCCCGACGACCCGCGTTCGATCAAGCTGCTGGCGCTGGCCGAGGCCGAGCCCGACCTGCCCGGCGATTCACTCAAGGCGCTGCGCCTGCTGGCGGCGGCCATCGACGAAACCTACGGCAAGCACATCACCATCAACGCCACCGGCGCGGTCGCCGCGCTGCTCAGCGAGATCGGCGTGCCCACGGCGCTGATGCGCGGCTTCGCCGTCATCTCGCGCGCCGCCGGGCTGGTGTCGCACGTGGCCGAGGAACAGCAGAGCCCAAGCGGCCGCTTCATCTGGGAAACCATCGACCACGCCATTCCCTACGTCGGCAAGGGCAAATCGCACCAGCGCGACGGAGAACCGTCGTGATTCCGCCCGTGCCGGGTGCGCGGCTGGCCGGCAAGGTCGTGCTGGTGGCCGGCGCCGGCTCGTCGGCCGCCGGCTGGAGCATCGGCAAGGCCAGCTGCGTGACGCTGGCGCGCCAAGGCGCGGCCATCATCGCGCTGGACGCCGACCTGGCGGCGGCCGAGGATGCCGCGCATGAAGTCGAACGGGCCGGCGGCAAGGCGCTGCCCGTGCAGGCCGACGTCGCCGACGCCGACGCCATGCAGGCCGCCGTGGACACCGCGCGGGGCCACTACGGCCGCATCGACGTGCTGCAGGCCAATGCCGGCATCGGCAAGGTCGGCGGCCCCGAAGACATCGACCTGGCTGACTGGGACCGCATCCAGCGCGTCAACGTCACCAGCCTGCTGATCGCCACGCGCCTGCTGGCGCCGCTGATGCGCGCGCAGGGCGGCGGCGCCATCGTCACGGTGTCGTCGATCGCCGGCATCCGCTATACCGGTTATCCCCATCTGGCCTACAGCGTCAGCAAGGCCGCGGTGATCCACTTCGCGCGCATGGCGGCGCAGCAGTATGCGCCCGACGGCATCCGCGTGAACACGGTGATCCCGGGCCTGATCGACACGCCGCGCGTCGCCAGGAACGTGGCGGGCATGTTTGCCAAGGATGATCTGGAGGCGGCGCGCGCCGCGCGCGACCGGCAGGTGCCGATGGGCCGCATGGGCACGCCCTGGGAAGTGGCGAACGCGGTGGCGTTCCTGGCGTCGGATGAAGCGTCGTACATCACCGGCACGGAACTGCTGGTCGATGGCGGGCTGACGGGCAAGTATGCGTAAGGGCCTCGGCCCGGCGGTCATGGCCCCCGGGCCGTGACCGCGCCTATTACATGCCTTCCCAGTGCGGGCCGGGGACGTGGATGTCGAACAGCTCCAGCACCCGGGCCACGGTGTGGTCCACCATTTCCTCGATGCTGGCGGGCCGGTGATAGAACGCCGGCAACGGCGGAAACACGATGCCGCCCATCTCGGTGACGGCGGTCATGTTGCGCAGGTGCGCCAGATTGAAGGGCGTTTCGCGCACCAGCATGACCAGGCGGCGGCGCTCCTTGAGCGTGACGTCGGCCGCGCGCGTGATGAGATTGTCGGACAGGCCATGGGCCACCGCCGCCAGCGTGCGCATCGAGCACGGCACGATGACCATGCCGGCCGTCTGGAACGCGCCGCTGGCCAGCGTGGCGCCCACATCGCGCACGCTGTGCACGTGATCGGCCAGCGCGTAGACATCATGGCGGCCGACATCGAGCTCGTGCTTGATGTTCAGCACGCCCGAGGCCGACACCACCAGGTGCGTCTCGACATCGTCCACGCCGCGCAGCGCCTGCAGCATGCGCACCGCGTACAGGGAGCCGGTGGCGCCCGTGATGCCGATGACCAGTCGCCGCATGGAATCAGGCCGTGGCGCCGGATTGCTCCAGCAGGGTCTTCAGTTCGCCGGACTCGTTCATCTCGTTCATGATGTCCGAGCCGCCGATGAACTCGCCGGCCACGTACAGCTGCGGAATCGTCGGCCAGTTCGAGAATTCCTTGATGCCCTGGCGGACCTCGTCGTCCTCCAGCACATTCACGGTGACCAGCTTCTTGACGCCACAGCCCTTGAGGATCTGGATGGCCTTGCCGGAAAAGCCGCACTGCGGGAATTGGGCGGTGCCCTTCATGAACAGCACGACGGGGTGCTGGGTCACGGTTTCGCGGATGAATTCTTGAACGTCGCTCATGGTGGTCTCTTGGACAGGAGGCATAACGGAATACGCCAATTATAGGTACAGGCGGGATTTCGTCCCGGATTCCCCGTGGCCGTTCCGGGGAATCGGCCAGTTACAAATCGTTGACCCGGCGTCAGCCGCGCCCCGGCCAGCGCCCGCCGGAAACGCGTTCGATGCCGGCCAGATCGCGCCGGCTGTGGACGTCGGCGAAGCCCGCGGCGGCCAGCAGGCCGCGCACCGCCTCGGCCTGATCCCAGCCATGTTCCATCCACAACGCGGCCCCCGCCTTCAGGTGGCCAGGGGCGCCGGCCACGATGCGGCGCAGGTCTTCGAGGCCGTCGGCGCCATCGGTCAGCGCGCCGCGCGGCTCGAAGCGCACGTCGCCCCGGCCCAGGTGCGGGTCGTCGCTGGCGACATACGGGGGATTGGACACGATCAGGTCGAAACCCTCGCCAGCCGGCACCGCGCCGTACCAGCTGCCTTCGACAAAGCGCACCGAAGCGGTCAAGGCCCAGGCATTGCCCGCCGCCACGGCCAGCGCCGCGGCGCTGACGTCGCTGGCCATCACGCGGGCGTCACGGCGCGCCAGGGCGATCGAAATGGCGATGGCGCCGCTGCCGGTGCCCAGGTCCAGCACCGCAGGCGCGGATTGCCCCGCCACGCATTCCAGCGCCGTTTCCACCAGCACCTCGGTGTCCGGCCGCGGGATCAGCACGTCGGGCGTCACGCGAAACACATGCCCCATGAACTCGCGCTGCCCCAGCAGATAAGCCATCGGCTCGCCGGCCAGGCGGCGCTGCGCCAGCGCCTCGTAGGCCGTGGCCACTTCCGGCGCCAGCGGGTCGGTGTCGTGCGCCAGCAGCCAGGCGCGCGGCTTGCCCAGCACGTGTTCGAGCAGCATGCGCACCTCGAGCCGCGGCAGGCGCGTATCCAGCAGCAGGTTCTTGATCTGGGCGGTCATGGGCGCGGAAAGCTCGACAATCGGATGCCTGGGAGTCGCCCGCGACTCAGACGTCGTCGCCCAGCGCCGCCAACTGCTCGGCCTGGTGCTCGGCGATCAGGGCGCCGGTCAGTTCTTCCAGATCGCCTTCCATGATCTGCTGCAACTTGTACAACGTCAGGTTGATGCGATGGTCGGTGACCCGGCCCTGCGGGAAGTTGTAGGTGCGGATGCGCTCGGAACGGTCGCCCGAACCGATCAGACTCTTGCGCTCGGCCGCCTCCTTGCTCTGGCGCTCGCGGGTTTCCTTGTCCTTCAGGCGCGCGGCCAGCACCTGCATGGCCTTGTCCTTGTTGCGGTGCTGAGAACGGTCGTCCTGGCACTCCACCACCAGTCCGGTCGGCAAGTGCGTGATGCGCACGGCCGAATCGGTCTTGTTGATGTGCTGGCCGCCCGCGCCGCTGGCGCGGAAGGTGTCGATGCGCAGGTCGCTCGGGTTGATGACGATCTCCGACATCTCGTCGGCTTCGGCCATGACGGCCACCGTGCAGGCCGAGGTGTGGATGCGCCCCTGCGCCTCGGTGGCGGGCACCCGCTGCACGCGATGCGCGCCGGATTCGAACTTCAGCCGGCCATAGGCGCCATCGCCCTCGATGCGCGCGATCACTTCCTTGTAGCCACCCAGCTCCGACGGACTCTCCGACATCAATTCGACGCGCCAGCCGCGCTGTTCGGCGTAGCGCGTGTACATGCGCAGCAGGTCGCCCGAGAACAGCGCGCTTTCATCGCCGCCGGTGCCGGCGCGGATTTCCAGGAACACGCTGCGGCCGTCGTTGGGATCGCGCGGCAGCAGCAGCAACTGCAACGCCGCCTCCAGCGATTCCAGCCTGGCCCGGCCGGTCTTGATCTCATCCTCGGCCATCGCCTTCAGCTCGGGATCGGCCAGCATCTCCTGCGCGGTCGCCAGGTCTTCCTCGCTGCGCACGAACGCGGTGAACGCCTCCACCACCGGCTCCAGCTCGGCGCGCTCGCGCGACAGCTTGCGAAAGCGATCCATGTCGCCCGCGGTTTCCGGTTCGGCCAGCAGCGCGTCCACCTCGATCAGGCGGTGACACAGATGCTCCAGCCGGCTGCGCATGGAAGATTTCATGATGGGGATTCAGCAAAGGAAAACAGGGATGGCGGGCGCTCGGTCCGGGCGCCCGCCGCAAGGCGGGGCGGAGGCAGCGCCGCTAACGGCGCGAGTCGCGGCCGGGGAACAGGCGCGGCATCCAGGCAAGCAGTTGCTTGCGGTCGTCGCCTTCGCTGCGGTTCAGCGCCGCCAGCGGGCCATGCAGGTATTTCTGGGTCAGGCCGTGCGCCAGTTGTTCGAGCACGGCTTCCGGCGATTCGCCGCGCGCCAGCAGGCGGCGGGCGCGTTCGAGTTCGGCGGCGCGGACATCCTCGGCGGCCTGGTGCAGGTCGCGGATGACGGGCACCACTTCACGCGATTGCATCCAGTGCATGAAGCCCTGGACGCGGGTCTCGATGATGGCCTCGGCCTGCACCACGGCGGCGCGGCGCGCATCGGTGCCGGTCTGGACCAGGCGGCCCAGGTCATCGACGGAATACAGGTAGACGTCGTCCAGGCGGCCGACCTCGGGTTCGATGTCGCGCGGCACGGCCAGGTCGATCATCACCATGGGGCGGTGACGGCGCAGGCGCGTGGCCCGTTCCACCATCCCCAACCCGAGGATGGGCAGGGAGCTGGCCGTACAGGAGACGACCACGTCGAATTCGGACAGGCGGTCGGTCAGGTCCGACAGCTTCATGGTGCTGGCCGAGAACCGGTTGGCCAGCAGCTCGGCGCGTTCAGCCGTGCGATTGGCCACCACCATGCTGCGCGGACGCTGCGCGGCGAAGTGGGTGGCGCACAGTTCGATCATTTCGCCCGCGCCGATGAACAGCGTGCGGGCCTGGTCCAGGTTGCCGAACACGCGTTCGGCCAGGCGCACCGCGGCGGCGGCCATCGACACCGACTGCGCGCCGATGGCGGTCTGCGAGCGGACTTCCTTGGCCACCGAGAAGGTGCGCTGGAACATCTGGTGCAGCAGCGTGCCGAGCGAACCGGCCTCGCCAGCCGCGCGCACCGCGTCTTTCATCTGGCCGACGATCTGGGTTTCGCCCAGCACCATGGAGTCGAGCCCGCTGGCCACGCGGAAGGCGTGGCGCACGGCGTCGTCCTGCTGGTGGCGGTACAGGTGCGGGTGCAGCGTGCCGGCATCCAGGCGGTTGTGTTCGGCCAGCCACGCGGGCAGCTTGTCGGCCACGTGGCCGTCGGCGGCGCAATAGATTTCGGTGCGGTTGCAGGTCGACAGGATGGCGGCTTCGCGCACCGATCCGCCGAACGCCGAACGCAGGCCTTCCAGCGCCGGCTTGACCAGATCGACGGGCATGGACACGCGTTCGCGGACCGACACCGGCGCGGACGTGTGATTCAGACCGAAGGCTAGAACAGCTACCGACATGTAAGGACAAGGCCGTGAGTATTAGAGCTGTGGTCCCCGCCAAGCACCACGTTGTACAGCGTGCATGTAACAGCGGACCGGCCATGATTATACTCCCGCGGGTTATCCCCACGCCATCCGGGACCCCGGCCGCGACCTTGCGTCGCACCCCATGCAACAGCCGTTTGCGGTAGTATGCGCGCCTTGCCCCTTGCCGCATGGAAAGGCGCACCGAAAATTCTTCAGACTTTTTCGGCGCGACTGGCACAAGTCCAAAAAATTGTGTATAGTTGCGGACTTCGTTGGCCTGGTAGCTCAGTTGGTAGAGCAGCGGATTGAAAATCCGCGTGTCGGTGGTTCGATTCCGCCCCAGGCCACCAGAATTAAAAAGCCCGGCTCCTAGGAGCCGGGCTTTTGCATGGATGGGTCAGAAAGTGGGGGCCAAACCCAGGCGGTGGCTCAAGCCCACTCGCCTCAAGACCCCGGCAACGCCGCCCCCATCGCCGCGAACAATCCCCCGCACACCTTGTTGAAGCGCCGTCCCGCGCGTTCCAGCCACGGACGCACGCGGTGCGCCAGACGCGCCAGCACGTACTCCACCAGGAACTCGATGGCCACGAAGGTGGCGGCCATGATCATGAACTGCGTGAACAGGCTGCGCGCCGGATCGATGAACTGCGGCAGGAAGGCGCCGTAGAACAGCAGCGCCTTGGGATTGGCGATCGCCGACAGGAAGCCCTGGCTGAACATGCGCGTGCCGCGCAGGCGCGGCATGTCGGGCGCCGGACGCAACTGCACGCCGGGCGAGCGCCACAGCTGGACGCCGAGCCAGATCAGGTAGGCGCCGCCGGCCCATTTCAATACCGTCAGCGCCGGCCCCCAGGCCTTGAGCAGCGCGCTGATGCCCAGCATCGACAGGGCGATCAGGGCGATGAAACCGACCGCGCCGCCGGCGATGGTGCACAGCGCCTTGCGATGCCCGTGCAGCGCGCCATGGGTCAGCGCCAGCAAGGTGTTGGGGCCGGGCGTGATCGACAGGCCGATCACGGCAACCAGATAGATGAGCCAGCTATGCAAGGCCATGTGGTTTCCTTTCTATTCTTCGTCCGGCCGCGCCGTCGGCACGGCCAGCCCGTATTTCACGCGGTTCATCACCACCAGCGTCGAGAAGCGCTTCACATTCGGATCACCCCAGAAGTGGCGCTGCGCGAAGGCATCGTACTCCGCCATGTCGCGCACGGTCATGGTGACCACGAAATCCACTTCGCCCGTCACCGCCAGGCACTGCATGATCTCCGGCGCGCCGCGCATGGCGCGCTTGAAGCTGTCCAGCTTGTCGGCGCGCTCGCTTTCGAGCGACACCAGCACCATCATCATGATGTCGCGTCCTACCGCCGCCGGGTCCACTACCGACACGTCGCCCAGCACCGCGCCGGATTCACGCAGGCGCTTCATGCGGCGCAGGCACGATACCGGCGACAGGTTGACGCGCTCGGCCACCTCCTGGCTGGTGCGCTGGTTGTCTTCCTGCAGGCTCTGCAGGATCTGAAGATCGAAATCGTCTAGTTCCATGGGGTGTCTCGGACTGCGGCGGGCCAGGCCCGATGGGCCGGTTGAACGATTCTAAACGTCCCGCGCCGCGATCCGCCCCCCGAACTTGACGGGAAACTTCATTTGCAGCCCCCTCACCGCAGAAAATAATCAGGCGCCTTGCTTACACTGGGAAGCCGTCGCCCCTGATTTTCCTGTAGCCGCAACACCATGACCGCCACCGCCCTGCCCTCCGCACGCGACGCCTCCGTCTCCACCCTGATGCCGACCCTGTCGCTGATCGGCGCCATGGCCTCGCTGTGCATCGGCACCTCGTTCGCCAAGTCGCTGTTTCCCGAAGTGGGCGCCCAGGGTACGACGGCCTATCGCATCGTCATCGGCGCCATCATCCTGATCGCGTTCTGGCGCCCGTGGCGCTTTCCGCTGACGCGGCGCAACGCCGCCAAGATCGCGCTGTACGGCGTGACGCTGGCCTGCATGAACCTGCTGTTCTACATGGCGCTGCGCACCCTGCCGCTGGGCGTGGCCATCGCCATCGAATTCACCGGGCCGCTGACCCTGGCGGTGGCGCTGTCGCGGCGCGCCATCGACTTCGTCTGGATCGCCTGCGCCCTGGCCGGGCTGCTGCTGCTGATCCCGACCGGCCAGTCGATGCACGACCTCGACCCCGTCGGCATCGCCTACGCGCTGGGCGCGGCGGTGTGCTGGGCGCTGTACATCATCTTCGGCAAGAAGGCCGGCAACGTGCATGGCGGCCAGGCCACCTCGCTGGGGTTGCTGGCGGCCACCATGGTGGCGCTGCCGGTGGGCGCGGCCCACGCCGGCATGGCGCTGCTGGACCCGAAGCTGATCCTGGCCGGCATCGCCGTCGGCATCCTGTCCAGCGCCCTGCCCTATTCCCTGGAAATGGTCGCCCTGCGGCGCCTGCCGCAGAAGACCTTCGGCGTGTTGCTGAGCATGGAGCCCGCCATGGGCGCGCTGGCCGGCGTCATCGTGCTGCACGAGCACCTGTCCGGCACGCAGTGGCTGGCGATCTGCGGCATCATCATCGCCTCGGCCGGCTGCGCCGCCACCGCGCGCCGCCAGAACCGCGCCGCCTCGGCGTAGACCGCGCCTCCGTCACGCCAAGCCCCGCCACCGGCGGCCTTGGCCCGGCAGGCGAAGCGGCGCGCGCGGCCTCAATCCACCGAGATATTCTTCTTGCGGATGACCACGCCCCAGTTCTCGTACTCGCGGCGCGCGTAATCGTAGAAGTCGTTCGAGGAACTGCCCATCGGCTGCATGCCTTGCAGCCTGAGCTGCCGGGCCACCTCGGGCGCTCGCAGCGCCGCCTGGATCGCGCCGCTGAGCTTGTCGACCACCGCCTTCGGCGTGCCCGCCGGCGCCACCACGCCCTGCCAGGCGGTGGCCTCCAGCGGCGGCCCGCCGGCCTCGCCGAAAGTCGGCACATCCGGCAACTGTTCCGAACGCGCGTTCGCGGGCACCGCGATGGCGCGCAGCTTGCCCGCCTGGATCAAAGGCCGCGCGGCCGCCAGGTCGGCCATCATCAGCGGCACCACGCCCGCCGCCACGTCCTGCAAGGCCGGCGGCGTGCCTTTGTACGGAATCGCGGTGGCCTTGGCGCCGAACAGCGACAGGAACAGCTCCATCGCCAGGTGGTGCGGACTGCCCACGCCCAGCGAGGCGTAGCTGGCCGACTTGTCGTCCGACAGGTACGCCATCACCTCCGGCAGGTTCTTCAGATCGGAAGCCGGCGAGGCCACCAGCACGATCGGCAGTGCCACCAGCGTCGAGACCGGCCTCAGATCCTTCCAGGGGTCATAAGGCAGTTGCTTGTACAGCCACGGGTTCAAGGCCAGCGTGCTCATGCCCGCAGTCATCAGCGTATAGCCATCGGGCGCGGCGCGCGCGGTTTCCTGGGCCGCCACGATGGTGGCCGCCCCGGGCCGGTTCTCCACCACCACCGGCTGGCCCAGCGTCTGGCTCACATGTTTGGCGACGATGCGGGTGGCCAGATCGCTGCCGCCGCCGGCGCTGAATGGCACCAGCCAGCGGATCGGACGGTCGGGGAATTCGCCGGCCAGCGCGGGCGCGGCGTGCGCGGCGAATGCCGCCACGGCCGCGGCGCCCAGCACGCGGCGCATGAAGCCTCTTCTGGACATGGGGTTGTCTCCTGGTGTTCTTGATTTAATTAACATATTAACTATATTTTTGGCGCGACGCGACAGCCGCGATCACGGTCATGACGCGCCGGCACGAAAGCGACCGGAACCCACGCGCTCAGGCGCGCGCCGCGGCCAGCCAGCCCAGGCCGGCGCGGGTGCCGGCGGCGGGACGGTACTCGCAGCCGATCCAGCCGGTGTAGTCCAGCTCGCGCAGCACCTGGAAAATCCAGCCGTAATCCAGCTCGCCCCGATCGGGTTCCTGGCGCAGCGGCACGCCGGCGATCTGCAGGTGCCCAACCCGCCCGGTGGGCAGGTACTGACGCAAGCGGGCGGTGACATCGCCCTCGACGATCTGGCAGTGGTACAGGTCCATCTGCACTTTCAGGTTGGGCGCGTTGACCGCCTGCACCACCTGGTGGGCCTCGTCCTGACGATTGAGGAAATAGCCGGGAATGTCGCGCGTGTTGATGGGTTCGATCAGCAGCGTCACGCCCGCCGGGCGCGCCTGGCGCGCGGCCCAGTCCAGGTTCTCGCGGTAGCAGTCCAGCATGGGCGCGCGCGCCACGCCCTCGGGCGCCACGCCGGCCATCACATGCACCTGGGCACAGGCCAGCGCGGCGGCATAGTCCAACGCCTGCTCGATGCCGGCGCGAAATTCGGCCTGGCGCCCGGGCAAGGCGGCCAGGCCCCGCTCGCCGCGCGCGGTCACGCCGGGCGGCGCGTTGAACAATACCTGCGACACCCCCGCGTCATCCATGCGCGCGCGCACGGAAGCGGCGGGCGCTTCGTAGGGAAACATGCATTCAACCGCCGCGAAGCCATCGGCGGCCGCGGCCGCATAGCGGTCCAGGAACGCATGTTCCTGGTACATCATCGACAGATTGGCGGCGAACTTCAGCATGGCGCACTCCGGGGCGGGCGGGATGGCGGGAACTTAGCACATCCCTCGGCCCGCGCAGTCCGGCCGCGCCGCCTCAATAGGTCAGGCGCATACCCAGCATCACGCTGCGCCCGGGCAGCGGCGCCACCGACGAAATGAACGAGGCGTGGTTGTAGGCCAGCTTGTTCAGCAGATTGGTGCCGCGCAGGTAGACCTCGTAGCCCGTGGCGCCATAGCGGCCGCGATAGGCCACCACCGCATTGACCATGTTGTAGCCCGGCGTGCTGCTTTCATAGGCAGCGATATCCTTCTGCGAAAACACGCGCGCATACTCGACGCCGCCCGACCACTGCTGCCACTTGACGTTGCCGCGCAGACCGGCGCGCGCCGCCGGGATGCGCGGCAGGTTGCCGTCGCCGCCGGTCAGCTTGCCGCGCACGTAGTCGCCGAACACCGCCGCCGAAAACACCGGCGTGAACTGGTGCCGCAGCTCGCCTTCGACGCCGGTGAACTCGGCGTCGCGCTGGGTGTACTCGATCAGGCGGAAGTCCTCGTAGCGGTCCAGCGTATTGGCGTAGATGTAGTTCTTGACGCGATTGTGGAACACGCTGGCCGAGAAGGTCGTGTCGCCCGCATGCTTGCGCAGGGTCAGGTCGATATTGTGCGAGGTCTCGCGGCCCAGGCCCGAGTTGCCCAGTTCATAGGTATTGGTGGCCAAGTGCACGCCATCGGCGTACAGCTCCTGCGCGGTCGGCAGGCGCTGCGAACGCGACAGCGACAGGGCCACGGAGTACTGCGGCGCGAAGTCCCAGATGGCGGCAGCCGACAGCGAGGTGCCCGACAGGCTGCTGCGCGAGGCGCCGCCGGACGGCGCGATGCGCTGCCAGTCCTGGCGCGCACCGACCTCGAAACGCCAGTCGTTCAGCTGGTACTCCTCCAGCACGAACAGGCCGTTCGAACGCGTGCGGCTGCGCGGCAGGAAGGCTTCCTCGCCGTCGGCGCGGAAGTCGCTGTAGGCGTTCTGCAGCCCGATTACGCCGCGCCAGCCGGCCACCGGCTTGTGCTGCAATTCCACGCGCAGGTCGTAGCCCTTGTTCTTGAAGCGGGTGCCGACCTGGCCGCCCTCGATCTCGTCGTGCTGGTAGTCGGTCAGGCCGCCGCGCACGCGGATCTTCTCGAAACCGGCGAACGGGTCCTGGTATTCGGCGCGCAGGTCCAGGCGGTTGCTGCGCAGTTTGACGTAGGGCACGCCGCCATGTTCGTGATCGTGGTCATGGTCGTGGCCTTCCTCGCCTTCTTCGTCATGATCATGGTCATGGCCGCCGCAATGCAGGTGCGTGCCGTGCGGATGGCAGCCTTCGTATTCGTGATTGTGGCCGGGCAGGCCGTACTTGCTTTCCAGGTGCGTGAAGGCCAGGCCGACATAGCCGCGCGGCGTGATCCACGACATACCGACCGTGCCCTGCGAGGACTCGCTGTACGACCCCGCCAGTTTGCCGCCGGGCCAGTCCGGCACGTCGTAGTCGCTGGTGCGCCGCTTCATGCCCTCGACCCGCACCGCAAACTGCCCTTGGCCGGCGGTAATGCCGACCGCGCCCGCGCGCTCCTTGGTGCCGGTGGCGCCGCGCAGCTCGGCTTCCATCTCCACGCCCTTCTCCGGCACGGCGGTGGGAATCTTCTTGTCCACCACGTTCACCACGCCACCGATCGCGCCGCCGCCGTACAGCAGCGTGGCCGGGCCGCGCAGCACCTCGATGCGCTCGGCCAGCAGCGGCTCCACCGTCACCGCGTGGTCGGGCGAAATGCCGGACGCGTCCATCACCTCGGAACCGTCGGACAGCACCTTGACGCGCGGCGCGGTCTGGCCACGGATCACGGGCCGGCTGGCGCCGCCGCCGAAGGTATCGCTGTTCACGCCCGGCAGGCTCTTGAGGGTCTCGCCCAGCGTGCCGGCGCGGCGCTCGATCAGTTCATCGCCTTCCAGCACGGAAGCCGGCAGCATGGTGCTGTTCAGGTCCAGGCCCAGCGGATTGGCCGACACCGTGATCGGCGCCAGCGTGCGGCTGCGCGATGCATCGGCTTCGGTCTCGGCCTGCGCCACCGGCGCGGCCAGCATCAGGGAACAAACCAGGGGTTTGAGCGCCCGCGTGCCGCGCATCCCCCCTGCCCGCGCCGTGCCACGCCTTCCCCGCCACCCCTGCTTTCCCTGCATCTTGCTTGCCATTTTTTACCTCTTGGATGTTATATCATTACAAAAAACTGAAAGATGATATAACATCTCAATGACAATGCAAGCCGATCCGTGGCGGATCGGCCCTGCCGGCCGGCGTCAGTCCGCCGCCAGGCCCAGCACGGCTTGCAGCACCGCCACGCGGCTCTGCCCGAGCACCGCGCCATGCCAGTCCGGCGCGTCGCAATAGAACGCCTCCAGCGTGGCGCGCAGGATCTGGTCACGCAATGCCGGCGGGGCATCGGGATGCGCGCGCAGCCAATTGCGGCCCCGCAACGCGTCCACCACCTGCTCGGACGGCTGTGTGCCGTATTCCAGCGCCATCAGCGTCGGCACCGCGTCCGGGCAGGCCTGGTACATCAGGCCCGCCAGGTGCCCGGTGATGTCCACCGAGGCCGACGTGCCCTGGTACGGCACGGCGATGTCGGCGCCCCACCATTGGCGCGCGCGCGCCACTTCGGCCTCGTCGCGGCGGCCGGCGTAGATCTTCTCGCCATGGCCGCGCGGCCCCAACCCCGTGTGCACGTCGATCCAGCCGATCTGCCTGTATGCGGCCGCATGCTCCTGGAGGATGCGGCGCAGGTTCGACAGCGAGGCGGCCGGGCGGTCGCCGCCATAGAACAGGCCATCGGCATGCGTGTATTGCCCGCGGGTGACGGCCTGCTTGAAGGCCGGCAGGCCGTTTCCGGCGATGTAGGCGGCGATCTGCTCGCGGTTGCTGTCCGACGGCGGCCACTGCTCGGGCAGCAGCAATTCGTGGATGCGCCCGTACTCCGGATTGGCCGGCAACGGCTGCCCGTCAAAGGGCTGCGCGTTGCGGTTCAGGTCGACATTGCCTTCGTCGGTGCGCGCGAGCCACGAGAAGCCATGCGGATTCACCGCATGCACCAGCAGCAGCGCCACGCCGGCCAGGCGCGCGCGCTCCAGCATCTCGGCGTCATCCAACAGCGCCAGCTGGCAACCCGAACCACAGAAGCCTTCCACGCCGTGGGTCGCGGACGTCATGATCAGCAGCCGCGTGGCATCCTGGTCGCCGATCAGCGCCACATCGGTGGCAAGATCCTCGCCCTCGCGCCCCTTGGGCGCGATCGGATAGGACTCGAACTGCGTGGCCAGCGGCCGGGCCGCGGCGGCAAAGCGCGCCCGCGCCTCGGCGTAGCTGCGGGAAAAATAGGGCGTAGCGGATTGCATCAGGCCTCCTGGTTGTCGATATCGTCGCCGGTGCGGTCGCGGATCCAGAACAGCACCACTGTGGAAAGCGCCACCGCCACCATCAGATACCAGGCGGGCGCCATGGGATTGCCGGTCACGTGCAGCAACCAGGTCACGAAGAACTGGGCAAAGCCGCCGAACACGGAAATCCCCAGGCCGTACACCACCGACATGCCGGTGGTGCGCACGGATTTCGGGAACAATTCAGGCAACATGGTGATGCCGGGCGCCGATTGCAGCGCCAGCAGGATCGACAGCAGCGCCACCACCAGCATCAGCCGCGCGCTGCTGGGCGCGGCGATCAGCCATTCGAAACACGGCAGCAGCACCGCCACCGTCGTCACCCTCGACCAGAAGATCACGCGCTTGCGTCCCACCCGGTCGGCCAGCTTGCCGACCAGCGGCGCGAACAGGAAGCCCACCGCCCCCACCACCACGCTGGCCGACAGGGTCGAGGTCGCCGGCAGCCCCAGTTCGCGGTGCGCGTACGACGGCATGTAGAAGCCGATGATCTGCGCGCACACCATGCCGCCGATCATCAGCAGGATGCCTTTGGCGACTTCGGTCTTGTGTTCGGCGAAGATGCGGCGCAGCGGCTGGTGGCCGGCGGCGCGCGGCCGGCGCGCATCCGGCTCATCGGCGTGCAGCGTCTCTTCCAGATTGCGGCGGATATAGGCGCCCACCGGCACCGTCAGGATGCCGATCACGAACGGCACGCGCCAGCCCCAGGCCTGCATCTGCTCGGCGGTCAGCGCGGCGGTCAACGTCCCCACCACGACGGCGCCCAGCGCCACGCCAAGCGACTGGCTGCCGAACTGCCAGCTGGAATAGAACCCGCGCCGCGACGGCGGCGCATGCTCGACCAACAGCGTGGTCGAGGCGCCCACCTCGCCGCCGGCGGCAAAGCCCTGGATCAGCCGCGCCAGCACCATCATCACCGGCCCCAGCGCCCCCATTTGCGCATGGGTCGGCGCCGCCGCGATCAGCGCGCAGCCCAGCCCCATCAGCCACAACGTCAAGGTCATGGCGGCGCGGCGGCCGTGGCGGTCGGCGTAGGAGCCGATCAGCATGCCGCCCACCGGCCGCATCAGGAAGCCGACGCCGAAGGTGGCCGTGGTCAGCAGCAATTGCCCGTAGCTGGAGGCCGCCGGAAAGAACAGCGGCCCGATGACCAGCATCAGGAAGGTGAAGACGGTGAAGTCGAAGAACTCCAGCGCGTTGCCGATGGTGGTGCCGGCGATGACCCGCCGGCGCATGGATGGCGTATGCAGGCTGCGCGCGCTGGCGCCGGCCGCGATGGCGATGGACATGTGTTCCCCTTGATATCGGATCTGTATGCCGGCCCGTGTTTCCGGAAGCCGTGCCAGGCCCGCCCATTCCGGAGCGGGCGCGGCCGGCGCGCCGCAGCCGGAAGCGGCGGGTGCTAGTGAATATACGGATGGCCGCCGAAACGCGAAAGACAGTATTTTTGCTGCGGTGATGACTTTTGCTTATACCCCTTGCCCGCGCCCATGAACTTGCGCCAGTTGCGCGCCTTCGTGCTGATCGCCGAACACGGCAGCATCCGCGCCGCCGCGCGCGCCCTGTGCGTGACTCAGCCGGCGGCCACGCGCAGCCTGCGCGAACTGGAACAGAGCCTGGGCGCCGAACTTGTGCGGCGCAGCGCCAAGGGCGTCGAGCTGACGTCCTACGGCCAGGCCCTGCACAAACGCGCCGTGCTGATCCTGCAGGAAGCGCGGCGCGCGCAGGAAGACATCGACCAGATGCGCGACGGCGAAGGCGGCACGCTCAACCTGGCCATCAGCTCGTCGGTGCTGCCGATCCTGCCGGCCGCGCTGGCGGCGTTCCGCGCCCGCATGCCGCGCGTCGCGGTGGCCTTCCATGAGGTCGCGCCGCCCTACAGCCACGAACAGCTGGAAACAGGCCGCTACGACCTGGTGGTGCAGACCGAATACGACGGCGACATCTACGACGGCTTTGCCCGCACCACCCTGTTCACCTTGCCGCTGGCGGTGGGCGCGCGCGCCGACCACCCCCTGCGCCATGCCACCGATCTGGCCGAACTGCGCGACCTGCTGTGGTTGATGCCCGGCAATACGCAGACGCCCACCAACCTGCTGCGCCTGGCCTACACGGAACGCGGCCTGCCGCCGCCCGCAGACGTGATCCCTTGCCAGTCCATCGCCATCGCCCTGGCGATCCTGGGGCAGAGCGACGCCGTGGGTTTTTTCGTGCGCAATGGCCTGCACCGCGTGCTCGCGCCCACGTCCTTGTGCATCCTGCCGCTGGCGCACCCGCTGCCGGCGGCGCGGGTGTCGATCCTGACGCGGGCCGATTCGCCGCCGACGCCGGCCGCGCAGTTTTTCATCGACTGCCTGAACCGCGCGCGCGCGGCGGCCGGAACCGGCGGGTTATCATGAAGCCCCTGTTCCGAGGCGGCGCCGCGCCCCGCTTTCACGGCCCCATGCCATGGCCTTTCCCCGACTCCACACCCCCCCCACGCTGACCGACACGGTGGCCAAGCAGTTGCTCGCCGAGATCGACGCGGGCCGCGTGCAGCCTGGCGAAAAACTGCCCACCGAAACCCGCCTGGCCGAGCAGTTCGGCGTCAGCCGCACCGTCATCCGCGAAGCGGTGTCACGGCTGCGCCAGGACGGCATCGTCGAGGCGCGCCAAGGCAGCGGCGTGTTCGTCACCGGCCAAGGCGGCAACCGCGCGCTGCGCATCGACGCGGCGGAACTCGACTCGCTGGACGCGGTACTGCACATCGTCGAACTGCGCCGCGCGCTGGAAACCGAAATCGCGGCGCAGGCGGCGGCGCACCGCGGCAAACGCGACATGGCGGCCATCGACCAGGCGCTGGCCGCCATCACCACGGCGGTCGACAACGGCGGCGACGGCGTCACTGAAGACGTGGCCTTCCACCGCAGCATCGCCCGCGCCACCGGCAATCCGTATTTCCTCGCCACCCTGGCCTTCGTCAGCCAGTATCTCGAAGCCGCCACCCGCGTCACGCGCGGCAACGAGGCGCGTCACGCCGACCAGATGCGCGCGGTGCTGCGTGAGCACGAAGCCATTGTCGACGCCATCCGGCGCCAGGACGCGGAAGCGGCGCGCGAAGCCGCCCGCATCCACATGGTCAACGCCGCCAAGCGACTGCGCCAGGCGCATCGCTGAACACGCCGGCCCGCGCAGGCGCGGCGTCCGGACCAGCGGTCGATCGTCAGGCGTCCTGAAGGAACGCCCGCGTGAAGAAATCGACGCCGCCGAAGTTGCCTGACTTCAAGGCGATGCTCATACGCGCTTGCACCGCCTGCGCATCGCCGGCGCACCACGGCACCCCCGGGTCGATCTGCTCGCCGATCGCCAGTTGCGTCAAGCCCAACGCCTGCACCACCGCGCCCGAGGTCTCGCCCCCGGCGACGATCAGCTGCCGCACCCCGAGCCGCGCCAGGCCCGCCGCGATCCGCGCGATGGCGTCCTCGACCAGGGCGCCGACGCGCGCCGCGCCCAGGCTGGCCTGCGCCGCCTGCACTGCGTCGGGCCGGGCCGTCGAATAGATCAGCAGCGGGCCGCCGGACAGGCGCGGCGCGGCCCAGGCCAGCGCCTGCGCCACGACGTCCTCGCCCGCGGCGATGCGCAAGGGATCGAGCGCCAGCGCCGGCCGGCCCTGCGCGATGAACGCCGCCACCTGGCCCTGGGTCGCGCTCGAGCAGCTGCCCGCCACCACCGCCTGGGCGCCCGGCTCGCGCGGCAATGCGGCGGCCGCGCCCGGCGCCAGGCCCCAGTTTCCGGGCAGGCCGATCGCCACGCCCGACCCCGCCGTCACCAGCGGCATGTCCTTGAGCGCCGGCCCCAGCGCCAGCAGGTCGTCATTGGAGATAGCGTCGACGATGGCGATCTCCACCCCCTCCCGCCGCAGCGCGTCGATGCGCCCGCGTATCGCGCGGCTGCCGCGCGCCACCACCGCGTAGTCGATCAGGCCGACCTTGCGCCGGGTCTGCGCCGCCAACACACGCACCAGGTTCGGATCGGTCATCGGCGTCAGGGGATGATGCTGCATGCCCGACTCGTTCAGCAGCACGTCGCCGGCGAACAGATAGCCCTTGAACACCGTGCGCTTGTTGTCGGGAAAGGCCGGCGTGGCAATGGTGAAATCCGTGTCCAGCGCCGTCATCAGCGCATCGGCGACCGGGCCGATATTGCCCTGCGCCGTGCTGTCGAAGGTCGAGCAATACTTGAAATAGATCTGCCCGGCGCCCTGCGCCCGCAGCCAGGCCAGCGCCGCCAGCGATTGCGCCACCGCCTCGGCGGCGGGCAGCGTGCGGGTCTTGAGCGCCACCACCACCGCGTCCGCCGGCGTCTCAAGCGCCCCGTCCGGCACGCCGATGGTCTGCACGCTACGCATGCCGGCGCGCACCAGGTTGTTGGCCAGGTCGGTGGCGCCGGTGAAGTCGTCGGCGATGCACCCCAGTTTGATCGTCATGCGGACTCCGGCAAAGTGATTCCGGGAAAGATCTTGATGACCGCGCTGTCGTCCTCGCGGCCGTGGCCGGCCGCAGATGCCTGCATGAACATCTGGTGCGCCGTGGACGCCAGTGGCAGCGGAAACTTGCTGTGGCGCGCCGTGTCCAGCACCAGCCCCAGGTCCTTCACGAAAATGTCCACCGCCGACAGCGGCGTGTAGTCGCCGGCCAGCACGTGAGCCATGCGGTTCTCGAACATCCAGCTATTGCCGGCGCTGTGGGTGATGACTTCATACAAGGCGTCGGCGTCGACCCCTTCGCGCAGGCCCAGCGCCATGGCCTCGGCGGCCACGGCGATGTGCACGCCGGCCAGCAGCTGGTTGATGATCTTGACCTTGCTGCCCGCGCCGGCTCGCTCGCCCAGCCGGTAGACCTTGCCCGCCATGGCCTCCAGCACGTTGCCGCAGGCGGCATAGGCAGCCGGGGTGCCGGCGGTCATCATGGTCATCTGGCCCGCCGCGGCCTTGGCCGCGCCGCCGGAAATGGGCGCATCCAGGTAGTGGATGCCCAGCGCCGCCAGGCGCGCCTCCAGCGCGCTCGACCAGGCTGGGTCCACCGTCGAGCACATCACGAACACGCTGCCGGGCCGCAGGGCGGCGGCAATGCCGCCCTCGCCGAACAGCACGCTCTCGGTCTGCTGCGCGTTCACCACCACGCTGACCACCACGTCGCAGGCGCCGGCCATGTCCGCCAGCGTCGCGCAGGCCACGCCGCCCTGCCCGGCGAACGCCGCCGCCACGCCCGGCCGGATGTCGTAGGCATGCACCCGGCAGCCGGCGCGCCGCAGGCTCTGCGCGATGCCCGCGCCCATCGCGCCCAGGCCGATCACCCCGACCGCGCGCGCTTCGTTGTCCTGGCTCATACCTTCCCCCGCAAGTCGTCAGCGATATAGGCGCGGATGATCTCGGCGAAATCGCCGTCGCCCGCCAGCCCCAGGCGCGCCGCGCGCGCCGTGTCCCAGCGCCCCGGCCAGCTGCCGACGATGGCCTGCACCCGCGCGTCCGCCTGCCAGCCGACACGGTCGGCCACCGCATCGCCCGCGATCTCGCGCAAGGCCTGCACCATTTCGGCCGCCGTCACCGACACCCCCGGCAAGTTGATGGGCCGGCGGTCCGCCACCGCCGCCGCGTCCAGCTCGCAGCCGGCGATCAGCGCCTGCACCGCGCGGCGCGGCGACAACAACCACAGGCGCGTATCCGCATCCACCGGGCACGCCGCCGGCTCGCCGTTGAGCGGTTCGCGGATGATGCCGCTGGCGAACGACGAAGCCGCCGCGTTGGGCCGGCCCGGCCGCACGCTGATGGTGGGCAGCCGCAGCGCGCGGCCATCGACGAAGCCGCGCCGCGTGTAGTCGGCCAGCAGCAGTTCGGCCATCGCCTTCTGCGTGCCATAGGAGGATTGCGGATTGAGCGCGGTGTCGTCGCGCACCGTTTCCGGCAGGGCGCCGCCGTACACCGCCACCGAACTGGTGAACACCACGCGCGGCCGGTGGCCGCGCTGGCGGCAGGCTTCCAGCAATGCGCGCGAAGCATCCAGGTTGATGCGCATGCCCAGGTCGAAATCGGCCTCGGCCTGGCCGCTGACGATGGCCGCCAGGTGGAAGATCACCGCCGTGTCGGCGCCGATCAGCGCTTGCAGGCAGGCCGGGTCCGCGACGTCGCCCTCGATCGACCGCACCCGCGTGTCGTTCAGGGCATCGGTCCGGGCCACATCGAGCAGGTCGATCTGGGTGATGGGCGCGGGCCCGCCCGCCAGCGCCAGGCGCCCCTGCTCCAGCAGCTTGCGCGCCAGGCGCTGTCCCAGGAAGCCGGCGCCGCCGGTGATCAGTATCTTCATCGCTCGCCTCCCGCGAGATAGGGTTTGGCCCAGCCCAGCCCCGCCGTGGTGGCGCCCCGGGGCCGGTATTCGCAGCCGATCCAGCCCGCATAACCCAGCGCGTCGATCAGCGCCAGCAGATAGGGGTAATTCAGTTCGCCCAGGTCGGGCTCGTGGCGGTCCGGCACGCCGGCGATCTGGATATGGCCGATGCCCGGCATATCGCGCCGCAGCTTCACCGCCAGGTCACCCTCGACGATCTGGCAGTGGTAGCAATCGAATTGCACTCGCAGATTGTCGGCGCCAACCTCGGCGCGGATGACCTGCGCCTCGTCCTGGCGGGTCAGGAAATAGCCGGGCATGTCGCGTGGATTGATCGGCTCGATCACGATGGTCACGCCGGCCGTGGCGGCGGCGCGTGCCGCGCGTTCCAGGTTGCGCAGATAGACCTGGCGGTGCGCGTCGCGGTCCTGCCCGGCCGCAACCAGGCCCGCCATCACATGCAGGCTGCGGTTGCCCAGTGCCGCCGCATACGCCAGCGCCTGGTCCAGGCCGCGCTGGAACTCGTCTTCGCGGCCCGGCAATGACGCGATCCCGCGCTCGCCGCCGGCCCAGTCGCCCGGCGGCGCATTGAACAGCGCCTGCGTCAGTCCATGGCTGTCCAGGCGCGCGCGGATCTCGGCGGCCGGATGGTCGTAGGGAAACAGGAACTCCACGCCCTGGAAGCCATCGCGCGCGGCGGCGGCGAAGCGGTCCAGGAATGGGTGTTCCGCATACATCATGCTCAGGTTGGCGGCCAGGCGCGGCATGTCGGCTCCTTCAGGTTGCGCGGGGCGCGGGTCAGTAGCGCGCCCCGAACACGGCGCGCAATTCCTCGATGGCGGTCTCGGACAAGGGCGCCGGGCGCGGCTCGGACATCAGCCACAAGCGCGCGGTTTCTTCCAGTTCCTCCAGCGCGTAAGCGGCGTGCGACACCGAGCGTTCCCACACCACTGGCCCCAGGCGCTCGAACAGCACCCCGCGCACCTGGCCGGCCAGCGCCGCCACCTGCGCGGCCGCCGCGGGATCGCCGGGGCGGCGATAGGCTATCAGCGGAATGCGGCCCACCTTCATCACCTGATAGGGCGTGATCGGCGGCAGCACCTCGTCCTGGCGCCAGACACCGGCCAGCGTCAGCGCCACCAGATGCGTCGAATGCGTATGCACCACGCCGCGCGCGGCCGGATCGGCCTGGTAGATGCCCTGGTGCAGCGCCAGCGTCTTGGATGGCTTGCCGCCCGAGACCGGGTTGCCGGCCAGATCGACCTTGGCCAGCTCGGCCGGATCGAGCCGGCCCAGGCAGGCGTCGGTCGGGGTGATCAGCCAGCCGTCATCGAGCCGGGCGCTGATGTTGCCAGCCGCGCCGACGGTGTAGCCGCGCTGGTAAAGGCTGGCGCCGACGGTGCAGATTTCCTCGCGGATACGGGCTTCCGGCGTCATCGCGCACCGCCCGCGACACGCTCATGGGCAATGGAAGGAACTTGCGGCATGCGAATCTCCCTGGAAATATTCATCGGGTCATCATACAAATTTTGCCGAAATTCCCGGTAGCGGGATTACCCGGTAAGACGATGCGCCGTTCCCCCGGGACGGACGCTCATGGCGCGTAGCGGGAATCGCAGCGCAAGGACGCCTTGAGCGAGTCACTTCCCGGCCGGCGGCAGACAATGCCAGCGTTCGCATACAAGTCGTAATATGCGCCCGCCCCGCTCGGGCTAGGATGCCATCACCAATCCGTCCGCCAACCGGAGCCCGCCCATGTCCACCTTCCGATCCTTCGCATGCGCCGTCCTGCTGCTGGCCGCCGCCGCGTCCCACGCCGAAAGCGTGGCCCTGCGGGCGGAGAAGGCCACCGCCGGCGTGGACCCGCAAACGTCCACACGCTACGTCGACGTGGTGCTGCACCCCGACAGCCGCCAGGCCCTGGCCGACTTCACCCGCGATCGTGTCGGCAAACGCATCCAGCTGCGCTCCAATGGCGTGCTGCTGTCCTCGGCCACGCTGCAAAGCCCGCTCGAAGGCGATAGCTTCCGCATCGTCGCGGGCCAACACGGCTTTGCCGGCAAATCCGCCGACGAGATCGCCCGCGGCATCATGTCCGGCGGCGGCCTCACGGTGGACGACGAAAGCAGCACGCCGGGCGACATCCCCACCCGGTCCGTCAAACGGCCCGCTCGACCCTCTGGCGGTTAAGCCGGCCCGCGCCCGATCGCGGCCAGGTCGATACGACGGACCTGAAGGCCATAACCAAAGGTTATGCCCGCACCCCGACCATGCATTTGAACCCGCCCCGCCTCGCGCCCACACTCTCACCGTCCGCGCCAGGCCATCCATTGCATGCCCGGCCGCTCGGACGGCAACCGCTGGAAACCCACGCCTGCAGCAATCGCAAGGCGGGGTCACAACAATAGGCCAACACCCGCCGGACGCGCAGCGCGCCACGGCCAGGCCACAGAGACGATAGGGACGGAGAAGACATGACCTCATTGGCACAGACGGCGGCGGCGCCACGCCCGCCCGCCGGCAACCCGCTGCACCCGCGCCGACGCAATGCCGCCATCGCGGTATTCCTCGTGGGGCTGGCCATCGCGCTGTACACCCACTATGCCCTGCCCGGCCAGACCAGCCTGTGGGGCCTGACGCCAGTGCTGGTGTTCGCCATCATCGCGCTGCTGGGCGTGGACATCGTGCTGTCCACCATTGCCGCCATCGTGCTCGGCGCCATCATGACGGGCACCACGCCCATCGCCATGAGCAAGCTGCTGGCCGAATCGCTGGGCTCCTTCATCGCGGTGGTCGGCCTGATCATCGTACTGGGCGCGGGCGTGGGCGAAGTCGCCTCGCGCACCGGCGCCGCCGAACAGATGGTGCGCGCCATCGTGCGCCGCATCGGCCTGTCGAACCAGGTGCGCGTGCGCCTGGGCATCATGGTGACCTCGACCCTGATCTGCGGCGCGCTGGGCACCCTGGCCGGCGGCAACGCCATCATCGCCGCGGTGGTCATCCCCATCGCCGCCGCCGTGCGCCTGTCGCCGCCCACGGTTGCCGCCTTGTTCCAGACCGCCGGTTCCGCCGGACTGGTACTCGGCCCCTTCACGCCCAACGTGGTCACGGTCACCGGCCTGACCGGACTGAGCTACCCGCAGTACCTGATGGTGGCCGGCATCCCGATGGCCGTGGCCACGCTGCTGGCCGGCTGGTTCATGTCGGGCCGCATCCAGAAAAAGACCGAGGCCCGCCACCAATACGAGGAGGCCGGCGCCGGCGCGGCCGCCTTCGACCTCGATGCCGCGCCCTCGCGCGGCGCCCTGCGGGCGGCGTGGGCATTCTGCCTGACCATCATCCTCCTGGCGGTCGTCGGCGTGCTCGCCAAGGCGGGCTATGCCTTCGCCATCATCGTCATGGTGGCGCTGGCCACCACCACCGGGCTGGCCGGCGGCATGGGCCCGCGCGCGATACTGCAAGCCATGTACGCGGGCGCCGGCAAGCTGATCTGGATCTTCTTCCTGTTCTGGCTATTCAACCCGGTGCTGGTGCTGGTGGACCAACTCAACGCCTATCACGCCGTGCTGGACCTCGCGACGCCGTACCTGGCCGGCATCAGCGGCGCCATGCTTTGCGTCATCGTGCTGTGGTTCAACGTCATCGGCCACATCCCCGGCGCGGCGGTCGCGCAGATGACCTTTACCGCCAAGATCTTCGGCCCGCTGCTGGCGGCCGCCGGCGTCGGCCCCGCGGCCACCACGGCGGTCATTCTCGGCAGCTCGCAGATCGATTGGTTCGGCCCCTTCCCCACTTCCGACATGTTCGGCCAGATGGGCCTGGCGCGCTCCGGCGAACTCAAATACATGCTCTACAACGGCTGGGCGGTGATCCTGGTGAACCTCTGCCTGTTCTCGTCGCTGTTCTTCTTCCTGGTCTGAGGAGATCAACCATGTTCCCCTTGGGATCGCAGCCGCTGGACCACGACGCCTTGCGCCAGCATCTCGACGCGACGCTGACGCCCTTGCTCGCGGCCACGCCCGCGCGGGTCTCGCTGAGCCTGCGCGATCTGGACGGCAGCGTCGTGCTCGCGCATCACGCCGAGCGCGCGCAACCGGCAGCCAGCATCATCAAGGTGCCCATCCTGCTGACGCTGCTCGCGGCGGTGGCCGAAGGCCGCTACACGCTCGAACAACCGCTGGCCCTGCCCGCGCGCGCCGACCGCGCCGGCGGCACCGGCATTCTTGCCCAGTTGCCCGGCGTCACCGCCCTGTCGCTGGCTGAACTGGCTCGCCTGATGATCGTGCTCAGCGACAACGTCGCCACCAACGCGCTCATCGATCTGCTGGGATTCGACGCGGTCAATCAATGGAACCCGGCCGCCGGGCTCACGGCCAGCCGCCTGCAGCGCCGCATGATGGACGCCGCTGCGCGCGAAGCCGGCCGCGACAATTTCACCAGTGCCGGCGATGCCACCGCCGCGCTCTGCTGGTTGCTGCGCGACGGCGCGCTGCCCGCGCCCTTGCGCGCCTTCGCGCTCGATGTCCTGGCCGACCAGCGCGAACGCGCCCACTTCGGCGCCGCGCTCCCCGCCGCGGCCCATCTGGCCAGCAAGGCCGGCCAATTGCCCGGCCTGCGCCATGACGCCGGCATCCTCACCGTCGATGACTGCAGCGTGGTGTTGGCGGTCCTGGCCGACGGCTTCACCGACTGGCAAACCGCGCACACGCTCCACGGCGGCGCGGGCGCCGCCCTGCTGGGCCAGATCGCGCGCGCGGTCGCGCTGGGGCTGAAGGCCCAGGCGCAGGCACACTGACAAGGAACCCGCATGTCCATCCGAGTCGCAGCCATCCAGCTCGACAGCCGCCAGGATCGCGCGGCCAATCTGGCCGCGCTGGAACGCGCAATTGCCGCCGCGGCCGACGACGGCGCGCAGCTCATCGTCACGCCCGAATACAGCGACTTGCGCGGCGTCACGCCCACGCTGCGCGCCGCCGCCAGCCCGATCCCCGGCGAAGTCACCGCGCGCATTGCGGCGCTGGCGCAACGCCACGCCTGCTGGATCCACCTGGGTTCGATGCATGAGCGCTTGGCCGGCGAGGACCGGCTCGGCAACACCGGTGTCACCTTCGCGCCGGACGGCGCCATCGCCGCCACCTACCGCAAGGTGCATCTGTACGACGCGGTGGTCGATGGCACGCCCTACCGCGAGTCCGCCGACTTCGCGCCCGGCGCGCACCTGCAAACGGTCGACGCGGCCGGACTGACGCTGGGCCTGAGCATCTGCTACGACCTGCGCTTTGCCGAGCTCTACCGCGCCCTGCGCGCGCGCGGCGCCAATGTGCTGGTGGTGCCGGCAGCCTTCAACCTGCACACCGGCCGCGACCATTGGGAACCGCTGCTGCGCGCCCGCGCCATCGAGAACCAGTGCTACGTGATCGCCGCCGCGCAGATCGGTGGCGACGGACCGGGCCTGCCGTGCCTGGGCCGCAGCATGATCATCGACCCCTGGGGCACAGTGCTGGCCTGCATGCCGGACCGCGCCGGCCACATCACGGCCGACCTCGATCCGCAGCGGGTGGCCACGCTGCGCGCCGCCCTGCCGGCCTGGGAACACCGGCGCATGGATCTCTACCCCGGTTGATTCGACGCCGGCCGCCGCGCCCGCGCGCGGCGCGTCCGCTCGACGGACCGCTGGCCCCCCCGTCAGCCAACCTTGCGGCAAAAGCAATAGATATGCCGGAAAGGGTCGTCCACCATATGGCGCGACGCGTGCACCCCCTCGATGTCGGGCACGAACTCCTCGAACCCGCCATCCACCACCACCGGAAAGGGCGTGCGCTCGGGTAGATCGTTGTAGCCCAGCAGCAGCACGCCGCCGGGCTTGAGCACCGTATGGCATTGCGCCAGCAGGCGGCGTAGGCCCGCCTCGCCGTCAATGCCCGCGCCCAGCACACCGTTGGCGATCACCACGTCGAAGCGTTCCGCGCCGTAGTGCGCCGCCATCTCCAGCGCATCGCCGACCCAATGCCGCCCAGGGCGCCCGTAGACGGCGTTGCGCGGCAGGATGTCGAGCGAATGGAAGTTCGCGCGCAGCAGCCGCGGGTAGTGCCAGTTGTGCTTGTCCAGGCCGAGGAACAGCAGGTCCTGTGATCCGCCCGCGCCTTCGGCCAACCGGTTCAGGTAGCCGAAGATGCGCTGTTCCAGAAATACCCGGTTGGGCGCATCCAGCCGGAAGTCGACCCCGCAGCGTTCGGCCAGCGCGGGCGACAGTCTGAACAGTCCCCGCTTGCCGATGTACTTCACCTTGCGTATGCCTTTCATTGCGTTCCCCCATTGATTCTCAACAGACGTGGGGGACCATGTTTGCCGACCCGGCGCGGCGAAATCAATATGTTTGACAACAATGCGCCCGACATTCCCGCTCACTCCGTCCGACATAACGCAAGCGTGCAATACGCAGCAAAAAGTGCGGCTGAAAGTTTCAATAGAGCCCGCTGCTATGGGTTCGCATCAAGATCGATTCAGTATCGGACTGATCTGCGGATTTTCCGTGCATTAATGAGCATAGACTCACTTCTGCCGAAAAATCCTGGCCGTTCTTCAGCAACGTTGAACGCGCCCGGCCATCGGCGCCAATTGCCGTTCGGCGACCTCGCCAGACAAAAACCACTTCAATGGCTGAGCGGCAAATGTCCAACCGTGGATGATCAAATCCACCCAACCAAAAAAGATCACTTTGTCCGTCAGAAGGTGGACCGGCACATGCATCAAGCCAATAGAAAAATACCTGGATGCAACCAGGAAAAAAAAGCGGTCCCATATCGGCGTCGTGATGATGTCTCGCGCTCTGAGTCCCTGATGGATCACGCGCCGCGCCCCGCCCGGCCCCGCCGGCCTGGCGACCGGCTGTGCAAGTGGGCGTGCTGCGCGCGCATTCTGGCGGCGCTGTCCGCGTCGGCCGGCGCGTGCGCCGTCCACGCCACGCAACCGGCGCCCGCGGCCCACGCCGCGACAGCCACGGCATCCAAGCCCGCCGTTACCTTGCAGGCCCTGGTCAACGCCGCCGTCACCGGCCATCCGCTGGCGCGCGCCGCCGCGCAGGAAGTGGCGGCCGCCAACGTCGATGTGGATGCCGCCCGGCGCCACTGGTGGCCAGCGGCCTCCGTGGTCATGGAATCGCACTCCACCTCGCCTAATTCCCCCGCCGCGCGTGGACTCCAGCTCGAACAGACCCTGTGGGACGGCGGCCAGCTCAACGCCAACATCGACCGCGCGCTGGCCGACGCCAGCAAGAGCGAAGCGCGCATCTTGTGGCAGCGTCAGCAACTGGCGCTGCAGGTGATCGGCGCCTGGCAGGCCCTGATCAGCGCCCGCGACAAGGTCGCGGTGGCGCGCGAAACCATCGCCCTGCTGCATGGCTACGAAGCACAGATCCGCCGCCGTGTCGCGGCCGACGCATCGCCTGCCGTGGACGTCGAACTGGCCTTGTCGCGCCTGCGGCAGACGGAAGTCGACCTGGCGGCCGCGCGCTCCAGCTTGCGCCTGGCCGCGCAACGCCTGGAACAATTGACCGGCTTGCCGGCACTGGACGAAGACGCCGACGCCTTGCCCCACTGGCCCGACCCGGCCACGGTCAAGGCGGTCGCGGCGCGCCTGCATGCCCAAGACCTCGCCACCCTGGCGCGTGACAGCGCCGCCGTGCAGATGGCGCGCAGCGACGTGGCGGCGATGCAGGCCCAGCTCGAAGCCAAACACGCGCAGCGCTGGCCCACCGCCTACCTGCGCGTCAACAAGCCCTTGGGCGATTCCTACCCCGGCGCCGGCACCGATCGCGGCACCTCGGTATTCGTGGGCATCCGCTATACACCCGGCGCGGGCTTCGCAACCGGCATCGAGGCCGATGCGATCAACGAACGCGTGGCCGCGGCCGGCCAGTCGGTCGAGGCGGCCTGGCTGGAGCAGCGCGAGGCCATGTACGGCGACGTCGACCAATACCTGTCAGCGCAACGCCAGCTGACGGCGCTGCAAAGCGCGGTCGCGGGCTCGCGCCACGTGCTGGACTCCTATTCCCGGCAATTCACCGCCGGCCGCAAATCCTGGATCGACCTGCTCAATGCCGTGCGCGAGCTGGCGCAGAACCAGTACGCCGCGGCCGACTCCCAGGCTGCGCTTGCCGCCTCGATCTATCGCCTGCAGGTGCGCCTGGGCGAAACGGAGTTGCAGCCTTGAGCCGACCCGCGCAGGTAAAAACCGCCCTCGACTCGCTCGCCTGGGCCTTGAGCCGGCTGGCCGCAATGCAGGGCACGGCGCTCGATCCCATGCGGCTGCGATCCGGCCTGCGGCTGTGCGAGGCCGCGCCGCTGGCGATCGGCCAGCTTGAACTGCTGTGCCGGCATCTCGGCGTGGACGCGCCGCAGCTGCTGGCCGCGCCCGATCCGGCGCACCTGCCGCTGCTGTGCCACCTGCAGGACGACCGCTGGGGCATCGTGACGGAACTGGCGCCCGGCGGCGATTGGACCGTCGATTGCGGCACGGGCGCCGTGATGGTCGCGGGCCCGGCCCTGGCCGACCGCTGCATGCGGCTGCGGCTGGCCGAAGCGCCGTCCGGCGCCGAGGCCGCAGGCGTGCATGCCGGCCCCGCCGGCAACGCGTCGGCGGCCTCCTTCGGCGCGCGCCGCAACGCGGCCATCCGGCCGCATCGCGGCGCGCTGATCGAGGCCTGCGCGGGGTCGGTCATGATCGGCCTGCTGGCGCTGGCTACCTCCATGTTCTCGATGCAGGTCTACGACCGGGTCATCCCCACGCGCGGCGAATACACGCTGTTCGTGCTGGCCTGCGGCGTGCTGGTCAGCGTGCTCATCGAACTGGCCGTCAAGATCGCCCGCGCCCGGGTCATGGACCACGTGGTTGTCGGCGTCGATGGCATGCTGTCGCGCGACATCTTCCATCGCCTGATGCAGGTGCGCATCGACCAGATGCCGGCCTCGGTGGGGTCGTTGGCCGCGCAGATCCGCGGCTATGAACAGGTGCGCGCCTTCTACACGGCGTCCTCGCTGTTCGCGCTGGTGGACCTGCCCATGGCGCTGGTGTTCATCGCCATCGTGATGGCGCTGGCCACGCCGCTGGTGGGCCTGGTGCTGCTGGCCTTCGCGCTGGCCGCGCTGTTCATCGGCCTGTCGTCGCAGCGCCGCGTGGCGCGCCAGGCCAAGGAAGGCGCCGGCTATGCCAACCTCAAGACCGGGCTGCTGGTGGAAGCGGTCGAAGGCGCCGAGACCATCAAGGCCGGCGCCGGCGGCTGGCGCTTCCTGTCGCGCTGGCTCGAAGTCAGCGCGCAGACCATCGTCAACGATCTCAAGCTGCGCCATCTCAGCGAAAACGTCGGCTACCTCGGCGCATCGGTGCAGCAGCTCAGCTACGCCTGCCTGATCGTCGCGGGCGCCCTGGCCGTCATGCATGGCGAGATGACCACCGGCGCGCTGATCGCCTGCTCCATTCTCAGCGGCCGCATCCTGACCCCGATCCTGCAGGTGCCCGGCCTGTTGGTGCAACGCGCCCACGCGCTGGCCGCCGAAGAGGGGCTGGAACGCCTCTATCAATTGCAGACCGACAACCACGGCGTGCGGCGGCCGCTGGTGCCCGAGCGGCTCGAAGGCCGCTTCCTGCTCGAGGACGTATCGTTTGCCTATGGCGACAATCCGCCCGCGCTGCGCGTGCCGCGCCTGCTCATCACGCCCGGCGAGCGCATCGCCGTGATCGGCCCCATCGGCTCGGGCAAATCGACACTGCTGCGCCTGCTGACCGGCATGTACGTGCCGCAATCGGGCCGGGTGCTGCTGGACGATCTCGACCTGTCGCACATCAGCCGCCAGGTGCTGAGCCGCCGGATCGGCTACCTGCAACAGGATCATCGCCTGTTCCAGGGCTCGCTGCGCGAGAACCTGTTGATCGGCCTGCCCGATCCGGGCGACGAGGAAATCCTGCGCGCCATGCGCCGCACCGGTATGGATCGCATCGTCGCGGCCCACCCCAAGGGCCTGGAGCGGCCCATCGTCGAAGGCGGCCGCGGCCTGAGCGGCGGGCAGCGCCAGTTGGTCGCGTTCACCCGCCTGCTGCTGTGCAAGCCCGGCATCATCCTGCTGGACGAACCGACCGCCTCCATGGATGACGACCAGGAGCGCCGTTGCCTGGGCGTGCTGGCCGAAGAGGCGCAGGCCGGCGCCACGCTGGTGATGGTGACGCACAAACCCACCGTGCTGTCGCTGGCCGACCGCATCGTGGTCATGGTCGGCCACGGCATCGTCAAGGACGGGCCGCGCGACGCGGTGCTGGCGGGCCTGGGCGTCAGGCGCCAGGGCGAGCCGCGCGTGACCGCTGTCGCGCCCGGCATCGCGGGAGCATCGTCATGAAGCGCGCAGCCATGGTGCCGTCCCGGCCCAAAGCCGGCGGCACGCCGGTGATCGTGGGCGAAGTCTGGCAGGCGCTGTCGCTGCTGCCGCCGCGGCAGCGCGCGCGCTGGTGCCTGCGCGCCATGTTCGCCGGGCTGTGCGTGCTGGTGGCCTGGGCCGCGGTGGGCAAGATCGACCAGGTCACGCGCGCGCCGGCGCAGATCATCGCGGCGGCGCGCACCCAGGTCATCCAGTCGCCCGACGGCGGCATCGTGACCGAGCTGCATGTGCACGAGGGCGACACCGTGCGCGCCGGCGACGTGCTGGTGACCTTGCAGGAAGCGCGCGCCCGCGCCGCGGTGTCCGACAGCAACGCCAAGGTGGCGGCGCTGCGCATCACCCTGGCGCGCCTGCACGCCGAGGTCTACGGCAAGCCGCTGGTGTTTCCCGACGACCTGCGCGGCTACGACGACTACATCCGCAACCAGCGCGATCTCTACAAGAAGCGCCGCACCGCGATCGAAGGCGACCTGGCCGCGCTGGGCAACATGCTGAAGCTGTCGCGCCAGGAACTGGCCATCAACCGCAAGCTGGTGGCCACCGGCGACGTCAGCCAGGCCGAGATCCTGCGGCTGCAGCGGGCCGTGGCCGACATCCAGGCGCAGATGACCAACCGCCGCAACAAGTACTTCCAGGATGCCCAGGCCGAAATGACCAAAGCGCAGGAAGACCTGACCACCCAGACCGAGCAGTTGCGCGACCGCAGCCAGGTGCTGGAGCAGACGCGCCTGACCGCCACCGCCGACGGCATCGTCAACAACATCCGCGTCAACACCATCGGCGGCGTGGTGCGCCCCGGCGAGACGGTCATGGAAATCCTGCCGACCCGCGGCGACCTGCTGGCCGAAGCGCGCGTCAGCCCGGCCGACATCGCCTTCGTCAAGGTGGGCCAGCGCGCCAACGTCCGCATCGACGCTTACGACGCCTCCATCTTCGGGGCCATGCAGGGCGAGGTCAGCTACATCAGCCCCGACGTGCTCCAGGAAGAAACCCGCCAGGGGCCGGCGCATTACTACCGCGTGCGCATCCTGATCCGCGAGGCGGAATTCAAACACCATTCGGCCGAGCAGATCCTGCTACGCCCGGGCATGACCGCCAGCGTCGACATCAAGGCGCGCGAACGCACGGTGCTGCAGTACCTCGCCAAACCCATCACCAAGGGATTGCAGCAGTCGCTGGGCGAACGCTGATTCCTACATACCGGGGCCGCCGTGCCTCGGGGCCATTCTTCAACCTGCCGAGACTTCTCAATGAAAAACGCGCTCAGGACCATACCCGTCACCATCAAGAACGGAACCATCTCGTTGAATCTAAAGCTGGCCGATGTCCAGAGCATGGCGATCGTCGGCGTCGACCTGGTCGCCCTGATGCGGGACGGCACCCGGTTGCTGTTGCCGGGGCTGGCCGTCAGGATTCTCGAACGGCCGTCGCCCACGTTGCAGTTCCTGGACCAGCAACTGTCCGGCGCCGACCTGTTCACCAAGGTCGATATCGACAGCACCGCGCTCAAGGACGCCACCGAGGCCTTGCAGGTGCCGGTGTCCGAGCCGACCTCATCCGATAACGTCGGCAACGCGCACGGCGCGACGGAAGAAGACGGCAAGGCCGGCGACGCGGCGGCCGGAGAAGGCACGGGCGACCTGTCGGCCGGCGCCGTGGACGGCCTGGATACCGGCGACGCATCCAAGGGCGAAAGCGACAAGAGCGGCGACGAACCACAGGCCTGGTACCAGGAATATGGCTGGATCCTGGGCCTGGTGGGCCTGGCCGGACTGGCGCTGGGCCTGTCCAGCAGCAAGAAAAAAAACAAGGACGAAGACAAACCGGCCGAAGCGGCGCGGCCGGACGCGCCCGCGGGCGACACCCCCGCCGCGCCCGACGACAGCAATACGCCGCCCACGCCGCCCGAGGCCGAGGGCGAAAAGCCCGCAGTGACCGTCACCGGCGGCATCGCCGCCGGCGTCTTCAACCACGCCGAAACGCTCTCCGTGACGCTGTACGGCGCCCAGGGCCAGGAACTGGCGCGCGGCGAACTGGTGGTCGGCCCGAACGGGCAGGTGCTGTCCTACCGCGCCGAACTGCCGGCCGACTATGTCGGGCCGGTGCGGGTCGTGGTCACCGACGGCGCGCGCGACGGCCTCGGCTTCATCGATGAATACCGTCAGGCCATGGCCCTCGGGCAGGGCATGACGGCGGAGCAGGCTGAACGCTTCGCCAGCGCCGACTTCGCGCCCCTGAGCGCCATCGCCTGGCGGGCGGAAGGCCAAATGGACATGCGCGTCTCGGTGACGCCGCTGACCGAACTGGCGGCACGGCTGCTGCAAGCGCCGGCCGACCCCACGCAAGCACTCGATGGCGTGACGGCCGAGCAGGTGGCCGCGATGGCCGCCGCCGTCGCCGATTTCGCCAAGACATTCACCGGCGATACGCAGATCAACGATATCCTCGGCCCGGTCATCGCCATCAACGCCGACAACTTCGGCGCCGGCGCCGCCGACGCGCAAGCCTATGGCCGGGCGCTGGCGGGCATGGCCGGCCTGGACGCGGTATCGGGCGCGCTGGAACAGACCCTGCGGCTGTTGACGCGCGGCCTGGAGCGCGCCGACGACGGCACGCTGCGGGTGGCGCAGTCGGTCGAGGGCGCGATCCTGCTGAGCGCGATGCAACAGGCCAATACGCTGTTGGCCGGGCTGGACGACCACTCGCTGTTCGACGCCTTCGTCTTGCCCGAGGTGCCGTGGAGCACGGTCACGGCCACCTTCGCCGATGCCGCCCCGTCCGAGGTCAGCGGCATCGACGCGCTGGGCTCGGCGACGCAGCCGTCGGTCACGGTATCGTGGGATGCCGACGGCGGCGCCCGCCTCGCCGCCGGGCAGACGGTGGCGCTGTACCTGCTCGACGGCCGCCAGGTCGCGGCGCACACGCTGTCGGACGAAGACATCGCCGCCGGCCACCTGACGCTGAACGCGCCCGATTACGGCGAACAGGCTCTGGGCGCCGATGGCGTCAAGCGGTTGTTCGTCACCGTGGCCGACGACGCCGGCCTGCTGATAGCGCGTTCCGAACTGCATACCTACGGCCTGGTCAGCGCCGAGGTTGACGCCATCACTGGCCTGAGCGCGGACACCGGCCTGTCGAACTCCGATTTCATCACCAATCAACCGGTGCAGGCGGTGTCCGGCACCTATCGCGGCACGCTGGGCGAGAACACCCACATCGAAGTGTCGGCCGACGGCGGCCGCACCTGGGTCGCCACCCGCGTCACTGCCGGCGCGGACGGCGCCGGCGGCACCTGGGTGTCGGAGTCGCTGCGCCTGGACGCCACCGCACAAGACGAGGACGCGCGCCTGCTGACGCGCGTGAGCGTGTCTGGCGGCGATGGCGAGCAGGCCTTGACGCTGGCCGGCGCCTCGCACGACTTCGTGCTGGACGTGACGCCGCCGGAAGCGGTGGTGGCGTCCATCGACAGCATCAGCGCGCCCCTGCCGGGCGCCCTCGACGGCTTCCTGTTCTCGCAGGCCTCGCAGACCATCCGCGGCACGGTCGACGGCACGCTGGCGGCCGATGAGCGGGTGGTGGTGTCGATCGACGGCGGCAACACGTGGATCGCCGGCGAAGCGGATGGCGCCAATTGGCAGGTCACGGTCGGCTTCTCCAAGCACGGGCCGGGCGAGATCCTGGCGCGCGTCAGCGACATGGCCGGCAATGTCACGGCCGCGCAGACACACCCCTATCAATTCACCGAGGCCTCGCTGGAGGGCGTGATACCGACCCAGGCGGTGGACGTGCAGGCCGTCACCGACCACATCGGCGACTCGCAAGCCGACCCCTACGATTTCATGGGCGAACTGCGTCCCGGCATGAGCACGGATGACCGCCGCCCCACCTTCACCGGCACGGTCAGCGCCGACCTGCAGGGCGACCAGGTGCTGGTGCTGGTCGACAGCATCAATGGCGGCCCCGAACGCCTGCTGGGCTACGCCAACGTAGCGCCCGGCGAGGACGGGCAACTGCCGCAATGGTCGTTCACGCCGGTGGCGGACATGGCGGTGGGGCGCCACCAGGTGTTGGTCAAAGTGTTCTCGCCCAGCCAGAACGCGTGGTCGGCGCCCTATCCCGAAGGCGTCGACGCAAACACCCCCGACGCTAAGTCCAACTGGGGCGCCTGGGACGTGAACGTGCAGTCCATCACGTTCGATGGCGTCATCATCCCCGGCGTGGATCCGCTGAACCTGTTGACCGCGCCGAGCCTGGTCACCGAAAGCACCCAGCCGATCCTGACCGGCATGCTGGGCAGCTTGCTCGGACCGGACGAGAGCGTGATGATCTACGACACGGCCGACAACGGCCGGACCATGCTGTTGGGCGCCGCCGACATCCTGCCGGAACAGAACGGCGCCGGCGCGCGCTGGCGCTTCGAGTTCCGCGACGATGCCCAACTGCGGGATGGCGCCCACACGCTGCGCGCCGTGATCCAGCAGCCGGATGACGACAACGGCGTGCCGCGTTCCCTGCTGAGCGCCGGCACGCCCCCCGTCATCGTCAGCACCGAGCTGCCCGAGCAGGAGGTAACCATCGCCCGCGTCATGGACGACGTCGGCATCTACACCGGCGAAATCACCAGCGGCACGTCCACCGACGACACCACCCCTTCGTTGACGGGCACGGTTTCCGCGGCCCTGCGGCCGGGGCAGACGCTGCAGGTGCGCGTCACCGACGTCACCGACCCTGAACAGGTATTTACCTACGAACCCGAGCTTGACCAGGACAGCCTGAACTGGTCGCTGGCGGTGAGCCCCGCGCTGCCGGTAGGCCACTACCACCTGGCCGCGGGCGTGGTCAATGGCGGCGGCGCAATGGGCGCGCGCAGCGCGCACTTCGATCTGCTGATCAATAGCCTGACCTTCACCAACCTGGACGATGCGGCCGGCCCCATCGTCGGCAACGTGTTCGCCAACGGCGAGCCGTTCGTCACCGATGACCGCGCGCCGGTGTTCGGCGGCCAGCTCGGCGTGGCGCTGGCCGATGGCGAAGTGGTGCAGGTCGTGGCGCGCCACGACGACAAGGAAACCGTGCTGGGCAACGCCATCATCAGCGCCGACGACGAGGGCGGCCTGACCTGGTACCTGGCGTTGGACAGCAGCCAGGGCCTGCAACTGGAGGATGGCCAGTCGACCTTGTCGGCGCGCATCGTCAACGTCGACAGCGATGAAGTGCGCCTGGCGGTCGACCGCGAAATCGTCGTCGATACCGCCATCCCCGATACCGCTGTCGCTATCACCGAGGTGCGCGACCAGGTAGCCGGCAGCAACGGTTTCGTCGGCCCGCTGGCCGCTGGCCAGAGCACCGACGACACGCGCCCGCTGATCTCGGGCATGCTGCTTGGAGCCACCACGATGCCGCTCTCGCGCGCGGTGCAGATCATCGACCGCATGACCTCGCCCTCCGGCGCCGTGACCGAGCAGGTGCTCGGCCTGGCGACCATGGACGAAGGCGAGGACGGCACATGGACGTTCACGCCGCCGGAGAACCTGGCGATTGGCTCGCACGCCTTCTCCGCCCGCGTCATCAATATTGCCAACGGCGAGCTGGGACCGGAAAGCGCCAGCATCGCCGTGCGCGAAAACCGCTTGTCGTTCGCTTCCGTCCTGGACCATGTCGGCGCGTTGCAGGGCAACCTGCTCGACGCCCGCATCTTCGCCCAGCCGGTCTCCACCGACGATAGCCGGCCCAGCATGTCCGGCGAACTGGGCGTGGGGCTGGGGCCGGACGAGCGCGTGGCGATCTACGATTCCCTCGCCGGCGGGCCTGCGACCCGGCTGGGCGTGGCCACGGTGACGGGTACCTCTTGGGTATTCACCCCTGAAAGCGTACTGAGCGACGGCGTCCACACCTTCCAGGCGCGGCTCGAACGTACCCAGCCGGGCAGCGCGCCGCAGGTCTTGCTGTCGGCCTCGACACCCTCGATCACCATCGACGGCACCGCCGTGCCGGTCACGCAGACCATGTTGGAGCTGCGGGTCAGCGACAACAACGGGGCCAATGGTTCGCAGACCGGCATCGTGACGTTCCGCGGCAGTACCGACGATGCCCGGCCGGTCGTCAGCGGCAGGCTCAGCGCGCCGCTCACGGCGGGGCTGCAGGTGCAGGTGTTCGCATCGTCCGCCGGCAACGCCGAGCGCCTGCTCGGCACGGCGGACATGAACGGCGTCAACTGGACCTATCGGGTCGGGCAGAATCTGCCGTTCGGGCCGTCCACGATCCTGGCGCGGGTGGTGGCCGCCAATTCAGGCCTGACCAGCAACACGCTGTTCACCACCGTCAACATCAATGGCATCACGCTGACGGAAATCGCCGAGACCTCCACCGGCCTGAATGTGCTGGACCGCGACGGCCATGGCACGGGCCTGAACGACGTGACCCTGCGCGGCCGGCTGTCTGCCCCGCTGCTGGTATCGACCGAGCGCGTGGCCGTCTACGCCAAGGATGGCGACGCCACCTTGTTCTCGCCGATCGGGCTTGCGACCGTCGCCAGCAATGGGATCGATTGGACTTTCCGTCTGCCTGAACGCCAGGGCACGGCGCAAACCTGGCGTGAAGGGCGCCATGAACTCTCGGTGCGCATCGAAGACACGGCCTCGCGTGTCGCGTACGCGCTGGCCATCACCGACTTCACGGTGGACTCCCAGCCGCCGACCCAGACCGCGTCGATCACCGGCTACGTGGATGGCGTAGGCACATCGCAAGGCGTGCTGACCGAAGGGGTCAGCACCGACGAGACCCGGGGGGTGGTCCAGGGCACGCTCAGCGCGCCGATCGACACCCATACCCGCCGCGTGATGGTGTACGCCCGTGCCGCCGATGGCGGCCTGGTGCTGCTGGGCGAAGCCGGGGTCACGGACACCGACTGGAAGTTTCAGGCCGTGCAGCACTTTGTGCCGGGCCTGCACACACTGGTGGCGCGGGTCGAGAATATCGCGACAGGCGGCGTGGGCGCCTCATCCGAGCCATTCGACGTGCGCGTGCAGCAGGTGAGCGTGGCGTCCATCACAGACTCGGCCGCGCCGGATGTCAACATCCTCGCGCCGGCATTCAACGGCGCCGCCAAGCACGGCGCTCTGGTGGTCGGCGGCCGCCTGGGCGCGGCGCTGGCCCCGGGCGAGGAAGTCAGGATCTTCATCGATGGCGAGGAACAGGCAGGCACGGCCACGGTGACCGAAAGCCTGGACTGGTCGTTCACGCTGCCGGCGGACACCCCGCTGGCCCAGGGCAGCCACACCATCGTCGCGCAGGTGGTTGGCGCCGAAGGCGCCGAGATACGGGTGGGCTCGACCGCCCGCACCGTCTATATCGACGACAGCGCGCCCGTCGAAACGGTGATCATCAGCTCCGCGCGAGACAACCAGGGCGCCGGCGGGCTGTCGTTCACCGGCGAAAATGTGTCGGGCGTTGCGTCCGACGACCCGCTGCCGCGCTTGCAAGGGACCGTCTCCGCGCCGCTTTCCGGCGGCGCGGCCGTGGCGGTGTACGGCCAGATGCCGGGGCAGGACGCGCCCGTGTTCCTGGGCTTCGCCACCGTGGCGGCGGACGCGACCTGGACCTTCCAGGTGGACCGCGAACTGCCCTTCGGCGACACGGTGTTCACCGCCAGGGCGGTCAACCGGGCCGATCCGCAGCATCTGCAGGGCGCCAGCTCGCCAGAGTTCGTCGTGCACGAGCAGGCGGTGAGCATCACCGCGCTGGTCGACCACCACGGCGCCGTGACCGGGGACCTGTTCCAGGCCCAGGCGCATGCGCCCGGCCGCGGCATCGCCCTGCTGAACACCGATGACCTGCGTCCGACGCTGTACGGCCGCGTGGCGGTGGCGCTCAAGGCAGGCGAGGTGCTGTCGCTGTTCCGCGGCAACGCCAAGCTGGGCGAGGCCGTGTTCGATTCGGACGGCCTGTCGTGGTCGTTCACGCCGCCCGCGGATGTGGCGCAGGGCACGGCGCCCTTCAGCGCGGCGCTGTTCGACTTTGCCGGCCGCTCGCTGATATCGGCGCGAACCCCGGACGTCACCATCGCCAGGCTGGGCGCCGACCACACCATCACGATCACGGCCGTGCAGGACGCCAACAACCGGCCGGTCATGGTCGACAAGGTAATCAGTACGGCGCCGGTCAATGTGCTGGCCGATGGCGTGCTCGATGACTCCCGCCCGATCCTGTCGGGTACGCTGGACCGGCCCTTGGCCACGACCGAGACGGTCCATGTCTATGCCATCGACAGTCAGGGCGGCAAGCATGACCTCGGTGCCGCAACGACGACGGGAAGCAACTGGTCGCTGACCCCGGCGATTTCCCTGCCGGCCGGCATGAACACGTTGCAGGCCGCGATCGAGAACAGCACCGACCGCAACGACGCCGTGCTGTCGGCGCCGGTCAAGGTCAACGTGGTGTCCCCCTCCGGCATCGAGCTGGACGATATGTCGGCGTGGGGCGCGGTGCCGTCGGGGCGCCCGACGATGCACGGTTCGGTGAACACCGATGCCATCGAGAACCTGTCGGTGCGCATCCTCATCGACGGGGTGGACGCCGGCACGGCCACGGTGGAGGCCGGCGGGAGCTGGACCTTCCAACCGGTCTTTCCGCTGACGGCGGGCACGCACCAGGTCGAATATGTGCTGCTGAACAACGGCACGCCGGTCGACGCGGTACAGACCGAGGCGCCCCGCGTCTTCACGGTAAGCAGCGCCGAAGCGCCGTCGTTCTCGGTGACCCTGGCCGGCGACGGCCAGCCGATCCTGACCGACCAGGGCCTGGTCGTGCTGTCCGGCACGGCCTCCGCGCCGGTGCCCGCGGGCATGGGCATCATGATTTCGGTCGATAACAAGGATGTCGGCCTGGCGGGCGTGGATGCCAGCGGCGAGAACTGGTCATACACCTTGTGGGCGCAGTCGCCGGGACAGCACGCCGTTGCCGCGCGACCGATCAACCTCGGCACGCTCGTTGCTTTCGAGGACGGCGTCGCGCATACCTCCATCTTCCAGAACCAGCTGACCATCGACACGCCGGCCGGGGCGCTGGCCTTGTCCGGCGGGATTTTGGCGATGTTGGCCGACAGCGACAAGGATGTGGCGCTTGCGGGCCGATTAACCAACGCGCTGCCGACGGGCTATTGGCTGCAAGTGCGGCGCGATGACGTCGTGCTCGGGAAGGCCGAAATCACCGAAGACGGCAATTGGCACTACGCCATCAAGCCGGATCAGCAGGCTATCGGCCTGCATCGATACAGCGTCCTGGCCTTGCCGTCCGATGTCGACGTCTCCGATGCACAAGCCGTGTCCTTCATGCGGGCCCAGGCGCGGCTGAACTTTACCGATATGCACAGCGGGCCGGACGCCCAACTTTACGTGGCGCTCACCAGCCTGACCGACGACCAGGGCGTGAACGTCCCAGCTACCAACGCGACGATCCACAATCCCTTGCCGGCGCTGCGCGGCACCATCAGCCAGGCCCTCGATCCGCTGGATCAGATCGTGGTGTATGGCCGCGGCCGCGACGGTCAGCAGACCCGGCTCGGCGAGGCCCGGATGCTGACCGCCACCACCTGGGAATTCCAGGTCAAAACCCCCTTGCCGCAAGGCGGCTATACCCTGATCGCCAAGCCCGAGAATCGCCTGACGCACGTGGCCAACGAGATCGGCAGCGCCGCCACGGATATCCAGCTTCAGGATGTGACGATCGTATCGCTGACCGACGCGGTCGGCACGCAGCGTGGCAATGTGCTCGACACCCCCGGGCATCTGACCGATGACGGCCTGCCCACCATCAGCGGCAGGCTCAGCGCGCCGGTGCGCGAAGGCGAGCAGTACCTGCGCGTGTCCGACACGGTGGGCGGAGTGACCACGGTGCTGGGCCGCGCCGAGATCGCCGACCCGCGCAATCCCCTGGCATGGCGCTTCCAGCCGACGGCGCCGCTGGCCAACGGCAGCCATACGATCTCGGTCGAGATGGTTGGCACCAATAACGACAGGGTGCAGGCCGGCGCCAGCGTGTCCATCATGATGGACGGCAGCACGCCGGGGCACACGGTGCAGATCACGCGGGTGCGTGACGATGACGGCCCGGTGGTGGGCAATGTGGCCGCCAACGGCGCAATCGCGTACCAGCGGCCGCTGGTGTCCGGCACGGTCAGCGCGGCGCTGTCCAATGCGCAGGTCGTGCGCATCTGGGGTGACGACGGCGCCGGAAACGTGGCTTATCTGGGCCAGGCCACGGTTAATGGCACCAATTGGACGTGGCGCAGCGATACCGACATGGACTTTGGTTCGGTCCGGCTGTTTGCCACGGTCGACAACGCCGCCAAGAGTGGCGTGGTCTATAACGAGGAAGGCGTTATCCATGGCCGACCGTCGGCGCCATTCAGTTTCCGCCTGCAGGACATCCAAGACGTCCAAGCGCTCGGCGCCGACGGCAAGGAGGTGGACGCGAGCACCAGTTCGCGCCAGTTCACGCTGAGCGGCAAGCTGGCCACGCCCCTGGTCAAAGGCGAATACATCGAAATCCGGGACGGCACCTCGATCTTGGGACGCGCCACCGTCGACGCGGACTTGAACTGGCACTTCCCCATCGGCGAATCGCTGACCAACGGCCAGCACGTCTTCAAGATCTCGATCCTGGGCAACGGCAACCCCGCCAATGTGCCACTGGTGTTCCAATTTGTTTCGATCAACGTCTACGAAGCGGCGTCCGATCCGTTGCAGGCGGGCCTGATCGAGGCCGTGATCGCCCTGCCGGGAACCCAAGTGCTGCTCGGCAACAGTCCCTTCGATACCTGGGCTGGCAATAGTGTCCGGCCCGGCCAGAGCGTGGACGGCGCACGGATCGGCATCTTCGGCTCGCTGGCCGTGGCGCCGCGCGCCGGAGACCAGGTGCAGGTCTATGACAACGACACATTGCTGGGCACCGCCAGCGTGTCGGGGCTGCGCTGGTGGTACAACGCTGACAAGCCCTTGTCTGCTGGCGAACATCGCCTCACTCTGACCATCAACGGGATGCCGGTGCCGCCCCCCGATTCGGTCCACGACGCCGTCTACCCGATCGAGGTGTTCGACGCCGACGCGATCCGGATTGACGCCCTCACCAGCCAGACCGACCGGACCCAGGCCTTGAGCGGCTCGTTGCAGCATGCCCTGGGGCGAGACGAGGTGCTGGGCGTGTATCGCACCCTGAACGGCGAGAAGGTCCGCCTGGGCGACGCCACGGTGCAACAGGCCGCGGATGCCGAAGGGCGCATCGGCTGGTCGTTCACGCCCACCGCCGGGCTCGGCCTGGGCCTGGGCGAACAGACGCTGACGCTGCAAGTCGAAGGCGCGACGCACACTCGCGTCGCGGCCTCGCAATCGGCCACCGTATCCCTGGACAAGGACGCCATCGACGCGGTCACGGCGATCCTGTCGGTGGCCACGCCGCGCGCCGACGGCCTGGCGGGCGTCGAACCCGGCGCGTCGGTGAGCAACGCGGCAGTGGTGGTGAGCGGCACGCTCGATCGCGACCTGGTCGGCAGCGAGCGGGTGGCGCTGTATGACGGCGACCTCCGTGTCGGCTACGCCACGCTGGGCGCTTCGGGCCGCAACTGGACCTACGTTTTCACCGGCATGAACAATGGTGCCCATAACCTGACGGCCGTGGTCGAGAACAACGCTGGCCGCAGCGGGACGCATTCCGGGGCGTTCGCGCTGAATATGGCGGCACAGTCGCCCGGCCAGCTCGTCACATTGACCAGCGGCATCGAGGAAGGCACGCCTCTGGGCAGCGCCGTGGGCGTGGATACCCACGGATTCTCGGCGTTCGCGTGGAACACCACCCGCGTGTATTGGGACATCAACCAATTGCGCAATACGGCGGACATGGTGCCCACCGGGAGCGGACAGGTGCCGGCGCTCAATTTCGCCAACTACAACAGCGCGTTCATTCCCGGCGTTCCCTACCAGGTCATCGCCAACTACCTGGGCGGCGGCTGGTTCCACGTCGATGCGCAGCAGGCGGGCATGTGGTCCTTCCGCACGCCGGTCTCCGACGATTTCGCCACGCTCAGTGTCGATGGCCAGGAAGTGTTTACCGCCGCCGGCTTCTATGCCAATGGCCGCGGCGGCAGCACCGAGCTGGCGCCAGGCTGGCACTATCTGCGCATGGAGGTCGGCAATACCGGGGCGTCAGGCTACTGGCGGCTGCAGTGGCGCCGCCCGGGGGAAACGGACTACACCGTGGCCCGCGAGGTTTACACCGGCCCCACCGAACACGCGCTGGCACTGGGCCCGACGGACAAGTCGCATCATGTCAAGCTGAACTTCGCGCTGAGCGCGCCGCTGGGCAAGGACGAGCAGTTGCAGGTGATCGACCTGACCGCGCACCGCGTCGGCGACGGCCTGCGGCTGCAGTTCTGGAACCTGCCGGCCGATGCCAACCGCAGCTTCGACGCCGCCCTGGCGTTGATGGCGCAGACCCCGGCCGCCGTGTCGCGCATGGCCGACAGCCTGCTGTACGACAGACAGCATCCGTTCGACACCGGCGTAATCACGTCGGCGGCGTCGATGCTGGGGCATGCCTCGGGCTGGTTCCACGTGGCGCAGAATCAGGCCGGCACTTGGCTGTTCCGCACCACCTTGTCCAGCTCCCAGGTGCAGCTCAAGATCGACGGCCATACCCTGCAAGCGCCGGGCGAAGCATTGGCGCACGCGCAGTACGCCACCACTCACCTGGAAGCCGGTTGGCATCACCTGGATTCCATCCTGTTCCAGGGTTCCGATACCGCCATCGATTGGCGAATCAGCGTGCTGCGGCCAGGCGACAACGCATATGGGCTGCTGACCGACTTCGCCCAGTTCGAGGCCGGCGTGCTGGGGAATGCTTCCCTTGCCGATGCGGCGCAGCCGACTGCCTACTCCTTCGACGCCACGGTGGACGACGGCGGCAGCCATACCCTGGTGGCCGTGGTCGACAACAACGGCGCCCACGTGGCCCCGGAAGACGCGAGCGAAAGCAGGGTGTTCCTGGCCAACGGCGCGTTCGGCATCGTCGACAAGGCGGTCGCGGTCACCGGAGACGGGCAGACCGTGGACTTCGCGGCGGTGCATGGCGCCATCAACCGGATCGACCTGGATGCCGACCATGCCACCCATACGCAGGGCAACACCCTCGTCATCGGTGCCAATGACGTGCGCCAGGCCGATATCGGCGCGGCCGCCGATATGCACAGCGATCTGCTCAATGCCGCGTTCCACCAGTTGATCGTGCAGGGCGGCCAGCACGATGTGCTGCGGCTCGCGGATGCCGCCAACGCCACGGCGTGGCAGGAAAGCGGCACGATCGCGGCGTCGACGGACACGCCCGCGTACACGGTATTCACCGCGCCCGACCAGGCCTTGCAGTTGATTGTCCAGACCGACATCGCGCTCGACCTGAACGGCGTGCTGCGTTCGACGGCCCATCCGGTTATCTGAGGAAACACGCATGGACAATTCTTCGGGAAAAATCAACTACTGGCCGGGCTTCGTGGATGCCTTCTCCAACCTGGTGCTGGCGCTGGTGTTCGTGATCGTTATCCTGGCCATGTCGCTGGGTATGTTCAGCGGCCTGATGGCCAAGATGGCGATTCAACGCGCCCTGGTCGAGCAACGCCTCAAGGAGTCGCAGGCGACGCCGGCCGCCGCGGCCGGAACGCCCGACCCGGCGGACGCGGTCGATCAGGACGACGCGGACGAGGCCGGCCAGGCCGGCGCGGACCCGACGCAGGACCTTGCCGTCACGCAGGACAGCGCCCCCGTGCCGCGCCACGACACGGCCACCGCCATGGCGCCGCCCGCGGAACCGGACGACGCCTGGACACCGGCGCCAGATGCGACGCATGCGGCCGCCGCGCCGGCCGCGCCCAAGGCGCCGGACCTGGCGGTCCAGGCCGAACTGCGCAAGGAAAACGACGCCTTGCGGCAGGAACTGGCGGCCCTGCGCCGCAAGCAGGCCACCCCGTCGCCGTCGCCCGCGGCGGAGGCCGGCTCGAAAATCGACAGCGCCACCGTGCCGCCGGACGCGCCCCGGCCGCAGGACCCGTTCGGGCCGATGATGCCCGGCGGCGATCCGAAGCTGCAGCGGCACATCGACGCCGACCTGCAGCGCGTGCTCAAGGAGCTCGACGCCCTGCACGACAGCGCCGCCATGATCCACGTGGCGATCCATGTTCCCAACTACGCGCTGACCGAGAACAAGCGCACCGCATTGTTCTACCTGATCTCAATCAAGGACTATCTGATGAAGAAAAACGTGTCTCCCGAACGCATCCAGATGCACATGGACCCGGCGCCCGCCGGGCAGAACGACATGACGGTCTCCATGTCCGTCGAGCGCTGAGGAACTGCCATGACGTTATTTCGATCCGTGCGCTGGAACGTTCTGAAAGTCGTTTCTCCCCTGATCGCGGCGGCCGCCGCGGTGGTCCTCTGGCCGGGCTTCTTCAAGCTGGCGCTCGGCTCCGGCCATGCGATCTCCTTCGTGATCCTGGTTGGCCTGGGCGTCGGCTCCGCGCTCATCATCTGGCAAAGCCTGCGCGTCAACTCGCGCTGGGAGGCGCTGGCCGCCTTCATCGCCGAAGCCAACGTCGAGGGGCGCGATTGGCGCTCGCTGGGCTACGTGCGAACCACCCTGGGCCAGATGATGCTGCGCCAGGAGTCGCTGGGCCTGAGCCAGGAGGCCATCGAGCGCGATGTGGAAAACCTGCGTATCCGGGTCTACCAGCAGCAGATCCTGCCGGAATTCCTGGTCGGCCTGATGGTGGCCCTGGGGCTGGTCGGCACCTTCGTCGGCCTGATCTACACACTGGGCGACGTCGGCACGATGCTGTCGCAACTGAACTCCGGCTCCGTCGATGGGGCCGAGGTCGAGCAGGTGTTCGGCCGGCTGGTGGCCCAGTTGCAGAGCCCGCTCACCGCCATGGGCACCGCCTTCGCGGCCTCGCTGTTCGGCTTGGTGGGATCGATCCTGCTGGGCCTGATGATGGTGTTGCTGCGCAACCAGGTCGAGGACTACATGCGCACCGTGCGCAAGTTCATGCTGCAGCGCCTGGATGTGCGCAATAACCGGCTCAGCCTGACGGCCTCGGAAAGCGTGAACGAAGACATGCTGGCGCGCCAGGTGCACCACCTGGGCGAACTGGTCGAGCGGCTGGGCGAACGCCAGGCCGATTCGATCCGCGCGCACGACGCGCTGCGGCAGCAGCTTGCCCAGGCGAGCGAACAGGAAGCGCGCAACCGCGCCCAGCTTGACGCGCGCTTCGAGCAGATCGGCGACTGGCAGGACGCCACCATCGCGCAGGTCCAGGACGCCAAGGAACGCGCGGCGTCGATGCAGAACACGCTGATGGCCTTGTTCGAGCGCGGCGACGCCGCCATCCAGGCCATGCAGGTGCTGACGGACTCCTCGGCCACCAGCGTGACCACGCTGCAGCAAACGTCCGGCCTGCTGGCCAACCTGTGCGAGACGCAGGGTACGCAGCGCGAGGCGCTCGACCGCTGCGTGCAGGGGCTGGCCCAGGCGCCGGCGATCCTGGAGACATTGCAGGCGTGGAACCAGGCCGTGGATGCGCACCAGGACGCGCGCCTGCAGGCCCTGGAAACCCAGCTGAAGATGATCCGGCTGCTGCTCGAACGCAACCCCGGCATCGCCGCCCGCGAAGTCGCCGCGACGGCCTGACGCACTATCGCCCGAAGGCGCGGACATGCTTGTCATGTCCGCGCTTTTTTTTGCGCGAAGCCGCGCATGCAAAGAATCCAGACCCAAAGCAATCCAGACTCAAAGCGTACAGACTTCAACGCGTGCAGACCTCAAAGCGTACGGGCCTCCAGGCGTACAGACGCAAAAAAGCCGGCAGCGCTTGCGCGATACCGGCTTTCAGCCAAAGGTGTCGGGAAACACCTTCAAGAATTCGACCACAGATAAGTGGTCGGGGCGAGAGGATTCGAACCTCCGACTCCTGCGTCCCGAACGCAGTACTCTACCAGGCTGAGCTACGCCCCGAGTCTGGACATGGGGGGTTTATAGCTTGCGCGACCCCACGCCCTACAACTGCTGACTTCGTTGCGCTCAGTGCAACCAAATCATCTTTCCGCTTCGGCCTGAAGGGTTTGACCTTGAAGGTCTGACCTGCCTGCCTGGTGAACTTCAACGCTGCTGCGATACCGTTTTCAAGCACCGTTTTCAGCTAGCGATCTCTATTCACCGCGAAAGCGCAGAATTCTAACAGAGAATTTAGAAAAGGGGAAATGGGATAAGCAGAAAGCGCTTCGCGCGCCCGATCCGCCTCGGCCACGGCGGCCAGCCGGGCGTGTTCCAGTGCGTCCGTCGCCTGGATGGCGGCGGCCACGGCGGCGAAGTCGGCGTCGCCCGTCTTGATGGCGTCGCGGATCAATTGCTGCTGCTGCGGCGTGCCCACTTCCATCACGCGGATCAGCGGCAGCGTGGGCTTGCCCTCGCGCAGGTCGTCGCCCACGTTCTTGCCCAGCGCGGCGGCATCGCCGCTGTAGTCGAGCACGTCGTCCACCAACTGGAAGGCCGTGCCCACATGGCGGCCATAGGCAGCCGCCGCGGCTTCCTGCTCGGGCGTGGCGCCGGCCAGCACCGCCCCCACCTGGGCGGCGGCCTCGAACAGCTTGGCGGTCTTGTAGCGCACCACCTGCAGGTAGCGTTCCTGCGAGACATCCGGATCGTGCACGTTCAGCAGCTGCAGCACCTCGCCTTCGGCGATCACGGTGGTGGCCTCGGACAGGATGCTCATGATGCGCATCGAGTCGGCCTCGACCATCATCTCGAACGAACGCGAATACAGGTAGTCGCCCACCAGCACGCTGGCGGCGTTGCCGAACACCGCGTTGGCGGTCTCGCGGCCGCGGCGCAGGTCGGACTCGTCGACCACGTCGTCATGCAGCAGCGTCGCGGTGTGGATGAACTCCACCACGGCGGCCAGCAGTTGGTGATGCGTCCCTTGATAGCCAAGCGCGCGCGCCACCATCAGCACCATCGCCGGGCGCATGCGCTTGCCGCCCGCGCCAATGATGTAGTCGCCGATCGTACGGATCAGCACCACATCGGAATTCAGCCGCTCGCGGATAACCGCATCGACGGCCTTCATATCGTCAACTATGGGAGCAATGAGCGCGGGGAGATTCAAGACGTATCCGGAGTGTGAAACGAGCCATTCGTGACGGCTCTTACCGCTGGGCCGCCGGCAGGGCGGAGGGATTCGACCAGCGATTATACGGGCTGTCAGGAACGAAAGCCGGGCGCGGTGGCGCCCGGGACCCGGACACGCCGCCCGGCGGTCCGGCGCGCCCCCCAGGCGACAGCTAAGCCCTTAAACCGCAAGCGCTTTTTGACTTTTCCCCAACCCCGGGCTAATATCCCGGATTCGGTCAGTGATGGCCGAATTACGTCGGTGAATTACGCACTACGCGCCTTGCGCAACCGATGTGGCGGCAACCGCTATGGGCACCCGGGTTCCGGGGCAATTCCCGTAGGGCGCGCCAGCCCACATGCGACGCGGCCCCGAACATCCAGGGCCGTTGTCCGGCAGGTTTCCAACGCCAGGCAAGTACCGCCAGCCCCGCAGGGCTGGCAAGCGAATGAACCCATTTACCCATTTAAGGAATACCCCATGTACGCGGTCGTAAAAACCGGTGGCAAGCAGTACCGTGTTGCCATTGGCGAAAAACTCAAGGTAGAACAGATACCGGCTGACATTGGGCAAGAAATCACCCTGGATCAAGTGCTGTCCGTGGGCGAAGGCGACCAACTGAAAGTTGGTACGCCCCTCGTCGCCGGCGCCGTGATCAAGGCAACGGTTCTTGCGCAAGGCCGCCACGACAAGGTCAAGATCTTCAAGATGCGCCGTCGCAAGCACTATCAGAAGCATCAGGGCCACCGTCAGAACTACACCGAAATCCGCATCGAAGCCATCACGGCTTGAGACGCGACTCGGCACCACATTAGCAGGAGCTAAAAATGGCACAGAAAAAGGGCGGCGGCTCTACGCGAAACGGACGCGACTCAGAATCGAAGCGTCTGGGCGTCAAGGCTTTCGGCGGTGAACTGATTCCCGCTGGTTCGATCATCGTGCGTCAGCGCGGCACCCGTTTCCACGCTGGCGTGAACGTCGGCATGGGCAAGGACCACACCCTGTTCGCGCTGATCGACGGCAAGGTTCAATTCGGCTTCAAGGGCGCGTTGAACAAGCAAACCGTTTCGATCGTCGCCGCCGAGTAATTCTCGACGCAGCACGGTCCGGCCAGCGGCGCGGTCGCCTCAGCGATCCGCCGCCGGCCAGAACGGCAAAGCCCTGTCGCATGCGGCAGGGCTTTTTTCCTTCCCGGCCACTGCCAATGCGCAGTGTCCTTCGCCACCCGGTGGCGAGCCCGCCGGCCGCGAGGCCCGGACGGTTTTCAGGCAGAATAAGCGGAATGTTCCGCCCTGCCCTCCCGGCAATGCCCCGTCACGGCGGCACGGCCCTCTAATACAGACACGCGCAGACATCATGAAATTCGTAGACGAAGCCACCATCGAAGTCGTCGCCGGCAAAGGCGGCAATGGCGTGGCGAGCTTTCGCCGCGAAAAATTCATCCCCAAGGGCGGCCCGGACGGCGGCGACGGCGGCCGCGGCGGCAGCATCTACGCGGTGGCCGACCGCAACATCAACACGCTGATCGACTTCCGCTATGCGCGCCTGCACCGCGCCAAGAACGGCGAAAACGGCCGCGGCTCGGACCAGTACGGCGCCGCCGCCCCGGACATCACGCTGCGCGTGCCCGTCGGCACCGTCATCCATGACGCCGACACCGGCGAAGTCCTGTTCGACCTGAACCGCCACGACCAGAAAGTCGTGCTGGCGGCCGGCGGCCAGGGCGGCATGGGCAACATGCACTTCAAGTCCAGCGTCAACCGCGCCCCGCGCCAATGGACGCCCGGCAAGGAAGGCGAACACCGCTATCTGCGCATGGAACTGAAGGTGCTGGCCGACGTCGGCCTGCTGGGCCTGCCCAACGCCGGCAAGTCCACGCTGATCACCCGCATCTCCAACGCCAAGCCGAAGATCGCCGACTACCCGTTCACCACGCTGCACCCCAACCTGGGCGTGGTGCGCACCTCGCCGTCGCGCAGCTTCGTCGTGGCCGACATCCCCGGCCTGATCGAAGGCGCCTCCGAAGGCGCCGGCCTGGGCCACCTGTTCCTGCGCCATCTGGCGCGCACCCGCGTGCTGCTGCACCTGGTGGATGTATCCACGCCCGATCCGGATGCCGATCCCGTGGAACAGGCCGTGATCGACGCCCGCGCCATCGTCGAGGAACTGCGCCGCTACGACCCCGAGCTGGCCGACAAGCCGCGCTGGCTGGTGCTGAACAAGCTCGACATGGTGCCTGACCCCGAAGACACCAAGCGCCGCTTCCTCGATCTGTACGACTGGAAGGGTCCGGTATTCGGCATCTCCGGCCTGTCCGGCGAAGGCACCCAGGACCTGATCTACGCGCTGCAGGACTACCTCGACGCCGAACGCGAAAAGGAACAGCTGGCGCAGGATCAGGCCGACGGCACCTACGTCGCCGAAGACCCGCGCTTTGACGACACCCGCGGCGATGCCGACAAGAAGCCGGCCGCGCCGCGCGGCGACGAATAAGCCATAATCGCAGTCTCGTTCGATTACGCCTTTTCTCGCGCCGCAGCCCGCCGCCATCATGTCTGCCGAATCACCCGCCGTTTCCGTTGTCGCCAACGCCCAGCGCCTCGTCGCCAAAGTCGGCTCGTCGCTGGTCACCAATGAAGGCCGCGGCCTGGATCGCGCCGCCGTGGCGCATTGGGCTGCCCAGATCGCCGCGCTGCACAAGCAGGGCAAGCAGGTGGTGCTGGTATCGAGCGGCGCCATCGCCGAAGGCATGGCCCGCCTGGGCTGGCGCAAGCGCCCGTCGGTCATGCACGAACTGCAGGCCGCCGCCGCGGTGGGCCAGATGGGCCTGTGCCAGGCCTACGAGGCGGCATTCGCCGAATACGGCCTGCGCACCGCGCAGATCCTGCTGACCCACGAAGACCTGGCCGACCGCCACCGCTACCTGAACGCGCGCAGCACGCTGTTCGCGCTGCTGCGCCTGGGCGTAGTGCCCATCGTGAACGAAAACGACACCGTGGTCACCGACGAGATCCGGCTGGGCGACAACGACACGCTGGGTGCGCTGGTCACCAACCTGATCGAAGCCGACACGCTCATCATCCTGACCGACCAGCGCGGCCTGTACGATGCCGACCCGCGTAAGAATCCCGGCGCCAGGTTCATGGCGCACGCCCAGGCCGGCGACCCGGCGCTGGAAGCGATGGCCGGCGGCGCCGGCAGCGGCATCGGCACCGGCGGCATGCTGACCAAGGTGCTGGCTGCCAAGCGCGCCGCGCGCAGCGGCGCGCACACCGTCATCGCGTCTGGCCGCGAACGCGACGTACTGACGCGCCTGGCGCAGGGCGAATGCATCGGCAGCGAGTTGCAGGCCACCCTGCCGGTGTGGTCGGCGCGCAAGCAATGGCTGGCCGACCACCTGCGCCTGCGCGGCCGCGTCGTGCTGGACGACGGCGCCGTGCAGGCGCTGCTGCGCGAAGGCAAGAGCCTGCTGCCGATCGGCGTGATCGAGGTGGAAGGCGAATTCGGCCGCGGCGACGTGGTTGCCTGCGTCGACGGCCAGGGCCGCGAATGCGCGCGCGGCCTGATCAATTATTCATCGGCGGATACCCGCCGCATCCTGCGCCAGCCGTCTTCGCAAATCGCGCGCATCCTGGGCAGCATGACCGACCCCGAGCTGATGCACCGCGACAACCTGGTCGTGCTCTGACGCAGACCGGCTTCAGTCCGCCCCGGCCGCGTCCAGGCCGGCGCCATCCTGCGGCATCAACATATAGCCCCACCCGCGCACCGCCAGCACCGGCAGGTCGATGTTGAGCCTGCGCGCCTTGGAGCGCAGGCGCGAGACCAGCACGTCGACGCGCCGCGCGCTGTCCATCGGGTCGCGCATGGCATCGGGGAAGAAGCCTTCGCGCGGCAGGCATTGATGCGGCGCGTTCAACAGGCTGACGAAAAAGGCGCGCTCGGTGTTGGTGAGAGGCATGCGCTCGCCCGAAGGCCCGGCCAGCATGCGCGCGCGGCCATCCACGCGCCAGCGCGGCAGGTTGTCGGTGGTGGGATGCTGGCAGCGGATCAGGTTGCGCAGCACGGCATCCCATTCGGGAATGCTGGCCAGCGGCGGCACGCACACATGGGCGCCGGCATCCAGCGCTGCGATGCGCGCCTGCGGCGAGTCGTCGAGCGATTGCCAGACCACCGAGCACCCCGGCGCGGTGCGGCGCAGCGCGGCGATCAGGTCGGGCAGCCCGTCATCCGAGCCGCGCAGCACGACCACATCGGCGGGCTCGTTGCGCAGCCGCGCCAGCACGCCATCCGGCGACCGGCACAAGCCGACTTCCCACTGGAATTGGCGTAAGGTGTGCACGAATTTATTGCACGCCATTCCACCAAGTTGCACAACCAGGACGTAACCTCTTTCCTGCATGGGATAGCCTTTCTGAAGTTATCACTTAAGTAATATTTATATCCACCAAAGTGCCTAAGGCGCAAGCTTCAATCGACGCGTGAAAACTTTTTCAGACCGACTGAAGCACGCCCGTCTTCTGCGTGGCTACACGCAGAAAACGCTCGCGCGCATGGCCCGCCTATCGCAAAGCGCGATCGGCAGCTATGAGAGCGGACTGCGCCATTCGAGCCGTTCACTGCGCAAGCTGGCGCAGGTGCTGAAGGTGGAACTCGAATGGCTGGAGACCGGCAAGGGCCCCATGGAATTGCCCATGGAAAGCTACGACCTGAGCGATACGCTGCCGGCCACGGGCGTGGCCGAGCCGCCGCCCCGCACGATGACGCGGCGTTCGCGCCCACTGGCGCCATGGCCCTTTCCCAATATCTCGCCCGCGCAGTTCGACACGCTCACCGCCGACGACCGGGTGACGCTGGAAGCCCTGGCCCTGACCTTTATTGAATCGGCGCTGGCGCGCCGCGGCATCAAGCCGCGGGGCCGCAAATCCTGATACCGGCGCGCCCGCGATAGAGATAAAAAAAGCCCGGCATGCCGGGCTTTTTGCTGTTGCCTGCGCCGCTCAGGGCTTGGCCGGCGCCGGAGCCGGCGTGGCGCCGGCGGCCGGGGCGCTGTCACCGCGGATCTTGGCGGCGATGTCCGAGGCGGCCTTCGCCGAGGGCACTCCGAAGGCCAGCACGCCGCGATTGAGCGGCTCGCCGATGCGCGGCGCGGCGATCAGTTCACGATCGATGACCAGCGCCAGCATGTTGCCGACGTTCTTGCTGCTGATTTCGTTCAGCTTGCGCGCGCCGGCTTCGGAAAAGCGCAGGCCGACGAAGTTGGCGCCCTGGCGATCCACCAGCGCGGCGGCCTCGGTCAGGTCGGCGCGCGTCAGCACCGGCTGCTGCTGCATGTAGATCTTGCCGTCGGGCAGGCTGACTTCCACCAGGCCGGGGCCAGCCTGGGTCTGGGCCACGTAGAACTCGACCACCGACGCGGTGGCCGGCTGTTGGCTGGACGGCTGCTGCTGACCGCTGGCGTCGGGCGTGGCAGCGGCGCCGGACTTGGTCGGGGCGGTCTTGCAACCCGCGAGCGCAAGGGTCATGACAACCAGGGCGGGCGCCAATTTGCGTAGGGTCAGTTGCATACACGTTTCCTTCTTGAGTGGACTGGGGCCGGCGGGCTGACCGCAGGCTGACGTGAAAAAGTGTACAGAACCTGTATGGCAGTGTCTCCCCAGACTGATTCCAAATGTAAACCGGTACTACCATTGCCGGCCGGCATGGCGGCGCACACGGAATTGCGCTGCCGCGCCGCAGCATCGATCGCCATTCGCGTGGCGGCCAGGCAGGCTCTATACTTCGCTTTCGCGCAGGGGTACTCGTCGCGCCGAACCGGCCCGACGTGTTGAGAGAGTCCCTTCGTACCAGTACGGATAATGCCGATGCTGGGAGCCGTATTCCCGCCATGCCCGCATGGCGGGAGTCCATTCCCGATCGGCTCCAAACCATTCGCTTGGAGCTTTCCATGAACGCCAATCCCAAATTCCTGGCCGCCACCGCCGAAGTCGACGCGGCCGCGGTCGCCCCGTTGCCCAAATCCCGCCGGGTCTACGAGGTCGGTTCCCGTCCCGACATCCGCGTGCCGTTCCGCGAGATCGAGCAGGACGACACGCCCACCATGTTCGGTGGCGAAAAGAACCCGCCGCTGACCGTCTACGATTGCAGCGGCCCGTACACCGACCCCGATGCCAAGATCGACATCCGCCGCGGCCTGCCGGAAGTGCGCCGCGCCTGGATCGACGAACGCGGCGATACCGAGGTGCTGTCGGGCCCGACCAGCGAGTACGGCAAGCAGCGCCTGACCGATCCCAAGCTGACGGCCATGCGCTTCGACCTGCAACGCCCACCGCGCCGCGCCGTGGCCGGCGCCAACGTCTCGCAGATGCACTACGCGCGCCGCGGCATCATCACGCCCGAAATGGAATACGTGGCGATCCGCGAAAGCCTGCGCCGCGAGCATTATCTGCAGACGCTGCGCGACAGCGGCCCGGACGGCGAGAAGATGGTCAAGCGCCTGCTGCGCCAGCATCCGGGCCAGTCGTTCGGCGCCGCCATTCCCGCCGTCATCACGCCGGAATTCGTGCGCGACGAGATCGCGCGCGGCCGCGCCATCATCCCCGCCAACATCAACCACCCGGAAGTCGAGCCGATGGCGATCGGCCGCAATTTCCTGGTCAAGATCAACGCCAACATCGGCAACTCGGCCGTCAGTTCGGGCATTGGCGAGGAAGTCGAGAAGATGACCTGGGCGATCCGCTGGGGCGGCGACACGGTCATGGACCTGTCGACCGGCAAGCACATCCACGAAACCCGTGAATGGATCATCCGCAATTCGCCGGTGCCGATCGGCACAGTGCCGATCTACCAGGCGCTGGAAAAGGTCGACGGCAAGGCCGAGGACCTGACCTGGGAGATCTTCCGCGACACGCTGATCGAGCAGGCCGAACAGGGCGTGGACTACTTCACGATCCACGCCGGCGTGCGCCTGCCGTTCATTCCGATGACGGCGGACCGCATGACGGGCATCGTCTCGCGCGGCGGCTCGATCATGGCCAAGTGGTGTCTGGCGCATCACAAGGAAAGCTTCCTGTACGAGCGCTTCGAGGAAATCTGCGAAATCATGAAGGCCTACGACGTCAGCTTCTCGCTGGGCGACGGCCTGCGTCCGGGTTCGGGCTATGACGCCAACGACGAGGCCCAGTTCGCCGAGCTCAAGACGCTGGGCGAGCTGACGCAGGTGGCCTGGAAGCACGATGTGCAGGTGATGATCGAAGGCCCGGGCCACGTGCCGATGCAGATGATCAAGGAGAACATGGAGCTGCAGCTGGAACACTGCCACGAGGCGCCGTTCTACACGCTGGGGCCCCTGACGACCGACATCGCGCCGGGCTACGACCACATCACCTCGGGTATCGGCGCGGCGCTGATCGGCTGGTACGGCACGGCGATGCTCTGTTATGTGACGCCCAAGGAGCACCTGGGGCTGCCGAACAAGAAAGACGTGAAGGACGGCATCATCACGTACAAGATCGCGGCGCATGCGGCGGACCTGGCCAAGGGCCACCCGGGCGCGGCGATCCGCGACAACGCGCTGTCGAAGGCACGTTTCGAGTTCCGCTGGGACGACCAGTTCAACCTGGGCCTGGATCCGGATACGGCCAAGGAATTCCACGACGAGACCCTGCCGAAGGACTCGATGAAAGTGGCGCACTTCTGCTCGATGTGCGGGCCGCATTTCTGCAGCATGAAGATCACCCAGGACGTGCGCGATTATGCGGCGTCGCAGGGCGTGAGCGAAAAGGAAGCGCTGCAGAAAGGCATGCAGGAGAAGTCGATCGAGTTCGTGAAGAAGGGCGCCGAGGTCTATCACCGGCAGTAATCTTCCGAACCGATTGCCCGGACGCCGGGCCGCCGCGCATGGCGGCGCTCCGGCGAATCGGCGGTAACAGACAAGGCCTGGAGCGACCGCTCCAGGCCTTTTTCCTTATCTGCTTTTTTTTTTGCAGAGTTAGTCCGATCTTGTATCGCGGGCTTGGGGGGCGGGACGCGGCCTACAGCAGCTTGCCTGGATTCATGATCCCCTTGGGGTCCACCACCCGCTTGATCTCCCGCATCAATCGCAGTTCGAGCGGGTCCTTGCTGTGCAGGAAATGGTCGCGCTTGAGCTGCCCGATGCCATGTTCGGCGCTGATGCTGCCGCCGTAGCGGTTGACCTCGTCCAGCACCGCGTCCGTGATCGCGGCGCCGTGCTCGGCCACCCAGCCGCGCTCGGCGCTGGCGGGACGCGACAGGTTGTAGTGCAGGTTGCCGTCGCCGAAGTGGCCGAAGATGAAGGGGCGGATGTCCGGATACAGCGCGCGCACGCGCGCTTCGGCCGAGACCATGAAGTCGGGAATGCGCTCGATCGGCAGCGACACGTCATGCTTGAGATGCGGGCCGTCGGCGCGCTGGGCCTCGGAAATCTCCTCGCGCAGTTTCCACAGCGCCTGCAACTGCGCCAGCGATGCGGACACGACGGCGTCCAGGCACAGGCCGCGCTCCAGCGCAGTGCCGATCACGTTTTCCAGCAACGCGTTCAAGGCGGCTTCGTCGGCGGTGTCGGCCAGCTCGACCAGCACGTAGGCGGGATAGCGCTGCCCGAACGGCTCCTGCACGCCGGCGGCATGAGCCAGGACCAGGTCGAGGCAATCGCCGGAGAAGTACTCGAAGGCCTGCAGGCGCGCGCCGCATTGTTCGAACAGAATCTCGAACAGTTGCAGGGCCTGGGCCGGCGATTCGACGGCGGCCAGCACCACCGAGCGCACGTCGGTGCGCGGAAACAGGCGCAGCGCCACGGCGGTGATGACGCCGAGGGTGCCTTCCGAACCGATCAGCAATTGCTTGAGATCGTAGCCGGTGTTGTCCTTGCGCAGCGTGCGCAGGCCGTTGAAGACTTCGCCGCTGGGCAGCACCGCTTCCAGACCCAGCACCAGTTCGCGCGCCATGCCGTAGCGCACCACATTGACGCCCCCGGCGTTGGTGGCGACGTTGCCACCGATCTGGCTGGAGTCTTCCGCCGCCAGGCTCAGCGGCAGCAGGCGGCCGGCGTCCTGGGCGGCGCGGCGCAGATTGCCGAGGATGCAGCCGGCTTCCGCGACCAGGGTGTTGGCAACCGTGTCGATGGCGCGCACCGCGTTCATGCGGTCCAGGCTGAGCACGACGTTGGCGGCGGCGGCGTCAGGCGTTGCGCCCCCGCACAGGCCGGTATTGCCGCCACGCGGCACCACCGGCACGCCGGCGTCGTTGCACAGCGCCAGGCAGGCGGCCACGTCGGCGGTGGTGCGCGGGCGGACCACCGCCTGCGCGTGGCCGTTGTACAGGCCGCGCCAATCGGACAGCCAGGGGGCGATGTCCTCGTGGCCGGTGAAAACGGTATCCGGACCCAGGGCCTGGACCAGGCGCTGGGCGATGTCGGTTGTGCTCATGATGTCTGCCTGGAAGCGGGAAAAAGGGAATCGAGGCGCAGGCGATTGGCCGCCTGCCGCAGATGGCCTTCGGCCATGCGCCGCGCGCGGGTCGCATCGCGGTCGCGGATGGCGTCGAACACGGCAACGTGCTCGTGGTGTACGGCGTCCGTCATGCCGGCCAACTGGCGGCTGTGGGCGCGCGCGGTGGTGACGGCCAGGCGCAATTGCAGGTTCAGGTATTGCAGCAGGTCCTGGTAGAACGGATTGTGGGTCGCGGCCGCCACCGCCAGGTGAAAGGCGATGTCGTGCTCGACGCCCTGTTCCGGATGATGCTGGTGGCGCTCCAGGTCGGCCAGCGCGCGCGCCATGGCGTCCAGGTCGGCGGCGCTGCGGCGCTCGGCCGCCAGCGCCGCAGCGCCGCCCTCCAGCTCCATGCGCAGTTCGTAGACGTTGGCCAGCTGCTCGCGGCTGACGGCGATATCGGCGGGCACCTGAAAGCCCTGCGCGCCGGTGCGCGCCAGCACCACGCTGCCCGACCCCTGGCGGCTCTGGATCAGCCCCTGGGCGCGCAGGCGCTCGGTCACTTCGCGGATGACCGCGGCACTGACGCCATACTGGTCAGCCAGAATGCGGCCGGACGGCAACTTGGCGCCCACGGGGTAGACGCCATGGGCGATGTCGCCCGCGATCTGGCGGGCGACCTGTTCGGTCAGGGTCAGGCTCTTGGTCAGCATAGCGGCCAAGTATAGCCGAAACCTTTCAGGTTATCTGATAACTTTGAGCAAGGAACCCCGCGCAGGCGCTGTCGCCCCCCCCCGCCGCTCAGGCCGCCGCTTCGGCGTCGCCGGTCGTGCGCGCGCCCTCGCCGTCCGGCATGCCGGCAACGGAGCAGCAGCGCCCGCCACGCGCCTTGGCGCGGTACAACGCGGCATCGGCTGAATCCAAGATGGCCTGGGCCTTGCGGTTGGCGCCGGAAATGATGGCGATGCCGATCGACAGCCCGACGCTGACGCGCGAGCCATCGGTCAGCACGATCGGCTGGCCGACATCGCGCAACAGATGGTTGCCCAGGCGCAGCGCGGCCGTGGCGTCGATGCCGGTGGCCAGCACGATGAACTCATCGCCGCCGATACGGGCGGCGACATCATCGACCCGCAACATGCCGCGCATGCGCTGCGCGATCGTCTTCAGGACATGATCGCCGGCCGCGTGGCCGTGGGTGTCATTGATGATCTTGAAGTCATCCATGTCGATGTAGAACAGCGCGGCGGCGCTGTCATGCGCGCGGGCGCCCGTGCAAATGCGATCGAGCGCCGCTTCCAGCCCGGCGCGGTTGGCCAGGCCGGTCAGCACGTCCAGGCTGGCGCGGCGCTCGTTCTCGCGTTCGGCCAGCATGGTGGACACCAGGATGCGCCGCAGCCGTTGCGACGCGATGCTCATGCTGACCAGGTAGAACGGAATCTGGATGAACACGATGGCGGTGACGTATTCCCCGGAGAACAGCGCGCCCAGGCCCATCGGCCCCAGGCTCAGGAAGATCATGGCGGCCACCAGCCGCGGCGCGCCGTAGTTGCGAAAGCAGATGCCGCCCGCCATGGCGCCGCAGGACACGCCCGCCAGCGTGGCGGCCAGCCAGTCCTGGTTGAGGAAGGTGACGAGCACGCCGTAGCCGACGCTGCAGGCCCACAGCAGGGCCAGCACGATGTAGATGTCGGTATGGGTCTTGGCGCCGCGCGCGGCGTTGCGCAAGGCCGACCGCAGAACCATGACGCGCACGACGGCCAGCAGGATCTCAAGGAGCAGCCAGGATATGTAGAGCGGCTCGGGACGGCGCCAGGCCACGACGCCCGCGATCATCAGGGTATTGATGACGCCGCCGGCAAAAATCGGCAGGGTGCCGAACAGACTGGCGATCAATGCGGCGCGGATATCCGCCGGCGTATCCTGCCCGGAATCCGTCAACCAGCGGGTCAGCCGCCATGTCGGCAGGCTGAATCTCAGTCCTCTATCCACTCCGTCCCATCCAAAGCTGCCCGCCATGGCGCGGCCGACTGGCTGGCGTTATAGCAGGTATTTCAGGCCTTTAATATTGTCCGCGAGGGCAATAACCGGCGATTTTTCAGGGACGGGATAGCGTGACTCAGCGGTCACGCGCGCCGCATACGGCGCATTCGGGGTCGCGCTGCACGTTGACGCTGCGCCATTGCATGGTGCGCACGTCCAGCCACAAGAGCCGGCCCGACAGGCTTTCGCCCACACCGGACAACAGCTTGAGAGCCTCGGCGGCCTGCATGCTGCCAATGATGCCGACCACCGGCGCAAACACGCCCATGGTGGCGCAATTGGCCTCTTCAACGTCGTCCGCCTCGGGAAACAGGCAGTGATAGCACGGCGCGTCCGGGTCGCGCAGGTCGTAGACGCTGACCTGGCCGTCAAAGCGGATGGCCGCGCCCGACACCAGCGGCTTGCGGTGCTGCACGCAGGCGCGGTTGATGGCGTGACGCGTGGCGAAGTTGTCGGTGCAGTCCAGCACCAGGTCGGCTTGCGCCACGGCGTCGGACAGGGCCTGGCCCTGCAACCGTTCGACGCGGGCATGCACGCGGGTCTGGGGATTGAAGGCGGCCAGCATGTCGCGGCCGGACTCGGCCTTGGGCCGGCCGACGCTGGCGGTGGTATGCAGGATCTGGCGTTGCAGGTTGCTCAGCTCGACGACGTCGTCATCGGCCAGCGTGATGTCGCCGACGCCGGCGGTGGCCAGGTAGAGCGCGGCGGGCGAACCCAGTCCACCCGCCCCCACGACAAGCACACGCGCCGCCAGCAGCCTTTCCTGCCCTTCGATGCCCAGCTCGTCGAGCAGGATATGGCGGGCGTAGCGCAGCAGTTGCTCGTCGTTCATTTGCTCTTGCTGGGCTCGACTCCGGTCGGCGTGATCTTCAGGCGCTGGGTCGGACCGGTGCCGGGCTTGGCGTCGGCCTTGGCCTGCGCGCGGGCCGAGCCCTTCTGCACCGGTTTGCCGGCCAACAGGTTCAACGCCTGCTGCAGTTGGAAGTCGTCCTTGCCGCCGAACTCGAAGATCTTGGTCGGGATGTCGACGTTGTCCTGGTTGGTGTTGGACTTGATCTCGTTGGTCGTGCCCGGATTCGACAGGTGGCGTTGCAGGTCGGCTTCGCGCGGCAGGCGGAACAGGTCGCCGTCGGCGGTGTCGGCCACGACATAGTCGGGCTCGATGCCGGTGGCCTGGATCGAACGGCCGCTGGGCGTGAAATAGCGCGACGTGGTGAGCTTGACCGCGGTGGTTTCCGACAGCGGCAGGATCACCTGCACCGAGCCCTTGCCGAAGGTACGGTTGCCCAGCACCTTGGCGCGCTTGTGGTCCTGCAGCGCGCCGGCCACGATCTCGGAGGCCGAGGCCGAGCCGACGTTGACCAGCACCACCATCGGCACGGTCTTGGTCCAGGCCGGCAGGCCCGCCAGGTAGTTGCTTTCGCCACGGGCGTATTCGGACGGAGTGGCCAGGTACTTGTGACGGGCGTCGGGCGTGCGGCCGTCGGTCGACACCACCAGGGTGTCGGCCGGCAGGAACGCGCCGGACACGCCGATGGCGCTGGTCAGCAGGCCGCCCGGGTCATTGCGCAGGTCGAGCACCAGGCCCTTGGGCGTTTCCTTGGCGCCCAGGTCCTTGAGCTGCTTGGCCAGATCGACCCCGGTCTTTTCCTGGAACTGGGCGATGCGCACGTAGGCCACGCCGTTATCCAACATCTTGCTGCGCACGCTGCGCACCTTGATGATGTCACGCACGATCTTGAGCACGATCGGCTGGGGCCGGTCGGCGCGCATGATGGTCAGCGTGATGGGAGACTTGGGCGCGCCGCGCATGAGCTTGACGGCGTCGTTCAACGACATGCCCTTGGTGGGCGTGTCGTCGATCTTGATGATGAGATCGCCCGCCATGACGCCGGCGCGCGCGGCCGGCGTGTCTTCGATCGGCGAGATGACCTTGACGAAGCCGTCCTCGGCGCCGACCTCGATCCCCAACCCGCCGAATTCACCCTGCGTGGCCGTCTGCATTTCGCGGAAAGCGTCGGCATCCAGGTAGGCGGAGTGCGGGTCCAGATTCGACACCATGCCGGATATGGCGTTGTCGATCAGCGTCTTGTCATCGACCGACTCGACGTAGTTGTTCTTGATGGCCGCGAAGACGTTGCTCAACTGCCTGAGTTCATCCAGCGGCAAGGGGCTGCCGCGCTGGGCGACAGCGGTGACGCCCACGCTGAGCAGGACACCTGCCACCGCACCGATGGCAATCAGACCGAAACCGCGAAACTTGCGAGTGCTCATGCACACTTCCCGAATGGTTTTCGCCCTTGAGGGTTTTTGGCTTTACTGGGCCAGCCACTGGGCTGGGTCCACAGGAGCGCCGCGATGGCGAATTTCAAAGTATAGGCCGGATTCCACTTGGCCGCCGGTTGCGCCTACGGTGGCAATAGTATCCCCCGCCGCGACGGAATCGCCCACCCGTTTGAGCAGACTTTGGTTGTAAGCATAGACGGTCAGGTATTGCTGGCCATGATCCACAATGATGAGATTGCCAAAACCCCTCAGCCAATCGGCATAGACCACTGTGCCGGGGGCCACCACTTTCACGGGCGTGCCTTCGGGGGCGCGCAGCACCACGCCCCGCCAGACACCGCCATCCGGGCGGTCCACGCCGAAACGGCCCTGCACCGGCCCGCGCACCGGCGCGGCCAAACCATGGCGCAAGCCATTGCCACCGCCGACCGGCACCGGACGCTGGGCCGATGCCGTACGGGTTGGAGTGGTTCCCTGGTCGTCGGGTTCCGCCTTTTTTGGGGCGTCCGCGGGTTTTACCGGGGGCGGCGTCTCGGCCGGCCCGGTCAGACGGGGATGGCGGCTGTCGGCCGGGCGCAGGCCAGCGGCGTCGGGATCGGCCACCACCACCGGTCCGCGGCCCTGGCGCGAAGCGGCTTCAACCTGTTCGCGCGCCGCGGCGGCCTCGCGCGCCTCGCGGTCGCGGCGGGCCGAATCGGCCACGGCCTTATCGGCGGCCTTGCGCTCGGCCTCGGCCTGGCGGCGGGCCGCTTCGGCGCGGCGGTCGGCCTCGGCCTGCTTGCGCGCCGCTTCGGCGCGCCGGGCTTCCTCGGCGCGGCGCGCTTCCTCGGCGCGGCGGCGCGCTTCTTCGGCCTTGCGGGCTTCTTCGACCTGTTTGGCGATGGCCGCGTCCAGGTCGGTGATCAGGCGCGACAGGCGCTGGTCGTCGCGCCCCAGCTTGCTGGCTTCGGCGCGCTGGGCGGCGATCTGCCCTTCCAGGCGCGCCAGCAGCGTCGCGCGTTCCTTCTGCTGGGCCACCAGCGCGGCCTTCTGTTCGGAGGTCTCGGCCACCAGCTTTTCAAGCTCGGCGCGGCGGGCATCGGCACGCCCCTGCAGCGCCGCCAGGCGATCGATATCGGCCCGCAGCGCCTCGACGGCGCGGGCGCGGGCCTGGGAGACATAATCCAGGTAGCCGAGGTTGCGGCCCAGCACCTGGGGATCGTCGCCGGACAGCAGCGCGGTCCAGGGCGACAGCCCGCTGGTGTACTGGGTACGCAGCTGGTCGGCCAATTCGATCCGGCGCTTGGCCAGCACCGCCTGCTGCGCCGTGATCTGCTTTTCCAGGCCCGCCAGGTCGGCGCTTGCCTGGCGGTTGGCCTCGGCCAGTTCCTTCAGGCGCAGGTTGATCCGGGAAATCGCCGATTCCGACTGCTTCAGGGCGTCGGCGGCCTCCTTGCGGGCCGCTTCGCGCGTATCGATGTCTTTTTGCAGATTCTCGATACGGTCGCGCAGCTGGGCCTGCTGCCTTTCGGCCTCGGACTGGCGGTCGGCGAGATTGTTGGGCGCGGCGCCCGCCGGCAGCGCTCCGCCAGCCAGCACCACCGCCACCAACCATCCCGCCATGCGCGCCATGTATCAGTCCTTCTTTGCCTTGCCTTGGGCCGCGACCGCGGCCATGGCCGCCTCAATCTCGGCGGCATCGCCCAGATAATAGTGGCGGATGGGACGCAGGTCATCATCCAGTTCATACACCAGCGGCTGGCCGGTGGGGATGTTCAGGTTGACGATGTCGTCGTCCGAGACGTTGTCCAGGTGCTTGATCAGGGCGCGCAGGCTGTTGCCGTGGGCGGCGATGAGCACCTTGCGGCCGGCGCGGATGGCCGGGGCGATCGACTCGTTCCAGAACGGCAGCACGCGCGCCACGGTGTCCTTCAGGCACTCGGTGGCCGGCAACTGGTCGGCCGGGATCTTGGCATAGCGGCTATCGAAACGCGGGTGGCGCTCGTCGTCCAGCGACAGGGGCTCGGGCGCGATGGCGTAGGCGCGGCGCCAGATCAGGACCTGCTCGTCGCCGTACTTGGCGGCGGTCTCGGCCTTGTTCAGGCCCTGCAGGGCGCCGTAGTGGCGCTCGTTCAGGCGCCAGTTCACGCCCACCGGGGTGTACATGGCGTCCATGGCGTCCAGCGCGATCCACAGGGTGCGGATGGCGCGCTTGAGCACCGACGTGTAGGCCAGGTCGAAGGTATAGCCTTCTTTCTTGAGCAGTTCGCCCGCCTTGCGGGCCTGTTCACGGCCGGTTTCGGTCAGGTCGACGTCAGTCCAGCCGGTGAAACGGTTTTCCAGATTCCACTGGCTTTCGCCGTGGCGCATCAGAACGAGTTTGTGCATGGTTTGGCAGGCGTGTAACGCGGGTTAAAGTTGCGGAATGCGCTCATTTTATAATTGAGCGATTTTGCCCTTGATTTTGCCCCGGCGCACCCGTCGATTTCCCGGCGTGGCGCTTGAGGCTTCGCCGTTACCAGGCTAGACGCCGCTCTTCAGGATGCCCCGTGGACCTTCTGCAATTCTTGCTCGATAAGAACAACATCTTCATTGTCGCCGTAACCATCGTTTCCGGGGTCATGCTGGCGATTCCGGCCCTGCGCAAGGGCCGCACCGGCTCGGCCGTCAGCACCGGCGAGGCCATCCAAATGGTCAACCAGCGCCAGGCCGTATGGATCGACGTGCGGCCCGCCGAGCAGTTCCAGGCCGGCCACATCGCCCAGGCGCGCAGCGTGCCCGCCGCCGACCTGGAACAAAAAGCCGCTTCGCTGCCCAAGAACAAGCCGCTGGTCGTGGTTTGCGACAATGGCCGCGAATCCGCCCGCGCCGCCGCCAAGCTGCGCGCGCAGGGGTTTGCCGACGCCGTGCCGCTCGAAGGCGGCATGCGCGCCTGGCTGGCCGCCAGCCTGCCGGTCACCCAGAAGGGTTGAAGCGGCGCGGCGCGCCCCCACCTACCCATAGAATCCGCCTGGAGCGCCTATGAACAAAGTTGTCATGTACAGCAAGGACTATTGTCCTTATTGCGCCCGCGCCAAGGCGCTGCTCGAGCAGCGTGGCGTGACCGACCTGGAAATCATCCAGATTGACCGCGAACCCGGCCAGCGCGACCGCATGATCGAGCGTACCGGCCGTCGCACGGTACCGCAGATCTTCATCGGCGAGACCCACGTCGGCGGTTGCGACGACCTGATGGCGCTGGACCGCTCCGGCGGCCTGACGCCCCTGCTCAACGGCTGAAATCCCGGCATGATGCCTGGCCGACCGCCCCTTTTTGCCCCTCCCACCAACGGAAACACTCATGGCTGATCAAGACCAAAACACCCAGCAAGAAGGCGGCAACGACGCGCCCTCGTTCAATCTGCAGCGCGTCTACCTGAAAGACCTTTCGCTGGAAATGCCGAACGCGCCCCACATCTTCCTGGAGCAAGAAGCGCCCCAGGTTGAAGTGAGCATCACCGTGGGCGGCCAGCGGCTGGCCGAAACCGTGTTCGAAACCACCGTCACCGTCACCGTCACCACCCGCGTCAACGACAAGGTCGTGTACCTGGTCGAAGGCACCCAGGCCGGCATCTTCGAAGCCGCCAACATCCCCGAAGAACAGCTCGACCCGCTGCTGGGCATCGTCTGCCCGACGATGCTGTACCCGTACCTGCGCGCCAACATCGCCGATGCCATCACCCGCACCTCGATGCCGCCGCTGCACCTGACCGAAGTCAACTTCCAGGCCCTGTACGAGCAACGCCTGGCCGAACTGCAACAACAGCAAGGCAACGCCAACGGCAATGGCGGCGATTCGGGCATCATCCTGCCCGCCAGCGCCACCCGCCAGTAAGGCAGACCGCGACGCCCCATGAACCAGCCCATTCCGCCCGGCCTGCGCATCGCCGTCCTGGGCGCGGGCAGCTGGGGCACCGCGTTGGCGGCGGCCGCGAGCCGCCGCCACCCCACCGTCCTCTGGGCGCGCGATCCGGCGCAGGCCGCCGACATGGCCGCCCGCCACGAAAACACGCGCTACCTGCCCGGCATCGCCTTGCCGCAGGCCCTGACCCTTTCCGCCGATCTGGACGCAACGCTGCGCAGCCTCAAGCAGGATGGCGCGAGCAGCCTGATCATCCTGGGCGTACCCGTGGCCGGCCTGGCCGCCACCTGTGCCGAACTCGCCCGCCGCCTGCCCGCCCTGGGCCTGCAGGACACCCCCATCGTCTGGACTTGCAAGGGCTTTGAAGCCGATACCGCGCGGCTGCCGCATGAAATCGTGCGCCAGGCCTTTCCCGGCGCCATCGGCGGCGTGCTGTCCGGCCCCTCTTTCGCCCGCGAAGTCGCGCAGGGCCTGCCGGTGGCGCTGACCGTCGCCAGCGACCATGCCGGCTTGCGCTCGGCCACCACCCAGGCCCTGCACGGCGCCGCGCTGCGCGTCTACGCCAGCGACGACCTGACGGGCGTCGAAGTCGGTGGCGCCCTCAAGAATGTCATCGCCGTGGCCTGCGGCATCGGCGATGGCCTGGCGCTGGGCACCAATGCCCGCGCCGCGCTCATCACTCGCGGCCTGGCCGAGATGACCCGTTTCGGCGTCGCGCTCGGGGCGCGGGCCGAGACCTTCGCCGGCCTGACCGGCCTGGGCGACCTGGTGCTGACCGCGACCGGCGAACTGTCGCGCAATCGCCGCGTCGGCCTGGAAATCGGCGCCGGCCGCAAGCTGGCCGACATCCTGGCCAGCGGCATCACCGCCGAAGGCGTGCGTTGCGCCCGCGCCGCGCGCGACCGCGCCCGCGCCCTCAACGTCGAGCTGCCCATCACCGAGGCCGTGTGCGCCGTGCTGTTCGAAGGCGTGGCGCCCATGACGGCCGTGTCCGCGCTGCTGGCGCGCAACGCCCGCGACGAACACGCCAGCGACGGCTGAAGCCCGGCGCGCCAGCGAATCCACTTCTTTCCCTCCCCATAACAACACCACGCCCGACATCCAGGAGACATCCTTCATGACGCATACCCGCAAGTTCCGGGTCGGCCGCCTGCTGCGCGGCCTGTGCCTGAGCCTGGCCGCCATCCTGCCCGCCGCCGCCCACGCCGACTGGCCCGACCGGCCCATTCACCTGGTGGTGCCGTTCCCGCCCGGCTCCTCGCCCGACATCCTGGCGCGCACCATCTCGGAACCGCTGTCGCAGGCGCTGGGCCAGCCCATCGTCGTCGACAACAAGCCGGGCGCCGGCGGCAATATCGGCACCCGCATCGTGGCCCAGGCCAAGCCCGATGGCTACACCCTGCTCTACACGATCAACGGCCCGCTGGTCACCGCCCCCACGCTCTACAAGAAGACGCTGGGCTACGACCCGCTGCAAGACCTGGCGCCGGTCACGCTGGTGGGCACCAGCCCCAACGTGCTGACCGTACCCGGCAACCTGAAGAACGTGAACTCGGTGCAGGACTTCGTCCGCATGGTGAAGGAACACGGCAGCTCGCTGAACTACGGCTCGGTCGGCCCGGGCAGCTCGGCCCACCTGGCCATGGAAATGTTCAAGGAACGCGCCGGCATCGACATGGCGCACATCCCCTATGCCGGCTTCCCGCAGGTCATCAGCGCCATCATTGGCGGCGACATCCAGGCCGGCTTCATGGTCCCGGCCATCGCCATGCCCCAGACGCGCGACGGCAAGGTCAAGGTGCTGGCCGTGACCAGCCTGCAACCGAGCGACACCCTGCCCGGCATCCCCACCATGGCCTCGCAGGGTTATCCGGGCTTCGAAGCCATCTCCTGGAACGCCATCCTGGCTCCCGCCGAGACACCGATGCCCATCATCGAGCGCCTGAACAGCGAGCTGACCCGCATCATCACCAGCGACGCGGTGCGCAAGCAGATGGCGCTGCAGTACTTCACCCCCGCGCCCTCCACCCCCGAAGCCCTGACCGTCCGCATCCAGGACGAAAAAGCACGCTGGGACCAGGTCATCCAGAAGCTCAACCTGTCACTCGACTGATGCCGCAAGCGGCGCGGGCGGGCCTCGGCCGGCCCCGCGCCGCGCGGTCCGTCAAGCTGGCAGCGCCCGGGGCTTAGACGCCGCCTTCATACCCAAGCTGGCGCCAGGCCTCGAAGACCGTGACCGCCACGGCATTGGACAAATTCAAGCTGCGCTGCCCCGCGCGCATTGGCAGCCGCAGCCGCTGTTGGGGCGCGAACATCGCATGATGCTCGTCCGAAAGCCCGGCGCTCTCGCGTCCGAACACGAACACATCCCCCGCCTCGAAGCGCACATCTCCCACGCTGCGCTGCGCGTGCGTCGTCAGTGCATAGATATGCGATGGCGCCGCGCCCGTATCCGCCAGCGCCTGCGGCAGGGAATCGTGCACCCGCACCGGCTGCCACTCGTGGTAGTCCAGCCCCGCCCGCCGCATGCGCGCATCGTCCAGTTCGAACCCCAGCGGGCGCACCAGATGCAATTGCGCGCCGGTGTTGGCGCAAAGGCGGATCGCATTGCCCGTGTTGGGCGGAATCTCGGGGCAGACGAGGATGACGTGGAACATGGCGCGGGCTGCAAGACGTTGAAGGGCGGGCGGCCGGGAACGGCCGCGCAGCAGCGATTGTCGCCGATTTGGCCGGCCGGTCCGGCGCACGGGGAGCCGGCGCCATGGCTCACGCGGCAGGCGGCGTGCGCGCCGCCACCAGCACCGTCACGCTCGCCGCGCCCGCTGCCAGCAGGGCGCGCGCCGCGGCATCCGCCGTACTGGCCGTGGTCATGACATCATCGACCAGGCCGACATGGCGGCCCGACAGATCCGCGCGGCAATGGAATACCCCTTGCGCGCCCTGTTGCCGCGCCCGGCGTCCCAGGGTGGTCTGCCGGGGCGTTTCGCGCCGCCGCCGCAAGGCCCCGCGCAGCAGCGGCCAATCCAGGAGCGCCGCCAGGCTGCGGGCGATCTCGGCCGCCGGATTCAGGCCCCGCCGGCGCAACGAGGCGCGACTGGCCGGCACCGGCACCAGCAGCAGCCTGGCCTGCGGCAGCGGCTCGCTCCACACCGCATGCGCCAGCAGGCGCGCCAATACGGGCGCCGCGCTCAGCCGCAACTGGGTCTTGAGCTGACGGATCAGCGTATCGGCGGGTGCTTCGTAATCGAAGGCGGCGACAGTGCGCGCGAAGGCCGGCGGCCGTGCCAGGCAACTGGCGCAGTACGGGGCGTCCGGCGACAACCGCACGGCACACCGCGGGCAGCGCGGCTCTCGCGGCGCCTGCGACGCGGCGGCAAGATCGACCTCGCAGCCCTCGCACAACCTGGCCCCGCCGACGCGGGCGCCGCATAGCGGGCAATCGCAAGGGACACGGGCCAGCAGCCACCGCCCCATCGCCTGTAGGGACAATCGGCGCCCCCGGCCGGGATCGGCAATAATGTGGGTCATCCCCCATGAAATCATGTTCCGCCCGCGGCACCGGCCCGGGCGCGACCGAAATGTCCCTGCCCGCACCCGCCAGCCCCCCCTCGCTTCCGCTCGTCGCCGCCGACGTGCCCCGCCAATTCGCCCGGCGCGGCGATCTGGCGCAAGCCCAGTTCCTGTATGGCGAAGTCGCCCGCCGCATGCTTGGCCGGCTGCAGTACATCCGCCTGCAGCCGCAGGCCATGCTGGATGCCGGCTGTGGCGCCGGCGACAACCTGGCCCTGCTGCGCGAGCGCTATGCCGAAGCCGGTTATATCGGCCTGGACAACTGCGAAAGCCTGCTCGACATCGCGCGCAAGCGCCATGCGCCCGCCGGCCTTGGCGCCTGGATCGGCAAGCTGACGCGGCGCGGCGCGGCCAACCGCTACGTCAACGCCGACCTGGCCGCCACCGGCCTGGACCCCGAATCGCTGGAACTGGTGTGGTCCAACCTGGCCTTGCACTGGCACCGCGAGCCGCACGCCGTGCTGGCCGAATGGCGCCGCATCCTCAAGGTCGGCGGCCTGGCGATGTTCTCCTGTCTGGGGCCGGCCACGCTGCGCGAGCTGCGCCAGGCGCTCGACGATGCCGGCCTGCGCACCGCCACGCCGGCCTTCGTCGACATGCACGACTTCGGCGACCTGCTGGTGGAAAACGGCTTCGCCGATCCGGTCATGGATCAGGAAATCCTCACCCTGACCTATCGCACCCCGGAAAAACTGCTGCAGGACGTGCGCGCGCTGGGCGGCAACCCCGCGGCAGGCCGCCGTGGCGGCCTGGTGGGACGCGACTGGCGGGCTCGGCTGTGCGCGGCGCTGGAGGCCCAGCGCCGTCCCGATGGCGTCATCGCCCTGAGCATCGAAGTGGCCTATGGCCATGCCTGGCGCGCCGCCACGCATCGCGGCAGCGCCGGGGAAACCCGCCTGTCGGTCAGCGCCATCGGCGGCCGCCAGCGCGGCACGCCCTGAACAACAACCGCGCCCCGGCCGGCGGCCCGCCTGCGCGGAACGCCCGGCCGGGGCGCGGGGCCGCGATCAGTGCAGGCGTTCGGGCAACGCCGGCGTCACGCCCGGTTCCGCCGCCGACAAGGGCTGCATGGGCTCGGACGTGGCGCGGATACGCCGCCGCAGCACCGCGGTCGGCTCGGCCGGCGCGGCCACCTGGGGCGCTTCGCCGCGCCAGGCATGCGCCATCGATTCCACCACCAGCGGCAGGTCGCGCAGGCGATGGAACTGGTTGCGCAGCCAGCGCGCGTCGTTGCCGCTGCGCATGGCGTCGTCGCGCAGCGTGGCGATCATGTCGCCCGTGCCGAGCTCCTCGGCCACCGGCATCAGGCGCTGGAACAGCGCGCGCAGGTGGTCCATCAGGCGCAGGCGCTGGCCATCCGGCGTGACATAGCTGCCCTGCAGGCCGAAACGGCAGGCCTGGAAGTGGTTGCTGCGATAGGACAGCCAGGCCTTGTCGCTGGGATCGTCCTCGCGCATCAGCAGCACCGACAGCGCCTGGGCGAACGCGGCAATCTGGCACGCCCGCTCCACGGTCAGGGGGGTATCGCAGACGCGGATCTCGACCGTGCCGAATTCCGGCTTGGGGCGGATATCCCAATACAGATCCTTGATGCTCTCGGCCAGACCATAGGCGCGCAACTGCGCCAGGTGCGCCTCGAACTGGTACCAGTCCTTGACCTCGGCCGGCATGTGGCCGGCCAGCGGAAAGCTGTTGACCGCGTTCAGGCGCGAGCACGAGAACAGGGTATCGACCCCCTCGCAGTACGGCGAGGAGGCCGACAACGCGATGAAGTGCGGCACATAGGGCGACAGCCGGCGCAACAGTTTGATGGATTCGTCGCCGCTTCTCACGCCCAGGTGGATGTGCTGGCCGAACACCGTAAATTGACGCGCCAGGTATCCATACATTTCGGCGAGGTACTGGAAGCGCGGCGTATCCGAGATGGAGCGCTCCTGCCAGCGCATGAACGGGTGGGCGCCGCCGCCCGCCACCGAGACGCCGACGGCATCGGCCGCCTCGACCAGCGCGTCGCGCATCTCGCGCATCTCGGCCAGCAGGCCCATCGGGTGCTCGTGCACCGAGGAATTCAGTTCAATCATGGACCGCGTGATTTCCGGTTTGACGCGGTCGGCGATGGGGTGGTTGGCCATTTGGGCCAGCAGCTCGTCAGAGGCTGCGGTCAGGTCGAAACTGCGGGGGTCGATCAGTTGCAGCTCGAGTTCGATGCCCAGGGTGTTGGGGGCCGACGAAATGAACGGGATCTGTTCCATCTCGGACTCCTTTGGATATTTTGATGAGGGGGTGCGCCGTTCGACCTTGAAGCCCGGCAACTTCCCGGGGGGCGCTAGACGGCGGCTTGTGAACGCATAATAGCCGCATGTTTGTGGCAAAACGATTGAAAATCGTGACATTTGTGCGCAACATTCCGACGCAATCCGTTTTACCCGATGGCACAAGGTGAGCGAGCACTCACAACGCAGGAACGGCGCGGCCTGGCGGCCCGCGAAGGGCGCAAGAACAGGCTGGACAAGGCTTGCGACGAGGGACGGGAAAACCCTGATCCGGGTTTTCCCCAGGGCGGATGACCCGCTGCCGAAGGCGGCCCGCGCCGGGCGCCGCGGCCCCCGACACGGTGGCCGGCGGGCCGGCCGTGGCGCCTATTTGCGCCAGAAAGCGGGCGTGAACAGCACCAGCACCGTCAGCAATTCGAGACGGCCAATGAGCATGGCAAAGGTGCACACCCAGATCTGGAAGTCCGACAACACCGCGAAGTTGCCCATGGGGCCGACCGGCCCCAAACCGGGCCCGGTGTTGTTGATGCTGGCGAACACGGCGGAAAAAGCAGTAATGGGGTCCAGCCCCGACAACAGCAGCAGGCTGGTGAAGACCGCGATGGACAGCCCATAGATCAGCATGAACGCCAGCACCGAGGACATGGTCCGCGCCTCGACCGCGCGGCCGCCGATGCGCACCGGGCTGACCGCATGCGGATGCAACATTGTTACCAGCTCGTTGCGCGCCTGCTTGACCAGCAGAATGGCGCGGATCATCTTGATCCCGCCGCCCGTGGAGCCGGCCGACGTGGCGAACCCGGACAGCAGCAGCATGGTCAACGGCGCGAACAAGGGCCATTGGGCGAAGTCGGTGTTCGCGTAACCGGTGGTGGTGCCCATGGAGATGGTGTTGAACATGCCATACCGCAACGCCTGCAGCGGGTCCGGGTACACGCCCTTGACGTACAGGAAGCCCGAAATCACCAGCCCCACACCCACCACGATCACCAGATAGGGAATGGCCTGCGGGCATTGCAGGTAGGCGCGCACGCTGCGCAGGCGCAGCGCATTGAAATGGGTCGCGAAGTTGATGCCGGCGATCAGCATGAACACCATGGCCACCATTTCGACCGCCACCGAATCGAAGTGCGCGAAGCCGTCGTCCCAGGTCGAAAAGCCGCCCAGGCCCATGGTGGTGGCCATGTGGCACCATGCCTCGAACCACGACAGGCCGACCGCGCGGTACGCCAGGAAGCACAGGATCGAAAAGGCGAAATACACCGCGTAGAGCGCCTTGGCGGTACTGGCGATGCGCGGCGTCAGGCGTTCGTCCTTCATGGGGCCGGGCGTCTCGGCCCGCACCACCTGGTGGCCGCCCACGCCCAGCAGCGGCAGAATGGCCACTGCCAGCACCAGGATGCCCATGCCGCCGACCCACACCAGGGTGGCGCGCCACAGGTTGATCGAGGGGGGCAGCGCGTCCAGGTTGGCCAGCACGGTGGCGCCCGTGGTCGTCAGCCCCGACATCGCTTCGAAGTAGGCCGCGGTGAACGACAGCGGCAGGCCGGCGCGGTGGAAGTAGATCAGCAGGGGAATCGCCGCCAGCAGGGGCAGGCCGGCCCACACCGCCGACACCAGCACGAAACCGTCGCGCGCGCGCAATTCGCTGCGGGCACGCCGGGTCAGCGCCGCCAGGGCAACGCCTATGCCGATGGACAGCAGGAAGCCGTGCAGGAACGCGCCGCGCGCGGCGTCGGCCCCGACATAGGCCACCCCCAGCGGGATCAGCATGGTGAGGGCGAACATCACCATGGTCAGGCCCAGGATGTGCAGGGTCGCCAGGACGCGCCTCATGCGGCCTCCCCGGCCGCCGCCGGTCCGTCGGGATGCGGGAAGCGCGGGCTCATCAGAAGAACGACGCCGACACTTGGAACAGTTTTTCCACGCGCGGCATCTGCTTGCGCGAGGGCACGAAGACGATGACGTGGTCGTCGGTCTCGATCACGGTATCGGCATCCGGCAGGATGATCTCGTCCTCGCGCACCAGCGCGCCGATGCTGGCGCCCTTGGGCAGGCTGATCTCGCCCACCTTGCGGCCCACCACCTTGGAAGTGGAGCGATCGCCATGGGCGATGGCCTCCAGGGCCTCGGCCACGCCCTGGCGCAGCCGGTGCACCGCCGCCACGTCGCCGCGCCGCACGTGGCGCAGCAGTTCGCTCATGGTGGCCTGCGACGGCGACACCGCGATGTCGATATGGCTGCCCTGCATCAGTTCGCCATAGGCCTGGCGATTGATCAGCGCGATCACCTTGCGCGCGCCCAGCCGCTTGGCCAGCAGCGACGACATGATGTTGTCCTCGTCGTCGCTGGTCAGGGCCAGCCAGGTGTCCATGTCTTCGATGTTCTCGCGTTCCAGCAGGGCCTCGTCGGTGCCGCTGCCGTGCAGCACCAGCACGCTGTCGGGCAATTGCGTGGCCAGGTACTCGCAGCGCTTGAGGTCGCGCTCGATGATGCGCACGCTGTAGTTTTCCTCGGCCAGCGCGCGCCAGCCGCAGGCCGATGTTGCCGCCGCCGGCGATCATCACGCGGCGCACGGCCTTTTCGGCTTCGCGCAACTGCCGCACGGCGCGGCGCGCGTGGCGCGTGTCCACCACCAGCACCGCCTCGTCGCCCGGCGCGAGCACGGTGCCGGCCCCGGCCCGCAGCGGCCGGCCGCCACGCAGCACGTCGATCACGCGGGCGGTGACGTCAGGCCAGACCTCGCGCAGCTTGTCGACGGGATGGTGCGCCATGGGGCTGCCATGCCCCACCCGCACGGTCACCACGCTGACCCTGCCCTCGGCGAATTCGACCACCTGCAGCGCCTCTGGGAATTCGATCAGGCTCTGCAGGTAGGTGGTGACGCTGCGCTCGGGACTGATGATGGCGTCGATGCAGAAGCCTTCTTCGCTCATCAGTTCCGGGTATTCGGAGAACTCGCCCGAGCGGATGCGCGCGATGCGGCGCGGGATGTTGAACAGCTGGCGGGCGATCTTGCAGGCCACCATGTTGGCGGCGTCGGACGCGGCGCAGGCGATCAGCAGGTCGGTGTCGGCCGCGCCGGCGCCTTCCAGCACCGACACCTGCGAACCGTCGCCATGGACGACGCGCAGGTCGAAGTGTTCTTGCAGGTATTGGAGCTGGGAGGGATCGGAATCGATCACCGTGATGTCGTTCTGCTCGGACACCAGGTTTTCAGCCACGCTGGTGCCGACACGACCAGCGCCGATGATCAGGATCTTCATGCGCCTCGCTTGCGCGCGGACTCGATGCCCAATTGCTTGAGCTTGCGATAGAGATGGGTGCGCTCGAGGCCGGTGCGTTCGGATACCCGGGTCATGCTATGGCTTTCGCGGACCAGGTGATATTCGAAATAGATGCGCTCGAACTCGTCACGCGCCTCACGCAGCGGCTGGTCCAGCGAGATGCTGCCCAACTGGCCATTGGCGGTGACGGGGATCTCGTTGACGGGCGCGGCCGACAGCGTCGGCGGGTCGAGCTCGTCTTCGAGCGCCACGGCGGCGCTGGCCGTCGCCGGCGCCGCCACGGGCACCGGATGCGGCACCCGGCCGCGGGCCAGGCCGGCGGCCACGGTCTTGAGCAGGCGTTGCAGCGTGATCGGCTTTTCGAGGAAATCCATGGCGCCGATGCGGGTGGCCTCGACCGCCGTGTCGATGGTGGCGTGGCCGCTCATCATGATGACGGGCATGTCCAGCAGCCCCTGCGAGCCCCATTCCTTGAGCAGGCTGACGCCATCCGTGTCCGGCATCCAGATGTCCAGCAGCACCAGATCGGGACGCATGCGAAGGCGCGCGGCGCGCGCCTGCGCCGCGTTTTCGGCCAATTCGACCGTGTGTCCTTCGTCGTAAAGGATTTCCGACAAAAGCTCGCGAATACCGACTTCGTCGTCAACCACCAGAATTCTGGCCATAAAGCATCCACCTATTGCGTAGCCGCATTATCCTTTTCTTGCGCGGTCGCGCCCATAGTATCGGCCCCGGGCGCAAGCCGGGTCAACAAGATGGAAATCCGCGCGCCTCCTTCCTTGCGATTGGCAAGGTCGATCCGACCGCCGTGCTCTTCCACTATCTTGCGCACGATTGCCAATCCTAACCCAGTCCCGTGGGACTTGGTGGTGACGTAGGGCTCGAAGGCGCGCTGCATGACCTGCGGCGGGAAGCCCGGGCCCGTATCGGCAACCGTGAAACGCAGGGCCTGCTGGTCGGCGCGGTCGGGCTGCTCGCTGCGCATCAGCTGGGTCGTGACGCTGACCCCGCCCTTGCCGCCCTGCTCGGCGATCGCATCGCGGGCATTGGACAACAGGTTGTGGATCACCTGCCGCAACTGGGTCGGGTCGCCTTCGATGGCCGGCAGCCCCGCGCCCAGATTGACGTCCAGGTTCAGCGCCTGGCCGGGCGCCGATCGCACCGAGGTGCCGCCATCCGGCTCCCACCCATACAGCGACAGCACGTCGGCCACCAGCGCGTTGAAGTCGATGCGCTGCATCACCGCGGGCGGCGTGCGGGCGTATTCGCGGAAATCGTCCACCATCTGCTTGAGCGAGGCCACCTGGTTGACGATGGTGTTGGTGGAACGCTCGACGATCTGCGCCTCGGCCGGCGGCAGCTTGCCTTCCAGCTTCATCGCCAGGCGCTCGGCGGACAGCTGGATCGGCGTCAGCGGGTTCTTGATTTCATGGGCCAGGCGGCGCGCCACCTCGCCCCAGGCTACCGTGCGGTTGGCCGAAATGACTTCGGTGATGTCGTCGAACACCACCAGGTAGCCGTTGCCGCGGCCGTCCACCCGCAGGTGGGTGCCGCGCGCCAGCAGCGTGAGCGCCTGCGGTCCGTTGGGCGTGTCGCCCTGCTTGGGCGCGATCTCGAACTGCTGCTGCCAGTGCTGGCGCTCGGAGCCCACCGCCGCGTGGGTGGAAAACGCCTGCCGCACGATGTTGGCGAATTCGAGCATGCCGTCCACGGTCTCCAGCGGCCGCCCGATCACCGAGCGCAGGTCGGCCTGCAGGATGGTCTGCGCGCCCTGGTTGACGGTGGTGACGCGGAACGCCTCGTCAAACACCAGCACCCCGGAGGACAGGTTCGACAGCACGCTCTCCAGATAGACGTTGGAGCGTTCGAGTTGCTGGCGGTTGCTCTCGACCATGCGGCGGGCCTCGTCGAGCTGGCGCGTCATGGCATTGAAGGAGCGGGTCAGCTGGCCGACTTCGTCGCGCTCCGGCGGCTCGGGCAGCGGCCGGTAGTCGCCCACGCCCACGGCCTGGGTGCCGCCGGCCAGGCTGAGCAGCGGCCGCACCAGCCGCTTGGACAACGACAACGCCACGGCGATGGCGCCGAACGCGGCCAGCAGCAGCGCCAGCGTCAGCGTGATGCCATAGAGCTTGCGCAGGCCCAGCCGCGACAGCGCCAGCTCCTGGTAGTCGCGAAAGCCCTGCTGCACCAGATTGGCGTTGTGCGCGATCTGCTCCGGCACCGGCTGCAGCAGTTGCAGCCAGCGCGGCTCGGAAGCCGCGCCCAGCAGGTTGTCATAGCGGTCCGGGCCGGTCAGCGGAATCACCACGCGCAGATGCAGCCCGCCGTCCATCCCGGGCTTGACCGGATCGTCGGCCTCGGCCGCCGAGTAGCCGCGCGACAGCCGCAGCTGGTTCATTACGGTGGACGGCGGCATGGCCGGCAGCAACTGGCCGTACTGGCTGGTGGAAAACGCCACCATGCGGCCGCTGCCGGTGAAGACCATGGCTTCCTGCACGCCGTTGGCCTCGCGCAGGCGGGTCAGCGCCAGCGTTACGCCGGTATCGGAGTTGCGGTTCAGCTCCGCGGCCATCGAGCGCGCCCGCGCGTCCAGGTCGGCCAGTTGCGAATCGAGCGCGGCCCGGCCCAGGTTCAGGCCGGCCTCCAGCGCGCTGTCGACCCGCACGTTGAACCAGGATTCGATCGAGCGCGACATGAACTGCACCGAGACGATGTAGATCAAGGCGCCAGGCACCACGCCGATCAGGGCGAACGCCAGCGAAAACCTGGCGGTGAGCCGGGCGCCGAATTGCCGGCGGCGGATCTGCCGCGCCAGCCGCACCGTCAGCGCCACCACCCAGACGAACAGCGCCAGGGCGAAGATGCCGTTGAGAATCAGCAATATGTCGTAGTAGCGCGCAAAGCGCGAGGCATTGCCGGTGGACCACGCCAGCAAGCCCAGCAACGCCAGGCCGCTCACGGCGCCAACCATCAAGGCCAGCCGAAGCAACAGCCTCATGAGGGGTCTTTCTCCTTGTCACCCAGCGTGAACGAGAAATCGGTCCAGGGAGTGCCCTGGATCCACGAGCTGCTGTTCAGGGCGTTGACCTGGAATGGGCGCGGCAGCAACGACGTATCCAGCCGCAGCCGGAACTGGCCGCCATACACCACGCCCTCGTCGAAATCATCGGCATCCGCCACCTGCCAGTTGCGGACATGGCGGATGACGCTCATGGCGTCGTCCAGTGACGCCACCGGGAACGTCAACTCGCCGACGCCGGCGCGCCACTGGCGGGTCAGCGCGTTGTAGATCACCCGCCAGGTGCGGGAAGTGTCCACCAGCGACTTGTCGAACCACCACCAGCGTTCGCGCGTGATGGTCAGGTCGGCGGTGAAATACAGCGGCACGCCGCGTTGGGCGGCATCGCGCAATTGCTGATTCAGTTCGAATTCGATGTCGGCGTCGATTTCAAGCTTTTCGCCACGCACGACGGGTTCGACACGCACCACCTTCGGTTCGGCCCCGTGTGCCTGACCGGCCGGCGCCAAAGACAGCGCGGCGGATGCGAACAATAACCCCAGAAATAAGCGTGAAATGATGGACATACGACACCGAAACCCTGTCTTGCCCCTATTCTTGGCGATTCAGGACTGCTTGGCAAACAAGGCGTAGAAAAAGCCGTCGTGCTGTGCCGCGGGTGTTGCATCGACCGCAACTGGCAGCAGTTGGCCCGGCGCTTCCAGCCGCGTGGCGTCGGGATGGCGCTGCAGGAACTCAAGCGCCTGGCGCGTGCCTTCGATCGGGAATACCGAGCAGGTGACATACAGCAGGCGGCCGCCCGGCGCCACGGTGCGCCAGAGCGCATCCAGGATGCGGGCCTGCACCGTCGCGGTGCGGCGCAGGTCGTTCTCGCGGCGCAGCCAGCGGATGTCGGGGTGGCGCCGCACGATGCCCGAGGCGGTGCACGGCACGTCCGCCAGCACCGCGTCGAACGGTTGGCCGTCCCACCAGGCGTCCAGGTCGGCGGCGTCGGCGGCGCGCAGGCGCACCCGCTCGCCGGCCAGGCCGAGCCGGTCCAGGTTCTGGCCGACGCGGGCCAGGCGGTCGGCGTCGGCATCCAGCGCCAGCAGGTCGATGTCGGCCAATTCCAGCAGGTGGGCGGTCTTGCCGCCGGGCGCGGCGCAGGCGTCCAGCACCCGCATGCCGTCCTGGGGCGCCAGCAGCTCGGCGGCCAACTGGGCGCCGGCGTCCTGCACCGACCACCAGCCCTCGGCAAAGCCCGGCAACTGGGTCACCGGACGCGGCGTGGCCAGCACCAGGCCGGCCGCGCCCACCGCTTCGGCCGCCAGGCCGGCGTCCTGGAACGCCGCCAGCACCTGCTCGCGGCTGGCGCGGCGGCGATTGACGCGCAGCGTCAGCGGCGCCGGCAAATTGGCCGCCCGCAGGACGTCCTGCCATTGCTGCGGATAGGCCACGCGCAAGAGCTTGACCCACCAGCCGGGGTGGTTCCATTCGGCCTCGGGGCTGTCGGCCACCGCGGCGTCAAGGGCCGTCCGCTCGCGCAGGAAGCGGCGCAGGCAGGCATTGAGCAGCCCCTTGAACGCCGCCAGGCTGCGGTGCTTGGCCGTCGCCGTGACGGCCTGGTCCACCACTGTGTGCGGGGCGTATACCGGCATGCCCGGCAACGCCGCGGCGGCCTCGCCCTCGGCCTTGAGCAGAGTCAGCGACACCAGCAGCAGCGATTCGAACAGCACATTCGGATAACGCTGCACCAGCTCGCGCCCGACGGCATCGGCCCAACCCAGGTAGCGCATGGCGTGAAACGATACGGCCTGCGTGGCGGGACGCAGCCCGCCGTCGACGTCGGCCAGCGCCTCGGTCAGCGAGCGGCCGTCCAGGACGTCCTGCACCACCTGCGCGCTGGAAAGCAGGATGGCGGACAGCGGCGGGGCCAGATGAGGGGGGTCGGAACGCGTGGACATGGCAGCAAATAAGAGGATAAGACCGCTATGGTAGCCCGGCGCGGCCCGCCGGCCCTGGCGCCACCCGCGTCCGACGCTGGACGAACCGGACCGGGCGCGTCACACTGGCCGCTTGCCACGGAGCCCGCCATGTCCACCACTACGCTGCTGTTGTTCATCCTGGCCTCGGCCGTCGCCATCGTGACGCCCGGCCCCACCGTGCTGCTCGCCATGAGCAATGGCTCGCGCCATGGCGTGCGCGCCGCCTGCTGGGGCATGGGCGGCGCGGTGCTGGCCGACTTCATCCTGGTGGGCGCGGTGGCCTCCGGCCTGGGCGTGGTGCTGGCCGCTTCCGAGGTGGCCTTCCATGTCATCAAGTGGGCGGGCGCCGCCTATCTGGCCTACCTGGGCTGGAAGATGCTGCGCTCGAACGCCGCGCTGGTGCTACCGGCCGCCGACCCCGGCGCCGCCCGGCCGAAGGGCCTCAAACTGTGCCTGCGCAGCTTCGTGGTGGCGCTGACCAACCCGAAATTGCTGCTGTTCATGTCCGCCTTCCTGCCCCAGTTCATCAACACCCAGGCGCCCCTGCTGCCGCAATACGCCACCGCGGCCGCCGTGCTGGCGCTGATGAACATCGCCACCATGCTGGCCTACGCCACCCTGGGGGCGCAACTGGTGCGAGCCTTTCGCGGCTCGGGCCTGCGCTGGCTGAACCGGGCCTGCGGTTCGGTCATGATCGGACTGGCCGGCACCCTGGCGCTGTACCGCCGCAGCGGCCCCTGAGCGCACGGCCTGCGCGCCGGACGGCACGCCGGACGGCACGGGAAGTATTGGGGACACACAACGTCCGGCGGTTTGCCCCGGCGACCCGCTAAAATAACGGCCCCCCGCCCTGCCGCGCTAAAATTGCGCAGTATTTGATCATTGGCGCCGGCTCGCGCCCACCGAGGTATTCCATTTCTTCCCCCAAAGTCGGCTTTGTCAGCCTGGGCTGACCGTAGGCTAGCGAAAATATACTCATGGATATGGAGCGCAGTGGTCCGGGTTCGTCACGATCCTATGGGCAACGCGCCAGGAGCATCCTTCCGACGCTAGAAGCGGCACCCTTTGTTTAGTGTGGAAAACGGTACGCGCGTTTCGCAAATAGCCGGGAAGGATTCCCATCCCTATCATTCCTGTCGAGAGTTCGGACAAGAATGGCTTGTCTGCTCGAAACCAGGGAGAAATCGTGTCCTTTTTAGATCTAGTTGGCGATTTTGTAGAAACGACGTTCGAAGGTATCGGTACCGCGGTCGCTGGGGCGGCGGATGCTGTGATGCAAAATCCCGTTAAATCCATCGCTATCGGCGCTGTGACCGTGGCCAGCGGCGGGGCCGCCTTGGTCTTCGCCGGCCCTATCGCTGCGGCGGTGGGCACGACGGGCCTGTTGGGCGCGGCAAGCACGGGCACAAGCATCGCTACGCTGTCTGGCGCAGCGCTTACCAAAGCGTCGCTGGCGGCGTTGGGTGGCGGAGCCTTGGCTGCGGGAGGTGGCGGCGTGGCGGCAGGCTCCGCGGCGGTGGCTGTGGCTGGCGCCGCCCTTGGTGCGGGCGTTTCGGGTGGGGTCGCCGCGGTCACGCCTCAGGCTTGAACACGGCTGGCGAAATCGAACCGGGCTGCCTTTCGGGCGCCCGCTTTTCTGGAATAAATATGGCCCGCGTTTCCTCAGCCCAGGTCGCTGGGCTAGACCTCATCGACAAGCTGTTCTTCAATCAGGCGCTGGTGTTCTGCTTGTTCACGGAAGAACTCTGCTGGCTAATGGATCTTCGCGAAGACCTTGATCGCGAATTGACGAACCGACGCATACACGGCGTCCAGCGACAGGTGGTCAGGCACGGCGTCCTATGCATGATGGAAGCAGCACTGTCCGAGGACCTGCAGCTTGTTGAACAGGCGTTCCCACACCTTTCGGAAATTCCTCGTCCATTCACGGACGAAGTGCACGAAAGAGTGCGACAGTTCAATTTGGATTTTTTCGAAGGCGCAGTACTTGCCGCGCTGCACGTTCTTTACGATTGCGACAAGGAAGTGGTTATCGAAATCGCCAACACGCTCTTGAAAGGATACGAGAGCGCGCCAGTTATGGTGCGCTATCGCTTGGTGGAGCGCATGTTCTCCTTCGAATTTCTCATGTCGCCCATAGACTGCTTTACCTGGCTGGCGAAGATGGGCGTGCTGCGTAGCGCCAAACATCCGGGGATTGCGCTAGAGGCCCGCTATCGCACCGAGTTTCTGCAGCGCCTTGCGCTCCTCTGCGTGTTGGACATGCAACGCGATAACATCTATCGCTTGATGCGACTAAGCCCATACGAAAGCTCGGGGCTAGTCGACAAAATAAAAGGTCTCACGCCTACCACAATCAAACTGCTACTTGAGCAAGAGTTCAAGGCCATGTCGGTCAATTGCCTGCCCGATCTCAAAGGAAGCTTTCCCTTCATAAGCCTGGATGATCTCGAAGACCCGAGGAAGGTCCAACGATTCTTCAGCAGCATGAACAAATATTCGACGAGGTTTCGGGTGTTTCGCGGTCCGTTGGCAAGTTGGGTGGGGCTGCTTTGCGGCGGGTGTGTGGAGGTTATGTACCGAGCACAGGAAACAAAGCCCTTGATCTATGCTGATGCGTTCAATGAAGGCAGCCTCACTCAAACGATTTCAGATGGGATGCGCGCTCGCGGATTTGAGATTTCGGCGCGGACCGTCTATGAACGTCATCGGGACTTCAAGGAGACAATTCTCTGGATCGTGTCGACCTATTACGCATTGGCCGTACGCGTCAACGTTGCGACCCCCCCTTACCTCGCGGACATCACGTATGAGGGGTTAGCGTGCGGCTTCGATCACGTTAAGCCGAGAGCGCGGCGCAGTGCAGAAGACCGTGCATGAGCTATCGAGCGCAGATGGAGAAGAATGCAAGTGGTCCCACGTAAATCTGACCCAAACTCGGAATCCGCTTTGGCAACCTGCATGATTTTTAACAAACCGTGTGCAGACGCCTCGCGCGAGACTGCCCGATAGTCGATAATGTGCGCTTCGGAAAATCAGTTTAATTGCGGTATCCATTGGAGACAGCATGGCCGGCTTCAACCGATCTAAGCTAGTCCGCATCATGGTGCGGAATATTGGTTGTATTGGCAACGAAGGGGTTGAGATCGAGCTCGACAACGTGGTCTGCTTGGTTGGAAAAAATAATGCGGGCAAATCCACCATCCTTCGTGCATATGAGTTAGCCAAGGGCTCCGCCAGCTTCGATATTGCCAAAGATCGCTGTCAGTACGCCCCGAAGGATCAACCGTCTGAAGTGCTCCTTGAGGTGCACATCCCTGACGGGATCGGCAACGTGGATGCCAAGTGGAAAATGTCGAAGGACGGTCACCTGATCGTCAAGAGCCGGTGGCAGTGGGCTGCCCCAAGTTTCCTGAAGGTGCGGACTACCTGGGATCCAACGGGAGGGACTGATGGCGCGGGAGCGTGGGCAGACGACGGCAAAGCCGCGGGTGCCGATCCAGTTTTCAACTCTAGGTTACCCCGCCCGCTGCGCATTGGATCACTTGATGACGCGGCAAAAACTGAGGACATGCTGCTCACTTTGGCGCTGGGGCCATTGCTAGCGGGATTAGAGAAAGAGCGCATTGATCCTCAGTCCGATCTCTGCAAAGCGATTGCAGGCATATCCGAACACTTGAACATTCTTAGCGGTGTTCACGAAGATCACTTCAATGTAATTGCCAGCCGTGTTGCAGCTGGCTTCAAGGGCGTTTTCCCCCGGCTGGACGTAAAGCTCACAGTAAGTGCCGCTCCGCTGGTCCCAAAGCTCGGCGAACTGATTAAAGGCGGCTCGAGCCTGACTGTCCGGGATGGAGCCGCCGAAACGGCGCTTGTTCAGCAGGGAACAGGCGCGCGGCGAGCGCTTTTTTGGTCCATGCTACAAGTTCACAACGAGCTATCACGCGATAGGGAAGTTCGACAGGAATATCGTAAACGACTGGAAAAGGACCTATCTGACGCCCAGAAGAAGGTCCCGAAAGCCAAGGAAGCAGAAAAGCAGGCTCTAGCAGACACTATTGCGTCGCTCAACGCTCAGCTTGAGGCGCATGACGAAGGGGCAGCCATTCCGGACAGTCCGGAAGACCCCGCTTTTCCTGGCTATCTGCTATTGATTGACGAACCGGAAAACGCGCTGCACCCAATGGCGGCGCGTGCGGCGCAGCGTCACTTGTACCAACTGGCAGAAAGTCCAGATTGGCAAGTAATCATGACTACCCATTCGCCTCATTTCGTCAATCCCTTTGAGGATCACACAACCATCGTGCGACTTGAGCGGGCAGCAGACGGCGACGCACCTCCCGTGGCCCCAAAGACTTATCGTTCTGATTGCATCCAGTTTGATGGCGACGACAAAGATCGCCTCCAAGCACTGCAGCACATTGATCCGAGCTTTTCCGAAGTGTTTTTTGGCTCGTACCCGATTCTGGTCGAAGGGGACACAGAGCATGCTGCGTTCATGTCGTCCATTCTTGAACGCCAGCATGACCTGATAGACCGCGTTACGATCATCCGGGCGCGTGGCAAGGCGATTTTGGTACCTCTCATCAAAGTGCTGACGCACTTCAAAATTGATTTTGGGGTAGTCCACGACTCTGATTCCCCGTTTAAAAAGAACGGCCATAAGAATGGGATGTGGACTGAAAACGAGAAAATTCGCAATGCGATCGTCAACGCGCGGGGAGCAGGCCTGGCCGCTCGACATAGGATCAGCATTCCTGATTTCGAGCGCTTCTTAGGTGGGGAAGAGGAAGTCAAGGATAAGCCTCTGAACACGTACCTCGTCGTCTCAAAAGACGACGCCATCGCTCAACAGGTGCAGAAGTTGATAGAAGAGCTTCAGTCTTCGACGCAGCATGAGCCATTCATTGAAAGCGAGCTCGGGACTGATGGCTATTTGTCTTGGCTCGGTAGCATCGTTCAGCACTGGGCTGCGCAGAACGGACTATCGGACGATGTGAGGTTCAGGGGGGCTTGAAAGCATGAACGGGACCAACAGCTCACCCTCCTGTCGAAACTAGTGAAGTTGATCTTGTCTGCCGAACTATCGAACGCCGATAGCGCAGTGTCGCGCCCGTCGCGTGTTGCGCCTTTCAGCCGCCCCGGGTCAGACTCAGAGTGGCCCGCTCCAGTGGGCCTTTCCCCGGGGATATGCGAAAATTCGCTATAGATTCAGAGGGCTTTATGGCAAGAAATACCAAGATCCGTATCGCACGGCCGGATGACCGGACACTTCGGCTTGGCTCCGTATCGCTGTTTCATGGCGATGCGCTTGAGGCATACGACGAGTGGCTGGCGCCGACGGTCATCATCGCAGACGGCCCGTATGGACTGGGAAAATTTCCCGGTGAGCCTGTGACGCCCGACGGGCTGGCCGAATGGTACGCGCCTCATGCCGCTGCTTGGGCTAAGTGCGCGCAGCCATTCACGACGTTGTGGTTTTGGAATAGCGAAATAGGATGGGCAAAGGCGCATCCCGCCCTAGAGCTCAACGGTTGGCAATACGAAGAAACCGTAATCTGGGACAAGGGGATCGCCCACATTGCCGGAAACGTGAATTCCCGCACGATCCGAGGCTTACCGGTGGTCACTGAGGTCGCGGTCCGATATACGCGAAAAGCGACCTTGCCGACCCTGACGGGGCATCAACTTCCTTTCAAGGAATGGCTCCGCTATGAGTGGCAGCGCTCAGGGCTTCCACTATCGCAAAGCAACGAGGCCTGCGGTGTGAAGAACGCCGCGACGCGTAAGTACCTCACACAGTGCCATCTCTGGTACTTCCCGCCAGGGGAGGCCGTGGTGGCCATGGCCAATTGGTGCACTCGTTACGGTTCCAAGACCACAAGGCCCTATTTTTCAATCGACGGGATACATCCGCCGACGGCCGAAGCGTGGGATAAGATGCGTGCAAAATGGACGCATGTGCACGCGCTTACAAACGTTTGGCATGACCCACCAGTGCACGGCGCAGAACGTGTGAAGAAGCCGCATGGAACTGGCTATCTTCATGCGAACCAAAAACCGATCGCTCTAATGGAGCGTCAAATAATCGCCTCTAGTGATCCTAACGATGTGGTGTGGGAGCCGTTTGGAGGATTGATGTCGGCATCGGTAGCGGCTTTACGGTTGGGTCGGCGGGCACACGCCGCCGAGTTCAACGAGGAGTTTTTCGAAGCTGCACGTCTTCGCATCGAGGGCGAGCTCCTGCAACCAAAGTTGCAGGTGGCCGCGTGACAATTTCTCCCCAGCGTACCCGAGGTCCCGATCCGTCGTGGAAACATAGGGACCTATATGACAGGGTGGTTGACGCCCTTCATGCCCTTCCGGCCCGTTTTAGGACATCGCTCCGCATAGCGGGAATCAGTGCGACCGATCTATTCACGCTGAACACGCCATTAGGCGCGGCGATTGAGTCGTCCGTGGTCGAGAATCTCAACGACCTCAGGGAACTTTGGGACCCGGGGAACGAATACGACGTTTATTCGTTTGTTCGCCAAGCGCAGGTCTTTCCCGACGTTCGACTTCAGTCGAGCGCACCGGGTGTGCCAGAAGATGAACGCGTCTTGATGGGCATTGAACTCAAGGGCTGGTTCATTCTGTCCAAGGAAGGAGAGCCCTCGTTTCGATACAAGGCATCGCCGATGGTTTGCATGCCGCAGGACCTTTTGGTCGTTTATCCATGGGGGCTTGATGAGGTGATTTCGGGCGCTCCGAAGTTGCTTCGACCTTTTATCGAGGAGGCGCGGTACGCAGCGGAACATCGGAATCATTATTGGCAAGTGGTCCGAGGTCAAACCGGACCAGATGCCGAGGTTGCGCTGGCTACCGAACTGGCTCCTTACCCTGCGAAAGGTCAAAAGTTCAACGACGAGGCGGTAAAAGACAAGGGAAAGAACTTTGGTCGGGTTGCCCGCGGAGGCCTAATGACTGCCTTTATCGCAGAGCTGATGCAACAACAAATTTCCGGAATTCCGGCCATTCATTGGCAGAACTTTTTGAGAATTTTTTCCGAGGGCGCCGAGGCCAACGCTATAGAACGCAAGTTGGCCACGATGCGAACGGATGCTGAGGCAGCCGGCCTGACAGCAAATGGGTTGGAAGCGTTCGATCGGATTCAGGACGGATTACGAGACCTTCTTTCTAAGCTCTAGCTTCGGGTTGCACCGAATACCAAATTTTCGGACGGGATATTGATCGGCTCCCTGACTATAGGAGCGCACATTAGCGTATGTAGCTCGAGCCCCCGGGCTCAGCCCGATTACTAACGGCACTCCTTTTCGCTGGTCATTTTCAACATGAACAAGCACTTAAAGAAGGGCATTAGCCAACGCGTTCGAGAGTGGTACCTAGGCAACTACGTGCCTCCACCTCCGAATGATCCAGACAGTCATGTGGTCTTCGTTAGCCCAGGGCATTACGAGCAGCCGCCGCTTGCAAAGGCAGTTAAGCTGCTCGGTGCCTTTTGGCTGAAGCACTGGCAGTGGATCACCGGCACTATCTTGGCTGTGATCGGCATCGTTGTATCCATGAAGTGAGGCAGGCAAGCGCGAGGGCCGCTCGTGGAGAACCGATCGAATTTTGCAGTCTATGTGTGGCGTAGGGCGGAGGTTGCCCCATCGAAGCCCGGCGCCAAACCCCTCGGATAAAATTCAGTTATTTCAATGACATACAAAGTTAAACCACCGAAAGTGGGATTTATCAGTCTTGGCTGTCCCAAAGCCCTGGTCGACTCCGAACGCATCCTGACCCAACTGCGCACCGAAGGGTATCAAGTCACGCCCGAGTACAACGACGCCGACGTCGTGGTGGTGAACACCTGTGGTTTCATCGACAGCGCCAAGGCCGAGTCGCTGGAAGCCATCGGCGAGGCGCTGGCCGAGAATGGCAAGGTCATCGTCACCGGCTGCATGGGCGTCGAGGAATCGGTGATCCGCAACGTGCACCCCAGCGTGCTGGCCGTGACCGGCCCGCAGCAGTACGAGGAAGTGGTGCGCGCCGTGCACAATGCCGCCCCGCCCAAGAAGGACCACAACCCCTACCTGGACCTGGTGCCGCCGCAGGGCATCAAGCTGACCCCGCGCCACTACGCCTACCTGAAGATCTCGGAAGGCTGCAATCATCGCTGCAGCTTCTGCATCATCCCATCGATGCGCGGCGACCTGGTCAGCCGCCCGGTGGGCGACGTGCTGAGCGAGGCCGAACGCCTGGTCAAGGCCGGCGTCAAGGAACTGCTGGTGATCTCGCAGGACACCAGCGCCTACGGCGTGGACGTCAAGTACCGCAGCGGCTTCTGGAACGGCCGCCCGGTGCGCACCCGCATGACCGAGCTCTGTACGGCCTTGTCCGAAATGGGCGTCTGGACGCGCCTGCACTACGTCTACCCGTACCCGCACGTGGACGAAGTGATTCCGCTGATGGCCGAGGGCAAGATCCTGCCCTACCTGGACATCCCGTTCCAGCATGCCAGCCCGCGCATCCTCAAGGCCATGAAGCGCCCGGCGTTCGAGGACAAGACGCTGGCGCGCATCAAGAAATGGCGCGAGATCTGCCCCGACCTGACCATCCGCTCGACCTTCATCGTCGGCTTCCCCGGCGAGACCGAGGAAGACTTCCAGTACCTGCTGGACTGGATGCAGGAAGCCCAGCTCGACCGCGTCGGCTGCTTCCAGTATTCGCCGGTGGAAGGCGCGCCCGCCAACCTGCTCGACAACCCGGTGCCGGACGAGGTCAAGCAGGAACGCTGGGAACGCTTCATGGAAATGCAGCAGTCGATTTCGACCGCCCGCCTGGCGCGGAAAGTCGGCCGCGACATCGACGTGCTGATCGACGAAGTGGATGAAGACGGCGCCGTCGGCCGCAGCAGCGGCGATGCGCCGGAAATCGACGGCTGCGTCTACGTCAGCTCGGAGCGCCCGCTCAAGGCCGGCGACCTGGTGCGCGCCCGCGTCACCGACGCCGACGAATACGACCTCTGGGCCGAAACGGTCTGAGCGTCATGCAGGCCGGCGGCGCCCGCCGCCGGCTGCCCTCACGCTTCCAGCAATTTCAAACCGGCCACGCCGCCCACGATCAGCGCGATGCACGCCAGCCGCGCGACCGACGGCGAATCGCCGAACAGCACGATCCCCAGCACCGCGATGCCCACCGAACCGATGCCGGTCCACACCGCGTAGGCGGTGCCGGCGGGCAGGTGCCGCATCGCCAGCGTCAGCAGGAAGATGCTGCCCAGGGCCGCGGCGATGCCGATGATGCTGGGCCAGAACCGCGTCCAGCCGTCGGCGTACTTCAACGCCAGCGCCATCACGATTTCCACCGCGCTCGCGGCCAGCAGGATCCACCAGGCCATCGTGGCCTCCCTTCGATATTGGAATGCGGCCAGCTTAGGGCCTATAGTTACCAAGGCACAAGTACGCACCTTTTGGTAACTATGAAAGGCTCACCATGGCTGTCTCTTCCGCTTCCCCGGCCGACGTCTTCGACGCCGCCTGCCCGTCGCGCCGCGCGCTCGAAGTGATCTCCGGCAAATGGGTGCCGCTGGTGCTGCCGGCGTTGGCCCAGGGGCCGCTGCGCAACAACGAACTGCTGCGCAGGCTCGACGGCATCTCGCAGAAAATGATGACGCAGACGCTGCGCGACCTGGAGCGCCACGGGCTGGTGCGGCGCGAGGACCTGCGCACGGTGCCGCCGCACGTGCGCTATCACCTGACGGAATTGGGGAGATCGCTGAATGTGGCGCTGGAGGCCCTGGATCGCTGGGCGGAACGGCACCACGGGCAACTGGATGCGGCGGCGCGCCGCCATGATGCGGCCGCCGCGCGCCGGACCTGAGCGCGGCCGGCCGGGGTTGTCAGGGCCTCAATGCTTGGCCAGGAAATCCGACATATCGTCGGCGTGCTCTTCCTCGACCGCCAGGATCTCCTCGAGCAGGCGGCGCGTGGTGGAATCCTGTTCGCCGATGTAGTCGATCATCTGCCGGTAGCTGTCGATGGCGATGCGCTCGGCGATCAGGTTTTCCTTGATCATCTCTTCGAGCGTGGCGCCTTCGATGTACTCGGAGTGGCTGCGGTCCAGCAGGCCCTTGGGCGACAGGTTGGGTTCGCCGCCGAGTTGCACGATGCGCTCGGCCAGCTTGTCGGCGTGGTCCTGCTCCTGGGTGGCGTGCTCGGCGAATTCCGCCGCCACCGGCTCGGCGTTCAGGCCGCGGGCCATGAAGAAGTGGCGCTTGTAGCGCAGCACACAGACGATCTCGGTGGCCAACGCCTCGTTCAGCAGCTTGAGCACGGTCTGACGGTCGGCGCGATAGGTATCGGTGACGGCACCGGATTCGATGTCCTGGCGCGCCTTGGCGCGGATCGCCTTCACATCCATGTCGAAGGGGCGGCTCGCCTGTTCGCGGTTACGGGTCGTGTTTTCCATATCGTTAGCTCCTTGTGGGTTGGCAATACGACGCTGGACTTCCAGTCGTTCCGAACAACCCAGTCTACCGGCCATGCGAAAAGATGCTGTGTCCAAACATTGCCCACAGCCCCGGATCGGGCTTTCAGGCGAAACGCCAAACCCCGCGCGGCGCTTCTCGTAAACTATCGGCTTCCCGAAAGGCCCGTGACGCAATCTGTAACGGGCTCGGCAATGAATAACGTCATATGACCCTGAAGAACATCTGCGTCTATTGCGGCTCCAATCCCGGTGCGCGCCCCGAATACCTCGAACAGGCCCGCGTGCTGGCGCGCGAACTGGTCAAGCGCGGCCTCGGCCTGGTCTACGGCGGCTCGGTCGTCGGCATCATGGGCGTGATCGCCAACGAGGTGCTGGCCGGCGGCGGCCGCGTGATCGGCGTGATCCCGGAACTGCTGCAGAAGAAGGAACAGGCCCATCGCGGCCTGACCGAACTGCACCTGGTGCAGAACATGCACGAGCGCAAGGCCATGATGATGGAAAAAGCCGACGGCTTCATCGCGCTGCCTGGCGGCGCCGGCACGCTGGAAGAGTTCTTCGAGGTCTGGACCTGGGCCCAGCTCGGCATGCACAGCAAGCCCTGCGGCCTGCTCAACATCGCCGGCTACTACGACGCGCTGATGCAGTTCGTCGATCACGCGGTCGAGGAAGCCTTCATGCGCCCCCAGCACCGCGACATGCTGGTGGTGGAAAGCGATCCGGCCACGCTGCTGGACCGCTACGCCATCTACGAGCCGCCCAACGTCTCCAAGTGGTTCGAGCCGGTCAAGCCCGAGCACCGCGCCCCTTAACCCACTTCCAAGGAAAGCCCCGCAATGTCCTCCGGTTCGTCGTCTCCCGCCAGCACCGAGTCCGTATTGCGCGATTACTTCCACGCTAAGGACGAAAACCGCCCGCACTACATGGCGCGTGCTTTCGCGCCGGAAGCGGTGCTGAAGATGGCGCTGCGTACGCAGGCCATCGCGTTCCCGCCCGAGTCCCACGGCCTGGCCGCGATCACCGACACGCTGGTGCGCAAGTTCGGCCAGACCTACGACAACGTCTACACCTTCTACCTGGCGCGGCCCGCGTCCGATGCGCATCTGTCCGATTATTCCTGTGACTGGATTGTCGGCATGACCGAGAAGGCCACGGGCAACGTGCGGGTGGGCTGTGGCCGCTATGACTGGACCTTCCAGCCCGACCCCTACCGCGCCACGCACCTGACCATCACCATCGAGACCATGGTGACGCTGCCGGCCAGCGACACCGACGCCGTCTTCGGCTGGCTGCTGGGGCTGGATTATCCCTGGACCAACGCGCGGCGCGTCGTCGCCGGGGCCCCGCCGCTTGAAGACCTGGCGCCCGTGGTGCAGTATCTGCTTCACCCCATGTAGCCCGGCATCGGATTGTTTACTTGAAATACGACCTCGCAGCCTTCGATTTCGACGGAACCTTGGCGGACACCATGCCCTGGTTCAATTCCATCCTGAACACCGTTGCCGACAAATACGGTTTTCGCAAGATCGACGCCGCCGAGCGCGAGCAATTGCGCCACCGCGACGCCACCGAAATCCTGAAATTCCTGGGCATCCCGCTGTGGAAGCTGCCCGCCATCCTGGCGCACGCGCGCACGCTGATGCAGGAGATCGATCCCGGCGTCCATATGTTCGACGGCATTCCGCAGGCGCTGGCGCGCATGAAGGCGGACGGCCTGCGCCTGGCCGTGGTCAGCTCCAATTCGCTCGAAAACGTGCAGCGCGTGCTCGGACCGGAAACCGCCGCGCTGTTCGACGACTATGAATGCGGCACCGACCTGTTCGGCAAGGCCGCCAAGATTGAACGCCTGCTGCAACGCCATGGCACGCCCGCGGCGCGCTTCCTGCTGATCGGCGACGAAATACGCGACATCGACGCGGCCCGCAAGGCCGGCGTGCAGGTGGGCTCGGTGGCCTGGGGCTACAACCACGTGGACGCGCTGCGCGAGCGCGCCCCCGACGAATTGATCATGCAGGTCGCCGACCTGCCCGCCGTGCTGGCCTGAGCGGCCGCCCTCCGAGGAAACAGAATGGCGCGCAATGTCGAGATCAAGGCCCGGGTCGCCAGCCTGGCCGCCCTCGAACCGCTGGCGGCGGCGCTATCGGGCGCCGCGCCCGTGGGCATCGCCCAGGACGACACCTTCTTCGCCTGCGCCAACGGCCGCCTCAAGCTGCGCGACTTCGGCGACGGCACGGGCGAACTGATCTTCTACCGCCGCGCCGACGATACCGGACCCAAGGAAAGCTTCTACGTCATCTCGCCGACAGCGGCGCCCGACACCCTGCGCGAAACGCTGGCGCTGGCCCACGGCGTGATCGGCCGCGTGCGCAAGCAGCGCCTGCTGTTCATGGCCGGGCGCACCCGCATCCACCTGGACCGGGTCGAAGGGCTGGGGGAATTCCTGGAACTGGAGGTCGTGCTGCGCGATGGCGAAAGCGTCGAGGCCGGCATGGCCGAGGCTCACGAACTGCTCGCCAGCCTGCAGGTCGCGCCGGACCAGTTGTTGGCGGGCGCCTACCTGGACCTGCTGGCCGGGCGCCCCTGACAAAGGGCGGCCCGCCACGACGCGGCCGTGTACGGCGTCAGGCCGGCTGCCAGCCGCGCACGAATACGTCCACCGGCTGGCGCTTGCCGCCGGCCTTCTGCAGCTCCAGCAAGCGCAGCACGCCCTCGCCGGTCGCGATGTCGATGCCTTCGGCATCCGCGCGCAGCACGCTGCCCGGCGCCGCGGTGGCAGGCTGCGGCAAGGCCTGCGCGCGCCACACCTTCACGGGATCGGCCAAACCGGGCAGGCGAATGCTGGCGCCCGGCACCGGATTGAAGGCGCGCACGCGGCGCGACAGCAATTCGGCCGGCTGGCGGCAATCGAGCGCGGCCTCGGCCTTGTCCAGCTTGGCGGCATAGGTCACGCCTTCCTCGGGCTGCGGAGTGGGCGTCAGGCCGCCCTGGGCCAGCGCGGCCAGGGCCGCCACGATCGCCTCGCCGCCGGCCTGCGCCAGCGCGTCGTGCAATTGCGCGGCATTGGCGTCGGCGCCGATCGGCACGATGCGTTCGAGCAGCATGTCGCCGGTATCCAGGCCCGCATCCATCTGCATGATGGTGACCCCGCTGCGGTCATCACCCGCCTCGATGGCACGCTGGATCGGCGCCGCGCCGCGCCAGCGCGGCAGCAGGCTGGCGTGGATGTTCAGGCAGCCCAGGCGCGGCAGGTCGAGCACCCACTGCGGCAGGATCAGGCCATAGGCGGCGACCACCATCACATCGGGCGCCACGCGTTCGAGCAAGGCGCGCGCCTCGGCAGCTTCATCGGGATAACGGCCATCCAGCCGCAGGCTGCGCGGCTGGGCCACCTCGATGCCGGCGTCCAGCGCCGCCTGCTTGACGGGGCTGGGCGTCAGCTTGAGCCCGCGCCCGGCCGGACGGTCGGGCTGGGTCATGACCAGGGGAATATCGTGCCCCGCCGCCCGCAGGGCGTCGAAGGCGATACGGGCGAATTCCGGCGTGCCGGCAAAAACGAGGCGCATGGGGATCGGACCGGGAAGAAGGAGACGGGCGTCAGGCGCGCAGCGCTTCGCGCTCGGCCTTTTTCAGCTTGGTCTTGATACGGTTCTGCTTCAGGTTGGACAGGTATTCGACGAATACCTTGCCCTCCAGGTGGTCGAGCTCGTGCTGCACGCACACCGCCAGCAGGCCGTCGGCGTCGAACTCGAACGGCTTGCCGTCGATGTTCAGGGCTTTGCAGCGGATGCGCGAGGCGCGCTCGACTTCGTCGTAGATGCCGGGAACCGACAGGCAGCCTTCCTCGTAGATCTTGTAATCGTCGCTGCGCCAGGTGATCTCGGGATTGATCAGCACCAGCAGTTGGTTGCTTTCTTCGGAGACGTCGATGACGACCACGCGCTCGTGCACGTCGACCTGGGTCGCGGCCAGGCCCACGCCCGGCGCGTCGTACATGGTTTCGGCCATGTCGCGCACCAGTTGACGGATGCGGTCATCGACCTCGGCGACCGGCTTGGCCTTTTTGTGCAAGCGCGGATCCGGGTAGCGAAGAATAGGGAGTAAAGCCATTGAAAAGGGATCGTCGGTAATTGGTGTCCGAGTAAGAGTTTAATTCATTAGAGTCTTGATTTCTAATAGTTTTCGGCTAAACCAGGGATTATCGAAGACCGGCCCGACCCCGTTTTGGCCAGCGGCGGCCGGGACGATTCGGTCCGCCCCGCGTGGTCCCACCCGGCCGCCGTGCGACACTCTCGGACGTCCGGCGCGCCTGTGCGCGCTTCGCCCCCTGCCTTTGCCGCGCCGGCCCGCCCGGCGCCCTTGCCCATGCCGCTCACCCACACCGCCGCTGAATTGTCCGCCTGGCTGCGCCTGTCCCTGGAACCGGGTATCGGTTCTGCCACCGCCTGCACGCTGCTGGGCGCCCTGGGCCTACCCGAACAGATCTACGCCCAGCGCGCCACGGCCCTGGCGCGCCAACTGCCGGAGGCGCTGGCACGCCAGCTGGCCGCGCCCATGCCGGCCGATATGGCGGCCCAGGTCGACAGCGCGCTGCAATGGGTCGAGGCGCCCGGCCACCACGTCCTGACGCTGTCCGACCCGGGCTATCCGCAAAACCTGCTGACGATCGCCGATCCCCCCATCCTGCTCTACGTGACCGGCGACCCGGCCTATCTGCAGGGGCCGGCGTTGGCGGTGGTGGGCGCGCGCAACGCCACGCCCGGCGGCCAGGAAAACGCCCGCGCCTTCGCCCGCCACCTGGCCGACCATGGCTGGCGCGTGATCAGCGGCCTGGCCCTGGGTATCGACGCGGCGGCCCATGAAGGCGCGCTGGAGGCCGGCCCTGAGGGCGCCGGCACCGTCGCCGTCATGGGCACCGGCATCGACCGCATCTATCCCGCGCGCCACCGCGATCTGGCGCATCGCATCGCCGCGCACGGCGCGCTGGTGTCGGAACTGCCGCTGGGCACGGGCGCCCTGCCGCAGCACTTCCCCAAGCGCAATCGCATCGTGGCCGGGCTGGCCCGGGGCGTGCTGGTAGTGGAGGCGGCCAGGCAGAGCGGCTCGCTGATCACCGCGCGGCTGGCGGGCGAAAGCGGGCGCGAGGTGTTCGCCATTCCCGGCTCGATCCATTCGCCGCTGTCGCGCGGTTGCCATGCGCTGATCCGCCAGGGCGCCAAGCTGGTGGAAACCGCCGCCGACATCACCGACGAGCTGGGCGGCGGACCGCAGCCAGGCGCCCGCCGCGCCCAGGCGCCGGCCGCAGACACGGCCCCCGTTCATCCGGTGCTCGACGCGCTCGGCTTCGACCCCCTGCACCTGGACGCGCTGCAGGCGCGCTGCGGCCTGGACACCGCCACGCTGCAGGCGCAATTGCTCGAACTCGAACTGGCCGCGTGCGTCGCGCGCCTGGACGACGGCCGCTTCCAGCGCCTGAAGTAACGGCGCCGCGCCCGGACGAGGCGGCGTCGTGGCCGGCGCGCGGACGCCCTCGCGGCAAGCCACGGACAGCGCCCTTGGCGATGGCGCTAATATTGTCTCTGGCACCGGGCCGCCGCCGCGGCCGCCCGCCGATACCGATACAGGAAGAGACATGGCATTGCCCACACGCGTCAAGATCGTCGAGGTTTCGCCCCGCGACGGCCTGCAGAACGAAAAGGAATTCGTGCCCACCGACATCAAGGTGGAACTGATCGACCGCCTCGCGGCCGCCGGCTTTCCCAACGTCGAGGCGGCCTCGTTCGTGTCGCCCAAGTGGGTGCCGCAGATGGCCGACGGCGCCGACGTCATGGCGCGCATCCAGCGCCGCCCCGGCACGATCTACTCGGTGCTCACGCCCAACATGAAGGGCTTCGAGGGCGCCCTGGCGGCCCGCGCGGACGAAATCGTCATCTTCGGCGCGGCCAGCGAAGCCTTCTCGCAAAAGAACATCAACTGCTCCATCGCCGAATCCATTGCGCGCTTCGAGCCCGTGGTGCAGGCCGCGCGCGAGGCCGGCATCCGCGTGCGCGGCAGCATCAGTTGCGCGCTGGGCTGTCCGTACCAGGGAGAAGTGCCGATCGAAGCCGTGGTCGACGTGGCCCAGCGCTACCTGGCCATGCAGGTCGACGAGATCGACGTGGCCGACACCATCGGCGTGGGCACGCCGCAGCGCGTGCGCGACGTGATGGCCGCGGTCACCCGCGTGGTCGATCCGGCGCGCGTCTCGGGCCACTTCCACGATACCTATGGCCAGGCGCTGGCCAACATCCTGGCCTCGCTCGAAACCGGCATCTCGATCTTCCACGCCTCGGTGTCCGGCCTGGGGGGCTGCCCCTACGCCAAGGGCGCGACCGGCAACGTCGCCACCGAAGACGTGCTGTACATGCTGCGCGGCCTGGACATCGACACCGGCGTGGACTTCGACGCGGTGGTCGACATCGGCCAATGGATGTCGGCCAACCTGAACCGCAAGGGCTCCAGCCGGGCCGGGAACGCCATTGCCGCCAAGCGGGCCGCCTGACGCGGAAAACCCGTAGAATGGCTGCGCGCGTTTCGCGTGAGCGCCGGGGCCACCCGGCGCACGTCTTCTCGCCACGCTACCGGAATCCCGCCGCCGCATGACGTCCCCCGTCCCGCCCCCCTCGCCCGAGGATCACGCCGCCCTGTTGCGCGCCATCGGCCCGCTGCCCCTGTCGGGGCAGGCCTGGCCCGATTGGGTGCGCATCCTGACCTGGGTCATCCTGGCCGTGCTAGGCGTGCAGGTCGTCACCAGCGGCATCCGCGCCCCGGGCCAGCCGCTGGACAGTTCCATGGCCGTGGTGGCGGGCCTGTGCTTCATCGGCCTGCTGTTCGTGTCGTGGCATATGCAGACCTCCATCACCACCATCGACGAACACGGCCTGCGCCAGACCTGGTTCTCGCGCCGCGAGGTCGCCTGGGAAGACGTGCGCGAGGCCCGCTTCGTGCCGATGATTTTCTCCAAGCGGCTGGTGGTCTTCACGCGCCGCGGCCGGCCGGTGATCTTCCAGGGCGGCACGCGCGAACTGCGCGCGGCGTTCACCCGCATCGCCCAGGTATATCAACGCCGCTGACGATCCGGGCCAGGCAAAAAAAACCGATGCCGCGGCATCGGTTTTTTTTGCGCGGCCGCGGCCCCCGGGGGCCTGCTCGCGCCGCGCTCAGCGGATCGGCAGCGCGTACATCAAACCGCCCTGCGTCCATTGCGCATTCAGGCCGCGCTTGATCTTCAGCGGGCTGCCCTGGCCGACATTGCGCTCGAAACTCTCGCCGTAATTGCCGACCTGCTTGATGATGTTGTAGGCCCACTTCTCGTCCAGCCCCAGGTTGGCGCCGGCGCCAGGCGTCACGCCCAGGATGCGCTTGATGTTGGGGTTGTTGCTCTTGGTCTGCTCATCCACGTTGCGGGAGGTCACGCCGTACTCCTCGGCCTCGATCATGGCCGACAGCGACCAGCGCACGACGTTCAGCCAGGCGTCGTCGCCCTGGCGCACGAACGGACCCAGCGGTTCCTTCGAGATGATCTCGGGCAGCACCACGTAGTCATCGGGATTCTGCAGCTTGGAGATGCGGATCGAGGCCAGGCCCGAGGCGTCGGTCGAGAACACGTCGCAGCGGCCCGCGGCGAAGGCGTTGACCACTTCGTTGAAGGTCTCGATCACCACCGGTTTGTAGGTGACGTTGTTGGCGCGCGCCCAGTCGGCCAGCGTGTTCTCGTTGGAGGTACCGGTCTGCAGGCAAATGGTCGCGCCGTTGATCTCCTTGGCGCTCTTGACGCCCAGCGACTTGGGCACCAGGAAGCCCTGGCCATCGTAGAAATTGATGCCGGCATGGATCAGGCCCAGCGCCGTGTCGCGCTGCTGCGTCACGGTGGTGTTGCGGGTCAGCACGTCGACTTCGCCGGACTGCAGCGCGGTGAAGCGCTGCTGTGAATTGAGCGGCACCACCTTGATCTTGTCGGCATCGCCGAACACGGCCGCGGCGATGGCGCGGCACAGGTCAACGTCCAGCCCCTGCCACTTGCCCTGCGCGTCGGGCGCGGAAAAACCGGCAAAGCCGGTGGTGGTGCCGCAGGCGACCGCGCCGCGCTGGCGCACCACGTCCAGCGTTGCCGCCTGCGCCCCTTGTGCCACGACAAACAGCATCGCCGCGCCCGCCAACCCTTTTGCAATGTTCATGACTCGTTTTCCTGTTGTTCCGGGACGCGCGAGCGCGTCAAGGCGAGAAGCTTATCGGCCCGCGGCGCTTCCGCCAAATAACCAGCATGCATTTGGGTATATCACGCCGCCAGCGAGATCGACACCGGTTCGTTGGCCTCGCAGGCATCCAGCGCGCGGCTCAGGCGCTCCATGCCCTGGGCGATCTGGCTTTCGTTCATGGTGGCGAACGACATGCGCATGGCATGCAGGTCGGCCCGCGCCGGGTCGGCGTAGAACGCCTTGCCGGGCACGTAGACCACCTCGTGCTCGATCGCGTAGGGCAACAGGCGGGTGGCGTCCACCTCGCCGGTCAGGCGCGCCCAGAAGAACATGCCGCCCTCGGGCTTGCTGAAGGTGATGCGGCCGTCCAGCTCGCGCGCCAGGGCCGTGGCCATGGCGTCGCAGCGCTGGCCATAGGCCGCCCGGATACGCGGCACGTGCTCTTCATAGCGGCCGTTGGCCAGGTATTGCGCGACCACTTCCTGGATCCAGGCGGACGAGGCCATATCGTCGGCGGCCTTGGCGCCAACACAGCGGCGGCGGATCTCGGCCGGCGCCACCAGCCAGCCGATGCGCAGGGCCGGCGCCATGGTCTTGGACATGCTGGCCAGATACACGGCCCAGTGGCGGGCCTCGCCCTCGGCCAGCGCCATGATCGGCGGCACCGCTTCGCCGGCGAAGCGCAGCTCGCTGTAGGGGTCGTCCTCGACAATCAGGAAACGGTGCTTGACCGCCAGGTCCAGCAGGCGCAAACGGCGCTGGCGCGAAAGGGTGGCGCCGCAGGGATTGGAAAACGACGCCACCACACACACGATCTTGGGCTTGACGCGGGAGGCCAGCTCGTCGAGCGCGTCGATGTCGATGCCGTCAGGGCCCGATGCCACGGTGTGCACGGTGGCGCCGGTGTAGCGCAGCGCCTGCACGGAATTGGGGAAAGCGGGCGATTCGATGATGGCGTGGTCGCCCGGTTGCAGCATCACCCGGCTCAACAGTGCCAGCGCCTGCTGCGAACCGCCGGTGACGGCCAGCTCGGTATCCGCGTTGCACTGCAGGCCGCGCGCCGCCGACAAGCGGGCCAGTTCATGGCGCAGGCTGGCCTGGCCATCGATGTTCGAATACTGCAGGCAGGCGCCCAGGCGCGCCAGCACCTGGGTCGAAGCAATCGACAGGCCATCCACGTCGAACAGTTCCTGGGCGGGATAGCCGCCCGCCAGCGAGATCGTGCCCGGGCGCAACGCGTAGGGCATGAGCGAACGGATCGGAGAAGCGGGGGGATTCAGGAAGGGCGTGGCAAAAGCGTACTCGGGCGCGGCGCTGGACATGGCGGAGGGGAACAACGAGAAGGGGAAGGAAGCCGCACGATCCATCGGGACCACGCCGGCGGGGCTAGAACATTGAAATCTAAACAAATGTGCTGAAATTCTAAGCCTGCGCTTTGGACAGGGTCAACGAAGATGGCGCCGGGCGCGGCCCCGGTGTGGCGAAACGGTGCGCGCGCGTCCTACACTATGGGACATCCCTTTCCCAAGAGAGCCGCATGACCGAAGTAGACACCATGGCCACCCGCCTGGCCCGGATCCGGCAACGCATCGCCCAGGCCTGCGCACGCGCCGGCCGGACGCCGGACAGCGTGACCCTGCTGCCCGTCAGCAAGACATTCGAGGTCGACGCCATCCGCGAGGCCATGGCGCTGGGCCTGAACCGCTTCGGCGAGAACAAGACCCAGGAATTGCGCCAGAAGGCCGCGGCCCTGGCCGGCCAGGGCCTGCAATGGGTGCTGATCGGCCACCTGCAGACCAACAAAGCCAAGGACGCCGCCCGCGACGCCACCGAACTGCAATCGCTCGACCGCCTGGATCTGGCCGAGGCGCTGCACCGTCGCCTGGTCAACGAGGGTCGGACCCTGGACGTGCTGGTGCAGGTCAAGACCTCCACCGAGCCCAGCAAGTACGGCATGGCGCCCGGCGATGTCGCCGCCTTTCTGCGCCGCATCGCGGCGGACTTCCCCACGTTGCGCGTGCAGGGCCTGATGACCATGGCCGTGAATTCCCCCGATGCGCTGGCGGTCCGCGCCTGCTTCAGCGCCCTGCGCGAGCTGCGCGACCAACTGCGCCAGGAAGGCCTCCCCGGCGTATCGCTGGAACGGCTGTCGATGGGAATGAGCGGCGATTTCGAGCTGGCGATCGAGGAAGGCTCGACCGAAGTGCGCATCGGCACCGCCATCTTCGGCGCCCGCAGCTACCCCGATCCGCAATAAGTCGCTGATTCCGGGGCGCGAAACAGGCGCATATTGCCGCGCGCCCGGGGCATAATAGCGTCGCAAAAAAATGAGGAGACATTCCATGCACAAGCACGCCCGGCGCCTGTTGGCGCTTGCCGCCCTGTCGCTCGCCGCCACCACGGCCGCAGCCCAATCCTGGCCCGCCCAGCCCATCCGCTGGATCGTGCCCTACCCGGCCGGCGGCGGCGCCGACGTGGTCGCGCGCACCGTCGCCAGCGGCATGGAAAAGCCGCTGGGCCAGACCATCGTGGTCGAGAACCGCCCTGGCGCCGCCACCATCATCGGCGCCACCGCGATCTCGCAGGCCGACCCTACCGGCTACGTCATCGGCACCGCCGACTCCGGCACGCTGGCCTACAACCCGACGCTGTACGCCAAGCTGGCCTATGACCCGGCCAAGTTCACCTACATCGGCGGCATCGCCAAGTTCCCGCTGCTGCTGGCGGTGAACGTCAATTCGCCCTACAAGACGGTCGCTGACGTGATCCAGGCCGCCAAGAAGGAACCCGGCAAGCTGACCGCCGCCTCGGCCGGCGCCGGCTCGCCGCACCATCTGGCGCTGGAGCTGTTCAAACAGCGCACCGGCGCCAACCTGCTGCACGTGCCCTACAAGGGCGCGGCACCCGCGATCCAGGACCTGCTGGGCGGACAGGTGGACGTGATGTTCATCGACCTGGCCGCCGGCCTGCCCAACGTCAAGGCCGGCAAACTGCGCGTGCTGGGCGCGGCCACACCCGAGCGCGTCGCCGTGCTGCCCGACACGCCCACCATGGCCGAACAGGGCGTGTCCGACTTCACCGCCTACGCCTGGCAAGGCCTGGTGGCTCCCGCCGGCCTGCCCGAGCCGGTGGTCAAGAAGCTGTCCGCCGAACTCGACGCCACGCTGAAGTCGCCGGCCGTTTCGCAGAAGATGCTGGACATGGGCGTGATCCCGATGCCGATGTCGGCGCAGGACTTCAAGGCTTATGCCGACAAGGAACGCGCCACCTGGGCCGAAGTGATCAAGAAGGCCAACATCAAGCTCGAATGAGCCCGCCCTGCCCATGAAAAACGCGGCCCCCCACGGGGCCGCGTTTTTGTTTGGCGGCCGCGCCGGCCGCCCGCTGGGCCGGTCACTTGCCCGGCAGCCGGACCGCCAGGCGCAGCGACTCCACGCACCGCCGGCCCTGTTCGATGGCCTGGCCGAACGCCTCGGACACGATATCGTCGTGGCTGAACCAGCTGACCTTGCGCACGCTGCGATACCGGTATTGGTAACCCGATGCGGCGGGCTTGCCGTCCAGGTCCACGTCGATCCAGGGCGACCGCACCTGGCAATGCAGCGCCGGCGCGTCGACCCGGCCGCCCGCCAACGTCACGTCGTAGGACGCGGTTTCGGGCGTGCCCAGGTAGATATCCGCCAACTGGCCGGTCTGGCGATAGCGCGCAAAAGACTCCCACTCATCGCCCAAGTGCGATTGCGCATACAGATATTGCCCGCCCACCCGTTCCAGCGCACGCAGATCGCGCAGCGTGGCGTCGATGCGATACGCGGCGGGCACCACGAAATCGCTGGCGGCGCGTTGCAGCTGGCAGTCCTGGTTCTCGGCGGCAAAGCCGCGGCACAGGGCCTGGTCCATCGCCGTCGCGCCGTTCTGCCGATCACCCACGCTGACTTGCGCCGCCACCATGCGCCCGAGCTCGACCGAGGCGCGCACCCGGGCCTGGCCGCCTTCGCCGAAACGTTCGTTGCGCGTCACCGCGACGCCGACGCCGGGACTTTCCAGCGGGATATCCTCGCGCCGCACATTGCCCTGGCGGTCCATGACGAACGCCCAGCGCTGCTGAATGTCGGGCATAGTGAAGCCCGGCACGAACACGGGATTGGTGGGGTCCAGCCACCAGGTCGCGCCCTGCACCCGGGCCCGCACGATGGCGTGATTGGGCGCCGCCAGCCCGGGCAGCAGGACCGCCGGCGCCAGGGTGCCGCGCGCCACCAGCGCGGGTTCGGCCTCGATGCCGGCCGCACGCAGCATGGCCACCAGCAACACGGCCAGATCCTTGCAGTCGCCATAGCCACGGCGCTCGATCTCGTCGAGCGCGAACGGAATCTGGCCGCGCTCGCTGCTGCGCCAGTCGCCCAGGTAGCGGTAGTGTTCGTGCAAATGGCGCATCAGGCCGGCCACCGCCTGCGGCCCGGGCTGGCCGCGCTGCGCCGCGACCGCCGCGGCGGCGTTCGGCGGCAGCGCGGCCGACAGGATCGCGTTGTAGCGCTTGGCGAACGGCCCGAAGTAATCCTGCAGCGCGTCGGAACTGCCAATTTCCAGGCGCGGCGCCTGCCGCAGATAACCGCGGTCCGACTCGTTGACGTAGGCGTAGTAGTACGGCGGGGCCTTCAGCGCCACCGTGATGTGCTTGGCGTCGGGCGTTGCCTCGATGCGGTAGTCATCCATGGCCTGGCCGCGCCAGACCATCGGGCGGTCGGCGCTGAACTCGGCCCGGAAGCGCTCCTGGCGCACGGCGCGCGGCTGCAGGTCGAGCAGGTAGTGGAATTGTGTGGCCGACGGCACGCCGGCAAAGCGTTCGCGCAGGGTGTAGACGATGGTGCTGCCCACCCGCAGGTTGGGAAAGGCCAGCGACGTCTGCTTCTGCCGCAGAAAGCCCTGATCCGGATTGGGCGCCATGCGCGTATCGATCTGCGTGGCCGACAGCGGAACCGGCTTCTCGCCGGGCTGGATCAGCTCGGCGCGCTCGACCTTCAGGCTGTCGTTTTCGGCATAGCTGCGGTCGATGCGCGAAACCAGCTCGCGTCCGGCCAGGGTCAGGATGGTGTAGCGGTAGGTGCTCACGCACTCGGTGCTGTTGTCCTGGCCGAAGCGGCAGTGGAACTCGGTGTCGCCGGACAGGGGGGCCTCGCCGATGGGTTGACGCGCGGCGTGGGCCGGCAGGCTGGCCATGGCCGCCAGGAGCGCGGCCAGGAGGGGACTACGGGGAAAAACAGACATGGGCAATGCATCGCCTCTATTCAAAACTGAGACGCAATATTATTTGCAATAAAATTGCAACACAAGCTCTGCGTGGCCTGCGGCCCCCGGCGCGCCCCAAACAAAACGCCCGGCGTCACCGCCGGGCGTTCCGCCCTGCCTATCCGCGAAGGCAGCGTCCTACACCAGCACGCGCTCGATGCCGCCCGCGTTGGCGCGGCGCACGTAGTCTTCCATCCAGCCTTCACCCAGGATGTGGCGCGCCATTTCGACCACGATGTAATCGGCGTCCATGCCGGTGTCGCCCTCGTAGCGCGACAGGCCCTGCAGGCACGACGGGCACGAGGTCAGCACCTTGATGTCACCCGTGAAGCCGTCGCTGCGCAACGCGGCATCGCCCTTGAGCAGTTCTTCCTGCTTGCGAAAGCGCACCTGCGTCGAGATGTCCGGCCGGCTGACCGCCAGCGTGCCCGATTCGCCGCAGCAGCGATCGCTCTTGACAGCGCCATCGCCCACCAGCGACCGCACGGTCTTCATCGGGTCCTGCAGCTTCATCGGCGTGTGACAGGGGTCGTGGTACATGTAGCGCACGCCTTTGGCCCCTTCCAGCTTGATCCCCTTTTCCAGCAGGTATTCGTGGATGTCGATCAGGCGGCAGCCCGGGAAGATCTTCTCGAACTCGTAGCCGGCCAACTGGTCGTAGCAGGTGCCACAGCTGACCACCACGGTCTTGATGTCCAGGTAGTTGAGCGTGTTGGCAACGCGATGGAACAGCACCCGGTTGTCGGTGATGATCTGCTCGGCCTTGTCGGTCATGCCGTTGCCGCGCTGCGGATAGCCGCAGCACAGGTAGCCCGGCGGCAGCACGGTCTGCACGCCGGCATGCCACAGCATCGCCTGCGTGGCCAGGCCGACCTGCGAGAACAACCGCTCCGACCCACAGCCCGGGAAGTAGAACACCGCTTCCGTGTCGGCCGTGGTGGCCTTGGGATCGCGGATGATCGGCACGTAGTTCGCGTCCTCGATGTCCAGCAGCTTGCGCGCGGTCTGCTTGGGCAGCCCGCCCGGCATCTTCTTGTTGACGAAGTGCACCACCTGCTCGCGCAGCGGCGGCTTGCCGACCGTGGCCGGCGGCGCCGAGGTCTGCTTCTTCACCAGGCCCGACAGCAGGTCATGCGCGGCCCGCTGCACCTTGTAGCCCACGCCCACCATCGCCTTGCGGGTGGCGTTGATGGTGGCCGGGTCCTTGGCGTTCAGGAAGAACATGGCGCTGGCCGTGCCCGGATTGAACGACTTGCGGCCCATGCGGCGCAGCACGGCGCGCATGTTCATCGACACGTCGCCAAAGTCGATATCGACCGGACAGGGGTTGTAGCACTTGTGGCAGACGGTACAGTGATCGGCCACGTCCTCGAATTCTTCCCAGTGCTTCAGGCTGACGCCGCGGCGGGTCTGCTCTTCATACAGGAAGGCCTCGACCAGCAGCGAGGTCGCCAGGATCTTGTTGCGCGGCGAATACAGCAGATTGGCGCGCGGCACGTGGGTGGCGCACACCGGTTTGCACTTGCCGCAGCGCAGGCAGTCCTTGATCGAATCCGAAATGGCGCCGATGTCGCTCTGCTGCATGATCAGCGACTCGTGGCCCATCAGGTTGAAGCTGGGCGTCCAGGCATGGCGCAGGTCCGCGCCCGGCATCAGCTTGCCCGCGTTGAAGTGGCCATTGGGATCGACGCGGCGCTTGTAGGCCTGGAACGGCGCCAGTTCGGCTTCGGTCAGGAACTCGTACTTGGTCAGGCCGATGCCGTGCTCGCCCGAGATCACGCCGTCCAGGTCGCGCGCGATCTGCATGATGCGCTCGACGGCCTGGTGGGCCTCCTGCAGCATGCCGTAGTCGTCCGAGTTGACCGGGATGTTGGTGTGCACGTTGCCGTCGCCGGCGTGCATGTGCAGCGCCACGAACACGCGGCTCTTGAGCACGCGGCCGTGGATGGCGACCAGTTCGTCCAGGATCGGCTTGCGCGCCGCGCCCGAGAACGCGGCCTGCAGACCGGCCAGCACTTCGGTCTTCCACGACACGCGGATGGTGCGGTCCTGCACCACGTCGAACACGCGCGCCTGCGGCTGCGTCGCCAGACGCTCGGCCAGCGTGGGACGCAGATGCGCCATGCCCAGCCCGTCCAGCTGCGGCATGGCCTCGGCCAGCGGCAGGTCCAGGTTGTCCAGCAGCCACTGCCAGCGTTGGCGCGCCGCGGCCAGCAACTCGATGGCCTGGCGCGTGCGCTCGGCCAGCACCTCGGCGCGGGCTTCATCGTCGTCGGCGGCGTCTTCGGCCTTGCCGACGGGCAACGGCGTACAGAGGTAATCGTCCAGCGCGTCCAGCAGCCGCAGCTTGTTGCGGGTCGACAGCTCGATGTTGATGCGCTCGATATGGTCGGTGTACTCGCCCATGCGCGGCAGCGGGATCACCACGTCTTCGTTGATCTTGAAGGCGTTGGTATGGCGCGCGATCGCGGCGGTGCGCGAACGGTCCAGCCAGAATTTCTTGCGGGCCTCGGCGCTCACCGCCACGAAGCCTTCGCCGTGGCGCGTGTTGGCCAGCCGCACCACTTCGCTGGCGGCCACGGCGACGGCGTCTTCGTCATCGCCGACGATGTCGCCGATCAGCACCATCTTGGGCAGCGAACCGCGCTTGCTCTTGGTGGCGTAGCCGACCGCGCGCAGATAGCGTTCGTCCAGGTGCTCCAGGCCGGCCAGGATGGCGCCACGGGCGCGGCCCTCGCCGTCCAGGTAGCCCTTGACCTCGACGATCGACGGAATCGCGTCGCGCGCCTGGCCGAAGAACTCCATGCAGACCGTGCGGGTGTGCTTGGGCATGCGGTGCAGCACCCAGCGTGCCGAGGTGATCAGGCCGTCGCAGCCTTCCTTCTGGATACCCGGCAGGCCGGCCAGGAACTTATCGGTGACGTCCTTGCCCAGGCCTTCCTTGCGAAACACGCGGCCGGCGATCTCCAGGGTCTCGGTCTTGAGCAGGCGTTCGCCCGGCTTGCCGCGGCCGTCGAACCACTTGAGTTCAAAGCGGGCCACGTCCACGTCGTGGATCTTGCCCATGTTGTGGTCCAGGCGCGTCACTTCGAGCCAGTTGCCGTCCGGATCGACCATGCGCCACCAGGCCAGGTTGTCGAGCGCGGTGCCCCACAGCACGGCCTTCTTGCCGCCGGCGTTCATGGCGATGTTGCCGCCCACGCACGAGGCCTCGGCCGAGGTCGGGTCCACCGCGAACACGAAACCGGCCGCTTCGGCCGCTTCCGATACGCGCTTGGTCACCACGCCGGCGCCGGCATGGATGACGGCCACGGGCTCGGTCAGGCCCGGTAAAATACAGGACTCGACCTTGCCGAGCTTGTCGAATTTCTCGGTATTGATGACGGCCGACTTCCAGGTCAGCGGAATCGCGCCGCCGGTATAGCCGGTGCCGCCGCCGCGCGGCACGATGGTCAGGCCCAGCTCGATACAGGCGGTGACCAGCGCGGCGATCTCGTCCTCGGTATCCGGCGTCAGCACCACGAACGGGTACTCCACGCGCCAGTCGGTGGCGTCGGTCACGTGCGAGACGCGCGACAGGCCGTCGAACTTGATGTTGTCGCGCGCGGTGATGCGGCCCAGCACCTTCTGCGCCTGCTTGCGCAGCATGGTGGTCTGGTCGAACTCGCCCTCGAAGGCGGCAATGGCAGAACGCGCCCGTCCCAGCAGACTGAGCACTTTTTCATCACGGTGCGGATCATGGCCGGCCTCGGCCGGGGCGCCCGGCTCGCGGCGGCGGTCGATCTCGCCCAGGCGATGGTGCAGCGCGTCGATCAGTTGCTTGCGGCGCTTGGGATTGTCCAGCAGGTCGTCCTGCAGGTAGGGGTTGCGGCGCACCACCCAGATGTCGCCCAGCACCTCGTACAACATGCGGGCGGAGCGTCCGGTGCGGCGCTCGCCGCGCAGGTCGGTCAGCAGGCTCCAGGCGTCATCGCCCAGCAGACGGCCGACGATTTCCCGATCGGAAAACGACGTGTAGTTGTAGGGGATTTCGCGCAGTCGCGCGGGTGCTGCGGGCGGCATCGCCCCGTTCAAGATGTGGCTGGCGAGAGGGGCGTTCATGGCGGCAAGAGGGGGCCCTTAAAAAATTATTTTATGCCATTGGCCGGAACTGCCCCTGAATACCCCCAGGGAAACGTCCAAAACCCTGACAATCCGGCGTTTATGCGTCCCCAATTAAGTGGGACGTCAGCGCTAGACCTGGCCGGGAAAAAGCCATAACAGGCCGGCCGTCATGACCAAGTAGCGCAGGAATTTGCCAATAGCCATGTAGGCCACGCACGGCCAGAACGGCAACCGCAGCCAGCCAGCCACCGCACACAGCGGATCGCCCACGGCCGGCAGCCAAGACAGCAGCAACGCGGGCGGCCCCATCCGATGGATCCAGTCATGGGCGCGGTGGTGCCAGCGGCCGCGCATGCGGCGCTCGGCCGAGGCATGGGGATGGTGCTCCTTCCAGCGCTCGACGGCTTTTTCCGCGCCCAGGCCCATGGCGTAGCTGATGGCCCCTCCCACGGTATTGCCGGCGGTCGCCACCAGGATGGCGGGCCAGAACATGTCCGGCGACAGCTTGAGGTAGCCGAACACCGCCGGCTCGGAGCCTAGCGGCAGCAGCGTGGCGGAGACCAGCGACACAACGAAAATGGCGGGCAGGCCCACCGAGGGCAGCGCCAGCAGGCCCAACAGCCAGTGGACCGCGGATAAGAGGCTTTCTTCCATGATGGCTGCGAGTGTAGCCGCGCCCGCCGCCCTCCCCGCGCGCGTCCGGTCCATGGCGAAAGCGCCGGCACCCCATCGGCGGCCGCGGCTTTCCCTGCAATAATCGCGATCACGCCATGCTGGCGCGCGCCTGCCGCGCCGCCCACTTTTCCGCTCCTACCCCAGCGCAGTCCATGTCCACCGATTATCTGAAACGCATCCTGACCTCCAAGGTCTACGACGTCGCGGTCGAATCGCCGCTCGAAGCCGCGCCGCTGCTGTCGCAGCGCGTGGCGAACACGATCCTGCTCAAGCGCGAGGACACCCAGGCCGTCTTCAGCTTCAAGCTGCGCGGGGCTTACAACAAGATGGCCAACCTGGCCCCGGCCGCGCGCAACCGCGGTGTCATCGCGGCCTCGGCCGGCAACCACGCCCAGGGCGTGGCGCTGGCGGCTTCGCGGCTCGGCTGCCGCGCGGTCATCGTCATGCCCACCACCAGCCCGCAGGTCAAGATCGACGCGGTGCGCCGCCTTGGCGGTGAAGTCGTGCTGGCCGGCGAGAGCTTCTCCGATGCCTACGCCCACGCGCAAACGCTGGAAAAGAAGGAAAAGCTGACCTTCGTGCATCCCTTCGACGATCCCGACGTGATCGCCGGCCAGGGCACCGTGGGCATGGAGATCCTGCGCCAGCACCCCGGCCCGATCGACGCCATCTTCGTGGCGATCGGCGGCGGCGGCCTGATCGCCGGCGTGGCCGCCTACATCAAGCAGTTGCGCCCCGAGATCAAGATCATCGGTGTGCAGACCGAGGATTCCGACGCCATGCTGCGCAGCGTGCGCGCCGGACGCCGGGTGCAGTTGAACGACGTCGGGCTGTTCTCCGACGGCACCGCCGTCAAGCTGGTGGGCGCCGAAACCTTCAGGCTCACCCGCAAGTACGTGGATGATTTCGTGGTGGTGGACACCGATTCGATCTGCGCCGCCATCAAGGACGTGTTCCAGGACACCCGCAGCGTGCTGGAGCCCGCCGGCGCCATGGCCGTGGCCGGGGCCAAGCAATACGCCGCCGAGCACAAGCTCAAGGACAAGACGCTGGTCGCCATCGCCTGCGGCGCCAACATGAACTTCGACCGCCTGCGCTTCGTGGCCGAACGCGCCGAGGTCGGTGAAATGCGCGAAGCCGTCTTCGCCGTCACCATGCCGGAACAGCGCGGCAGCTTCCGCCGCTTCTGCGAGCTGGTCGGCGAACGCAGCGTGACCGAATTCAACTACCGCATCTCCGATTCGGACCGCGCCCACGTGTTCGTCGGCCTGCAGGTGTCGTCGCCGGCCGAGCCCGCGAAGATCGCCAACCACTTCCGCCGCCACGGCTTCGACACGCTCGACCTGACCCACGACGAAATGGCCAAGACCCACTTGCGCCACATGGTCGGCGGGCGCTCGGCGCAGGCGCGCGACGAACTGCTCTACCGCTTCGAATTCCCGGAGCGCCCGGGCGCGCTGATGCGTTTCCTGAACGCCATGAACCCGGACTGGAACATCAGCCTGTTCCACTACCGCAACCAGGGCGCCGACTACGGCCGCATCCTGATCGGCATCCAGGTGCCGCCGGCCGACAAGAAACAGTTCCGCCACTTCGTGGCCGATCTCGGCTATCCGCACTGGAACGAGACCGACAACCCGGCCTACAAGCTGTTCCTGTAAGCCCGCGGCGCAAAACGAGAGGGCCTCCATACGGAGGCCCTGCCCTTCTTTGCTCAAGACCCGCCCGGCCGCGACCGGTAGGGGGGGTTCGCTGTCACTCGGCGGCTCACGGAGATGTGCCGCGCATTCAGCAAGACGCGGCCAGGCCGGGTCTGTCGCTTAGAACCGGTGACGCACACCCACGGCGAACGCGGTGTCGCGCGCATCGCGCTGGAACGCGTAGTTGTCGCCGTAAGAAGCATAGGCGTACAGGTTGGTGCGCTTGGTGAAGTCGTACGTATAGCCCAGGCTGTAGACGTTGAACGTCGCGTCGTCGCCGGTGAGCTTGTCATTGTTCGGCGTGGCGCGCTGCCAGGAACCGAACACCGCGTGACGGCCCAGCGGCACGGTGGCGCCGATCATGTAGGAGTTGGCGCGGAAGCCGTCGGCCAGTTTGAACGTGCCCAGCTTCTGCATGCCGTCCGGCGTAGTGCCCATGTTCTGGCCGATGAACCAGCCGTCGCGGGTCTGGCTGAACGCCGCCGCCACCTTCACCACCTCGAAATCGTAGGTGCCGCCGATGATGTATTCCTGGATGCGCGAGCTGGACTTGCCGCCCGTGGTGTCGTTGGACGGATTGAAGCGGTCGTAGGCGGCGGCCAGGTTCAACGGGCCGTTCACGTATTGCACGCCCGCGGTCAGGACGCGGTTGTTGTTGCCGGTGGCGAAGCCCTTCTGCTTGTCGTCGGTGACGCTGTCATCGGCGCTGAACGAATAGCCCACGCCCACCTTGAAGCCGTCCATGCTCGGGGTCTGGTACAGCACCATGTTGTCCAGGCGCATGGTGTTGGCGCTGCTGAACGTGGTACCCAGGTTGGCGGTGTTGTAGCTGGTCGAGAACGGGTCGATCGAGCCGAAGTACTTCGACGCCAGGTTGGTCTGACGGCCGAATTCCAGGCGGCCCCACGAGTCACTGTCCAGGCCCACCGTGGCCTGGCGACCCCAGAGACGGCCGCTCTGCAACGACTGGCCGTTCATGGGACCGAAGCCGCCCTCCAGGTTGAATACGGCACGCAGGCCGTCACCCAGGTCTTCGGTGCCGCGCAGGCCGAAGCGCGAGCCGCTGCTCACGCCCTGCACGCCGCCGAGTCGGCTTTGCGAATTGCCGTTGAATTTCACCTGCTCGTAACCGATGCCGGCGTCGATCAGGCCGTAGAGCGTCACGGAGTCGGCAGCGTGCGCGGCACCGGCAAAGCCGGTCAGCAGCGCAACAGCCAATAGCGTCTTCTTCATAAATGTCCCCAAAATGGCGAGATAAAGGCATTTCCGCAGCCACGCGGCAAAGCCGCCGCGCCCTGCGCGCCGCGGCCAGAAGAGCGCGCGGCGTCTGCACTGAATCTAGTGTCGGCCCAGGAACAATTTGAAGTAATCCGGATTTCGACGAACAACTTTCCATGGGTGGGATAATGCCCGCCACATGAAGCGCGAGGCCCGCGCGAAGGCGCTTTAACGCCTTGATATCAAATGTGAATTCTTGCTCGCAATTGCGGCGCCGGGCGTCAGGTCCGGCGCCGCGGCCACGGCCGTGCCGACATCACCTGTTGTGCCGGCCGTACAGTTTTGCGGCATTGACGCCACAGGCCGCGCGGTCCGGCGCGCCGCCAGCTCCTGCAAAAAACCCCTTGGCGAGCAAGGGGTTGTGCGTGTGCCTGACGGTCGTTCAGCGGGTTTGGGGCGGATAGTCCAGCTCGCCAAAGGTGTATTCGCCATTGGCCTTGGCCCGGGCCAGTTCTTCGCGCACCTGCTCGCGGGTCTTGCCGGCGGCGCGCGGCGCGGCGGCGGGCGGCGGGTAATCCAATTCGCCGGAAGTGACCTGGCCGGCCGCCTGGGCGGCTTGCAGTTCCTGGCGCACTTGCTCGCGCGTCAGGCTGGTCTGCGGGGCGATGGCGGGCGGGTAGTCCAGTTCGCCGAAGGTGACCTGGCCTGCGGCCTTGGCCGCCTGCAGTTCCTGGCGCACCTGTTCGCGGGTCTTGCCATCGGCGTGGGCGGCGGACATGCCCGCCAGGGTCGCGGTAACCATAAGTGCTGTAGCGAGGGCTTTCATTGTGATGACTCCATCCTAAACCTGGCACACCGTCCGCGGCCAGGGCGGCAGCGGCAATGTGACAATTCGATTGCTGAGATGAAGTATCTGGCGATCAGGACTCAGTAAAAACCCTTATTTTGGTGAACATATTTGCATAGCCGGGACAATCGCAAGACGTATCGGCAATAGCGGGGCGCACTTGGCGGAGAGGCGGGATTTGCTTGTCCCGGCTAAATAGACATTTCCACTGTCGGGACAATAAATCCACTTATCATATGACCTTGCCAGAAATGGAAATTTGATTTGAGGGCCTCATGGATATCCAGCTTAACGACATCGCGCTTTTCGTCGAGGTCGCCAAGCGCAAGAACTTCAGCCACGCCGCCGAAGCCTTGAATATTCCGACATCCACACTCTCGCGCCGCGTCAGCGAACTCGAGCGCAGCGTGGGCATGCGGCTGCTGAACCGCAGCACGCGCAAGATCGACCTGACCGAGGCCGGCGCCATCTACTTCGAGCGCTGCCGCCACATCGTCGAAGAGGCTCGCATCGCCCACGACCAGTTGCTGGACATGGCGGTGCAGCCCAAGGGCCGCCTGCGCATTTCGCTGCCGACGAGCCTGGCGCAATTGTTCCTGCCCGCCGTGATCCGCGAGTTCCGCGAACAGCACCCCGATATCGAGTGCGATTTCGATCTGAGCATGCGGCCGATCGACCCCATCAGCAATCCGTTCGACCTGATCCTGCGCTTCGGCCAGCAACCCGACTCCAGCCTGATCTCGCGCAAGATCGTGCTGATGGCACACCAGTTGTACGCCTCGCCCGACTACCTGGCGCGCCACGGCGAGCCGCGCGTGCCGGCAGACCTGAGCCACCACGAATGCCTGCGCCCGACCATGCGCGACGAATCCTCCTTCTGGATGCTGCATTCGGGCGACAAGGTCGAACGGGTGCAGGTGTCGGGACGGCTGTCCGCCAACAACGTCGGCATGCTCGGCCGTCTGGCCGGGCAAGGCCTGGGGATTACGCCGCTGCTGGTGTTCGACGCAATGGAACGGGCCATCCAGCAGGCCGGACTGGTGCGCGTGCTGCCCGATTGGAGCCTGACGCCCCTGCCCCTGTTCGCGCTGCTGCCATCGCGCATGCTGCCGGCCAAGACCAAGGCGTTCCTGGACTTCATCCAGCCCCGGTTATCCGACGCCTGAGCGCGGGAACGCCGCGGGCTTACACCGACGCGCTGTCGTACTGACAGACGGTGTACAGCGGCGTGCCAGTGGCCGCGATCTTGGCCGAACCGCCCAGCTCGGGCAGATCGATGATGGCGGCCGCCTCGACCACATTTGCGCCCAGGCGCTGCAGCAGCTTGATGGCCGCCAGCATCGTGCCGCCGGTGGCGATCAGGTCGTCGACCAGCAGCACGCGCTGTCCGGTGCGCACCGAATCGGTATGCATCTCGACGGCCGCATTGCCATATTCCAGCGAATATTCCTCGGCCACCGTGCGGTACGGCAACTTGCCCTTCTTGCGCACCGGCACGAAGCCCAGGTTCAACTCATAGGCCAGCACACTGCCGATGATGAAGCCGCGCGCGTCAACGCCCGCGACCAGATCCAGGCGCTGGCGCATGTAGCGGTAAACGAAGAGATCGATCAATACCCGGAACGCGCGTGGATCCTGCAGCACTGGCGTGATGTCACGAAAAATGACACCGGGTTGGGGCCAGTCTGGAACGCTGCGGATGGTGCGCCGGATGTACTCGGCGTTGTCGGTCTGCATGGAAGACGGCCCTGGAGAATTGAAGCAAGGCGAACTATAACCGCGCCACCGCGCTTAAGCCAGGATTGCCACGGGCGATGACATGTCATGCAGTTGTCCACCGCGCAGCATGCAACAGCGGTCCACCGCGCCGGCCGGCAAGGCCGCGTGCGTGGCCAGCACCACCGTGCGTCCGCGCACCGCCTGCCCCAGGTCAGCCAGGAATGCCGCCTCGGCCGCCGCATCCAGCCCGGCGGTAGGCTCGTCCAGCACGATGACCGCAGCCGGTGACAACAGCGCGCGCGCCAGGCAGAGACGGCGGGCCTGGCCCGCCGACAACAGCGACCCCGTTTCGCCGGCCCAGGTGTCCAGGCCATCCGGCAGGCCGCGCACGAATTCGCCCAGGCGGGCCGCGTCGAGCGCGCGCCACAGCGCCGCATCATCGGCTTGCGGATCGCCGATAAGCAGATTGGTGCGCAGCGTGCCCAGGAAAACTGGCGCATCCTGCGACAACAGCGCGATACGCCGATGCCAGTCCGCCTGCGCGCAAGCGCGGGCATCGACCCCGGCATAGCGTACCTGTCCGGCCAGCGGATCCTCCAGGCGCAGCAGCAGGTGCAGCAAGGTGGACTTGCCGACGCCGCTCGGCCCCAGGATCGCCACCCGCTCACCCGGCGCCACGCGCAGATGCACCTGGCGCAGCAAGGGCTCCGGCGGCGCCGAAGCGCGCGCCGGGTAGGCAAAATCCACGCCCACCAGTTCCAGCGCGCCATGCTGCGGCAAGGGGCTGGGCACGGCCGGATCGCGCATATCGGGGTCGCACTGCGTCACGTCGCGGATGCGCGCGGCGGCCGACAGGGCCGAGCCCATGCGCGAGGCCCCGCGCATGATGGGACCGGCCACTTCGAAGATGCCGATCACCGCCAGCAGCAGCCCCACCAGCAGCGGTCCCGCCAACGCGCCCGCTTCGTACTGGCCCAGGCCAAACCAGAGCATCCCCAGTACCGACGCGCCAGCCGCCGCCTGCAGGAACCACTGGCCCCTGGCCGCCACGCGCGCCTGGCTGCCGCGCGCCTGCGCGCTGGCCTCGCACAAGCGCTCGAAATGCGCATGGGTCTGGGCCTGGGCGTGCAGCGCCACCATGTCGGCATGGCCATCGACCGCATCCAGCGCGGCCGCCCGCAGCCCGGCCGCGCTCTCCTGTGCGGCCGCGCCGGGCTTGCGCGCGGCGCGCAGCAGCCAAAACGGCACCAGCACGCAGGCGCACAACAGGGCCAGCACGAAAACCAGCGCCGCCGCCGGCACCCAATATCCCAGCACCGCCGTCAAGGCCGCGCCGGCCAACAAGGCGGTGGCCAAAGGCGCCAGCACGAACAGGAAGACCGTGTCCAACGCGTCGACGTCGCCCGTCATGCGCGCCACCAGGTCGCCGCTGCGATAGCGCGCCAGCTGGCGCGGCGTCAGCCGTATCAGGGCCGAGAACACCACCGCGCGCAGGTCCGCCAATAGCCGCAAGGTGGCGGCATGGCCCACCACGCGGTCGGCGTAGCGCGACACGATCCGCAGGAATGACAGGCCGCGCACCAGCGCGGACGGCGCGAACAGGTTGAAGGCGGCGCCGGCGCCAGCCAGCGCCGCGCCCGTCAGGAACCAGCCCGACACGCCCAGCAGGCCCACGCCCGCCGCCACGGTCGCCAGGGCGCCGCAAAGGGCGAGCAGCAATCCCCCTTTGCGGCGCGCGTACAAGGGCAGCAGCAACAACAGATTCTTCATGCGTCTTTCACTTTTGCATCGGCCACGCGCAACACCCGCTGGAAGCGCGCCGCGACTGCGGGCGAGTGGGTGGCCAGCAGCAGCGTGCGGCCGGCGGCGAACGCCAGGATCTCGTCCAGCACACGCGCCTGCGTTGCCTCGTCCAGATGGGCGGTGGGCTCGTCCAACAGGATCAGTCCCGGATCGCGCAGGAACAGCCGCGCCAGGGCGACACGCTGCGCCTGACCGCCGGACAAACCGTGACCGCGACTACCCAGCGGCGTATCCAACCCTTGCGGCAGACCGGCAGCGAACTCCAGCACACAGGCGCGGCGGGCGGCCTCGCGCACGGCCTCGTCGGAAGCGTCCGGACGGCCCAGCCGGATGTTGTCGGCGATCGATCCGGCCAGCAATTGTGGCCGCTGGCCGATCAACGCCACCCGCGCGCGCAGGGCGGCTTCGTCCCACTGGCCCAGCGCTACCCCATCGATGGTGATGTCTCCCTGGGCGGTACGCAGACGCGCGATCGCCTCGATCAGGGTCGTCTTGCCTACGCCGCTGGGGCCCATCAGCGCCACATGCTCGCCCGGCGCCAAGGCCAGACTGGCCTCGGCCAATACGGGTTGCGGGCGACCGGGAGCGCGCATGGTCAAGCCCGCCACCGCCAGGTTCACGCCGCCGGTGGCGCAAGCCTGCGCCGCCCCGGTCACGGGCGCGTCAATCGCTTCCTGCGGCAGGCCGTCGAACAGCTTGGCGATCTGCGAGACCGCGGCCAGCGCCGCGGCCCGGTCGTGATAGTGCGCCGCGAACTGGCGCAGCGGCGCATAGACTTCCGGCGCCATCAGCAGGCAGAACAGGCCGGCCTGCAATGTGAACGGCGACCAGCGCAAGTCGAGAAAACCCAGATAGCTCAGGCCGATATACACCGCCACTCCAGCCACCCCCAGCGCGGCGAAGAACTCCAGCACCGCCGACGACAGGAAGGCGATGCGCAGCACGGACAGGGTCCGCTGGCGCAACGCGTCACTGGCGGCGGCGACCGAGGCCGCCTCGGCTTCGGCGCGTCCATATAGTTTCAGGGTGGACAGGCCGCGCAAGCGGTCGGCGAAAAATCCCGACAGGCGCGCGAAGGCCTGCAGATGACGGCGGCTGGCGCCCTGGGCGCCCCAGCCCACCAGGGCCATGAACAACGGAATCAGCGGCGCGGTGATCAACAGCACCAGTCCCGCGACCACGTCCACCGGCAACAGCAATACAGAGAAGGCCACGGGCAGCAGCGCCGCCGCGGCCATGGTCGGCAGATATTTGGAAAAAAAGCCGTCGAGCGCCTCGACCTGATCCACCAGCGCGCTGGCGATTTCGCCGGAAGCCTGCCTGCGGCTCCAGTCCGGCCCCTTATGCAGCAGGCGCGCGAACAAGGCCTGGCGCACATGGCGCTTGATACGCTCGGCGGCATCCGCCCCGGCGCGCTCGCCGGCCCAGGTGATGCAGGCGCGCGCCAGCATCAGCGCGGCGATGGCCAGGATCTGGCCGAGCAGCTCCTGGCGCGGCACCTGCCGCACGATGGCGGCATCCAGCACGCTGGCCAGCAGCCACGCCTGGACCACCAGCAGCGCGCCCGCCAGCAGCGGCGCCGCGCCCGCCAGCATCAGCGGCAGCCGGGCCGCCCCGGCCAGCGCCCGCAGCCAGCGCGACTGTTCGCGCGGTGGCTTGCCCAGGCTGGCCGAGGGATCATGCTCCAGGCTGCTGGCGGGGCCGCTCACTCGTCGCTGCGGCTGGCGCGCGGGTCATGCGAGTGACCTTCGCGCAGCTCGAACCACATTGCATTGAGGATGGCGAACGCACACGCCAGTCCCAGGCCGAGTATCCATGAGAAATACCACATGGTGAAGGCTCCTTTGTCAGTACGAGTTGGGCGTGTCGCCCACGGATGCGTGGGTCACCTTGCCGCGCATGACGCGGTACACCCAGGCGGTGTACACCGTCACGATGGGCAGGAAGACGACCACGGCGATCACCATGATCCACAACGTCAAGTGGCTGGACGAGGCATCCCAGACCGTCAGGCCGGCCTGCGGGTTGCTCGACGACGGCATCAGGAACGGGAACAGCGAGAAGCCGACCGTCAGGATGACGCCGGCGATCGAGACCGCCGAGGCCAGGAACGACAGCACGTTGGCACGCAGCGTCAACAGCAGCAGCACCAGCACGGCGCCGGCCACGCCCAGCGCGGGCGCGATCCACATCAGCGGCCACTTGGCATAGTTGGCCATCCAGGCGCCGGCCTGCACGGCGACACTCTTGAGCATCGGATCCGACGGCCCCTGCGCGTCCACGGCGCTGGTGATGACATGGCCGTCCAAGGCCGTCACCCAGAAGCCGCCCGCGACGAACAGCACCAGCGTCAGCAATGCGCACAGGCGGCCCCAATTGCGGGCCCGCGACGACACCGGATCCTCGGTGCGCCAGGCCAGCAGCACGGCGCCGTGCATCGCCAGCATCACCACGCTGAGCACGCCGCACAGCAACGCGAATGGCGTGAACAGCTGGTAGAAATGGCCCTGGTACACCATGCGCAGCGCGTTTTCGTCAAAGGTGAACGGCACGCCCAGGATGATGTTGCCCACGGCCACGCCGAACACCAGCGAAGCCACCACGCCCGAGAAGCACAGAACGCCGTCCCAGCTGTTGCGCCAGCGCGAGCCTTCCATCTTGCTGCGGTACTTGAAGCCGACCGGGCGCAGGATCAATGCGATCAACGCCAGCATCATCGCCAGATAGAAGCCCGAGAAGGACGCGGCATACAACAGCGGCCAGGCGGCGAAGATGGCGCCGCCCGCGGTGATCAGCCACACCTGGTTGCCTTCCCAGACCGGGCCGACGACGTTGATCACGACGCGGCGTTCAGCGTCGGTCTTGGCGACCACCGGCAACAGCGCGGCCACGCCCAGATCGAACCCGTCCATGATGGCGAAGCCGATCAGCAACGCGCCAAGCAGCACCCACCAGACCACCCGCAAGGTGGCGTAGTCGAAAGGAATAAGGGTATCCATTGCTTCTCTCCCCTCAGGCGCGCACGGCGGCGTGGACTGGATCGGCGGCGGCGCTGGCGGGCGCCGGCGTGTCGGACTTAGGGCCCTTCCTCACGGCATGCAGCATCACCTTCACGCCGATGATCAGCAGTGTCGTGTACAGCACCAGGAAGATCGCCAGGCTGATGGCCAGGTCGGCGACCGTCAGGCCCGAGGCCGCGTAGTACGTCGGCAGCACGCCCTCGATCACCCAGGGCTGGCGGCCATACTCGGCGACGAACCAGCCGCTCTCGATGGCGATCCATGGCATCGGCAGACTCCACAGCGCCACCTTCAGCAGGCCGCGACGGCCGTCCAGGCGGCCACGCGAGGCCAGCCAGAACGCCACGCCGAAGAACAGGATCAGGTACATGCCCACGGCCACCATGACGCGGAACGCCCAGAACAGCGGTGCCACGTTCGGCACGGTATCCACCGCCGCCTTCTTGATGTCGTCCTCGGTGACCTTGCTCATGTCGGGCTGGTAGCGCTTGACCAGCAGCGCGTAGCCGAGATCGGGCCACGTGCGATCGAACACCATGCGCGCGTCGACGTCCTTGGGATTGGCGCGGATCTTCTGCAAGGCGTCGTACGCCACCATGCCATCGCGGATACGGTTCTCGGCGCGCAGGATCAGGTCGTTGATCCCCAGCAGCGGCGTGGTCAGCGACCGCGTGCCGATGATACCCATGACGTAGGGAATCTCGATGGCGAAGTCGTTCTTGCGTTCCGCCTGGTTGGGCAGCGCGATCAGGTTGAAGGACGCGGGCGCCGGCTCGGTATGCCACATGGATTCCATGGCCGCGATCTTCATCTTCTGGTGTTCAGTCGTGAGATAGCCGCTCTCGTCGCCCAGCACCACCACGGACAGGGCCGAGGCCAGGCCAAAGCTGGCGGCCACCGCCATCGAGCGCTTGGCCAGGTCGGTGTGGCGGCCCTTGAGCAAGTACCAGGCGCTGATCGACATGACGAACATGGCGCCGGCCACATAGCCCGCGCTGACCGTGTGCACGAACTTGGCCTGCGCCACCGGGTTGAAGATGACCGCGGCGAAGTCGGTCATTTCCATGCGCATGGTGTCCGGGTTGAACACCGCGCCCACCGGGTTCTGCATCCAGCCGTTGGCGATCAGGATCCACAGCGCCGAGAAGTTGGTGCCGAACGCCACCAGCCAGGTCACCACCAGGTGGCTGACCTTGGACATGCGGTTCCAGCCGAAGAAGAACAGGCCGACGAAGGTGGCTTCCAGGAAGAAGGCCATCAGCCCTTCGAGCGCCAGCGGCGCGCCGAAGATGTCGCCCACGTAGTGGCTGTAGTACGACCAGTTCATGCCGAACTGGAACTCCATGACCACGCCCGTGGCCACGCCCAGTGCGAAGTTGATGCCGAACAGGGTGCCCCAGAACATGGTCATCCGCTTCCAGATGGGGCGGCCAGTCATGACGTACACGCTTTCCATGATGGCCAGGATGAACGACAGGCCAAGCGTGAGAGGGACGAAGAGGAAGTGGTAAAGCGCGGTCGCGGCAAACTGGAATCGCGACAGGTTGACGACGTCGAGATCAATCATGGGAGCGCTCCCAGGCAAGTGAGTGGCCACAGCAACCGGCATGGTGCCCAGACCGTCTCTGGCGCCATGATAAGGGCGTTGTATACAGCTTCATAGAGGTTTCCTGAAAAATTCGGGACAGATCGGCGATCAGCCTTTGCCCCGCAACTTGCCGGCGAAGCCCAGCACCTTCTGCACTTTCGAACCCAGTTTCATCAGGTTCTGCAGGGTTTCCGGCGGCAGACGTTGAACCTCATCGAACCATCCGGTGGACAGTTCGATGAGCTCCAGCATTTCGGTCATGCGCTGTTGCGCGTAGGCGCCATCGGGCCCGGCCGGGGGCTCGAGCAGGGTGTCGCGCAGCAGGGTCAGGGTAGGATCGATTTCGCGCTTGCGCTTCTCTTCCATCAGGATGCGGAAGATCTCCCAGACATCCTTGGGGGTCTCGAAGTAGTCGCGGCGGTCGCCGACCTGGTGCACCAGCTTCACCAGCCGCCAGGACTGCAATTCCTTCAGGCCCAGGCTGACGTTGGAGCGGGAAAAGCCCAGTGTTTCGGCGATGTCCTCGGCCGGCAGGGGCTCGGGCGCCAGGAACAGCAGGGCGTAGATCTGGCCGACGGTGCGATTGACGCCCCAACGGCTGCCCATTTCGCCAAAGTGCAGGACGAAACGTTCGGTTTGAGGGGTAAGCACCATGATCAATCCAGGCCCGCTAAAGCATCGACGGCAAAAAATAGTTACGCTGATTTCAGAAATTCCTGAAATTATCGAACAAACTGTGCGAAAACACAAACCACACCCGCAATAGGGGTATAGCCGCAAGCGATGACAATTCCGGCGTTCCAGCCGCGCAATCAGTCCTGGTCCGTTGCGTGCAAACGACGAAAAAACACCCGCCGGCAGGCGGGTGGTTTGGAGGCCGGTGGGCTACCGGGGCGTCGCGGCCCGGGCCGGCGTGCGCGTCAGCCGGCCTTGACGGTCACGGCGGCGGACACGCGCTTGGCCTTGGCGCGCGCGGCGGCCACGTCTTCGGCGACCGCCAGTCCCACGCCCATGCGGCGCTTGACGAAGGATTCGGGCTTGCCGAACAGGCGGATGTCGGTGCCGGGTTCGGCCAGCGCCTGCGCCACGTTATGGAACGACACGGCCTTGGCATCGACCCCGCCGTAGATGACGCTGCTGGCGCCGGGCTGGCGCAGCGCGGTATCCACCGGCAGGCCCAGCAGGGCACGGGCATGCAGCTCGAACTCGTTCTGGGCTTGGGTGATCATGGTGACCATGCCGGTATCGTGCGGGCGCGGGCTGACTTCCGAGAACCAGACCTGGTCGCCGGCCACGAACAACTCGACGCCGAAGATGCCCAGCCCGCCCAGCTCGGCGGTGACCGCCAGCGCGATCTCGCGGGCCCGCTCCAGCGCGGCGGGCGACATCGGGTGCGGTTGCCAGCTTTCGACGTAATCGCCGTCGACCTGCTTGTGGCCGATCGGCTCGCAATAGTGTGTCTCGACCTGGCCGTCGGCGCCGCGCGCGCGCACGGTCAGCAGGGTGATTTCGTAATCGAAGCGGATGAAACCCTCGACGATGGCGCGGCCGCCCCCCACCCGGCCGCCTTCCTGGGCGTAGCGCCAGGCCGAGGCCACGTCGTCCGCGGTCTTGATCACGGACTGGCCCTTGCCCGATGAGGACATGACCGGCTTGATGACGCAGGGATACCCGATGCCGGCGTCGATAGCCTGGCGCAGTTCGTCCTCGGTATCGACAAAGGCGTAGGGCGAGGTGGGCAGGCCCAGGGTCTCGGCCGCCAGGCGCCGGATGCCTTCGCGGTTCATGGTCAGTTGCGCCGCCCGGGCAGTCGGCGTGACCCGCGCCACGCCGGCCGCCTCCAGTTCCACCAGCAAACCGGTGGCAATGGCCTCGATTTCGGGGACAATAACGTGCGGCCGCTCCTCGCGGATGAGCTTTTCCAGCGCCGCCGGGTCGGTCATCGACACGACATGCGCGCGATGCGCCACCTGGTGGCCCGGCGCGTCGGCATATCGATCCACCGCTATGACCTCTACGCCCAGCCGCTGCAGGGCAATGATGACCTCTTTGCCCAATTCGCCCGAGCCTAGCAGCATGACTCGGGTGGCCAGGGGGGACAGGGGCGTGCCAAGGACGGGGCTGGGAATGCTGGACATGGAGCGGGCCTGGAAAGGAAAGATTGATAGCCGGATGAAAGAGCCGCCAGGATGCCATACCCCCCAGCCCGGGGCAAACCCGCAACCTGATATTAAAATCCCCTGATGACCGACCATCCCACCACATCGTCCGAGACCGCGCTGGCATCCGCCCGCAGGACGCTGCAAATCGAAAGCCAGGGCATCCTGGACCTGTCCGCGCGGCTGGACGACGGCTTCGCGCGGGTCGTCGCCATGCTGCTGGCCTGCCGCGGCCGGGTGGTGGTCAGCGGCATCGGCAAGACCGGCCATATCGCCCGCAAGATCGCCGCGACCCTGGCCTCGACCGGCACGCCCGCCTTCTTCATGCATGCCGCCGAAGCGGTGCATGGCGACCTGGGCATGATTACCCGCGACGACGTCCTGATCGCCATTTCGTACTCGGGCTCCGGCCAGGAACTCCTCACCATCCTGCCGGTGGCGCGCCGCATGGGCGCCGGCCTGGTGGCCATTACCGGCAACCCGCAGTCCGAACTGGCCCAGCAGGCCGACGTCCACCTGGATGCCAGCGTGTCCCAGGAAGCCTGCCCGCTGAACCTCGCGCCCACCGCCAGCACCACCACCGCGCTGGCCCTGGGCGACGCGCTGGCCGTGGCCTGCCTGGAAGCGCGTGGCTTCGGCCCGCAGGACTTCGCCCGCTCGCATCCCGGCGGCGCGCTCGGCCGCCGCCTGCTGACCCATGTGCGCAACGTCATGCGCGAGGGCGACGCCCTGCCTGTGGTGGCGCTGGGCACGCCGGTCTCGCAGGCGCTCGAAGTCATGTCCGCCAAGGGCATGGGCATGACCGTGGTCTGCGATCCGCGCCGCCGCCCGGTGGGCATCTTCACCGACGGCGACCTGCGCCGCCTGATCGCACGCTACGGCGACATCCGCAGCCTGACGGTCGAGGCCGGCATGACGCGCTCGCCGCGCAGCATCAACCCGGACGCGCTGGCCGTCGAGGCCGCCCGCCAGATGGACGAACTGCGGCTCAATCACATGCTGGTGCTGGACGCCGATGGCGCCCTGCTCGGCGCCCTGCACATGCACGACCTGATGGCTGCCAAAGTGGTATGACTATGACCCTTCCTTCCTCGATCACCCACCCCGCCGAAGCACTGGTCCTGGCCCGCATCGCGCCGGCCATCCGCGAACGCGCCGCCGCCGTGCGCCTGATGGTCTTCGACGTGGACGGCGTGCTGACCGACGGCGGCTTGTACTATGGCGAAACCGGTGAAGTGCAGAAGCGCTTCCATTCGCTGGACGGCCACGGCCTGCGCCTGCTGATGGAAGGCGGCCTGAAGGTCGCCCTGATGACCGGCCGCTCCGGCCCCATCGTGGCGCGCCGCGCCGCCGAACTGGGGATTTCCGAGGTCATGCAGGGCGTGCGCGACAAAGGCGCGGCCCTGGCCGAACTTGCGCAGCGCAGCGCGGTCCAACTGAACCAGACCGGCTACATGGGCGATGACATCATCGACCTGCCGGCCATGCAACGCGCAGGCTTCGCCGCCAGCGTGCCGAATGCCCCGGGCTACGTCAGCCAGGCGGCCCACTGGATCGCCACGCACCCCGGCGGCAACGGCGCGGTGCGCGAATGCTGCGACCTGCTGCTGGCGTCCCAGGGCCGGCTGGGCAGTTTCCTGGCCGCGCCGGGGCTGCTCGGCCCGGGCGCCATCCAGTAAGCGCCGCCACCCTACCCAGACCCGATGAAAGACCGTTTTCCTTCCCTCATCGCGCTGTTCCTGCTGCTGGTGCTCGTCGCCAGCACGTACTGGGCCGCCGATTACGCGCAGCGCGCCATCCAGACGGATCCGCCGCGCCGCGTCACGCACGAAATGGACGCCTGGTCGCGCAATTTCGTGATGCTGCGCACCGATGCCACCGGCCGTCCCATCAACCGGCTGGAAGGCGAATACGCCGAGCACTTTCCCGACGACGACTCCTATCACATCACCCAGCCGCGGGCCATCGGCCAGCGCGAGGCCAGCCCGATCACCGTGGGCGTGTCCAAGACGGCCGTCATGGAACAAGGCGGCAAGCGCATCATCATGAACGGCGACGCCCATGTGCACCGCCAGCCCGACGCCAACAACGACGTCCTGGACGTGCGCAGCCAGCAACTGATCCTGCTGCCCGACGACGACGTGGTCTACACCGACCTGCCCGCCGAGGTCATCAAGGGCCGCTCGCGCATGAACGGAAAGGGCATGCGTTACAACAACAAGACACGCCAATTGCAGGTATCGGCCGCCACCGACGTGCAAATCGCCGGCACGGAAAACAAGTCGCGCCGCCCCGCCGAAACGCCTGCCAACTCCTCTGACCAGAAAAAACCATGACCGACCTCCGGATTCGCATTGCCCCCACCACGCGCCTGCTGGGCGCGGTGCTGCTGATGGCATCGGCGATGGCGCCGGCGCTCGCGGCCGATCCCCAGCCGGCCGCCGGCGCGAGCAAGGCCGCGCCCGCCGAGGAGCCCACCACCACGATCCTGTCGGATACGCTGCACTACGACGACGTCAAGAAGCAAAGCGTGTTCACCGGCAACGTCAACATGACGCGCGGCCTGATGACGCTGACCTCCGACACGCTGGAAATGCACGAGGACGCGGCCGGCAACCAGTACGGCACCGCCACCGCCAACAAGGGCAAGGTGGTGACCATCCGCCAGGAACGCCCGGAGAACTTCGAACTGATCGAAGGCAAAGGCCTGCGCGCCGAATATGACGGCACCAAGAGCACCTTCGACCTGATCGGCCAGGCGGTGGTGGTGCGGTATGTCTGTGGCAAGCCTTTCGACACCATCCGTGGCGACCGCGTGCGCTACAACGAGAAGAGCGGCACCTACGAAGCCCAGGGCGGCCCGAACTCGTCGGCCGCCGGCGGCCGGGTGCGCTCGGTGGCCGAACCGCGCGCCAAGGCCGACGCCGCCATCGCCGAGTGCCGCAAGCAACAAGCATCGAAGAAGGGGCGCTGAAGCGCCTCCCACGCCACCCATACGCAGCCACGATGAACCAACCTTCAGTGCAGAGTCCCGTGACCTCCGCCCCTTCGGGCGTCAAGCAGGGCAGCCTGCGCGCAACCGGCTTGCGCAAGACCTATAACGGCCGCACGGTGGTGCAGGACGTGTCCCTGTCCGTCTCCAGCGGCGAAGTGGTCGGCCTGCTCGGCCCCAATGGCGCCGGCAAGACCACCAGCTTCTACATGATCGTCGGCCTGGTGCCGGCCGACGCCGGACGCATCGAGATCGACGGTTCGGTCATTACCGCCATGCCGATCCACAAGCGCGCCCGCATGGGGCTGTCGTACCTGCCCCAGGACGCCTCGGTGTTCCGGCGCCTGACAGTCGAGCAGAACATCCGCGCGGTGCTTGAGCTGCAACTGGGACCGGACGGCCGCGCGCTGTCCACGCCCAAAATCAATGAACAAATGGAGCTGCTGCTCGAAGAGCTGCAGATCGGCCATATCCGCAGCAACGCCGCCATTTCGCTGTCGGGCGGCGAACGCCGCCGCGTCGAAATCGCGCGCGCCCTGGCCACCAGCCCGCGCTTCATCCTTCTGGACGAACCGTTCGCCGGGGTCGACCCCATCGCCGTGATCGAGATCCAGCGCATCGTGCGCTTCCTGAAGGGCCGCGGCATCGGCGTGCTGATCACCGACCACAACGTGCGCGAGACGCTGGGCATCTGCGACCGCGCCTACATCATCAGCGAAGGCAAGGTGCTGACCGACGGTCATCCCGACGAAATCGTCGGCGATCCGGCCGTGCGGCGCGTCTACCTGGGCGAACACTTCCGCATGTACCCCCCCCCGGATTGGGGAAACTCCCAGGGCCCCCACGCGGGGCCCGGGCGCGCCCCTGGGCGGCCGCCATGAAAATGCCATGAACTTGCGCTAGGTCAGCTTGTTTTATCGGCCCGAGTCTATACACTAGTATCAAACGAACCTCTCAAACAAGGAGAACGCCTAACGACCCCAACCGCGCCTTCCGCGCAACGTTTTTTCCTCTTTTAGAAGGAGAGCACACTATGAACCTGAGCATCTGCGGTCGTCACCTCGACGTCACCCCGGCCATCCGGGAATATGTCATGAACAAACTGGCGCGAGTGCTGCGGCATTTCGATCACGTCATCGATACCCAGGTCATGCTCTCAGTAGAGCCCCTGCGGCACAGAGCCGAAATCACCATGCGTCTTAGCGGCAAGGACATTCATTGTGAGGCAACCGATGAAAATCTCTACGCAGCGATAGACCTTCTTGCTGACAAAGTCGACCGTCAGGTCATCAAGCACAAGGACAAGGTAAGAAGCCACTCGGCAGAGTCCGTGAAGCGGCAAGCGGCGAGCCTTTCGCCAACCCAGTAACACCGCGCTTCATGTCCCGCTCGCCGTGCGAGCCCAGAAACAGCGATTCCTGAATCCTGCCTAAGTCCCGGTGTCCCGCTAGACGCACAGTCCAGCCGGGGCATCGGCAAACACCCCGCTTTGTCCCCCATAGCCCCGGCCCCTGCCGCGCGGCGACACGCAAACCCCGAATTCCCCTGTTCCCGGCGACGCCATATCGCGCCGGTATACCTGCCTACGCACGAAGAATGCCCACAATCGGGCACTATCGGTCTATGCTGTCGCTCTCGTGCCGGGAGCGGCGGACTGATCCAGGAGGGTGCGGACCGCCAGGCAGCGCCTCCGACCGGAGCTTTTTGCAGTGCATCATATAACCCTATAATGATCCGATGAATCATTTGTCGCGCATCCTTCCCGCCGGCAACGTCGTCCTCGATATGCTCGCCACGAGCAAGAAGCGCGCGTTCGAACAGGCCGGCCTCCTCTTTGAAAACAACCACGGCCTGGCGCGCGCGCTCGTGTTCGACAGCCTGTTTGCACGGGAACGCCTGGGCTCGACCGCATTGGGACAAGGCGTGGCGGTGCCGCATGGCCGCGTCAAGGGCCTGGAGCAGGCGCTGGCCGCCTTCATCCGGTTGGCGCAGCCGATCGCCTTCGACGCGCCGGACGGCCAGCCCTTCTCGATGCTGCTTTGTCTGCTGGTGCCCGAGACCGCCACCCAACAACACCTGGACATCCTGGCCGAACTGGCGCAACTCATGTCCAACAAGGCCCTGCGCGAGGCCCTGGCCACCGAGCCCGACCCGGCCGTCGTGCACAAGATGCTGACCACCGGCCAACTCTGACCCCTCGCGGAAACGCTGCCATGCTTACGGTGCAGGAACTCGTCGACGACAACGCCGACAAAATCCCCTTCAACTGGATTTCCGGCCAGGGCGCCGCGGACCGCGCGATTCCCGATGACGGCATGGCGGCCGCCGACCTGGTGGGCCACCTGAACCTGATCCACCCGTCGCGCATCCAGGTGTTTGGCCAGGAAGAACTGGCGTACTACACCCGCTTCGACCTGCGCCGCCGCATGCACCACATGGACGAGCTGCTGATCGGCGGCGTGCCGGCCATCCTGCTGGCCGATGGCCTGACGCCGCCGCAAGACCTGGTGGACCAATGCGACCAGCATCAGGTGCCGCTGCTGTCCACCCCGGTGGCGGCGGCGCAGCTGATCGACCTGCTGCGCATCTACCTGGGCAAGAAGCTCGCGCCCACCACCACGGTGCACGGCGTGTTCCTGGACGTGCTCGGCCTGGGCGTGCTGATCACCGGCGAGTCCGGCCTGGGCAAGAGCGAACTGGCGCTGGAACTGATCTCGCGCGGCCACGGCCTGGTGGCCGATGACGCGGTCGAGTTCTCGCGCACCGCGCCCAACATGATCGAAGGCCACTGCCCGCAACTGCTGCAGAACCTGCTGGAAGTGCGCGGCCTGGGCCTGCTCGACATCCGCACCATCTTCGGCGAGACCTCGGTGCGCCGCAAGATGCGCCTGAAGCTGATCGTGCACCTGGTGCGCGCGACCGCGCAGGACAAATTCGAACGCCTGCCGCTGCAGGACATCACCCAGGACATGCTGGGCCTGCCGGTGCGCAAGGTCATGCTGCAGGTAGCCGCCGGCCGCAACCTGGCGGTGCTGGTCGAAGCCGCCGTGCGCAATACCATCCTGAAGCTGCGCGGCATCGACACCCTGGGCGAGTTCATGGAGCGCCAGGCGATGGCGATCCTGCAAAGCAGCAAGTGAACGCGCGTCGCCCCGCGGCACCGTGAGCCTGTACGAGAAACTCGCCGACGAGATCGCCAGGTCGATCCGCGACGGCGTGCTGCGCGTGGGCGACAAGCTGCCCTCGGTGCGCGAGGCCTGCGCCACCCGCGGCGTCAGCCCGTCGACGGTGTTCCAGGCCTACTACCTGCTGGAAGCACGCGGCCTGATCCGCGCCCGCCCCCGTTCCGGCTACTACGTCAATACGCGCGGCGACAGCCTGCCGCCGGAGCCGGACACCTCCCACCCGGATGGCGAATCGACCGAGCTGGCGATCAGCGAACGCATCTTCGACATCCTCGGGTCGGTGCGCAACCGCGACGTTACGCCACTGGGATCGGCCTTTCCCTCGCCCCTGCTGTTTCCGCTGCCGCGCCTGGCCCAGGCCATGGCGGCGCACCTCAAGCGCCAGGACCCGCTGGACACGATGGAAGACCTGTCGCCCGGCAATCCGGCGCTGCGCCGGCAGATCGCGCTGCGCTACCTGATCGCCGGCATCAACGTGCCGGCCCAGGATATCGTGGTCACCAACGGCGCGCTGGAAGCGCTGAACCTGTGCCTGCAAGCGGTGGCCCGACCCGGCGATACAGTCATCGTCGAGGCCCCCACCTTCTACGGCGCATTGCAGGCGCTGGAACGCCAGGGCCTAAAGGCCCTGGAAGTACCGACGCATCCGCGCACCGGTGTCGACCTGGACGCGATGGAAAGCGCGATCAAGCGCCACCGGCCCAAGGCCTGCTGGCTGATGACGCAATTCCAGAACCCGCTGGGCAGCCTGATGCCCGACGACAAGAAGCGCCAGCTGGTCGAGCTGCTGGCGCGCCACGAAATCCCGCTGATCGAGGATGACGTCTACGGCGAGCTGTATTTCGGCGCGGCCCGGCCGGTGCCCGCCAAGGCGTATGACCAGCACGGCCTGGTGCTGCACTGCTCGTCATTCTCCAAATGTCTGGCGCCCGGCTACCGCATCGGCTGGGCCAGCGCCGGCCGCTACACGCAGCGCGTGCAGCGTCTGAAACTGTCCTCGACACTGTCGGCGTCCGGCCCGGCCCAGGGCGCCCTCGCCGAGTACCTGGAACAGGGCGGCTACGACCGTCACCTGCGGCGGCTGCGCGAAACGCTGCAGGCGCAGCAGGACCTGATGGCCAACGCGATTGCGCAAGGGTTTCCCGCGGGCACGCGCGTCACCCGTCCGCAGGGCGGTTTTTTCCTGTGGCTGGACATGCCGGCGGCAGTGGATGCGCTGGCCTTGCACCGGCAGGCCCTGGCCCGCGGCATCAGCGTCGCGCCGGGCCCGATATTTTCGGCCAGCGGCCAGTTTGGCAATGCCCTGCGGCTGAACTACGGCCATCCCTGGAGCGCGTCCCAGGCCGACGCCATCCGCGCCCTGGGCGAGATGGCGCACGCGGCCTGCGGCACCGGCAGGCCCCTGTCCTGATCAGTTGCGGGTGGAGGCCGCGCGGGCGCGCTTGACCTCCAGCGGCGTCACGCCGCCTGCCTGATTGCCCCAGCTGTTGCGGATGTAGGACACCAGCATGGCAATGTCGTTGTCGTTGAGCGACTGGCCGAAAGGCGGCATGCCGTGGGGCCGCGGATTGGCCGCGGTGGCCGGCGCGAAGCCGCCATCGAGCACCATGCGGATCGCGTTCAGCGGCGACGGCGCCGTCACGGTCGGATTGCCGGCCAGGGCCGGCCACGCGCCCGGGCTGCCCTCGCCCGCCGGCTGGTGGCATTGCGCGCACTGCTGGCGGTAAATCCGGCCGCCCAGTTCCATGGCAGCGGGCGCCACCGCGGCGCGAGTCCCGGCCGCCGCCGGGCTTGCCGGCAGCGACTTCAGATACACGCCCATCGCCAGCGCGTCGGCATCGCTCAGGTGCTGCGTGCTGCCCAGCACCACCTCGGCCATCGGCCCGCTGGCGCTGGAATGCGCCGCGATGCCGGTGCGCAACAGCGCGGCGATGTCCTCGGCCGACCAGCGTCCCAGGCCCGTTTGCGGATCATTGGTGAGCGGCGGCGCATACCAGTCCAGCGTCGGGATGATGCCGCCGGCCAGGCCATCGGCCGCGCGCGTGGCCCCCAGACTGTTGCGCGGCGCATGGCAGGCGGCGCAGTGGCCCAGGCCTTCGACCAGGTAGCGGCCGCGGTTCCACTGGGTCGATTGGTCCGGATCGGGTGGCTGCACGCCCGGCCGGAAATACAGGGCGCGCCACGCCGCCAGCAGGATGCGTTGATCGTAGGGAAATTCCAGTTCCGGCGCGCGGCTGGGCTGGTTGACCGGCGTCACCGTGCGCAGATAGGCGTACAACGCGTCGGCGTCCGCGCGCGTGACGCGGGTGTATTCGGTGTACGGGAAGGCCGGATACAGCAGCGTGCCATCGCGCGACTTGCCGTTGTGCAGCGCCTGCCAGAAATCATCCGCGCTCCAGGCGCCGATCCCGGTCCGCTCGTCGGGCGTGATGTTGGGACCGTAGATCGTGCCGAACGGCGTCGGGATCGGCGTGCCGCCCGCATACGCCTGGCCGCCGCGCGCCGTATGACAGGCCGCGCAATTGCCGGCCTGTGCCAGGTAACGCCCGCGCTCGATGCGTTGCTGCGGGTCGGCCGGCGCCGCGGCCGGGCCGGTGCTGGCGTCGTCGCGCGTGCCGAGCCAGTACAACGCGACCAGCGTGATCACGGCCAGCGCCAACAGGACGCCCAGAATACGCTTCATCAGTTTCATCCGGCGGCCCTCTCAGCGCTGCGCCTGGCTGCCGCACTCGGCGGGCAGGCGCAGGGCGCCGGCCGGCTCGGGCGCATAGGTGGCAGTTACCGGCTGCGACGACAGCCAGGCCGCCAGGGCGCCGATGTCCGCGGGAGTGAGCTTGTTGGCGATATCGGCCATGCAGTCGGGCGCGGCGGCGCGCCGCAGGCCATTCTTCCAGCTGCCGATCTGCGAGCCGATGTAGTCGCGTGGCAGGCCCAGGAGGCCGGGAATGGCGGGTAGCAGCCCGCCCAGCGCAGTGCCATGACAGGCCGTACAGGCCGGCAGGCCGCGGGCGGCATCGCCGGACAGCGCCAGTTGGCGGCCGGCTTCGAGCGTGGCGGCGGAAACCTCGGCGCGCAGCGGCGGCGGATACGGCACGTGCTGGTCGGCGAAATAGGCGGCCATTTCGTGCAGGTAGGTATCCGGCAGGCCCGCCAACAGGTGCGCCATGGGCCGGTACTGGCGCCGGCCGTCGCGGAAATTGAGCAACTGGTGGTAGAGGTATTCCTGCGGCTTGCCCGCCAGGCGCGGGTAATAACCGTCGGCGCCGGCGCGGCCCTGCTCGCCATGACAGGCGGTACAGGCGGCCACCCGGGCGGCCATGGTCCCTGGCTGCAAGACCCGCGGCGCGTCCTGGGCCAGCGCGGGCGCTGCCGAAAAGGCAACAACGGTGGCGGCCACGAGGCGGGTTTTCACCCAAAACCGCGGCAGTGAAACACGACGAAAGCAAATGAGGGCTAACATCTAGGGCCAGTTAACACTAAGTCGAATTCCAACCCCGGCGCCGCATGGCGGCGGGGCGCGTAGGTGAATCGGTCGTGTGCGGGTGCCCAAGCTTAAGCCGAACCCCGCCAGGCAGTACAGGCGCAGATTCGCAGTTTACGGCCATATCAGATGCCAACCCCCGGCATCCTCCTGGAAAAGCGTGCCACAATCATGTCCATGTTGAAAGTCGTCCTCGTTACCGGCATCTCAGGCTCAGGCAAGTCGGTTGCCCTGCGCATGCTCGAGGACGCCAGCTATACCTGCGTCGACAACCTGCCCGTGCGGTTCCTGGCCGAGTTCATCGCCAATGCCCGCGACGACGGCCTGGAGCGCGTGGCGGTGGCCATCGACGTACGCTCGCCCGGCGAGCTGGCCGAACTGCCCGACGTGGTCACGGCGCTGCGCGCCATGGGGACCAGCCTGCGCGTGGTGTTCCTGGACGCCAGTACCGATACCCTGGTGCAGCGCTATTCCGAATCGCGTCGCCGCCACCCGCTGACCGACCGCCTGCAACGCGGCGGCACCACGCCTTCCCTGACCGACTGCATCGCGCTCGAACGCGAACTGCTGGCGCCGCTGCGCGAGCAGGAACATGTCATCGATACCTCCGAACTCACGCCCGGCCAGTTGCGCGCCTGGATCCGCGACCTGATCCAGGCCGACCGCGCGCCGCTGGTGCTGACCTTCGAATCGTTCGCGTACAAGCGCGGCGTGCCGCGCGACGCCGACCTGGTGTTCGACGTGCGCTGCCTGCCCAACCCCTATTACGACCGCAACCTGCGCCCCCTGACGGGCCGCGACGAGCCGGTCGCCACCTGGCTGTCCGGCTATGAGCAGGTCGGCCTGATGATCGACGATATCACCGGCTTCCTGCACCGCTGGTTGCCGCAATACACGCAGGACACCCGCAACTACCTCACGGTCGCCATCGGCTGCACCGGCGGCCAGCACCGTTCGGTCTATGTGGTCGAACAGCTGGCCAAGCGCTTTGCCGACCACGATCCGCTGCTGGTGCGCCATCGCACCCAACTGCCCGACGAATCCGCATGACCCTGTCCCGTCCGCTCCATATCCTGATGATGCTGTTGCTGGCCATTGCCGTGGCCGGCTGCTCTTCCACCGGGGGACGCAAGAAGGGCGGCGGATACTACAAGGACGACGGCCCGGACGCCAATCCGCCGTCCAACCTGGACCAGGTGCCGGACGCGGTGCCGCGCATCGAGCCGTACGCCAGCGGCGCCAATCGTCCGTATGTGGTGTTCGGCCAGCGCTATGTGCCGGATACCAGCGGCCGGCCCTACAAGCGCCAGGGCATCGCCTCGTGGTACGGCAAGAAATTCCACGGCAACTCGACCTCGATCGGCGAACCCTACGACATGTACGCGATGACGGCGGCGCACACCACACTGCCGATTCCCAGCTACGCGCGCGTCACCAGCCTGGTCAATGGCAAGACCATCATCGTGCGGGTCAATGACCGGGGTCCGTTCCACAGCGACCGCATCATGGACCTTTCCTACGTGGCGGCCTACAAGCTGGGCATCATCGGACCGGGCAGCGGGCAGGTGGTGGTCGAAAGCATCACGCAGGACGACATTCGCCGCCTGGCCTCGCAGGGAGCCCCTGCCCCCGCCCCCGCATCGGCGACCGGTTCCACGCCCGTGGCCACGCCCGTCGCCGCCGTCCCGGTGGCGCTGGCGCCCCAGCCGCTGGCGCAACAGCCGGCCCCGACGCCCGGCGCCGCGCCCGTGCGCCAGCCCGGCAGCGTCTACCTGCAGGTGGGCGCGTTCAGCCAGCCCGCCAATGCGCAGTCGCTGGTCAGCCGCATCAACAGCCAATTGGGCATGGTTGGCGCGCCCCCGGCGGCCGTCGAACAATCCAACAACCTGTACCGGGTCAAGATCGGACCCTATCCGGATCGTCAGAGCGCGCTGGACGCGGTGCAGGTGGTGTCGGACCGTATCGGCATCATGCCCAGCATCGCCGCGCAATAGCGCCGCGGCCGATCAGGCCGGAGGCCAGTCGAACGCCGGTTGCTCGAATGGCAGTTGCGCCTGCCCGTCACAGACCCGGCGCGCGCGCGGATTGCGGCTCAGGTATTGGCTGCCTTCGTGCCTGAGCAGGGCCTGCTTGCGCGGCAGGCCGCCGCCAAAGCCGGTCAGCGAAGTGTCGGCGCCGATGATGCGGTGGCACGGAATGATGATGATGACCGGGTTGCGGCCGACCGCGCCGCCAATGGCCTGGGCGCCCTTGGGACGCCCCACGGCGCGCGCCAGTTCGCCGTAGCTGGCGAGCTGGCCGAAATCGAGTTGGCACAGCGCGCGCCAAACCTCGTGCTGGAACGGCGTGCCGACCGGGTCCAGCGGCACCTCGAAATCGCGGCGCCGGCCGGCGAACCAATCCTCCAGCTCGCGCCGCGCCTGTTCCAGGATCGGATCGGATTCCGCGCGGGTCCAGCCTTCGGCCGGCGGCAACGACGCCTGGTCGGTGAACCAGGCGCCACGCAGGCCCTTGCCGCTGGCGACCAGGCGCATTTCGCCCAGGGGCGTGACCATGTCCCGGTAGACGATCGGTTCCCCCGCTTCGCCGTGATGCTTGCGGGCCGCTGCGGTATGGTTCATGGGCATTACGAATGCTTGCGGGCCAGGGCCCGGTTGTACAGGACATCGCGCGACAGGCCGGTGACCTTGGCCGCGACCTTCGAGGCGTCTCGCACCGAAAGCGTTTCCAGCAGCGCATCGAGCAAGGCGTCGGCGCGCGGATCGGCGTCTTCGTCCGCCTCGCGCCCGTCCTGGGCGTGCGCGATCAACACGAATTCCCCCTGCTCCCGATGGGTGTCCGCCGCCAGCCAGGCCGCGGCCTCGCCCAGCGGGAAAGTGGCGATTTCCTCGAAGCGCTTGGTCAGTTCGCGCGCCACGGTCAACAGGCGGGCCGGACCGCAGACTTCCAGCAGATCGGCCAGCGTGGCCGCCAGGCGGTGCGGCGATTCGAACATCACCACTGGCGCAGGCAGCGCGCACCAGGTGCGCAGCCAGCGCTGACGCGCCGTGGCCTTGGGGGGCGGAAAGCCGGCAAAGGCATAGGCCGGATTCTCGTCGGTGGTGACGCCGCTGCCCATCAGCGCGGCGATCACCGCGCTGGGACCGGGCACCGGCACCACCGTGAAGCCGGCTTCGCGCACCGCGCGCACCACGCGGGCGCCCGGATCGCTGACCGCCGGCGCGCCGGCGTCGGACACCAGCGCCACCCGCTGGCCCTGGGCCAGCCGTTCGCAGATGGCCTGCGCCGCCGCGGCCTCATTGTGCCGATGGGCCGCCATCAGCGGCGTGCCGATGCCCCAGGCGTCCAGCAGCGTGCGACTGGCGCGGGTGTCTTCCGCCGCGATCACGTCGGCGCGCAGCAACGCATGCCAGGCGCGCAATCCCAGGTCGCCCAGATTGCCGATCGGCGTGGCCACCACGTATAGCGTCGAGGCGGGCCAATGCTGCCCGGCCACGCGTTCAGCGACACGGGCCCAGGCGTCGCCGGCCACCGGGGGTGAGACATTTTGATTCATTGCTGCCTACTTACGCGGAAAACCATGCCAGTGTAGCCGCCATCGCTGCGCGCTTCGGGACCGCCATGACGAATGACACCTTTGCTTTCGAACTCGCCCTGGCCGCGCGGCGCCGGGCCGCCAGGCGCCGGCGCCGCGCATCGCAGCGGCTCAGCCCGCCCGACCGCG
>NZ_CADIJV010000009.1 GCF_902859765.1 Achromobacter pulmonis
CTTGCCCCGCGCCCCGCTAGCGGCCGATGCGACGCCCGCGGCCGGGGCACGCGCGCGGCCGCGCGCCTCGGGCGGCACCGCGCCGATACGGCACGCGCCGTCGACTATTCGCCGCGTGCCTTGATATAGGCCGCCAGCACCTGCTCAATCTGGCGCTTTTCCTGCTGGCTCAAGCGCGCGCAGGTGGCGTACGACACGGTTTCAAACGGCCAGGGCGGCGGCTCCGGATGCTCTCCGGCGCGGGTGACGGCTTCGGCGTAACCGGGATTGAGCATCGGCCCCTCGCCGGTGCTCAGCCACATGGGATTGACCCGCAATGCGCGGGTCAACTTGATCAGGGCCTCGCTGGAGGGCTGCAGGCGCTGGCCGCTTTCGTAGTTGCCAATGGCGCTCTGCGACAGGTTGCTTGCGACTGCCAAGTCCTTCTGTGTCCATCCCTGAAGCATTCTTGCATTGCGCAGACGATGGCTAAACGTGTCCAATCGATCAACCTGAGACATTAATATGAATTTATTTATTTGATTAAAACATCTCAATACTGCCGCCAAATAAACCGATTACACCCCAATTCCGGGGGCTAATCCGTAAATCGCGGCAGGCTCTCCCGGCCCGTCAGGCGCATGGCTTGCAGGACCTCATCCACGGCCCTGGCCCTATCGAAAAAATCCATTTCTATCATTGACTTGCGCTTGCACCGCAGGCCCCCAGCGAGGCCTTCGCCCGGTTGGACGGCGGACAGCCGCCACGATAAAACCGCGCCCGAGTTTATGACCTTTCATCATGCAAAAATAGAAAATAATGTATCGGTAATACTTAATATCCTGTCGTCGCAATCGCGTAAACAAACAGCGTTTCAAGCGCTTCGCCGGAATATCCGCTCTCGGCACTGTTACCAGTAGAAACTACAGAAACGTATCTTCACAAAAAAACACGCCCGTGTTTAAATGAAACACGGGCGTGACTTCCATGCGGAATCGGACCATCGGCGGCCAGAGCGCAGCGCGCTCGAGCCAAGCGCCGCCCAGACCGCGACCGCGGCTTCTGCCGCGGCCCAGACTCGGATCAATAGTTCAAGACCTTCGCCCGCCATCAGACAACATCGCCAGATGCCGCCACATCGTGGCGCAGCACAGGGAGACGGGCATGACACGCAAGGATCGGGCGGTCGCAGGCGCAAGCACAGGCGGGCATCCATGAACAACACCCTGGATGTCATTTTCTTGGGCCAGGCCGACGCCCGCCATGCCCGGTTGGTCGAAGCCCTGTCCCATCTGGGCTTCGGCGTGCGGCGCTGCCACGACCTGGCCGACGTCTACGACCGCTATTCGCGCCGGCCCAGCCCATTGATCATCCTGGAAGCCCCCCTGCCCGACATCCACAATGCGGCGGTGCGCCTGCGCGCCATCGACCGCGGACTGGGTATTGTCGCCATCGCGCCGTTCGGCAGCGAGGAAAACCGCATCCGCACCTTGCTTTGCGGCGCCGACGCCTGCCTGCCGCCGGAGGTGACCGGGCTGGAACTGGCGGCGGTGCTGCAGGCATTGGTACGGCGCGCCGTCGGCCTGGATCTGTCCGATCCGGCCGCCGAGCCGACGCCCGAGGAACCGCTGCAGGAATCCTGGCGGCTCGCCAACAAAGGCTGGACGCTGATCAGCCCCGCCGGCCACCGCCTGGGGCTGACCACGGGCGAGCGCGATTTCCTGACGCGCCTGGTCCAGGCGCCTGATCGCAAGGTCAGCCGCGACGCGTTCTATCCGGACGGCGCCGAAGACGCGGATGGCGCCATCACGCGGCGCCGTTTCGTCGACGTGATGATCAGCCGCCTGCGGCGCAAGGCCGCCGCCCAGCACATGACGCTGCCGATCCGGGCGGTACATGGCTGGGGCTACATGTTCGCGGCGGATATCGCGCTGGAACTGGAACCGCGGGAGGGGGGGGAGGAGAGCCGTCCGGACGGACTGGGAAGCTGGCGGCGCGCCGCCGTGGATGCGAACGCGTCAACTTACTGATACGCTAACGATTGGCTGGCGGCAGGCGAAAAAAACGCGGCGCTGCCCCGAAGGTAAGACGCCGCGCTAAAACAACACGTGAGCCTGGAGTCATCAGCCGGCACTGATGCCTTCTACCTGGATCACGCGATTCCAACATTCGTGCCTCATACTGCTCACGCACGGGCTGGCCGTGAGCCCGGCCAGGGTCTCTAGTCCCCGCCCAAGCTGCAGCGTGATAACGCCCGGGGATTTCGTCCGCCGCTACAACTGGCGGGCTTGTCGCCCGTATCAGCGGCGTTCCTTCCGGATAGCCGCGTGATGAAGGAAGTTTAGGACGCCAGGCGCAATTCAAGTAATTCTTTGTTGATAGCCTTCTATACATATCAGATATAGCAAGGCCGCCGCGTGGACCGATAGAATGCTGGCAAAGGATCCCCTGACATGCCCAATCCCCTGACCAGCCTTGCGCGCCGCCTACGCCGCCTGCTCGCCCTCGTTCCCCCCAACTGGTGCCTTGCCGTCCTGGTGGCGCTGGACGGCTATGCCTTCATGCACCCGGTGCTGCGCGAGGTGCGCGCGCGCGAGTACTCCTTCTGGCTGGCGCTGGATAACTGGCGCGACCTGATGCAGGTGGTGGGCCTGCTGGAAATCCCCCGGCTGGTGCTGGGCGTCGGCCTGCAGGTCATCGCCCTCGGCCTGATCCTCAAGGCGCGCATCGCCTGGGCCTTCTCGCTGGTGCTGTTGATCGGCGTGGGCACCTTCGCCATCCTGGGCGAAAGCGGACGCATCGGCCTGGGTGTCTACACGCTGGTGCTGGTGATCGCGCTGATCGCCTATTGGCGCCGCTTCGACCGTGCCAGCGTCACCGCCGGCTCGCTGTTCGCCCTGGTCAGTATGTTGTCGCTGCTGATCTATGCAGTCTTCGGCACGCTCTACCTTGGCGAGGAATTCAAGCCGCCGATCGAGGACGCGGCCACCGCCCTGTATTTCTCCATCGTCTCGATGTCGACCGTAGGCTATGGCGACATCACTCCTCACAGCAACGCGGCGCGCTTGTTCACCGCGTCGATTATCATTCTTGGCATCACCGTCTTCGCTACCTCCATCAGCGCTATCGCCGGCCCGGTGATAGGCGGCAACCTGAAGCGGCTGGTGAAGGGCCGGTTTTCCATCGCCATGAGAAAAAACCATATCATCATCGCCGGCGCCACGCCCCTGGCCATGAGCGTCTACGACGGCCTGCGCCGCCGTGGCGACGAGGTCACCGTCATCGTGCCCCCGGGCCTGCCACAGGAATACCCCGCCGCCACCGACCTGATCGAGGGTGACCCCTCCAGCGTCGAGGTGCTGCGCAGCGCTGGCGTCGCCCGCGCGCGCTACGTCCTGGCGCTACGCGAGGACGACGCGGAGAACGCGTTCATCGTGCTGGCCGCCAAGGAGGCCAGCGGCGAACAGGGCGCCAAGACGGTGGCCCTGGTCAACACCAGCAAGCACCTGGAGAAGATCCGGCGGGTGCAGCCCGACCTGGTGTTTTCGGTGCAATTGCTGGGCGCCGAGCTGCTGGCGCGCACCATCACCGGCGAGCCGCTGGACAGCCAGTCGATCACCGACCTGTTCTTCGCCAAGGCCACGCCCCACGCCAAGGCGGGCTGAGACGGCCGGCGCGGGCCGCGCCGAGTGCGCGGCGCCGTCACGGCCAACGCCCGTCAGCCACAGCGATAGACGTTGCCCGACAGCGTGACATTGGTCTGTTCCACGTGATCTTTGCCGCCGGTCTGCCCGGCGCGTTGCGTCAACAGATACACCACGTTTCCCCCCATGGCCGCGGCGCGGTTCTTCAAGTCATTGCGCGCGCCGGTCTCCAGGTCGGCGTTGGAGGTGATCGCGCCGGCCAGGAAATTGCCCTGGCTGCCGGTCACATCGCCCAGGAAGACGCATTCCCTGCCGGGTTCGTTGTGGGTAATGCGCACGCTCGCGGCGGCGCCGGGCGCCAGCGCGGTGGGTGCGCAGGCCGCCAGCGTGGCGGCGCAGGCCATGAGGGAAGCGATACGCAGCGTATCGCGGGACAGCGCGAACAAGGTTTGCATGACAGCAGGCATCCATCGAGAAGACGTGGGAACCCGGCGCCCGGCTTCGGACCGGGCGCGCGGCGGAAATTGGCAAAGTGGAAGCGGCGTCAGTCGGGGTCCGCGTCGCCCGGCGCCGGGCCCGGTTGATATTCGAGCAGGTCGCCGGGCTGGCACTGCAGCACTTCGCAGATGCGCTCCAGCGTATCGAAGCGCATGCCCTTGACCTTGCCCGATTTGAGCAGCGACAGATTCGGCTCGGTAATGCCGATCTCCTGGGCCAGTTGGCGCGCCTTCATCTTGCGCTGCGCCAGCATCACATCCAGCCGTACGATGATCGCCATCAGATGAATCCCCGGTTCTCTTCCGCGACCTGGGCCGCCTCTTCCATGGCCCAGGCCAGCGTGAACAACAGGCCGCCCAGCAAGCCGAGCAGGATGTCGCTGACGTCGATGCCGACCATCATGTAGCGCCCGCCCGGCCCGTTGGCCAGCGTGAGCGCCAACATCAACACGGTTTTCAAGGCCGGCACGGCGACGCTGAACACCGTGACCAGCAAGGCGATGCCACGCAGGTGCCGGGCCGAGGTCACGGTCAGCACATCGCCGCGGCTGAAGTCGGAAAACATCGCATGGGCATGCGCAATGGCGCGCAACGCCAACGCCGCCACCACCCCGAACAAGACAAAGCCCAGCACCCGGTACGCAGGCCCCAGGTGCAGGCGCGGCAACGCGACAGGCGCGGCCGGTTCCGTATAGGCCGGCGCCGTGACGCCGAGAAAGGAATACAGGCCGCGGGCCAGCACGGCCTCGGGCGTGAAGAACCACATGCCGACCAGCGCCGCGACGAGGATCACCGCGGCAACGACCAGCAGGCCGCGCATCCAGCGCGACAGCCCACGAATGCGGGCCAGGCGCCGCGCGCCGCTGGCGGGGGGCGAGGTCTGCGGGGCGGATGAAGAGGTCGGCGCGGTTGTCATGGCGGTCTCCGGATGACATTGCTGGGGAAATTAAGTTGCTGTAGTGTAGCAATAAATTATCGTTTTACAATAATTTTTTATCCTGAAAAAGGAAAATCATGCGCCTCTCCCTGGCGTTGGCATTGCTGCTCGCCGTGCTGCTGTACTTCGTGTTTTCAGCCCCATGCGGCCACGCTGCCGACCCGGACGAACGGCCCTGCCGCGGCGCGGCCTTCGCGCCAGGCGGGCGCGGCGGGGTTCTGTGGTCGCTGGGAAACCGCTTTTCGTTATTGAACCTGCCGCTGCGCGCGCTATGACGCCGCGGGCACCGGCGGCTGCGCCGCTTTCTCGGCATACCACCGCACGAAATCGGCCGCCGGCATGGGCCGGGCAAACAGGTAACCCTGAATGAACGCCACGCCGCGCTGCGTCAGATAGTTGAACTGCTCGGGCGTTTCAACGCCTTCGGCCACCACGGCCAGGCCCAGGCGATGCGCCAGTGTGATGATCACGTCCAGCACCGGCGCCTCTTCCCCGGTGGGCTGGATGGCGTGCACAAAACCCTTGTCGATCTTCAGGTAGTCGACCGGGAATTTCTGCAGGTACGACAGCGAGCAATGGCCCGTGCCGAAATCGTCGATGGCCACGAACACGCCCTGCGCGCGCAGCGCGTCGAGGTTGGCGCGGGCCTGGCCGTTGTCGGTGATCAGGCTGCGCTCGGTGATCTCCAGCACCATCAGGGAGGGCCGGATGGCGGCGCGAAACGCCTGTATATCCGCCACCAGCGTCGTGCTCGACAGGTGTTCGGGCGCCACATTCACGGCGATGTGGAAATCCGGCGGCGTCGCCCAGCCCTGCATGTCGCGCTGGATCAGCTTGAGCAGATGCTGCGTCAGCGGCACGATCATATCCTCGGCCTCGGCCGCCGCGATGAAGATGTCGGGCCGCACCGGGCCCACTCCCGGGCGGTGCCAGCGCATCAGCGCCTCGACGCCTTCGCACCGGCCGGTGACCTTGCCATACACCGGCTGGTATTCAACGTGGAATTCCCCGGCCAGCATGGCGCGCCGCAATTGTTCCTTGAACGATTGCCGGCTCACCTGCAGGCGGTAGGCGCCGAAGGCCAGCAACGCACCGCACAGCAAGGCCACTGGCAGATAGGCGATCAACAATTGCTGCCAGGCCCGCACCACGGTTTCGGCCGGCGCCATCACCGTGACGCTCAGGTCATCGCGACCGGCAATCGGCTCGGACGATGCGAACAGCCGCTCCGAAGCCGCCGCGCTCCAGGCCTCGCTGCGGATAGGCGCGCCCCGGCCCAGCGTCACCTCCAACTGGTAGGCCCCCAGTGACGACACCGCGTTGAGCAGATCCTGCACGTAGCGGCCATCGATCACCACCACCCCGCCACGGCCGTCCTCCCCGGCCATGCCCAGCAGCAGGGCCGGCCGCTCGGGGGCCAGCGGCGTCCCCGTCACGCTGACAAACCACTGCGTCGGCGGCGTGCCGACCGGCCAGCGCGGGAAAGTGCCGGTGTCATAGTCCACGTCGCCCAGCACGGAGGAACAATAGATGCGATCGCGCCGGACCAGCAGCAATGAGCGGAAATACGGGTTCAGCGTCCCCCAACGCAACAGACTGGCATGCACGGCCGGGCAAGGCTGCGCGGCCAAGGCGGTGACACGCGGCAGGATATCCAGGGCGTGCGTCAGGATCTGCTCGGTCTGGACCCGCACGATCCGCCCCACCGTGGCGGCCTGCGCGCGTTCGCTGTTCAATGCGTACAGCCAGCTCCAGCCGATGCAGCCAAGCGCGGGCAGCACCAGGGCCAGGGCCACCGGGAAATAGCGCCAGGACGGTACGCGGACCGTCATTCCTGAGGTAGGCACATCGTCCTCGCTGCGTTCAGTCATGGAGTGACGCAAGGATACAGGGTGACGCATCCGCTGCGCACCCCGCATCCAGGATGGCTGCCATTACAGCAAGTGGCAGATCATCGCCACATGCGCCTCGCGCCGTTCGGGCAGGTTGAGACGCTCGTCCGGTCCCGGCAGCATTGCCATGAAGATGGCATGCACCACCGGCGACAGCAGCAGCCAGGGGTGCCGCAGCGCCGGGCCATCGCCGCACAGGCCGCGCTCGCGGGCCAATGCCAGCAATTGCGCGATATCGGCCAGATGCGCGTCGACGGTCGCCTGGCGCCAGCGTCGCGCCAGGTGCGGCACGCGCGCGCTCTCGGCCAGCAGCAGCCGCATGGCGGTAATCATGGCCGGATTCGCCAGGCTGGCATGGAGGTGATTGACGATACGCTCGGCCAGTTGACGGGGCGTGTCCGACCCGTCAACCAGGGCGCGGGCATCGATCCGCGGCGGACTCAGATAACGCGCCAGCAGGGCTTCGAACACCTCTTCCTTGCTGGCGAAATGCGCGTACAGGCCGCCTTTGGACAAACCGGCGCGCAAGGCGATGTCATCCATCCGTGCGCCGGCATAGCCGGCGGCCGAGAACTCCTGCAGCGCGGCGTCAAGAATCTGCTCGACGCGCACGGTCGGAGGCAGACGCAAACGTTGCGTGCTCATCACCACTGCTCCCTGTGCGAATCGACGCGTGGCCATGCCGCGCGCCGACCCCTCCATTAAAAACCGACCGGTCAGTCGTTATCTTGATCCTGATCAAGGAGAGCCCAGGAGGGCGGCGGCACAATGATCAAGAAGTCGGATTTGTCCGACCCCAGGGCCATCGCCCGGTTGCGCGACAAACCGTTCCTCGAGCGGCACTCCCGCCGCTCTTGCATCCCGGAGCCACCATGCCGATCATGCCCCCAGCGCCCCCCCCAGCAGCATGCGCGACCCGCAGGCCGGTTCGATGATGCGGCCTGGCAGCAGTGGCCGTTCGCGCTGTGGCGACAGGGTTTCGAGCTGGCCCAGCAGGGCTGGGATGCGTGGGCGGGCGCCCTGCCGCTGACGGACGCGCACCAGCGCCAACTGGCGGCGTTCGCGGCGCGCCTGTGGCTGGAACCGCTGGCCCCCGACAACAATCCCTATACCAACCCCCTGGTGTGGCGCCAGACCCTGAGCGAAGGCGGCGTCAACCTGCTGCGCGGCGCCTACAACGCCTGGGAAGACGGCGTGCGGCAATGGAGCGGGCAGCCGCCCGTCGGCGCCGAACACTTCCGCCCCGGCCATGAGGTCGCGACCACGCCGGGCAAGGTGGTGCTGCGCAATGCCTTGGCCGAACTGATCCAATACCGGCCCACCACCGGGCGCGTGCGCCCCCAGCCGATTTTCATCGTGCCGGCCTGGATCATGAAGTACTACGTGCTGGATCTGTCGCCCCACAACTCACTGATCCGCTATCTGGTCGATCAGGGGTATACGGTGTTCTGCGTGTCCTGGAAGAATCCCACGCCCGCCGACCGCGACCAGGGCCTGGACGATTACCTGCGCCTGGGCGTGCGCGAGCCGCTGGCGGCGATCGAGGCGATCGTGCCCGGCGCTGCGGTGCACGCGGTGGGGTACTGCCTGGGCGGCACCCTGCTGACCATGGCCGCCAGCGCCATGGCGCGCGACGGTGACCGGCGCCTGGCCAGCCTGAGCCTGCTGGCGGCGCAGACCGACTTCAGCGAGCCCGGCCAGTTGGGCCTGTTCATCGACGCCTACCAGGTGGCGCTGATAGAGACGGAAATGGCGGCGCTGGGCTACTTCCCCGCGCGCCAGATGAGCGGCGCGTTCCAGTTGCTGCGCGCGCAGCAACTGCTGTGGGCGCCCATGATCTCGGAATATCTGCTGGGCCAGCGCCGCCCCATGAATGACCTGCAGGCCTGGAACGCCGATTCCACCCGCATGCCGGCGCGCATGCATGGCCAATACCTGCGCCACCTGTACCTGGACAATGACCTGGCTTCCGGCCGCTATCTCGTGGACGGCCGTCCGGTGCGGCTGCAGGACCTGCGCCTGCCGATATTCTGCGTCGGCACGGAAACCGACCACGTCGCGCCGTGGCGTTCGGTCTACAAGCTGCATGGCCTGGCGCCGGCGCCCTTGACGTTCGTGCTGACCAGCGGCGGCCACAACGCCGGCATCGTCAGCGAGCCAGGGCATCCGCGGCGGCACTTCCGCAGCCGCTTGCGCGCGGCCGGTGAACCGGCCTTGACGCCGGACGCCTGGCTGGCCGGCGCCGCGCCGCACGAGGGCTCATGGTGGCCGCACTGGCTCGCCTGGCTGGACGCGCGCTCTGGCAAGCCGGTCAGCCCCCCCGGCCTCGGCGCCGCGCGCAAGGGCTATCCGGCGCTGGACGATGCGCCGGGCATTTACGTCACGGAGAAATGAGCATGACCCGCCGCCCCCTTCCGCTGCGGCGCGCCGCCCGCCTGGCGCCGGCCATCCTGGCGGCGCTGCTGGCGCAGGGCTGTGTATCGATGGCGCCGCAATACGTCCGGCCCGCGGCGCCGGTGGCCGCCGTCTATCCCGGCCAGGCCGCCTCCGCCACGCCCGGCGCCACCGCGCGGGACGCGGCGCAGATCGGCTGGCGCGACTACTTCACCGACCCCGTGCTGCAGGGCCTGATCGACGCCGCCCTGGCGTATAACCGCGACCTGCGCGTGGCCCTGCTGCGTGTCGAGGAAGCGCGCGCGCTCTACGGCATCCAGCGCGCCGACCAGTTCCCCACGATCGGCGCGCAGGCCGAAGGCGCCCGCGCCCGCACGCCGGGCGACCTGAACCTCACCGGCCAGCCGCAAGTGACCAGCCAGTACCAGGTAGGCGTGGGCATGGCGGCCTGGGAACTGGATTTCTGGGGCCGCGTGCGCAGCCTCAAGGATGCTGCGCTGGAGAACTACCTTGCCTCCGACGCGGCCGCCAAGGCAGCCACGCTCAGCCTGGTGACGCAGGTCGCGGACAGCTACCTGTCGCTGCGCGAACTGGACGAACGGCTGGCATTGACCCGCGCCACCATTGCCTCGCGCGAGGAATCGCTGCGCATCTTCCGCCGCCGCTTCGAGGTGGGATCGATCTCGAAGCTGGACCTGACCCAGGTCGAAACGCTATGGCAGCAGGCGCGGGCGCTCGGCGCCGAGCTGGAGCAGGCCCGCGCCACGCAAGCCCATGCGCTGGAACTGCTGACCGGCGAGCCGCTGGCCCTGCCACTGCCGCGCGCGGGCCTGGACGACGACAGCGTGATGCGCGACCTGCCAGCCGGGCTGCCCTCGGACCTGCTGGCCAACCGGCCCGACATCGTTGCCGCCGAACACCAACTGCGCGCCGCCAATGCCAACATCGGCGCGGCCCGCGCCGCCTTCTTTCCGCGCATCACGCTGACCGGCGCGTTCGGCACCGCCAGCGCCGAACTGGATGGCCTGTTCGGCGGCGGCAGCCGCGCCTGGAACTTCGCGCCCAGCCTCGACCTGCCCCTGTTCGACGCCGGGCGCCGGAGCGCGAATCTGGACCTGGCCGAGGTGCGCCGCGACCAGGCGGTGGCCGGCTACGAACGCGCCATTCAGAGCGCCTTCAAGGATGTGGCCGATGCGCTGTCGGCACGCCGCTGGCTGGCCGAACAGGTGCAGGTATTGCGCGCCACCGTGCAGGCGCAGAGCGAGCGCGCGCGCCTGGCCAAGCTGCGCTACGACCACGGCGCCTCGCCCTACCTGGAGGTGCTGGACGCACAGCGCGACCTGCTGGCGGCGCAGCAGGCGCTGGTGCAGACGCGCCGCGCCCTGCTGGCGGCACGGGTCGGGCTGTATGCCGCGCTTGGCGGCGGCACGCGCGTGGCGACGCCGGCCGCCCCCTCGCCGCAAGCGGCATCCGCCCCGCCGGCGGGGCGCGCGACGCCAGACCGCGCCGGTGCGGCTCCCGCTGCCACCGCCCCCGCGCCGATCAATACAGGATACGCACCATGAAGCTGCCCACCCGAAAACTGATTCCCCTGCTTGCGATCGCGGTCTTGGCCGCCGCCGGCTACTATGGCTGGCGCATGCTGTCGGACACCGGCCCCGGCCCGGGCTTCATCAGCGGCAATGGCCGCATCGAGGCCACCGAGGTCGACGTTGCCACCAAACTGGCCGGACGGGTGCAGGACGTGCTGGTGGCCGAGGGCGATTTCGTCAGCGCCGGCCAGCCGCTGGCCCGCATGCAGATCGACACGCTGCAGGCGCAACGCGAAGAGGCCCGCGCCCAGTACCAGCAGGCCGTCAACAACGCCGCCAGCGCCGCCGCGCAGGTGGCGCAGCGCGAAAGCGACAAGCTCGCCGCCGAGGCCGTGGTGGTGCAGCGCGAAAGCGAACTGGACGCCGCGCGCCGGCGCCTGGCGCGGTCCGAGACCCTGTCCAAGGAAGGCGCTTCGTCGATTCAGGAGCTGGACGACGACCGCGCCCGGGTGCGCAGCGCGCAGGCCGCGGTCAACGCCGCACGCGCGCAGGTCAACGCGGCGCAGGCCGCCATTGACGCCACCCGCGCCGCGCAGGTGGGCGCCCGCTCGGCGATCGACGCGGCGCAGGCCACCATTGCCCGCATCGAGGCCGATATCGCCGACAGCGAACTGCGCGCCCCGCGCGACGGCCGCGTGCAGTATCGCGTGGCCCAGGCCGGCGAGGTGCTGGGCGCCGGCGGCAAGGTGCTGAATATGGTCGATCTGGCCGATGTCTACATGACGTTCTTCCTGCCGGAGCAGGCCGCCGGCCGCGTCGCCCTGGGCCAGGACGTGCGCATCGTGCTGGACGCGGCGCCCCAATATGTGATTCCTGCCAAGGTATCGTTCGTGGCCAGCACCGCGCAGTTCACGCCCAAGACGGTCGAGACGGCCACCGAGCGGCAGAAGCTGATGTTCCGCGTCAAGGCGCAGATCGACCCCGAGCTGCTGCGCCAGCACCTGCGCCAGGTCAAGACCGGCCTGCCCGGCGTGGCCTGGCTCAAGCTGGACGCCGATGCGCAGTGGCCCGCCAACCTTGAAGTCAAGGTGCCGTGATGACCGCGACCACGACGGCCTCCCCCGCTCCGGTGGTCAAGCTGTCGGGGGTATCGCTGCGCTACGGCAAGACGCTGGCGCTGGACGCCATTTCGCTGGACATCCCGGCCGGCCGCATGGTGGGCCTGATCGGCCCGGACGGCGTGGGCAAGTCGAGCCTGCTGGCGCTGGCCGCGGGCTCGCGCGCGGTGCAGACCGGCACGGTCCAGGTGCTGGGCGGCGACATGGCCGACAAGCGCCACCGCGATGACGTCTGCCCCCGCATCGCCTACATGCCGCAGGGGCTGGGCAAGAACCTCTACCCCACCCTGTCGGTGGAAGAGAACCTGCAGTTCTTCGGCCGCCTGTTCGGCCATGGCGCGGCCGAGCGGCGCCGCCGCATCGACAGCCTGACGCAAAGCACCGGCCTGGCCGAGTTCCTGTCGCGCCCGGTCGGCAAGCTGTCCGGCGGCATGAAGCAGAAGCTGGGCCTGTGCTGCGCGCTGATCCACGACCCCGACCTGCTGATCCTGGACGAACCCACCACCGGCGTCGACCCGCTGGCGCGGGCGCAATTCTGGGACCTGATCAACCAGATCCGGCGCGACCGCCCGGGCATGAGCGTGATCGTCGCCACGGCCTACATGGACGAGGCGCAGCGTTTCGATTGGCTCATCGCCATGGACGACGGCCGCGTGCTGGCCACCGGCACCCCGGACGAACTGCGTCAGCGCACCGGCACGGGATCGCTGGAGGCCGCCTTCATCGCCCTGCTGCCCGAGGAGAAACGGCGCGGGCACAAGCCCGTCGAGATCACGCCGCTGGCGCTGGGCGACGACGCGCCCATTGCCATCGAGGCGCGCGACCTGACCATGCGCTTCGGTGACTTCGTCGCGGTGGACCACGTCAACTTCCGTATCCGCAAGGGCGAGATCTTCGGCTTTCTCGGCTCCAACGGCTGCGGCAAGTCCACCACCATGAAGATGCTGACCGGCCTGTTGCCGGCCAGCGAGGGCCGCGCCTGGCTGTTCGGCACCGAAGTCGACCCGCGCGATCTCGACACGCGCCGGCGTGTCGGCTATATGTCGCAGGCATTCTCGCTTTATGGCGAGCTGACCGTCCGCCAGAACCTGGTGCTGCACGCGCGGCTGTTCCACGTGCCCGAGGCGCACATCCCGGCGCGCGTGGACGAAATGGTAGCGCGCTTCGATCTGGGCGAAGCGCTGGACGAACTGCCCGAGAAACTGCCCATGGGCGTGCGCCAGCGCCTGTCGCTGGCGGTGGCCATGGTGCACAAGCCCGAGCTGCTGATCCTGGACGAACCGACCTCGGGCGTGGACCCGGTGGCGCGCGACAACTTCTGGCGCCTGTTGATCGCGCTGGCGCGGCAGGACCAGGTCACCATTTTCATCTCGACCCACTTCATGAACGAGGCCCAGCGCTGCGACCGCATGTCGCTGATGCATGCGGGCAAAGTGCTGGTCAGCGCCGCGCCCGACGAGATCACCCGGATGCGCGGCGCCAGCACGCTCGAAGAGGCCTTCATCGCCTATCTGGTCGACGCCGGCGCGGGCACCCGACCCGGCGCGGCGGCAGCGGCCGGGCCGACGCAGGAGGCCGCGGAACCGGCCCAAGAAATGCGCGGCTTCAGTCTGCAGCGCATGTACAGCTATATGTGGCGTGAGGCGCTGGAACTGCGCCGCGACCCGGTGCGCGCCACCCTGGCGCTGGCCGGGTCGCTGCTGCTGATGTTCGTGATCGGCTTCGGCATCAGCCTGGATGTCGAAGACTTGCGCTATGCCGTCATGGACCGCGACCAGACCGCGCTGAGCCAGAACTACAGCCTGAACCTGGCGGGATCGCGCTACTTCATCGAGCAGCCCCCCATCACCAGCTACCAGGACATGGACGCGCGCATGCGCAGCGGCGAACTGTCATTGGCGATCGAGATTCCACAGGGCTTTGCGCGCGACGCCGAACGCGGCCGCAAGGCCCAGATCGGCGTGTGGATCGATGGCGCCATGCCGCAGCGCGCCGAAACCATCCGCGGCTACGTGCTCGGCATGCACCAGGGCTGGCTGCAGCAACAGGCGCGCGAACGCCTGGGCGCGGCAGCCACCCAGCAGGTCGGCATCGAAACCCGCTTTCGCTACAACCCGGATGTGCGCAGCCTGCCGGCCATGGTGCCGGCCGTGATTCCGCTGTTGCTGCTGATGATGCCGGCAATGCTGACAGCGCTGGCGGTGGTGCGCGAGAAGGAACTGGGCTCGATCATCAACCTGTACGTCACCCCGGTGACGCGGCTGGAATTCCTGCTGGGCAAGCAAGCGCCGTACGTGGCGCTGGCGATGCTGAATTTCCTGTTGATGGCGCTGATGGCCGTGACCCTGTTCGGAGTGCCGATCACCGGCAGCTTCGCCACCCTGCTGGCGGCGGCCTTTATCTACAACGTGGTGGCCACCGCCATCGGTCTGCTGGCCTCGACCTTCACCCGCAGCCAGATCGCCGCGCTGTTCTTCACCATGATCGGCACGCTGGTGCCGGCGGTGCAGTTCGCCGGCCTGCTCAACCCGGTATCGTCGCTGGAAGGCGCCGGCAAGCTGATCGGCCAGGTCTACCCCGCCACGCACATGCTGACCATCAGCCGCGGCGTGTTCAGCAAGGCGCTGGACTTCTCCAATCTGCAGGGATCGTTCTGGCCGCTGCTGGTCGCCATTCCCGTGATCCTGGGCGCGTCGACACTCCTTTTGAGAAAGCAGGAGACCTGAGCCATGCCGCGACATGCCGCCAATATCTTCCGCCTGGGCGTCAAGGAACTGTGGAGCCTGGCGCGCGACCCGATGATGCTGGTGCTGATCTGCGTGTCGTTCACGCTGATGATCTACACGGCCGCCACCGCCGTGCCCGAATCGCTGCACAACGCCGCGATCGCGGTGGTGGACGAGGACGCCTCGCCCCTGTCCGCGCGCATCACCTCGGCGTTCTATCCGCCGCATTTCACCCGGCCGGCGATGGTCAACCTGGCCGAGGCCGACGCCGGCATGGACGCCGGGCGCTATACCTTCGTGGTCAACGTGCCCCCCAATTTGCAGCGCGACGTGCTGGCCGGCAGGCCGGCCGAGATCCAGCTGAACGTGGACGCCACCCGCATGAGCCAGGCGTTCACCGGCAGCAGCTACATCCAGCAGATCATCACCGACGAGATCAACGAATTCGTCCAGCGCTACCGCAAGCCGACCGAACTGCCGGTGGACCTGGCGGTGCGCATGCGCTTCAACCCGAATCTGACCCAGGCGTGGTTCGGCAGCCTGATGGAGATCATCAACAACGTCACCATGCTGTCCATCATCCTGACCGGCGCGGCCCTGATCCGCGAACGCGAGCACGGCACCATCGAACACCTGCTGGTCATGCCTGTTACTCCCACCGAGATCATGCTGGCGAAAGTGTGGTCCATGGGGCTGGTGGTATTGGTGTCCGCTGCGCTATCGTTGACATTCGTCGTGCGTGGCCTGCTGCACGTGCCGGTCGAGGGATCGGTGGCGCTGTTCCTGGCCGGAGTGGCGCTGCATCTGTTCGCGACCACCTCCATGGGCATCTTCATGGCCACCCTTGCGCGCAGCATGCCGCAATTCGGCATGCTGCTGGTGCTGGTGCTGCTGCCGCTGCAACTGCTGTCCGGCGGCACCACGCCGCGCGAGAGCATGCCGGAATTCGTGCAGAACATCATGCTGGCCGCCCCCACCACCCATTTCGTGGAACTCGGCCAGGCCATTCTCTTTCGCGGCGCGGGATTGAGCGTCGTCTGGCAACCGTTCCTGGCGCTGGCGCTGATCGGCAGCGTCCTGTTCGCCTTCTCGTTGACCCGTTTCCGCAAGACCCTCAGCCAGATGGCGTGAGGCCTGTGCATTCGTTGCCCCTTACCACTCACTCTTAAAAGGACGCATGATGAAGAAGACAACCGCTTCCACGCCCCAGGACCTCGCCGGCGCCAACGCCGCCTACTGCCAACGCCTGGGCGAACTGGCGCGCGAGAGCCAGCAGCGCTGGCTGCAACTGGGCCAGCGCCTGGCCAGCGACGGCACCGGCCAGTACCTGTCAACGCTGGCGCCGCTCAAACTCGACGGCAACTGGCAGAACATCGCTCCCGCGCTGGGCGAGGTCACGCGCAAGCAATGGCAGAGCCAGCTCGAGGCCAGCCAGGCCATCACCCACGCCGCGCTGGAAGACCAGGCGGCGCTGGCCGCGGGCGTCAGCGAAGCCGTCAGCGGCTGGTTGCGCAGCGCCTCGGCCGCGGCCAGCGGCGGCCTGGCCGAATCGCCGCTGACGCGCATGTGGTCCTCCTATTTCGACCAGATGACCTCGGCCTGCTCGGCCATGCGCGAAGCCAGCCAGTTCGGAGCACGCCATGGCGACTAAACGCACCGCGCTCGTCACCGGCGGCACCGGCTGCCTGGGACGCGCCATCGCCCTGGCCTTGCACGACGCCGGCCACGACGTCATCGTCACCTATCACTCGGACGAAGCCGGCGCCCGGGCCTGGATCGACGAGGAGGCCCGCCAGGGACGCCGCTTCGACCAGGTCAAGATCGACGTGGCCGACTACGATGCATGCCAGGCGCTGGCGCGGCGCCTGGCCGACGATGGCCGCCAGATCGACATCCTGGTCAACAACGCCGGCATCACCCGCGACGCCAGCCTGCGCAAGATGAGCTACGAAAACTGGCACGACGTCCTGCACAGCAATCTCGACTCGATGTTCAACATGACGCAACCCCTGTGCGGGCCGATGGCCGACCGCGGCTGGGGACGCATCGTCAACATCTCGTCGGTGAACGGTTCCAAGGGCGCTTTCGGCCAGACCAACTACGCCGCATCGAAAGCCGGCATCCATGGCTTCACCAAGTCGCTGGCGCTGGAGCTGGCCAGGAAGGGCGTCACGGTCAACACCGTATCGCCGGGGTACCTGGCCACGCGCATGGTCGAGGCGGTGCCCGAGGACGTGCTCAAGGAGAAGATCCTGCCGCAGATCCCGCTGGGCCGGCTGGGCCAGCCCGCCGAAATCGCCGCGCTGGTGGCATTTATCTGCAGCGACGCGGCGGCGTTCATGACCGGCAGCAATGTCGCCATGAACGGCGGGCAGCACATGTATTGATGCGGGCCGCGCAACGCTGGCGCCGCCGCCGGCCTCAGGCTGCCGGCGACGCCATTTCCTCGATCAGGAAGTCGACCAGCGCGCGCACTTTCGCCACCATGTGGCGGCGCGAGGGATAGACCACGTAGACGTCGGTTTTCGCCGGCGTCCAGTCGGATAACACACGGCGCAGCGCGCCGCTTTCCAGGTCGGCCTGCACGTAGACGCGCGGCACCAGGCTCACGCCCAATCCGGCGCGCAACGCATCCCGCACCGCCAGGCTGGAATTGACCTTGTAGCGTCCCCGCACCTGCACCCGTTCGAGCTGGCCGCCGCGCTGGAAGGTCCATTCATCGGCATGCCCGGACAGCGTGAAGCGCACGCACTCCAGGCGCCGCAGGTCGGCGGGCTGCTGCGGTTCACCGTGCTCGCGCAGGTAGGCCGGCGCGCCGCACAGCACATGTTCCAGCGTCATCAGCTTGCGCGCCACCAGGCTCGATTCTTCCAGCCGGTCGCTGCCCCGGATGGCTACGTCGAATCCTTCCCGCACCAGGTCGATGCGACGATCCTCCAGATGCAGGTCCAGCGACAGGCGCGGATGGCGCGCCAGGAAGCGCGGCATGGCGGTCGACAACAGCGTCAGGCTCAACGACATGGGCGCGCTGACGCGCAGCGTGCCGGTGGGTTCATGCTGCAATGGCCCAAGGGACATCTCGGCTTCGTGCAGGTCATCCAGGACGCGGACAATCTGCTCGTAGTATTGCCGCCCCGCCTCGGTCAGGCTCATGCGACGGGTGGTGCGGTTCAGCAGGCGCACCGCCACGTGCGCCTCGAGTTCGGCGATGTTCTTGCTGACGGCGGCGGGCGACAACCCCACCTGGCGCGAGGCGGCGGCAAAGCCGCCTTGCTCGACCACTTGGCGGAAGACCTTGAGGGCGGTGAGATGGTCCATGGGCGCTATTATTTACCAGCGGTGAATTATCTAACGATTGAAATGCATATTATCGCCATGAAGCGATTCAATTAGCCTGTCGGTACTGCCTCTGGCGCCACGCGCGCCCGCCTGAAGGAACGCCTTATGAACCGCAGCACCGACCTGCTCCTGACCGCCACCGCCCCCGCCATCTGGGGCAGCACCTACGTCGTCACCACCCTGATGCTGCCGCAGGGCTATCCCCTGACCGTGGCGATGCTGCGCGCCCTGCCCGCCGGCATCCTGCTGCTGCTGGCCGTGCGCCAGCTCCCGCACGGCATCTGGTGGCTGCGCACCGCGATCCTGGGCGCGCTGAACTTCTCCGTGTTCTGGGCGCTGCTGTTCGTGGCCGCCTACCGCCTGCCGGGCGGCGTGGCCGCGACCCTGGGCGCGATACAGCCGCTGGTGGTGATCCTGCTGGCGCGCGCCTTGCTTGGGTCGCCGGTGCGCGGGCTGGCGGTGCTGGCGGCGCTGGCCGGCATCGGCGGCGTGGCGCTGCTGGTGCTCGGCCCCAAAGCGGCGCTCGATCCGGTGGGCGTGGCCGCCGGGCTGGCCAGCGCCGCGTCAATGGCGCTGGGCACCGTGCTGAGCCGCCGCTGGCAGCCGCCGGTGTCGGCGCTGACGTTCACCTCCTGGCAATTGACGGCGGGCGGCGTGCTGCTCGTGCCCCTCGCTTTGCTGGCCGAACCGGCGCTGCCCGCGCCGACCATGCTGAACGTGCTGGGCATCGCCTACCTGGGACTCATCGGCGCCGCGCTGACCTACGTCATCTGGTTCCGCGGCCTGGCGCGGCTGGAGCCCGCGGTGGTGTCGTCGCTGGGCTTTTTAAGCCCGGTGTCGGCGGTGCTGCTGGGCTGGGCGCTGCTGGACCAGCGCCTGAGCGCGGCGCAGACAGCCGGCATGGCGATCGTGGTGGCCAGCGTGTGGCTGAGCCAACGCGTGCAACGGCGCGCGGCGCTCACGGGCGCAGGCGTTCCAGCAGAAAATCCACGAACGTCCGCACCCGCAGCGACACATGGCGCACATGGGGATAAAGCAGGGTGAATGCGCGCGAGGCGCCACCGAACGCCGGCATGATTTCAAGCAGATCGCCGCGCCGCAGGTCGTCCTGCACCACGAAGCGATAAGTCTGGAACAAGCCGGCGCCATGGCGCGCCAGGCTGACGCCGCCCAGCACGTCGCCCGAACAGCGGGTGCCGCCGGTGGTCGGCAGCTCGATCTGGCGGCCATCGCGCATGAAGATCCATGGGATGTCGCGGCCGGTGCTGGGTAGTTCGAACTGGATGCAGTCGTGCTCGCGCAGGTCCTCCAGCGTACGCGGCGTGCCCGCCCGCCGCAGATAGCCGGGCGCGGCGACCAGCACCACCTCCGCGTCCTCGAGCTTGCGCGCCACCAGGTTGGAATCGGGCGGCAGGCGTCCACGGATCGCCAGGTCGTAGCCTTCCTCGGCAAAATCGATGTTGCGGTTGCTGATGTGGACGTCGACCTGCACCAGCGGATAGCGTTGGCGGAACTCGCCCAGCAGCGGCAGCACGCGGTGATGGGCATACGGCGTCGGCAGGCTGATGCGCAGCTTGCCGGCCGGCTCGGCCTGCTGGCCGGTGACCTCGCGCTCGGCCTCGTTCAACAGGGCCAGGGCCGAACGGCATTGCTCCATGTAGCGCTGGCCGGCGGCGGTCAGGCGGATCTGGCGCGTGGTGCGCACGAACAACCGCACACCCAGGCGCTCTTCCAGCCGCGACACGGAACGGCTGACCGCGGCCGGCGTCACGCCCGCGGCATTGGCGGCGGCGGTGAAGCTCTGCAGTTCGGCCGCCAGACAGAACAGTTCGACGCTGCCCAGCATCAGGTCTTCAAAACGGCGCTGCATGACATGTCCTCGTGCATGACGGAACCGCGCGCGGGGTTCACCGCGGCGGTTCGGCCGCGCGTCGAACCGGCCGAAGCGCGGCCACCCAATTCATTACATGGTGTATTCATTGATTTGATATTTGATGTGTTTATCACGTTTCGAGTCATAAGTAGAGTGGCGCTACCCCCTCTTATCTCGGAGTCCACACATGTCCAAGCAAACCAAGACCATCATCGTGACCGGCGCCTCCAGCGGCATCGGCCTGGCCATCGCCCGCGCCTACCTGGAGCGCGGCGACAACGTGGTGGGCAATGCCCGCAGCGCCGAACGCCTGGCCCACGCCGCCCGCCAGTTGGGCAACCCGCCGCGCTTTCTGGGCGTGGCCGGCGACATCGGCCACCCCGACACCGCGCGCGCCCTGTTCGAACGCGCCACGCAGGCCTTCGGCAAGGTCGACGTGCTGGTCAACAATGCCGGCATCTTCATCGCCAAGCCGCTGGGCGAGTACACCACCGACGACGCCGACGCGCTGTTCAGCACCAACCTCAAGGGCTTTTTCTACCCGTCGCAGCAGGCCGCCGCGCACATGGCGGCGCACGGCGGCGGCCACATCGTCAACATCACCGCCAGCATCGCGCTGCAACCGCAGCAACAGGTGCCCGCGCTGCTGCCGGTCCTGGTCAAGGGCGGCCTGAACCAGGCCACCGAAGCGCTGGCGCTGGAACTGGCGCCGCACAACATCCGCGTCAACGCGGTCGCCCCGGGTATCATCGAGACGCCCATGCATGACGGCGGCGACACGGATTTCCTGGACCGCCTGTCGCCGTCCGGCCGCCGCGGCAACACCCGCGACGTGGTCGATGCGGTGCTGTACCTGACCGATTCGTCGTTCACGTCCGGCGCCATCCTGCCCGTCGATGGCGGCGCCGCGGCCGGTCGTTGGTAAGCCCTTTGACAAGCCCCGCCGGCGCGCGCGCCGGCCTACATCGAGGAATCCGCATGCCTTACATCAACATCCAGATCACCCGCGAAGGCGCCACACGCGAGCAGAAGGCCGAGCTGATCAAGGGCGCCACCGACCTGGTGGTCCGTGTGCTCGGCAAGGACCCGCAGGCCACGTTCGTGGTCATCGAGGAAGTCGACACCGACAGCTGGGGCGTGGCCGGCGAAACCGTCACGGCGCTGCGCCAGCGACAGCGCGCCGCGCAGGCAACCTGACGGGGCCCGCCGCCAGTTGCCCCTGCGCGGCGGCCGGATCGAGCGGCGCAGCCTCACCGCTGCGCCGTTTTTTTTGTAACGCCGTCATCTGCCCCCCTCATCGCATCCACCTCGTTTTCCCTATGGGAATCCGGATCGAGGCGTGACCGCCGCGCCAAACTGATCCGCTTTTTTCGTCGCCGTCTGAATCTGTACTGCACAGTGTCACGGACCTATTCTGGCGCGGCAGGCATCGGCCTGTCCGCGCGCGCCGCCCCTCGGCGGCAGGATCGCGCGGGCCTTGAAGTCAGGAATCACCCGCCATGGATAGCGACGCGCTACTACTTGCCCGGATACAGTTCGGGTTCACCATTTCCTTCCACATCCTCTTTCCGGCCATCACCATCGGCCTGGCCAGCTACCTGGCCGTGCTCGAAGGCTGCTGGCTGCGCACCCGCAACACCGTCTACCGCGACCTCTACCACTTCTGGACCAAGATCTTCGCCGTCAACTTCGGCATGGGCGTGGTGTCCGGCCTGGTGATGGCGTACCAGTTCGGCACCAACTGGAGCTTCTTTTCCGATTTCGCCGGCAGCATCACCGGCCCCCTGCTGGCCTACGAAGTGTTGACCGCGTTCTTCCTGGAAGCCGGCTTTCTGGGCGTGATGCTGTTCGGCTGGTCGCGCGTGGGCCCGGGCCTGCACTTCTTCTCGACCATCATGGTGGCGCTGGGCACGCTGGTCTCGGCCACCTGGATCCTGGCGTCCAACAGCTGGATGCAGACCCCCGCGGGTTACGAGATCCTGGACGGCCGCGTGGTGCCGACCGACTGGCTGGCGGTGATCTTCAACCCCTCGTTCCCCTACCGGCTGGCGCACATGGGTATCGCCGCGTTTCTGGCCACCGCGCTGATGGTGGGCGCGTCCGGCGCCTGGCATCTGCTGCGCGGCGACCGCGGCCCGGCCGTGAAGAAGATGTTCGCGATGGCGATGGCCATGCTGGCGATTTGCGCGCCGCTGCAGGCGCTGGTGGGCGACTTCCACGGCCTGAACACGCTCAGGCACCAGCCCGCCAAGATCGCCGCGATCGAAGGCCATTGGGACAACGAGCCCGGCGCGGGCGTGCCGCTGACCCTGTTCGGCATTCCCGACATGGCACGCGAGGAGACCCGCTACGCGCTCAACCTGCCGCGCCTGGGCAGCCTGATCCTCACGCACAGCTGGGACGGCCAGTTTCCCGGCCTGAAATCGTATCCGCCCGAGGACCGTCCCAACGCCACCGTGGTGTTCTGGTCATTCCGTGTCATGGCGGGCCTGGGCATGCTGATGATCCTGCTGGCCGGCTGGGCGCTGTGGGCGCGCTGGCGCGGCCGCCTGTACCAGTCGCGCGCGCTGCAACGCTTCGCGCTGTGGATGGGGCCGTCCGGCCTGGTGGCGATCCTGGCCGGCTGGTATGTCACCGAGATCGGCCGCCAGCCGTGGATCGTCTACGGCGTGATGCGCACGGCCGACGCCGCCACCCGCCACGGCCTGGGCGAATTGACGCTGACGCTGGCGCTGTTCGTGGCGGTGTACCTGTTCGTGTTCGGCGCCGGCGTGTCGTACATGCTGCGCCTGATCCGCATGGGCCCGACCCCGGCGCCCGGCCACGCGCCGCTGTCCGGCGGCCCGGGCGAGCCGCGCCAACCGTCGCGGCCGCTGTCGGCCGCGTCCACCTCGGCGGACGCGACGTCCGCCCAACCCGGATTCAAAGGAGCCTGACGCCATGGGCATCGACCTTGCATTGATATGGGCCGTCATCATCCTGTTCGGCGTGATGATGTACGTGGTGATGGATGGCTTCGACCTGGGCATCGGCATCCTCTTTCCCCTGGTCGCCGACGCCGAGGAGCGCGACGCCATGGTCAACACCGTCGCCCCCGTGTGGGACGGCAACGAGACCTGGCTGGTGCTGGGCGGCGCGGGGCTGTTGGCGGCGTTTCCGCTGGCCTACTCGGTGATCCTGAGCGCGCTGCACCTGCCGCTGGTGTTCATGCTGCTGGGGCTGATCTTTCGCGGCGTGGCGTTCGAGTTCCGCTTCAAGGCCGACCCGCGCCACCGCGCGCTGTGGGACCGCGCCTTCGTGCTGGGATCGCTGTGCGCCACCTTCTTCCAGGGCGTGACGCTGGGCGCCTACATCGAGGGCATCCCGATGGTCGGCCGCGCCTACCAGGGCGGGCCGTGGGACTGGATCAGCCCGTTCTCGCTGTTCACCGGCATGGGCCTGGTGGCGGCCTACGCGCTGCTGGGCTGCACCTGGCTCATCATGAAGACCGAAGGCCGCCTGCACCGCCACATGTGCGCGCTGGCGCGGCCGCTGACGCTGGCGCTGCTGGCGGTGATCGCCGCGATCAGCCTGTGGACGCCGCTGGCGCAGCCGCACATCGCGCAGCGCTGGTTCAGCCTGCCCAATATGTTCTGGTTCCTGCCGGTGCCGCTGCTGGTGGCGGCCGCCGGCATCGACCTGATGCGGCGCGTGCGCGGCACGCCCGGCGCGGGGCCGTTCGTGCTGGCGCTGTGCCTGGTTTTCCTGGGCTACAGCGGCCTGGGCATCAGCATCTGGCCCGCCGTGATCCCGCCCGACGTGTCGATCTGGACCGCGGCCGCGCCGCCGCAGAGCCTGGGCTTCGCGCTGGTCGGCGCGCTCGCCATCATTCCGATTATCCTGATGTATACCGCCTGGTCCTACTATGTGTTCCGCGGCAAGGTGCGCACCGGCGAGGCGTTTCACTGATGGCCGCGCCGACCTCCCTGCCTTCCTGGCGCAGCCGGTTGCTGTGGCTGCTGTTGATCTGGGCCGGCGGCGTGGCGGCGCTGGGCCTGGCCGCCGGCGCGCTGCGGCTGGTGATGCGCGCCATCGGCATGTCGACCTGAACCGCCGTACTCCCCGGCCCCCCTCATGAAACGCTACGAACGGCTGACCGAAGAAATCACCGCCTCGATCCTGTCAGGGCTGCTGCGGGCGGGCGACCGCCTGCCCTCGGTGCGCCAGACCAGCGCCAGCCGGGGCGTCAGCCCGTCGACGGTGTTCAAGGCCTACTACCTGCTGGAAGCGCGCGGCCTGATCCGCGCGCGCGACCGTTCCGGCTACTACGTGCTGCGCGACCCGCAGGCCGCGCTGCCCGAACCCGACGATCTGTCCAGCGCCGCCGCCGGCCGCCACCCGGTGGACGTCAGCGACAACGTGCTGCAGGTGCTCAACGCCACCTTGCGGCGCGATATGCTGCCGTTCGGCTCCGCGTTTCCCAGCCCATCGCTGCTGCCCTATGGCCGGCTGGCGCGCTTCATGGCGGCCACCGTGCAGCAACTGGACCCGTGGGGATCAATCGACGACCTCAGTCCCGGCGACGCTGCGCTGCGCCGCGCCATCGCCTTGCGCTACCTGGCCGACGGCCTGTCGGTGCCGGTGGACGACATCATCATCACCAACGGCGCGCTCGATGCGCTCAACTTGTGCCTGAGCGCGGTCACGCGGCCCGGCGACGCGGTGATCGTAGAATCGCCCACGTTCTACGCCGCCCTGCAATCGCTCGAACGCAACCAGCTGCACGCCATCGAAGTGGCCACGCATCCGCGCGAAGGCATCGACCTGCAGGCGCTGGAACAGGCCATCGTTCAGCACCAGCCGCGCGCCTGCTGGCTGATGACGACTTTCCAGAATCCGCTCGGCAGCCTGATGCCCGAGGCCAAGAAGGAGGCGCTGGTCAAGCTGCTGACGCGCCACGGCGTGGCGCTGATCGAGGACGACGTCTACGGTGAGCTGTATTTCGGCGCCAACCGGCCGCGGCCGGCCAAGGCCTTCGACACCGACGGCATGGTGATGCACTGCGCCTCGTTCTCGAAGACGCTGGCGCCGGGCTACCGCGTCGGCTGGGTCGCGGCCGGGCGCTACACCCGCGCCATCATGCGCAACAAGCTCACCACCAGCCTGGCCACCGCCGCGCCGACGCAGGCCGCCATCGCCGCCTACCTGGCGCAAGGCGGCTACGACCGCCACCTGCGCCAATTCCGCCAGACGCTGGCCCTGCAGCAGGGCGAAATGCTGCAAGCGGTGGCGCGCTACTTTCCCGAGGGCACGCGCGCCACGCGGCCGCTGGGCGGCTACTTCACCTGGGTCGAACTGCCCACGCGCATAGACACCCTGCGCCTGCACCGCGCGGCGCTCGGCCACGGCATCAGCATCGCGCCGGGGCCGCTGTTCTCGCCATCCGGCGCGTTCGGCAATTTCCTGCGGCTCAACTACGGGCATCCCTGGAACGACGCGATGGAACAGGGCATGGCGACATTGGGCAAACTGATGGCGACATGAATGGCGCGCGCGGCCGGCAATCCGCGACCGCGCCGCCGCCCTGCTCGGTCAGCCCCTCCCCTTTCGGAGCCGGCGACGATCGCGGCCCGCTTTCAGTGACTGATCATCCACGGCCGGGCGCCGGCGAAGGTCTTGCCGCCGTCGGCCGTCTGGCGTGTCCGGCCAGTGGCTTTGGCGCCCGAGCAGCAACCGCACCCCATGCCATGGCCGCCGCGGGTGCTGCGGGGCTCATGGGCGGCGCGTTCGTTGACGGCGCGGGCGCGGTTGATGGCCGAAGACAGCGCCGATACCGCCGGCGCGCCGCTGACGCAACGCTCGCAGGCGCTGCCGCAATCGGGGCACGGCGCGGGATCGCGCCATTGCGACAAGGGCCTGAGCACGGAGAACTCGCCGCAGTCCTGGCAGCGATAGTCATAGAGCGGCATGCCGGCTCCTCAAAGGTCTTTGGCGATGGGCATGTCCATGCCACGCTGTATCTGCGGCACCTCGCCCAGCGCATTCGGCTGGATGTCGATCTCGAAGATCTCGGTCGGCAGCCACAACGTGGCGCAGGCGTTGGGAATGTCCACCACGCCGCTGATATGGCCCTGCACCGGCGCCGTGCCCAATATCGAGTACGCCTGCGCGCCCGAATAGCCGAACTTCTTCAGATATTCGATGGCATTCAGGCAGGCCTGGCGATAGGCGATGTGCACGTCCAGATAGTGCTGCTTGCCGCCCTCATCGACCGAAATGCCTTCGAAGATCAGGTAGTCCTTGTAGTTGGGCGTGATGGGACTGGGCTTGAAGATGGGATTGCGGATGCCGTACTTGGCCATGCCGCCCTTGATGAGCGACACCCGCATATGCACCCAGCCAGCCATCTCGATGGCGCCGCAGAAGGTGATCTCGCCATCGCCCTGCGAGAAGTGCAGATCGCCCACGGACAGGCCGCCCCCTTTGACGTACACCGGGAAGAACACTCGGGAACCGCGCGACAGATCCTTGATGTCGCAGTTGCCGCCATGCTCGCGCGGCGGTACCGTGCGCGCGCCGGTGGCGGCGGCGCGATCGCGCTCAGCCCCCTTGAGCTTGCCCATGTGCGCCGTCTTGGGCGCCGGCGGATTGGCCAGGGGCGGAACGCGCTGCGGATCGCTGTCTATCAGCTTCTGTTCACGCTCGTTCCACTTGTCCAGCAGCGCCTGATCCGGCAGGCAGCCGATCAGGCCCGGATGGATCAGGCCGGCGAAGCGCACGCCGGGAATATGGCGCGAGGTCGTGAACATGCCTTCGAAATCCCAGATCGATTTCTGCGCCGAGGGAAAGTGCTCGGTCAAAAAACCGCCGCCGTTGTTCTTGCTGAAAAAACCATTGAAGCCCCACAGGCTCTCCTGCTTGGCGCCGATATCCAGCAGGTCCACCACCAACAGGTCGCCAGGCTCGGCGCCTTCGACACCGACCGGGCCGGACAGGAAGTGCACCGTGGACAAGTCCACATCGCGCACATCGGAGGCATCGTCATCGTTCTTGATCGCGCCGCCGGTCCAGTCGTAGGTTTCGAGCACGAAATCATCGCCCGGCCTGACCCACGTCGCCATGGGAATATCGGGATGCCAGCGATTGTGCACGCCTTCGTTTTCGTAGGGGGATTGGGCCAGATCGACCTTGATCAGGGTTTCGGGCATGTCATGCTCCTTTGAGATGGACAGCGACTTAGACAGACAGGTATTTGCTGATCGTCTGCTCGTCAACGCGCTCGCGCGGGTCTTCGTGCACGAAGCGGCCCTTGTCGATCACGATGAGCCGGTCGGCGATCTGCATGGTGAAACTCAAGACTTGTTCGGACACCACAATCGCCAGATGGCGCAGCTTGCGGATCTCCAGCAGACTGCGGGCGATGTCCTTGATGATGGACGGCTGGATCCCCTCGGTGGGCTCGTCCAGCAGCAGCACGCGCGGATTGGTGACCAGCGCGCGGGCGATGGCGAGCTGCTGTTGCTGCCCGCCCGACAGATCGCCGCCACGCCGGCCGCGCATGTCGTGCAACACCGGGAACAGGGCATAGATGTCCTCCGGAATGGTGTTGCGCAGCGCCCGCCCGCGCATACCGGTGCGGATGTTCTCTTCGACGGTCAGCGTCGGGAAGATCATGCGGCCCTGCGGCACGTAAGCCACCCCACTGCGCACGCGCTGATGGCTCTCCAGGCGTTCGAGCGCCTTGCCGTCCAGCGAGATCGAGCCGTGCATGGCGGGCAGCATGCCCATCATGGTTTTGAAGAGCGTGGTCTTGCCCATGCCGTTGCGGCCCATCACGGCGACGATTTCACCGGGAGCCACGGCAAGGTCGACACCGTGGATGACCTTGCTTTGGCCATAGCCTGAGACCAGGCCAGCGATATTGAACATACTGCCTCCTGGCCTCAGTGGCCGAGATAGACTTCAACCACGCGCGGGTCGGACTGCACCTTGTCCATGCTGCCCTCGGCCAATACCCGCCCCTGATGCAGCACCGTGACCTTGTGCGCGATGTTCTTGACGAACTCCATGTCATGCTCGATCACGATGAGCGACCGATTGCGGCTGATTCGATTGAGCAGGTCGGCGGTGCGTTCGCGCTCGGACACGCTCATGCCGGCCACCGGCTCGTCCAGCATCATCAGCTCGGGTTCCTGCATCAGCAGCATGCCGATCTCCAGCCATTGCTTCTGGCCATGCGAGAGCAGCTCTGCCGAGCGGTCGAGTTGATCGGCGAGAAAGATCTCCTCGGCCACCTGCTCGACCCGTTCGAGCACCGCCGGGCTGCGTCTGAAGGTCAGCGCGCCCAGCACGCTGCGCCCGGCCGGAAACGACACTTCCAGGTTTTCGCGGACGGACAGGGTTTCATAGATGGAGGGCGTCTGGAATTTGCGGCCGACCCCGGCGCGCACGATTTCATACTCGGCCAGGCCAGTCAGTTCCGTGTCCTTGAAGCGGATGGAGCCGGCGGTGGCCTTGGTGCGGCCGCAGATCAGATCCAGCAGCGTGGTCTTGCCGGCGCCATTGGGGCCGATGACCACGCGCAGCTCTCCCTGATCGACATACAGGTTGAGGTCGTTGACGGCGACAAAGCCGTTGAACGAGACGGTCAGGCCTTCGATGTACAACGCGAACGCTGAGGGGTTCATGCTGCCTCCGTGGCGCCATCGGCCTGACGGCGCAATGCCTTGCGTGCCTGGCGTTTCTGGGTGTATTGGTTGTACAGGCCGGCCAGCCCGTTGGGAAAGGCCATCACGACCGCAATGAACAGGCCGCCCATCAGGAACAGCCAGAGCTGCGGAAAACTCTCGGAGAAATAGCTCTTGCCGAAGTTGACCAGCAGCGTGCCGTAGACCGCCCCCAGCAGGGACAGGCGGCCGCCGACCGCGGCGAAGATGACCATTTCGATGGAGGGCACGATGCCCACGAACGAAGGCGACATGAAGCCGACCTGCAAGGTGAACATGGCTCCGCCTATGGCCGAGAAGACGGCGGCCACGCAGAAGACGAAGACCTTGAAGCTGGCGACGTCGTAGCCCGAGAAACGCACCCGTTCCTCTTTGTCGCGCATGGCCATCAACAGCTTGCCCAGTTTGGACGAGAGCAGGTAACGGCCGAACAGGATGCAGGCGAACAGCAGCGCGCCGTTGACGAAGTACAGGATCAGCCGGGCGCTGTCGGTGCGGATATCCCAGCCCAGCAGCGTCTTCAGATCAGTGATGCCATTGACGCCGCCGGTCCAGCCCTGCTGGCCGATGATGAGCACCGACAGGATCAGCGCCACGGCCTGCGTCACGATGGCGAAGTAGGTGTCGCCGACGCGGCGCTTGAACATGGCCACGCCCAGGATCAACGCCAGCAGGCAGGGCAGCACCGGCACCGCCATCAGGGTGAACCAGAAGCTCTTGAAGGGCACCCAGAACCACGGCAACGCGGTCAGCTGGTTCCAGTCCATGAAGTCCGGGATGCCGGGCGTGGACTGAATCCGGGTAGCCTCGGGCGTCGAGGCTTCCAGCTTCAGGAACATGGCCATGCAATAGCCGCCCAAGCCGAAGAACACTCCCTGGCCCAGGCTCAGGATGCCGCCATAGCCCCAGCACAGCACCAGGCCCAGCGCGACAAAGGCATAAGAAAGGTATTTGCCGACGAGATTGAGCCGGAAGACGTCCAGGCCCAGCGGAAACACCACAAAGAGCAGCAGCGCCAGAATCGCCAGCCCGGCCAGCCCTTCGCGCCCGCCCACGACGTTGCGAAAGAATTTCTGCATGATGCGCGGCCTCCTACTTGCGTACCTTGATGCTGAACAGGCCTTGCGGGCGCAGCATCAGAATGATCACGATGGCCGACAGTGTCAGCACCTTGGCCATCGAACCCGTCATGAAGAACTCCGAGATCGATTGGGTCTGCGCGATGACAAAAGCCGAGGCGATGGTGCCGAAAAGACTGGCCGCGCCGCCGAACACCACGGTCAGGAAGGTGTCGACGATATAGAGCGAGCCGCTGGTCGGACCGGTGGAACCGATGGTCGTGAAGGCCGCGCCGGCAATGCCGGCGATCCCGCAACCCAGCGAGAACGTCACGCGGTCCACGCGCTTCGTATCGATACCGACCGCGCCGCTCATGGCGCGGTTTTGCACCGTGGCGCGCACGTGCAGGCCCCAGGTCGACCGATACAAGGCCAAGAGCAGCGCGCCGGTCAGCAGAATGCTGATGGACATGACGAACAGGCCGTTGATGGGGATGTCCACGCCGTCCAGCGGTTGCCAGGAGCCCATCAGCCAGTCGGGCAGCGTGGGGCTGACTTCACGCGGGCCGAACAGCGAGCGCAGCGTTTGTTGCAGCACCAGCGACAGGCCCCAGGTCGCCAGCAGCGTATCCAGCGGCCGGCGGTAGAGATGGCGGATCATCAGCCACTCGACCAGCCAGCCCAGGCTGAAGGTCACGGCGAAGGCCAGCATGATGGCGACGAAGAAGTAGGCCGGCATCAGGCCGGGCGCGTATTGCTGGACCAGTTCGGAACAGAGATAGGTGCAGTAGGCGCCCACCGCCAGGAACTCGCCATGGGCCATATTGATGACGCCCATCTGGCCAAAGATGATCGCCAGGCCCAAGGCCATCAGCAAGAGCACGCTGAAGACCGACAGACCGTTGAAGCCCTGCATCAGCAGGATGGCCCCGAGATCGGAGAAGGATTCCATGAATGGCTCCCGGCAGTGGAAAGGGCGCCGCGCGCGGCGCCCGGATCGAGGTGATTACTGATAACCCTTGGGGAAGGGATCGGGTTTGATCAGCTCCGGGGTTTCGAAGATCACGTCGAACTGGCCATCCTTGCGAATCTGGCCGATGCGGGTCTTGCTCCACAGGTGGTGGTTGGGGTCGACCTTGACGTAGCCTTCGGGCGCTTCCTTGAATTCCAGCCCGGCCGAGGCGGCGACCACTTTGTCGACATCGAAGCTGCCGGCCTTCTCCACCGCCATCTTCCACAACCAGGGGCCCAGATAGGCCGCCTGGGTCACATCGCCGATGACGGCATTGGCGCCGTACTTGGCCTTGAAGGCCTCGACGAATTTCTTGTTGTTGGCGTTGTCCAGGCTCTGGAAGTACTTCATGCACGACCAGAAGCCTTCGGCGTTTTCACCGCCGATGCCCAGCAGCTCATCCTCGGTCACCGAGATGGTCAGGAGCTTTTGCTTGCCGCTGGTGACGCCGGCGGCCTTGAGCTGTTTGTAGAAGGACACATTGCTGCCGCCCACCACCACGGCGAAGACGACATCGGGCTTTTTCAGCTTGATCTTGTTGATCAGCGAGCCGAATTGCGTGTGGCCCAGCGGGTAGTATTCCTCGCCCACCACTTCGCCCTTGAGCACGTTCTCGATATGCTTGCGGGCGATCTTGTTCGAGGTGCGCGGCCAGATGTAATCGGAGCCGATCAGGTAGTAGGAGCGCGCCTTCTTCTCGCGCGCCAGCCAGTCCAGGCTGGACAGGATCTGCTGCGTGGCCTCCTGGCCGGTATAGAAGACGTTCTTGGACTGTTCCAGGCCTTCATAGAAGGTCGGGTAGTAGAGCAGGCCGTTTTCTTTCTCGAATACCGGCAGGACCGCCTTGCGCGAGGCCGAGGTCCAGCAGCCGAACACGGTGGCGACCTTGTCGCTGACCAGCAGTTTGCGGGCCTTTTCGGCAAAAGTCGGCCAGTCGGAGGCGCCGTCTTCCTGGATGATCTTGATCTTGCGGCCAAGGATGCCGCCCATGGCGTTGATCTGCTCGATGGCCAGACGCTCGGACTGAATCGACCCCGTTTCGCTGATGGCCATGGTGCCGGTCGCCGAGTGCAACTGGCCGACCGTGACTTCGGTGTCGGTAATGGCCAGGCCGGTGGTGTTGATGGCCGAGGTGGCCGGGGCGGCCGCGCGCGACAGCGCCGGTATGCCCAACAGCGGCAGGGAGGCAAAAGCCAAGGCCAGGCGCCGGCGCGAGGGCAGTTCCGGGGCAGTATCAAAAGGGGGTTTGCCAGACATCGATGACTCCTCAGTGGATCACGACCAGGGAAACCGAGCATGCGCGGCACATGCCGCAGCCCGGAGGGTGAGGGCATACTAGGGGCCTATGACGCAGTGCAACATACGTTGATTGACGTAGAGGCAGGCCAGCCCCCCCGGCGTTACAACGGCAACTACGTTCAATGACGTATCCCCTACCCCCCCGGAGCCCGATTTGTCAGCCAGCGCGCCTCAACGCATTGTCAAGATCCGCCGCGACTACAACACCTGGGTCGCCAATGAGACGCTGGAAGACTATGCCCTGCGTTTCACGCCGGTGTCGTTTCGCAAATGGTCGGAGTTCCGCGTCGCCAATACCGCTTTGGGGGCCGTGTCCTTCCTGGCGCTGGAAGCGATCGGCGGCGCGCTGGCGCTGAACTACGGCTTTGTGAATGCCTTCTGGGCCATCATTGCCGTGGCCCTGGTCACCTTCCTGACCGGCTTGCCGATCGCCTATTACGCCGCGCGCCATGGCCTGGACATGGATCTGCTGACGCGCGGGGCCGGCTTTGGCTATATCGGCTCGACCATCACTTCGCTGATCTACGCCTCCTTTACCTTTATCTTTTTTGCGCTGGAGGCGGCCATCATGGCGCTGGCCATCGAACTGGCCACTGGCTTGCCGCTGTCCATCGGCTATCTCCTGTGCGCCGTGGTCATCCTGCCCATGGTGGCTTATGGCATCACCTTCATCAGCCGGCTGCAGTCGTGGACGCAGCCGCTCTGGCTGGTGCTGCTGCTCCTGCCCTATGCCTTCATCGCCTTCCGCGATCCCGGAACGCTGGGGGAATTTCTGCGGTTTCCGGGCCATGACGGCCGGGGCGGCAGCTTCAACCTGCTGATGTTTGGCTCGGCGGTGGCGGTGGCCGCCTCGCTGGTGACGCAGATCGGTGAACAGGTCGACTTCCTGCGCTTTCTGCCCGAACGCACGGCGGCCAACCGCCGGCGCTGGTGGCTCGCCCTGGTCTGCGCGGGTCCGGGCTGGATCCTGCCGGGCGCGGCCAAGATCCTGGGCGGCGCCTTTCTGGCCTGGCTGGCTTTGTCGCTGGGCGCGCCGGCCGACAAAGCCGGCGACCCCACCCATATGTATCTGGCGGCCTATACCTATGTGGTCAGCGACCCCGCGCTCGCGCTGGCGCTGGTGACGGCCTTTGTGGTGGTCTCGCAGGTCAAGATCAATGTGACCAATGCCTATGCCGGCTCGCTGGCCTGGTCCAACTTCTTTGCCCGCATCACGCACAGCCATCCGGGCCGCGTGGTGTGGCTGGTGTTCAACGTGCTGATCGCCGTGGTCCTGATGGAGATGGGCGTGTTCGGCGCGCTGGAGCATGTGCTGGCAGTGTTCTCGCACGTTGCGCTGGCCTGGATCGGCGCGCTGGTGGCGGACCTGGTGATCAACAAGCCCCTGGGCCTGTCGCCGGACCGCATCGAGTTTCGCCGCGCCTATCTGTATGACATCAACCCGGTCGGGGTGGGCAGCATGCTGATCGCCATGACACTCGGCCTGCTGGCCTTTGCCGGCGTGTTTCCGGGCACCGCGGGCGCGCTGGCGCAGGCGTTGTCGCCCTTCGTGGCCTTGCTGGCGGCCTTTGTCTGCGCGCCGGTGATCGCCTGGCGCACGCGGGGACGCTACAACCTGGCGCGCACGCCGGTCGACGTCGCCGGATCGGATCACGTCTGTGTGATCTGCGCCAACCGTTTCGAACAGCCGGACATGGCCCATTGTCCGGCCTATAACGGCGCCATCTGTTCCTTGTGCTGCACGCTGGATGCGCGCTGCCAGGATCGCTGCAAACAGCAAGGCCGCTTGAAGGACCAGGTGCAGGCGGTGTTGGGCCGGCTGTTGCCGGCGCGTATCACGCCGCTGCTGCACAGCCGCCTGGGCCATTACCTCTTGATCGTGGCGGGGATGGGGACGCTGCTGGCCGGCATTCTGGGCTTGATCTACTACCAGGAGTACGCCAGTCACATGCGGGCCGGCCTGGACCCCTCGGGTCTGCGGCCCACCTTCTTCAAGCTGTATGCCGCCTTGTCGCTGATCGGCGGCGTAGCCGCCTGGTGGCTGGTGCTGGCGCATGAGAGCCGGCGCGTGGCGCAAGAGGAATCGGATCGCCAGACCCATCTGCTGCTGCGCGAAATCGAGGCGCACAAACAGACCGACGCGCAGTTGCAGCAGGCCAAGGAGGCGGCCGAAAGCGCCAATCTTGCCAAGAGCCGTTTCATGGGCGGCATGAGCCATGAGTTGCGCGCGCCCTTGAACAGCATCCTGGGTTACGCCCAGATTCTGCAGCGCGACCCGGCCTTGCCGCCGGCGCGGCGCGAGGCCATCGATGTGATTCACCGCAGCGGCAAGCATTTGATTGGCCTGATCGATGGCTTGCTGGACATTGCCCGCATCGAGGCGGGCAGGCTGAGGCTGGAGAACAGCGAACTGCGCCTGCCGGAGTTCCTGGAGCAGATCGTGCAGATGTTCCGGCCGCAGAGCGCGCTGAAAGGGCTGACCTTTTGCTACGAGGCGACGGAACTGCCATCCATCGTGCATATCGATGAGAAGCGGCTGCGGCAGATTCTGATCAATCTGTTGAGCAATGCGCTGAAGTTCACCTCGGCCGGGCGGGTGTCGATGCGCGTGAAGTCGGCGGCCGATATGGTGCTGTTCGAAGTGGAGGACAGCGGCCGGGGCATACCGGCCGAGGACCTGGAACGCATCTTTCTGCCCTTTGAACGCAGCTGGGCGGCGGCTGAGCAAGCCGATTCCGGCACCGGCCTGGGCCTGACCATCTGCCGCATGCTGACCGGCATCATGGGTGGCGAGTTGACGGTGCGCAGCGCGGTCGGCCGCGGCAGTGTGTTTACGCTCAAGCTGTTTTTGCCGGAGGTGCGTTCGCCGCGCAGCGATGCCCGACCCTCGGGGCTGGTAGTGGGCTATCGCGGAGAGCGGCTGCGGATCCTGACGGTGGATGATCAGCCTTCGCAGCGGCGCCTGGTGCGCGATCTGCTGGAGCCGCTGGGCTTTGAGGTGCATGAGGCGCCGCACGGCGCGGCTTGCCTGGCCTGCGTGCACACGCTGCGGCCGGCCCTGATATTGATGGACGTCTCGATGCCGGACATGACGGGATGGGAAGTGCTGCGGTGCTTGCGCGAAGCGGGCGTGGCCGTGCCCATTGTGATGCTGTCGGCCAATATCCTGGGGCTGGATCCGAAAGACCCGGCGCAGAGCGGGCATAACGCATTCATCGCCAAGCCGGTGATGTACGAAGACTTGCTCAACCAGCTCGGCAGTTTGCTCAAGCTGGACTGGCAGGTGGCCCAGGTGGAGGCGGCGCTGCCGGCGGGCGATCTGCACCGGGTGGCGCTGGAACGCGAGGATGCCGAGGCGCTGCTGGAACTGGGGGCCATGGGCTATATCAAGGGCATACAGGCCAAGCTGGAAGAAATACAGGGCCGCCGGGCCGAGGCGCGTGAGTTGACGGCGCACCTGCGGGCGCTGGCGGGCGAGTTTCAACTGAGTGAGTTCAATCAGGTGCTCAAACACCATGTACAGCGTCACCATGCCCACGCCCGATAAAAACCTCGTCATGCTGGTCGATGATGCGCCGGACAATCTGAAAATGCTCTCCACCGCGCTGGACGAGGCGGGTTATCAGGTGCTGGTGGCAACCGATGGCCAGTCGGCGATAGAACGGGTGGACTTCGTGGTGCCCGACATCGTGCTGCTCGATGCGGTGATGCCGGGGATGGATGGGTTCGAGACCTGCGCGCGCCTGAAGGCGCATCCGGCGGCGGGCCAGGTTCCGGTGGTGTTCATGACGGGCCTGACCGAGCCCGAGCACGTATTGAAAGGGTTCCGGGTGGGCGGCGTGGATTATGTGACCAAGCCGCTGGACCCGGATGTGGTGGTGGCCAGGCTGCAGACGCATCTGCGCAATGCGCGCAGCCTGTCGGCGGCCTTCGATGCAATCGATGCGGCGGCGCGTGCCGTGGTGGCGCTGGATGCGCGCGGGCGGCCGATCTGGAAGACCGGCAAGGCACGGCTCTGGTTGGCGGCGTATTTCGGGTGCGCGGAGGAGGCGGCGGAGCTGCCGGTGCCCTTGGCGGATTGGGTGGCGGGCAATCTGGCGGCCGGGCCGGCCGCCGCGCCCCTGGAGATCGTCGCCGCGCGGGGCCGCCTGACCTTGAGCCTGTCGGCATCGCGGCGCAGCGGCGAGACCTTGCTGCTGTTGCAGGAAACGGCGCCCCTGGCGCCGGCCTACGGCCTGACGCCGCGCGAGGCCGACGTGCTGCGCTGGTTGGCCAAGGGCAAGACCAATCGGGATATCGCCGAGATCCTGGGTATGGCGCCCCGCACGGTCAACAAGCATCTGGAACACATCTACGTCAAACTCGGCGTGGAAACCCGCGCGGCGGCGGCGGCGCTGGCGGTGCGGCAGGGGGAAACGTTCTGAAGCGCCGCGCGGCAGGTCGATGCCCGGCACGCGGATGACGACATGAAATCCGCGATATTGATACAGATGGAAACCCCGAGCTGCCGGCCATCGCCTTAGAGTGCGAAACCTTCAAAGTTCAGGACGGTGCCGCGTCGCGGTCCGACTCCCATGACGGTTTCATTTCCTCGTGTTCTTCCGCGCCACGCGCTGGGTTGCTACCTGGGCGCGGCGGCGCTGCTCTATCTGTTCGCCGCGCAACTGCTGGCCGTCATCGACATCTGGCTGCTGCCGCGCCGCCTGCTGGTCGAGATGCTGCGCTATCGCGCCATGTGGCTGGTCTTTTTCCTGACGCTGCCCACCGTGGGCTATCTGCTGTGGCGCGGCGCCGACCTGGTCGCGTGGTGGCGCGCGCCGGCCGCGCTGACGCTGGATGAGCGCGCGCTGCATCTGGGCACGCTTACGGTGCCCTACGCCGACATCGCCTCGATGCGCCATCGGCACAACCGCGATCACCTGCTGCTGACGCTGGCCGACGGCCGGCGCGTACGCCTGCGCCTGGCGATCTGGGGCCATGCCGAGGCGCTGCTGGAGCAATTGGATGCGCGCGTGGGCGGCAATCTCGAAGCCGACGCCCGACGCCGCATCGACGCCGGCGCCACCGTCGACTTCGGCACGCTCGGCATGAACACGGCCGGCCTGGTCTACAAGGGCCGGTCGATTCCATGGTCCAGCATCGACACCATCCGCACGCAATCCGACAGCGAAGGCATGGAAACCGACGAGACGCTGATCATCGTCGCCCAAGGCAAGACCCACAAAGTCGACCGATCCGGCATCGACAACGAGCCGGTGCTGCTGGCCTGCCTACGGCACTATCTGCCCGCCTGACGCCGAAATCCCGCCCCTGGCGGCCCCTCCTCCTTTCGCACGCAACCTCTCGACATGGAAATCTACAGCTCCACCTCGCACCAAGCCCAGACCCTGGCCGACCGCCCGGTGTACTACTCGCGCAACCGCCTCATTACCGGCGCCGTCATCTGGACGGTGGCCGCGCTGGCGTTCGGCGCCATGGCCGTTCGCGCACGGGACAATCTCGGCGGCATGGCGTTCTTCGCCGCCATCGCGGCCATCGGCGTCTGGCTGGTGATCCGCTGCCTGATGCGCGCCTTCGGCCCCGCCAAGCCGGTGATCACTTTCACGCGCGAAGGTCTGCGGCTGACGGACGGCGCCGTCATTCCGTGGCACGCCATCAACGAAAACACTTACGTCAATCAGACCTACGTCGGCATCCCCACCGCGCGGCAGATCCAGCTCAAGACCTCGCTGCCGGACCGCAAGCGGGTGCTGGTCCAGGCGATGGCGCTGGAAATCAGCGGCGACGAATACCTGGCCCTGTGCGACGCCTATCAGGCGCGCTGAACGCCCCCGCCTGACGGGCGCGGCCATGCCGCGCTGCGTCGGCGCCGGGCTCAGTTCACGGTGGCGCCGGAATCCTTCACTGCCCGCGCCCAGGCCGCGATCTCCTGCTGGATGAACTCGCCGAAGGCCGCGGTGTGCAGCGTCGACGCCTGCGCCCCTTCCTCCATCAGGCGCTGCTTGACCGCCGGCGCGGCCAACGCGCCGCTCAAGGCCTCGTTCAGGCGGGCCACCACCGCATCCGGCGTGCCCGCTGGCGCCACCACCCCATGCCACGACAGGGCCTGGAAACCCGCCAGACCGGACTCCGCCATGGTGGGAATCCCAGCCAGGGCGGGCGAGCGCTGCGGCGAGGTCACCGCCAGCGCCCGCAGGGTGCCGGCCTTCACGTGCGGCAGCACGCCCGGAATCGTGGTGAACATGAAGTCGATCTGGCCGCCGATCAGGTCGGTGATGGCCGGGCTGCCGCCCTTGTACGGCACATGCGTGAACTGCAGCCCCGCCTCGCGCTTGAACATCTCGCCGGCCAGGTGGCCCGGCGTGCCGGCCCCGGCCGAGCCCATGTTGATGCGATCGCCCTGGCTCTTGATGTAGGCGATCAGCTCCTGCACGCTGTTCACTTTCAGATTGGGGCCGACCACCAGCACATTGGGCACGGTCGCCAGCAACGTGACCGGCTTGAAGTCCTTGACCGCGTCGTACGAGATGCGGGAGTACAGCGAGGGATTGATGCCATGGGTGCTGGCGGTCGCCAGCAACAGCGTATAGCCATCCGGCGCGGCCGACGCCACCTGCTTGGCGGCGATGGTGCCGTTGGCGCCCCCCTTGTTGTCGACCACGATGGTCTGGCCGAGCGATTTGGCGGCCTCGGCCGCCACCGTGCGCGCCAGGATGTCCGAGGTGCCGCCGGCCGAATGCGGCACCACCAGGGTGATCGGCTTGGCGGGAAACGACTGCGCGTGGGCCGCCGGCAGGGCTGACACGAGACAGGCGGCGAGCGCCAGGCGGGCAAGGCAATGAGGGAACATGCAAGTCTCCTGAAGAATATTGGAATCGCGGCGCCTTCGAGGGCGCCGTCATGCGAACGCGTGGGCCCCGCGCGCGGCGGCAGGCAATCGCCTCAGTCGGCGCCCGTGCGCAGGGTGTCGGGCTGGCGCTTCTCGATCGACCACTTCAGCAACGCCGCGCAGCGGTAGATGCCGTGCGCGAACTTGCCGTAAGGCAGGGTCAGGAACAGCGCCATCACCACGCCCAGATGCACCGCCAGCAGCAACGCCATGGCGCCGGTATCGCGGCCGGCCAGCAGCGCCAGGCCCGTGGCGCTGGTCAACAGCAGCAAGGCGATGAAGCCCCGATCCATCGGCTTCTGCGCCGCGTCACCCTGCAACGGGTGGCGCTTCAGGTTCAGCCACAGCAGTCCCGCCGGCCCGATCAACAGGCCGATGCCGCCCGCGGTGCCCAGCAGCACCGGCGCGCTCCAGAACGGATACGGCGCCTGCTCGCCCAGCAGGTAGTGATAGAGCGTGGCCACGCAGGTGGCGGCAAAGCACAACATGAAGCCGTAGAAGGTAAAGTGGTGGAAGCGCCGGCGCCACAGCGTAAAGGCGTCGTCGGCGTTGTTGCAGCCCTTCCCATGGCCGCCATCCAGGTAACGCAGGCGCAGCGCGTCGTGCGCGGCCTCGGCCACCGCCGCGCCGCTGGCCGCCCCTGGGCTGACATCGCGCCAGAAGCGCGCCGCGCCGATGCCAAGCGCCAGCATGGCGAAGCCGAACACCGCGCCGAACATCAGCGCCAGCGTGTTGTGCGGAAACACCGCATAGAAATTGCCCGCCAGCGGCGCGTGCCACAGGCCGCCCGTCAGCATCACGGTCAGGGCCAGGAACAGCGCCAAGGCGGCCGCCGCGGCCAGCGACAGCGTCAGCCCGTTGCGCCGGTACAGCTTGCCCAGCGCCGCCGGGAAGGCGTATTCCGTATAGGTCTGCAACCGCACCTTGGCCATGGCCTGCGGCACGTTCACCGCGAACTCGTGCGGCGGCGCGTACTGACAGGCATGCAGGCAGGCGCCACAGTTGTGGCACAGGTTGGCCAGGTAGTTCAGATCGGCCTTGCCGAACTCCAGGCGCCGGGTCATCGCCGGGAAAACGGCGCAAAAGCCCTCGCAGTAGCGGCAGGCATTGCAGATCTGCATGACCCGCGCCACCTCGGTTTCGTCCTGACTGAGGGCGGCGGCGCCCCGGCCATGCCAGCGCACCGGCTGTTCGATCATGGCCGGCGCCGACTGCGCCAAAGATTCGGCCTCGCGGGCCAGGGTCTCAAGCTGCCGCATGCTGGGCTCCGTTGCGGTGGGTACGTTGAGCGGCGGCGGCGGCGCGGGTGCCGGCGATACGGCCGAAGGCGGTGCCGATGGACATGCCGACCCCTGCCGTATAGCCCTTGCCCAACACGTTGCCGGCCATCATCTCGCCCGCCACGAACAGGTTGTCGCTGGGCACGCCGTCGAAACGCACCGCGGCGGTTTCGTCGACTTTCAGACCCAGGTAAGTGAAGGTGATGCCGGGCCGCAGCGCGTAGCCGTAGAACGGCGCGGTGTCGATGGGCCGGGCCCAGTGGGTCTTGGCGGGCGCGAGACCCTCGGTGCGGCAGTCGTCCAGCACCGTGTGGTCGAAGGTGCCGGCGCGACAGGCCTGGTTGTATTCGCGGATGGTGTGCTCGAATGCCACCGGGTCCAGGCCCAGGCGGCGCCCCAGTTCGGGCACGGAATCGGCGGTGACGCCGGGAAACACCGGCGGCATGAAGCGGCCGACGGCCTTGGCATCAATGATGGAATAAGCGATCTGCCCCGGCTGCATCGCCGTCAGGCGGCCCCAGATGGCATAGCGCTTGGGCCAGAAATCCTCGCCCTCGTCGTAGAAACGGCGCGCCTCGCGATTGACCACCACACCCAGCGAGACGCAGTCGATGCGGGTACAGATGCCGCCGTCGTACAGCGGCGCGCGCGCGTCGATGGCCACGCAATGCGACTGCGACGGATCGCCGATGCGGTCGGCGCCCGCGTCCAGCATGAACTTGAGCAGCACGCCCTGGTTGTAGCGTGTGCCGCGAATCAGGAAGTTGTCCGCCGGCCATTCGCCGCGCTCGTCCTGGCCCCAGGCCTCGCGCAGCCATTCGCGGTTGGATTCGAAGCCGCCGGCCGCCAGCACACAGGCGCGCGCCTCGATGCGCTCGGCGCCGATGCGGGCGGCCTTGAAACGGCCGCCCTCCAGTTCCAGCGCGTCCACCGGCGCGTCATAGCGGATGCGCACGCCCAGGGCCTCGGCGCTGCGGTAATAGGCATTGACCAGCGCCTTGCCGCCGCCCATGAAGAAGGCGTTGGTGCGGGCCACGTGCAGCGCGCCCGACAGCGGCGGCTGAAAATTGACACCATGGCGCCGCATCCAGCCGCGACAGGTGGCGGACTCGCGGATCACCAGCCGCGCCAGCTTCTCGTCGGTCTGGCCGCCGGTGACCTTGAGCAGGTCCTGCCAGTATTCCTCTTCCGGATAGGCGTCCACCAGCACGTCCTGCGGCGCGTCATGCATGCAGCGCAGGTTGCGCGTGTGCTGCGAATTGCCGCCGCGCCATGCGCGCGGCGCGGCTTCCAGCAGCAATACACTGGCGCCCGCCTCGCGCGCCATCAGCGCCGCGCACAGCGCCGCATTGCCCCCGCCTATCACCAATACATCGACCATGTCATCGTTCCCGGATCAAGGAACGGACTGTAGGCCGGCGCCGCGCGCCGCGATATCAGCGCGGCGTCAACAGGTCTTCATGATTCGTGAAGGGCGCGGCATCCGCTCAGCCGGTATGCAGCGCCCTCACCGCCCACTTGCCCTCGCGCGCCAGGGTGCGCGACACGTCGGCCAGCACCAGGCGCGCGGCCAGCGCCGCCGGTGACAGCTCGTCATCCGACAGGCTGGCCAGCAGATTGGGCCGGAACAGGTTAGCGTCGTCGATCCGCGCCATGACCAGCTGCCCGGGTGCGATGCGGGCGGTGGCGGAACTGGGCTGGATGGTGGCGGCGTAGCCCAGCTGCACCACATCCATCAGCAACGCCAGGCCATCGACCTCGGCCACCACGCGGGGCGCCAGGCCCAGTTGCTGGAAGGCCTGGTTGACCGAGGCGCGCAGTCCGTGGCGGCCGCTGGGCAGCACCAGCGGCAGGCCGGCGATCTCCTCCAGGCGGGTGTTCGGACCGGCGGGCAGGCCGGCCATGCCGCGCCCGGCGCACAGGTACAGCGGCTCGTCCAGCAACGGCGTCACGCTCCAGCGCCGCGCCGCCTCGGCATGGAACACGATGGCCAGGTCGAGCTGACGGCCGTTGAGCATATCGGCCAGGTGGCCCGACAGCGCCTCGACCAGGTGCAGGCGAATATCCGGATAGCGGACGTTCATGGCCTGCACGAACGGCGCCCCCAGGATGGAGGCGGTGGTGGACGACAGGCCGACACTGACGTGGCCGGCCAGGCGCGCCTGCTGCGCGGCCTGGACCGCATCGTCGGCATGGCGCAGGGCCAGTTGGGCCTGGCGAAAGAACGCCAGCCCGGCGTCGGTGGGCACCACGCCGCTGGCGCTGCGTTGCAGCAGCCGCGTGGCCAGTTCGCCTTCGAGCCGGCTGATCTGCTGGCTGAGCGCGGACGTCACCATGCCCAGCGACATGGCCGCGCGGCCAATGCTGCCCGCTTCGACGACACGAACGAAATAACGAAGCTGGCGCAGTTCCATGGCGGGCCCGGACAAAGGAAGATCCGCCGATTGTAGGCTGCGGGGCGAGCCGGCGGCCCGCTCCCGGCGGGCCTCAGTAGCGCGCGTCCTTGGGCTTCTTGCCGTCCGGCCAGTCCTTGTCCTTGGGCGGGAAATCCGGCCGTGGCATATGCGTGAAGTACTCCGCCACGTCGACCGCGTCCTGGTCGGACAACACCTTGCCCTCGCCCCAATTGCCATGGGTGTTCACGCCCATCGGCATGCTGTTGCGGATGAACGCGGCCGCCTTGTAGGTGCGCGCCAGGCCCGCGCCGATATTGAACGACTCGTCGCCCCACAACGGCGGGAACACGATGTTGCCCGCGCGGTCACGCTTGCCCTCGCCGGCCGCGCCATGGCAGGAAGCGCATTGCGCCGCGTACAGGTGCTTGCCGCGCGCCGGATCCGGAACCAGTTTGGTATCGATCGGCCAGGCGTTCTTGATCTGCACCTTGGCGCCGTGCGGCACGTCCTGCGCCAGCCACTTCATGTACGCCAGCATCGCCGCCATTTCGGGCGAATCCTTGTCCAGCGGCTTGCCGTTCATGGAACGCTGGAAACAGCCATTGATGCGGTCCGCCAGTGTGACATCGCGGCCGGCGCGCGGATTGAACTGCGGGAACGAGTTGAACGAATTGATGTAAGGCGCGCCCAACGGCTTCTTGCCCTGTTGCACGTGGCAGCTGCTGCAATTGAGGCTGGCGCCGGTGTTGTGCGGCAGCAGGCGGCGGGTTTCGTTGAGCAGCCGCTGGCCGTAGCGGATCTGCTCGGCGTTGGGCGCGCTGTCGATCAGGGTGTCGGACGGAATGGTGTAGTCGGGCAGCCGCTTGCCATCCTTGTCGAGCACCGCGAAGGTCTGGGTGTCCGCCGGCGCGGGCGTGGCGGCCAGCGCGGCCGTGCCGCCCGCGGCCACCAGCGCCAGCGCGGCGGCAATCTTGTGCAGGTTATTCATGCTTGCCTCCCGACACGATGTTGGGCTTCTTGCCGGCCAGGAAATCGCGGATGTGCGCCACCTCGTCGCTGGCGATCGGCGGCGCCTGGTTGGTCCAGGCCGTGCGGATGAAATTGATGACGTCGGCGATGTCCCGATCGTTCAGGTGGTTGAAGCGCGGCATGGCGAAGGCCATGGTGTCGTGCTCGGTGGCCGGCATGCTGCCGCCCTCCAGGGTGATCTGGATGATGGACTGCGGGTTCTGCGCGAAGACGGCCGAATTGCCGGCGAGCGCCGGGAAGATGCGCGGCATGCCCTGGCCGTCGGCGCGGCGGCAGATGACGCAGTGCTCCATGTAGATCACCGCGCCGCGCGAATCATAGCGGCCGGCCAGCAACGACGCCGTGGTGGTGTCTGCCTTGGCTGGGAACACCGGCGCCTTGCCCGGCGCCGGCGGCAGCTGCTTCAGGTAGGCCGCGATGCTGGCCAGGTCGTCATCGGTGAAATAGCGCGTGCTGTGCTCGACCACGTCGGCCATGGCGCCGAACACCGCCACCCTGTCGGTGCGGCCGGTCTTGAGAAACAGGGCGATGTCGTCCGCGCGCCAGGAGGCCAGGCCGCGGGCTTCGCCGCGCAGGCTCTTGGCGCGCCAGCCGTCGATCACCGCGCCCGAGAGGAAGGCATCGCCGTCGGCCAGGGACAGCGCCTTTTCCTGGTAGGCCAGGCCGCGCGGCGTATGGCAGGCGCCGCAATGGCCCGGGCCCTCCACCAGGTAGGCGCCGCGCGTCACTTTCTCGTCCGCGCCAACCGGCGCGGCGAAGTCGCGCTTGCCGGCGAACAGCAACTGCCACCAGGCCATGGGCCAGCGCATGTTCAACGGCCAGGGAATGGTGGAATCGGCGCTGGGCTTGTCGACCGGCTCGACCTGCGACATGAAATAGGCGTAGAGCGCCTGGATGTCGGCGTCGGGCATGATGGCGTACGACGGATAGGGCATGGCGGGATAAAGCGCCGCGCCGTCCTTGCGGATGCCGTACTGCACCGCGTTCTTGAAATCGGCGTAGCTGTAGGCGCCGATGCCGGCGGCCTTGTCGGGCGTGATGTTTGAAGAATAGAGGGTACCCACCGGCGTCTGCATTGCCAGGCCGCCCGAGAAAGACTTGTCGCCCGGCGCGGTGTGACAGGCGACACAGTCGGCGGTGCGCGCGATGTAGGCGCCGGCCTCGGCCAGCCTTCGATCCTGCGTATCGACGACGACCGTGCTGTCCGTCTTGCGGATGGCGGTCAACAGATGGGCGCCGCCGATACCGCCGCCCAGTCCCGCCAGCGCCAGCAGCGCCACCGCCTTGATCCCGAAATGCTTCATTCAACCCTCCGTTGCCGCCGGCCAGCGCGCACGTCGGGGGTTCGTACTGCGTGGTCCAGCTTATGGAGGCAGCTTACGCCTTTCAGTAATAAGCATATGACCAAGAGGCATGAGTGCGCCGACGTTGTTTGACGTGGCGCAAACCGGTCCGATTCCTCAGACTAGTTAACAGGGAAGCCATTGTGCGGAAGCGGGATCCATCCGGTCCGGCGCACCGCGATGCGCTGCCGGACCGGCGCCTACGCAGGCCCTCAGGCCGGAATCGTCAGGCCCTTGATCACGGCCGGACGCGCCACGAAGGCTTCCAGCACGCGGGCGACATTCTTGAACTGCGGGAACTCGACCAGATCACCGGCGCCGTAGAAACCGACAAGGTTGCGCACCCACGGCAGGATGGCGATATCGGCAATGGTGTATTGCTCGCCCATGACCCAGTCACGCCCTTCCAGGCGCTTGTCCAGCACGCCCAGCAGGCGCTTGGATTCGGCCACGTAGCGGTCGCGCGGACGCTTGTCCTCGTAGTCCTTGCCAGCGAATTTATGGAAAAAGCCCAGTTGGCCGAACATCGGGCCGATGCCGCCCATCTGGAACATCACCCATTGCAGCGTCTCGAAACGGCCGGCGGTATCGGCGGGGATGAGCTGGCCGGTCTTGCTGGCCAGGTAGACCAGGATGGCGCCGGACTCGAACAGTGCCAGCGGCTTGCCGTCAGGACCATTGGGATCGAGGATCGCGGGGATCTTGTTGTTCGGGCTGAGCGACAGGAATTCCGGCGAAAACTGGTCCTGCGAATCGAAACTGACGCGGTGCGGTTCATAGGGCAGGCCCAGCTCTTCCAACAGGATCGACACCTTGACGCCATTGGGCGTGGGCAGCGAATACAGTTGGATGCGGTCGGGATGGCGGGCGGGCCATTTCCGAGTGATGGCGAACGAGTCTAGGGAGGACATGCGGGGGGACTCCTGGAGATCCGGGTGGCGATGAGAGGCCGCGCTCGCGGCGGCTGCCGGCCGGCGGCGCGTCGGGCAAATGTAGCGCAAATCACCCGCCTGCAAGCGTCATGCGGCCGCCGTTCAGCGCGCCGTGCCGCCATCCGCCCAGACCGTCTGGATCGGGCCATAGCCGAGGGCGCAGTGGCTGGACGACACGCGCGTGCTGTACCAGACCGTGCGGGAGCTGGATCGCAGGTTGCGCGGCTAGCGCCGCGATCCGGCCGTCTGCCGCATGAGGCCGCGTACGGCCGCGGCGGCCAACGCCAGCGGCAGCGCGATATCCCACTGGCCCAGGAACAGCTCGACCGTCGCCTCCCAGGGCGCCCAGGTGTTGCCGAACAGCCGCGGGTCCGGCGGCCCGAGATAGATGGCAAGCAACGCCGCCACGGCGAAGCGCGCGGCGCGCCCCGGCGACGAAAGCGTGGCCCGCGACAACCGCTCCGCCAGCGCCAGGGCCGCCGTCGCAACCAGCCCGGCGAATATCGCATCCAGGAAGAAATCGGCGCGCTCGTACATATAGGGCGCCTGGGGAATTTCCAGCCCATAGCTGCCCGTGCGCAGCTTGGCGGTGAGACAGGCGCCGAACAACGACGCCGTGGCGAAGAGCAACAGGAAATCGCACAGGCGCGACAGCAATCTGGACATGGGAAAAACCGGTAAACGGCGGGCAGCCCGCAGCATGCCACAAAGCCGCCCCGCGTCGCCCGCGCACGCGGCCACTGGGCGACATTACCCGGCGTGCGCCTCCCAAGCCGCACAAACCACGCCCCCCGCGCCGGGCGTAAACTGGCAACAGCACCATACGCTGCATGTGGCCGCCGAGGGGCGGCCACCGGAGATGACCATGCATGCCACCCCCATACGCGCATTTGCCTTGCTGGCCGCCCTGCTGATCCTGGGCGGCTGTTCCTCGCTGGGCCCGGGCGGTCCGCCCCATCCGGGCGCCGTCAACCCGTACAGCAGCGGCGGTTTCCACGATGCCGGTCCGAACTATCCGGACACCGGTCCCTGACCGCCTCCGGGCAGCATGAACCGTCGGCCACGGTCCGGCAGCCGGCCCAGGCCAGGCTGCCCGGCTACTTGTGCTTGGCCCCGCCCTGGCGCGCCTTGAAGCGCGGATTGGATTTGCAGATCACGTAGATGCGCCCGCGGCGCTTGACCACCTGGCAGTCGCGATGGCGGGTCTTGGCGTCTTTGAGCGAGGAAAGGACTTTCATGCGGAAGGCTCCGGCAAGGGGGTGGAACGAGTCTGGCCGCCCATCGCAGGCGGCAGCCAGACTGCAAATGATATGTAATAACATTACTATTGTCACGCCGGGATTACCAAGGCCGCTTGCAGCGCTCCCGGACCAAGGGTAAATTGTTGACAATCGAACGCCGAACAGCGTCCAAACCCGGGTTTTCACCTGGAAAAACATCCGATTGTTGACACCATGAGCAAAGTGCTGACCCTTCCCGGCGCCCTGCCCGACGACAGCGAGACCCTGGCGGAACAGATTTTCCGCAAGATCCAGGCCGCCATCGTCAAGGGCGAGATCGCCCCCGGCAGCAAAATCTCCGAACCGGAACTGGCGCGCGAGCATGGCGTCAGCCGCGGCCCGCTGCGCGAGGCGCTGCACCGCCTGGAAGGCCAGCGGCTGCTGGTGCGGGTGCCGCATGCCGGCGCCCGGGTGGTATCGCTCAGTCCGCAGGAACTGGCCGAACTCTACGAAATCCGCGAATCGCTCGAAGGCATGGCCTGTCGCCTGGCGGCCGAGCGCATGGCGCCGGCCGAGGTCGAGCAGGTGCGCCAGGTGCTGCACGCCCACGAAAAGGACGAGGCCTTCCAGGCCGGCATCGGCTACTACCAGCAGGAGGGCGACTACGACTTCCACTACCGTATCGTCAAAGGCAGCGGCAACCAGATGCTGTTCCGCATGCTGTGCGACGAACTCTATCAACTGGCGCGGATGTACCGTATCCAGTACTCGACCACCCCCAACCGCCCGCGGCAGTCGTATGCCGAGCACCACCGCATTCTCGACGCCATCGCCGACCGCGATGGCGAGCTGGCTGAACTCCTGATGCGCCGCCACATCCGCGCATCCCGTCTCAACATTGAAAAACAGATCGCTCAGGGCAACCTGAAGCGCACCGAGGCATGAACAAATCCTATCGCAAGCCCCTGCAAGGCACCCGCCTGGACTATTTCGATGCGCGCGCCGCCGTGGACGCCATCGCCCCCGGCGCCTACGACCGCCTGCCCTACACCTCGCGCGTGCATGCCGAGAACCTGGTGCGCCGCTGCGATCCGGCGCTGCTGACGGATGCGCTCAAACAGCTGATCGAACGCCGCCGCGACCTGGACTTTCCGTGGTATCCGGCGCGCGTGGTCTGTCATGACATCCTCGGCCAGACCGCGCTGGTCGACCTGGCCGGCCTGCGCGACGCCATCGCCGACAAGGGCGGCGACCCCGCCAAGGTCAACCCGGTGGTGCCGGTGCAGTTGATCGTCGACCACTCGCTGGCCGTGGAATACGGCGGCAACGACCCCGACGCCTTCGCCAAGAACCGCGCGGTGGAAGACCGCCGCAACGAAGACCGCTTCCACTTCATCGACTGGACCAAGCAGGCCTTCCGCAACATCGAAGTGGTGCCCCCGGGCAACGGCATCATGCACCAGATCAACCTGGAACGCATGTCGCCGGTGATCTACACGCAGGACGGCGTGGCCTTCCCCGACACGCTGGTCGGCACCGACAGCCACACCCCGCACGTCGACGCGCTGGGCGTGATCGCCATCGGCGTGGGCGGCCTGGAAGCCGAAAACGTGATGCTGGGCCGCGCCTCGTGGATGCGCCTGCCCGACATCATCGGCGTCGAACTGACCGGCCGCGCCGGCCCCGGCATCACCGCCACCGACGTGGTGCTGACGCTGACCGAATTCCTGCGCAAGGAAAAAGTGGTCGGCGCCTACCTGGAATTCCACGGCGAAGGCGCCGCCAGCCTGACGCTGGGCGACCGCGCCACCATCTCGAACATGGCGCCTGAATACGGCGCCACCGCCGCGATGTTCGCCATCGACCAGCAGACCATCGACTACCTGCGCCTGACCGGCCGCGAGGACGAGCAGATCGCCCTGGTGGAAACCTACGCCAAGACCGCCGGCCTGTGGGCCGACAGCATGAAGACCGCCGAATACGAGCGCGTGCTGCGCTTTGACCTGTCGACCGTGGTGCGCACCCTGGCCGGCCCGTCCAACCCACACCGCCGCCTGCCGGTGGCCGACCTGGCCGAGCGCGGCATCGCCGGTACGGTCGAGAACCAGCCGGGCCAGATGCCCGACGGCGCCGTCATCATCGCCGCCATCACCAGCTGCACCAACACCAGCAACCCGCGCAACGTCATCGCCGCCGGCCTGCTGGCGCGCAACGCCAACCGCGCCGGCCTGACGCGCAAGCCGTGGGTCAAGAGCTCGCTGGCGCCCGGTTCCAAGGCCGTGGCCCTGTACCTGGACGAAGCCGGCCTGACCGAAGACCTGGAAAAGCTCGGCTTCGGCGTGGTGGCGTTTGCCTGTACCACCTGCAACGGCATGTCGGGCGCGCTCGATCCGAAGATCCAGCAGGAAATCATCGACCGCGACCTGTACGCCACCGCGGTGCTGTCCGGCAACCGCAACTTCGACGGCCGCATCCACCCCTACGCCAAGCAGGCCTTCCTGGCCTCGCCGCCGTTGGTGGTGGCCTACGCCATCGCCGGCACCATCCGCTTCGACATCGAACGCGACGTGCTCGGCACGGACGCCAACGGCCGCGAGATCCGCCTCAAGGACATCTGGCCCAGCGACGAAGAGATCGACGCCATGGTCAAGGCCGCCGTCAAGCCGGAGCAATTCCGCAAGGTCTACGCGCCCATGTTCGGCCTGCGCAATGAGCGCGATGCCGCCGTCGATCCGCTGTACGCCTGGCGCCCGCAAAGCACCTACATCCGCCGCCCGCCCTACTGGGAAGGCGCGCTGGCCGGCGAACGCACCCTGCGCGGCATGCGCCCCCTGGCCGTCCTGGGCGACAACATCACCACCGACCACCTGTCGCCGTCCAACGCCATCCTGATGGACAGCGCCGCCGGCGAATACCTGCACAAGATGGGCCTGCCGGAAGAGGACTTCAACTCCTACGCCACCCACCGCGGCGACCACCTGACCGCGCAGCGCGCCACCTTCGCCAATCCGAAGCTGTTCAACGAGATGGTCAGGAACGCCGACGGCACGGTCAAGCAGGGCTCGCTGGCCCGCGTCGAACCCGAAGGCCAGGAAATGCGCATGTGGGAAGCCATCGAGACCTACATGAACCGCAAGCAGCCGCTCATCATCGTGGCCGGCGCCGACTACGGCCAGGGCTCGTCGCGCGACTGGGCCGCCAAGGGCGTGCGCCTGGCCGGGGTCGAGGCCATCGCCGCCGAAGGTTTCGAACGCATCCACCGCACCAACCTGATCGGCATGGGCGTGCTGCCGCTGGAATTCAAGCCGGGCGTGAACCGCAAGACGCTGGCGCTGGACGGCACCGAGACCTACGACGTGACGGGCGAGCGCAAGCCGCGCGCCGACCTGACGCTGGTGATCCACCGCCGCAACGGCGAAACGCTGGAAGTGCCGATGACCTGCCGCCTGGACACTGCGGAAGAAGTGTCGATCTACGAGGCCGGCGGCGTGCTGCAACGCTTCGCGCAGGACTTCCTGGAAGCCGAATCGGCCGCCGGCGCGGCCAAGCAGGCCGGCTGACGCACCTTCGCATGGCGGGCGCCAAGGCGCCCGCCTTCCCCACCCAAGACATCAGGACTGCCCCCCATGGCCCATGCCCCCCAGATCAAGATTCCCGCCACGTACATGCGCGGCGGCACCAGCAAAGGCGTGTTCTTCAAGCTCGACGACCTGCCCGAATCCGCCCGCGTGCCGGGCCCGGCGCGCGATGCGCTGCTGCTGCGCGTCATCGGCAGCCCCGACCCCTACGGCAAACAGATCGACGGCATGGGCGCGGCCACCTCCAGCACCAGCAAGACCGTCATCATCGGCAAGAGCAGCCGGCCGGAACACGACGTCGACTACCTGTTCGGCCAGGTCTCGATCGACCAGGCCTTCGTTGACTGGAGCGGCAACTGCGGCAACCTGTCGGCCGCCGTCGGCCCCTTCGCCATCACCAATGGCCTGGTCGATCCGGCCCGCGTGCCGCACGACGGCATCGCCGTGGTGCGCATCTGGCAGGCCAACATCCAGAAGACCATCATCGCCCACGTGCCCATCACCGACGGCGCGGTGCAGGAGACCGGCGACTTCGAACTGGACGGCGTGACCTTCCCGGCCGCCGAACTGCAACTGGAATTCATGAACCCGGCCGAAGAAGGCGACGGCGGCTCGATGTTCCCCACCGGCAACCTGGTGGACGACCTGGAAGTGCCCGGCGTGGGCACCTTCAAGGCCACCATGATCAACTCCGGCATTCCCACCATCTTCCTGGACGCCGAAGCCCTGGGCTACTCCGGCACCGAGCTGCAGGACGACATCAACGGCGATGCCGCCGCGCTGGCGCGCTTCGAGACCATCCGCGCCCACGGCGCCCTGCGCATGGGCCTGATCAAGACCCTGGAGGAAGCGGCCGCGCGCCAGCACACGCCCAAGGTGGCGTTCGTGGCCCGCCCCAAGGCCTACACGGCCTCCAGCGGCAAGCCGATCGGCGCCGGCGACATCGACGTGCTGGTGCGCGCCCTGTCCATGGGCAAGCTGCACCACGCCATGATGGGCACCGCCTCGGTCGCCATCGCCACTGCCGCCGCCGTGCCGGGCACGCTGGTCAACCTGGCCGCAGGCGGCGGACAGCGCGACCAGGTCAACTTCGGCCATCCCTCGGGCACGCTGCGCGTCGGCGCCCAGGCCCAGCTGATCGACGGCGAATGGACCGTCACCAAGGCCATCATGAGCCGCAGCGCGCGCGTGCTGATGGAAGGCCGGGTGCACGTGCCGCAGTCCGGCTTCTGAGGCGCGGGCCGGCGCACGCCGGCCGCGCCTTACTGGCGCTTGTCTTCCGGCGCGCTGGCCGCCAGGGCGTCGAAATCCTTATCCAGCCTGGCCAGCGAGTCGGCGATGTGCGCGCGGCGTGCCTTGATCCACTTGTCCTGCGCGGCCAGTTGCGCGCGCGCCTCATTGATCATGCGCTCCATTTCCGCCGGCTGCGGACCGCCGATGGTGGCGCGGTTCTTGACGATGGCCACCGGGTCCAGCGTCGAACGGAACTCGGCCTCGCTCATCGGCAGTTCGTTCGGATACTTGGAGCCCTTCATCGCCTCGGCGTAGATGCGCCGTGCCTGGTCGTAGGGGAAGTCCAGCGGCTTGATGTTGTTGGCCTTGGCGTAACTCACCACCTCCGAGGCGAAGTGATGGCCGTCGCGGAACGGCAGCTTGTACTTGCGCATCAGCACGTCGGCCAGTTCCTGAGAGGCGGTCCAGTCGCTGTTCAGTTCCTCCAGCGCACGCTCGGGGCTGATCACCAGGGCCTTGAGCACGCGGTCCCAGCGCTTGAGCGCGGAAATGCCGGCATCGACCATCGCCGAGTTCTGCTTGACGTCCTTCGGATCGCTCATGCCCGGGGTGATGTTGTGCGTCTGGATCACCGGCCCCATGGCCAGCGTCACCGCGGTCGAGGCGTCGCTACGCGTGCCGTTGAGCAGGCCCGGGTTGCGTTTTTGCGGCATGGCGCTGGACACATAGGTGTTGCCGCCGCCCTCTTCGAGCAGGATCCAGGGCCGCGGCTGCGCGTACTGCGTCATCACGTCTTCGACGAAGTTGCCGGTGCGCAGCGCGATGCTGGTGACGATCGACGCCACTTCCACCGGCTGATCCATCGACGAGATCTGCGAGGCGTCATAGCCATTGTCGACCAGCGCGGTAAAGCCCAGGTACTGCGCCATGCGCTTGCGGTCCAGCGGCCAACTGGTGCCATTGAGCACCGTGGTGCCCATGGGCGAGCGGTCGATGCGCGCGTAGGCCTCGCGGATGCGCTGGGCATCGCGCGCCATTCCGGCGGCCTGCCCCAGCAGATAGTGGCCATAACTGTTGGGCTGCGCCGCCACGCCATTGGTGTAGTTCGGCACGATGGTGGCGCGGTGCCTGGCGGCCAGTTCCACCAGCGTGGTCGAGGTGGCATTGAGCTGATCGGCCAGGTCCAGCAGCTTGTCGCGCAGGATGGCGCTGCGGTAGGTGGCGTGCATGTCCTGGCTGGAACGGCCGGCGTGCAGCAGCGTGACATCCTCCCCCGCCGCCTTGATCAGCAGCGGCTCGAAGGTGATGACCGTGGCCGGCCGCTTGGCGCCCGGCTGGTTGCCGTCATGGATCACCTTGGCCACGCCCGCCGCCAGGCGCGGCGCCATGGACTTGTCGAGCAGTCCCTGGTCGGTATTGATCACGGCCGTGGCCTTGTTGATCTCGCCCAGCCAGAAAAAAGGATCGTGCGGCGGCCTGGCGGCGGCGGGCGCCTGCTGGGCCGAGGCGGCGTGGGCGCCGAGGGACAAAACAAGGGCAGCGCCCAGGGCGGGCAGGAAATGTCTCATGGTGTTCTCGTTATGAGGGGAAAATCACTAAGGCAACCCCCTGTATCAGACACCATTTTTGCCCGTTTCGCGTCCCGAAATGCAAGCCGGCGGCTCAGGGATGACCCGGATATCCCGCCCCCTTGAGCTCGGCGCGCCCGCGCGTGCCACGGCGCAGCCGCGTCACCCCAGGTATTCGACGTTGCCGCAAACCGAAATGCTCTGGCCGCTGATCATCGCCCCCTCGTCCGAACACAGGAACGCCACCTGATTGGCGATGTCCTCGGGCTGGGTCATCTTGCGCAGCGACACCTTTTCCACCAGTTGCGCGCGCATGGCGTCGTTGCTGACGCCTGCCGCCGCCGCGCGCGCGGCGATGATGCGTTCGACCCGCTCGCCCGCCACCACGCCCGGCAGCACCGAATTGACGCGGATGTTCGACGGCCCAAGCTCCATCGCCCAGGTCTGCGTCAACCCGGCCAACCCGAACTTGCTGGCGCTGTAGGGGCTGCGCAGCGAAAAACCCAGCCGGCCCGCGACCGACGAGATGTTGATGATCGCCCCGCCCCCCGCCTCGCGCAGCAGCGGCACCGCGCTGCGCGCGCACAGGAAGGTCCCCGTCAGGTTGACGTCCAGCGTGGCCTGCCAGGCCGCCAGATCCGTGTCTTCGAGCCGGCTGGTGGGGCCCGAGACGCCGGCGTTGTTCACCAGCGCGTCCAGCTTGCCCCAGCGCCCCGCCAGGTCCCCGAACATGGCCAGCACCTGGGCTTCATCGGCCACGTCCGTGACGCTGCCGCTCAAGCCGGAATGCGCCCGCACCGCCGCCTGCACCGCTTCCGCGGCCACATCGCAGATATGCACCTGCGCGCCCGAGGCCAGGAACTTGCGCGCGATGGCCAGGCCGATGCCCCCCGCGCCCGCGGTGATCAGGACCCGCTTGCCCTTCAACGATTCGATCATCAGGCTACCCTCCTAGAGACACCCCGCATCATGGCCTACAGCGCGAATTCCGGCCGCACGCCGCTGCGCAGCGGCAAGCCCATGATCTCGCGCGCCTCGGCGGGCGTCGCGGGTTCCATGTCCAGTTCGCGGATGATGCGCACGATGCGCTCGGTCAGCTGCACGTTGGTCGCCAGTTCGCCATGGCGGTAATACAGGTTGTCCTCCAGCCCCACCCGCGCATGCCCGCCCAGCAGCAGTGCGCTGATGTTGGCTTCCAGCTGCGACGGCCCGATGCCGCTGACGCAAAAGATGCTGTTCTTGGGCAGCAGGTCCACCATCATCTGCAAGTGGCGCGGCGAGAACGGCATCGCGTTCTGGAAGTTGCGGTGCACGTTCATCACCAGGTTGATGAAATGCGGCGCCTCGTCCAGCCCCTCGTTGATCAGCGTGGTCGCGTCCTGCAGGATGTGCGTCGGGCTGAACACCTCCCACTCGGGCTTGATGCCGCGCGCCTTCATGCCGGCCGCCAGCTCGCGCGCGCGGGTCAAGGGCGTGTTCATCAGATATTCGCGGTCGCCGAAAGCCAGGTTCAGCGTGGTGGCGTCCAGCGTGCACATCTCGGCGCCGGCATCCATGCCCTTGAGCCGCTCTTCCCACAGGATCTCCCAGGTGCCCGGCGTGGTCTCCTTGACCATGTCGCCATGCACGCCGCCGCCAGTGGAGTTGTTCAGCACGATGTCGCAGCGCTCGCGGATGCGTTGGTTCATGTCGCGATAGATCGCCGCATCGCAGGTGGCCTGGTCGTCGGGACGGCGCGCATGCAACGCCACCACACTGGCCCCGGCGTTGTAGCAGCGGTAGACGTCCTCGGCAATCTCGGCCGGCTGGGTCGGCAGGTGCGGATTCTGGCTCTTGAACGCCATGCCCCCGGTGGGGGCAATGGTGACGATCACTTTGCGTTTTGCCATGGCGGTTCTCTTATTTCCAAAGGGCGCAGCGGGTTTCGGCCTTGGTGGTGAAGGCCTCGTTGCCGTCGATGGTCTGCACCACCTTGAAGTAGTCCCAGGGCGCCTTCGATTCCTCGGGCGTCTTGACCTGCAACAGGTACATGTCATGCACCACGCGGCCGTCAGGACGCACCACGCCGTTCTTGATGTACACGTCGTTGAGCTTGTTCCCGCGCAGGTAGGCCAGCACCTTGTCGGCGTCGTCCGTGCCAGTGGCCTTGACCGCGCGCAGGTACTGGATGGCCGCCGAATAGTCGGCCGCCTGCAGCGAGGACGGCATGGCGTTGCGGCGCTCGTAGAACTTCTGCGCCCAGGCCCGCGTCTCGTCCGACGCATTCCAGTACCAGCTGTCGGTCAGGTACATGCCCTGCGCCGTTTGCAGGCCCATGGCATGGATGTCATTGATGAACATGATCATGCCGGCCAGCCGCATCGTCTTGGTCAGGCCGAATTCATTGGCCGCCTTGATCGCATTGGTGGCGTCGGCGCCGGCATTGGCCAGCGCCAGGATTTCGGCCTTGCTGGCCTGCGCCTGCAACAGGAACGATGAGAAATCGCTGGTCGACAGCGGATGCTTGACCGACCCGATCACCTTGCCGCCGCCGGCCTCGACCACCTTGGTGGTATCGGCCTGCAGCGCATGGCCGAAGGCGTAGTCGGCCGTCAGGATGTACCAGCTCTTGCCGCCCGCCTTCACCACCGCGCCCCCGGTGCCGCGCGCCTGCGCCACGGTGTCGTAGGCATAGTTCAGCGTGTACGGCGTGCACTGTTCGTTGGTCAGGGCCGGCGCGCCCGCCCCCACCACGATGATGGGCTTCTTCTTGTCGGCCGCCACCTTGGACATGGCCAGCGCGGTGCTCGAATTGGTGCCGCCGATCAGCAGGTCCAGGCCGCGCTGATCGAACCACTCGCGCGCCTTGGCCGAGGCGATGTCCGCCTTGTTCTGGTGGTCGGCCGTCAACAGCTCGATCTTCTTGCCGTTGACCTCGCCGCCCATCTCCTCGATCGCCATCTTGATGGCTTCCGCGCCGCCAGGGCCATCGGGGCCGGAATACACGCCCGACATGTCGGTAATGAAGCCGATCCGGATCACATCGTCGGAAATCTGCGCCTGGGCCGCGCCCGCTTGCAATAGCGCGCCTGCGATGGCGCCGGCCAGGACAGCGCGTGAAAACCTGCGTGGCATTGACAACATACCTGTCTCCTCTTATGGTTTTTTGGCTCTGGGGCCCCGAATATTCTCGGACTGGCCCCAAATGCGAACAGTCATCATGTTGACAAAGCGCCCTAGGGTTTACCTGGGCGCTCTCACCACGGCGGAACGGGGACAACCATGCGCGCACCGGCAGCCGGAACCGGCCATGAACCTGCCAGCCCGAAGCGGCGGGCCAAGCCAGACCCGGTGGACCGGATGCTGGCCGTCGTGCCCTGGTACAACGGCCTGCCGCGCCTGGAGCGCGACATGGTGCGGGCCGAACTGCGGGTGGTGTCGTTGCGGGCGGGCGAACGCCTGTTCCGCGAGGGGTCCAAGTCGCTGGGCTGGTACGGCGTGGTGGACGGCCTGGTGAAATGGTCGTCGCGCGGCTCGGACGGCCGATCGCTGTCGCTGGCCGGCTTCAGCACCGGCAGCTGGTTCGGCGAGGCCACCATGATCCGCCGTGAGCCGTTCGAATACGAAGTGGTGGCGCTACGGCCCAGCCAGGTCGTGATCCTGCCGCGCGACACCTGCGAGCGCCTGTGGAACAACAATATCGCGTTCACCAAGGCGCTGATGACCCACCTGGCGCAACGCGTCAACTGGCTGATGGCCAGCTACACCGGCAACGTGCTGCTGGACGTCGACACCACCGTGGCCCGCGCCGTCGCCGCGCAACTGAACGCCGAGCAACATTCCGATAACAACGGCCGGCTCAAGATATCCCAGGAGGAAATCGCCAGCCTGTGCGGCGTGTCGCGGCAACGCTGTAACGCCGCCCTGACCCGGCTGGCGCGGCTGGGCGTGCTACAGACGCATTATCGGGGGATGACGATCCTGGACCGGGAGGGCCTGTACCGGCACGCGAAGCTGAACCGGGAACCCGCGGACCATCCGGCCGACATGCCGGCATAGCCTGCCGGCCGGGGCGGCCGGCGCCACGCATTTCCGCCGTTCACCCATCCGCGGTATCTTTGCGCCTTCCGCTGCTCCCCCTCCGTCGACCCATGATCCCCGCGCCCACGGCACCGGCCCGTCCCCTGCTCACGCCACGCCTGTCGCTGCGGCCGGCGATTCGCCAGCATGCCCCCGCCTTGCTGGCATACCATCTTGCCAACCGGGCCCACCTGCAGCCTTGGGAACCCGCCCGGTCCGACGCGTTCTACACCGCCCCGTCGACCGAAGAACGGCTTGCCGCGATGGAGATGAACACCGCCGCCGGGCAGGCGGTGCACCTGCTGCTGTTCGACAGGACCGACGACAGTCTGGTCGGCACCTGCAACTTCACCAATATCGTGCGGGGGGTTTTCCAGGCCTGCCATCTCGGCTTCTCACTCGCGCAAGATCGCGAAGGGCACGGACTGATGCGCGAATGCCTCGTCGCCGCGACACATTTCATGTTTACCGAACACGGCCTGCACCGCATCATGGCGAACCACCGGCCCGAGAACGCCCGCAGCGCCCGTCTGCTGAAGGGCCTGGGGTTCGAGCGCGAAGGCATGGCGCGCGCCTATCTGAAGATCAACGGCGCCTGGACGGACCACGTGCTGACTTCGCTGATCAATCCCGCGCACGCGTGATCGGCCGCGACGACGCGCCACCGCGTTGCAGGCAAGGCCGGTCTACGCGGCTTCCCGCCTGGCCGCGCGATTGCGGCGCAGTTCGACCACCTGCTCCGCTCCCACGGCGCGGGCGCGCAACTGGCCGCAGCCGCCATCCACGTCCTGCCCGGCGCTGTTCCGGATCTTGGTCAGCACGCCACGGCGATGCAGCGTGCGCACGATCTCGCGGATGCGTTCGGCTTCGGGTCGCTGGTAGTCGTCGCCTTCCAGGCTGTTGAAGGGAATCACATTGAGCACGCCGAACTTGCCCTTGAGCAGGCGCGGGATCGCATCGAGTTCGTCGTCGCCGTCATTGATGCCCTTGAGCAGCGTCCATTGGTACTGGATCGGGTAGCCGGTATCGCGGGCGTAGCGTTCGCCCAGTTCCACCAGTTCCTGTGGCGCGATCTTCGGCGCGCGCGGCAGCAGGTGCTCGCGCAGCTCGGCCCGGGTCGTATGCAGCGACAGCGCCAGGGCCGGCTTGACCGCTTGCCGCGGCAGCGCCTCGAATACACGGGGGTCCCCCACGGTGGAGAACACCAGGTTCTTGTGGCCGATGTTGCCTTCGGTGCCGAGCAGGTTGATGGCTTCCAGCACGTTTTCCAGATTGTGCGCCGGTTCACCCATGCCCATGAAAACCACTTTCCTGACCGCGCGCAAGCGCCGCGCCAGCACCACCTGCGCCAGGATCTCCATGCTGGCGACCTGGCGGATCAGGCCGCTCTTGCCGGTCATGCAAAACCGGCAGCCGACCGCGCAGCCGACCTGGGTCGACACACACAGCCCATCGCGCGGCAGCAGCACGCTTTCCACCATCTGGCCGTCGGCCAGATCGACCAGCAGGCGCGAACCGTCATTGCCGGCATGCTCGGAACGGACGCGGGCCAGACCGTCCAGGTCCGCCGCCAGGGCGGGCAGCGCCTGGCGCAGCGCCAGCGGCAGATAGTTGTCGAAGCGCCGCCGCCACGCGGCGCTGTCGAACGCCTGCCCGCTCAGCCAGGCGCGCATGACCCGCCCGCGATGAGCTGGCTGGGCGCCTAAGGCGGCGAGGCGTTGGTCGAAATCGGAGTGGCGCATGGGGAGCGGATTTTACCCCGCCCGGCACAGCCGCCGGCCGGGCTCAGCGCCCCGGCATGCCGAGCCGGGCAGGCCCTACCCCGCAATGGCCTGGGCCAGTTTCAGGATGGACAGCGGCGCGCAGCCCTCGGCATCGTTGCTGACCGTCACGTAGGCCGGCTGGCCCGCGCCCGTGATACCGCGGATCGTGCGCGCCAGCACCGTGCGCGTGGGGATGTCCTCGCTGAGCAGGGCATTGAACGGATCATGCTTCTTCTGCGCATCGGCATAGCCATAGGGGCCGAAAACGCGGTTCAGGTTCCAGCGGCAGACCAGCGGTCCCGGCCACAACGCGCGCAGCATCGGCAGTTGCGCGTCGATCGGCGGCATCTTGCCATGCAGCCCCAGACAGAAAGTGGCCCCATGCGCCTTGAGCGTGTCAACCATCGCCTGGCCCAACAGTTCCGGGTCGCGTACTTCCACCGCGACGATCACGGCCTCATGTGCGGACAATGCCTCCCGCACGGCCGCCAGCATGTGCCCCAGTTTCTCCAACAGCGATGCCGAGCGACTCAGCCAGCCCAGCGGCAGCGGACTCAGCTGGAACACCAGGACCCCGAGCTTGGCCCCCAGGCCTTCCAGCGCCGGCCGCACGAATTCCTGGACCGCTAGCGACGGATCGAGGAAGACCGGGTTGGCCTCGCGCGTCCTGCCTTCTTCGCCACGCACCTGGGCGTCGGTAATGCTGGAGGGGCATTTGACGACGAACCGGAAATCATCGTCGACCTGTCCCGCGTAACCGGCATACTGGCTCGCCGTCAACGGCTGCCAGAAAGTCCGGTCCACGCAAACCGTGCGCAAAAGCGGATGCCGGTGGTAGGCGCCCAGGCCATGCCGGGACAGCGTGCTCGAATCGTATTCGCCGTCCCAGACCAGCCCTTCCCAGCCGGGGTATGACCAGGTGGAGACGCCAAAGCGCAACGGCGCCGGCAACTGGCCCGCGAGCGCGCGCCATTCCTGCCCCGCAGGAGCGGGCAGCACCCTGGCCATGCCGCGAAGGGCGGAAAGATCGGGATTGGCACGAGACTTGGCATGATCCGGCGTGTTAGCCGGCGGCAAGGGTAGCGCATCGCCGAAAAGATCGTCTTGCATACGTGGGGTTCTGGCACGGGGATGGGCTATAGGGTACTTGAATCGCGCCGGCTCAATTGTTCCCCGTCGACACCCACTCGCCTGGCTGCCGTGCCGCCCAAGGCAGGCTGCGCTCCAGCTGGCCGGCCACCCGGAACAGCACATCCTCGCGGCCGGCCGGCGCAACGAACTGCATGCCAATCGGCAGGCCGGTCGCGGCGTCCTGGAACAACGGCACCGACATGGCCGGCAGTCCGGCTGCGTTGAAAACCGGGGTGAACGGCGAACGGCCAAAGACGCGGTCGGTCCATTGGTGGCCGTCCATCGTGTCTGCGCCGACGGCATAGGTCCCCAAGGCCGGAGCCAGGTCGGGCAACGTGGGGGTCAACAGCAGGTCGTAGCGCGAGAAGAACGCCGCCACGCCGCGGGTCACGGCATTGCGCAGATCGAGGGCATGGAGCATCTCGATGGCGCCGATCGAGCGCCCCGTCCGATAGACCGCGAGCGTCTGCGGCTCCAGGGTTGCCAGGTCGGGCTGGCGCCCCGTGGCGCCCGCGATGCCGTCGATCCATGCGGCGATGTTGGCGGACCACAGCACCGAGCTGGCATGCACGAACGCCTCCCAACTGACGCCCAGCGGCGCCTCGGCCTCTTCGACCTCGTGGCCGAGCGAGGCGCACAGCCGCACCGCCTCGGCGAGGCGCTCCAGGATGGGCGCCTGGGTGCGCTGGCCTCCCCAGGCCTGCGGCATGACGCCGATGCGCAGCTTGCCGGGCTCGATGCCGACTTGCGCCAGGTAACGGCCAACCGGCGGCGCAATCGCATACGGCTCGCCATCGGCCGCGCCGTGCACCGCGTCCAGCAGCGCGGCGCTGTCACGGACCGAACGGCTGACGCCAAGCTGCGCCGCCAGGCCGTTGATGGCCTCTTCCAGCCCGGCCCCATTGGACACGCGGCCGCGCGTCGGCTTGAGCCCGAACACGCCGCAAGCCGCCGAGGGAATGCGGATCGAGCCGGCCGCGTCGGTGGCATGGGCCAACGGCGCGATGCCGGCGGCAACCGCCGCCGCGGCGCCGCCGCTCGATCCGCCCGCGCCATGGGCCACATTCCAGGGGTTGCGCGTCGGGCCGCACAGCGTGGATTCGGTCGTGCCGCTCCAGGCGAACTCTGGCGTCGCGGTGCGCCCCAGGGTCACCAGCCCGGCCTCGCGAAAGCGCCGCATCAGCAGCGAATCGGCCGCGGCCGTGAAGCCTTGCGCCAGCCTGCTGCCGAACTCGTTTTTCCTGCCGGCCATCGCGACCCCCACATCCTTGATCAGGAAGGGGACGCCCGCCAGAGGCGAATTTCTGTCCCTCGCGGCGTCAACGTCGGCCAGGTCCGGCGACCAGCTTTCGATCACCGCGTTGATGCGCGGATTGATCCGCGCGCACGCTCGAAGCGCCGTGTCGGCAAGCTCCCGGGGACTCACCTCGCCTTGCGCGATGAGGCCGCCAAGCCCGACCGCGTCGTATTGCACGTACTCTGAGAGCTTCATTACTGTTTCCTATCGACCAGGGGTGGCATAGAATCGCCACTGAGTGATACTGATCAGTATCAACGGAATCCGAATGATGATACCGATCGGTATCGACGTCAAGAACCCATGACAAGAAAACAGAGCGACAACCAGAACGAGGCCGTGCCCGCCCCCACTCCCGCGCCGCGCGAACGCGTGCTCGCGGCGGCCGGCGAGCTGTTCTACAACGATGGCATCCGGGCGACCGGCGTCGATGCCATCGCCGCCCGCGGCAACACGACGAAGATGGCGATCTACCGCCATTTCCAATCAAAAGATGTGCTGGTGACCGAATGGCTGCGCCAGGTGATCGACGACTACTGGCGCGCGCTCGATGCCATCGAGGCCGCGCATCCGGACGATCCTCGCGCGCAGATCCTTGGGTGGGTCACCTATTTTTCGGACGAAGCGCGAGCCTGGTCGCACCGCGGCTGCGCGTTCATCAACTCGATCGCGGAGCTGCCCGATCCGGAACATCCCGGCCGCAAACTGATCGAGGAACACAAGGCGCGGCAATGGCGGCGGCTGGCCAGCCTGTGCGAGCGGGCGGGCCTGGCGTCGCCGGAAGACACGGCAAGCGAACTCACGTTCATATTCGAGGGCGCGCAGGTGTCCGCGCAGAACCGGTCAATCCGCGACGCCGACCGGCAGTTGCGGCGGATCGTCGATGCCGTCATCGCGCGGCAGGCTACGGCTGGTCGTCGGTGAATGGAGCGGGTGAAGGGAATCGAACCCTCGTATGAAGCTTGGGAAGCTGCCGTTCTACCATTGAACTACACCCGCTCGGGTGTCGTGCCCCGGCGCAAAACCGGGGCAGAGGCGAAGATTATAGCCTGGGTTTTTCTCCCCGGCTGCCGCGGTCAGTTGGCCTTGATGCCCGCCGCCTTCACCACCTTGCCCCAGCGCTCAAGTTCGGACTGGGTGTAGGCGCCCAGCGTCTTCGGCCCCATGAATTCCGCCTCGGCGCCCTGCTCGGCCGCCTTCTTGCGGAAGGCATCGGTCTGCATGATCTTCTGGATTTCACCGGCGATCTTGTCCACCACCGGCGCGGGCGTGTCCTTGGGCGCGTACATGGCGAACCAGGACGAGACAATCAGATCGGGATAGCCGGCTTCGGCGGCGGTGGGCACGTCCGGCAGCGACGCCAGGCGCGTGCTGCCGGTGACTGCCAGCGCGCGCAGCTTGCCGGCGGCGATCTGGCCCAGCAGCGGCGGCGGCGTGGTGATGGTCATGTCGACGGCGCCGCCCAACAGGTCGTTCAGCGCGGGGCCGGTGCCCTTGTACGGGATGTGCGTGATTTGCGTGCCGGCCATCTGGTTGAGCAGCTCGGTGGCGACCTGCTGCAATGAACCGTTGCCGGACGAGGCGTAGTTGAGCTTGCCCGGATTCGCCTTGGCGTACGCGACCAGCTCCTTCAGGGATTTGATCGGCAGGTCCGGGCGCACCACCACGACCTGCGGCGCGGACAGCACATTGGCGACGGGAGCAAAGTCCTTGATCGGGTCCCAGCCGGAGGTCGGCGTGACGTGCGGCGTGATGACCTGGAAGCCCGAGTATTGCAACAGCAGCGTGTAGCCGTCAGGCTTGGCGCGGGCCACCGCCTGGGCGGCGATGCCGCCCGAGGCGCCGGGCTTGTTCTCGACCACGACACTCTGGCCCAGGGCGGCGCCCAGCGGCTGCGCGATGAGGCGGGCGGCGATGTCGGTGGTGCCGCCGGGCGCGGCCGATACGATCAGCGTGATCGGACGGTTGGGAAAATCCGCCTGCGCGTGCGCGGCGCCGGTGGCGGCCAGGCCCAGCGCGACGGCGGCGCAGGCGCGTAGAACGGGAACGGGACGAAAAGCGGTCATGCGGTTGTCTCCTTGCTGTTTTTGTAGGAAGCGCCCGCGGGCGGGCGCGTGGTGTGAATCGGAAAAAAGCTATGCCGCCGGCGGCGCGGCGCCGAAACGTTCCGCCAGCCAGGCGGGCGGCGGATGCGCGGCCAGGCGCGGCCCGGCGCGCAGCAGCGCCGTGGACAGTTCGCGGCCGACCACCGCGGGCAATCCGCGCAGGATGGCGAGCAGCGGTTCCAGCGACACGCCCGTCCGCACGCCCATGCACTCGAACATGTGGACCAGTTCCTCGGTGTTGACGTTGCCGCTGGCGCCGGGCGCGTAGGGACAGCCGCCCAGGCCGCCGGCGGCGGCATCGAAACGGGTGATGCCGGCCTGCCACGCCGTGACGGCATTGGCCAGCGCCATGCCGCGCGTATTGTGCAGGTGGGCGGTGAGCGCCGTGCCCGGCAGGCGCTGCGCGGCGGCGGCGCACAGCGCGCCGACCTGGGTGGGATAAGCCATGCCGGTGGTGTCGCACAGCGTGATGCCGCGGGCGCCGGCATCCACCAGACGGGCCGCCAGGTCCAGCACCTGCGCCGTCGGCACATCGCCATCGAAGGGGCAGCCGAATGCGGTCGATAGCGACACGTTGCAAGGCGCGCCGGCGCGCGCGGCGGCGGCCAGCACCTGGCTGAGTTCGTCGAACGACTGCTGGCGGGTCATGCGCAGGTTGGCGCGGTTATGCGTCTCGCTGCACGACATGACCAGGTTCATCTCGTCAACCCCGGCTTCCAGCGCCCGCTCCAGGCCGCGGATGTTCGGCACCAGCGCGGTGTAGATCACGCCGGGCCGGCGGCGGATGCCCTGCATCACGGCGCCGGCATCGGCCAGCGCCGGAATCGCCTTCGGCGAGGTGAAGCTGGTGACTTCGATGCGGGCGAAACCGCACTCGGACAGCGCGTCGATGAAGGCGATCTTGTCTTCGGTGGGCACCATGCGCGCTTCGATCTGCAAGCCGTCGCGCGGGCCGACCTCGTTGATTTCCAGGACGGGGGAACCGGTGTTCATGGCTGCATCCTCGCTGCCGGGCAGCGCAAATTGAAGTGGCTCATGCGATCACGCCGCGCGCCCGCAGCGCCTCACGCTGTTCCGGGCTCAGCCCGGCCGACGCCAGCACCGCGTCGGTGTGCTCGCCCAGCGTCGGCGCGCGCTCGCGCACCGCGCCAGGGTTGGCCGACAGGCACGGAAACACGGCCGGCATGTCCACGGCGATGCCGCTGGCGGCCTGCAGGCGGGTGATGGCCCCGCGCGCCTGGTAATGCGGATCATGGGCGATGTCGGCCACGGAATAAATGCGGCCCGCCGGCACGTCGGCTTCGCGCATCGCCTGCAACACCTCGTCGATGCCGCGCTCGCCGGTCCAGGCGCCGATGGCCTGGTCGATCTCGGCCACGCGGCGGGCGCGGCCATCGTTGTGCGCCAGGTCAGGATCGCGGCCCAGGTCGTCGCGGCCGATGCGGGCCATCAGGCGGGTGTAGATGGCGTCGCCATTGCCGGCGATCAATACATAGCCATCGCGGCACCGATAGGCGTTGGACGGCGCAATGCCGGGCAGCGAGGCGCCGGCCGGCTCGCGCACGGCGCCGAACACGGAATATTCCGGCAGCAGGCTTTCGCTGAGATTGAACAGGCTCTCGTACAGCGCCGCGTCGATCACCTGCCCCTGGCCGCCCCGGGCATCGCGCTGGTACAGGGCCAGCAGCACCCCCAGCGCGCCATGCAGGCCGGCGATGGTGTCGCCCAGCGACAGGCCGGCGCGCACCGGCGCGCGGCCCGGCTCGCCGTTCAGGTAGCGCAGCCCGGCCATGGCTTCGCCGATGGCGGCAAAGCCCGGCTCGCGCGCCTTGGGACCGGTCTGGCCATAGCCCGAAATGCGCAGCATGATCAGGCGCGGGTTCAGCGCGTGCAGCGTCTCCCACGACAAGCCCCACTTCTCCATCGTGCCGGGACGGAAATTCTCGATCAGCACGTCGGCCTCGGCCGCCAACTGGCGCACGATGTCCTGGCCCTCGGGCTGGCGCAGGTCGACGCAGACGGATTGCTTGTTGCGCGACTGGGCCTCCCACCATACCGAGGTGCCCTCGTGCAGCAGGCGCCATTTGCGCAGCGGATCGCCCTGCCCCGGCGGCTCGATCTTGACGACCTGCGCGCCGAAATCCGCCAGCGTCTTGGCGGCGAACGGCCCCGCGATGAGTTGTCCGAGTTCCAGCACGCGTATGCCGGCGAGTATCTGCCCTGCCATGTCGCCTCCCGGGCGCATCCAACCGATGATGGCCGGCAGTGTGCGCCATCGCCCTCGGCGGCGGAATGGACGATTCGGGAAGGGGGCATTCCCGGATCGAGAAAGCCCGGCGCGGCAGCGGCGGTCCCGGCGTCCGATTACCGGCCAGTGCAAGGCGCCTCTTTGTCGTGGGGCCTGAGCTTAGGCCGTGCCCGGGTCCTGCGCGCCGCGCAGATGCGCCAGCAGCAGCCGCGCCGCCACCGGCAGCGCATCGGCATCGCGCACCCCGAGCAGCAGCCAGCGGCGCGCCCAGTCGTCGGCCAGGGGAATCAGGCGGATGGGCATGGAGCGCGCATGCGGCTCGGCCGCCAGGCGCGGCAGGATGCCGACCCCGCGCGTGGCGGCCACCATGCGGCAGATGGCGTCGAAGCTGCGCACCTGGATGCGCAGCCGCATGTCGCGGCCCAGCCGGCCGCTTTCATCGGCCAGGCGGGTGGCCAGGGACGTGGCCGGCGGCAGGCCGACGTAATCGTAGGCCAGGGTATCGGCGAACGCCACGCTGGCCTGGCGCGCCAGCGGATGGCGCTGCGGCACGATCAGCACCAGCTCGTCGAGCCGGTACGGCACGGTCGCCAGCCCCGTCGCGGGCGTGCGATCGGCGAACACGCCGATATCGGCGCGGTTCTCCAGCACGGCGGTGACGATGTCGCTGCTGTTCTGCTCTTCCAGGTCGATGCGCACGGCCGGGTGCGCTTCCATGAACGACGCCAGGTCTTCCGGCAGGAACTGGGTCAGCGACGAGGTATTGGCGGCGATGCGCACCTGCCCGCGCACCCCCCGGGCAAAATCGGACAGGGTGCCCGCCATCTGCTCCACCTCCTGCAGCACCCGCAGGGCATGGACCAGGCAGGCCTGGCCGGCCTCGGTCAGCTCGACACCGGCCGCATTGCGATACAGCAGCTGGGTATCCAGCGCGGCCTCCAGATCCGAGATCCGCTTGCTGGCCGCCCCCACCGCCAGATGCGACTGGCGCGCGCCGGCCGAGATGCTGCCCTGGCGGGCCACCGAGACGAAAAGCGAGAGCGTGACGAGGTCGATGCGGGCGATATTCATGGCGGACGGATGGCGCCAGGCGGGCGCCGCGGCTGCACTATAGCGCGGGCCGCCCGCGCCGGCCCCGTTGCGTGCACGGTAATAAGTCCCTATTTAATCCCCCAGGCGGACGGCGGCCCGCCGGGGCTGCCACTACAATCCCGCCTATGACAACGAACCGCTCTGCGAATCCGCCCGTGAACACCCCCGCAATACCCGGCAACGCCGACGCGCCCGCGTCGGTTTCCCCCCAGACCGAAGCCGCGCTGGCCAGCACCGCGCATGCCCCCAACAGCCCCGGCGCCACCCACATCCGCAGCTTCGTGCACCGCCGCGGCCACATCACGCAGGGCCAGCAGGCCGCGCTGGAACAACTGCTGGGCAAGTGGTCGATCCCCTACGCCGCCCGGCGCCTGGACCCGGCCGTCGCCTTCGGCCGCGCGGCGCCGACGGTGCTGGAAATCGGTTTCGGCATGGGTGAGACCACCGAAAAGATTGCGCTGGCGCGTCCCGGCGACAACTTCCTCGGCGTGGAGGTGTTCAATGCCGGCGTCGGCTCGCTGCTGCGCCGCATCGAGGATTCCAGCATCCCCAACCTGCGCATCATCCAGCACGACGCGGTCGAGGTCGTGCGTGACATGATCGCGCCGGACTCGCTGGCCGGCGTCCACATCTACTTTCCCGACCCCTGGCCCAAGAAGCGCCACCATAAGCGCCGCCTGGTCCAGCCGCCGTTCATCGCGCTGCTGGCCAGCCGCATCGCGCCGGGCGGCTACATCCATTGCGCCACCGACTGGGAAGACTACGCGGTGCAGATGCTCGACGTGCTGGGCAACGAACCGCAGTTGAAAAACACGGTGGACGGCTACGCGCCGCGCCCCGACTACCGCCCCCTGACCAAATTCGAGACGCGCGGCCTGCGATTGGGCCACGGCGTCTGGGACCTGATCTTTAAGCGAGTCGCCTGATGCTCTACCCCGCGATCGAACCCTATCGCCACGGCATGCTGGAGACCGGCGACGGTCACCAGGTGTATTGGGAACTCTGCGGCAATCCGCAGGGCAAGCCGGCGGTATTCCTGCACGGCGGCCCCGGCAGCGGCTGCTCGCCGGTGCATCGCCAACTGTTCGACCCGCGGCGCTACAACGTGCTGCTGTTCGACCAGCGCGGCTGCGGCCGTTCGACGCCGCACGCCAGCCTGGACAACAACACCACCTGGCACCTGGTGGCCGACATCGAGCGCCTGCGCACCGAAGTCATGGGCGCCGACCAGTGGCTGGTGTTCGGCGGCTCATGGGGTTCGACGCTGGCGCTGGCCTATGCCGAAACGCATCCGGGGCACGTCAGCGAACTGGTGGTGCGCGGCATCTTCACGCTGCGCCGCGCCGAGGTGCAGTGGTTCTACCAGGAAGGCGCGTCCTGGCTGTTTCCCGATCACTGGGAAGAATACCTGGCGCCCATCCCCGAAGCCGAGCGCGGCGATCTGGTGGCGGCCTATCGCAAGCGCCTGACGAGCGACGATCCGGCCGAGCAACTGCGCGCCGCCAAGGCCTGGAGCAAGTGGGAAGACAGCACCATCACGCTGCTGCCCAGCCCGCGCCACCAGCAAAGCCACGCCGCCGACCGCGCCGCGCTGGCCTTCGCCCGCATCGAGAACCACTATTTCACGCACGCCGGCTTCATGGAAGAAGGCCAGTTGATCCGCGACGCCCACAAGCTGCGCGGCATCCCCGGCACCATCGTGCAGGGCCGCTATGACGCCTGCACCCCCGCGCGCAGCGCCTGGGACCTGCATCGCGCCTGGCCCGAGGCCGAATTCCACCTGGTGCCCGATGCGGGCCACGCCTTCGACGAACCCGGCACGCTGGCGCGCCTGATCGCCGCCACCGACGCCTACGCCAAACGCTGAGGAGACCGACATGCACATCACCCTGAACGGCGACGCCCGTGAATTCCCGCTCGACACCACGGTGAACGAACTGCTCGAAACGCTGGGCTATGCCGGCAAGCGCGTCGCGGTGGAACGCAACGGCGAAATCGTGCCCAAGAGCCAGCACGCGCAGACCGCGCTGACCGACGGCGACCAGATCGAGATCGTGGTCGCGGTGGGCGGGGGCTGAGGGAATCTCGCCCTCTCCGCGAACGCGCGAATATCGCAAAAAGGGCTGCAGCAATGCAGCCCTTTTTGCATGAATCTGACGAGGGACTAGCAACCTGTTACACGTTAACCCCTCGTCTGGCGGCGACGGGGCGAGTCATAATCGTTGGTGCTGGCGTTGCCGTCGTCAGGTTGTCGTGTTGTTGTTCTAACGTTGCACAATGCCCTGTGGGGCTGAGGAGGCACCATGAACACCGCCGTCATCATCAACCTCATCATCCAGCTTGTCGCCGGCGCCGCCGGCGGCAACGGCCTGGGAAAAATGCTTCAGCAGTTCAACCTGGGGCCTCTGGGCAACACCATCGCCGGCGCGATCGGTGGCCTGGCCGGCGGCTCATGGCTGGCGCCAATGATCACGGCCGGCGCCGGCGCCGTCGCGGCGGGCAACGGCGCGCTCGACCTTTCCGCGATTGCCGGCAGCGTGGTCGGCGGCGGCGTCGGCGGCGCCGTGCTGACGCTCATCGCCGGCATCGTACGCAAGATGTTCACGGGCCGCGCGCCCTGACATGCATCGCTCTTTTTCTCACCGCAACATAGATAAAGGAAACACGATGGGTCTGCTCAATTTCATCAAGGACGTTGGAGAAAAACTCTTCGGTGCCAGCGAAGCCAAGGCGGCAACGCCCGATGAACTGAAGAAAGAGCTCGACAAGCACGGCCTGAACGCGGATGGCCTGCAGATCTCGGTCGATGGCGACAAGGTCACCGTCACGGGCGAGGCCGCCAACACCGAAGCCGCCGAGAAAATCGCGCTGGCGCTGGGCAATACCGTCGGCGTGGCCGCTGTGGACAACCAGTTGCAGGTCAAGCAGGCCGCGCCCGAGGCCAAGATGTACACGGTGCAGAAGGGCGACAACCTGTGGAAGATCGCCGAAGCGCAATACGGCAAGGGCCAGGGCGCCAAGAACACCCAGATCTTCGAGGCCAACAAGCCGATGCTGACCAGCCCCGACAAGATCTATCCCGGCCAGGTGCTGCGCATCCCGCCGCTGTCGTAAGCAACAAACGGAATGGGCCCTTGCGGGCCCGTATCGCGGCGCAGAACCCCCTGCCAGCCGCGATGATTTGGCCAGGCGCAATGCCTGGCCATTTTTTTAGTGATGATTCCGGGGCGCAGGCCAGCGGGTCACCGGCAGGCCCGAGCGAGCCCTGCCGCCGGGTACCCGCGTGCCGCTCAGCCCTTCATGAAGCGGCCCATGCCCTTCATGCCGCCCATAGCGCGCATCATCTTGGCCATGCCGCCCTTCTTCATCTGCTTCATCATGCCCTGCATCTGCTCGAACTGGGCCAGCAGGCGGTTGACTTCCTGTACCGGCACGCCCGAACCGGCCGCGATGCGGCGCTTGCGCGAAGCCTTGATGAGTTCCGGTTTGGCGCGCTCGGCGGCCGTCATGGAATTGAGGATGCCCTCGGTGCGGCGCAGCTGCTTTTCGGCCTGGCCGCCCTGCAACTGGCCGGCGGCCTGCTGGAACTGGGCCGGCAGCTTTTCCAGCAGCGAACCCATGTCGCCCAGCTTCTTGACCTGGCCGAGCTGGTCGCGGAAGTCGTTCAGGTCGAACTTGTTGCCCGACTTGATCTTGGCCGCCAGCTTCTGGGCCTCGGCGATGTCGATGTTCTTCTGGGCCTGCTCGACCAGCGAGACGATGTCGCCCATGCCCAGCACGCGCTGCGCCATGCGCTCGGGATAGAACGGCTCAAGGCCGTCGAGCTTTTCCGAGACGCCGACGAACTTGAGCGGCTTGCCGGTGACGTGGCGCACCGACAGGGCCGCGCCGCCGCGGGCGTCGCCGTCCAGCTTGGTCAGCACCACGCCGGTCAGCGGCAGCGCCTCGGCGAAGGCGCGGGCGGTGTTGACCGCGTCCTGGCCCTGCATGGCGTCGACCACGAACAGCGTTTCGACCGGCTTGACCAGATCATGCAGCGCGCGGATCTCGCGCATCATGGCCTCGTCGATGCCCAGGCGACCGGCCGTGTCCAGGATCAGCACGTCGTAGTGGTGGCGGCGGGCATGGTCGACCGCGTTGCGGGCGATGTCCTCGGGCTTCTGGCTGGGGTCGGACGGCAGGAAATCGACGCCGACCTGCGCCGCCACGCTCTTCAACTGGTCGATGGCCGCCGGGCGGTAGACGTCGGCCGACACCACCAGCACTTTCTTCTTGCCGGTCTTGCGGCCGTGCTGGGTGTGCTGGCCTTCGCTCAGCCAGCGGGCCAGCTTGCCGGTGGTGGTGGTCTTGCCCGCGCCCTGCAGGCCGGCCATCAGGATCACGGCGGGCGGCTGCACCGCCAGCGACAGTTCGCCGGAATCGGCGCCCAGGTCGCCGCCCATGAGGGCGGTCAGTTCCTTGTGAACCACGCCGACCAGGGCCTGGCCGGGGCTGAGGCTGCCGGCGACTTCTTCGCCCAGCGCCTTTTCCTTGACCCGGGCGACAAAATCGCGCACCACGGGCAGCGCCACGTCGGCTTCCAGCAGGGCCATGCGCACTTCGCGCAGCATTTCCTGGGTGTTGGCCTCGGTCAGGCGGGCTTCGCCGCGCAGCGTCTTGACGACGCGCGACAGGCGTTGAGTTAGGTTATCGAGCATGAGAGGCGTTTCCGCTTAAACTAGTTGATTGAACGGTGGCCGCAGGCGCGGATTGCGCGCTGTCGGGCGGCATGCGCCCCCAGGCCCCATCCAGACAACGGTTTCTATGTCACTTGGCATTGTATTTCACACAGCGGCCGCCTTGGCGTATGCCGTGCTGGGAGGGTCCCTCTGGATCCGCCTGGCGGGCGCCGGGGAAGTCGAGCAGACGGGCAAGGTCGCCCGCCTGTGCCTGCTGGGGGCCCTGGTTCTCCAAGGCATCGGGCTGCAACAATCCATGCTGGGAGCGCCCCACCTGTTCATCGGGTGGGCGCTGGCCCTGTCAGCCGCGATCTGGCTGGGCATGGTCGTCTTCTGGCTCGAAAGCCTGCTGGTGCGCATCGACGGCCTGCAATTGCTGCTGCTGCCGGCCGCCACCCTGGCCAGCGGCCTGGCCGCCCTGTTCCCCCAGGGCCAGTTCGTGCCCCACGCCGACAACGCCTGGCTGCGCGTGCACCTGCTGATCGCCCTGGCCGCCTACGGCCTGATCACCATCGCCGCCCTGCACGCCATGCTGATGGCGCTGCTCGACCGCCACCTGCACCGCCCCCTGGACGCCCCCGCCGAACGCAGCATCATCGGCCGCGTGCTGGACTCGCAGCCGCCGCTGCTGGTGCAGGAACAACTGCTGTTCCGCATCATCTGGATCGGCTTCGTGGTGCTGACGCTGGCCGTGGGTTCAGGCTCGATCGCCTCCATGAAGCTCACCGGCCAGATCCTGCCCTTCGACCACAAGACCGTCTTCACGCTGCTGTCCTGGCTGACTTTCGGCGTGCTGCTGGCTGGCCGCCATATCTGGGGCTGGCGCGGACGCGTGGCGCTGCGCTGGACCCTCACCGGGTTCGGTTTCCTGATCCTGGCCTACACCGGCAGCCGGTTCGTGCTGGAAGTCATTCTGCATCGAGGCTGACGTGGGCAAACTGCTGTTCTGGATCGTCATCATCATCGGCGTGCTGTTCGTGGCGCGCATCGCCGGCCGCATGGCCGCCGCCCGCCAGGAGTCCCCCGCCGCCGCCAAGCCCCGCGCCAAGGCCAGTCCGCCCGCCGCCGGCGCCCCCGAGGCCATGGTTCGCTGCGCCCACTGCGGCATCCACCTGCCGCGCTCCGAAGCCCTGTTGCTGGGCGGCCAGACCTGGTGCAGCCAGGAACACGCCCGGCTGGGACCGGCGGCGAAGTAGGCGGACACGCGGCCGCGCCAGGGCTCGACGCGGCGCCGCCCACACCGCGCCCGGAGAGCCCTTATCGGCCCTCCACCCGTCCCTCCTTCCAAGGCACGGCATAATGCATGTTGGATACCAACCTGCTTTCGTCCCATGCCTCTGCTTCTGGATCGACATGGCTGGCTGGCGCCGGCCCCGGGTGTTTCCCGACAGCCCTCCCCCAACTGCGATGCGCGTCCGCGGGATGCCCAGGTGTCGCTGCTGGTCCTGCACAACATCAGCCTGCCCCCTGGGCGGTTCGGCGGCCCCGAAGTGGCCGGCCTGTTCCTGAACACGCTGGATCACGGCTCGCATCCCTGGCTGGAACGCCTGCGCGGCCTGCGGGTGTCGGCGCATTTCTTCATCCGCCGCGACGGCCGCATCGTGCAGTTTGTCTCCACCGACGCGCGCGCCTGGCATGCCGGCGTCTCGCGCTTCGCCGGCCGAGAGCGCTGCAACGACTTCTCCATCGGCATCGAACTGGAAGGCACCGACACCCTGCCCTACACTGACGAACAGTACCTGACGCTGCGCCGACTGACGCCGGTGCTGCGCGCGCGCTATCCCCTGGCGGCCGCCTGGGGCCACGAACACATCGCCCCCGGCCGCAAGACCGACCCGGGGCCCGCTTTCAACTGGACGCGCTTCGGGCGCGACAGCGGCTTTGCGCGGCGGCAGTTGCCGCCCGCCTGACCCCTACAAGGAATGGTTATGTTGAAGATCTGGGGACGGCTGACGTCCGTCAATGTGCAGAAGGTCATGCTGGCGGTGCGCGAACTGGCGCTGCCCCATACCTTCATCGAGGCCGGCGGCCCGTTCGGCGTGGTCGACACGCCCGAGTACGCCAGCATCAACCCCAACCGCACCGTGCCCGCCATCGACGACGGCGGCTTCGTGCTGTGGGAATCGAACGCCATCGTGCGCTACCTGGCCGCCCGCTACGGCGCCGGCACCCTGTGGCCCGAGGACGTCTGTCTGCGCGCCGACGCCGACCGCTGGATGGACTGGCAAACCACCGAATGGCAAGGCGCCATGGGCCCGGCCTTCCTGGGACTGATCCGCACGCCGGAAGAAAAACGCGACCACGCCGCTATCGAGCTGTCGGTCAAGCGCAGCAATGCCCGCGCGCGGATCCTGGACCAGGCGCTGCAAGGCCGCGAGTTCATCGCCGGCCGCCACCTGACCATGGGCGACATCGCCCTGGTGTGCTCGGCGCACCGCTGGCTGGCGCTGCCGATCGAGCGGCCAGACACGCCGGCGCTGTCGGCGTGGTATCGGCGCGTGATGATGCGGCCGGCGACGCAGGGGGTGTTGACGTTGCCGTTGGAGTAAGGACCTCACTTCCGGCGGGCTTTGAGCCAGGCCCTGACGCGGCGCACCGACATCGTGACCTTGACGGACAACATGGCGGCGCTGAACAACCATCCCAAAGCCCCGCCAGCCAATGCCGCCCACGCCAATACCGGCTTGATATCGGGGTCATCCAGACTGCTCCAACCTATCCACGCAAGCGATGGGCAAACGAAGATCAGGCCCAAAACCGGCACGAAATAGGACATGTCCAGGCTTATCAAAACAAACCGCCGTCTGAACCCCGGCGTGCAGTGGAGCGTGGAGACCGGCAGGTCTTTGACAAGCTTTTTGTGTTGAATGTGAGTTACCGCGACCAGAATGATCCCCAGCGCCAGCGACAGCCATAAAAAACCGGCGCGAAACAGAGCCGGAATGGTCAGAATCGCCGTACCTGTCGACGCCGCAGTCAGCCTCTGGATCGCCCCCATGGTTGCTTCGTCGACGATGTAGCCGGGCTTGTTCCAACCCATCTTGCCGTAGTAGATGATGGTGCCGTCTTCCAGGGTTTCGAACAGCCCTCTCGGTCCCAATGCCATGTTCCACCTCGATAGAAAATCGTCCGAACAACTCGGTTATCCGAAAAAGAAATTCTCGTTATCGAGGAACGGATAGATATTTCCGATCAACTGCGCAAAATGCTGTTCGTTATAGTTGGACGGGTTGAGGTAATTGGTATATTCGATAAAGAAATCCGCCTTGCCAGTGCCGGTTCTGTCGCCTTCCAACCGCACGGTGGTACTGACGTAGTAGCTGTCATCAGGCGTCTGAATCGGGACGCTCGATCCCCGGGAATCCATCGTCACGTACCTAAGCTCGCCGGCATGGCCGGTAAACGCGAGTTCTCCGATGAACCGCATCGCCTGATGGCCATCGGTGTTGACGTCGCCATCCAGACTGGAAAAATCCAGCACATCGGGATCCAGGTGAAACCCGTAATAGTCATGCAACGCCGGGAAATTGGGTATGTATCGCTGCACGTTGAAGTGGTCGGCCTCCGAACCTGTTGTCAGGCCGTGAATGAACTTGGTGGTGATTTCCCCGCTTCCTGGCGCGGCGAAATCTCCATCGTTGAACACCAGGCGATTGCCGCCGCCATGCAGCACGAAGGTATCGTTGCCCGCCCCGCCGGTTATCGTCATGCCGCCGAGCGCATCGCCGATGATGATGTCATCATGACGGCTGCCGATGATGTAGTCGATGTTTCGATAACTATCCTCGGAGAACGGCGCGGAAGATTCGGCATTCAACGCTTCGGATGCAAACCATCCTCGCAGTAATTTCAGGGCGTTGTAGCGCGTAAGAAAGCGCTCTTCGAACCAGCCAGCGCTAACTCCGTGGAGTTGGGCCTGGGCCTTGATCCGATCATCCACACGGTCATTGCCTTGTATGAAGATATCGACGCCTGTTTCGTTCAACGAAAAATCCAGCACGTTGTAGCCGTCCGGATTGCCAATGACCGTATTGGCACCGCCATGATCGGTCTTCGGCATGAACCAGTTGATGGCCTTGCCGCCGACCATCTTGTTTGGCGTGTCGTCGCCGACGAACAGATACGAACGGTCATCATCAACAACGTATGTCTTGAGGCCGTTATCGGGTTCAATCTCAACATAGCGAACCGTTTCGGGCGGAGACCTCAAACTCGAATCGCCGTCCACCGGATCGGCGCCTGCCAGATCTTCGGGCGGAATGGCGTCTGCAATGCTTGAGAGGATATCGGGCAGGATGGCGGCCGCGTCCGGATACGCCTCCGGATGTTCGATGATCTCGCGCATTGCCAGATAGATCTGATAGTCGGAAAACTGTGTCAATCCATCGTCGGCGGAAGGTGCGCTTGGCTGCATGAGCGCATACACAACAGGCTGGAACGACATGTCCAAATCGCTGCCAGCCGACGGTGTGTGATGGTCGGAAGAGACATCATCCACGCTCGAAGGATGATCGATAAACATAGCATCCACGTTCGAGAGCGCGTCATCGATCAATTCGGCGGCCCAGCCCTTGAATCCAAATCGATCTGAACCAATGGCAACACCGACGCCTATGATGATGGATGCCGCAACGGCCGCTGGCGCGGTCGCCGTAAGTCCAACAGCGCCCGCCGCGCCAGCTAGTAGCCATGACGCTCCGAGATTAAACGTGAACAGCGCCGCCTCGGAACCTATTGCAACCTTAGGCGATATACCGGCGGCGATATCCTTCTGAATGGCGCTCCAACTGAACAAACCTTGAATTAGAAAATTATTCTTGCGGGACATCCACTTCAAGGTATTGAAAGCCTTCTCATCCAGACTGCTCTGCAACAATTGACCAACATACTTCAGCAACTTGCTTGTTTCCGGCACCTCCGCACTGACCACCGATGCCGCCATGCCGCCAGTGGATGCCGGATCGCGGTAATGCCTGGATTCATCGGCGTAGTGGGAAAGGTAATAGTCCTTTATTCCAGGAAGCACCTCAACGATGAATCTATCTATGCCAGGAATGGGGATGTCGAGAGAACGCTCATAGTGGTACATATCGTTCTCCGCCATGTACCACAGCCCAGACTCCAACGCTGGCCCTCCCCAATTGGACGGTACAGGTGCGGGGGCTACAACCGGAGCAGGCGGCTCAGGTGCGGCGGCAGGCGCGGATGAATCAGGGGCGGTGCTGCGCGGCTCGGGGTCTTGAATAACGAACCCTTCTCCATCCCACCTCCCGTACCAATCCCCCTCGCTCTCCCTGTACCAGTCCCAGTACCAATCCCACACCCCGAAAGGTCCCCATGTCGGCGGGTTGGGAGGCCAGGTTCCAACAACGGTGATAGCGCCAAGTGTGGGTACGCCCATGATGCGGCTCCTGATCGCGGATCATCACTAGCCGCCCGCAGGCACGCAGGCGACCGTCTATAGACATAAACGGTTGAGCCGCGATTTACAGTAAAAAAAAGCCGCAATTCAGACCAGTTCCCAAACCCTGGCCCGCGTCCCGCGAACCGGAGCACGTCACCGCCATCGCGGCAACAGCGTCCAGCGCCCTACTCCACCCAAGGCGTGCTCGCCCAGATCTTCCGCAGCCGCCCATCATCCTGCTTCAACCGCTCCTGCCACTGCGGCCCATCCAGATAATCCATCTCGGTGAACTGCTGCTTCATCTGCGCCTGGAATTCCGGATTGGCGGCCACCTTGCCCAAGGCCTGGCGCAGCTTCTCGGCAACATCCGCCGGCAGCCCCTTCGGCGCGACGATGCCGCGCTCGGAGGCGAACACCAGGTTCACCCCCAGCTCCTTGAACGTCGGTACGTCCGCCCCCAGCGGCGAACGCGTTTCGCTGGCCTGGGCCAGCACGCGCATGTTCTTGCCGTGATAGGGCATGACTTCGCCCAGGTTCAGGCCGCCGATCACGGTGTGCCCGCCCAGCACCGAGCTGCGCAGCGGCCCCGCGCCGTTGTAGGGCACATGGTTGAGTTTGGTGCCGGTCAGGTTCTGGAACAGCACCAGCGCCAGGTGGTCGTCGGTGCCGACGCCGGTCGAGCCATAGCTGATCGTGCCGGGCTTCTCGCGCGCCGCCTTGATCAAGGCATCCAGCGTCTGGTAGGGGCTATCGGCCGCGACGCTGAAGGCGCTCGGGTCGCGCACCAGGTTGGCCAAGTACGTGAAGTCGCCAGTGGTGAAGCCGGCCTTGCGCTCGATCGGCAGCGACACCAGCCCGGGCATGTTGGTCATCGCCAGCGTATAGCCATCGGGCTTGGCGCGCGCCACGTACGACAGCGCGATGGCGCTGGATGCGCCCGGCTTGTTCTGCACCACGACGGTGGCGCCCAGCTCCTTTTCCAGGAACACCGCCAGCGAACGGGCCGTCAGGTCGGTGCCGCCCCCGGGCGCGAAACCCACCACCAGTTCGATGGGATGGTCGGGCCAGGCCCAGGCCGGCCATGCGGCGCACAGCGCGGCCACGGACAGCGCGGCGCGAGCGGCCGCCTTGCGGGTAAAGAACATGGTTGTCTCCTGTGTGGGTTACTGCTGTTGTTATGCGTTGTGATGGGCCGGACGCGCCGGCCCGTCACGCGGGACGGCTGCGACGGCCGCCCCGGGTCAAATGGTTCCCGTGCTCCCTTCCTGCGCCTCGCGCCATGCCAGCAGGCGCGTCACGCCTTCGGCCATGTCCACCTGCGGCTGCCAGCCGATCTGCCGCCCGGCCAGGTCATGCGGAATATGAAATGCCCCACCCGAGGTCAGGCGCACGGTGCCCGGCGGGTCTGGCCGGATCTCCGGTTCCAGGTCGCTTTTGCAGTAGTCCAACACCAGCCGCACCAGCTCGCCGGTGGTGATGGGCGCGGGGCCGGACACGTTCACCGCGACGTCGGTGGCGCCGCTCTGGAACGCGGCGACGTTGGCGCGCGCCACGTCCGACACATGCACGAAGTGCTTGGTGTCGGTGCCGTCGCCCGGCAGCACGGGGCGTTCGCCCCGGCGCACACGGTCGTAGGTTTCCATGATGTAGAGCGAATTGGCGGCGCGGTAGTGCTGGCGCTCGCCATAGACGGTGGAATAGCGCAGCACCACATAGTCCAGGCCGCTCTTCTGGTAATACTGGCGGCATAGCTGCTCGCCCATGATCTTGGACGCGCCGTACAGGATCGCGGCGGGCGGCGCGCCGACGGAATGGAACGGGCCGTTCTCGACCAGCGCGCCGGCAATGCCGCTGCCGTAGCCGTAGACCGCGTTGGACGAGGCGAACACGAATTTCCTGACCTGATTGGCGCGGCACGCTTCCAGCATGTTCTGCGCGCCGCGGATGTTCACGTCCACCGCCTGCCACGGCGTCTGCGCGAAACCCAGCGTCATGTAGGCCGCCAGGTGCAGCACGCCGTCCACGCCCTCGGTCGCGGCCAGCAGGTCGGGCAGGCGCATCAGGTCGCCGCGCACCACTTTCACGCGCGGATTGCCTTGCAGGTGGGCGATGGCCTCGGGCGTGCCGAAGGCGAAGTTGTCCAGCAGGATCACTTCGCGCACGCCGGCGGCCAGCAGCGCGTCGGCGGTGTGCGAGCCCACCAGGCTGGCGGCGCCGGCGATCAGGATGCGGGCATCGGCCAGCGGCAGCGCCGCGTTTTTATTGTCAGTCGTCATGTGCTTCACAGTCCCATCGGTTGATTGTGCATGCCCCAGTACAGGCTCTTGACCTGGCTGTACAGGCGCAGGCCGTGCAGGCCTTTCTCGCGCCCGATGCCGCTGGCCTTGAAGCCGCCGAACGGCGTGGCGATATGCGATTGCTTGTATGTATTGATCCAGACCGAGCCGGCTTCGATCTCGCGCGCCACGCGCCAGGCGCGGGCGTAGTCGCCGGTCCACATGCCGGCGGCCAGGCCGAAGGGCGTGTCGTTGGCCTGCTGGATCACGTCGTCCTCGTCCGCGAACGGCAGCGCCACCAGCACCGGTCCGAAAATCTCTTCCTGGCAGACCCGCGCGCCGTTGCCCAGCCCGTCGATCACGGTGGGCAGATAGAACCAGCCATGGGCCAGCTCGGCGCGGTCCGGCGCGGCGCCGCCGGCCAGCACGCAGCCGCCTTCTGCACGGCCGATGTCGACATAGGCGGCGACCTTGTCGCGATGCGCGCGCGACACCAGCGGCCCCATCTGCGTGGCCGGATCATCGGGCAGGCCCACCCGCACCTGGCGCGTGCGCGCCACCAGCGCATCCATGAAGCGGCCGTAGATCGACTTCTGTACGAACAGGCGCGAACCCGCCACGCAGCTCTGGCCCGCCGAGCCGAAGATGCCCGACACCACGCCGGCCACGGCGCGGTCCAGGTCGGCGTCGTCGAACACGATGTGCGGCGACTTGCCGCCCAGCTCCAGGCCGACCGGAATCAGGCGCTGGCCGGCGATGCCGCCGATGGCGCGGCCGGTCTCGGTGCCGCCGGTGAACGACACCATGCGCACGCCGGGATGCTTGACCAGTGCGGCGCCGACATCTTCGCCGTGGCCGGGCAGTACCGTCAGCATGCCTTCGGGCAGGCCGGCCTCGGCGCAGATGCGGGCCAGTTCCAGCGCCAGTTGGGGGGTTTCCTCGGACGGCTTGAGCAGCACCGCATTGCCGGCCGCCAGGGCCGGCGCGGCCTTCTGCGCCTCGTTCATGATGGGCGAGTTCCACGGCGTGATGGCCGCAATCACACCGAACGGCTCGGCCAGCGCCATCGAGAAATACTCGCCGCGCGGCGAGGTCATCTCGTTCTGCCAGGTCTCGCAGACGGCGGCGTAATAGCGGAAATGCCCGGCCGCGCTGTCGACCATGTGCAGGCATTCCTTCCACGGCTTGCCGCTGTCCTGCATCTGCAGCCGCGCCAGCGGCTCGCGCTCGGCGGCCAGGCGGCGGCCGATCTCGTACAGCGTGTTGGCGCGCTGGTCGGGGCGCAGCTTGCGCCAGGGCTGGCGCTGGAACGCGTCCCAGGCGATGGCCACGGCGCTGTCCACGTCGCGCGGCAGGGCGCGCGTGACGATGCCGGCGACACGGCCGTCGGCGGGATTGATGGAAGTGATGACGGCGTCGCCGTCCTGGCTGTGGCGCCATTCGGCGCCCAGCCGGAAGGGCTTGTGGCTCGATGCGTGCATAAGGGTCGGGCAATCCAGAGGTCTTCGGTAGACGCATCATCGGCCGGTCAACTATTAGGCACAATTCGATATTTTTCTTATATTCTTAGCTTATGGCTATGAATATCAAGTACCGGCCGCTCAAGGCCTTTCTGCTGGCGGTGGATAGCGGTTCGTTCTCCCACGCCGCCAACCAACTGGGCGTGACGCAGCCCTCATTCACCGCGCTGATCCAGGACCTGGAGGACGTGCTCGGCCTGCGGCTGTTCGAACGCACCACCCGCAGCATCAGCCTGACCTCGGCCGGGCAGGATTTCCATGCCCGGGTGCAGCGCCCCATCGCCGACCTGGAAGAAGCCTACCGCAGCCTGGCGGACCTGGCGGCGGTGCGGCGCGGCAACGTCACGCTGGGCGCGCTGCCCTCCACCGCGCTGGCGCTGCTGCCCGTGGCGGCCGGCGCGCTGCGGCAACGGCATCCGGCATTGAAGGTGCGGGTGGTCGAGGCCCACAACGACGAGCTGGTGGCCATGCTGCGCACCAACCAGATCGAATTCGCCGTCGGCGCGCTGGCCGAGCCGGCGCCGGACCTGTCGTTCACGGCGCTGGCCGAGGACTGCTTCTGCGCCATCTACCCGGAAGGCCATCGCCTGGACCGCAAGCGCGGCCCGCTGCATTGGCGCGACGTGCTGCGTTACGACCTGATCCTGTTGTCGCAGGGCTCCAATGCCCGCCAGCAGTTCGACCGCGCGGTGCGCGAGGAAACCGGCGCGCCCGCCACCGCCCTGCGCTATGACGTCACCAACATGGGTACCGCGGCCGGCATGGTGCGCCAGGGCCTGGGCGTGAGTGTGTTGCCGCGCCTGGCATTACCGGAACTGAACCTGGCCGGCCTGCGCGCCGCGCCCCTGTGCGACGCCTCGGCGCGGCGCGCCATCGGCCTGCTGCACCGGCGCGACCGCTCGCTATCGCCAGCCGCCCAGGCGCTGGCGGCGCAACTGGCGACCGCCATGCAGGCCATCTCGCGGCGGCTGTTGCCATTGCCGCCGTTGAAGTAACCCGGGCGCGGATACGCGGCCGGAAAGCGCCAACCAGTCGGCCCGAGCGCGCGCCCGGCCCATTGCGAACCAAGCCGGTCCTGGCCCGCCGTGGCAAGCCCGCCTCAGCCCGCCACGAACAACGTCCCCACGCGCGCCACGTCCGCGTCATCCAGCACGCCGGCCTGCCAGCGCAGCGTCAGCCAGGACAGCAGATGGTCATAGCGCGCGCGGTCCAGGTCGCGCAGCGCCTCGAAGCGCTGCCGTTCGGCATCCAGCACATCCAGGTTGGTGCGCTCGCCGCCCTGCACGCTGCGCCGCGTCGCTTGCACGCGCAGGCCGGCGGCATCGGCCGCCTGCTGGTAGGCCGCGATACGCTGGCCGCTGCTGGCGAAGGTGTGGAACTGCCGCTCCAGATCATCGAGCAGCGCCCAGGTGGCCGCCTGCAATTTGTGCTGCGCTTCCTCCTGCTCGGCCAGGGCCTGCCCGCTGGCCGCCGAGGTTCTTCCGCCCGAGTACAGCGGAATGCTGACCTCGATGCCGACCGACCCGCTGTCGTAGCGTTGGCCGATCTGGTTCTCGCCGTTGGAGTTGGTCAACTGCTTGCGGGCATACAAGCGCGCGGTGGGCAGGTGTCCGGCGCGGGCGGCTTCGTAGCGTTGACGGCTGGCCTGCAGCAAGTGGCGCTGCGCCTGGATTTCCGGATTGCCGTCCAGCGCCAGCGCGCGCCATCCCGCCAGATCATGCTCGTCCACCGCCAACCGGGCCAACCCGCCCAGGTCCACCGGCGCCAGCGGCCGATCCGCCAACGCCGGCCCGACGATGGCGCGCAACGCATTGCGCGCCTCGCGCAACTGGTCCCGCGCCTCGATCTCCTGCGCCTGGACCACATTGGCGCGCGCCTCGATCTCAAGCTGGTCGGTACGCGTGCCCTGCCCGGCCGCCACGAAGCGCGCGCTGCGGCGGGCGTCCTCTTGCAGCGAACGGCCCTGCGCCTGCGTCAGCGCCAGCGCCCGTTGCGCCGCCAGCACGGCGGTGTAGGCGTGCAACACGCGCACCGCCAGCGCCTGCCGGGCGCGCGCCAGGGTCAGGCCCGCGGCTTCGGCGCGTTCGCGTCCCGCCTGGTACTGCGCGAACGCCGCCGCGTCGAACAGCGGCTGGCTGAGCGTGAAGCCCGAGGCATAGCTGCCATAGCGCGACCGTTGCTCCAACGTGCCCCAACGGCTTTGCTGGCGCGACGTGGTGTCGTTGCGGGCCCGGCTGTAGTGATAGCTCAGGCTGGGCAACAGGCCGCTGCGGCCCAGCGCCAACTCCTCGGCATCGGCCCGCTCGCGCGCCCGCGCCGCCTGCCAAGTCGGGTCAGCGCCCAGCGCCATGGCGTACGCCTGCCGAAAATCCAGCGCCTGTGCGCCCGCGCCCACCGGCAGCAGCATCCCCCACGCCAGCGTCCATGCCGCGGCCCGTCTCGACAAACGGCTCATGCATCCCCCCACGCCAGCCGCGCGCGATCGAGCAAGGGCTTGAACAGGTAGTTCAACAGCGAACGCTCGCCCGTGCGCACGAACACCTCCACCGGCATGCCCGCTTGCAGCGGCGCGTCGCCGATACGGCGCAACTGCCCCGGCGCCACATCCGCGCGCAGGCGGTAATAGGGCCGGCCGCTGCGCTCGTCCTCGAAACGGTCGGCCGACACCAGCGTCACCGCCCCCTCCAGGCGCGGCGTGCGGCTGGCGTCAAAAGCCGTGAACATCAGCTCCACCGGCAGGCCGGCATGCACCTTGTCGATGGACTCCACCGGCAGGCGCCCCTCCACCACCAGCGGCTGGTCCCGCGGCACGATCTCCATCAGGCGCGAACCCGGCTGCACCACGCCGCCGACCGTATGGATCGCCAGGGCCACCACAGTGCCGCTGGCCGGCGCGCGGATCTCGCTGTGCGCCAGATCGAACCGCGCCGTGTCCAGTTTCTGCGCCAACTGTTCGCGCTGCACCCGGGTTTCCGCCAGATCCGTGCGCACTTCGCGCTGGAACGCATCGCGCCGCTGCTGCGCGCGCACGCCCAGTTCGGCGATCTGCTGGCGCGTCTGACCCAGCGTGCCCAGGTCCGTCGCCATGTCGCCATCCAGTTGCGCCAGGGACCGCTCCAGTTCCAGCACCCGATTGCGCGGCACATAGCCCTCGCGGGCCAACTCGCGCAGATTGCCCAACTGCTCGCGCAGCAGGGCGCGCTGCGTGCGCTTGTGCGCCAGCGTTGCCTCCAGGCCGCCGGCCAGGGCGCGACTGCCGGACAGCGTGGCCTGGATGCTGGCCAGTTCGCCCGCCAGCGCCGCGCGGCGGCTGGCGAACAACTGGCGTTCCATTTCCAGGGCAGCGATGGCGTCGGCATCCGCGCGCTCGGCTGGCGATGCCAGGTCGTCGCGACCATCGCGCTCGGCCAGCAGACGGGCCTCGCGGGCGGTCACGGCCGCCAACTGCGTGCGCAGGCTGCGCGCCTCGCCGCGGACCCGCGTATCGTCCAGCCGCACCAGGGCTTGGCCGGCTTGCACGGTATCGCCCTCGGCCACCAGCAAGGCGCTGACCACGCCGCCTTCGATGCTGTCCACGGCCTGCCGTTCGCCGGTCACCACCACGATGCCCGGCATCGCCACGCCATTGTCCAGCGGCGCCCACGCGGCCCACGCCAGAAAGCCGCCAAAGCCCAACGCCAGCACCCACCAGCCGAAACGCGCCGACCACCCGGCGGTAGCCATCGGATCGACCGCGTTGGATTCGCCGCTGTCGCGCTCGGGCCGCAACACCCGCACGCGATTGCCTTCGGTGCGTCCGGTCATGCCTTGCCTCCGGAGAACTGGCCCGCAAACGCCCCGCCGGCCAAGGGATACGCCTGCGTCACCGATGCCGGCCTGCGCGCAGACGATGCGGACGCCGCGCCGCGGGACCCGGCCTCGCCCGCCATGCCAGCCGCCCCCGCCGGCCGACCAGAAGGTGCCATCGCGTCGGGCCCATTCGGCCGGAAGGCCGCCGGGGCCTGCGTCCCGCCCGCGCCTTCCGGCGGCGGCCGCAACACCTCGCTGGTCGCGCCAAAGCGCTGCGCGCGTCCGTCACGCAGCAGCAGCAGATGGGTCGTGGCCGCCAGCACCTTGGGCCGGTGCGTCACCAGCACCACCGTCGCGCCGATCTCGCGCAACCGCCCCAACGCATCGAGCAAGGCCTGCTCGCCAACCTCGTCCAGGCTGGCATTGGGCTCGTCCAGCACCACCAGGCGCGGCGTGCCATACAGCGCGCGGGCCAGCGCGATACGCTGGCGTTGCCCGCCCGACAGCCCCTGGCCGCCGGTGCCGAGCGGCGTGTCATAGCCGCGCGGCAAGGCCAGGATCATGTCGTGCGCCCCGGCCAGCCGGGCGGCCTCGATGACGCGCCGCGCCAGCTCCTCGCCGTCGCTGTCCGGATCGGGAAAGCGGGCGATGTTCTCGGCCACCGTCCCCGAGAACAGCTCGACGTCCTGCGGCACATAGCCCAACCATTCTCCCAGCCGCGTGCGTTCCCATTGCCGCAGGTCGGCGCCGTCCAGCCGCACCGCGCCCAGCCGCGCCGGCCAGACGCCAGCCACCAATCGCGCCAGCGTCGATTTGCCCGCGCCGGACGGCCCGATCACGCCCAGCACCTGCCCCGGCTCCAGCGCGAACGACACGTTCACCAACGTCGGCTGCGCCGCGCCGGGCGGCGTCACCGTCACCCCCTCCAGCCGCAGCGCGCCCGTCGGCTCGGGCAGCGTCAGGCCGGCGGGCTGCCGCGGATACGTTTCCAGCAGGTCCTGCAGGCGCCGCCACGCCAGCCGCGTGCCCGCCCATTGCCGCCACGCGCCGATCACCTGGTCGATGGGGCTGAGCACCCGCCCCATCAGGATCGATCCCGCGATCATCATGCCGGCGCTGACATGGCTCTGCAGCACCAGCCACGCGCCCAGGCCCAACACCAGCGATTGCAGCGCCAGGCGCACCGTCTTGGACATGCTGGCAATCATCGCCGAACGGCGGCTCGCCAACCCCTGGCGCCGAACGTAGCCCACGTGCAACCGCTGCCAGCGCGACCGCAGCCGCGCCAGCATGCCCATGGCCTGGATCGCCTCGGCATTGCGCAACTGCCCTTCGGCCTCGATGCCCGCCCGCACCGACAGCCCGCCCGCCTCGGCCAGCAGCTTGCGCGACACCTGCTCGTTGAGCCACGCCAGCGCCACCAGAACCACGGCGCCCGCCAACGCCAGCGTTCCCATCCACGGATGGAACAGGAACATCACCAGCAGGAACAGCGGAAACCACGGCGCATCGAAGAACGCGAACACCGCGCTGCCGGTCAGGAACTGGCGCACCGTGTTCAGGTCGCTGACCGCCTGCCCCGCGTTGGCGGGCACGCCCGCCAGGCCGCGCTGGAACGCCGCTTCATGCACACGCCCCGCCAGCGCCGCGTCAAAGCGCGCGCCGATCTGGATGATGACCGCGCTGCGCGCGTAATCCAGCGCGCCCATCAACGCCAGCAGCCCGACGATCATCAGGCTCAGCATGACCAGGGTGAAGACGTTGCCAGACGCCAGCACACGGTCGTACACCTGCAGCATGTAGAGCGACGGCGCCAGCATCAGCAGGTTGGCGGCAACGCTGAAGGCCGCCACGCTGACCCAGCCGGTGCGAAAGCGCGCCAGCAGAGATTTGATCTCCAACGCGCCCCCTTCCGGTGCCGCGCCCGCGCGCTTCTGGTCTTGCTGCATGGTGGTGTGTCCTTGTCCGGCTGGCAGCCGGGAGTCGCGAATGAATAAACAAAAAGACGGTCGCGGCGGGGGATAGGCCCGCCGCGACCGTGAACCGCGTGGCCGAGAAGCCGCGGGGAAACTCACGGAAGGGTTATGCCGCCAGGGCGAGGTCGGCTTCGGTGGCGAAGTTGTGGCCGACGAGGTCGGCGATGGAGGTGTGCATATCCATCCCGTTCTGTTCCAAGGCGTCGACCAAACCTCCGTTCGTGATGTGGCTGATCTTGTCTGGCGTGCCAGCAACCGAACCGTTCATCAAGCCCCAAACGATGTCATGCACTTCGTTGCCACGTCCATCGGCAACGTCACCCTCGATAGGCTGATCGAAAGTAAACGTAATGAGCGGGTCCACCACATGCCCGGCTCCGTCCAGGCCACCGCCCAAGGTGATGGAATCCAATGAACCCCACACTGTGTGCGCGGTCGGGCCATCGCCTGCGTGGCCGCTGTATGGAGGGAAGAAGTAGTGCAAGTCACCCGAAGCCACGAAGGCGTAGTTGGCAACCGCTTTGCTGACATAGCCATAGTCAGTGCCGTTGAAGGCGTTGCCACCGAAGAATCCGCCCTTATTGGGAACGTTGGTGTGCTCACCGGCAACGCCACCATTCTGGAACGCGTCCAGCATGAGCTCCAACGAACTCTCCAAGGTGATCCCCGTGGGAAGGTGGCTGATATCGATAAAGCTTACTTGTGCAGACATTGTCATGCTCCGTTTATTACCAATTGCCGGGGTGAATCCCCGACCCCAAAAAGCGCCGCACTATGTGTACGTCGCACATGCGGAAAATCCGCATGTCCCTTTCTCGGGTAGGCATACTCCCACCCGAGCAACTACCTGCCTAAAAGCGAACCTCCATGCCCAACGCAACGGAGCGCCCCGGCGCGAATGTGCGAGCCATCGCATCGGAATATCCGTCGACATACATGCGATTGGTGATGTTCTCGACTGACGCCATAAGCTTGACGTTGTCATTGGCTTGATAACTGGCATACCAGTCCCAAGTCGTGTACTTAAACCAAACCTGGGAACCGCCAGAATCGCGGTTGTACCAACCGTCACCGCTGTAGTTGAATCTCACGCCGGTGTCCAGCTTGCGCTCCAGCAAGCGCACGCCGACCAGCAACGTGCCTTTATCCACCGGCTTGGCGATCGCACTGTTGAAGACGAAGTTGTCGCAGACGACCTGATCATCAGCCCAAGCTCGCCACGATTCATATCCACGCGCGAGGGCTTTCTGATGCTCGACTGAATAGCTTCCGTCTGCATTCGGGCGGTCGAATTTGTTTTCGCCCGACCCCAGGAAGTAAAGGTCTTCGCAGAACTTGTTGGGGCCGCCTAGATAATGGGTATAGCTCGCCCCCCCGTAGATCCAGCCAGCCTCATAACGCCCCTCAAGCTCCAAGCCGCGAAACTTCGTACGGTTGCGGTTGTTGACGAAGGCCGTTGTGCCTGGCAACGGCAACCTTTCCAGGTTGGAGCCGGGCAAAATGACGTCCATGGACGAAAAAAGATAGTTATCCGCCCTCGTATCGAAGTAACCCGCCTTTACCAACAAGCTGTCGCCATCCAACGCGATGTCCTGAAATATGGTGTTGGCGCCTACCTCCCAGGTCCGCGAAGTTTCCGGCTCGGCATTCGGATTAGGGAAAATGGTGGCAAAGCCGTCTTTAGGATGATTGCCCACCATCAGCATTTCGTTGATGGCGGGAGGCCTCCAGGACTTACCCCAGCTCCCGTACAGTTCCAGCCAATTGGTTGGCCGAACCGCGCCAGCCACCGAGGGCAGCAGCATCCCTGCACTACGATTCACGTCGTAGTCATACAAGGCGTTCTGATCGTTCAGATCCTCAGGCTGGAACTCCTTTTCGTAGTCGGTGGATCTACGTCCGCCAGGTATGTAGAAGTTCCTCGTTCTTCCACGTTGATCGACGTACGTCGGCACATCGGCCCACCAAGCAGCGATGGCCGATTCGTCGCCAGCCAACGCTAAACGGCAACCTGGCCCGTAAACAGCCTGAACCTGACTGCGCGGGTTTTCGTTCGGCGCCAGCCCTGGAAAGGCGCCATACGCGCACATTTCTTTTGCAAATTTGTCGAGCCTGGATAGGTGGATAGTTTGCTTACCGGGAACTTGCGTCTTGCCCTTGAGTCCGTAGCGCTCGTAACGAAGGCTGGCCGATACTGTGAAAAAATCGTCTTCCAGCTTCAGCTCTGCGAAGATGCTCCCCATGCTGCGACGGCCTTGGGGATTGAGCGCGTCCTTACCTGTTGTGCCAATGGGGCGCACCTCGCGACCGTCGTGATTCCACCGCTGGTTCGAAGTCGTATGGTCAGTGAAATACTCTACGCCGTAGTTGGCGCTAAGCGTTCTCGCCCCGAACATGAAACGCGATGTGTTGTCGAGCTGAAATCCTTGGGTCTGGGTAGACAGACGATTATTCCGGCCCACACCGTACTGCCTGCAAACGTCAAGCGCGTAGGGAGTTTTATTGGGCTTCTCACAAGTGCCGCTATCCCAGTACTCATTGTCAATATTCTCTCGGATCTTTGCCGCGTCTGTGAACCCGCCATCAAATCTGGAGCCTGGATAAGTTGGCATCGTGTAATTCTCAACATTTGTTTCGACCCCATAAATCTTCGCTTTTAAATCCAGTAAAAGGTTGCCCACCGGCTTGATCTTGTAATCGAGGGCGTAGCTGTTTGAATGAGCCTTCGAAGTTCCCATCTTGCGCCAAGGAGTGCCACTCTCCTGTACCGACATGTCGGCATCAGTGGTGTAGGAGTATCCGACTCGCGTGCCAACGTAGCTGAACAACAGCGACTGATCATTGCTCAGCTTCCAGCGTGCCTTGAACAGACTGGAGTCCTGTTCTTGCGCGGCAAACTTCACATCGTTGAACTCGATTTTTCCGCCATTGAACCAAACTGAATTCTGGCCCTCGATTCCTCCGCGCGTACCAATCCGATAATCCCCGATCGACCGCCGCGACACCGCCGCCATCACTTCCAGGTTTTCACCCGCGCGCGCCGCGCCCGCCGCGCTGCCCAGAAAGTTGACGCCGTTGCCCTGATAGCCCATCCCGGACGTACCGCGCAGCCGCCAACCGATATCCCTGCCCTCCCGCAGCACATCCCCGAAATCCAGCGTGCGAAAGTCAACGCTTCCCGCCATCGCGCCGGTGCCATGCACCCCGCGCACCACGCCCCGCTCTACCTGCACCTCGGACAGCAATTCCGAATCGACATACATTTCTCCATTGCGCTGCATGTGCCCGTTCTGCACGAAGTCCTGGCGCATGCCGTCGATCATCATGTTGACGCGCCCGAAGTCCTGCATGCCGCGGATGTTGATCGACAGGCCGGGGTTCTGGCGGTTGACGGCGCTGGCGACGCCGGGGGTATCCTGGATGAGTTCGGCGGCGTGGCGCACCGGGACGCGGTCCATCTCTTCGCGCGTGACGATGCTGACGGCGCGGGGGGCCTGGTAGACGCGCTCGTTGACGGTATTGCCCTGGACGACGACAGGCGTCATTGAGTAAACCTCGGCACGTCCGGCCTGGCTGTTATCGACCAACCGAAAGCTCATGCGTCCGCTGCCTTCCGATACCCGATAGCCGATGGGGCTGCTGCCCAGCAGATGGGCCAGCGCCGCGACAGGGCTGTAGGCGCCCTGGAGAGCGGCGCTTGTGTATGCGGAAAGATCGACGTCCCCCACATAGAGATCGACGCCGGCCTGGCGCGCAAACGCCAATACTGCTTGCGCCATGGGTTGGGCCGGGACATCGAAGGTGCGTGACTGCGCGGCGGCGTCCTTGCGGTCCTGGTGACCGGGTTGCCCCGCCGCCACCGGCGTCGGCGACTGCGCCCACACGGTTACCACGCAAGGCATTGCGAGCAGCCCTGCTCCCATCATGCGGCCCGCCACGCGGGCATTGATCAGTCTTCGCTTCATGTCATCTTCAGTTTCTGCCGATGCAAACGCGCATCATTACCATTAACGGATGAGAAGCGAACTACAGTAAAAAAAGTTGGAAAAAGGACAGTCCCCCTAGGGAAGCGCCGACGAACCGAACGGATTTCGTCTTAGGTTTACCGGAACTTTTGCGTGCGGCGCCGGCCCGCGAACAGGCGGGCATGCCAGACCAACCAGCGCTTGTGCCGCGCTCTGCGAACCCTGTCCAGGGCGCTGGGATTCAGTACAGCAACACCACTCCCGGCAACCGCAACCGCTTCAGATGCATCTCGGCACAGAGCGTGGCCAGCGCGCCTTCGAGATTGTCCAGATGGAACAGCGCATGCACGGGCAGGCGGGCAGCGCCGCGATTCGCCAGGATCAGTTGGCCCGGCTTGAACTCGCCGATGCGTTGCAGGGCCTGAGCCAGGGGCTCGCCATCGAAGACCAGATAGCCCTCGGCCCAGGCGGCGCCGAGCGCGGGCGCTTTTCCGTTACGCAGGATGCCATCGGCGTGGCTATAGGTGGCGCTTTCTCCGTCCGCCAGCGTTGCGCGGGCGTCGCCCGAGGCGGGCGCCCGGTCCAGCGTCACCTCGACACGATGCTGCAACACGCCGATCCAGGCATGGCCCGCATCGCGACGACGCACGGCATAGCGCGTACCCAGCGCGGTCATGCTGCCGCCGGCCGTCGCCACCACGAACCGGCGCAGTTCGGCCGCGCCCGTGGGCGCGGGCGCGAACACCGCTTCGCCGCGCAGCAGCCGGACCCGGCGGGTCGTGGCGTCGTATTCCACGTCGAGCGCGCTGTTGCTGCCCAACAGCACGTGGCTGCCATCCGGAAGATCGAAGGATCGGATTTCACCGACCGCGCTGCGATAGTCTGCCAGCCAGGGCGCCGCCACCTCCGGCCCGCCGATCGACCCCGCGACCGCCAGGGCCACGCCCGCCATCACGACCGCGGGCCGCCGGGGCGCCATGCGGCCCGCCCGCCACCATGACGCGACACAGGCGCGCCAAGGCGAGCGCTGCGGCCGGGGCACCGGCTGCGCGAACAGGGCCAGATCGCGGCATTGCCCCGCCAAGGCCCAGGCCATCTCGGCGTCGGCCAGGGCCGGGCCGTGGCGCGAGTCGCGCGCCAGCCAACGGTCCAGGCGGCGCTTCTCGGCCGGCGCCAGCGCGCCGCTGGCCAGGCGCAGCGCCCAGAGGCTGGCCTGTCGGCGCAGGCGTCGTTCGCGGCCGGAGCGGTTCACGGGGGGCATGATGGGCTCTTCATAAACTAGATAAACGGCCCAGCCGCGAAAAACAGTAAAAAAAGTCGCGGATGCGGGCGTTCAAGGGTCGTCTCCCAGGCGTTCGCGCATCAGTTCCAGCGCCATGGCCAGGTGCTTCTGCACCGAGCTGGGAGAGATATCCAGATAGCGGGCGGCCTCCGCGTGGCTCAAGCCCTCGATGCGGCAAAGCTGGAAAATCTGGCGCGTGCGCACCGGCAGTTCGGCCAGGGTCGCCGCCAATCGTGCCAGTTGCCGGCGAATGTGCACGTGGACATCGGGCGCGATGCGCAGGTCGCGCACGCTTTCCAGGAACGCGTCCGACGCGACCTCGGTGCGGGCCTGATGATGATTGCGGCGGTGATCGATCAGCAGGCGGTTGGCGATGGCGTACAGATAGGCCAGGGCGTCGTCGGACGGCAGTTCGTCTTCCTGCGCGACGAGACGGGCGAAGCACTCCTGCGCCAGGTCGGCGCTGAGTTCGGCTTCGCCGGTTTTCAGGAACAGGTAGCGACGCAGCCGCTCGGCATAAGCCGCATACAGGCGCGCGACATCAGGTTTGGGCGCCACTTGCTCGTCGCCGTCAATCTACTCGATCATGATGGACATCAAGGATGAGCGACGAGACTAGCACCGATCCCCAGCGGGGCCGGCGGCTGCGACATGCGATTTCGTCGGAGATTTATCTCAGTCGGCCGCGCGCGGCCGGGTGGGCGCGCCTTGCACCTTCCAACCCAGTTCCGCCGAAATGCGCGCGGCGGCCTCCCGCACGACCGGCACCATCTCGCGCATGCGGTCCAGCGACATGTACGGCACCGTGCTGGACACGCTGATGGCGGCGACGATGCCACTGGAAGCGTCGCGCACCGGCGCCGCCACGCAGCGGATCGAGGGTTCGTTGTCTTCCAGGTCGAAGGCGTAGCCGTTGGCGGCGTAGTCGCGCATGCGGTCGCGGAAGGCTTCCCAGGTCTGGCCGCCGCCGGGCGCGCGCGATGACACCGGCGCGCCGATGCGGTGCAGCGCTTTCCATTGCGGCTCGTCGGCGTCCAGCAGCAACGCCTTGCCGACGCCGGTCGCGGCCAGCGGCATGCGATGGCCGACGCGCGAACGCATCTCCAGGCCTTTCTTGCCGGGGATCTTTTCCAGGTAGAGCACTTCGTCGTTGTCGCGCACCGCCAGGTGGATGGTGTCGCCGGTCTCGGCCGCGAGGGCGTCGAGGTAAGGCCGCGCCAGCGTGGCCATGGGAAAGGCTTCGCGCGCCTGGAAACCGAGTTCGATCAGCTTCGGGCCCAGCACGTAGCCGACGCCGGGCAGCGTGCGCAGATAGCGTTCCTGCACCAGGCAACTGGCGAGCCGGTGCGTGGTGCTGCGCGCCACGCCGATATGGGCGCAGATGTCTTTCAGATCGCGCGCCCCGGCGGCGACGGCCTGGATCACGCCCAGCCCGCGCATCAGGGTCTGGGTGCCGGCGGGGGCCGTGGCGTCGGGGTCGTAGGCAGGAGAGGCGGGCGATGAATCGGGCATGGGGGGCAGGCGCGGCTATTGCAAAGGTGGAACGGCAGGCGAAGGCGGAAGACGAGGCAGAAGGCGAAGGCATGGCGTAGCCCCGGCACGGCTTCATTATCCCCTCAGGCCAAATTCCCTATATATGGGATTTAATTCTATATTTTGAGATTTTTCAAGCGCTGATCTAGAATTTTTCGCAGCCTGCCCGCCGCCGCCCCGGCGTCGGCGCGGGCCTGACGACAACAAGGTCGGCCACCGCCTGCCCCCGCGACTACCGCGCCTCCCGGCGCGTCCTCGCCCGCAGCGCATCGCCGGCCCGAGACGAGACACAGACTCTGATGACAACCGGATTGCCGGCCCGCGCGGCCCTTATCGCGCTGGACTGGGGCACCTCTTCGCTGCGCGCCTACCGCCTCGATGGCGCCGGCCGCACGCTCGATACCCGCCACCTGCCGTGGGGCATCATGCGCCTGCCGCAGCCCTTGCAGGACGGCGCCGCCACGCCCAGCGGCCAATCGGGCTTCGAACTGGCGTTCGAGCAGGCCTGCGGCGACTGGCTGCGGGCCGAGCCCCACCTGCCGGTGATCGCCTGCGGCATGGTCGGCAGCGCCCAGGGCTGGCAGGAAGCCGCCTACCTGGACGTGCCGGTCGACCTGCAACGCATCGGCACGCTGCTGACGCGCGTCGAGCGCCACGGCGCCGCGCCGCTGCACATCGTGCCCGGCCTGATCCAGCGCCATGGCCTGCCCAATGTGATGCGCGGCGAAGAAACGCAGGTGTTCGGCGTGCTGTCCGGCCAGGTCGACGACCCCGCCGCCAACGTGCTGATCGGCCTGCCCGGCACCCATTCGAAATGGGTCAACACGCGCCGCGGCCAGGTCACGCACTTCGATACCTTCATGACCGGCGAGGTCTACGCCGCGCTGCGCGGCCACACCATTCTGGGCCGCACCATGGTCGAGGCGCGGGCGTCCGACATGGCGGCCTTCGAGCGTGGCCTGAAAGTGGCCGGCGTGCCCGCCGGCCGCGCCGGCGTGCTGTCGACGATCTTCAGCACCCGCGCGCTGGGGCTGACCGGCGAACTGGCCGGGGTGTCGCAGGCCGACTACCTGTCGGGCCTGTTGATCGGCCATGAAATTTCCGCGCTGGCCGACATGCTGCATCTGCAGGGCGACCTGCCGCGCATCGTGCTGTGCGGCGACGACGCGCTGTGCCAGCGCTACATCCTGGCGCTGCGGCACTACGGCCTGGGCACGCCGCAACTGGCCAAGCACGCCACCGAGCGCGGCCTGTGGCACCTGGCGGTCAGCGCCGGACTGGTGCCCTTCCCCACTTCCGAGACCCCACCATGACCCATACCAGACTGCAAACCGCCATGGCCCATTGCGGCCTGATCGCTATCCTGCGCGGCATCACGCCGGCCGAGGCCGTGCCTGTCGCGCAGGCGCTGTACCAGGCGGGTTTTCGCCTGATCGAGGTGCCGCTCAATTCGCCCGAGCCGCTGGTCAGCATCCGCGCCATGCGCGATGCGCTGCCGGCCGATTGCCTGGTCGGCGCCGGCACCGTGCTGGACCCCGCCGACGTGGCCCGCATCAAGGACGCGGGCGGCGAGCTGATCGTCATGCCGCACAGCGACCTGGCCGTGGTGCGCGCGGCCAAGGCCGCCGGCCTGGCGTCGTGCCCCGGCGTAGCCACGCCGACCGAGGCTTTCGCGGCACTGGCGGCCGGCGCCGACGCGCTCAAGATGTTCCCGGCCGAGCAGCTCGGCCCGGCCGTGCTCAAGGCCTGGCGCGCGGTGATGCGTCCGCCGATCGCGCTGATGCCGGTCGGCGGCATCACGCCCGACAACCTTGCCACCTATGCCCAGGCGGGCGCCAGCGGCTTCGGCCTGGGCTCCGCCTTGTACCAACCCGGCCTGTCGGCCACCGAAGTCGGCCGGAACGCGCGCGCTTTCATGGCCGCCTGGCAACGCGCCTATCCGGCCCAGGAGACCCAAGCATGAAGATCACCAAGCTCACCACCTACATCGTGCCGCCCCGCTGGTGCTTCCTGAAGATCGAAACCGACGCCGGCATCGTCGGCTGGGGCGAACCGGTGGTGGAAGGCCGCGCCCATTCGGTGGCCGCCGCCGTCGAGGAACTGTCGGACTACCTGATCGGCAAGGATCCGCGCAACATCGAGGACCACTGGACGGTGCTGTACCGTGGCGGCTTCTATCGCGGCGGCGCCATCCACATGAGCGCGCTGGCCGGCATCGACCAGGCGCTGTGGGACATCAAGGGCAAGGACCTGGGTGTGCCCGTGTCGCAACTGCTGGGCGGCAACGTGCGCGACCGCATCCGCGTGTATTCGTGGATCGGCGGCGACCGCCCGGCCGACACCGCGGCGGCCGCCAAGGGCGCGGTCGAGCGCGGCTTCACCGCCGTGAAGATGAACGGCACCGAGGAATTGCAGTACATCGATTCGTTCGACAAGGTCGAGAAGTGCCTGGAGAACGTGGCTGCCGTGCGCGGGGCGGTCGGCCCCAACGTCGGCATCGGCGTGGACTTCCATGGCCGCGTGCATAAGCCCATGGCCAAGGTGCTGATGAAAGAGCTGGACCCGTTCAAGCTGATGTTCATCGAAGAGCCGGTGCTGAGCGAACACTACGAGGCGCTGAAGGAACTGGCGCCGCTGACGTCCACGCCGATCGCGCTGGGCGAGCGCCTGTTCTCGCGTTGGGATTTCAAGCGCGTACTGGCCGAAGGCTACGTCGACATCATCCAGCCCGATCCCTCGCACGCCGGCGGCATCACCGAAACGCGCAAGATCGCCGCCATGGCCGAGGCCTACGACGTGGCGCTGGCACTGCACTGCCCGCTCGGTCCGATCGCGCTGGCCACCTGCCTGCAGATCGACGCCGGTTGCTACAACGCCTTCATCCAGGAGCAGAGCCTGGGCATCCACTACAACGCGGCCAACGACCTGCTGGACTACGTCAGCAACCGCGAGGTGTTCGCCTACGAGAACGGCATGGTCGAGATTCCGCAGGGCCCCGGCCTGGGCATCGAGGTCAACGAGGAATACGTCAAAGAGCGCGCGGCGGTCGGCCACCGCTGGCGCAACCCCATCTGGCGCCACGCCGACGGCAGCTTCGCCGAGTGGTAAGCCGGTAGAAAAAGCAAGAGAGGAGACCCCCTTGACCACCGCCACCCACCCGGGCCTGCAAAGCGCCCAGCGGCCGACGCGCAGCCGCTATCTCATCATGGTGATGCTGTTCATCACCGTCGTCATCAACTACCTGGACCGCAGCAACCTGTCCATCGCTGCGCCCGCGCTCAAGGACGAGTTCGGCCTGGACACGGTGCATGAAGGCCTGATCCTGTCGGCCTTCGGCTGGACCTACGCCGCCATGCAGATCCCCGGCGGCTGGCTGGTGGACCGGGTGTCGCCGCGCGTGCTGTACGCGGCCGCGCTGATCCTGTGGTCGGCGGCCACGTTCTTCATGGGCTTTGCCGGCAGCTTCGTGATCCTGTTCGTGCTGCGCCTGGCCGTGGGCGCGCTGGAAGCGCCGGCCTATCCGATCAACAACCGCGTCGTCACGACCTGGTTCCCGGAAAAGGAACGCGCCACCGCCATCGGCTTTTACACCTCGGGCCAGTTCGTCGGCCTGGCGTTCCTGACGCCGCTGCTGGCTTGGCTGCAGCACCGCTATGGCTGGCACATGGTGTTCGTCAGCACCGGTCTGGTGGGCATCGTCTGGGGCGTGTTGTGGTACCTGATCTACCGTGAGCCGCGCCAGTTCAAGGGCGCCAACGCGGCCGAGATCGAGCTGATCCAGAAAGGCGGCGGCGTGGTCGACCTGGACAAACGCGTCAATGAAGACGCCCCCACGGCGCGCCCGCAAGACGGGCTTCCTGCCCCCCAAGGGGGCGCCTTTCCCCTTGGGGCCGCCCGGCGGCGAAAGAAGGCCCCGTTCAACTGGAACGACCTGGGCCTGGTGATGAGCCAGCGCAAGCTGTGGGGCGTGTACTTGGGCCAGTTCTGCCTGACTTCGACGCTGTGGTTCTTCCTGACGTGGTTCCCGACCTACCTGGTGAAGTACCGCGGCATGGACTTCATCAAGTCGGGCTTCCTGGCGTCGGTGCCGTTCCTGGCGGCGTTCGTCGGCGTGCTGTGCTCGGGCGTGCTGTCGGACTTCCTGATCCGCCGCGGCGCCACGGTGGGCCTGGCGCGCAAGCTGCCGATCATCCTGGGCCTGCTGATCTCGACGTCGATGATCGGCGCCAACTTCACCGATTCCACGCCGTGGGTGATCTTCTTCCTGGCGGTGGCGTTCTTCGGCAACGGCCTGGCGTCGATCACCTGGTCGCTGGTATCGACTCTGGCGCCGGTGCGTCTGCTGGGGCTGACCGGCGGGGTCTTCAACTTCGTCGGCAACCTGTCGTCGATCTGCACGCCGATCGTGATCGGCTTCCTGGTATCCCAGGACAACTTCGCGCCAGCCATCGTGTATGTGTCGTCGCTGGCGCTGCTGGGTGCGCTGTCGTACATCCTGCTGGTGGGCAAGGTGGAGCGCATCGAGGCCTGATCGGCGCGCACCGCTATCGCAATGACGAAGGGCGTCCATGTGGACGCCCTTCTGCTTTGGATCTCCGGTTTCGCCAAAGTTCCGAACAATGGATGGCGATATAATCACGTTATGTTATATCATCTCTAACAATAGTCATTCCCAATTCGGCCCGCGCGCCAGGACGGCGTCATCGGCGGCCCCTCCCCCCTGAACTCCCCGCATCTTCGGACGAAGAAGGATTTGCAGTGCTCGAAGCCATCGGCCTGACCAAACGCTACGGCGACCAGATCGCGCTCCACCCGCTGGACCTGCGCATCGAGCCGGGCGAGATCTACTGCCTGCTGGGCGCCAATGGCGCCGGCAAGACCACCACCATCAACCTGTTCCTGAACTTCATCGCGCCCGATGGCGGCCAGGCCCTGATCCACGGGCTGGACGTGGCCCGCGAACCGCTGGCCAGCAAGCGCCACGTGGCCTACATCCCGGAACAGGTCAACTTGTATGGCACCCTCAGCGGCCTGGAGAACCTGCGCTACTTCGCCGCGCTGGCCCTGGGCGAAGCGCCGCCGCGCGCGCGGTTGCTGGAATTGCTGGCCGAGGTCGGCCTGGACCCGGCGGCCGCCGACAAGCGCGTGGCCGCCTATTCCAAGGGCATGCGGCAGAAGGTGTGGATCGCCGTGGCGCTGGCCAAGAATGCCCGCGCGCTGCTGCTGGACGAACCCACCTCGGGCCTGGACCCTTCCGCCGCCGCCGAATTCACCCGCCTGCTGCAACGCGCCGCCGAACGCGGCGTGGCCATCCTCGCCACCACCCACGACCTGTTCCACGCGCGCCAGACCGCCACCCGCATCGGCATCATGAAGCGCGGCCGGCTGGTCGAAAGCCTGGACACCGCGCAGATCGGCGAGGTCGACCTGCAAGCGCTATACCTGGCGCACATGAGGTCCGACGCATGATCCTGCTGATCGCCCTCAAGGACCTGCGCGAACGGCTGCGCGACGGCCGGCTGTATTGGGCCGGCGGCATCGTCGCTGTGCTGCTGCTGACGGCGCTGGCGGTCGGCTATCTGCACCAGCAGGAGGCGCGCGCCGAACAGGCCGCGGCCCAGAACACCGACTACAGCGACTGGCTCAAGCAGGGCGCGCGCCATCCGCACGACGCCGCCCACCAAGGCATGCATGTCTTCAAGCCCGACACCACGCTGGCCCTGCTCGACCCCGGCATCAATCCGTACATCGGCAGCACCGTGTGGCTGCAGGCGCACCGCCAGAGCGAGGTCAAGTTCCGCCCGGCGCAGGACGCCACCGGCCTGCAGCGCTTCGGCGACCTGTCGGCCGCCTGGATCCTGCAGGCGCTGGGACCGCTGCTGGTGATCGTGCTGGGCTTCAACGCCTTCTCGGGCGAGCGCGAACAAGGCATCCTGCGCCAGACGCTGAGCCTGGGCGTGGCGCCCTCGCGCCTGCTGTGGGGCAAGGCCACGGCGCTGGCCATGAGCCTGGCCCTGCTGCTGGTGCCGGCGGCGCTGGCCGCCATCGCGGCGGTATGGCTGGCTGGCGGCCGCGCCGATGCGATGCTGCGCTTCAGCGTGCTGGCCGGCGGCTATGCGCTGTACCTGGCCGTCTTCGTCTTCGTCACGCTGGGCGTATCGGCCGCCGCGCGTTCGTCGCGCGTGGCCATCACCGTGCTGCTGGCGCTGTGGATCGCCAACACCGTGATCGCGCCGCGCGTCATGGCCGAACTGTCGCGCGGGCTCTACCCCAGCCCGACGCGCCTGGCGTTCAACCAGGCGCTGCAGGACGACCTCAAGGCCACGTCCGACCGCGTCTGGATGCAGGCCTTCGGCACCACCGAACGCTGGAGCCGCGACGTGCCGCTGAACAAGTGGGGCCTGGCGCTCAAGCTCGATGACCAGTCCGCCTACGCCGTGTATGACCGCCACTTCGGCCGCCTGTGGGACACCTGGGAGCGCCAGCAGACCGTGCAGGAAACGGCCGGCTGGCTGATGCCGCTGCTGGCGGTGCGCGCGCTGTCGGCCGCCATGGCCGGCACCGACTTCGCCCATCACCGCGATTTCACCACCGCCGCCGAACGGCAGCGCCGCGTGATCCAGGACATCGTCAGCGCCGACCTGGTGGCGCACGCCGACACACTGGAACACCAGCATTTCTCGTATCAGGCCGGCCCGTCGCTATGGGCGCGCGTGCCGCCGTTCCACTACCAGGCCCCGCCCGCCGGCTGGGCGCTGCGCGAGGCCCGCCTGAGCCTGATGATGCTGGCCGTGGCGCTGCTGTTGAGCGTGGCCTTTGCCTGGCGCGCCGTGGCCCGCCAGACCGCCCTGTAGGAGATTCCCGGTGCACGATACGCAATTGAGCCGCTTCGGGATGGTCCTGCGGCATGAACTCAGCCTGTTGACGCGCGAACGCGCGCTGTGGCTATGCGGCCTGCTGTTCCTGCTGCTGGTGGGCTACGCCGTCTTCAACGGACTGTTGCAAACCGCATTGCGCGACCAGGCCCAGGCCGCGCTGGCGCACGCTGACGCGCAGAACCGCGCCAGCCAGCTGGCGCAGCTGCAACGCATCATGGACGGCAGCGAAACCCCGACGCCGTTCGGCAATCCCGCCAGCCCCGCCAACATGGGCGGCGGCCTGGGCGCGACTACGCCCTCATGCCCAGCGTGCCGCTGGCGCCAGTGGCACTGGGCCAGACCGACCTGTTCCCGTCGCAATTCAAGGTGACCTACGACAGCAAGGTCAACTTCATCCACAACAACGACATCGAGAATCCCTGGCACCTGCTCAGCGGGCATTTCGATCTGGCGTTCGTGGTGATCTACCTGCTGCCGCTGCTGATCTTCGCGCTCGGGCACAACCTGCTGTCCGGCGAAAAGGAAGACGGCACGCTGCGCCTGCTGCTGTCGCAACCGCTGGCGCTGGCGACCCTGATCAGCGGCAAGATCGCGCTGCGCGCGGTGGTGCTGCTGGGCGCGGCGGTGCTGCTGCCGGTGGCCGCCTTGCTGCTGGCCCGCCCCCAGGCGCTGCAGGCCGCCAGCGCCACACTGTGGTGGGCGCTGCTGGTCGGCGCCTACGCGCTGTTCTGGTTCGCGGCGGTGGTGGCCGTCAACGCCTTCGGCAAGTCGTCGGCCGCCAACGCCATGATCCTGATGGTCGGCTGGGTGCTGCTGGTGCTGGTGGTGCCGGTGCTGCTCAACCTGGTGGCGGCCTACGCCAGCCCGGCGCCGTCGCGCGCCGAACTGGCCACGCGCACCCGCGTGGCCACGGCGCTGGCGATGCGCGACAACGCCGCGTTGCTGTCGACCGACTACGGCCACATGGACAAGCCCGACGCCCTGATTCCCCGCGAGGGCCGCCTGGAAATCACCGGCCGCCCGCTGGGCCATGCCCGCGTCGAGCGGCAGGTGGACGCGGCGATGCAGCCGGAACTGGCGCGCTTCGACGCACAGATGGCGCGCCAGCAGGCGCTGGTGGCGCGCTACAGCGTGCTGTCGCCGGCGGCGGTCGCGTACGAAGGCATCACCGCGCTGGCCGGCACCGGCCAACGCCGCCACGCCCATTTCATGCGGCAGATCGATGCCTATCACCGCGCCTGGAAGGACTTCTTCCTGCCCCGCATCGAGGCCAGCCGCGCCATCACGCCCGCCGACTTCGCCGCCATGCCGGTCTTTCACTGGCAAGAGGAAGACCCCGCCGCCGTGCGCGCCCGGGCCCTGCGCGCCCTGATGCAACTGCTGGCGCCGGCCGCGCTGCTGCTGGCCCTGGCCGGCTGGCGCCTGCGCCGCTACCGCGTGGTCTAGAGACAGATTTTTCACCCCCATCGAGTTTCGGGAAAGCGTCATGAGAAGAGTCGTATCCACCGCCGCCCTCGCGGCCTGCACCGCCGTGCCCAACGTCCAGGCCCAGGAGGCCGAACTGCCCGCTATCCGCGTGGAAGCCGCCGGCGACGCCGAGAGCCTGCACCTGGACAGCCGCAGCAGCAGCGCCTCGCGGCTGGGCCTGACCCTGCGCGAAACGCCCGCCTCGGTCGAGATCGTCTCGCAGCAGGCCATGCGCGAGCGCGGCGCCAGCACCCTCAGCGAGGCGCTGCGCGGCGCCACCGGCCTGGCCGGCGGCGGCCCGCCGTCCTCGCCCACCACGCTGTCTTCGCGCGGCTTCACCGACATCCTGTACCTGTACGACGGCCTGCGCATGTCCGGCGCCGGCTCGACCAACCGGGTCGAAGACACCTGGAACTACGAGCGCATCGAGGTCCTGAAGGGCCCCGCCTCGGTCCTGCAGGGCGACAGCGCCATCGGCGGCATCGTCAACTTCCAGACCAAGCGCCCCGACCGGAACAACCCGTCGCGCGAAGCGATGTTCTCGTATGGCAGCTACGGCAGCACGCGCACCGGCATCGGCCTGGGCGACAACTTCGGCGAGACCGGCGCCTACCGCATCGACTACAGCCACAACGACACCCGCGTCGGCACCATTGATCGCAACAGCAACAAGCTCGACCACCTGACCACCGGCATCGCCTTCGACATCGCGCCCGCCACCCGCCTGGACCTGTCGTTCGACTACTCGCGCGACACCGGCCACGCCTACTGGGGCACGCCGCTGGTCCCGCGCAGCCTGGCCAAGGACCCCACCGGCGTGGTCAGCACGCCCGATGGCCGCGTGCTGGACCGCGCCCTGGCCGGCAAGAACTACAACGTGCTGGACGACCGCAACGAGGCCGAATCCTATTGGCTGCGGGCGCGCGTCACGCACCGGTTGACGCCGTCGTGGACGCTGCGCAACGAATTCGCGATGAACAAGGTCGACCGGCTGTGGAAGAACTCGGAGTCGGCCACCTACAGCGCCCCCGCGTCGATCGACCGCGACCAGACCCTCATCACGCACCACCAGCGCTATTTCATCGACCGCTTCGACGCCAGCCATGACGGCGTCATCGGCGGCCTGTCGAACAAGTTCGTGATCGGCGGCGAACTCAGCAAGACCACGCTGGACAGCGAGCGGCGCTTCTCCAACCGGTCGGCCAGCACCGCCGACGCGCTGCGCGTGTCGCTGTGGAACCCGGACGTGGGCTATTTCAACGATGACCCGGCGCTGATGAGCGGCCCCGGCAACCGCACCGACTACACCACCGACGTGCGCGGCGCCGCGCTGTTCCTGGAGGATTCGCTCAAGCTGACCGAGCGCTGGACCGTGGTGGGCGGCTACCGCTACGACCGCATGCGCGTCGAACGCGGCGTCACCGACCTGAACGCCGGCACCCGCAACACTTTCGGCACCCGCTACAGCGCCAACTCCGCGCGGCTGGGCACGGTGTACGACGTGACGCCGTCGTCGTCGGTATACGCCCAGTACACCAACGCCACCCTGCCGGTGGGGACGCTGTTCCTGCTGTCGCAGGCCAGTGCCTCGTTCCCGCTGGCCAAGGGCGAGCAATGGGAAGCCGGTTTCAAGCAGAGCCTGGGCGACGTGGAATGGACCGCGGCGGTCTATCACATCAAGCTGGAGAACATGCTGACGCGCGACGCCAACGACCCGCGCGTGACGGTCAACAACGGCCGCCAATCGTCGCGCGGGGTGGAATTGTCGGCGGCCTGGCGCGTCACGCCGCAACTGACGCTGTCGGGCAATATCGCCGCGCTGAATGCGCGCTTCGATTCGCTGACCGAGGGCGACGGCACCTCGCGCGTGGGCAACACCCCGCCCAACGTGCCCGAGCGCATCGCCAACCTGTACGCCACCTATCGCCTGAAGGACGTGCCGATGGACGTCTTCGTCGGCCTGAATCACACCGGCAAGATCTACACCGACAACGCCAATCAGATCCGCATCAACAGCCACACCACGGTGGACGCGGCGATCAGCTATCGCATCCGTCCGGCGCTGATCACCTTCCGCGTGCGCAACCTGACCGACAAGCTCTACGCCTACTACGGCGGCCGCGCCACCAGCCAGGTGCTGCTGGCGCCGGGGCGCACCTACGAACTGGGCGCGACCTTCGAGTTCTGAGGCTCAGCAGCCCTGCACCGCCAACTTGCGCTGGCGCTGGTTGGCGGCGCGCTGCCACAGCACCAGCGCCAGCCCGGCGGCGGCAATGACCGCGCCCGCCACCGGCACCGCGGCATAACCCAGGCCGGCCGAGATCACCCCGCCGCCGGCCGCCGCGCCCACCGCATTGCCCAGGTTGAAGGCGCCCACGTTCACCGACGAGGCCAGGCCAGGCGCGTCGGTGGCGGCGCGCATCACCCGCATCTGCAGCGGCGGCACCACGGCAAAGGTGCCGAAGCCGAAGATCAGCAGCCCGATCGCCGCGCCCGCCGGGGTCTGGGCCAGCCACGGGAACGCCAGCAGGTCGGCGATCACCAGCACCAGGAAGGCGATCAGGCTGCCGTCGAGCGAACGGTCGGCGAAGCGGCCGCCGGCGGTATTGCCGATGGTGAAGCCAATACCGATCAGCACCAGCATCGCCGTCACGAAGTGGGGCGACGCGCCGGTCAACTCGGCCAGCGTCGGCGCCACATAGGTGTACAGCGTGAACATCGCCCCCGCGCCCAGCACCGTGGTCAACAGGGCCACCAGCACCACCGGCGTCTTGAGCACCGCCAGTTCATGACGGATGTCCGGACGCCGGCCCGCCTCGCCCGCCGGCAGCGCGAGCCACAACGACAGCATCGCCACCAGCCCCAGCACCGAGGTCGCGGCGAACGACATGCGCCAGCCGATCACCTGACCCAGCCAGGTGGCCGCCGGCACGCCGCCGACGTTGGCGATCGTCAGCCCCAGGAACATCGTCGCCACCGCGCTGGCCTGCTTGTGGCGCGGCACCACGCTGGCGGCCACCAGCGACCCCAGGCCGAAGAAGGCGCCATGGTTCAGGCTGGTCACCAGCCGCGCCAGCAGCAGCGTGGTGTAGTTGGGCGACAGCGCCGACAGCAGGTTGCCCAGCGTGAAGATCGCCATCAGCATGATCAGCGCCTTGCGGCGCGACCAGCGCGACAGCGCCAGCGTCATCAGCGGCGCACCGAGCATCACGCCGATGGCGTAGGCGCTGATCAGCATGCCGGCGCTGGGGATGGACACCCCCACGCCGTCGGCGATCACGGGCAGCAGGCCCATGGGAGAGAATTCGGTGACGCCGATGCCAAAGGCGCCAACGGCCAATGCCAGCAATGGCAGGCCGGCTTTCACCGGCGGGGTTTCATGGGTAGACATACGGGTTCCTTGGTTGGGTGCGCCGACCAGGGAATCCAGAAGCGTCGCGGCGAAGGCCGCAGCGTGGGGCGGGTCTGATCGGAAGACAGGCGGCCAGTATGACGGGTATACCCTTGCGGAAAAAGCAACGAAACGGCGAAAGACTTTTGACCTGGAGTCATGAATGATGTGGGGGGGGTTCCGGGGAGCGGACCGGATCAGCCCGGCAATTCCCAGCGTTTGGCGAGCTTGCGAATATTGGCCCGAATCCACGGGACCAGACGCTCGATCAGCGTGCTTTCCGTTCTTGCCGTGGCCTGCCGCGCCAGGTCGGCCTGTACCGTTTCCAGCGCCGACGGCAATTCCGTCACCAACGCCTGCGCCACGCCGGCCACATAGCGGGGGCTGAAGCCCAGTTCCCGGACCATCGCATCCAGATGCCCGCGGCCGATGTGGCCCGGCCTGGACTCGCCACCCACGGCAAACGCGAAATTGCGGGCCAGGCCGGGATACAGCGCGGTACACATCAGGTCATAGAACGGCGCCAGGCGGTACTGGCCATCTGGTGTTTGCAGCACGGACAGGTTCTTTGCATGGCTATCGTTGTTGCCAACGCAAAGGTTGAAAAGCACCCACAGCAGGAACCGCTTGAGGTCCGCCGCGTTGACGCCCATGCCCCCGAGCAGTTCGCGGCAATGCGCCAGCGACGGCCCGCCATCGGCTTCGTATTTCACGTCCGAGGGCTTGCCTGCCAGTTGGCACAGATCGAGTTGATGCAGGCGCAGCAGGCCCCCCGCGCCGTCCGGCGCGCGATCGTAGCGGGTGACCAGGCACGCGCGGGTATCCGGTTGCAGGCTTGCCTCGGCCACGCCGAGCCCCAGGCGCGCCGCCAATTGCATCACCAGGGTTTCATTGAGCGCCGATGACCAGACGCCATCAAAACCGCGCATGTCCGGCTTGAGGATGTGCGTGGAGGGCGCGGCGCCCTCCGGCCAGGCCGGCGAGCCATCCGGCATGACCATCAGCAGCAGCTTGTCCTGCGCGCCCGCCAGTGAAATGCGCGCCCCGTCGGCGTTTTCGGCGACCAGGGCCGGTTGCGCCGGATCCAACAAGCGCACGGAGATCCCGCCCTCTCCAATGAAAAAGGCGCCCTCGCGGGCGCCCTTTCACCTGTCACGCCAACCGCTTACTTCAGCAGCAGCGCGTTCAAGCGCTTGACGAACGCTGCCGGGTCGGCGATCTGCGCGCCTTCGGCCAGCAGGGCCTGATCGAGCAGCAGGCGCGCCCACTGGTCGAACTCGCCGTCGTCGGCGGCGCGGATGCGCGCCAGCAGCGGGTGTTCCGGATTGATTTCCAGCACCGGCTTGACGTTGGGCGCTTCCTGGCCGGCCGCCTTCAGCATGCGCAGCAGGTGCGGGCTGAGTTCGTTCTGGCCCACCACCACGCACGCCGGCGAATCCACCAGGCGCAGCGTCACGCGCACTTCCTTGACCTGGTCTTCCAGGGTCTTCTGCAGGCGCTCGACCAGCGGCTTGAAGTCCTCGGCCACTTCGGCCTGGTGCTTCTTTTCTTCCTCGTCGGCCAGCTCGGCCAGGTCGAGGCCGCCCTTGGCCACCGACACCAGCGACTTGCCATCGAACTCGCGCAGGTACGACAGCATCCATTCGTCGACGCGGTCGGACAGCAGCAGCACCTCGATGCCCTTCTTGCGGAAGATCTCCAGGTGCGGGCTGTTGCTGGCGGCGGCGAAGGTATCGGCCGTGACGTAGTAGATCTTGTCCTGGCCTTCCTTCATGCGCGCCACGTAGTCGGCGAACGACACGGTCTGGGCCTGGTCGCCGGTGTGGGTCGAGGCAAAACGCATCAGCCTGGCGATGCGTTCCAGGTTGACGTGGTCTTCGCCCGCGCCTTCCTTGAGCACCTGGCCGAATTCCGACCAGAACGTGGCGTAGTCTTCCGGCTTGTTCTCGGCCAGGTCTTCCAGCAGCGACAGGATGCGCTTGGCCGAACCTTCGCGGATGGCGCGCACGTCGCGGCTTTCCTGCAGGATTTCGCGCGAGACGTTCAGCGGCAGGTCGGCCGAATCGATCACGCCGCGCACGAAGCGCAGGTACGACGGCAGCAACTGGTCGGCATCGTCCATGATGAAGACGCGCTTGACGTACAGCTTGACGCCACGGCGGCCGTCGCGGTCCCACAGGTCCATCGGCGCGTGCTTGGGCACGTACAGCAGCTGCGTGTATTCGCTGCGGCCTTCGACGCGGTTGTGGGTCCAGGCGAGCGGGTCGTCGTAGTCGTGCGACACCGTCTTGTAGAACTCGCGGTACTGTTCTTCGGTGACGTCGGCCTTGTTGCGGGCCCACAGCGCGTTGGCCTGGTTGACGGTTTCGAGCTCGTCCTTCTTGACCTGCTCGCTCTTCTCCGAATCCCACTCTTCCTTGGCCATGCGGATCGGCAGCGAGATGTGGTCGGAATAGCGGCGCAGGATCTCGCGCAGCTTCCAGCCGTTGAGCAGTTCGTCTTCGTCGGCGCGCAGGTGCAGCGTGACGTCGGTGCCGCGCGTGGCCTTGTCGGCGGCGGCGATGGTGAATTCACCCTGGCCGTCGGACTCCCAGCGGATGGCGTCGGTGGCGCCGGCGCGGCGGCTGACCACGGTGACCTTGTCGGCCACGATGAACGACGAATAGAAGCCCACGCCGAACTGGCCGATCAGCTGCGCGTCCTTTTGCTTGTCGCCCGTCAGCTGCGAGAAGAACTCGCGCGTGCCGGACCGGGCGATGGTGCCCAGGTTGGCCACGGCTTCGTCGCGCGACAGGCCGATGCCGTTGTCGGAAATCGTGATGGTGCGCGCGTCCTTGTCGTAGCTGACGGTGATGGCCAGCTCGCCATCGCCTTCCAGCAGCGCCGGATTGTCGATGGCTTCGAAGCGCAGTTTGTCGCAGGCGTCCGATGCGTTCGACACCAGCTCGCGCAGGAAGATTTCCTTGTTGCTGTACAGCGAATGGATCATCAGGTGCAGCAGTTGCTTCACCTCGGCCTGGAATCCCAGGGTTTCGGACGTGGCGGTCTGGCTCATCGTTGTATGAAAAGTCGGAAAATTAGGGACAAAAGGAAGCCGGATAGCGGGGCGCATGGCCCAGGCGGTCTCCGGGAAACCCTATTGTGATGGGGGCCATGTGAAATATTTCAAGACCGGAAAATGCAGCGGCCGGCCAGGCTGCCCGGCCCGCCCCACGATCGGACCGGCCGCCCCCGGCATCAGTCCAGAAAAAACGACAGCACGCCGCGCCGGTAACGCGTTTTGGCCTCCAGCACCTCGTCGGACTCGGGCGCCGCCAGCTTCCCGCTGCGCACCAGATTGCGAATGTCGTCCGTCTTGATCTGCCGCGTCTGCCGCGAGCGCAGCAGGAAATCCGCCGCCATGGGATCCAGGATGCGATAGATCGCGCTGGGGATCAGCTGGTCCGGGCCCAGCTCGTCGAGATAATAGAGCGCGTCGCCGTTGCGCCAGACCGACCCGAAGCCGTGGTAGACACCGCCCAGTCGGGTCCACTGGCCCGCTGGCGCGTCCTTCATGCGCAGGATCAGCGTGGAACGGGAAATCAGGCGCCCGCCGGTGCGCGAGCGGTTCCACACGGCCTTGCCCTTGAGAAACAGCAGCTGGCGGCCGTCCCAGAACACATACGGCGACAACGCCGTGAAGCCGCCCGCCGCGAACGGATCGTCGCCGGCCCGCTCCACCACGCGCTTCTCGCTGTTGTAGAAATAGATGCCGTCCTTGCCGGCGAACAGCGCATGCAGCATGTGACGGCCCGCCTCGCTCAGCAGCCGGTACGGCGCATGCGCGCGGTCGAACGCCAGCGCGCCCAGGTACACCATGCCGTCGCGCGGGTCATGCAGATAAGGTTGGCGATGGAGGTTGCCGACCGTAAAGGTATACAGCGCCGGATCGTCCGATAGCGGCAGCAACGTCTCCCGGTAATAGACCCGGCGGCCATCGCCGAAGAAATTCTCGCCCGGCCGCGCCTCGCCCCGCTGGATCGCGGCGATGCGGCGCAGCCGCGCCGGATCCGCCTGCGGCATTTCGCGGCCTTCGTAGAACACGCGCGCGCCGTCGGTGGCCAGTTGCCGATCGAGCAGCGGCCGGTAGGGCTGCGCGCTGGCCGGCAGGGCCAGGAACGGGTACAGGTAGGTCTGCGGCTTGTCGCCCTTGCCGGCGCGGTACAGGATCGTCTGCCAGAGTTCGTCCATCTGGCCCAGCTCGCCATTGCGCTCGGAGGCGAAATCGCAGAAATACGTCACCGCGCCGTCGCTGAAATAACTGTTCCCCAGGTAGCGCGTCGATGCGGGCCGCATCTCCGGCAGCACCCGATTGCCGCAATACACGTGGCGCCCATCGCGCGCCGCCTGCCGGCCGTCATAGCGGCCCGTGTCGAAGGTTTCGAACGCCGCCGGATCCGCATCGCGCATCCGGTAATAACCATTGCTGGGCACGGCCGCATAGACCTCGCCCTGGTAGCGTTTGTAGATGCTGCTGCCATAGGACTCGCCATGGTCGATGGCGGTGAAATCGTCGCCGCCGGCGATCAGCCACGACAGCAGGCCCAGCGGCAGGATGACGGCCAACAAGACCAGTAAGATCACGATCCCTCTGGTGCGCTTCTGCATCGATTCCCAGGCCGGCGGCCGCTGGTTGACGGACCAGAATTCTATCAAGCCCCCCCGGGCAGCCCCGCGGCGGACGCGCTGCACCCGGGGGCCTTCCCCGCTAAAATCCCGCACTTTCCTCTCCCGCCCCCGGCCGACCCTGCCGCCATGCAACCCGCCTCCCTGACCCCACCCGCCGCCCACGGCGCGCCCGCCGACGACGCCCCCCGCCACGACCTGGTCTACGGCCCCGACGACCGCCCCGCGCCCCCCGTCGCCTTCGTCGCCGCCCTGCAGCACCTGCTGGCCATCCTGGTGCCCATCGTCACCCCTGGCCTGCTGATCTGCCAGGCCCTGGGCGTAAGCAGCCGCGACACCACCCTGATCGTGTCCATGTCGCTGGTCATCTCCGGCATCGCCACCTACGTGCAATGCAAGCGCTTCGGCCCGCTGGGCGCAGGCCTGCTGATCGTGCAGGGCACCAGCTTCAACTTCGTCGGCCCGCTGATCGCCGGCGTCTCGGTCATGGTCAAGCAAGGCACGCCGGTCGAAGCCGTGATGGCCGCGATCTTCGGCGTCGTCATCGCCGGCTCCTTCGTCGAAATGGGCATCAGCCGCATCCTGCCCTTCGTCAAGCGCCTGATCACGCCGCTGGTCACCGGCATCGTGGTGCTGCTGATCGGCCTGACCCTGATCAAGGTAGGCCTGATCAGCATGGGCGGCGGCTTCGGCGCCATGGCCAACGGCACCTTCGCCAGCGCCGAGAACCTGACACTGTCGGGCCTGGTGCTCGGCACCATCATCCTGCTGAACCGCGTGCCGGTGGTGTGGATCCGCAGCACCGCGCTGGTGCTGGCGCTGGCCGTCGGCTACATTACCGCCGCCTACATGGGCCGCCTGGACTTCACCGGCGCGCGCGAAGCCGCGCTGTTCCAGCTGCCGATGCCGCTGCACTTCGGCCTGGGCTTCTCGTGGTCGCTGTTCGTGCCGATGCTGATCATCTACCTGGTCACCTCGCTGGAAGCCATCGGCGACGTCACCGCCACCAGCAAGGTGTCCAAGCAGCCGGTCGAAGGCCCGCTGTGGATGCAGCGTATCAAGGGCGGCGTGCTGGTCAACGGCGCCAACTCGCTGCTGGCGGGCGTCTTCAACACCTTCCCCAGCTCGGTCTTCGCCCAGAACAACGGCGTCATCCAGCTGACCGGCATCGCCAGCCGCCACGTCGGAGTGTGGATCGCCGGCATGCTGATCCTGCTGGGCCTGTTCCCCGCCGTTGCCGGCGTGCTGCAGGCCGTGCCCGAACCCGTGCTGGGCGGCGCCGCCATGGTCATGTTCGGCGCCGTGGCCGCCTCCGGCATCAACATCCTGGCCGGCATCCACCTGGACCGCCGCGCCCTGCTGATCATCGCCGTGTCGCTGGCCCTGGGCCTGGGCGTGTCGCAGGTCCCCGAGATCCTGTCGCACCTGCCGCACGCGGTGAAAAGCGTCCTGGAATCGGGCGTGGCCACCGGCGGCATCTGCGCGCTGGTAATGAACTGGTTCCTGCCGGAAAAGAAGTAGGCCGGCCGGGCCGGCGTTCACGGGCGCCGGCCCCTTGCCTGACAATTTTTCCCAGACCGCATATAATCGCGGTCTTCGCTTTACCCGCGACCGTCACCTGGACGGTTCCGCGACCAGCCTGCCCGGGTGGTGAAATTGGTAGACGCAGGGGACTCAAAATCCCCCGCCGCAAGGCGTGCCGGTTCGATTCCGGCCCCGGGCACCAAATTAGAAAAGCCGCCACTGCATTGCAGTGGCGGCTTTTTGTATTTAGGCCCCATGCGTGCGTCATTCCCTTAGCCAAAAACGGAACAGCCGCCACCAGCGCGGAATATCACCGCTGCGCGGGCAGACCGGCCCCACCTGATCCCGGCGCCCCCCCCTCCCCCTTGGCAAGCCGTCAATAACGCCCCCAGCGCCCCGCGTAATACACCCAATGCCCGTGCCGATGACGCCACTCGGGCCGGTGGTACACGTAACCCGGCCGCGCCGGCACCCAGACGCCGCCGACCCAGGCGTGGCGTCCGCCGATCCATTCCCAATGACCTGGCGCCCAGACGTAGCCCGCGCGCGGCGGCGGCACCACTTCCACGCGGGGAGGCGGCGGCGCGACATTGATGCTGATGGCCACGCCGGCCTGCGCCACGCCGGGCGCCGCCAGCGCTCCCAGGGACAGGATCGCCGCGGTGCCCGCGGTCATCGCGGCTTTGACAAGACTCTTCATGATGCATCTCCCTCGCAGTCGCGTCCGCCGATGCGGACGCGGTGAGGCCAGTGTGCTCGGAAGGAATTGTCGAAATCGTTACGCGTCGGGCGTAGGCGGTTTCAGTGGATTTCATCTGGCGCGGCGGGGCCACCCGGCCGGATATGGCCCCGTAAATTCCGCCCAGTGGACTTAAGGGGAATTCCCCGATTATCCCCCCAGGGTCCGGCCGATACCATTCGCCGCATTTCCGCCGACCGGCGGATCCAGACCAATATGTTGCGCCCCTGCGCGGAGACACCATGAAAGCACTGACCACCGTCGCGGCAGGCGCCGCGCTCCTTTTTTCGTCGTGGGGCGCCAGCGCGGGCGTGACGTTCGACAGCGTCAAGAGCAAGGGCTTCGTGCAGTGCGGCGTGTCCACCGGCGTGGCGGGCTTCTCGGTCAACGACAGCAAGGGCGGCTGGATGGGTCTGGACGTGGACCTGTGCCGCGCCATCGCCGTGACCATGTTCGGCGATGCCTCCAAGGCCAAGATCATGGCCGTCAGCGCGGTGCAGCGCTTTACCGCGCTGCAGTCCGGCGAGGTCGACGTGCTGCCGCGCAACACCACCTTGTCTCTGACCCGGGACACCACCCTGGGCCTGATCGGCGTGGGCGTGAACTACTACGACAGCCAGGGCATCATGGTGAACAAGTCCCTGAATGTGAAGAGCGCCAAGGAGCTGGACGGCGCCACCGTCTGCGTGCAGCCCGGCACCACCTCCGAACTGAACCTGTCCGACTGGTTCCGCTCACACAACATTGCCTTCAAGCCCGTAGTGGTCGAGCGCCTGGACGAGATCATCCGCGCCTTCGCGGTGGGCCGTTGCGATGCTTTCACCGGCGACAAGTCGCAGCTGGCCGCGGCCCGCACCAATCTGGAGAACCCGGCGCTGTACGACATCCTGCCGGAGAATTTCTCCAAGGAGCCGCTGGGCCCCATGGTGCGCCAGGGCGATGAGCAATGGTTCAACGTGGTGCGCTGGTCGCTGAATGCGATGCTGGAAGCCGAGGAATACGGCATCACGTCCAAGAACGTGGACGAGATGCTCAAGAGCACCAATCCCAACATCCAACGCATCCTGGGCGTGACGCCCGGCATGGGCAAGAACCTGGGCGTGGATGACAAGTGGGCCTACAACATCATCAAGCAGATCGGCAATTACGGCGAGAGCTTCGAAAAGAACCTTGGGGAATCCAGCCCGATGAAGCTGACGCGGGGCTTGAATGCGTCATATCGGGATGGCGGGTTGATGTATGGGTGGCCGTTGCGGTAAAGGCGGCCTTGGCATCAAAAAGCGAGCGCACATTGCGCTCGTTTTTTTTGGGGGCATACCGGCAATACATGGCAGGTCAGCCGCAGAACGCCTGCGTTTCACCTTAAGTAGTATCGTTGATGACCGCGGCCAGCTTTGTCTCCCCCTCATCCACGTACATGACCACTTCATCGATCTCCGTTCAATTCACGCCCACGGGTTTTACCCCGACCGACGAACAGAGAAATATCCAGGGTTCCCGCCATCGGACCAATCTTGTCATCGCCAATGCGGGCGCGGCCAAGACGACCACGCTCGCGCTGCGCATCGGCGAGGCCATCAGCAGGGGGATGGCGCCTGAAGATATCCTTGCGCTGACTTTCACCGATGAAGCCAAGCAGGTGATGCAGACTCGCCTGACCGCCATCGGCATTGCGTACAACACGGCCAGGCGCGTTCGCGTGCAGACGGTCGAGGAATTTTCGCGGACCGTGCTGTCCAGGCTTGAAGACAATGTGCCCGTCAGCCTTCACGCCGCCCGCGAGCAGAGGGCTTTTGCGCTTTCGGCGCTGGAGAACGTGGGGCCGAATAATCCAGACAGGGCGGATGCGCTCGATATCAGCACCCACAACACGGCGATCAGTCAGTTCCTGGAGAATCTGCTCAGGTTGAAGGCCACCATGACGCTGGCCCGCGACGAGGCAGGCACGGACCCCGACTCCGCGGCGGAAAGCCTGGGCATTCCGCTGGGCGACTATCTGTGGGCCGTGGAATATGAAAGGCAGCGTATAGATGCCTTCGGCTATGTGGAGGCGCGCGGCTTTTTCGACGCCACCTATGACCTGGCGTGCACCCTGCGCGCAACGCCAGAAATGCATGAGGCCCTTCCCGCTTTCAAGCTGGTGGTCTGCGACGAGCTGCACGATGTCAATGAAGCCTCGTTCTGCATCATTGAATCGCTGCTCAACGTTCACAAGCCCTACTTTGTCGGGGTCGGCGACAAAGATCAGGTCATTTACTCGCATCTGGGAGCCGACTGCTCGTTCCTGCAGTATCGAATCGCGGCCAGCTTCCCGGGCTGCGTCGCTTTCCCGTTGTCGATGACATACCGCCACGGACCGCATCTGGCATATGCCATGGAAGCGTTCAAGAACAAGATTGTCGATTCGACTCTGCCGCTGCACACCGAGATCCGCGAAGCGCCCTATGGCGCCGTGCCGGGCGCTTGCGGACAACAGGTCGTGCAGGCCATCCTTCAGTGGAAAAACGATGGGAAGGCGCTGGATGGCTGCTGCATCCTGTTGCGCGACCATCACCAGTCCATCGAGGTTGAAAACGCGCTGATGCGGGCGCAAGTGCAATATCGCACGTTGACGATGAAAAGTTATCTGCGGCGCGATGAAATTCTTTTCCTGCGCGGCATGCTTGCCATCGCGCTGGGCGACTTTCATAACGTGGCGTCGGCCGACACGCGCTCGGCCATTGTGGAAGCATTGGCCACTTTCGCCGAAGTCCCCCTGACGCCGGACGAACTCAACGAGGCCAAAGCGACGATCTCCAAGGACCCGGCGACACTTGAGTATTTCTTCAAAGGCCAGATCCAGCGTGTTGGAAACCCCGCCGCTCGAACGCGTATCGAAAACGCGGTGATGCATCTGCGCGGCCTCGAGTCCGGCGCCCCCGCACATACGGCATTCGAAGCCGTCTGCGAACTCGTCGACATGGAAAAACTGGCGCGGCGGCTCTACGTTCACCCGTACGAAGCCGCGGTCGTGACCAAGTCTGTGAAGGGATTCATCGCGGCGGCACGTGACCTGAAACTGAACCTGCCGGACTTCTCAGCCTGGATTGGCGCCGCAGAGATGTTCGTTGGGGCGCGGCCCGGCAAGAACATGGTGTTGTTGGATTGCGTGGCGAACGTCAAAGGCAAGGAATTCGAGCACGTGATTCTGCCCTTTCTCGACCAGGGCGAATTCCCCAACCCGCTACGCGCACGCCCCGAAGAAGAAAACCTCTTCTACGTCGCGGCAACGCGCGCCAAGTCGCGACTCACCCTGATTCCAACGGAAGACCCCGCGCAGCGCAGCCCTTTCATTGCCCAGATGCAGCTGACCAGCACCCAAAACCGCGCCAACAACGCCGTCCGCCGCAATCTGGCCCTGCCCACCGCGTCTGTTGGCCAACGGGACCTGAAAGTTGCGTATGCCAATAGGGATGTGGTGAAGGCTTTGGGCGCTCAGTGGGATCGCACGAGAAAGGTATGGTACGTCCCGGGCCACCTGGATCTGGAGCCGTTCAAGAATTGGCTGGCGCAGCCGTGATCCGTCCCTTCCACGGCATTTCCGCTGCGCGTTTATGATGGCACGGTAGCGAGTCGGCGCAAATGCGTTACTCTCCCCACCCCAATCATTCCCCGCAAGGAGCCTCAACATGGCACAAGCCTCCGCCCGCCACATCCTGGTTTCGACCGAAGCCAAGGCCAACGAACTGAAGACCGCCATCGAGAACGGCGCCGACTTCGCGCAACTGGCCAAGGAAAACTCCAGCTGCCCGTCCAGCCGCGACGGCGGCAACCTGGGCACCTTCGGCCCCGGCCAGATGGTCAAGGAATTCGACACCGTGGTGTTCAGCGCCCCGGTCGGTGAAGTCCAGGGTCCGGTCAAGACCCAGTTCGGCTACCACCTGGTGGAAGTGACCAGCCGCAAGGACTGAGTCCCCGCCGCAACGCAGGACCACGCCGCCGCCGGAAATTTCCGGCGGCGGTTTTTTTTCAGGGCATGGCGGCTGGCCGTGAGCGGCGTACGCCCGCCACCGCTGCGCCGCAGCACCGGATTCCCTATCAATTGATAATTTCTGTTCAGGTGACAGCGGCCGGTGGCGTGCGACAGAATGGCCTGCGCCCGGCGGGAGACAGCCGGGCTCCACCATCCAAGAGGTGCCAGGCCCATGCAGCCATCCAGGAACAAGGTCATCATCACCTGCGCCATCACCGGCTCGGTCCACACGCCGTCGATGTCGCCCCACCTGCCGGTCACGCCGGACGAGATCGCCCGCGCCGCCATCGAGGCGGCCGAGGCAGGCGCGGCCATCGTGCACCTGCACGCGCGCCAGCCCGAAACCGGCCAGCCAACGCAGGACCCGGCGCTATACGCGCAGTTCCTGCCGCGCATCAAGGCCGCCTGCGATGTGGTGATCAACATCACCACGGGCGGCTCGCCGGTGCTGCCGCTGGCCGACCGCATGGCGCCGGCACTGCGCTTCAAGCCCGAGGTGGCTTCGCTGAACATGGGGTCGATGAATTTCGGCATGTATGAACTGCTGGAACGGTTCAAGACCTTCACGCACCCCTGGGAGCGCCCTTACCTCGAAAGCAGCAACGACCTGATCTTCAAGAACACCTTCAAGGACATCGAGCACATCCTGGTGTCCTGCGGCGACAACGGCACGCGCTTCGAGATCGAGTGCTACGACATCGGCCATCTGTACACCGCCGCCCACTTCGTCGACCGCCAACTGCTCAAGCCGCCCTTCCTGATCCAGTCCGTCTTCGGCATCCGTGGCGGCATCGGCACGCACCCCGAGGACGTGATGATGATGAAGCGCACCGCCGACCGCCTGTTCGGCGCCGACTACGTCTGGTCGGTGCTGGCGGCCGGACGCAAGCAGACGCCCCTGGCCACCCTGGCGGCGACGCTGGGCGGCAACGTGCGCGTGGGGCTGGAGGATTCGCTGTGGGACGGGCCGGGTGAACTGGCGCGCTCCAACGCCGACCAGGTGCGGCGCATCCGCCGCATCCTGGAAGACCTGTCGCTGCGCATCGCCACGCCCGACGAGGCGCGCGCCACGCTAGGCCTGAAGGGCGGGCACGCCGTCGCCTTTTGAATACGCCCGTCCCGTGGCGCCTGCCGCCCCCGCCGGGGCCAGGCGCCGCGGCGGCGGCGCGACAGCATCCCCGCCATCGGGGCACTTGAACACCACAAGATCCGCAGGATCGAGGAGACCACCATGAAAAAGACACTGTGCGCAGCCGCGCTGGCCACCGTACTGGGCTGGACGGGCGCGGCCCGCGCCGATGACGGCGTGATCCGTATCGGCTTCATCACCGACATGTCGGGCCTGTCGGCGGACGCCGATGGTCCGGGCGGCGCCGAGGCCATCAAGATGGCGGTGGCCGACCTGGGCGGCGAAGTGGCGGGCAGGAAGGTCGAGGTGCTGGTGGCCGATCACCAGAACCGCGCCGATATCGCCTCGGCGCGGGCGCGCGAATGGCTCGACCAGAAAGGCGTGAACATGCTGATCGCCGGCGCCAACTCGGCGGCCGCGCTGGCCATGGCCAAGGTGGCCGAGGAAAAGAAGACGCCCTTCTTCGTGGTGAGCGCGGGCGCTTCGGAACTGACCAATTCGCAATGCACGCCCTATACCGTCCACTACGCCTACGACACCGTATCGCTGGCGCGCGGCACGGCGCGCGCGATGCTCAAGGAGGGCAACAAGGACTGGTTCTTCCTGACGGTGGACCACGCCTTCGGCCAGGCGCTGGAGCGCGATGCGTCGGCCGTGGTGCAGGCCGAGGGCGGCACCGTGAAGGGACGCGTGCGTCATCCGCTCAACACCGCCGACTTCTCCTCGTTCATCCTGCAGGCGCAAGCCTCGGGCGCCTCGGTGCTGGGCCTGGCCAATTCCGCCAGCGACACCAGTAACGCGGTGAAGGCGGCCGCCGAGTTCGGCCTGACACCCAAAATGAAGATCGCCGGCCTGCTGGTGCTGATCAGCGACATCCACGCGCTCGGCCTGCCGGCGGCGCAAGACATGTACCTGACCACGGCCTGGTACTGGGACCAGGACGACGCCTCGCGCCAATGGGCCGCGCGCTTCGAGAAGACCATGCAGAAGAAGCCGTCCATGCTGCAGGCCGGCGACTACTCCGCCGCGACCACCTATCTGAAGGCGGTTGCGGCCACCGGCAGCACCGATGGCGATACGGTGATGAAGTGGCTCAAGGCCAATCCGGTGAACGACTTCTTCGTCAAGGACGGCAGGATTCGCGCCGATGGCCTGATGGTGCACGACATGTTCCTGATGCAAGTGAAAACGCCGGCGGAGTCGAAAGGCCCGTGGGACTACTACAAGCTGGTGGCGCGCGCGCCGGGCGACCAGATCTACACCTCGCCGGCCCAGTCCACCTGCCGCCTGATGAAGCCCTGACCCCGCGCGGGTCTGTCCCACAAGGAACAAGCATGACTGTGAAGCATCCCATCCCGGCAGACATCGGCGCCCTACCCGTGGACCTGACCGGCCAGCGTGTCATCGTCACCGCGGGCGCGGCCGGCATCGGCGCGGCCATCGCCGGCGCGTTCGCGGCGCGCGGCGCGCGCGTGCATGTGTGCGACGTGGACGAGCAGGCCCTGTCGGCCTGCCCGCATGCCTGGTCGCGCGCGGACGTGAGCCGGCGCGACCAAATCGACCGCTATATGGGCGAAGCGCTGGCGCACCTGGGCGGGCTGGACGTGCTGGTGAACAACGCCGGCATCGCCGGGCCCACGGCCGGCATTGGCGAGATTGCGCCGCAGGAGCTGGATGCGACGCTCGACATCAACCTGGCCGCGCAATTCCACACCGTGCGCCACGCGCTGCCGGCGCTGCGCCAGGCCGGTGGCGGCAGCATCATCAACATCAGTTCGGTCGCTGGCCGCATGGGCGTGCCGATGCGCACGCCCTACGCCGCCACCAAGTGGGGCGTGATCGGCCTGACGCGCTCATTGGCGGTGGAACTGGGCGGCCATGGCATCCGCGTCAACGCGCTGCTGCCGGGTCTGGTGGCCGGTCCGCGCATCGACCGGGTGATCGAGGCCCGCGCCCGCAACATGGGGGTGACGGTGGCCGAGGAAACCCGGCTGGAGCTGGCCGGCGTCAGCCTGGGGCAATTCGTGCGCGCGGCGGACATCGCCAACATGGCCTTGTTCCTGGCGAGCCCGTTTGGCGCGCTGATCAGCGGCCAGGCCATCAGCATCGACGGCGACCTGCAATCGCTGCCGTGGCAGCCGCCCGCCGACTGAGGCCGCCCCCCCTCCTTCAGGGCCGGGCCGCTACGACAACAGTTGGATGGTCCGCGCGTAGACGCCTTGTTGCCGCGCCCGGGCCGCGGCCCGCAAGGCGTCCAGCAGGCGCTCGGCCAGCTCCAGGCTGGCTGCCTCGTTGCGCGCGATCAGCACGAAATCGAACCACTGGCGCGCGGCCAGCGGCAGCGCCACCAGCTCGGGATAGGCCGCCACGATGTCGGCCGCCGACAGCGCGTTGATCAGGCTGATGCCACGCACCGCGCGCACCGTGCCCGGCAGCAGCGACATATGCGCCTGCATGCCGGAACGCAGCTGCAGCGACTCGGCGATGTCGCCTTGCGGCATGACGTAGTCGGACCACAACGGCTGCACATAGCTTTCGGGGCGGATGTCGCCGACGGCCACGACCTCGCCGCGCGCCAGCGGATGCTCGCGATGCGCGATAGCCATCACCTCGGCGCGCAGAAACGGCCGGAAGGCCAGCCGGGCGCTGTCCTGCGACACGGCCCCCAGCCCGAAGTCGGCGCGCATGGTGTCCACGGCGCTGATCACCTGCACCGAGGATTCCAGGTCGATCGAGAACGGCCGTGTGCCATGGGTCTGCACGTAGCAATGCAAGGCATCCGGCGCGTAGGCCAGCGCCAGCGCCGGCGAGGTGGCAATGCGCAGGCCGCGCCCGCCGAACTGCTCGATGCTGTGCAGCGCCTCGTCGATGCGCACCAGCTCGTCCAGCACGAACTTGGCTTCACCGTACAGGTACTGCCCGGCCTCGGTCGGGCGCAACGTTTTGTGGGAACGGTCGAACAGCTGCACGCCGGTGGCGTGCTCGAGCCGCGAAATGGCGTGGCTGATGGCGGGCTGCGTCATGTGCATGGCCTGCGCGGCCTGCCGGGTGGACCCGGTCATGACCACGGTGTAGAAGATGCGCAGGTCGTGGATGTTGAAATTGCGCTTCATGCGGCGTCGCGGCGCTCCGGTTGGGGCGGAGCCGCGCTCCGCCTGGTACCCGATTCTAGGTCGAGTCGGGGTCCTGGCGGACAGCCGCGGGTCTGGCACTAGCGGATGGACGGTCGCGCCGGCGGCGCCGTCACCAGCGCGCGCCGCCGCAGGGCCGGCAACAGCGCCGCCTTGGCTTCCTGGTAGGCCGCATGCTGCTGCGCGGGCGTCAGGCGCGGATTGCTGAAAACGCGGGCGCCGGCAGCCTTGTTGCCGGCATGCACGCCAATCGCCGAGCGCTGCTGCCAGGGCAGTTCATCGATGCAAAGCTCGGTCTGCTCGCCACGCGTGGCGGCCAGGCGGGCGTCGACGTCTTCGTCGTCATAGGCCTCCTCGGACACCATGCCGCGCGCGAACGCGGACACCTTGCCCACGCCGAGCTGGGGCCGGTAGCCGCGACTCCAGTGGTACCACTCCATGATCAGTGCTTCGACCTGGTCTGATTCTTCTCGCGTCATGCCATGGCCCTCCGGGTTTTGCGCGTGCAGGCTGCGGCGCGCCCCCTGCGGCGCGGCCACCGGGCGCGCGGTGAACGAACGCGCGATCGCGGCGCCCGCCTGCGATGCCGTGGCGACCCAGTCCTGCGGCGCCCGCAGCGCCATGTTTCCTGCCTGATTCATTTGCCGCTCCTTGCTGTGGGATTTTGGTAGCGATACGCTACCCACGCTTCCGTCTGATAGCAACACACGTTTCGGGTAATCCATGGGTAGAATTCTACAAATGTATAATCGTGATTTCAACACTTGTTGTTGCACAATTTTCCACAACTGTTTAGCGTCCGCATCATGGCTCTCGGAAAACAAATCAGGCGCTACCGCGCCGCCCTCGGTCTTACCCTGGAACAGCTGGAAGCGCGCACCGGCGTGGGGGTGGGCACCATCGCCGCCCTCGAAGGGCGCGACAGCGAACGCTCCAAATACGCCGCGCGGCTGGCGGCGGGGCTGGGGCTGTCACTGGAACAACTGCTGGACGAAGCCGCGCAGCATCCGCCCGACATCGTGCTGGCCGGGCCGGCCGACGACGGCGCCGCCGACGACCTGCGCATTCCCCGTTTCGATACCGGCGGCGCCATGGGCCCGGGGGTGGAGTTGCGCGACCAGCCCGGCGTGATCCAGAGCCTGCGCGTCAGCCAGGAGTGGCTGCACAAGAACCTGCGCCACTACACCGCGGCGGCCAATCTGTGCGTGGTGACCGGCTTTGGCGACAGCATGCGGCCCATGTACAACCCGGGCGATCCGCTGCTGGTGGACCTGGGAGTGGTCAAGGCCGACGTCGATGGCGTGTTTTTCTTTCGCGTCGGCAATGAAGGCTTCATCAAGCGCCTGCAGCGCATTCCCAGCGCGAACGGGCTGCTGATCCGCGCCAAATCCGAGAACACCAAGTACGACGCCTGGGACATCACCGAAGACATGGACCTGCAGATCTTCGGGCGGGTCCTGAAGGTCTGGCGCAGCGAGGATCTATGACCCGCCACGGCGCGCGGCCAGGCACGACGCCGGCCGCTGCGGCCACCCGCCGCGACGCCGCTACGGCCCGACGCGCTGCGCCTGCGGCGGCTGCCACGCGCCGTCCAGCAAGGCCGGCTGGGGCCAGTAGTAGCGCAGCGTCAGCATGAACGGCCCGGCCGGTGCCGGCAGCCAGTTGGCCTGGTCGCCCTTGCCGGGCGCTTGATGCTGGATGCGCAGCGTCAGCCCGCCATCGCGGTCGCGCTTGAGCGTGGGCAGCATCGCGGCATCGATCGCGTGGCGGCCGATGGGATTGGGCGCCAACTGCCGCCCCGGCATGCGATACAAGGTCACCGACCAGAACGCGTTGACCGGCGGCAGGCCGCGCGGCGCGAAACGCAGGGTGTACGAATGCGCGCCGTCCAGCGGCTGCCCCGCCGCGTCGGTGGCCAGCACCGTGGCCATCGCCTCTTCGCGATTGTCGCCGCCCAGGTCGACCTGGGCGCCAGTGGCGCGCGCGAGGTAGTCGTGGCGCAGGGTCTGGCGGTCGCCGAACAGCGTATCGGTCTTGCCGGCCAGCGCCACCCGATGCTTGTCGATGTCGTTCTGGCCGTCGTGCATGCCTTCGCGCATGACCTGCCGCAGCCGTGGGTTCAGGGTATCGGTGACGACCGGCGCGCCGGGACGGATACGCAGGCTGTCCAGGCGCTTGCGCAATGTCCGCTCGCTATGCAGAACCGGCGCGAATTGCAGCACAAAGCCCAGTTGGTTGTAGAACTCGAGCGAGCTGCGCATTTGCGCGGGGGGCTCCGGCGCAAGCCAGGCCACGGCGGCCGGCGCGGGCGCCGGTTTTCTGCGCAGGTAGGCCGACAGCGGCTGGACCTTGTAGCCGGCCTGGATGCGCTTCAGATGCGGCAGGTCCGCCGCTCCGAACCATTGGGTGCGCGCCGTCATGCTGACCAGTTCGGTCTCGGCGCGGATCACCTTGGTGAAGCCCGGGGGCTCGGCGCCGTTCCAGCGCGGCCCGACCACCAGGTACCGCCCGCCGCCGTTGCCGCCGACACGGCTGCCGATATAGGCGAAGTTGTAGCCATACAGATCGCGCAGCCGCAGCGAAAAATAGCGGCGGGATTCCATCGGCGGCACGCGGATGACGACGGGTTCGGCGCGCAGATCCAGCACCGCCGAGGACTCGGGCGCGTCGACGCTGGGCGCCACCGCCGCCATGTCTTGGGGCGGGGCGTGGCTGATGGTGTTGAACGGAGCCTTGTACTGCGGATTGCCGGTGTCGATGCTGGCCGCGTGGATGGCCTGGTAGTTGGCGACCATCGGATAGCCGTAGATGTAGGCCTCTTTGGCGATGCGCTGCGCCTCGGGCGCCGTGACACCGTCAATGCCGACGTACTGCGAACCAGTCGCCGCGTCGGGCGAGGTGAAGCTGCAACCGCTGGCGCCGGCAATCAATGCCAGCGCGGCGACGCCTCGGAGCCAAAGGAAAAGGCCGGGCAAAGCTCCGGTGGAAGATCCGACGCCAGCGCGGCGTATGCGCATTCCATGCTCCAACTCGGATAGCGGTTGGCAACGCCCGAATGGCGGCAGCGTCGCGGACAGGACAAACAGTCGCTGAAATTCTGGCACATTTCACCAGGGTAGTGAAAGCGCACGGAGATGACGGCACTATCTTTTTGCGGGCCATGGGGCGGCGATGCAATGCGCCAACACCATGCGCCGGACACCGCCTGCCCGTCCGCCAGGATTCAGTCCGGCAAACGCAGCGGCTCCAGTTGCCGCGCCGGAATCGCCGTGATCGCGCTTTCGCTGGGGGTGGCGTCGATGGTCAGGTGCTGGATCAGGTCCAGCGTGGTCGAGCGGCGCGTCAGCATCAGGCAGGTGACTTCGGCCTCGTCCACGCGCGTGGCGTGCCAACAGCCCGGGCGCATGCACACGCCCTGCCCCGGCTCGACGCGGAACGCCGCCAGGGTTGCCAGGTCCGGGCTGCCGTCGGCCGCGCTGCGCGCCACCACCTGGATGATGGCGCCGGTGAGCGGCACGATCGCCTGTTGCGTCAGCAGGTGCTTTTCCAGGCTGGCGATCTCGGAAGCGGCGCTGCGGTAATTGACCCACAGCACCTCGGCGTCGCCGCCGGCGCCGGTGTTGAAGACATGTTCCTGCCAGAAGTCGGTGGCCTCGTTGCTGAACATCGGCACGCCGTTGCCCAGCGGGATGGGCTTGCCCAGCATCCAGCCGTAGGCGGTGAAGGCATCGGCGGTCAGGTCGTGCACGGGCAAGGCGGCGGCGCCGGTCATGTGGGGTCCTTTGCGGGAGGGGAAGCAATGGCACGCCGGGGGAATTCGGCGTCGTAGTCGAAGTCGCCGCGTGCGATGGCCGCCAGGATGGCGGCGCGTCGTTCGGCGGCGCGCTTGAGGTTGGCCGCAGTGGGTTTGACGCGGATGCGCTCCACGCAATGTCGGCCCTGGTGGAAGAAGCCGATCTCGATGGACGATTCGGATGCCGGCCTGACGCCGTCGAAGCCTTTGCTCATGCCCCCTGCCCCGCAGGCGCTCGGGCGCCTGCTCGAAAGTCCGGGATTATCGCAGTTTTGCCCGAATCGGGGCATGCGGTTTCAGCCGTTTTCCGCGGCCTGGCTGGCCGCCGCCAGGCGGCGCCAATTGCGGCTGGCATAGGCATGCGCCTGGCGCAGCCCGGCCCACAGGCCCAGGCGCTTGGCCCAGCGCAGGATGCCCGCGGCCTCGAACTGCGTGACGCGCCGGACCTCGGTGCCGCGCCCCGGCACCGGCCGCAACTCGAAGGTGTCGACCAGGGAACCGACCCAGCCCGCGCACCACACGGTGCTGCGCTGCATCTGGTAGCGCAGGCGTTCGTCGGGCTGCAGGATCAGGATGCGCTGATCGATGGTGCCACGGTCGGTGGTGCACTGGCGCGTGAGGCCCACGGCGGGCGTGCCTTCGAGCACCTTGCAACTGATCGGCTTGGGCACGCCGAGCCGAAACAGCAGCGGCCGGGTGTCGTCCATGCGCGCGTGCAGGAAATGCGGCCAGATGTGGCGGGGCTCGCACGGAAACAACCAACGGGATTCGATCTGCATGCGGGGCTCCTTGACGCAAAGGCGTGCCGCCGACGCGGCCCGCGACACTGTTATAACGCGTATAGGCCGCTCCCTGGAGAAACCGCATGCCCATCGATCTGTCGTCGCACTACCTCTTTCTGGATACCGCCGGCCACGCCGCCACGGTCGAGGGCGGCAACGCCTTCTGGTCCCTGCCGCGCGAGGCGCTGGAACCTTATGGCCACGGCTGGCTGTTGTCGGAATACACCTTCAGCGCCGACTGGCCGCAATGGGAAATGCACCCGCAGGCCGACGAGATCGTGCGCCTGATGTCCGGCACGGCCGAGCTGCAGCTGGAATGGCCCACCGGCATCCAGTCGGTGCGGCTGGAAGCCGGAAGCGCCTACGTGATTCCCAAGGGCGTCTGGCATACGGTCAAGGTCATCGAACCCTGTCGCATGCTGCACGTCACGCTGGGCGCGGGCACGCAGCACCGGCCCCTGTAGTCCCGCCGTCCGCCGCTCAGGCGGCCACGGCGGCGCGTGCGCGCGGCAGCTCGCGATCGTCGATGGGCCAGTGCAGCGCCGCCGACACCACGCCCAGCGCCATCGCGCCCAGCCAGATCAGGTCGTACGAATGGGTCGCCTCGAACACGACGCCGCCCAGCCAAACGCCCAGGAACGAACCGAGCTGGTGGCCAAAAAAAACGAAACCGAACAGCGTCGTGATGTAGCGCACCCCGAACACCTGCGCGATCAGGCCGTTGGTCAGCGGCACCGTGCCGAGCCAGACAAAGCCCATGACCGCCGCGAACACGTAGACCGACGCTGGCGACAGCGGCAACAGGAAAAACAGCGCCATGGCGCCGGTGCGCAGCAGGTAGATGCCGGCCAGCAGGTACTTGCGGCGATGGTGCGCGCCGAGGATGCCGCAGACGTAAGTGCCGGCCACATTGGCAAGCGCGATGATGGCCAGCGCGGCGACGGCGTCCGCCGCGCGCATGCCCTTGTCCATCAGATAGGCCGGCAGGTGTGTGCCGATGAAGGCCAACTGGAAGCCGCAGGCCAGGAACCCGAGGTTCAGCAGCCAGAAGCCCGGTTGCGCGAAGGCCTCGCGGATCGCCGCGCCCAACCGTTGCCCGGGCTGCGCGGCGCCGGGCGCCGCCGCCACGCGGACGGTTTCCTTCAGCGGCCAGGCCAGCGGCAGCGCCGCCGCCAGCACCGCCGCGAAGATCAGCAAGGCGCTCACCCAGCCCCAGCCGCCAATCAGCCACTGCGCCGCCGGCACCAGGGTGAACTGCCCCAGCCCGCCGACCGCGCCGGCCACGCCCAGGGCCCAGCCGCGCCGTTCAGGCGGCACCAGCCGGCTGAGCGCGCCGTAAATCACGGCGAACGCGGTGCCCGACAAGGCGATGCCGATGCAGATGCCGGCGCTCCACATGAAGGCCGCCGTGCTGGTAGCGTGCGCCATCCCGACCAGCCCCAGCGCATAGAACACCAGGCCGCCCAGGACCACCTTGGCCGAGCCATAGCGGTCGGCAATCATGCCGGTGAAGGGCTGCGCCACGCCCCAGGTCAGGTTCTGCACCGCCATGGCCATGGCGAAGGCCTCGCGCGACCAGCCGCGATCCATGGTGACGGGAAGCAGGAACAGGCCCTGCACGTGCCGCACGCCCAGCGCCAGGCCCATGACGATGCCTCCGGCCAGCACCATCAGCCACAGTTTGCGTGACGGGGGGGCGGGGTCGGACGGAGCGGCGACGGCGGGAACGGCGGACATGGCGAACCTCTGGCGTGAAACGTCGGCGCCCGCGCAGGGGCGAATGCCGCTATTACAGGGGCGCCCGGGCCGCCCTTCAACCGATTATTTTTCGCCGACTGCATGCGCCGCGGGAATGCCAGCAGGCATCGCCCGGGCCCGCCGCCGCGCCCTGCCTGGCAGGCCGGCAGCCGCCAAGGCGGGCGATGTTAACGGTTGGTTTTCTATCGTTACATATGCCGTCTTTTTGCGGGCGATGGCTGGTTACAGTGCTGTCCTCGTTCCTATCCCCACAGGCACTTCCATCATGCGGCACGCCCGGCCCCGCCCGTTCCCATCCATTGCGCCCGCGCGCGATCAGGCGCGCTGCGCGCCCGTCGCATCATGAGGGGCGCGTTCCGCTCGCGCGCGCTCTGCCGGCCGGGGCGGCGGCCGCTGGCGCTGGTCGCGGCGCTGGCCAGCCTGAGCCTGGGCTCCGCGCTGGCCAGCGCCGACGAATACGCTGACTGGCAACGCGACTGCGTCGGCCGCACCTATGCGGTCACCCCCGACGTCAGCTGCCAGCGCGGGTATGCCGAAGGCCTGGCCGCCGTGATCACCGGCAAGGCCGACGATGCGGCCGGCACCTGGGGCTACATCGACAAGCAGGGCGGGATGGTCATCGCGCCAGCGTTCCAGGAAGCCGAGTCGTTCCAGAACGGCCTGGCGGCGGTGCGCCAGGGCGACCTGTGGGGCTACATCGACCCGCGTGGCAACTGGGCCATCGAACCGCGCTTCACGCGCGCCTCGGGCTTCAACGCCGCAGGCACCGCGCTGGTCGAGCAGGACGAACGCGACGTGCTGATCGATCGCCAGGGCCAGGTGGTCAAGACCTTCGTGCTGGGCACGCGCTCGTGGGGCTTCCAACGCGGCCAGAAACTCGCGGAAATGGAAGTGCCGCAGCCGCCGCGGTTGTTCAACACCGCGACCGGCCGCGCGCTGACGCTGCCCGCCGATGTGATGATGCTGGCGCCGTCCGACTCCGGCGACCTGCCGGCGCAACGGCGCAGTTCGCGTTATGGCGGCGAGTGGGGCTTGCTGGATGCCGACGGCCGCTGGGCCATCGCGCCGGAGGTGCTGCGCTCGCAGCAAGCGCCGCTGCGCGACGGCGACACGCTGGCCGTGCTGCGCGAGGGCGCCTGGCGCTTCGTGCGGCCCGATGGCACGGCGCTCAACGGCGACGGTTATGAAAATGTGACGCGCGTGGCGCGCGGGCTGTGGCTGGTGAAGCGGCCCAAAGGGCAAGGCCCCGACGCGCTGCTGGACGCACGACTGGAGCCGCTGCATACCTTCTCCCAGCCGTACGTCGGCGTCGAGGCGACCGATGGCTGGAAGGTGTTGAGCGACATCGACGCGGTGATCCTGATCCCGCCCAACGGCAAGCCGCAGGTGGTGCGCGCGGACTTCGGCCGCGTCAGCGTCAGACACGGCCTGGCCTGGCTCAGCGCCCGGCAGCCGGCGGCCGCGGCGGCCATGGCATCGCCCACCGATCCGGCCCCACCGCAGGCCGTAGAGGCGGCCGAAGCCGCCGATGCGCCGCAAGCCGTCGAAGCGGCGACCGACACCGCCGCGGCTGCCGCCGACGCTGCCATGGCCGCCGCCGACGCTGCGGTCAGCGCCGATGCGGGGGGCTACGACACCGAAGCGACCCTGACGCAGATCTATCGCGCCGACGGCACGCCGTTGCTGGACGCCGGCACGGTCGCACGGCTGGCCCAATACCGCGTCACGCCGTTCAGCCCCCGGCGCGACGGCAAGACGCAGGCCGAAGCGCTGCCGCTGGCGTTGCTGCATCCCCACGACTACAGCCAGCCGACCGGCATCCTGACGCGTTCGGGCAAGATCGTCACCAACCCGGAATGGGACGACATGAGCAGCTATGACGCCAGCGCCCCCCTGCTGGTGCAGACCCGCAAGCGCACCGTCGGCGCCATTGATGCCGAGGGCAACTGGATCCTGCCGCCCAGGTTCGCCAGCATCGGCGGCTTCAAGGGCGCTTACGCGTGGGCCCGCATGCCCGACACGGACCGCAATGCCGCCGTGCTGATCGATACCCGCGGCAATCCGCAGAAGCTGCCGGCGCGCATCGAGGTCAACGGCGACAAGCTCGACGGCGATCTGCTCTACTTCTATGCGCTGGACGGACGCCGCGACCGCCGCTGGGGCCTGTGGAACATCCGCAGCGCCCGCGAGGCCGTCAAGCCGACACTCGAACGCATCGAAGATTTCACCGACGACTGGGCCAAGGCGCAGGATCAGGGCCTTTGGGGCGTCATCGACCGCCACGGCAAATGGGTGGTCGCCGCCACCTACTCCAGCAGCTATGAACTCGATTACCTGGGGAACGGCTATTTGCTGGCGCGGGAACCGAAGCGCGAGGATGACACCGGCTACGGCGACGACTATCGCCTGATCGACCTGCGCACCGGCAAGCGCAGCGTGGTGCTGCACGACCGTCCGCAGGACCTCAAGCGCGGCCGCTATCTGGCGCAGGGCAAGGACGGCGCCACGCTGCTGTTCGACGCCCAGGGCGGCATGACCCGGCTGTTCGAAGGCGAGCCCGAGCGCAAGGAACCGTTCGGCGACTGGATCTACGTGCAGTACCGTTCGCGCAACGGCGCCATCGACGCCCGGGGCAACTTCAAGGTGCCCGCCACCCAGGGCGAATTCAACCCCTTCTTCGTGCAGCCCGAAGGCCTGGCGCGCGTCTTCGACGGCCAGCGCTACCGGCTGATGGACGAGAACGGCAAGACGCTGCTGGCCGCGCGTGGCGACGGCACGCCGCTGGCTTCGATGAAGCGCGTGGTGTTCCGCGACGGCAAGAATTCGCAAAGCGTGATGACCGATCTGCAAGGCCGCGAAATCACCCGCTTGCAGGGCGAATTCGCGCTGGAGGAACGCAATGCCAGCGAAGGCGTGGTGGTCTATCGCGGCCAGAACGACCGCTATGGCTTCGTCAATGCCGACGGCAAGCGCGTGGTCGGCCCTTACTTCGACCGGCTCGGCCCGTTGCGCGACGGCCTGGCGCTGGCGCGGCGCGAACAACGCAGCGGCAAGCTGCTGGGCTACATCGACCTGACCGGCCGCTACGTCATCGCGCCGGCGTTCGGCTGGGCCGATGACTTCAGCGAAGGCCGCGCCCTGGTGCGCCGCGAGGGGCAGTTGGAATTCATCGACACACGCGGCGCCACCACGGCGCTGTTCGGCCTGATCTGCGGCCAGGTCGTTGTATTCGACGCGCACGGACGGCTGACCTGGCCGCGCGAAACACTGACCTGCCCTGACGCCCGCGACCTCGGACGCGCGCCGCCCCCTGAATCCGCCCAGGCACAATGACCATGACTTCACGCGCGTTTCACGCTACCCGCCTCGCCTGCGCCCTGGCCGCGCTGGGGTGCTCGCTATCCGCCACCGCCCAGTACCGCCATGATGGCATCTCCTGCATCGACGGCCCCATGGACGTGACCGCCGTGCGCGATGCCCGCCATGGCGATGCCGGCCCCGCCGGCTGCATCGGCCCGCTGTCGGAAGACCGCGCCGCGGTGCTGCTGCCCTCCTCGCTCGAAGAGATCGACCGCGTGCCCACCGACGCTTCGCTGCGCCGCCACGCCTGGGGTTTTGTCGACGCCAACGGCAGACTGGCCGTGGCGCCGCAGTTCGAACGGGTCGGCGATTTCCATCATGGCCTGGCCGCGGTGCGCTGGAAAGGCAAGTGGGGCTATATCGACGCCAAGGGCGGGATGGCGGTGCCGCCGCGCTACGACAGCGCTTCGGATTTCGTCGCGGGCGGGCTGGCGGTGGTGACGCAGGACGGCCAGTACCAATTGATCGACCGCGCCGGCAAGGCGGTGGGCGACGCCATCGATGCCAGCGTCGACAGCGTGCGCCTGGGCGAAGGCAAGCCGGCCCGGCTGTCGATCACCTATCGCGAGGAATTCCGCGCCGCCAATGGCGAGCGCCGCTACGCCAAGCCCGGCGTGCAAGTGCTGTCCAGCTACGGCAACGGCCTGTTCATCGGCGTGGACAACCACGGTATGTACGGCCTGCTCGATAGCGACTGGAACTGGCGCGTGCCGCCGCAATACCACGACATCTCGCGGCGCGACGACGACGCCCTGGCGCTTGGCGCCGGCATGGAAGAAGAGGTGCTGATCGACGCTGACGGCAATGTGATTGGCCAGGGCATGCGCTACGAGCGCCTGACCCGCGTGGGCCGGGCCTTCTGGAGCGCCGAGCTGCCACGCGGCAAGGGGTATGCCCTGCTGGATGCCGGCGGACGGCCGCTGGCGACGCTTACGCCGGCCGAGGCGCGCACCTCGGCGATCCATGACGACACGCTGGTGTACGCGTCGGGCGACACACTCAAGGCCTATGTGGCCGGCCGGGCCGAACCGGTGGTGCTGGGCAGCGGCATGCGCGCCGAACAGAACGAAGGCGGCTATCTGCTGTTCCGCAATCCGGCGGGCCAGGTGGCCGGCCTGCTGACGCCCAAGGGCGTGTGGCTGCATGGCGAGAGCGCGCCGCAGTGGCTAGCCGATGTCGGCCGGATGGCGCTGCGCCAGGGCAAGCTGTGGCTGTCCAGCCAGGACGGCCAATTGCTCAACGCCCTGGACGCCGACGGCCGCGCGATCCTGCAGCCCGACGCCCTGGCAGCGGCGCAAGGGGCGCAACTGCGCGACCTGCCGCTGGACGTGCCGGGCGGCCCGCTGGGCCTGCTGGGCCAGGGCTACTGCCACTGCACGGACGGCGGCGCCGGCCTGCTGCTGGCCGACGGCAGCGTTGCCACGCATAAGGACTGGACCGAGATCGTGCCGCTGGACGGGGCGCGCGACGACAACGGCGCCGACGACGAGGCCGGGGCCGCCCCCCTCGGCGCTGGCGACCTGCGCTTTGCCGCGCAGACCGAGGCCGGCGTGCAGTTGCTCGATGGCCGCGGCCAGCCCATGGATCTACCGCTACAGCAGTACATCGGCGCCTTCCATCAGGGCTATGCGCTGATCTACGCCAAGGGCCAGACCCGGCTGATCGACCGGACCGGCAGGATCTATGCGCTGCCGGACTATTTCGAGGCCGAGGTGGTGGCGCCCGGACGGGTGCGCTATCTGAAGACCGCGGCCGAGGGCGACCCGTGGGGCCTGTACGATTTCATCGCCGGCAAGGAAGTGTCGCCGCCAGCCTTCCAGCACATCGGCCGATTCCAGCATGGCCAGGCCGCCGCCTCGCTCGGCGCCGGCAAGGCCGGCGTGATCGATCCGCAGGGCCAGTGGGTGGTGCCACCCCGCCACCACGCCGTCGAGCGGGTCAGCGACAAGCTGTGGCGGGTGCTGCAAGCCGGGCCGCAAGCGGACGATTACCGCCGGCCGGCCGCGCTGGTCAATCGTGACGGGCGCGTCCTGACCGCCTTCCAGCCGGCGCTGGAGGTGTCGCGCGAGGCCAATGGCAGCTACATTGCCTACAGCGAAAAGCAGCGCTGGCTGATCGCGCCCGACGCCTCCGGCACGCTCGACCTGGAAGACGCCCAATACGTCCCGATGGGCGACTGGCTGGCGATCCGCCGCGCCGACCGGCACGGCTACGTTGACAGCCAGGGCCGCTGGCAAGTCGCGCCCGGCCCGGTGGCGGGCACGCCCTTCCAGGGCAGGCCGGCGCGCGCGTTGATCAGCGGCGACGGCGGCGCGCGCCTGATCGACGAGCATGGCAAGACCGTCATCAACCTGCCGGCCGGCCAATGGTACTGGCCGGCGGGATCGGCCTGGCTGGTGCGGCATGGCAGCGACGATAACGGCAAACCGATCACCGCCTACGTCGACACCGCCGGCAAGACTCGCCTGACACTGGCCGGCAACGGCACCGCGTTCTCGGAGGGCCAGGCCGCGTTGGTGCTGCCCGATGGCGGCATGCGCGCGATCAACGACAAGGGCGTCGCGTCCGGGCCGACCTTCACCCATCTGGGGCCGCGCCGCAACGGCCTGTCGGTCGCCGCCGTCGGCGATTACTTCGGCTACGCCGATGGCCAGGGCCGCATGGCGGTTGCGCCCGCCTATCTGTGGGCCTCGGACTACGCCAACCAGCGCGCGGTGGTGTCGACGCGCGCGCAGTCGATGATCCTGGACGAACGCGGCGCGATGGTGGCGCGCGTCACGCTGGTGTGCGGCATCCGCACGCTCTACGGCGCCTACAACCAGCGCCTGTGGCCGCTGTCGATGCCGCAGCGCTGCCGCCAGTGACGCCGCGCGGGCGGCGCGCGCCGCGCTCGCCCGCGTCCGCAATGGCTTAGCCCCTACTGCGTGTCCAGCGCCAGGTAGCGGCGCGTCTGCACGATCTCCTCGCGTTCCTTGAAGCTGGTCAGGCGGTCTGCCAGCGCGCTGCTGTCGCCGGTCTCGCGGATCGCCGCCAGCGTGGCCTGCATGGCGTGGATGGCGGCGCGCTGCAGGTCCGACGGAATGATCGCCAGGCGATAGCCCATGGCCGCCAGATCCGGCAGCGGCACCAGCGGCGTCTTGCCGCCATAGAACATGTTGATGAGCTTCAGGCCGGGCAGCCGGTCCGCGATGGCGCGGATCTGTTCCAGCGTTTCCGGGGCCTCGACGAACACCATGTCGGCGCCCGCCCGCAGGTAGTGTTCCGCGCGCGCGATGGCGGCCTCGAAGCCCTCGACCGCGATGGCGTCGGTGCGGGCGATCACCAGCGTGTCGGCATCGGCCAGCGTCTGGCGCGCGATGTGCACCTTGCGGCACATTTCCTGCGTATCGACCAGGCTCTTGTCATCCAGGTGGCCGCAGCGCTTGGGAAACGACTGATCCTCGATATGGAAGGCCGCCACGCCGGCGCGCTCCATGGCGCGCACCGTGCGCTCGACGTTGGCCGAGCCGCCGAAACCGGTGTCGGCGTCGGCCACCACCGGCAGGCCGCTGGCGTCGACGATTTTCTCGACCCGGTCCATGACCTCGGTGAAGCTCAGCAGGCCGATGTCGGGATAACCGGCAGCACGCGCGATCGCGCCGCCGCTGGCGTAGACCGCGTTGAAGCCGGCGGCCGCCACCAGGCGGGCCGACAGGCCGTCATAGGCGCCGGGCGCCACCACGATGTCCTGGGCGAGATGCTGACGCAACCGGGCGCCGGGAGTGAGGGTCTGGGGCATGGGACATTCCTTGGGAAAACGATACGTCGATGCCCGCATCATCCCGCCGCCGAACTAGAATGTCCAATATATGGAAAATTGAATATCAGTACTTTTTGGATATCAAATGGAACTGCGCCATCTGCGTTACTTCGTGGCCACGGCCGAAGCCCAGCACTTCACCCGCGCGGCCGAACAGCTCGGCATGGCGCAACCGCCGCTGTCGCAGCAGATACGGCAACTGGAAGAGGAAGTGGGCACGCCGCTGTTCGACCGGCGCGGACGCGGCGTCAGCCTGAACGATGCCGGCCGCGCTTTCCTGGCGTGCGCGCAGGACATCCTGCAACGCGCGCAGGCGGCGGTGGAAATGGCGCAGCGCGCCGCGCGAGGCGAAGTCGGCGAGCTGTCGCTGGGGTTCACCGAATCGGCCTCGTTCCACCCGGTCGTGACGGAACTGATACGGCTCTACCGGCAGCAATATCCCGACGTGGAAATGACGCTGTCCCAAGACGACAGCGAAACGCTGGTGGCGCGCCTGCGCGCCGGCCTGATCGACGCGGCCTTCGTGCGGCCGCCGTTCGCCATGGACGGCGGTTTGCGCTTCATGCAGTTGACGGAAGAACCCTTGATGGTGGCGCTGCCGCTGAGCCATCGGCTGGCGCGGCGCAAGCGGCTGGCGCCGGCCGACCTGGCGCACGAACGCTTCATCCAGTATTCGCGCAAGTCCGGCTACGGCCTGAGCGCCGACATCATGGCGGCATGCCGCCAGCACGGACTGAACCCGCTGCCCGGCCAGCGCGCGCCGCAGTTATCCTCGGCGGTGAACCTGGTGGCGGCCGGCATGGGCGTGGCGATCGTGCCCGCGTCGCTGCGGCACCTGCGGCCGGACGGCGTGGTGTACCGCCCGTTCGCGCTGGACTGGCCGCGCGCGGTGCTGGGGCTGGCGGTGCGCGAGGACGCGCCCGGCGGGCGCGTGGCCAATCTGCTGGCGCTGGCGCACGCTTAGGCGCCGTGGCCATGGCGGGCCGCTGGCCGGTGCCGCCCTCAAGCCGCCCGTCGCCGCCACGGTGGCTCAGTCGTCGTGCGATTCGTGCACCGCGATGGCCCCGCGCTTCCAGTAGCTGGCCGCGCGGATGCGGCGCTTGTCGATGCCATGCTGCGCCACCATGATTTCACGCACCGCCTTGGCCACCGCGGATTCGGCCGCCACCCAGACATAACCCGCGCCCGCCGGCAGCGTCAGTTCGCGCGCCGCTTCCAGCAGCAGGGTGCTGTAGCCGGCGGCCGTGCCATTGCGATGCAGCCAGCGCACTGAGGCCTGGGCCCGCGTGGTCAGCGGAATCTCGTTGCCGGCACTGGGCACTTCGACCCGCACCAGCGCCTGCGTCGTGGCGGGCAGCTCTTCGAGGCGGCGGGCGATGGCCGGCAGCGCGGTTTCATCGCCGATCAGCACATGCCAGTCGAAGCCCGCAGGCACCACGAACGAGCCGCGCGGGCCGCCGATGCCCAGGCGCTGGCCAACCGTGGCCTGCTCGGCCCAGGTGGCGGCCGGGCCATCGCCGTGCAGCACGAAATCGATGCCCAGTTCCTGGCGCGTGGCGTCGAAGCGGCGCGGGGTGTAGTCGCGCGCCGCCGGGCGCGGCATGCCCTCGGGGAACGTGATGCCGTCGGGGCCGACTTCGGGCAGGGCCGGCGGTTGCGAGGGATCGGCGGGAAAGAACAGCTTCACGTGGTCGTCGAACGACGCGGACACGAAGTCATGCAGATCCTCGCCGGTGAAGGTGATGCGGGCCAACAGGCCCGCGATGCGTTCGACACGCGCCACGGTCAGGATGCGCATCTTGAGCGGATGGCGCACACGTTCGACGGTCAGGTCGGTCTGGGTCATGAAGTCTCCAAAGGGATGGACGGGAAAGGGCCGGGATCAGCCACAGTCCTTGCCCGTGATTTCCTCGGTGGCGCGGCGCAGGATGGCGGCGATGCGGCGCTGCTCGGCCGGCGAGGCGTCGGTGCGTTGCAGCAGCGCGTGACGGATCGCCTGGCGCGCATGCACGAATTCGTCGATCCAGCCGGCGGCGTTTTCATCATCGCCGGCGGCCGCGCGCGGTTCGCCGCTCCAGGCCTGGCGCATCCAGTCCATCTTGCGGGCCACGTGCTTGAGCTTGTTGAACATCACCGACAGGCGCTCGCGATTGGCGTCCAGATGCGCGCGGCCCGGCTCGGCCAGGTGATAGCGCTTCTTGCTGCCTTCCTGCTCGACGGTGGCGTAGCCCAGTTCCTCCAGGTAGGTCAGCGCGGGATACACCATGCCGGGGCTGGGCGTGTAGAAACCGTTGGACATGGCGCCCAGCGCCTTGATCAGTTCGTAGCCATGGCTGGGGTTCTGCTCCAGCAGGCCAAGCAGCATCAACTGCAGGTCGTCGGCGGTGACCTTGCGGCCGCGCGCAAAGTGGCGGCCATCGCCGCCGAAGCCGTCGTCGGCGTCGCCGCCGCGGCCGCCCCACGGGCCGCCGCCGAACCAGCCGCCGCCCCCGGCGTGGCGTCCGTGACGGCCACGGCCGCCCTCGTGCCAGCCGCCGAACGCGAAGTCCGAGCCGTGGCCGCGATGAGCATGGAATGCCGGGTGATCGTGATGACTTTGAGGGCCGTGATCGCCGTCATGGTGTTGATGGGCGTGACGGTCGTGATGATGGCCGTGGCACTCAGGATGGGCGTGGCGGGCGCCACGGGCAAAGGCGGTCAGGAAATGGAAATGGCGCATGAAGGGCCTCGCGGGTGTCTGACGTTTTACTTACGATATATCTTAAGACATAGATCGTACGATACACAGACCGGATTCCAGGCGTCAAGCGCCTTTTTTGGCCCGCCGCTATCCGCGCGCCTTGTCCAACACCCCGGCGGCGATGCCGCCCACGATCAACGCCATCCCCAGCGACAACGGCAGGTCCAGCGGCTCATGCAGCACCGCCGCCGAGCACAGCAGGCCCACCACCGGCACGCCCAGCAGGCCGATCGCGGTAACGCCCGCCGGCAGCGACCGGTTCACATTCACCGCCGCCCAGTACGCCACCGCGATGCCGAACACGCCGCCATAACCCAGCAGCCAGGCCAGGTCCGCATGCCACGCCACGCGCGGCGCGCCCTCCGCCGCCCAGGCGACCGCGGCCAGCCCCCCCGACGCCAGCAACGCCTGCCAGAACGCCAGCTCGAACGGCGGCGTGACCCAGCGATGCGCGCGCACGTAGACGATGTTGGCAGCCCAGCACAACGCCGCCAGCAGCACCAGGCCGTTGCCCAACAGGGCATCGTGATTGCCCCAGTCGAAGGACAGCGGATTGAAGATGACCGCCAGCCCCAGCAGGCCGAGCGCAAGCCCCAGTTGCCGTCCGCGCCCGATCGGCTCGCCCAGGAACATGCGCGCGGCCGGGATGACCCACAGCGGCGTGGTGTAGGCCAGCACCACCGAGCGGCCGGCCGGCACGTATTGCAGGCCCAGGCTGACCAGCGCGGCGAACGCGCCCATGTGCAGCAGGCCCACGCTCAGAATCACCGGCAGGTCGGCCTTGACCGGCCGGGCCACCCGCCGCAGCGCCAGGCCCAGCAACAGCAATGCGGCGGCGCCGACGACGCTGCGCGCGGCCACCGCCCAGAGCGGCGTCAGGTATTGCAGCAGCAGCTTGCTGACGACCCAGGTGAAGCCCCAGGCCAGCACCACCACGACGAGCAGCGACAAGGCCTTGCGGCGGGACAGGATTTCGGTGGACATGGCGAACGGGGAAGGGGCGAACCGCCCCGACTATAGAAGCGCGCCGCGCCCCGCCGTAGCGCCACGCGGCGCCTATTCCCTGGAGCCACGCGCGCCCGCGCGCGGCTTGCGCGCCAGCCAGCGCGCAAAGGCCGCGGCCAGCGGTTCATCCGGCGCCGGCGCGTAGACCACCAGGCGCAGATGGCGGCTTTCATCGACCGACAGGGTGGCATGCTCGAACGCCACCTCGCCCAGCGCCGGCAGGCGCAGGCTGCGCACGCCCATGCAGGCGCCATGCACGTCGTGCTCGCGCCACCACGCCTTGAATTCGGGGGCGACGCGTTCGAGTTCATCGACCAGTTCGGTGATGTCCGGCGCGCCCGAGGCCGAGGCGAAATCGCGCCGGAACGTGGACAGCATGGCCGGCGCCTGCGCCGGCCAATCGACGAACAAATCCCGCATCGCCGGCGCCACGAACAGCATCCACAGCAAGTTGCGCCGTCCGGCCGGTTGCGCGCCGAAGCCGAACACGCGTTCGGCGGCGGCGTTCCACGCCACCACGTCCCAGCGCAGGTTGAGGACATAAGCGGGGCGCGCGGGCAGGTCGTCCATCAGGCGCCGCACCTGCGGCGGCACGGTGCACCAGGTGCGGCCCGGCTCGGCCGGCGGGCGTTGGTGCGCCAGCAGGTACAGGTGGCGCCGTTCGGCCGCGTCCAGCTTCAGCACCCGCGCCAGGTTCTCCAGGAAAGTGGCCGACACGCTGATGTTGCGGCCCTGCTCGAACCAGGTGTACCAGGCCAGGCCCACGCCGGCCAGCGCCGCCACTTCCTCGCGCCGCAGCCCGGGCGTGCGGCGGCGGCCGCCGGCCGGCAGGCCCAACGCGGCGGGGCTCAGACGCTCGCGGCGCAGGCGCAGGAATTCGGCGAGGTCGGCGCGGGTGCGATCCAGGCGCTGGGCGCCTGTCTCGGCGTCGGGACGCGCGGGTGGCAGGGGCGCGGCGGCCGGGTCACGCAGGGCAGGACGGGGCATGGACTATTGCCTTCAGTAATAGCATAAACAGCTAAATTGTATGAGGCTCGAACAGCCCACAGAATAGCGCCGATTCCCACTCTGAAGGCCTGTTCATGCCCTCCGCCACCCTGCCCTCGCCCCGCCCCGATGCCTGCGCCAAACCCGCCAAGCCCGCCACCCCCGGCCGGCTCGGCCTGGCCGTGCTGCTGTCCGGCGGCTTCATCACGATCTTCGACCTGTTCGTGGTCAACGTCGCCATCCCCAGCATGCAGCGCACGCTGTCGGCCAGCTTCGCGCAGATCAACTTCATCATCGTCGCCTACGAACTGGCCTATGGCGTGCTGCTGATCGCCGGCAGCCGGCTGGGCGACCGCCATGGCCGCCGGCGCCTGTTCATGCTGGGCATGGCCGGTTTCGCGCTGGCCTCGGCGCTATGTGGACTGGCGCCCGACGCCAACACGCTGATCGGCGCGCGCGTGCTGCAGGGCGTGGCGGCGGCCATGCTGTTCCCGCAGGTCTACGCGCTGATCCGCGTCAGCTACGACGGCCACGCGCGGCGGCGCGCCTTCGGCCTGCTCGGCATGACGCTGGGGCTGGCGGCCATTGCCGGCCAGGTGCTGGGCGGCTGGATCGTGCATGCCGACCTGTTCGGCCTGGCGTGGCGCACGATCTTCCTGGTGAACGTGCCGCTCGGCGTGCTGGCCTGGCGGCTGGCGCGCCACATCCCCGAATCGCGCGACGCCGCCGGCGCGCCGATGGACTGGGGCGGCTCGGCGCTGGTCGGGGCGGGGCTGGGGCTGTTGCTGCTGGCGCTGGTCGAAGGGCCGGCGCGCCACTGGCCCGCGTGGACGCTGGCCTGCGGCGCGGCGGCGGTCGCATTGCTGGCGCTGTTCGTGTGGCTGCAACGCCGCGCCGGGGCCGCCGGCCGCGTGCCGCTGATCGACATGGCGCTGCTGGCGCAGCCGCGTTTCGCGGCGGGCTGCCTGCTGGTGACGCTGGTGTTCTCCACCGCCAGTGCGATGTTCCTGTGCTACGCCCTGCTGTTGCAGACCGGGCTGGGCGTGGATGCGCTGACGGCTGGCACGGTGTTCGCGCCGGCCAGCGTGGGCTTCGTGGCCGGGTCGATGGCGGCGCCGCGGCTGGCGGCGCGCTTCGGCACGCGCGCGGTCACCGTGGCCGCGCTGCTGTATGGCGGCGCCACGGCCGCGTTGATGCTGCAAGTGGGAGCGGCCGGCGCCGCGCTCGCGCCGTGGTCGCTGGTGCCCGCGCTGGTCTGGCTGGGCGCGGCGCAAGGCGCGGTCAACACGCCGCTGGTCAATCTGGCCTTGGGACTGGTCGACGACCATCAGGCCGGCATGGCCGCGGGCGTGGTGGCCACCCTGCAGCAGGTGGGCGCGGCGCTGGGCGTGTCAGCCGCCGGCATGCTGTTCAGCGGCACGCTCGATGCCATGGCCGGCGCGGCCCTCGGCGACCGCTACGCCCAGGCTTTCGCCAGCGCGATGCGCTTCAACCTGGCGGCCATCGGCGCCTCGGTGCTGCTGCTGTGGTGGCTGGCCCGGCGCCGCTGATGGCGCCGGCGCGCGCCACGCTAACCGGCCAGCGGTACGCCCGGCTGGCTGGCCGATCGCGTGCCCGGCAGCGGGTGGCAGGACTGCGGATAGTAGGTATGCACCAGCGACAGCTTGACGCGGTCACTGCGGTTTCCCTGGGCCGCGTGCAAGGTGCGGCAATGGAAGAACACCAGATCGCCGGCGCGCAACTCGGGGCAAACGGCGCGCGCGATCCATGCGGCGTTCTCCGGCGCGTCGTCGCGGAAGAACTTCTGCGCATCGAATTGCGCCGGCTGGAAAGCTGCCGCGTGCGAACCGGGAATGAACGACAGCCCGCCGTTGTCCCAGGTTTCATCGCCCAGGGCCAGCCAACAGGACACCAGGTCCGTGTCGGAAAACGACCAGTAGCGGATGTCCTGGTGCCAGCCGGTCAGGCTGCCGTAGGCCGGGTGCTTGGTCATCACGCAGTTGTGATGCACGGTCGACAGCACCGGCGTCTCGCCGAAATAACGGGACAGCGATTGGCCGATGGCCGCATCCGTGGCCCATTGCGCGAACAGCGGGTCGCGGCCATAGGCGCCGAGCAGGCGCCGCACGGTCAGGCCGCCGGCCGCCTCGCGCGACGCAGGCGCGCCGGGATAGCGCAGATCCGCTTCGTATTCGATCGGTGCCACGTGTTCGCGCAGATGGCGCTCGGCCAATGCCCGCAGCGCCGCGACCCGCGCCGGGTCCGCGAACTGGCGCGCGACCACGAAACCCTGCTCGCGCAGGACCGCCAACTCATCTTCTTGCAATGACCGGGACATGCTGAACCTGCCAACCCTCAGACCCCGCGGCGTAAGCTGCAAAGCGTCTGCGCACAGGGCAGGCGCGTGCCGGACGAGGCGCCGGCGGGCGCGGGGAGCGCTAGATTACACCCAAACCCCACGCGGCCGGAACGCAGGCCCGCTTGCCGAGTCAGCAGCGGCGTTGCCGCCCGCGCCCCACGGCCGCGCTAGCCGCCGGCCGCGGTCTTGTTGGACGGCGCCGCGGCCTTGATCCGGGCCGTGTCGCGCTCGACTTCCTCGTGGTGCACCCATTCGCGCCATACGGCCACCAGCAGCGCCATCAGCACAGGGCCGACGAACAGGCCGACGAGGCCCATGGTTTTGACCCCGCCCACCAGCCCGAAAAAGGTCGGCAGGAACGGCAGCTTGACCGGGCCGCCTACCAGGCGCGGCCGCAGCGTCTTGTCGACGATGAACAGCTCGACGCTGCCCCACACCATCAGGGCGATGCCCGCCACCACGTGGCCGGAGCCCACTAGGTACAGCGACACCAGCGTGAACGACAGCGGCGCGCCGCCCGGGATCAGCGCCATGAAGCCGGTGACCACGCCCAGCAGCACCGGCGAGGGCACGCCGGCAACCCAGTAGGCAACGCCCAGCACCAGGCCCTCGCCCAATGCGATCAGGCCCATGCCGGTGACGGTGGAATTGATGGTGGCCGGCACCACGCGCGAAAAGCGCTGCCAGCGCGCCGGCAGGATGCGTTCGCCCAGCACGTCCAGTTGCGCCACCATGCGCATGCCGTCCTTGTAGACGAAGAACAGCGTGATCAGCATGAACAGCACCGTCAGCAGCAGCTGGAACACGTTGCCGGTGGCGGCCAGCACCATGCGGTAGATATTGCCCAGGTGTTCGCCGCTGACGGCCTCGACCAGGGCGCCCAGCGCATGCGGCTGGCCAATGTACGCCTGCCAGTATTCGGAGAGCCGGTCGCCCAGCACCGGCATCGAGGTGATCCAGTTGGGCACCTCTACGCCGTGGCGGTTGGCGGCGATGGCCCAGGCGAAGAACGTGCTGGCTTCCTTGATGGCGTAGGACAGCGCCAGCGACAGCGGCACGATCAGCACCACGATCACCATCAGCAACGCCAGCGAGGCGGCCAGCGCGGTGCGGCCGCCGCAACGCACCACCAGGCGCTGGTACAGCGGCCAACTGGCCAGGCCGATGATCAGCGCGGCCAGCGCGGGCACCAGGAAACCGCTCAGGAAGTACACCCCCGCCAGCAGGACGAGCAGCAAAAGCCAACGGGCGATCAGATAAGCGGGGAGTACAGGCTGCATAGCGCGGATCGACAGAGAATGCGTTGAGGCTTTGACTGTCGGACTATACAGACGTTTCGAAACACACGAAGGACACCAGCCCTGTATTTACTACGGGGTTTCCCGGTGTTTCGGGATTTTGCCGGCGACTTGCCGGCGTGGCGCGCCCCCGGGGCCCGCCACGCCGGCCGGCACGATTGACGGCTACAAGGCGTATTCGGCGGCCTCTTCGCGCGCGGTGCGGCGGCGCGGCATGGGCTCGTTGGCGGCGGCCACGCCGGCCATGGCCATTTGCCTGGCCTGGCTGACCTGACGCTGCTGGAACACGCCGCAGCTGGCGGCGGCCGGATCGGTTTCGTCGCGGCCGCTGAGCAGCGGGCAGCTGGCGAACAGTTCCGCCGCCCAGTCGGCGAAGGCGCGCACCTTGGGCGAGAGCGGGCGGCTTTGCGGATACAGCACCGAGATCGCGGTGGCGCTGGGCTTCCATTGCGGCAGCACTTCGATCAGTTCCCCCGACTGCAGATAGGGCAGCGCCATGTAGCGCGGCGCCTGGATCAGGCCGAAACCCTTCAGGCCGCAATCCAGATAGGCGCCGGCTTCGTTCACCGCCACGGTGCCGCGCATGTCCACTTCCTGGTGCTTGCCGTCGATCTTGAAGTCCCAGGCGCAGTTGCGGCCGGTGCGGCTCGAAAAATAATGCACCGCGTGGTGATTGCGCAGTTCTTCGATGGTCTGCGGCATGCCATGGCGCGCGACGTAGGTCGGCGAGGCGCAGGTCACGGTCTGCAGCGTGCCGATGCGGCGCGCCACCAGGCCGGAGTCTTCCAGGTCGCCGGCGCGGATGACGCAGTCGACGGCCTCCTGCACCATATCCACGGGACGGTCGCCCATCCCCAGCACCAGCTCGACATCGGGATACTTGTCGTGGAAATCACACAATGAGGGGATCAGGATCAAGCGGCCGATACAGGTCGGCACGTCGATGCGCAGCCGGCCCTTCAGGCGCAGCGCCGCTTCCTGGAAGCAGGCCTCGGTTTCCTCGACATCGGCCAGGATGCGCACGCAATGCTGGTAGTAGCCGGCGCCGTCGGGCGTCAGGCCGATGCGGCGGGTGGTGCGGTTGAGCAGGCGCACGCCCAGCAGGCGTTCGAGATTCTGGATGATGGTGGTGACGGTGGTGCGCGGAAGCGAGAGGCTGCGGGCCGCCCGGGTGAAGCTATTGGCATCCACGACGCGCACAAACACCTGCATAGCCTGAAAACGGTCCATGGCGACGGTGTCCTTTTAGGGCAATTGGGTCGGGGTGTACGGAGCATAACCCGAATTCGGCCTGGATTAGACAATTCTGTCGAACCGTGTTGCCGAGATAGACAGGTTTATCCGCGCGGGCAAAACATTCAGAATGCAAACCATCTTGAAGTGCCCGTGCCGCCCGGCGCCATCCCAGGGCCTGTCAATCCTCAGATTCCGATCCCGGCAGAATCCGTCCCCAAAAAGACGGATTTCACCAGGGAAGGGTAATCACCCCGCATGTTGCACTGCAATATGACATCGGTGTTTCAGGACTGACAGCCCCGCCGCGATGCCCGCCCCCGCCGCCCTCCCGCCCCCTCGCGGTCCTGGCCAGCGCGCTTCACCCCGACACCAACCTCAAGGAACATCATGGTTTCGCGTAATCGTATTGCTGTGCTCGTCGTCTTCGCGGCCGTCATCGCGGCCGGCGGTAGCTACGCCCTGCTTCGCGCCCCCGCGGGCGCCAATGCGGCCCAGGCGCAGAGCGCGCCCGCCGCGCCTCCGGTCGAAGTGGCGGAAGTGGTCAGCAAGACCATCGTCGACTGGCAGCGCTATTCCGGCCGGCTGGAGGCCATTGACCGGGTGGATATCCGCCCGCTGGTCTCCGGCACCCTGACCGCCGTGCATTTCAAGGACGGCAGCATCGTCAAGAAAGGCGACGTCCTCTTCACCATCGACCCGCGCCCCTATGCCGCCGAAGTCGACCGCGCCGCCGCCGCGCTGACCGCCGCCAAGGCCCGCGCCTCGTACACGGCCACCGAACTGGCGCGTGGCAAGCGCCTGCTGGCCGACAACGCCATCGCGCGCCGCGATTTCGAGGAAAAGCAGAACGCCGCCCGCGAGGCCGCGGCCAATCTGCAGGGCGCGCAGGCCGCGCTCGACTACGCCAAGCTCAACCTGGGCTATACCCGCATCGAAGCGCCGGTCACCGGCCGCGTGTCGCGCGCCGAAGTCACGGTCGGCAACGTGGTCGCCGCCGGCGCCGCCTCGGTGCCGCTGACCACGCTGGTGTCGGTCTCGAAGATGTACGCCTCGTTCGACGTCGACGAACAGACCTTCCTGAAGTACGTGAACCCCGCCCGCAACGACAAGGCCGGCTCGGTGCCGGTCGAACTGGGCCTGGCCAACGAGGAAGGCTATTCGCGCACCGGCTTCGTGCAATCGGTGGACAACCGCCTGGACACCACGTCCGGCACCATCCGCGTGCGCGCCGAGTTCGACAACGCCGACGGCACCCTGCTGCCCGGCCTGTACGCCCGCATCCGCCTGGGCGGCAGCGAACCGCGCAGCGCCGTGCTGATCGACGAAAAGGCCATCGGCACCGACCAGGACAAGCGCTACGTGCTGGTGCTGGACGACAAGAATCACGCCAACTACCGCCAGGTCAAGCTGGGCGCCAACCAGGAAGGCCTGCGGGTGGTGGACGCCGGCCTGGCCGCCGGCGAACGCATCGTGGTCAATGGACTGCAGCGCGTGCGCCCCGGCGATGCCGTAAGCCCGACCGTGGTGCCCATGGTCGCGGCGCAACGCAACCCGGTCAAGACCGCGGCCGTCAACTAAGCCGCCGGTGAACCGCAAAGCAGAACGAGAACGTTCATGAATATCTCGAAATTCTTCATCGACCGGCCGATCTTTGCCGGGGTCTTGTCCGTGCTGGTGTTGCTGGGCGGCCTGCTGGCCATGTTCCAGCTGCCGATCTCGGAATACCCGGAAGTGGTGCCGCCCTCGGTGGTGGTGCGCGCACAGTACCCGGGCGCCAACCCCAAGGTCATCGCCGAAACCGTCGCCTCGCCGCTGGAGGAATCCATCAACGGCGTGGAAAACATGCTGTACATGCAGTCGCAGGCCAACAGCGACGGCAACCTGACGCTGACGGTCAACTTCAAGCTGGGCGTGGACCCGGACAAGGCGCAGCAGCTGGTGCAGAACCGCGTGTCGCAGGCGCTGCCGCGCCTGCCGCCGGACGTGCAGCGGCTGGGCGTCACGACCACCAAGAGCTCGCCCACCCTGACGCTGGTGGTGCACCTGATCTCGCCCAATGACCGCTACGACATCACCTACCTGCGCAACTACGCGATCCTGAACATCAAGGACCGCCTGGCGCGCATCACCGGCGTGGGTGAAGTCACGGTGTGGGGCGCGGGCAACTACTCGATGCGCGTGTGGCTCGACCCGCAGAAGGTCGCGCAGCGCGGCATGACGGCCAGCGAAGTGGTGGCCGCCATCCGCGAACAGAACGTGCAGGTCGCCGCCGGCGTGATCGGCGCGTCCCCGACCCAGGGCGACGTGCCGCTGCAGCTGAACGTGAATGCGCGCGGCCGCCTGCAGACCGAAGAGGAATTCCGCGACATCATCCTCAAGACCTCGCCCGACGGCGCCGTGACGCACCTGTCGGACGTGGCCCGCGTGGAACTGGACGCCCAGGAATACGGCCTGCGTTCGCTGCTGGACAACAAGCAGGCGGTGGGCATGGGCATCATGCAATCGCCGGGCGCCAACGCGCTGGACGTGTCCTCGCAGGTGCGCGCCGCCATGACCGAGCTGGCCCAGGACTTCCCGCCGGGCGTGGAATACCGCATCGAATACGACCCGACCCAGTTCGTGCGTTCCAGCATCGAGGCCGTGGTGCACACGCTGCTGGAAGCCATCGCGCTGGTGGTGCTGGTGGTGATCCTGTTCCTGCAGACCTGGCGCGCCTCCATCATCCCGCTGCTGGCGGTGCCGGTGTCGATCGTCGGCACCTTCGGCCTGCTGCTGATGTTCGGCTATTCGATCAACGCGCTTTCCTTGTTCGGGATGGTGCTGGCCATCGGGATCGTGGTCGACGACGCGATCGTGGTGGTGGAAAACGTCGAGCGCAACATCGCCGCGGGCCTGAGTCCGCGCGACGCCACCTATCGCGCCATGCGTGAGGTGAGCGGGCCCATCATCGCCATCGCGCTGACGCTGTGCGCGGTGTTCGTCCCGCTGGCGTTCATGACCGGCCTGACCGGCCAGTTCTACAAACAGTTCGCCATGACCATCGCCATCTCGACGGTGATCTCGGCCTTCAACTCGCTGACGCTGTCGCCGGCCCTGTCGGCCCTGCTGCTCAAGAGCCACCACGACAAGCCGGACTGGCTGACCCGTGGCATGAACCGCGTGTTCGGCCGCTTCTTCAACTGGTTCAACAACATGTTCGGCCGCGCCTCGGAGAACTACGGCGTGGGCGTGTCCGGCGTGATCCGCCGCAAGGCCGGCGCCATGGGCGTCTATGCCGTGCTGGTGGCCGCCACCATCGGCGTGTCGTACCTGGTGCCCGGCGGCTTCGTGCCGGCGCAGGACAAGCAGTACCTGATCGGCTTCACGCAGTTGCCCAACGGCGCCTCGCTGGACCGCACCGAAGACGTGATCCGCCGCATGAGCGACATCGCCCTGAAGGAACCCGGCGTGCAGAGCGCCATCGCCTTCCCGGGCCTGTCGATCAACGGCTTCACCAACAGTTCCAGCGCCGGCATCGTGTTCGTGACCCTCAAGCCGTTCGAAGAACGCAAGGGCGCGGCGCTGTCGGGCAACGCCATCGCGGGTTCGCTGAACCAGAAGTTCAGCGCCATCCAGGATGCCTTCATTGCCGTGTTCCCGCCCCCGCCGGTGCTGGGCCTGGGTACGCTGGGCGGCTTCAAGCTGCAATTGGAAGACCGCGCGGCGCTGGGGTATGCCGAGCTGGACAAGGCCAAGCAGGCCTTCCTGGCCAAGGCCCGCCAGACGCCCGAACTGGGCCCGGCGTTCTCGAGCTATGAGATCAACGTGCCGCAGCTGGACGTCGACCTGGACCGGGTCAAGGCCAAGCAGCTGGGTGTGCCGGTGACGGAAGTGTTCGACACCATGCAGATCTACCTGGGTTCGATGTACGTCAACGACTTCAATCGCTTTGGCCGCGTGTTCCAGGTGCGGGCCCAGGCCGATGCGCCGTACCGCGCCCACGCCGACGACATCCTGCAGCTCAAGACGCGCAATGCCGCTGGCGAGATGGTGCCGCTGTCGTCGCTGGTGACGGTCAAGCAGACCTTCGGCCCGGAAATGGTGGTGCGCTACAACGGCTATACCGCCGCCGACATCAACGGCGGCCCGGCTCCGGGCTACTCGACCAACCAGGCGCAGGCCGCGGCCGAGCGCGTGGCGGCCGAGACCTTGCCGCGCGGCGTGAAGTTCGAGTGGACCGACCTGACCTACCAGCAGATCCTGGCGGGCAACGCCGGCCTGTGGGTGTTCCCGATCAGCGTGCTGCTGGTGTTCCTGGTGCTGGCCGCCTTGTATGAAAGCCTGACCCTGCCGCTGGCCGTGATCCTGATCGTGCCGATGAGCATCCTGGCGGCGCTGACCGGCGTCTACCTGACGGGCAACGACAACAACATCTTCACCCAGATCGGCCTGATGGTGCTGGTGGGGCTGTCGGCCAAGAACGCGATCCTGATCGTGGAATTCGCCCGCGAGCTGGAGATGAACGGCCGCAAGCCGCTGGAAGCCGCGATCGAGGCCAGCCGCCTGCGCCTGCGTCCGATCCTGATGACGTCGATCGCTTTCATCATGGGCGTGGTGCCGCTGGTGCTGTCGTCCGGCGCCGGCTCGGAGATGCGTCACGCCATGGGCGTCGCGGTGTTCTTCGGCATGCTCGGCGTGACCCTGTTCGGCCTGTTCCTGACGCCGGTGTTCTACGTGCTGCTGCGTTCGCTGGGGGGCAAGACGCTGCACTCGGCCGCGCCGCATGAAGCGCCGGTGTGCGTGCCGCACATCGACCCGCACGCGCCGCCCGCCCCGCAGCACAACCCCTGATCCGGCCTGGAAAAACAGCCAGCGCGCCCCGTCCCGCACGGCGGGGCGCGCCCCCAAGAGAATCGTCATGAAGACCAAAAGACTGATCCGCGGTTCCGCCCTGCTTGCCGTCCTGCTCGTGCTGGCCGGCTGCGCGGTGGGCCCGACCTACGAACGGCCCGCGGCCGCCACCCCGGCGGCCTACAAGGAAGCCGCCCTGCCCGCCTCCGAGGCGGGCAACTGGAAACCCGCCCAACCCTCGGAAGAACAGTTGCGCGGCGAATGGTGGAAGGTGTTCGGCGACGACGGCCTGAACCAATTGCAGGAAGAAGCGCAAAAGGCCAACCAGAACCTGCAGGCCGCCGCCGCCCGCCTGGCGCAGGCGCGCGCGCTGCAACGCGAGGCCCGCGCCGGCTTCTTCCCCAGCCTGGACGCCGGCTTCGGCCCCAGCCGCCAGCGCCCCTCGGCGGTGTCGCAAGGCCTGCCCGATGGCACGCCGACGCAGCCGTCCACCACCTGGCGCGCGCAAGGCACGGTGTCGTACGAGGCCGACCTGTTCGGCCGCGTCGCCTCCACCGCCGATGCCGCCACCGCCGACGCGCAACAGAACGAGGCGCTGTACCGCTCGGTGCTGCTGGCGCTGCAGGCCGACGTCGCCAGCACCTACTTCCTGGTGCGTGAGCAGGACGCCGAAGCCGCGCTGTACCGCCAGACGGTGCAATTGCGCAGCGAGACCCTGCAGCTGATCCAGCGTCGCTACGACGCGGGCGACATCAGCGAGTTGGACCTGGCGCGCGCCAAGGCCGAACTGGCCTCGGCGCAATCCGAGGCGCTGGGCATCGACCGCCGCCGCGCCGCCGGCGAACACGCGCTGGCCGTGCTGCTGGGCCGCGCGCCGTCGGAATTCGCCATGCCGCCCAAGCCGATCGAGAAGGTCGCCCTGTCGATTCCGGCCGGCCTGCCCTCGACGCTGCTGGAACGCCGCCCCGACATCGCCGCGGCCGAACGCGCCATGGCCGCCGCCAACGCCCGCGTGGGCGCCGCCAAGTCGGCGTTTTTCCCGCGCCTGGACATCACCGGGGCCTTCGGCTACGAGTCGTCGGAACTGGGCAACCTGTTCCAATGGTCGAGCCGCACGTTCCTGCTGGGCCCGCTGGTCGGCGCCGCGCTGTCGATGCCGATCTTCGACGGCGGCCGCCGCCAGGCCGGCCTGGACCGCGCCCGCGCGGTCTACGAGGAAGACGTGGCGGTCTACCGCCAGACGGTGCTGAACGCGTTCCGCGAAGTCGAGGACAACCTGGCCAACCTGCGCATCCTGGCCGACCAGACGCGCGCGCAGGACGCGGCGGTGCAAGCGTCGGCCCGCGCCGCCAAGCTGTCGCACACGCAATACCGCGAAGGCTCGATCAGCTATCTGGACGTGATCGAGGCGGACCGCAGCGTGCTGCTGCAGCAACGCGTGGCGGTGCAGTTGAGCGGGGAACAGGCGCGCTCGGCGGTGGATCTGATTCGCGCGATCGGCGGCGGCTGGGGCAACCCCGTTCCGGGCGCCGAGACGGTCGCAGCCAATCCGTGATGCCCGGCAAGGGGGGGAGGCGGCGCTTGCCGATCCCCCCTTGCCTCGCGGCCATGCCCCCCTCCAGGCGTCCAGCTAGGCGCCGCCTCAATACTCGATCACCATGATCGGCCGATCGATGTAGTCACCCACTGGCACATCGGCCTGCTTGGTATTGATGCGTCCTTCGATGGCAACCGGCTGAAAGCTGCCCAGCCCCATCCCACTGAGGGGGGTGCCGGCGGCGATCACGATATCCGTGCCGTGCTGGTATAGCTGGTACTCGATATAGTTATCGCCCGGCCCTTTCATCCTGCGCATGCCGTTGACGGCGTTTTCCCCATCGCCGATGTACAGCTTGTACGGCGCCAGCGCGGTGCAGTAGATACCAAGATTGGCGGTCGACGGCTTGAACATCGACACTAGCGGCTGCGCGCCGAAGTTCAGCGTGGCCGTGGCGCCGTTGAAGGCGCAGGACTTGCGCACGTCGAGCGACACATTGACGGTGGTGATCGACGTACCGCTGTGCCAGGAGAACGGCGCGCACACGCCGAGCGCTCCCAGCGAGCAATAGCCCCATTCCCATTTCAGGGTGATGGTATCAGTGTAGGTCGTCGCGACAGGCACCGCGCCGGCCTGCGTCTCCAAAAAGAGCTGCACGCTACCTCCGACCGATCCGCCCATTCCCAGGAAACTCAACCCCCCCTGCGGTATGCTGACTTGCTGACCGAACGGCAGGTTGACGGTGCCCTTCGCGTCGCTGTACAGCTTGTACGACAACCGGGTCAGGCCAAATAGGGCGTTCATCGCACCGTTACCGGCGCTTTGCGCCGTCACCTTGAGCTCGGAATTCGTCCCCAGATTGATGAGCGAAAAGAAGTTGCACTGGAAGCTGGAATCGAACTGCCGCGAGTTCTGGCTTTTGAACAGTTCCCAGGAAAAAAAGGCACCGAAGTTGACTGGTGGCGCGGTGCCGCCCTGGCAGTTCTCGGCCGCCTGGGCGCCTGCGACCAGGCCGGCCATCAGGACGAAGAAGGACAGCAAGGATCGGATCTTGAGGCGCATGATGAGTGGACTCATTGGCAGAAAAGGGAGCCGAGCCGGACGATGCCGGACTGGGGTGGAAGGGACCCGAGCGATACTTGGCACGCGGGGCCGCCATCGGCCGGGATGATCCGCAGGATCGGAGTGGCGGGAAGCGTTTCCAGGTACACCTCGCCCTCGCGGCCGACCCAGGCGACGTCCTTGCCGTCCGCCTGAACGCGGCTGCCGGCGGCGATTGGCCGTCCATTTGCGCCCATCGCCGCAAAAACTCCTGCCCGCAATTTCTCGACGGGGAAGCGCAGCAACAGCCCGCTGCCGTCGCGAATGGCGGCCTCGGTCTTGGCGACGGGAATCTTCACATCCGCCGGCAGGTTCACCGGATCGATCTCGAAATGGGCGGCGTACCAGGACGTGACCGACGGAATCAGCAAATGGCCGCTGGCGTTGGTATCGCCCACATACTGGTTCTCGAAGCTCACGGGCACGCCGGCATAGCCGTCGGTGGACACCAGCGCGAAGGCATCCGTCACCGGGCGCGACAGATGCAGCGCGCTATCCATGGCGATGATCGAACCGCCCAATTGCGCCCATTGCGACAGGTCGCCCGCCGGACCGTAGACGCCGCTGCGCAGGTCGAAGCGCTGGGTGCGCCAGTTGACCTCGGCCTGGCTGTAGACACTGCTGGCGGCGCTATGGCTCGCCCCCAGGCTCCAGCCGATGCCACCGGCCAGCGGCGCGGCTTTCATGTAGTTGGCCTGTTCGGTGCGGCGGCCTTCGCGGTCACGGGTGGCCCCGGCGCTGGCCGACGTCCCATCGCCCAGCGAGATCGACAACGACAACTGCGCGCTGTAACCGGGAGAGCCGATCTCGCGGTTGGCGCTGGTATAGAGGCTGACGCCGTGTCCCAGCGCCACGCCATACGACAGGTTGAGCAGGCGGGTGCGCTGGCCGGGTCCGTAGTTCATGTCGAACCACCCCATGCCCACCGAGCCGTAGCGCCCCAGCGAAACGCTGGCGGTGGCCTGATTTTCCTGGCGGGCCAGGCGGCCCGCGCTGCGATACAAGCCCAGATTGGCAAAGCCTTCGTCGCGCCGCGTATGGCGCAGGCCGACGCTGAAGCGTTGATTGGCGTATGAATAACCGAGCGACCATTGTCCGCCTCTCATCGCAGCCCGGTTGTAGTCGGTGGTCGCGACGCCCGTGCCGCGCCCGAGCAGCGCTTCGTAGGAGGCCCGCGGCCCCCATTCGCCGCTGAGCGGCCGTCCGACCCTGCCCGCCGCGGCATGGCTGGCCGCTGCCGTGGCGTTCAACACACCGAAAACGCCCAATTGCACATTCGAACCGATACCGCCCGCGGCAAAGCCCGGCGCGCCTTGCGCCCAGCCGGTCGCGGTCCATCCGGGCGTCAAGCCACGCCGGAACACCCCGCTGGCCGCCAGATCGCCATAATCGAAAGAAGCCACGCCATAGCGCCGGCGCAGGAATCCCACGGAGGCGCTGTAGTCGGACAGGCCCGGCCGCAACAGGTCGTTCGACACGTAGAACGACACTTCCTGACTGACCTCGCGACCCAGCGCGTCACGCGTCACCACCGTCGCGGTGCCGGCGCCATTGATATAGGGCAGGCTTTGCAGCGTGAATGGGCCCGGGTCCACCTGTTGCGTACCCATCCGGTAGTTATTGATGAACAGGTCTACAGCGGTCGGCACCGCGGCCTGGCCGGCGAACTGTGGCACGGGATAGGTGACCAGGTCGGGGCGCGTGGCGAAATTGCGGCCGAACTGCAAACCCGCCATGCGTACCGAGCTGGAGTCGGCCAGGGCGTCGGTAATCAGGTCGCCCACCACATATTTGTGCATGGTGGCCGGATCGTTGTAGCGCCATTGCGTGTCGTAGCGCATGAAGCCCGGTGAACCGGCTCCCGCCTCCCCCTTCACGGTGCCGCGCCACGTACCGGTCGACGACACCGCGCCATAGGGGCTGAACAGCCGCTGTTCGCTCCACACCGACAGCGCGGTTATGCGCCGGTTCCGGTTCAGATACGCGTCATAGTTCACCAGCACGCCGGTGGAGCTGGCGGCTGGCAACGATGCCTGTTCACGCGCGTCCATGTCCACGACCTGCCGCGGCAACCACTCCGAGGGCACGGTGACCGCCAGTTGCTGGGTCGCGTTGTCCAGCTCCACCCGCACCCCGGGAATCTGGTCAACCGCCACCGGGTCCTGCCCAGGCGCTTCCACCTTTACGCCCACGCCCTTGAGCACGGACGCCGGCAGGTAATAGTGCCCTTGCCGGTAATCCACCCGCTGCACCGGCCCCACCGACTTGCCGTTGACCAGGACATCGAGATACAGCACGCCATCCGGCATCGAGAAGGCCGCCGCCGCGCCCTGCGCGTGGGCGGCCCAGCCGGCGGCCGCCAGCGACAGGGCGGCAAGGCGACGGACGGCGCATGCCATATGGCGATACGAGAGACGTTGGCGGACAGGATTCACGATTGGTTCAACGGGGAGCAATCACGCGGGCTTCGCGATCGGCGTTGACGTGCGCCTTCAGCACACCGCCAGCCTGGACCGCGGCGGGAACTTCGAAACGCATTTCGGCGCCGGGCAGGACGTAGCCGAGCAATCCCGGCACCGTCCAGACCTCACGCCCTGCCAGCGTGTAGCCGACCTGCGACAGGCGCGCATGGACGGCGCCGCTGTTGCGCACGACCAGCCAGCGCTGGCCAGCCTTGTTCTGCACCGAATAGGTCAGTACCGGCTGCGCGGCGGTCTTCGGGTCCGGATGCTTGCGGAGGTCCTCGCGCGTCCAGGCGCCCTCTCCGCTGACAAACAGGGGCACGGAGTAGCGCAGTTGGAAAGCCAGCCCGGCGCCCCCGTCGGCTGCTGCCTGCGGCGCCTGGCCGTGCCGCCCGCTGCCGTCGCCGGCCGGGGCCGCGCCGCTATCGCCGGGAATCTCGTCGATCAGGATGCGATAGGCTTCCTGCTTGCCTGGCGGAACCGCGACGGTCCGGATAAGACGCAGTAGCTGGCGTTGCCCCGGCTGGATCTCGGCGGCGGGCGGACTGACCACGATGCTGTCCTGGGCGACCAGCTCATCGGCGCCATTGGCCTGGGTCCAGCGCAGGGCGCGGATCTGGATGCGGGAGGCGGACTTGCCGTTGTTCTCCAGCCAGATCGCCGCGCCGGAATCATCGTGTTCGATAACCGGGTCGATGGGCCAGACGAGAATGGAGGCGGCCGCGAAGGCCGTGCCGGTCAGGCACAGCGCGATCACCGCGGCGGTCAGGCGGACAAGGGATTTCATGGAAAACATGCTCAGTAGTAGACGGTGACGATCAGGTCGTCGGTGTAGACGCCCGGCGTAGGCTGGGTCGTCGTGCTCTGCAACTTGGCGTAGACGGGAAGTTCAACGGGCCCACCCGTCGCGGTCATCTGCACGCCCTCGCCGCCGGTGCCCCAGCGCTGGCTGTAACCGCTGTCGCGATACAGGTCGTACTTGAGTACATTGCCGCTGGCCGCGTGCTTCAATTGCCGGCCGGAGTACCACATCAGCATCCCGCTGGTGTTGCTGCCGTCGTTGATGTCCACCCGGAACTGCGTGCCGGGCGTGCAGGTCATCACGATCGTGCCGGCCCCGACGGACGATTTGGTCTTCACGTCCTTGTCCAGGCGCGGCACCGTGCCGAAGTCGATCGTGCCCAGCGACAGCAACGGCGTGCGGCTGGTGCCGAACCAGCAACCGGGCGTGATCGCCGCGCGCACCGTCAGCACCTGCGTGACGCTCTCGGCACGGCCATCCGAGGCATGCGCCAGGGCGCATGCCAGCAAGGCCAGCGCCCATCCCCGGCGCCGGCGAGGCGGCGCGCTTACCATTGGATTGTCACCTTGACGGTGTCGCGATAGACACCGGCGGCGGGCGTGGCCTGGGGTTCAATCGCAGCGTAGACCGGGATCACCTCTTCCGCGCCGGTCCCGGCGCGCGCCACCGGCGCGGCCTCGGTCCAGGGCCGGCTGAGCGAGGCATCGCTATACAGCCCGTAGCGCACGAACGCGCCGCTGGGTCCTTTCAACCGGCGTTGCGGGCCCGCGTCGTTGTCGCCCGCGCCCAGCACGACGCGATACGGCACGCCGACGGCGCATTGCACCCGTATGCCGGCCTGGCCCGCGCCGCCGCGGCCGCTCAACGCGCTCGACAGGCTGGCATGCGTGCCGAAGTCGAGTTTGCCGAACGCGATCGCGGTACTGCCCGCGCCCGCCGATCCGGCGGAACACAGGTTGGCGATGACGACGCGCACGCCCAGGGTGGCGTTGCCGGAATACGCGAAACTCTGCGCGCCGGCGGAGCTGGCGGCGCACATGCAGACGAGGGAAAGTAGAGCGCGGGGAAACATGGTGATCGGGGGCTCGCGGCGTTGGCCCGGCCCCCTCCTCAAAGGCGATTTACCAACTGACGGTCAGCATGACGACATCCGCGTACTTGCCGGAGGCGGGCGTCTCTTTCATGGTCGGGATGCGGCCATACACCACCATCTCTTCGGCGGCGCCGCTACCCGTTCCGGTGTACGGGTTCTGGCTGTCCCAGACCTTGCTGCGGGCAGCGTCCTGGTACAGGTTGTAGGGCACAAAGGCATCCGTGGCGCCGCCGACCAGCGCCAGGCGCCGGGCGCCTGCGCCCGCCGAGTGGCGGCCGTCATCCAGCGACACGCGATAGGCCACGTCCTTGGTGCAGTTGAGCTTGACGATGGCGCCGCCCGAGCCCTTGGCCTGCGCGTCGATCACGTTGTTCGCCAGCGACGAGACCTCGCCGAAGCTCAGCGTGCCGAAGGCATTGGCGCCGTTGACGGTGCCGTTGATCACTTCGCAGCCCTTGCCGATGGTCAGCTCGACGGCAAGCTGGCCACGCACCTCGCCAGAGGAGTAGGTCGGGGCGGGCGGATCGGCAGCGAACGCCGCGGCGGAAAAAGCGCAGCCGCCCAGGATGGCGGCGCTCAGGAGGGTGTTCTTCATAGGATTGCTCTGGTCTGACTCAGTGAAGGGAGAGGGAACTTTCCGCATCGGCGTAGGCGTGTTGCGGTGCGAAACGCATTACAGCAATGGGAACCCTGTTCTTGAATCAGACAATTCCGGTACGCCTGCCAGGCCGGCCGCGGCACGCGTGATTCAGAATCATCTGACCCCGGGCCGGCGGCACCGCCGCAATGCGCCCTACAATTCCGTCATGCCCACCGCCCGCCTCTTCTATGCCCTGTGGCCCGATCCGCCCATGGCACAAACGCTGTCCACCTGGGCGGCCCTGGCCCAGCCGCACAGCCACGGCCGCCCCATGCGCACCGAAACCCTGCACATGACGCTGGCCTTCCTGGGGCAGGTGGAACGCGAAATCGCCGACGAACTGATCGACGCCACGGCCTACCACCGCCTGCAACCCGGCAGCGTCACCCTCGATCGGTACGGCGTCTTCGACCGCCCCCGCATCCTGTGGGCCGGCCCGGCGCAGACGCCAGATGGGCTGCAGGCCAGCCATGACGGCCTCTGGCTGTGGCTGTCGGCCTTCGGCTTCGCCCCGCCGGCCCAACCCTTCCGCCCCCACGTCACGCTGCTGCGCAACATCGAACGCCACGATCCGCCCGCCAGCGCCCCGCCGCCCCTGACCTGGCGCTATGACCGCATGGTGCTGGTGGCGTCCGAATCCACCGACGGCGGCAGCCGCTACCGCGTCGTCGCCCGCTCCCGGCCGCAACCCGGCTGAGACCGGGCCCGGCGCTCTGGCACAATCGAGCGCGTCGCAACGACTTAGGATCGCCATGATCATCCTGCTCGACCAAGACGGCGTGCTGGCCGACTTCGAACACGCCTTCATCGACGCCTGGCGCGCGCGTCACCCCGACATCGCGCCGGTGGCGTTCGAGGATCGCAAGTCCTTCTACATCCGCGAGGACTACGCGCCCGAGCTGCGCGGCATGGCCGAGGCCATCTACACCGCGCCCGGCTTCATCCGCGACCTGCCGCCGGTGCCGGGGGCGCTGGAGGCCGTGAAGGAACTGCTGGCGCTGGGCATGGACGTGCGCATCTGCACCTCGCCGCTGTCGCAGTTCGAGAACTGCGTGGCCGAGAAATACCTGTGGGTCGAGAAACACCTGGGGCGCGAAGCCACCAACCGGCTGATCCTGACCAAGGACAAGACCCTGGTGCACGGCCACCTGCTGATTGACGACAAGCCCCTGATCCAGGGCGCGGCCCAGCCGCGCTGGAAGCACATCCTGTTCGACGCCCCCTACAACCGCGACGTCGCCGACCGCCCCCGCATCACCTGGCGCAACTGGCGCAACGTCCTGGCGGGTGAGTTGTATACGGCAGACGAATGAAAGCAGCGCGGCAAGGCCGGCCCGAGGCCCGATGACGCCACGGTGACAGCGCCGGCGCGGCCGCGCCCGGCCCTGTTCAGCGGCCGGGGTTGGGACTATTCTGTGGTGCTGTATCCCCACCCCCCGGAGGAGCCTGCACCATGAATCTGCACCGCTTGCTCAAGCAGCGAGAAGCCGACCAGAAGCCCTTGCGTGTCGCGCTGCTGGGCGCCGGCAAGTTCGGCGCGATGTTCATGAGCCAGGCCCCCCGCACGCCCGGCATGCGGCTGGTAGCGGTGGCCGACCTGACGCCCGACCGGGCCCGTGCCGCGCTGACCCGGGTCGGCTGGCCGGCCACGGCGCTCAACGCCGCCAGCACCGGCGACGCCCTCAAGCAGGGCAAGGTCTATTTCACCGACGATCCCCACGCGGTCATCGCCAGCCCGGACGTCGACATCGTCATCGACGCCACCGGGCAAGCGGCGGCCGGCATCGCTCACGTGCTGGCCTGCTGCGAGCATGGCAAGCACATCATCATGGTCAACGTCGAGGCCGACGCGCTCGCCGGCCCGCTGCTGGCGCGGCGCGCGCGCTAGGCCGGCATTGTCTATTCGCTGGCCTACGGCGACCAGCCGGCGCTGATCTGCGAAATGGTCGACTGGGCCCGCGCCGCCGGCTTCGAAGTGATGGCCGCCGGCAAGGGCACCAAGTACCTGCCCGAATTCCATACCTCCACGCCCGACACCGTCTGGCCCTACTACGGCTTCACCGCCGAGATGGTGGCCGCCGGCGACTTCAACGCGCAGGTGTTCAACAGCTTCCTGGACGGCACCAAGAGCGCCATCGAAATGGCGTCGGTCGCCAATGCCACCGGCCTGTTGCCCTCGCCCTCCGGCCTGCATTTTCCGCCCTGCGGCGTCGACGACCTGGCGCGGGTGCTGCGACCGCGCGCGGACGGCGGCATGCTGCACCATCGCGGCCAGGTGGAAGTGATTTCCTCGCTGGAACGCGACGGCCGGCCGGTGTTCCGCGACCTGCGCTGGGGCGTGTACGTGACGCTGGCCGCCGACAGCGACTACGTGCGCCGCTGCTTCAAGGAATATGGCCTGGTCACCGACCCCAGCGGCAACTACACCGCCATGTACAAGCCGTATCACCTGATCGGCCTGGAACTGGGCATCAGCGTGGCCAGCGTCGGCCTGCGATGCGAGCCCACCGGCGCGCCCGCCGGCTGGCATGGCGACGTGGTGGCCACCGCCAAGCGCGACCTGCAGGCCGGCCAATTGCTCGACGGCGAAGGCGGCTATACCGTGTATGGCCGGCTGATGCCGGCGCGCGACTCGGTCGACGAAGGCTACCTGCCGCTAGGCTTGTCGCACCAGGTCAAGCTCAAGCACCCGGTGCGGCAGTCGCAGGCGATCCGCTGGAGCGACGTCGAATACGACGAGCGCGCGGCCGCCGTGCAGTTCCGCCGCGAAATGGAGCAGACCTTCGCCTGAGGCTCAGACCGGGGGCGCCCGCTCGGCCTGGAACAGGCGCAGGCGGTCGGCCGCATTGCGCAGATGCTGCTCGGCCGCTTTGCCGGCGGCATCGGAATCGCCGCCCTCGATGGCGGCGAAGATCGCCTGGTGCTCGCTCTGCACCGCCGCCATGCGCTCGGCATACATGCGCGCCGTGTTGTTGCGGGCGCTGCGGATGACCCGCCGCACATTCGCTTCCAGGTAATCGTTCAGCGCCACCAGATGCGGGTTGTGGGTGGCCTGCACGATGGCCTGGTGGAACTGATAATCCTCTTCATCGCCCAGCTTGTCGTTGATCAGCGCGTATTCCATGCCCACCAGCGCCTGCCGCATCTTCTTCAGGTCGGCATCGCTGCGGCGCTGTGCGGCGTAACGCGCCGCGGTGACTTCGATCGACAGCATCAGTTCCAGGATGTGTTCCAGGTCCTGGTTATCGCCCGGCGTGGGCGCGGCAATGCGGAAGGCGTTGCGCTGGAAGTTGGGATCGACGAACACGCCGCTGCCTTGCTGCGAGGTGATCAGGCCTTCGGATTTCAGGCGCGCCAGCGCCTCGCGCACCACGGCGCGGCTGACCGAATACAGCTCGGTCAGCTGCTTTTCGGTGGGCAGGCGGTCGCCGGGCGCCAGCGTGCCCTGGCGGATCTGTTCGGCCAGCGCGTCGGCCACGCCCGCCGAGAGCGAGTGTTTCGGCGCCCCGCGCTGCGGCTCGGGGTCGCGCCGGTCCTGAGGATGAATGGGCTGCATGAGGAATCGTTAAAACGTGAAGGCGGCTCGCACCGGAGGGACCCTGGGGCGCGCCAGCCCGTGGTTATAGGAATTTTCGACGTTTCACTGCCGCCACGCCCTTGAAAATTATAGGATTTTGCCGGATGCAGGGGCGCGGCCGTTTCAGACTTTACGCGATATAGATGCCGCCGTTCACCTGCATCACCTCGCCGGTCACGAAACCGGCCAGCGGCGAGCACAGGAAGGCGATCGCGCCGGCGATTTCATCGGCCGTGCCGAAGCGCCGCAACGGCGTGCTTTCCAGCAGTTGCGCGCCCTTCTGGCCGATCAGGTCGTGCGTCATGGAGGTGGCGATGATGCCCGGCGCCACCGCGTTCACGCGGATCTGCGGCGCCAGTTCCAGCGCCAGGCTGCGGGTGAAGCTCTGCACCGCGCCCTTGGACGCCGAGTACGCCGCATGGGCGTAGCTGCCGCGCTGCGCCGCCAACGACGTCAACAGCACGACCGAGCCATTCTGGCGCAGGTGGCGCTGGGCCGCGCGGCACACGTAGAAGGTGCCGTCCAGATTCACCCCCATCAGCTTCTTCCAGGCCTCGTCGCTGGTGTCCTTGACCAGTTGCTCGGGATAGATGCCGGCGCAGTGCACCAGGTGGTCGATGCCGCCGAAATGCTGCGCGGCGCGTTCCAGCACCCGGTCGCACTCGTGCGAGGCGGACACGTCCAGCGCCTGCACCAACACCCGCTGGCCGCTGGGGTCCAGTTCCGCGGCCACCTCGTCCAGGCGCGCCTTGTCAATGTCGGTGAGCACCAGGCGGGCGCCGTGGGCGGCCATCAGCCGCGCGGTCGCCAGACCGATGCCATTGCCCGCGCCGGTAATGGCGGCGACCTGTCCTTCAAACGAAATCATGCTGTCTCCAGAGCTTTTTTCGACGGCCCGCGCCCGCGCCCGGGGCGCCGCCAGCAATTCGATTGAACCGCTGATTGCAGCGCTTGACACGGGAAAAACGCTTGCCCTATGATTTATCGGACAACTTAATAAAGTTGCCTGACAACTTGTACTGAAAGCGTAAAGCAACTGGCGATTTCAAGCAAGGGCGTCAAGAAAACACGGCCAATAGCCGCATGACAGGCAGGGGACAATCAGGTGGAAATCACCGGCAGCACAACCGTATTCGCGATCGCGGCCGACCCGATCGTGCACGTCAAGACGCCCCAGCGGCTCAACGCCCTGCTGCGCGAGCGCGGCATCGACGCCGTCATGGTGCCGTTCCACGTCGCGGCCGCCGGCCTGCCCGGCCTGTTCGCGGGCCTGCGCGGCCTGGCCAACCTGGGCGGCCTGGTGGTCACCGTGCCGCACAAGGAAAGCGCCGCCGCGCTGTGCGACGCCCTCACCCCCGCCGCCGAACTGATCGGCGCGGTCAATGCCGTGCGCGTGCGCGACGGCTGCCTGACCGGCGGCAACTTCGACGGCCTGGGCTTTGTCGCCGGCCTGCGCGGCCAGGGGCATGACCCCGCCGGCCGCCATGTCTACCTGGCCGGCCTGGGCGGCGCCGGCAAGGCCATCGCCTGCGCCATTGCCGAGGCCGGTCCGGCCAGCCTGCGCCTGTACAACCGCTCGGCCGCCAAGGCCGAGGCCTTCGCCGCGCGCCTGGCGCAACACTTCCCCGGCCTGGCCATCTCGCTGGCCGGTCCCCGTCCCGAGTCCTGTGACATCGCCATCAATGCGACCACGCTTGGCCTGGACGACAACGATCCCCTGCCCTTCCAGCTGGATGCGCTGGCGACCGGCGCCGTGGTGGCCGATGCCGTGATGCGCCGCGTCGACACGCCGCTGCTGCGCGCCGCCGCCGCGCGCGGCTGCCGCACCCATCCCGGCCTCTACATGCTGGAAGGACAACTCACCGAAATTGCCCGCTTCCTGGGCATAGAAGAGCCGCGGTAAAGCGCGCTTGCTTGATTCACGGACCTACCACTCCCGTTCCACGGAGGAGACACGCATGAAATTGGCTTTCACCACCGGCCTGCTGTGCCTGGCCGGCATTGCCGCATCGGCCCAGGCCGCGCCCGTCAAGATCGGCCTGATCGAGACGCTGTCCGGCCCGCAGGCCTCGACCGGCCTGATATTCCGCGCCGCGGTCAAGTACGAACTGGACCGCATCAACGCCGCCGGCGGCTGGAATGGCCAACCGCTGGAGCTGGTCGAATTCGACAACCAGGGCGGCCCCGTGGGCGCCTCCGACCGCTTCCGCGCCGCGGCCGCCGAAGGCGTGCAGATCCTGGTGCAGGGCTCGTCGTCGGCCATCTCCGGCCAACTCACCGAAGACGTGCGCAAGCACAACCTGCGCAACCCGGGCAAGGAAGTCGTGTTCCTGAACGTGGGCGGCGAGGCGCTGGAACTGACCGGCCAGAAGTGCCACTTCTACCATTTCCGCTTCGCCACCAACGCCGACCTGCGCGTCAAGGCGCTGACCTCGGTCATGGCGGCCGACGGCACGCTGGGCAAGCGCGTCTACGCCATCAACCAGAACTATTCCTGGGGCCAGGACATGGAGGGCGCCACTGAGCGCTTCGCCAAGCAGTACGGCTATGAAGTGGTCGGCAAGACGCTGCACGAAGTCAACAAGATTCAGGACTTCGCGCCCTACGTGGCGCGTATCCGCTCGGCCAATCCCGACACCGTCATCACCGGCAACTGGTCCAACGACCTGCTGTTGCTGATGAAGGCGACGCAGTCGGCCGGGCTGAAGGTGCGCTTTGCCACCGTGTTCCTGGACCAGGTCGGCAACCTCGCCAACGCCGGCGAAGTCGCGCTGGGCCATTACATCGCCCACCCCTACAACATCGAAGCCGCGGGCGAGGAAGGCGCCAGGTTCGCCGAGGACTACAAGTCCAAGACCGGCCACTACCCGAGCTACACCGAGCCGCAGACCGTGATCGGCATCACCTTCCTGGGCGAAGCGCTCAAGCAGGTCAAGCCTAAGGACGGCAAGCTGTCGGTGCCGGACCTGGCGCGCGCGCTGGAGAAGGTCACCTACACCTCGGCGCTGGGCACGTACACCATGCGCGCGGCCGACCACCAGGTGCAATTGCCGATGGTGGTGTCCAAGGTCAGCAAGAACGCCAAGTACAAGGCCGACGGCACCGACATGGGCTTCGAGCCGGTCAAGGTGCTGTCCGCCGCGGACGTGTCCGCGCCGCCGCAGGCCACTTGCAAGATGGTTCGTCCGGACTGATGCCGCGAGTCGCCGCGGGCGGCGCGTCGCCCGCGGTCACCCGCCAATAAAACGCTCGCCGGCGCGGGGCCGGAAAACCAGGGCGTGATGGATCGCCAGGCGCGCTGCGCCTGCGCGCAAGGATTTTGGAGCGGACATGGAATACTTTACCGTCTCGCTGTTGAACGGCGTGATTTACGGCCTGCTGCTATTCATGGTGTCGGCAGGCCTGACACTGATCTTCGGAATGATGGGTGTGCTCAACTTCGCGCACGCCTCGTTCTACATGATAGGCGCGTATGCCGCCTACACCCTGACGCCCGTCACCGGGTTCTGGACCGCGCTGGTGCTGGCCACCGTTATCGCCGGCGTGCTCGGCATGGGCGTGGAGCGCTTCTTCCTGCGCCGCGTGCACAAATTCGGCCACGCGCAGGAACTGCTGGTGACCTTCGGCCTGGCGTTCATCGTGGCCGAACTGATCAAGCTGTTCTACGGCGACTTCCCGGTCGACTACCGCGTGCCGCAATTCCTGAACTTCGCGGCCTTCCGCGTGTTCGATGCCGACTATCCCTTCTACCGCCTGCTGATGGGCGGCGTGTCGCTGGCCATGTTCGCGGTGATCTACCTGCTGCTGTCGCGCACCCGCGTCGGCATCGTGGTGCGCTCGGCCATCTATCGGCCGCGCATGGCCGAGGCCCTGGGCCACAACGTGCCGCTGGTGTTCATGAGCGTGTTCGGCGTGGGCGCGGCGATGGCCGGCCTGGCCGGCGCGGTCGCGGGCGCGTTCTACACCACCAATCCGAACATGGCGCTGGAGCTGGGCGTGCTGGTGTTCGTGGTGGTCGTGGTGGGCGGCCTGGGATCGCTCGAAGGCGCCATGATCGCCTCGCTGCTGATCGGCCTGATCAGCTCGTTCTCGGTCGGCATCGACGCCAGCCTGGCGACCCTGTTCGGCCTGTTCGGCGCCGGCGAATGGGCCGAGAGCGTTGGCGGTCTGATGACGGTGAAGATCTCCAGCCTGGCGGCGACGCTGCCGTTCCTGCTGATGCTGGTGGTGCTGCTGGTCAAGCCCTCGGGCCTGAAGGGAGAGCAGGCATGAACCAGAATTCCTCGCGCCGCGCCAGCGCCGCCCTGCTGCTGCTCGTCTGCGTGGCGGCGCTGTGCGCGCTGCCCTGGCTGCTGCCGCCGGGCCAACTGGTGGCGGCGGTGCAGATGCTGATCGCGGCCCTGTTCGCCTGCGCCTTCAACCTGCTGGCCGGCCAGGGCGGCATGCTGTCCTTCGGCCACGCCGCCTACTTCGGTGTCGGCACCTTCGCCACCATTCACGCCATGAATGCGCTGGGCGGCGCCGGCCTGTTGCCGACGCCGCTGATGCCGCTGGCCGGCGGCGTGGCCGGCCTGCTGTTCGGCCTGGTCGCGGGCTGGTTCGCCACCCTGCGCGCCGGCGTCTACTTCTCGATGATCACGCTGGCGCTGGCCGAATTGCTGCACGCGCTGGCGCCGCACCTGAAGGGCGTGTTCGGCGGCGAAGCCGGGCTGTCGGCCATGCGCATGCCGGCCTGGGGCTTCACCTTCGGCTCCGATATCGAGGTGTACTTCCTGGTGCTGGCCTGGGTGCTGGTGTCGCTGGCCGCGCTCTATGGCCTGACCCGCACGCCGCTGGGCCGGCTGACACTGGGCCTGCGCGAAAACGCCAACCGCCTGCGCTACCTGGGCTATCGGCCGCACACGCTCAAGACCATGGTGTTCGCGCTGTCGGCCATGTTCGCCGGCATCGCCGGCGGCCTGCAGGCGCTGAACATCGAGGCCGGCAACTACGTGCTGTTCGAGGTCAAGCTGTCGACCGACGCGGTGCTGTTCGCCTATATCGGTGGCGTCAACGCCTTCCTCGGCCCGGTGCTGGGCGCCTCGATCCTGACCTTCCTGTCGCAGACGCTGGCCGATATCACCCGTTCGTGGCTGCTGTACCAGGGCATCCTGTTCGTGCTGGTGATGCTGTTCGTTCCGGATGGCCTGGTGGGCCTGGTGCAACGCGCCGCCAAGTCGCTGCGCCAGCGCGGCCTGGCCGACTGGCTGCCGCGCGCGGCGGTGTCCGTCGCCGGCGGCCTGCTGCTGACCGGCGCCACGGTGTTCACGGTGGAGATGCTGCAACGCATGTTCGCGCGCGACTACCGCTCGCTGCTGGCGCTGAACCCCGAGGCCGGCTGGCCCGCCATTCCCCTGTTCGGCCACGACTGGGCGCCGCTGGCGCTGTCGACCTGGCTGCTGCCGCTGGCGCTGTTCGCGGGCGGCCTGCTGGCCTGCCGCTGGGCGCAGGCCCTGTGGCGCGGCCAGACCGAGGCCACGCCCGTGCTGGAGACCGCAAAATGAGCCACGCCATCCTGACCCTGACCGACGTGCGCAAGTCCTTCGGCGACGCGCAGATCATCCGCGGCGTCAACCTGCAGGTCGAGGCCGGTGAACGCCACGCCGTCATCGGCCCCAACGGCGCCGGCAAGTCCACGCTGTTCCACCTGATGTCTGGCTCGTTCGCGCCGACCTCGGGCGACATCAGCCTGCGTTCGCGCCCGATCGGCGGCCTGCCGCCCGAGCGCATCAACCGCCTCGGCCTGGCGCGCTCATTCCAGATCACCAACGTCTTTCCGCGCCTGTCGGTGCGCGAGAACCTGCGGCTGGCGGTGCTGCGCATGCACGGCCTGGTCTACAACTTCTGGCGCCCCATCGCGCGCCACCGCGCGGTCAACGAGAACGTCGACCAACTGCTGGAGAAAGTGCGCCTGGCGCCCAAGCAGCATACCGCCGCGGGCGACCTCAACTACTCCGAGCAGCGCTCGCTGGAAATCGGCATGACGCTGGCCTCGCGGCCCAAGGTGATCCTGCTGGACGAGCCCATGGCCGGCATGTCGCAGCACGAGGTCGACTACACCGTCGAGCTGATCAAGGACGTGACGCGCGACTGCACCCTGCTGATCGTCGAGCACGACATGCAGGTGGTGTTCTCGCTGGCCGACCGCATCAGTGTGCTGGTCTATGGCGAGATCCTGGCCACCGGCACGCCCGCCGAGATCCGCGGCGACGCCCGCGTGCGCGAAGCCTACCTGGGAGAGGAAACGGTATGAGCATGCAATCCCCCCTGCTGGCCCTGCAAGGCGTGCACGCCCACTATGGCAAGAGCCACATCCTGCACGGCATCGACCTGGCGGTCGGGCGCGGCGAAGTGGTCAGTCTGCTGGGGCGCAACGGCGCCGGCCGCTCCACCACCATGAAAAGCATCATGGGGCTGGTGGAAGTGACCGGTGGCCGCATCGCCATCGAAGGCCGCGACATCACCAACAAGCGCCCCTTCGAGATCGCCCGCGCCGGGCTGGGCTTCGTGCCGGAAGAGCGCGAGGTGTTCGCCAACCTGACGGTGGACGAGAACCTGCGCATGGGCGAGCAGCCGGTCCGCCCCGACGCGCCGGCCTGGACCATCGAGCAAATGTTCGGCTATTTCCCGCGCCTGAAGGAACGCCGCAATACCCGCGCCGGCAACCTGTCCGGCGGCGAGCAGCAGATGCTGACCATGTGCCGCTCGCTGCTGGGCAACCCCAAGGTCATGCTGATCGACGAACCCACCGAAGGCCTGGCGCCGAAGATCGTGGAAGTGATCGCCGATGTGATCCGCGACATCCACCAGCGCGGCGTGTCGGTGGTGCTGGTCGAGCAGAAGCTGACCATCGCGCTGAAGGTCTCCACCCGCGTGAGCGTGATGGGCCACGGCCGCATCGTTTTCGAAGGACCGCCCGCGCAATTGCATGAGCGCCAGGACGTGGTCCAGGAATGGCTGGCGGTCTGACCGCCCTATCTGTAGAGGCAAGCACTTGGACAATACTCCCGAAGTACGCCACGCCGAGCTGCGCGGCAAGAACGTGGTGATCACCGGCGGCGCCAAAGGCATCGGCTACGCCACCGCCGAGGCGTTCGCGCGCCAGGGCGCGCGGGTGGCGCTGCTGGACATGGACCCGGCGGCGCTGGACACCGCCGTGGCCGGGCTGCAGGCGGCCGGCGGGCAGGCCCTGGCCGCGCAGGCTTCGGTCACCGACGCCGACGCGGTCGAGCGCGCCTTCGTCCAGGTCGAGCAGACCTGGGGCGGCATCGACGTGCTGGTCAACAACGCCGGCATCTCGGCCAACAAACCGTCGCTGGAGGTCACGCCCGACGAATGGCGCCGCGCCGTCGACATCAACCTGACCGGCGTGTTCCTGTGCGCCCAGGCCGCCGGCCGCCGCATGGTGCCCAAGGGCGAGGGCTGCATCATCAACCTGGCCTCCATGTACGGCGTGGTGGCCGCGCCCGACCGCGCCGCCTACTGCGCCACCAAGGGCGCGGTGGTGCTGCTGACCGAGACCCTGGCGGTGGAATGGGGCCCGGCGGGCGTGCGCGTCAACGCGCTGGCCCCCGGCTATGTCGAGACAGACCTGGTGCGCGACCTGGCCGCGCGCGGCCGCCTCGACCCCGAACGCCTCAAGCAGCGCACACCGCTGCGGCGCCTGGCGCAGCCGGGCGAGATGGCCGACCTGGCGGTGTTCCTGGCATCGCGCCAGGCCGCCTACATCACCGGACACACCCTGGTGGCCGACGGCGGCTGGAGCCGCTACAGCTACCTCTGACCTCTGCCGCATCGACGCTTACCCACATTCTGGAGATTCATTCATGGCCACCTACCAACCGCTTGGCTCCCAGGCGCCCTGGCGGCAACTGACCGTCGAGGCCTCGGACTGGCAACAGGCCGACCCCACGCTGCTGGCCACCATGCTGACGCAGCTGCACTGGATCCGCGCCTTCGAGGAAGCGGTACTGGACCTGGCCGCCGCGGGCCTGGTGCACGGCCCCGCCCACTCGTCGGTGGGCCAGGAAGGCGGCGCCGTCGGCTCGGTGCTGGCGCTGGGCGCCGGCGACCAGATCAACGGCTCGCACCGCGGCCACCACCAGTTCCTGGCCAAGGCGCTGCAACACGTCGCGCCGCGGGGCCTGGACCCGCGCGACCCGCTCACGCCCGCCATCGACGAAGTGCTGCACAAGACCCTGGCCGAGATCATGGGCCTGGCGCAAGGCTATTGCCGCGGCCGTGGCGGCAGCATGCACCTGCGCTGGCTGGAAGCCGGCGCCCTCGGCACCAACGCCATCGTCGGCGGCGGCGTGCCGCTGGCCGCCGGCGCGGCCTGGGCCCACCGCCACGCTGGCACCGACCGCGTGGCCGTGACCTATTTCGGCGACGGCGCCGTCAACATCGGCTCGGTGCTCGAAACGATGAACCTGACCGCCGCGTGGAAGACGCCGCTGTGCTTCTTCATCGAGAACAACCGCTACGCCGTGTCCACCACGGTCGAGGAATCGACCGCCGAGCCGCGCCTGTCGGCCCGCGGCCAGGCCTTCAACATCCCGGCCTGGCGGGTCGACGGCATGGACCCGCTGGCCGTGCACCTGGCCATGTCGGAAGCCGTGGCCCACATGCGCGCCGGCAACGGCCCCACCATCATCGAAGTGGACGTCTACCGCTTCTTCCATCAGAACGGTCCCTTCCCCGGCAGCGCCTTCGGCTACCGCAGCAAGGAAGAGGAAGCGCAATGGCGCCGCCGCGATCCGCTGGACAAGATTGCCGCCGAGATGATCGGCCGCCAGCTGATCACCCAGGCCGAGGTCGATGCCCTGCGCCAGCGCTGCAAGGACGTGATGACGGACGTCGCCGGCCGCCTGACCGAGACCGCCGACGGCGGCAAGCGCCGCGTGCGCGCCGACCTGTGGCCGCGCCCCGACTTCCGCGACGTGGGCCTGCGCAGCGACGGCTCGGAACTGGCCGGCCTGCGCTACCAGGACGCCGCCGACCATGCCGGCGCCCGCGCCGAGCGCAAGTTCGTGGACGCGGTGGCCGACGTGCTCGACCGCCGCATGGAAACCGACCCCGGCGTCGTGGTGCTGGGCGAGGACGTGCACCGCCTGAAGGGTGGCACCAACGGCGCCACCCGCGGCCTGAAAGACAAGTACCCCGACCGCGTGCTGGGCACGCCGATCTCCGAGAACGCCTTCGCCGGCCTGGGCGGCGGCCTGGCCATGGACGGCCGCTACAAACCGGTGGTGGAATTCATGTACCCCGACTTCATGTGGGTCGCGGCCGACCAGATCTTCAACCAGATCGGCAAGGCCCGCCACATGTTCGGCGGCGACATCGACGTGCCGTTCGTGCTGCGCACCAAGGTCGCGATGGGCACGGGCTACGGCTCGCAGCATTCGATGGACCCGGCCGGCGTGTTCGCCACCGCGCCCGGCTGGCGCATCGTCGCGCCGTCCACGCCCTACGAGTACATCGGCCTGATGAACACCGCGCTGGCCTCCAAGGACCCGGTGCTGGTGATCGAGCACGTCGACCTGTACGCTTCGTCGGGCGAAGTGCCCGCCGACGACCTCGACTATGCCATCCCGTTCGGCAAGGCGCGCGTGCGCCGCGAAGGTTCCAAGGTCACGGTGCTGACCTACCTGTCGATGGTCGGCCGCGCCCTGAAGGCGGCGGAAGAGACCGGCGTCGACGCCGAAGTCATCGACCTGCGCACGCTGGACCGCGCCAACCTCGACTGGGACACCATCGGCGCCAGCATCCAGAAGACCAACAACGTGCTGATCGTCGAACAGGGCGCGCGCGGCACCTCGTACGGCGCCATGCTGGCCGACGAGATCCAGCGCCGCTACTTCGACTGGCTCGATCAACCGGTCAAGCGCGTCACCGGCGGCGAGGCCTCGCCCAGCATCTCCAAGGTGCTGGAACGCGCCGCCTTCGCCGATACCGAAGAAGTCATCGCCGGCCTGCACGACGTGCTGGCCGACCTGGGAGAACGCGCATGAGCGCCGCCCTGCACATGAGCGTGCCGATGGAAGTCGGCATTTGCTGCGCCGACCTGGACGCCCAACTGGCGTTCTACACCGAGGTGGTCGGCCTGACCCTGGTCAACCGCGTCAGCGTACCGGCCGACAAGGCCCGCGCCACCGGCCTGACGCAGCACGGCTACGACGTGGCGCGGCTGCAGACCTCATACGGCGAGCGCATCAAGCTGCTGCAGCCGGCCGTGGCGCCGCAAGCCGCGGCGCGCGGCGCCGCCATCCTCGACCGCCAGGGCAACACCTACCTGACCTTCATCGTGCATGACCTGGCCGGCACCGTCGAAAGCCTGCGGGCGCGCGGCGTGGCCTTCGACAGCGAACCGGCGCCGATGGAAGTGCGGCCCGGCACCTGGCTGGCCTTCTTCCGCGACCCCGAAGGCAATGTGCTGGAACTGGTCGAATACGACGACCCGGCGGCCTACCGGCCCGACCTGGCCGCGCGCGCAGAATAGGACGAACGACACGTGGCACACCTTATCAAGCTCCCCTCCGTCGCGGCCGATGCCGACACCGGCACGCTGCACCAGTGGCTCAAGCAGGAAGGCGACACCGTCGCCGTGGGCGATGCGCTGGCCGAAATCGAAACCGAGAAAGCGATCGTCGAGATCAACGCCGAGCACGCCGGCGTACTCGGCCGCATCGTGGTTCAGGCCGGCCCGGCATCGGTGCCGATCAACACCGTGATCGGCGTGCTGCTGGCGCCGGGCGAAGACGCCGCGGCGATCGACCAGGCGCTGGCGGAAAGCGGCGCGCAGGCGGCCAAGCCGGCCGCCGCCACGGCCGGCACCGCAGCGGCTGCTACAGCGGCCGCCGCCACGCCCGCCGCTTCCGCCGCTCCCGCCACG